>CAWAGN010000005.1:0-742477 GCA_963781545.1 uncultured Actinomycetota bacterium
CTCGCCGTTGAGGAAGCCGACCACGGAGTCGGGGATGTCGAACGTCGCGGGGTTCTCCTCGAACTCGGCCGGGTCGGCACCGACCGCGACCAGGTGCAGGGCCAGGTCGCCGACCACCTTCGAGCTCGGGGTCACCTTCACCACGTTGCCGAGGATGTCGTTGGCGGCGGCGTACATGTCCTCGATCTGCTCGAACTTCTCGCCGAGGCCGAGCGCGATCGCCTGCTGCCGGAGGTTCGACAGCTGACCTCCGGGGATCTCGTGGGTGTAGACGCGTCCGGTGGGCGACGGCAGGCCGCTCTCGAACGGCGCGTAGACGCGACGCGTGGCCTCCCAGTACGGCTCCAGCGAGCACACCGCGTCGAGATCCAGGCCGGTCTCGCGCTCGGAGTGGTCCGTGGTCGCGACCAGGGCGGACAGGGCCGGCTGGCTCGTCGTCCCGGCCATCGAGGCGGTGCACGCGTCGACCGCGTCGACGCCGGCGTCGATCGCCGCGAGCAGCGTGGCGAGCTGTCCACCGGGGGTGTCGTGCGTGTGCAGGTGCACGGGGAGGTCGAAGCGCTCGCGCAGCGCGGCGACCAGGGTGCGTGCCGCCGGGGCGCGGAGCAGCCCGGCCATGTCCTTGATCGCCAGCACGTGCGCACCGGCGTCGACGATCCGGTCCGCGAGGTCGAGGTAGTAGTCGAGGGTGTAGAGCGTCTCGTCGGGGCTGGAGAGGTCTCCGGTGTAGCAGAGGGCGACCTCGGCGACGGAGGTGCCGGTCGCTCGCACCGCCTCGATCGCGGGGCGCATCTGCTCGACGTCGTTGAGCGCGTCGAAGATCCGGAACACGTCGATGCCGGTCTCGGCGGCCTCCTGCACGAACGCGTTCGTCACCGCCGTCGGGTACGGCGTGTAGCCGACGGTGTTGCGCCCGCGCAGCAGCATCTGCAGGCAGATGTTGGGCACCGCCTGCCGCAGCCGGGCGAGCCGCTCCCACGGGTCCTCGGTCAGGAAGCGCAGCGCCACGTCGTACGTCGCGCCACCCCAGCGCCTCGAGGCTCCACAGCTCGGGCGTCAGCCGGGCGACGTGCCCCGAGACCGTGAGCAGGTCGCGCGTCCGCACCCGGGTGGCGAGCAGCGACTGGTGCGCGTCACGGAACGTGGTGTCCGTGACCGCGACCCGGGTCTGCTCGCGGAGCTGCCGGGCGAAGCCCTCCGGACCGAGCGCGAGCAGCTGCTGGCGGGTGCCGTCCGGCGCCGGGACCGCGACGTCGAGCACGGGCAGCTTGCTGGCCGGGTCGACCGACACCGGCGCCTTGCCGTGCGGCTGGTTGACCGTGACCTCGGCCAGCCAGTTCAGCAGCCGGGTGCCGCGGTCGGCGCTGGCGCGGGCGTTGAGCAGCTGCGGGTGCTGGTCGATGAAGCTGGTGGTCAGCCGCCCGGCCACGAAGTCCGGCTCGCTGAGCAGCGCCTCGAGGAACGCGATGTTGGTGGAGACACCGCGGATCCGGAACTCCGCCAGCGCCCGCCTGGCCCGCTGCACCGCCTTCTCGAAGGACGAACCGCGACACGTGAGCTTGGCCAGCATCGAGTCGAAGTGCGCGGAGATCTCGGCCCCGGTGTACGTCGTACCGCCGTCGAGACGGACGCCGGCGCCACCCGGGGAGCGGTACGTCGTGATCTTGCCGGTGTCGGGGCGGAAGCCGTTGGCGGGGTCCTCGGTCGTGATCCGGCACTGGAGCGCGGCGCCGCGCAGGGACACCGAGTCCTGGGAGAGCCCGAGGTCGGCGAGGGTCTCCCCGGACGCGATCCGCATCTGCGACTGCACCAGGTCGACGTCGGTCACCTCCTCGGTGACCGTGTGCTCGACCTGGATCCGCGGGTTCATCTCGATGAACACGTAGCTGCCGTCGGGGTCGAGCAGGAACTCGACGGTGCCCGCGTTGCGGTAGCCGATCTCGCGGGCGAACCTCACGGCGTCCGCGCACATCCGGTCGCGCAGCTCGGCCGGCAGGTTCGGCGCCGGTGCGATCTCGACCACCTTCTGGTGCCGGCGCTGCACCGAGCAGTCCCGCTCGAAGAGGTGGATCACCTCGCCCCCGGCGTCGGCCAGGATCTGCACCTCGATGTGCCGCGGGTCGGTGACGGCCTCCTCGACGAAGACCGTCGAGTCGCCGAACGCGCCCTCGCCCTCGCGCATGCAGATCTCGATCGCCTCGCGCAGGTCGGACTCCTCGTCCACCCGGCGCATGCCACGTCCGCCGCCGCCGGCGACCGCCTTCACGAACAGGGGATAGCGCAGGTCCGACGTGGCCGCGACGAGGGCGTCGACGTCGTCGTTCGGCTCCACCGAGCGCAGGGTCGGCACCCCGGCCGCCTTCGCCGCCGCGATCGCGCGTGCCTTGTTGCCGGTCAGCTCGAGCACCTCGGAGGTGGGCCCGACGAAGGTGATCCCGGCCGCGGCGCAGGCCTCGGCGAGCTGGGGGTTCTCCGAGAGGAAGCCGTAGCCCGGGTAGACCGCGTCCGCGCCGACGCGGACCGCCGTGCGGACGATCAGCTCCGGGTCGAGGTAGGCCCGCACCGGGTGGCCGCGCTCGCCGATCTCGTAGGCCTCGTCCGCCTTCAGCCGGTGCTCGGAGCCGCGGTCCTCGTAGGGGAAGACGGCGACCGTCGTGGCGCCCATCTCCGTGGCGGCACGGAACGCGCGCACCGCGATCTCGCCCCGGTTGGCCACCAGCACCTTCGCGAACATGCGGGAGACGCTAGTGCCCTCCGGTTCCGGCGCGGTGCGGCGTCCAGCAGGAGGACCGGCTCGGACCGGCACCGCTCGCGACATTCCACCCTTCTTGGGGTCTTCTCAGGAGCGACCAACGGGTTTACGTTGATCCACGGTCCACATTCGTGTGCCACAGGTTCCATGCCAGTCGACCGGGGGCGCGGCCGACGACGTGGCTGCACTAGGAGTACCCGTGTCTCTCGGAAAGCGTGGGCGGATCACCACCGCCGTGGTTGCCGTCGTCGCTCTGGTCGGAGTCAGCGCAGGGACGTATGCGCTGACCAGATCGGACGGCAAGAGCGAAGCAGAGCGCGAACGCGCCGGCTCGCACGAGATGCGGGAGGCGCTGGAGAAGCACCCGTCCCTCGGCGACCACAGGCTGCCCCTCGCCTTCGTCTCGGAGAAGCTCGAGAAGGGCGGCGAGTCGAGCGGCGAGATCAAGAACGGACCCTCGCAGGAGTCCTACGACCAGCGTGCCCTCCCCCGCACGTCGATCGCCCCGGAGCAGCAGCAGGGCGCGGCCCGCGCCTTCGGCCTGGCTCGCCAGCGTGGCGCCACCAGCCAGGGCCGCAGTGTCCAGCGCTCCGCGGCCGGCACGGCTGCCGCGCCGTCCTGGACCTCGGCAGGGCCCGACGGCGGGCTCCAGCTCGAGGAGACCAGCTACACCGGCACCCCGGCGTACGTCTCGGGCCGGACCACCTCGCTCGTGCCGGGCCGCAAGTGCCGGCCGAGCAGCTGCATCCTGTACGCCGGCACCGCCGGCGGTGGCCTCTGGAAGACCCCGAACGCCCTTGTCTCGCACCCCACGTGGACGCACATCGGGAACGACATCCCCTCCACGGCCATCGGCAGCATGTACCGCGCGCCCAACAACGGGGGCTTCTACGTCGGCACCGGCGAGCCCAACGGCTCGTCCGACTCCGAGGCCGGACTCGGCCTCTACAAGTCGACCGACGGCGCGAAGAGCTTCAGGAAGGTGCAGACCTTCGCCAACGGCAAGGACTTCACGCTCGACCGGTCCGTCGCGGCCGTGGCCGTCGACCCGAACAACGCCCAGCACATCCTGGTCGGCACCGCGGTGGCCCGGCACGGCTCCTCCTCGGTCAACGGCGGTCGCTTCACGCCGCCCGGGGCGGCGAAGGTCGGCATGTACGAGACCCGCGACGGCGCCCGGACCTGGCAGCTCACGCTGAGCCAGGACTCCGACTCGGTCGACCCGAGCTCGCCGAACGGGGCCGACTTCTTCCGTGGCGGCATCTCGAAGATCCTCTTCGACCCCACCCACCGCGGGACGGCCTACATCTCGATGTTCGACTACGGCCTGTTCCGCGAAGGGGTGCGCGGGAACTTCCGTCAGATCTACACGATCAAGACCCCCGGCGACCCGGCCACCGGCATCGACAGCCGGATCGAGTTCGACACCGCGAAGCTGCCCAATGGCAAGACGCGCATCTACCTCGGCGACGCGACGTACTTCGACGACAGCGTGGCGGGCCTGCTCCGCACCGACGACAGCACCACGGCCACGCCGTCGTTCAAGCTGCTGTCCGACCCGACCCCGGGCACCGACGGCTACGGCTCCTACAACTTCTGCCAGGGCCAGTGCTCCTACGACATGGCCGTGGAGAGCCCGCCGGACCGCCCGGACGAGGTGTTCCTCTCGGGGTCGATGAACTACGACGAGCTGACCGCCTTCGGCGGTCCGGGCAACTCCAACGGCCGTTCGATCGTGCGCTCGGCGGACGCCGGGGTCAGCGTCACGGACATGACCAACGACGCCAAGTCGAAGCCGAACGGTCTGCACCCCGACCAGCACGCACTCGTGTTCGTGCAGACGGGCCTGCACAAGCAGATCTTCTTCAGCGCCTCCGACGGCGGCATCTGGCGTCAGGAGGGTCCGTACGCCGACCGCAGCAGCGACTGCGGTGCGCGTGGCCTGATCGGTCCGGAACGGGTGAACTGCGAGCAGTGGCTCTCCGCCATCCCGACGCTGAACCAGAGCCTGAACAAGGGCCTGCAGACGCTGCAGTTCCAGTCGGCCAGCGTGACGGCCGGTGACAACGGCGTCATCCAGGCAGGCACCCAGGACAACGGCACCTGGGAGAGCGACGACCCGCACGGCTTCTCCGAGACGGTCGGAGGCGACGGTGGGCAGTCCGGGTTCAACCCGGGCGACAGCACGATCCGCTACCACTCCTACTTCGCGCCGCAGCACGACGTGAGCTTCGACAACGGCAGCCCGACGAGCTGGGACTGGATCTCCGACCCGCTGCTCAACTCGGGCGAGGCGGCGTCCTTCTACACGCCGTTCACGGCCGACCCGAAGGTCCCGGGCACGGTGTTCGACGGACTCCAGCACATCTGGCGCACGACGGACAACGGTGGTGACCGGGCCTACCTCGACGAGCACTGCAACGAGATCAGCGGTGACTTCGAGCAGCCGTGTGGCGACTGGAAGCCCATGGGCGGCAACGCCGGCGACCTCTCCGGGGGGGACGGCAGCAACTACGTGGTCGCCGTCGAGCGTGCGGCCAGCAACGACGGCACCCTCTGGGCCGGCACCCGCCGCGGACGGATCTACGTCTCGACGAACGCCAACCAGGCCAACCCGGCGGCGGTCCGCTACAAGCGGTACGACACCAAGCTCGGTTTGCCCCAGCGGTTCCCCTCGGGCATCGCGGTCGACCCGGAGAACCCGAACCACGCCTACATCTCCTACTCCGGCTACTCGGCGTACTCGCCCGGCGGCCACGTCTACGAGGTGACGGTGGACCCCGCCGCGGGGACCGGGACGGCCAAGGACCTCAGCGGCAACCTGGGTGACCAGCCGGTGACCGACGTCGTGGTGGTGCCCTCCACGGGCTCGCTCTACGCCTCGACCGACTTCGGTGTCGTGACCCGCACCGAGGGATCGGCCAACTGGGTGGCCACCACCGGTCTGCCGCGGGCGGCGGTCTACGGACTGACGCTCGACCCGGAGAACCGGACGCTCTACGCCGCGACCCACGGACGCAGCATCTGGAAGCTGCGCGCCGGCTGAGGCTCCCTGGTCCGGCTGTGGTGATCCCACCGCAGCCGGACCGGGGGCGCGCCTGATGGCTCGTGACCGGCCTCGGAGGCCCTCCGTCGGGCTGCGGGCCGCGCGGGTGAGCGTGTCGCGGAGCCTGCCCGTCGAGGCGCTGGGGTGGGGTGGGTGGTGCGCCTCCGGGGGTGGGTTCCGTAGCGCGCGTGCCTGCCCCCTGGAGCAGCCCACTCCGACGGCCCCGCACCCACCGGGGAGCGCTGCGGTCAGGCGTCCTTGATCTCGCAGATCACGGCGCCGTTGGTGACGGTGGCGCCGACCTCGGCCTCGAGACCCGACACGGTGCCGGCCTTGTGCGCCTTCAGCGGCTGCTCCATCTTCATCGCCTCGAGCACCACGATCACGTCACCCTCGGCGACCTCGGCGCCCTCCTCGACGGCGACCTTGACGATGGTGCCCTGCATCGGGGAGGTCACCGAGTCACCGGAGGCGGCCGCGCCGGTCTTCTTGCCCGCGCTGCGCTTCGGCTTCCTCGCGCCGCCGGCGGCGAGGCCGCCGAGCCCGGCCGGGAGGACCACCTCGAGCCGGCGCCCGCCGACCTCGACGGTGACCTTCTGTCGCTCGCCGGGCTCCTCGCCCTCGGCGGTGCCGCCCGAGTAGGGCCGGATCTGGTTGTCGAAGTCGGTCTCGATCCACTGCGTGTAGACGCCGAAGGAGTCACCGTCGCCGATGAACGCGGGGTCGTCGACGACGGCCGCGTGGAACGGGATCACGGTCGGCATCCCGTCGACGACGAACTCGGCCAGTGCCCGGCGCGAGCGCTCCAGCGCCTGGGTGCGGTCGCGACCGGTGACGACCAGCTTGGCGATCAGGGAGTCGAACGAGCCCGGGATGGTCTCGCCGGCCTCGTAACCGCCGTCGACGCGCACGCCCGGGCCGCTCGGCGGGGACCAGGCGGACAAGGTCCCCGGTGCGGGCATGAAGTTCGCACCACCGTCCTCGGCGTTGATCCGGAACTCGATCGAGTGCCCGCGCACCTCGGGGTCGTCGTACCCGAGCTCCTCGCCGGCCGCGATCCGGAACATCTCGCGCACCAGGTCGAGACCGGTGACCTCCTCGGAGACCGGGTGCTCGACCTGCAGCCGCGTGTTGACCTCCAGGAAGGAGATCGTGCCGTCGTCGGCGACCAGGAACTCGCAGGTGCCGGCGCCGACGTAGCCGGCCTCGCGCAGGATCGCCTTGGAGCTCTCGTAGAGCCGGGTCATCTGGTCCTCGGTGAGGAACGGCGCGGGAGCCTCCTCGACGAGCTTCTGGTTGCGGCGCTGGAGCGAGCAGTCACGGGTCGAGACCACCACGACGTTGCCGTGCTGGTCGGCCAGGCACTGGGTCTCGACGTGGCGCGGCCGGTCGAGGAACTTCTCCACGAAGCACTCGCCGCGGCCGAAGGCACTCACCGCCTCGCGCACGGCCGACTCGAAGGCGTCGGCGACCTCGGACATCTCGCGCGCGATCTTCAGTCCGCGACCACCACCGCCGAACGCGGCCTTGATCGCGATCGGCAGGCCGTTCTCCTCGGCGAACCTCACGGCATCGTCCGCGCTCTCGAGCGGGTCCTTGGTGCCGGGCGCGAGCGGGGCGCCGACCTTCTCGGCGATGTGGCGGGCCCTGATCTTGTCGCCGAGGTTCTCGATCGCCTCCGGTGGCGGCCCGATCCAGACCAGGCCGGCGTCGATGACGGCCTGGGCGAAGTCACGGTTCTCGGCCAGGAAGCCGTAGCCGGGGTGCACCGAGTCGGCGCCCGACCTCTCCGCGGCCGCGACGATCTTGTCGATGTCGAGGTAGGAGTCGCCGGGCGTCGACCCGTCGAGCGAGTGCGCCTCGTCGGCGAGCCGCACGAACAGCGCGTCACGATCGGGTTCGGCGTAGACGGCGACACTGCCGATGCCGGCGTCGCGACAGGCGCGGATCACCCGGACGGCGATCTCGCCGCGGTTGGCGATCAGGACTTTCTTCAGCGGTGTGGTCTCCGGCACCGCGCCAGAGTATCGCCCTCGTTCAGCCGGCCAGGCTCGCCTCCAGCGTGATCTCGACCCCGGTCAGTGCCTTGCTCACCGGGCACCCGGTCTTGGCCTCTTCCGCCGCCTTCTGGAAGCCCGCCTCGTCCAGGCCCTCGACCTCGCCCTCGACCGTGAGCTTGATCCCGGTGATCTTGAACCCGCCGGCCGGGTCGGTGCCCAGGGACACGTCGGCGGTCACGTCGAGTGACTGCGGCGTGCCGCCGGCCTCGGTGATCACGTTGGAGAGCTGCATCGCGTAGCAGGACGAGTGGGCGGCACCGATCAGCTCCTCGGGGCTGGTCGAGCCGTCGGCCTCGTCCGCTGCTCGCTTGGGGAACGACACGTCGAAGGTGGCGAGCCCCGAGCTCGTGAGCTCGGTCTGTCCGGACCCGTTCTGCAGGTCGCCGTTCCAGGCGGTGCGTGCGGTGCGTGTGGGCATGGTGCCTCCTCGTGGCGTGGTCGCGGGCCGGTCCCGGCCCGCGAGGAGAACCTACACACGCGATGGGCACGGCCCACCCGCCCGATCGGAGGGTTAGCGATCGTTAACCGACCGGTCTACGATGCCCCCATGAGCTTCGAACTTGGCCCCGAGCACGAGCAGTTCCGTCGTACGGTCCGGGACTTCGCGCAGAAGGAGATCGCTCCGCATGCCGCGCAGTGGGACCGCGACCACCACTTCCCGACCGACGTCGTGCACAAGATGGGTGAGCTCGGGCTCTTCGGTCTCACCACTCCCGAGGAGTACGGCGGGGCCGGCCTGGCGGGCGAGGACGGCGGTTTCACGAGCCTGTGCCTGGCGATCGAGGAGATCGGCCGTGTCGACCAGTCGATGGGGATCACCCTCGAGGCGGCGGTGGGGCTCGGGATCAACCCGATCCTCACCTACGGCACCGACGAGCAGAAGCAGACCTGGCTCCCCGACCTGGTGTCCGGTGCGAGGCTCGCCGGCTTCGGCCTGACCGAGCCCGGTGCCGGCTCGGACGCGGGTGCCACGAGGACCAGGGCCGAGCTGGTCGACGGCGAGTGGGTGGTCAACGGCGCGAAGCAGTTCATCACCAACTCCGGCTCCGACATCACCTCCGTGGTGACCGTGACAGCACGGACGGGGGTCGTGACGAGCGCGTCCACCGGCAAGGACAAGGCCGAGATCAGCACCATCCTGGTCCCGGCCGGGACGGCCGGTTTCACTGCCGAGAAGGCCTACGACAAGCTCGGCTGGCACGCCTCGGACACGCACCCGCTGAGCTTCGACGACGTGCACGTGCCCGAGGCGAACCTGCTCGGCACCAAGGGACGCGGCTACGCGCAGTTCCTGGCCACCCTGGACGACGGCCGGGTCGCGATCTCGGCGCTCGCGGTCGGCTGCATCCAGGCCTGCCTCGACCTGAGCCTGGAGTACGCCGGCGAGCGCACCACGTTCGGTGTCCCGATCGGGCGCAAGCAGGGCGTCGCGTTCCAGATCGCCGACCTCGAGACGATGCTGCACGCCTCCCGGTTGCTGACCTACCGGGCCGCGGCGATGAAGGACGCGATGGAGGCCGGAGGAGCCGGCGCCCCCTCGACCAAGGACTTCAAGCAGGCGGCCGCGGTGGCCAAGCTCTACACGACCGAGTCGGCGGTCACCGCGACCCGGATCGCGACCCAGGTGTTCGGTGGCTACGGCTTCATGGAGGAGTACCCGGTCGCGCGGTTCTACCGCGACGCCAAGGTGCTGGAGATCGGTGAGGGCACCTCCGAGGTGCAGCGGATGCTGATCGCGCGCGGTCTCGGCCTGCCGGTCGAGTGAGTTGTCGATGAGCGTCGGCAGCTGGCGGATTACCGACAAATCGCCGCCGAGGGGCGACACCTCCACGGACTTCGACCATCCTCGTTTCGTCGGGGGCGGTGCGCCGCGGGGGCGCATGTCCACGGGGGGACGCGCGGAGGCGCGCCGCCGCCGGCTCTTGCCCTTCCCGCCTCGCCGTTGACAGGATCACGTGATGGCGTACGACGGCAAGGTCTCGGGGCTCGATGAGCCGGCCCACGTCACGGAGCTCCGCAACCGCTCCGACGCGGTCCGCGCGCTGGTCGTCGAGGAGGTGTCCGCGGACCCCGGAGACGACCTGGTGCACCTGGTCGGGCTGGGGGCTCTGGTCGACCGGCTCCGGCGGATGGCCCCCTCGGCAAAGCGGGTCGCGTGCGTGCTGCAGCCGACGTACTTCTACGACCCGGAGGACCCGGGGGTCGAGCTCGCCCAGCAGGCCCGCGAGCGTGGCGTCGAGACCGACCTGATCACGCGACCGGCCGCGCTGCGCACGCATCCGCTGCTTCCCTCGATCTTCCCGACTGCCCGGCTGGGGCCGGTGTTCCTCCGAGCGATGGTCGTCGACGAGGAGCAGCTGATCGTCGAGGGACCGGACACCGCCGACGGTGAGCGCACCTCGTGGTACACCACACGGCCGGCCGTCATCGGCGACGTCGTGGACCTCTGGCACCTCACCTGCCAGCTCTCGAGGCCGATCCTGCCGCCCGGTGCGGAGCCTCCACTCTCCGAGCGACAGCTCGAGGTGTGCCGACTCCTGGCGGTCGGCGAGAAGGACCAGGTGATCGCGCGCACGCTGGGCACGTCGGCGCGCACCGTCGAGCGCGACGTCCACACGATCCTGCACGAGCTCGGCGCCAGCAGCCGGACCGAGGCCGTGCTGCTGATGCGCGGACGTGGGGTCAACGGTGGCTGGCCGGAGGGCTGACGGGCCGACCGGCGGCTCATCGGACGCGCTCAGGCGTCGGTGGTCCAGAAGTCCGTCCAGCGGAAGCCCAGCTCGTCGAACATCAGCCGCAGCAGGGGCACGCTGATCCCGACGACGTTGTGGGGGTCCCCGGTCACGCCGCTCACGAAGGCCGACCCGCGTCCGTCGATCGTGAACGCGCCGGCCACCTCGAGTGGCTCGCCGGTGCGGACGTAGGCCTCGATCTCCTCGTCGGAGACCTGGGCGAACCGCACCCGCGTCGCGGCCGAGCGGGCGATCCAGACCTCACGGTGGGTGTCGATCACGCAGTGTCCCGTGTGCAGCGCACCGGCCCGGCCTCGCATGTCCTGCCACCGCCGGGTCGCCTCGACCGCGGTCCGTGGCTTGCCCAGGATCTGACCGTCGAGCTCGAGCACGGAGTCGCAGCCGATCACCAGTGCCCGGGGCTGCTGCGCCGCCACGGCCACCGCCTTGAGCTGCGCCAGCTTCAGGGCGTACGGCGCCGCCTCGGTCTCCTCGACACCGTCCTCGTCGACCCCCGAGACCACCACCTCGGGACGCAGCCCGGCCCGCCGCAGGGTCTCCAGCCGGGCCGGTGACGCGGAGGCGAGGACCAGCCGGGGGAGGGCACCAGTCACGGGAGTCCGCTCGCGCGCCAGCCGCCCCGGCCGGGACGGTGCACCGCGCGCACCTTCCGCGCATGAGCGGACCACGCAGGCGCGGGACCCCGCGTCCGCCGCTCGGCGCCGGCGGCGGCCATCGCCGAGACGACGGCGACCAGGGCGGCGACCTCCTCGTCGGTGGCGCCGGGGGAGACGATGCGCAGCAACGGGGTCTCGGACGGTTCGACCGCCGGGTCCGTGGGGGTCACAGCGGGATGTTCCCGTGCTTCTTCGGCGGCAGCGTCTCGCGCTTGGAGCGCAGCAGGCGCAGCGCCTTGACCACCTCGGCCCGGGTCTCGTGGGGCCTGATCACCGCGTCGACGTAGCCGCGCTCGGCGGCGATGTAGGGGTTGGCGAGCGTGTCGTCGTACTCCTGCACGAACTGGGCGCGCTTCTCCTCGGGGTCGTCGGCCGCCGAGAGCTCCTTGCGGTACAGGATGTTGACCGCACCCTGGGCCCCCATCACGGCGATCTGGGCGGTCGGCCAGGCCAGGTTGATGTCGGCGCCGAGGTGCTTGGACCCCATCACGTCGTACGCACCGCCGTAGGCCTTGCGGGTGATGATCGTGACCAGCGGGACGGTGGCCTCGGCGTAGGCGTAGATCAGCTTCGCGCCCCGGCGGATGATGCCGTTCCACTCCTGGTCGGTGCCCGGCAGGAAGCCGGGCACGTCGACGAACGTCAGCACCGGGATGTTGAACGCGTCGCAGGTGCGCACGAAGCGGGCGGCCTTCTCCGAGGCGTCGATGTCGAGGGTGCCGGCGAACTGCAGGGGCTGGTTGCCGACGACGCCGACGGAGCGGCCCTCGACCCGGCCGTAGCCGATCAGGATGTTGGGCGCGAAGAGCGGCATCACCTCGAGGAACTCTTCGTCGTCGAGGACCGCCGTGATCACGTCGTGCATGTCGTAGGGCTGGTTGGCGCCGTCGGGGATCAGCACGTCGAGCGACCGGTCGAGGTCGGAGATCCCGAGGTCCGCCGGCTCGTCGTACGACGGAGGCTCGTCGAGGTTGTTCTGCGGGAGGTAGGACAGCAGCGACTTCACGTACTCGAGCGCGTCGTCCTCGTCGCTGCCCATGTAGTGGGCGTTGCCGGACCTGGTGTTGTGCGCGCGGGCGCCGCCGAGCTCCTCCATCGTGACGTCCTCGCCGGTGACGGTCTTGATCACGTCGGGACCGGTGATGAACATGTTCGAAGTGCCGTCGACCATGATCGTGAAGTCGGTGACCGCGGGGGAGTAGACGTGCCCGCCCGCGCAGGAGCCCATGATCAGGGAGATCTGCGGGATCACGCCGCTGGCGTGCACGTTGCGGCGGAAGATCTCGCCGTACAGGCCGAGGCTGACCACGCCCTCCTGGATCCGCGCTCCCGCACCCTCGTTGATCCCGACGATCGGGCAGCCGGTCCTGATCGCGAGGTCCATCACCTTGGTGATCTTCTCGCCGTACACCTCGCCGAGGGAACCGCCGAAGATCGTGAAGTCCTGGCTGAACACACACACCTGGCGGCCGTCGATCGCGCCGTAGCCGGTGATCACGCCGTCGCCGTAGGGCCGGTTCTTCTCCAGCCCGAACGCGACGGACCGGTGCCGGGCGAGCTCGTCGAGCTCCACGAACGTGCCCTCGTCGAAGAGCAGCTCGATCCGCTCGCGGGCGGTCTTCTTTCCCTTCGCGTGCTGCTTCTCGACCGCCTTCGCCGAGCCGGCGTGGACCGCCTCGTCGATGCGCCGGTCGAGGTCCGCGAGCTTGCCGGACGTGGTGTGGATGTCGATGTCCGACGGGACGTCGGTGCCTTCGCCTGGATGTGCACTCACGCGCGCCACCCTAGTGCCGCCACACTGGTGCTGTGGACTCGCGCGCGCTCTCCTCGGTCTCGTCGACCACCTGGGACGTCAGGTACGTCGCCGCGACCGGGTCCACCAACGCCGCCGCGGCCGCGGCGCCGGAGCCGGGACGGGTGGTGGTCGCCGACCACCAGACCGCCGGTCGTGGCCGGCTCGACCGCGGCTGGGAGACCCCGGCCGGGGTGGCGCTCACGTTCTCGGCGGTGGTCGACCCCGGGCTGCCCGACGCGCACTGGCCGTGGCTGCCGCTGCTGGCGGGTGTGGCCGTCGCCGGTGCGGTACGACGGGCGACCGGGCTGGTCACCTCCCTCAAGTGGCCCAACGACGTGCTGGTGGCCGACCGCAAGCTGGCCGGCATCCTGGTCGAGCGGGTGGTCGGGTCGTCCGGACCGGTCGCGGTCGTGGGCATCGGGGTCAACGTGCACCAGACCGAGCTGCCCGTGCCCCACGCGACCTCGCTGGCGCTCGAGGGTGCGGCCGTGGACCGCGCCGACCTGCTCACGGCGGTGCTGGCCGGGATCTCCGGGGAGCTGGCCGGGTGGCGGGCCGCCGGGGGTGACCCGGCCGGGCTGCGCGCGTCGTACACCGCGGCGTGCGGGACGCTCGGGCGCGACGTGCGGGTGCTGATGCCCGGGGGGAGGACCGTCGAGGGACGCGCCGAGGACGTCGACGAGGTGGGCCGGCTCGTGGTCCGCGAGGCCCGCGGCGGCACCCGCGCGCTGACTGCCGGGGACGTCGTCCATCTGCGGGTGCCGAACCCACGCGGCCCGGTGTCCTGAATGACATGATGTGCCCGTGGCGATCTCCAGCAGGCTCCTCAACGAGGGCGAGAACGTCGTCTTCAGCACCCGTACGCACGCCAAGGCGTTGCTGCTGCCCGCACTGGTCCTCCTGGTCGCACTCGGTCTGGCGGCGTGGCTGACGAAGCTCACCGACGGCGTCTTCGTCGACGGGGGCTGGGTCCTCGCGGGGCTGGTGGTCCTGGTGTTCGCGGTCTGGCCGTTCCTGAACTGGCTGGCCTCCACGTTCACCGTGACCAGCCGGCGCCTGATCACCCGCCACGGTGTCTTCACCCGCCGGGGCCACGACATCCCGCTCAACCGGATCAGCGACGTCTCCTACGAGCGCGACGTGATCGACCGGATGCTCGGCTGCGGCACCCTGATCATCTCCGACGCGAGCGAGCTGGGACGGGTGGCGCTGCCCGACGTCCCGCGCGTTGAACAGCTGCAGCTGAAGATCAGCGAGCTCCTCTACAACCTCCATGACACGCGGAGCGATGACGGCACCTGAGTCGGACGACCCGCGCGAGCGGCTCGAGCAGGTGATCCTGGGGGCGACTCCGGACCTGACCAGCGAGGACGTCGCCCGCGCCTCGGGTTTCACGGTCGAGGAGACGCGGCGGTTCTGGCGCGCGCTCGGCTTCGCCGACGCCGGGTCGCAGGCGGCGTTCACCGACGCCGACGTGCAGGCGCTGAGCCTGATCGCCGGCACCATGGAGAGCGGGGCGCTCGACGAGGAGACCGTGATCCGGATGACCCGCGCCGTCGGGCAGACGATCGCCCGCCTCGCCGACTGGGAGGTCGCCACGCTGGTCCGTCGGGTCGAGCAGCTCGAGGCCGGCGACCAGGCCAGCGGCAGCCGGATCGGGACCGCGCTGCGGATCGCCGACCAGGTCGCACCGACCTTCGAGAAGCTCCTGGTCTACGCCTGGCGCCGGCACCTGGCCGCCGCCGCGTCCCGGGTCGAGGCGATGGGCGCCAACCACGCGGACCTGCACACCGCCGAGCTCACCATCGGGTTCGCCGACCTGGTCGGGTTCTCGGCGTACAGCAACGAGCACAGCCAGGACCAGATCGGCGAGCTCGTGGAGCAGTTCGAGAGCCGCGCCTTCGACGTGGTCGCCCGCCACGGCGGCCGGGTGATCAAGACCCTGGGTGACTCGGTGCTCTTCGTCTGCCCGCGACCCGACCAGGCCTACGACGTGGCCGCCGACATCGTGCGCGAGATCGGCCACGACGACCAGCTGCCCGACGTGCGGGTCGGGCTCGCGACCGGACCGGTCGTGCTGCGCCTCGGCGACGTGTTCGGCCCCGCCGTGAACCTCTCCGCCCGGATGACCGCCGTCGCCCGTCGCAACCGGGTGATCGCCGACCGGCGGACGGCCGACCTGCTGCCGCCCGACGAGTTCGTCACGCGCGTGCTTCCCGCCCGGCCGGTGCGGGGGTTCGGTGAGCTGGAGCCGGTGGCGGTGCGGCGGGTGTAGGGGGCGCGCCAATTACCAAGTTCTCCTGGTAATCGGTCACTCCGCATGGCGAGTTTCCCGGGCAGAGTGACAGATTCCCGTGCCAGGTCAGGTCGAGCGGTACAAACACCAGGAGAACTTGGTAATTGTCCCGCCCGGCACAGCCCCCGCCCGCCGCACCCCCGCCCGGCACGCCCAACTCAGAGGAAGTCGGCCGGGTCGAACTCCTCGATCGGGATCACCCGGATCCGCGGCAGCCGTTCGTTGAACGCGGCCACGTCGTACTCCAGGTCGAAGAACTCCAGTCCCCGCTGGATCAGCGCCAGGAAGCCCGTGTTCTTGAACTCCTGGAACGCGACCAGGCCGGTACGACGACCGCCCACGAGCGGCTCGAGCTGGGGCAGGAAGTCACCGTCGTTGCTGGCCAGCATCACGTCGGCCTCGCGGTTGCCGAGCTCGACCAGCGTCCGCTGGATCGCGATGTCCACGACCTTCTGGTCGGCCCCGGCCAACGGGACCGGCCGGAAACCCATCGCCATCAGTGCCTGCACGAAGCCCATCGGCAGGTCGCCGTTGACGGCGAGGAAGAACAGCCCGATCGCCGGCTGCCCCCACCGTGCCTCGGCGAACTCGAGCAGCCGGTCCCAGCGCGGACGCTCCTGCGGCGCGGGGCGACGGCCGAACACCTGCCCCAGCGTCGCGTCGATGTTCTCCCCGTCGATCAGGACGTACGTCGTGCGAGCCGCAGCCGTCATGACTGGACCCTAAGCCCGGTGGATAGGGTCGTGCCGTGAACGACGCCCTCGCCCCCACCGTCGCGGTGATCGGCGGCGGCCAGCTGGCCCGGATGCTGGCGGAGCCGGCCGCGGCGATGGGCATCCCGCTCCGGCTCCTGGCCGAGGCCGAGGGCGTGAGCGCCGCGCAGGTGATTCCCGACCACACGGTCGGTGACTACCGCGACCTGGAGACGCTTCGCACCGTGACCAAGGGCTGCGCCGTGGTCACCTTCGACCACGAGCACGTGCCCACCGACCACCTGCACGCGCTGGAGGCGGAGCTCGCCGTGCGCCCCGGGCCGGAGGCGCTCGTGCACGCGCAGGACAAGGCGGTGATGCGCGAGCGCCTGGCCGCGCTGGACGTCCCGTGTCCGCGCAACACCGTCGTGGCCTCCACCGACGACGTGGTCGCCTTCGTCGGTTCCTCCGGTGGCTGGCCCTGCGTGCTCAAGACCACGCGTGGCGGGTACGACGGCAAGGGTGTCTGGCGGGTCGGCACGGTCGAGGAGTGCGGCGAGGCGTTCGCGGCCGCGGAGGCCGCCGGGGTCCAGGTGCTGGCCGAGGAGCTGGTCGACTTCCGCCGCGAGCTCTCGGCGCTGGTCGCCCGGTCCCCGTCGGGTCAGGTCGCCGTCTGGCCGGTGGTGGAGTCCGTGCAGCGTGACGGCATCTGCGCCGAGGTGGTCGCGCCGGCGCCCGACCTCGACCCCGACCTATCGGTCCAGGCCCAGCGCATCGCGATGCGGGTCGCCGCCGAGCTCGACGTGACCGGCGTGCTGGCGGTCGAGCTGTTCGAGACCACCGACGGCCGGATCCTGGTCAACGAGCTGGCCATGCGCCCGCACAACACCGGTCACTGGACCCAGGACGGCGCCGTCACCAGCCAGTTCGAGAACCACCTGCGTGCCGTGCTCGACCTGCCGCTCGGTGCGCCGGACGCCCGCGCTCCGTGGACGGTGATGGTCAACATCCTCGGCGGTCCCGACGAGACCGGTCGGCTGTACGACGGCTACCCGCACGCCCTGGCCCGTGATCCGCGGCTGCGCGTGCACCTGTACGGAAAGGGCCTGCGACCCGGTCGCAAGGTCGGGCACGTCAACGCCTACGGCGACGACCTCGAGGACTGTCTCGAGCGGGCACGACATGCGGCAGCATGGTTCCGCGGTGATCTCGGAGACGAAAGCGAGCAGACATGAGCAAGGGCTCCGACAGGCTCGACAACCGGGTGGGTCCGCGGGTCGGCATCGTGATGGGCTCGGACTCCGACTGGCCGGTGATGAAGGCCGCCGGCGAGGCGCTCGAGGAGTTCGACGTGGCGTTCGAGGCCGACGTGGTCTCCGCGCACCGGATGCCCGAGGAGATGCTGGCCTACGGCCGCGACGCCGCGTCCAGGGGGCTGTCGGTGGTCATCGCCGGTGCCGGAGGCGCCGCTCACCTGCCCGGCATGCTGGCGGCAGTGACGCCACTGCCGGTGATCGGCGTGCCGGTGGCACTCAAGCACCTCGACGGCCTGGACTCCCTGCTGTCCATCGTGCAGATGCCGGCCGGTGTCCCGGTGGCGACGGTGGCCGTGGGCAACTCCCGCAACGCCGGGCTGCTCGCCGTCCGGATCCTGGCCGCGACCGACGCGGACCTGCAGCAGCGGATGCTCGACTTCCAGGCCGAGCTGCGCTCCGGGGCCCAGGCCAAGGGTGCGGCCGTGCGCGGTGAGGCCGGGCACAAGCTCGGTTTCTAGTCCTGCACCCGCCCGCGGAGCGCCTTGGTCCGGCCGCGACGGGTCTTCGCGTCCAGCCGACGACGCTGCGAGCCACGCGACGGCTTGGTCGGCACGCGGGGCAGCGGGGGCGGGGCCAGACCGTCACGCACGAGCTCGCCGAGCCGCTCCCGCGCCGCGACCCGGTTGCGGTGCTGGGACCGGTTCTCCGAGGCGGCGACGGCGAGCGGCGTGCTCCCCAGGACGCGCCGCTGCCGCTCGTCGAGCACGCGCGACGTCGAGGGGTCGAAGGAGAGCTCCACCCGGCTGTCGGTGGTGTTCACCGACTGCCCTCCCGGCCCGGAGGACCTCGAGAACCGTTCCACCAGCTCGGACTCCGGGATCACCAGGCCGTGGGGCACCCCCGGGCCACGCCGCACCACGAGGTCCACTAGCGAGAGCTCCACTCGATCGCCGGGCAGGTGTCCATGACCATCCGCACGCCCGCCTCCCGGGTGCGGTCGAACGCCGCCTCGTCGATCACGCCGAGCTGGAACCACACCGCCTTCGCCCCGACCGCCACTGCCTGGTCGGCGAACTCGCCGGCCGCCGCCGACTGCCGGAACACGTCCACCACGTCGATCGGGAACGGCACCTCGGCCAGGGTCGGATAGCCCTGCTCGCCGAGCACCGTCGGCGACTCCGGGTGCACCGGAACGATCCGCTTGCCGCGACGCTGCAGGAGTGCGGCGATCCGGTAGGCCGCGCGCGACGGATTGCCGGACAGGCCGACGACCGCCCACGTCTCGCACTCGTCCAGCATGAACGCCACGTCGTCCTGGTCCTGCCAGCTCATCGGGCGTCCTCGCGCTCCGGTGGGGTGGTCTCCATCCGACAACCGTAGCCAGCCGGGCTACGGCGTGGTGGACGCCGTCGCGGACGGGGACGTGGTGGCGGTGGCCGAGCCGGACGCTGACGGGCTCGCCGACGGGCTCGCCGACGTGCCGCCGCCCGTGTCGCTGCCTGGGTCGGTGGACGAGGTGGCGCTCGGGCCCGCCGTCGCGCCGGTGCTGCCCGCGCTGGGACTGGTGCCGCCCGACGCAGTGGCGCTCGGCGACGCACTGGGATCGGCGTTGGGGTCGAGCGGACCCTGCTCGGCCTCGATCACCGAGATGATCTGCGCCTCGAAGTCCGAGAGCGTGCCCTGGATCTCCGAGAGCGGCACTTCGGCGATGTGCTGGCCGTACTCCGCGATCTTCTGCCACAGCTCCGCGATCTTCTGCATCCCGGCATCGCTGAGCGGACCGTCGAGGGTCAGGAAGAGCTGGGTGGCGAGCGCGTAGCTGAGGCAGTTGACGCAGTCGTAGTTGACGGCGGCCGAGATGTTCTGCGGTGCTGCCACGTGGTTGTCACCGGTCACCAGGACGATCTGGAAGCCGACCGAGACGGCGGCGCAGTTGTTGCAGCTGGCGAAGGCGTAGGACTCGTTCCTGTTCAGCGCGGGGGAGTCGTCGTCGACCCACACCAGCGCGAACGCGACGTCGTACCGGATCGTGCCGTCCTCGGTGTTCACCGCCAGCGCCTGGTTGTCGCCCTCGCCGGGCTGGAGCGGCTTGTTGAACGGGAACACCCACGGCGTCGCGTCAGCCGGGGAGCCGGCCTTCGGCACCAGGACCACCGCGAGCTCGGGCTCGGCCTGCGTCGGGCGCGCGTCCTTGTCGCTCCAACCGGTCGTGAGCTGGCCGCGCTGACCGGCGACCAGCCGCTGTGACGGTGCCGGGCGCAGGGCCGGGACGGCCTGGGTCAGGGTGCCGCCCTCGTAGGCCTGGATCGGCCGGTACCTGCCCGGGTGCGGCCACCAGACGAACGCGAGCCCGGCCACCAGCGCCGCAGCCAGCAGGCCGGCCATCACTCGCTGGACGGGCTTGTCCCGCGTGCCCTGCAGTGTCTTCACCACGGCGGCACGGCCGAGCCGGAACAGGATCACCGCGATCGCGAGGACCGGGAACACCACGGCCACGATCGCGATGCCGCGGGCCGCGACCTCGAGGTAGTCGGCGTCGGCCCGGGCGCGGCCGAGGAGGGCCGACTGCCGGTCGGCGCTGGCAACGGCGCTGCCGACGATGCGGGGAAGCGTGATCACCATCGTGAACAGCGAGAACGCCAGCATCGGCACGACCACGATCACCCAGATCGAGACGACCGCGCGGGCCCACGGCTTCAGCACGCCCGCCTCCGGGTCGCGCCAACGCCACGGCAGCAGCCCCAGCAGGGTCGGCTTGATCCGGTGGAACAGGTCGGGGACCCCGGTGACGTCGGCGAGCACGTGGTAGCCGTCGAACCGGACCAGCGGGGTGAGCTGCTGCACCATCTGCAGGATCTGGGTGGCCACGACCAGCAGCAGCGCGTCGTACTGCGTGACCCACCAGACGCCGGTGATGGCCACGGCCACGATCGCGTTGAAGTACAGGCCGCCGAGGTCGGTGCGGACGCGCCCGCCGCGGCCGAGCCGGTAGGAGTCGGTGACGTCGGTGAAGAAGGCCGGCCAGACCAGGTAGATGCCGGCGCCCATCACGCCGGGGACGGCGCCGCCACGACGCGCGGCGGCCGCGTGGCCGAACTCGTGGAAGCCGGCCGAGAGCACCGTCACCGCGACGACCAGGATCAGCAGGCCCGGCTTGTCGAACGCCTCGTGGGCCGCCGCCGCGAGACCGCGCTCGAGCAGCACCCACCAGCAGACGACGCCGAACGCCACCAGCACCAGCAGCACCAGCGCGGGGTTGAACAGGCGGGCGAAGGGTGCGGTGATCCGGCGGGTCCGCTCGGGATCGGTGACGGCGTACTTGAACCGCAGCGCGAGCAGCGGGTTGGACTTCTTCACCTCGGGCTGGCTGCCGTCGTCCTTCGTGAGCAGACCGAGCGGCCGGAGCTGGTCGTCGACCAGGGTCCGGATGTTGTCGGCGCTGACCGTCTTGCCGAAGCCCGAGGACACCTGTGCCGCGACCTCGTCGTAGGTCCGGTGGCCGTCGATCGCCTCCAGCACCAGGTAGAGCAGCGTGGTCAGCTGGAAGGTCTGCCCGTCACCGCGCCGCGCCAGGGAGGGCGGCTCCCGGTAGCCGGAGCCGACCATCTCGCCGATCAGCTCGACGCCGTCCGCACGTGCGGGTACGTCGGAACGCGACGACGCCATTGCGTCGTCGCGTTCCGTTGACGATCCGTCGAGGACCGACATCTGGGCGGTCGGTCCTACTGCTGGATGTCGGACGTCTGGTCGGAGGTGGCGTTGGCCTCACCGGTGATGTCCTGGTTGATCACGGCGTCCTGCTGGGACACGGCGACCGCGTCGGAGCCGACGGAGCCGACGTTGGCAGCCACGGCCGCGTCGATCGGGGCCGCGACGTTGGCGTTGGCCGCGACCGCGCCGTTGATCGGCGCAGCGACGTCGGCGTTCGCGTCGACGTTGACGTCGACGTTGAGCAGGTCGCCGTCCAGGGCACCGGCGGCGTCACCGACACCTACGTCACCCAGGCCGCCGGTCGCACCGCCGACGGCACCACCGAGGTCACCGGCCGTGCCGCTCACGTCACCGGCGGTGCCGCCCACGTCACCGACCGTGTCGCCGGCGCCACCGACCACGTCACCCGCGCCCCCGAGCACCGGGTCGGTGCCCGTGTCCAGGCCCGTGTCCGCGGCACCCGCGGTCGCGGCGGCCGGATCGGTCGTCGCCGCACCGGCCCCGCTCACGTCGCTGCTCTGGTCGAGTCCGCTGTCCTGGACGGCGGTCGCGTTGGCATCGGCATCGAGGCCCTGGTTGATGATCACGCCCTGGTCGCTCAGGGCCTGAGCGGTCGAGTCCACGGAGAGGATGTTGGCGCCCACGGCCGCGTCGATCGGAGCGGCCACGTTGGCGTTGGCCGCGACCGCGAGGTCGATCGGCGCCGCGGCGTCGACGGCCAGGTTGACGTCCGCGTTGAGGTCGAGGATGGACACGACCTCCTTGTCGGGGAGCGCGGTGGCTCCTTCGCTGCCGAGCTCCTCGGGGGACAGGCCCTGCTGGTCGTCGCTCATGGGTTCCTCCATCTGGTGCGCATCTGCGCAGTCTGGGTTGCGGAGTAGACCTACCCCGCACCGGTGGTGGAAAACCACCCTTGGAGGTGGGGCGGAGACCGCGGGTTACCGACGAGTAGCGTCGTCGTAGACTGGGTGCATGACCGATGGCCTGCCCCTGTTCGCACTTCCCGAGGAGCACCTCGCGATCCGTGAGGCGGTCCGCGCCGTCTGCGACGCCAAGGTGGCGCCCGCTGCCGCGGAGGTCGACGAGAAGGGCGAGTTCCCGCAGGCGTCGTACGACGCGCTCGTCGCCTCCGACTTCGCGGCACCGCACATCGCCGAGGAGTACGGCGGCGCCGGCGCCGACGCGCTCGCCACCTGCATCGTGATCGAGGAGGTGGCTCGGGCCTGCATGTCCTCGAGCCTGATCCCGAGCGTCAACAAGCTGGGCACGATGCCGTTGATCCTCGGTGGCTCGGAGCAGATCAAGAAGAAGTACCTCACGCAGGTCGCGGCGGGACAGGCGATGTTCTCCTACTGCCTCTCCGAGCCGGACGCGGGCTCGGACGCCGCCGCGATGAAGACCCGCGCCACCCGGGACGGCGAGGACTGGGTGGTCAACGGCGTCAAGCGGTGGATCACCAACGCGGGGGTCTCCGACTTCTACACGGTCTTCGCCGTGACCGACCCGGACAAGGGCGGGCACGGGATCAGCGCGTTCGTGGTCGAGAAGGACGACGACGGCGTCTCCTTCGGTGCGCCGGAGAAGAAGCTCGGGATCAAGGGCAGCCCCACCCGCGAGGTGTACTTCGATCACGTGCGCATCCCGGGCGACCGGTTGATCGGCGAGGTGGACGGCGGCTTCGGCCTCGCGATGCGGGTGCTCGACCACACCCGGGTCACGATCGCCGCGCAGGCGGTCGGCGTGGCCCAGGGCGCGCTCGACTACGCCCTCGGCTACGCCAAGGAGCGCCAGCAGTTCGGCAGACCCGTCGCGGACTTCCAGGGCCTGCAGTTCCTGCTCGCCGACATGGGGATGAAGGTCGAGGCCGCCCGGCAGCTCACGTACGCCGCCGCCGGCCGCTCCGAGCGCGGCGAGAAGGACCTGACGTTCTTCGGTGCCGCCGCGAAGTGCTTCGCCTCCGACGTCGCGATGGAGGTCACCACCAACGCGGTGCAGGTGCTCGGCGGCTACGGCTACACCCGCGACTACCCGGTCGAGCGGATGATGCGCGACGCCAAGATCACCCAGATCTACGAGGGCACCAACCAGGTGCAGCGGATCGTGATGGCCCGCCAGCTGCTCAACGGGATCCAGTCCGACCTCTGAGGAGTCGGCGGTTCGGTTCGTCCGCGGAGCGCCCAGGGGCTATCCTCGAGACAGCACCGATCCCCGCACCGCCGCTCGTTCGAGTGACGGCATGCAGTCTGCAGGGCGGTCGGAGCCGTGGTGTCTGACCTCCGGTCAGGCTCGCGGTCGCTTCGCGGAGTGGGCACCTGCAGCACTCCGTTCGGCGTCGTACGACGTCCCCCCGGGGCCGGGTACGAGGTCGCTGGCGGCGCGGAGGTCGCGCCGGTCAGTTCCTGAGGAGGAGCCCCTTTGGCTCGACGAGTCCGCCGCCGCAGCACCGGTGCCACCCGCACCGCGACGCGCACCCAGCAGCCGGCGCGCGGTCGTGCGCGCGCCCGCAACACCGACAACGAGGGCATCATCCCGGTGCTCGCCCGAGCGGTGCGCGAGGTGGAGGCCAGCGCCCAGCGCGGACCGGTGAAGCCGGCCGGCCGGACCAAGTTCCAGGTCGTGGCCCTGCTCGCCCGCGAGGAGCGGGCCCGGGTCAGGGCGGACACGGAGCACCCCGAGGCGCACCGCAACGAGCAGCTCAAACGGCTCGACGGCATCGGCACGATCCTGGCCAAGACCGCGGCACGCGACACCTCGTTGCTCCAGCTGCTCGCGGAGGACGCCCACGTCTCCGACAGTGCACGGGACCTGAGGTCGGACATGCTGACGGCCGCCGGGCTCGAGGCTCCGGTGGAGGAGAAGCCGGCCGCCGAGACCACCGAGACGGCTCCGGCCAACGAGCGCCGCGTCGTGCCGCAGTCGGTCCTCCAGCGGCAGCTGGCCAACCCGTTCCTCGCTCCCGACTTCTCCAACGCCCCCAAGCGCACCGCCCAGCCGCGGCTGCTGGCCACCTGGGAGCTGCTCGGACCGCTCTTCCGGTCCTTCGAGGAGGCCACCGACGGCGCACCGTCGTGCATGCCGCTCCCGGAGCCGTCCTCCCTGCAGGCGCCGGGCGGCCGGGTGCTGATGCGGCACCAGGCGCAGGTGGTCGCCGCGGCCGCCGCCGGCCACCGCACCTTCCTGCTGGCCGACGAGCCCGGCCTGGGCAAGACCGCTCAGGCGCTGCTGGCCGCCCAGGCTGCCGACGCCTTCCCGCTGCTGGTCGTCGTACCCAACGTGGTGAAGACGAACTGGGCCCACGAGGCCGGCCTGTGGACGCCGAACCGGGCGGCGACCGTGATCCACGGTGACGGCCACGAGGTCGACGGCTTCGCCGACATCGTGGTGGTCAACTACGAGGTGCTCGACCGGCACGTCGGCTGGCTCGGGGACCACGGCTTCCGCGGGATGGTCGTCGACGAGGCGCACTTCATCAAGAACCGTGGCTCGCAGCGCTCGCAGCACGTCCGTCAGCTCGCCGACCGGATCCGCACCCGGATCGGGCGACCGCTGATGATGGCGTTGACGGGCACTCCGCTGATCAACGACATCGAGGACTTCCGCGCGATCTGGCAGTTCCTCGGCTGGATCGACGAGAAGAAGCCGCGCGCCGAGCTGATGGAGGCGCTGGAGGAGACCGGGCTGACCCCGGTGGACCGTGGCTTCTACGCCAGTGCCCGACGGGTCGTGATCGACCAGGGCATCGTGCGACGCCGCAAGGTCGACGTGGCGGCCGACATCCCGGCCCGACGGATCGCCGACCTCCCGGTCGAGCTCGACGACGAGGCAGGACGATCGATCCGACAGGCCGAGCAGGAGCTCGCTCGCCGACTGGTGTCCCGCTACCGGAGCGCGCTCGAGACGCGCGCCGCCGGGGTCGTCGTCGACGGCATCGACCACGACCTGGTGCGCCGCGTGGCCATCTGGGAGCGCGAGGACACCACGACCACGAAGTCCGAGGAGAACGTCTTCGGCATGATGCGGCGGATCGGTCAGGCCAAGGCCGGGCTCGCGGCCGACTACGCGGCACAGCTCGCTCGCAGCGTCGGCAAGGTGGTCTTCTTCGCCAAGCACATCGACGTGATGGACCAGGCCGAGGATACCTTCGCGAAGCGTGGGCTGCGCTACTCCTCGATCCGTGGTGACCAGACCCCCAAGGCACGCGCGAAGGCGATCGACGACTTCGTCAAAGATCCTGACGTCGCCGTCGTGGTGTGCTCGCTGACCGCGGCGGGTGTCGGCCTGAACCTGCAGGTCGCGTCCAACGTGGTGCTCGCCGAGCTCTCGTGGACCGACGCCGAGCAGACCCAGGCGATCGACCGGATCCACCGGATCGGTCAGGACCAGCCGGTCACCGCGTGGCGGATCATCGCGGCGCAAACGCTCGACACCCGGATCGCCGAGCTGATCGACGGGAAGGCGGGTCTGGCCGCCCGCGCGCTCGACGGCTCCGACGAGGAGGTCTCGTCCTCGGCCGACCTCCAGACCGAGGCGCTGGTCGCGCTGCTCACCGACGCCCTGGAGTCGGGCCAGTAGTCGGGCCAGTAGTTCGGGTGAGGTCAGCGGCCAGGGCCGGTCGCGTCGATCCGCGACAGCACCAGGCCGGTGATCCGGTCGAGGGCCCGCAGGTCGTCGTCGTCGAGCGCGTCGAAGACCAGCTCGCGCACGGTGCGCACGTGGTCGGGTGCCGCCGCCGTGATCGCCGCGCGTCCGGCGTCGGTCAGGACGACGTACGCACCGCGGCCGTCGTCGACGCACTCCTCACGCTCGACGAGTCCGCGCGCCTCCATCCGCTTGACGTGGTGGGAGAGTCGGCTGCGCTCCCACTGCAGGGCGGTCGCCAGCTCGAGCACCCGCAGCCGCTCCTCGGTGACGTCGGTGAGCTGGACCAGCACGTCGAAGTCCAGGAGGGACAGCCCGGAGTCCGCCACCAGCCGGCGGTGGAGGGCGGCCGGCAGCCGCGCCTGGACGGCCAGCCACTGCCGCCACACGGCCTGCTGCGCGGCGTCCAGCCAGGGGTCGGGTGCGGTCACCCCGCGATCGTAGCGGAATAGTTGACACATCACCTAAGTTGAACGATCATCTATCCAGACCTCCCCGAGGAGCCGATGATGAGCACGACCGAGCTGACGCCCGAGATCGACGTACGACGGGCCGCGTCGCGCGACGCCACGAAGATCGACTGGCTGGACTCGAAGCACTCGTTCTCCTTCGGCCAGCACTACGACCCGGCCAACACCCACCACGGCCTGCTGCTGGTCAACAACGACGACGTCGTCGCGCCGGGCACCGGGTTCGACACCCACCCGCACCGCGACATGGAGATCGTCACCTGGGTGCTGGACGGGTCGCTGGTGCACCAGGACTCGACCGGTCACAACGGGCTGATCTACCCGGGCCTCGCGCAGCGGATGAGCGCCGGCGCCGGCATCCTGCACTCGGAGAAGAACGACTCGTGGCGGCTCGCGCAGCCGGACGCGACCCAGCACCGGGACCCCGTGCACTTCGTGCAGATGTGGGTGGTGCCCGACGAGCAGGGCGTGACGCCGGGCTACGAGCAGCTGGAGATCGACGACGCGCTGCTCAGCGGAGGGCTGGTCCCGGTGGCGTCCGGGATGGCCAAGCACGACGGGGAGTCGGCGATCCGGATCCGCAACAGGTACGCCGCGCTCCACGCCGCCCGGCTGCAGCCGGGGCAGCAGGTCGCCCTGCCGGAGGCGCCGTACCTGCACCTGTTCGTGGCCCGCGGTGACGTCATCCTCGAAGGTGCCGGCCCGCTGGCGGCCGGCGACGCCGTCCGGTTCACCGCCACCGGCGGCCAGCGGGTGACCGCGACCGAGCCGTCCGAGATCCTGGTGTGGGAGATGCACGCCGGGCTGGCCGCGTGAGAGAGGCATGAGATGAGCGAGACCACCGGTGCCCCGGACCTGACCGTGATCGAGGCGACGCGGGCGCGGATCCGCGAGCAGCACCTGCGACCCAGCGGCGAGCGTCCGGCCTCGACGGCGCGCGGACTGCACCACACGGCGCTGATCAGCAGCGACGTCGAGACGACCGTGCGCTTCTACCAGGACGTGCTCGGGTTCCCGCTCACGGAGCTGATCGACAACCGCGACTACCCGGGGTCCTCGCACTTCTTCTTCGACATCGGCAACGGCAACCTGCTGGCGTTCTTCGACTTCCCGGGTCTCGAGGTCGGCCCGTACGCCGAGGTCCTCGGCGGGTTGCACCACTGCGCGATCTCGGTCGACCCCGTCGGCTGGGAGGCACTGGTCGCGCGGCTGGAGCAGGCCGGGGTCGAGCACGAGGTGCACAGCGGGGTGTCGGTCTACTTCCGCGACCCCGACGGCGCCAGGATCGAGCTGATCGCCGACCCGCTCGGAGAGATGTACGGCGAGCACGTGCTCTGACGCGGCAGGTCCCGTTGCTCCTATGCTGCCTCGGTGTCCCTCTTCGCCCTGACGCACGACGATCTCGGGGACCTGTTCGACAAGATCCCGGTCCTGTCCCGACGACTCGCGGTCGAGGACCTGACCGGTGGCCTGACCAACCGCAACGTCAAGGTCACCACCCCCGACGGCACCTACGTCGCCCGGTGCAGCGACCTGGAGCACAATCCGCTCGGGATCGACCGTGACGCCGAGCACGTGAACTCCCAGCGCGCCGAGCGGGCGGGTGTCGGGGCGCCGGTCGTCGACTACCGGCCGGACCTCGGGGTGCTGGTGATCGGCTGGCTCGAGGGCACCACGCTCGACAACGCGGCGTTCACCGACCCGGGCGTCGTACGACGGGCGGCCGGGGCGTGCCGGCTCCTGCACGAGGGGGAGCGCTTCCAGGGTGACTTCGACATGTTCGCGCGCCAGCGGGGCTACCTCGCGACGGTCCGTGAGCAGGGGCACCGGATGCCGAGCGACTACCTCGACCACGCCGACGACTTCGCCCGGATCCAGCAGGCGCTGACGGTCGACGCCCCCGCCACGGTGCCCTGCAACAACGACCTGCTGGCCGCCAACTTCGTCGACGACGGATCGAAGCTGTGGCTGATCGACTACGAGTACGCCGGCAACAACGACGCCTGCTTCGAGCTCGGCAACACCGTCCAGGAGTGCCACCTCGACCTCGACCGCACCGAGGCGCTGGTGGCGGGGTACTTCGGGGAGGTCACCCGGGCCCGGCTGGCGCGGGTCCGGCTGCAGGCGGTCGTGGCGCAGTACGGCTGGACCCTCTGGGGCTGCATCCAGCAGGGCTCGAGCACGCTCGAGTTCGACTTCTGGGACTGGGCGAACGAGCGCTACGACGGCGCGGTCGCCGCGATGAGGTCGCCCGGCTTCACGACCCTGCTCGACGACGTCGCCGGGCGGGGGTGACCCGATGGTCGAGCAGCTGCCGGAGCGGGCCGAGATCGTGGTCGTCGGCGGTGGCGTGATCGGCGCCAGCGTCGCCTACCACCTGACGCTGATGGGCCGCACCGACGTGCTGCTGCTGGAGCAGGGCCGGCTGTCGTCGGGCACCACCTGGCACGCGGCCGGGCTGGTCGGCCAGCTCCGGGCGTCGGAGAGCGGCACCCGGCTGGTGCAGTACTCCACCGAGCTCTACGCGCGGTTGGAGGCGGAGACCGGGCTGTCGGCCGGTTATAAGCGGTGCGGTGGGGTCACCGTGGCGCGCACGCCCGAACGGATGACCCAGCTGCGGCGCACGGCCGCGACGGCGGCGGCGTTCGACCTCGAGTGCGAGCTGCTGACGCCGGAGCAGGCCCACGAGCGGTGCCCGGTGATGGCCGTCGACGACCTGGTCGGCGCGATCTGGCTGCCCGGCGACGGCAAGGCGAACCCGACCGACCTGACGCAGGCGCTGGCCAAGGGTGCCCGGATGCGAGGCGCCCGGATCGCCGAGCAGACCCGCGTCACCGGCGTCCGCGTCGAGAACGGCCGGGTGACCGGCGTACGCCACGACGGCGGCACGATCGAGGCCGACGTGGTGGTCAACTGTGCCGGGCAGTGGGCGCGGCAGGTCGGCGACCTCGCCGGCGTGACCGTGCCGCTGCACTCCGCCGAGCACTTCTACGTCGTGACCGAGCCGTTCGCGGGCGTGCACCCCGAGCTGCCGGTGCTGCGCGACCCGGACGGCTACACCTACTTCAAGGAGGAGGTAGGCGGTCTGGTGGTCGGCGGCTTCGAGCCGGAGGCCAAGCCGTGGGTGTCCCCGCAGGAGGTGCCGTACCCGTTCGAGTTCCAGCTCCTCGAGGAGGACTGGGAGCACTTCGCGGTGCTGATGGAGAGCGCCCTGCTCAGGATCCCCGCGCTGCACGAGACCGGGATCCGCAAGTTCTACAACGGTCCCGAGAGCTTCACCCCGGACAACCAGTTCCTGCTGGGCGAAGCACCCGAGGTGCGTGGCTTCTTCGTCGGCGCGGGCTTCAACTCCGTCGGGATCGCCTCCGCCGGAGGTGCCGGCCGAGCGCTGGCGGAGTGGATCGTCGAGGGGGAGGCGACCAGCGACCTGACCGCCGTCGACATCCGCCGGTTCGCGCCGTTCCAGGGCAACGTGCCCTGGCTGCGCGCGCGGGTCGGTGAGGTGCTGGGGCTGCACTACGCCGTGCCCTGGCCCAACCGGGAGCTCGCGACGGGACGGCCGTTCCGGCGCTCGCCCGTGCACCATCTCCACGAGCAGGCCAACGCGGGTTTCGGCAGCCGGATGGGCTGGGAGCGTCCGAACTTCTTCGCGCCCGCGGGGGAGAGCCCCGAGATCGAGTACGCCTGGGGCAAGCAGAACTGGCTGCCGTGGTCGGCCCAGGAGCAGGTCAGCACACGCACCGCGGTCTGCGTCTTCGACCAGACCTCGTTCTCCAAGTACGTCGTGGCCGGACCGGATGCGCTGGCCGGTCTGCAGTGGGTGTGCACGGCCGACGTCGCGGTGCCGGTCGGGCGAGCCGTCTACACGGGCCTGCTCAACGCGCGCGGCACCTACGAGTCCGACCTCACGGTCACGCGCACCGGCGAGCAGGAGTTCCTGCTGGTGAGCAGCGCCGCCACCACGGTGCGCGACCAGGACCATCTGCGTCGGCACCTGCCGGCCGGGACGACCGTCACCGACGTGTCCACCACGCTCGCCGTCTTCGGGGTGATGGGACCGCGTTCGCGCGAGCTGCTGTCACGTCTGACCGACGCGGACCTCGGTGAGTCGTTCGGGTTCGGCGAGAGCCGGGTGCTCGACCTCGGTCCGGCCACGGTGCGTGCCACCCGGATCACCTACGTCGGCGAGCTCGGCTGGGAGGTCTACGTCCCGGTCGAGCTCGCGGCCGGTGTCTACGCCGACCTGCTGGCCGCGGGCGAGGATCTCGGGGTGCGCCGGGGTGGGTACTACGCGATCGAGTCGCTGCGGCTGGAGAAGGGCTACCGGGCGTTCGGACGCGAGCTCACGCCCGACCACTCACCGGTCGAGGCCGGTCTGCTGTTCGCCTGCAAGCTCCGCACCGACGTGCCGTTCCTCGGTCGCGAGGCGCTGGAGCAGGCACGGGCCGCGGGGGCGCGGCGGCGGCTGGTCTCGTTCGTGGTCGAGGACCCGGCGCCGATGCTGTGGGGAGGCGAGCTGGTCCTGCGCGACGGCGAACCCGTCGGGCAGGTCACCTCAGCCGCCTGGGGCGAGACCCTCGGCGCCTGCGTCGGCCTGGCCTACGTGCGGACACCGCCGGCGGGTGGGCCAGAGGGCGGTCACGAGGTCGACGTCGGCGGGGACCGGTACCCGGTGCGGGTCTCGCTGCGCGCGCCGTACGATCCCGGCAACGAACGGGTCCGCTGAGCACCGACGGGACCCACGGCCCGTCTCTCAGTCGACGGTCGGCACCACGGCGACGGCACACGCGCCGCGCTCGATGACGGTGCCGGCCAGGGTCGCGATCCCGCGCCCGGGGCGAAGCGCGTGATGGTGCCGGCCGACCACGACGAGGTCCCGCTCCACGCCCTGGTGCTCGAGGATGCCGTCGACGACACGCATGCGGACGACCTGCCGGGTCACGTGCACGTCCGGGAACTTCTCGCTCATCCCGGCGACCAGCTCGGCGAGGTCGCGGCGGTGCGCCTCGACATCGGCGTCGGCGACACAGTGCAGGACCGTGAGCGGGAGGTCGTGGAACGAGGCCATCCGGTAGCCGAACTCGAGCGGTGCTCGCGACGCCCGGGTCGTGTCGACCCCCACCAGGACACCATGGCGTACGTCGCCTCGATGGTGCGGACGGACGACTATCACCGGGCAGGCGGCGCGCGTCCCGACCGCGACGCTGACCGAGCCCAGCAGCATGCTCCCGACCGGACCGCGACCGCGCGAGCCGACGACCAGGAGTGAGGCCCGGTCGCCGTGGTCGACCAGGATCTCCCGTGCGTCGCCGGCGCCCGAGCTCATCTGCACCTCGACGGCGGGTCGACGCCACTCGACCACGGAGGCCGCCTCCGCGAGGACGGCCTTCGACCCCGTTTCCCCGAGGCGGCTGCGTGGGTCCTCGACGTGCACGAGGAACAGCGGCCGCCCCTCGAGCGAGGCCTGGTCGGCGGCCCACTGGAGGGCCTGGCGGGAGGCGTCCGACCCGTCCACGCCGACGACGATGCTGCCGAGCGAAGGTGTCGTGTCGATGTCCATGCTTCATCGTGCGCCGCACCGATCGGGACCGGCACGGCCGAACGCCACGAGATTCCGGGACCAAGTGCCCACGCGGCGCCGGCGGGCGCCGAACTAGCCTGCGAAGCATGGAGCTGATCGAGATCCCGGTCCCCGACGGCACGGCCGAGGCATACCTCGCGCGGCCGCGGTCCGGGGGCGGTCCCGGAGTGCTGCTCTTCATGGACGCGATCGGGGTGCGCCCGCGGATCGCCGACATGTGCGACCGGATCGCGAGCTGGGGGCACGTCGTGCTCGCGCCGAACGTCTTCTACCGGGAGGGCAGGGTCGACGACGTCGGTCCGCACGCCGACCTGACCGCGCCGGGGGAGCGCGAGGCGTTCTTCGAGAAGGCGATGCCGCGCGTCGGTGCGCTCACCTCCGACAAGGCGCTGCCCGACATCGCGGCCTACGTCGAGGCGCTGCGCGGTATCGACGGTGTGGCAGGGGGCCCGCTCGGCGTGGTCGGCTACTGCATGGGCGCCCGGCTCGCGGTGCGCGCCGCGACCGCCCATCCCGACGTCGCCGCGGTCGGTGGCTTCCACGGTGGCGGCCTGGTGAGTGACGCCCCTGACAGTCCGCACCGGGGACTCGGCGACGCCCGGGCGGAGTTCGTCTTCGGCCACGCCGACCGGGACCGTTCGATGCCCGTCGAGGCCGTCGCCGCCCTGGGCGAGGCGCTGGCCTCCGCGGGCCTGACCGCGAGCAACCAGATCTACCCGGGTGCCGCCCACGGCTACACGATGGCCGACACGTCGATGTACGACGAGCCGGCTACCGAGCGGCACTTCAGGGAGCTCGAGGCTCTGTTCCGGCGGACGCTGTCGCCGGTCTCGTGAACCCGCGCCGGAGCGGCAGCCGGCCTCAGATCCCGATCCGGCCGCAACCACTCGGGTCGGCCAGCGCGCGTGCTCGGTGGCGCACGGTGGCCGGGTCGAACGGCGGCGCCACCCGGGTGGGGACGCGCTCGCCGGTGGCGGAGGTGCTCTGACGCCGCTTCATCCGGATGCTCCTCATGCTCGGTGGATGCGCAGGTTCCCGCTGACGGTGTGGGCGGTGATCTCGACCCGGTCCTGGTCCGCGCTGGGGGCGGGTGACTCGCCGAGCTCCTGGCTCACGCGGCCGCTGACGGTGGACACGTCGAGCCAGGCGGCGGTGCCCTGCTCGACGCCGATGCTGATGCTGCCGCTCGCGCCGGTGGCGTGGACCGAGCCGGAGCCGGCCCGTCGTACGGTCAGGCCACCGGAGCCGGTCTTGGTCACGAGTCGGCCCCCCAGCTGGCCGACCTCGACCGAACCGGAGCCGGTCTTCGTGACCAGCTCGCCGCCGAGCTCGCGGACGCTGACGTCGCCGGAGCCGACCTTGACGCTGCTGGAGCCCCGGGCGCGCTCGACGTTGACGTCGCCGGAGCCGGTGCTGACGGACAGCGCCTGGGCGATGTCCCCGGCGGTGACGGTGCCCGAGCCGCTCCTGAGGCGCGCGGAGCCGGTGACGTTCTCCACGTCGATGTCGCCGGAGCCGGTGGAGCAGGCGGCCTCCAGGAACTGGCCGGTTGCGCGTACGTCGGCGGACTCGGACTCGAGGTCCAGGGAGACCCCGTGCGGACAGGTGATGTCGACCTGGACCGCCGGCCCCTGCCGGAGCAGCCCGGACCGGTGCTTCGGGAGGTGGACCACGACCGTCTGCCGGGTCTGGTCGACGGTGGCCTGGGCGATCGCCTCCTCGCCTGCCGGGTTGAGCGGGGTGAGCTCGACCGTGGTGCGGTCGGTGTCGGCGGCGGCCACGTTGATCTGTCCGGCGCCGTTGCGGACCACGATCGTGGTGGCTCCGGGTGTCTCGAAGGTGTGCATGACGGACTCCTGTTCCGGTGGGGGTGCGAGTGAGTGGGTAAGAGTGGCGGGACGGGTCAGCTGACCCAGCCACGGACCTGCTTGCGTCTGCCCGGGTCCCCGGTGACGCCGATCCGGGCACCGCCGAGGTGCACGTCGAGGCGGGTGCCGGAGGCCGTGGCGTCGAGGACGTCGCGGACGGCGTCGACGAGCCACGCGTTGAGCGACTGTCCGGTCCGGTTGGCCGCCTCCTCCGCGCGGACCTTGACCGACTCCGGGAGCCGGAGCGTGATCCGGGACTGGTTGTCGTCCTCGAGCGGCTCGGGCGGTGCCGGGGGAGCCGGCGGGGGAGGCGGGGTGGGCGCGTCGTCGTGGGCGAGGTGCGTGACCACGAACTCCGGGTCGCGGCCGGCCATCCGGACGTCGACCGTGTCGTGGTCCAGCGCGCCGGAGATCTCGGCGGCGGCCTGGGCGAGGGCCTCGAGCAGCACCATCCGGGTGGCGGGGTCGAGCGCGAGCGTGAGCCGCTCGGCGGCGGCCTGTGCCTCGGCACCACCGGCGGCCGCAGCGCCGGACAGGTCGCTGCGGAGGCGGTCGACGTACGGCGTGAGCTCCATGACGTCACTATGGCATCACTATGACGTCATAGTCAAGAACTGTGATGTCATCGTGGTGTCAGGCCTAGGATCGGAGGCATGACCACCTCCCTCCCGGAGCGGGTGGCGCGCGCGATCGGCAGCAGTCGCGCGGCCGGACTCGTCGCCGACGCCCAGGACGCGGCGTACGGCTGGCTGGCACCTGGCCCCGACCACCCGATCCGCTCCACCGTGCTCGGCCACTCCCTGCATCCGGTGCTCACCGACCTGCCCCTGGGCGCGTGGGTGTCCGCCACCCTCGTCGACGTGGTCGGTGGGCGGGGCGGGCGACCGGCGGCGACCCGTCTGGTCGGGATCGGGTTGCTCACGGCGATGCCGACGGCGTACGCCGGGTTCGCCGACTGGACGCTCCTCGAGGGGTCCGACCGGCGGGTCGGCGCGGTGCACGCGCTCGGCAACGACGTCGCGATCGGGCTGTTCGCCGCCTCCCTGGTGGCGCGGCTGCGTGGTCGCCACGCGCGGGGGGTCCGGCTCGCGGTGCTCGGCAACCTCGCGACCGCCGGTGCGGGCTACCTGGGCGGGCACCTGGCGCTCTCCAGGGGCACCGCAGACCGCTCCGGGGAGCGGTTCCACGCGCGATCATGACCGTCGGATGACCGCCCACTGACGGTGCGGTCATCTACCAAGGTTCTCCGAAGGAGCGCGGACCAACCCTTGTGCCCGAGGGTGGCGAAGCGCGCCACCCGGGGGGGAACGCGATGCGGAAGACGCTGCTGGGAGCCGCGGTGCTGGGGCTGCTGCTCTCGGGGTGCGGGATCGTCCAGACGAGCTCTCACGCCCACCTGACGAGGGCCACCACCGGTGAGGCGGCGGCCCTCACCGGTCAGGCTCGCACCTACTACGTCGCCGCCGAGGAGGTGTTGTGGGACTACGCACCCGAGGACCGCAACGACATCGCCGGGCGACCGTGGGACGACGACGAGAAGGTGTTCGTCCAGAACGGCTCAACCCGGGTCGGCCACGTCTACCGCAAGTCGCTCTACCGGGGCTACACGGATGCGACGTTCACGCACCGGGTGCCGGTGCCGACCGGCTGCGTCGCGGGCGTCAAGCCGTGCGACGACACCCTCGGGATGATGGGCCCGGTGATCCGGGCCGTGGTCGGCGACACGATCAAGGTCGTCTTCCGCAACAACACGAGCTTCCCGGCGTCGATCCACCCGCACGGTGTCTTCTACGCCAAGAACGCGGAGGGGGCGCCGTACGCCGACGGCACCGACGGCCAGGACAAGGCCGACGACGCGGTGCAGCCGGGGGACACCTACACGTACTCGTGGAAGGTGCCCGAGCGGGCCGGACCCGGCCCGATGGACGGGTCGTCGGTGCTCTGGATGTACCACTCGCACACGAACGAGATCGCCGACACCAACGCCGGGCTGGTCGGACCGATGGTGATCACCGCACGCGGCAAGGCCGACCCGGGGACCGCGACGCCGGCGGACGTGGACCGGGAGATCTTCTCCTACTTCACCGTGGAGAACGAGAACGCCAGCCTCCACCTCGACGACAACCTGCAGCACCTCGCCCGAGCGCCGCACCGGGTGGCGCCGGACGACGAGGAGGGGTTCGAGGAGAGCAACCTGATGCACGCCGTCAACGGCTTCGTCTACGGCAACGGCCCGGTCCCGGTGATGAAGGTCGGGCAGCGGGTCCGGTGGTACACCTACACGCTGGGCACCGAGGTCGACCTGCACACGCCGCACTGGCACGGAAACACCGTGACCTCCAACGGGATGCGCTCGGACATGATCCAGCTCCTGCCGGGGATGATGATGGTCTCCGACATGGTGCCGGACGACCCGGGCACCTGGTTGTTCCACTGCCACGTCAACGACCACATCGCCGCGGGCATGCTCAGCCGCTACCGCGTCGTGAGCTGAGCCGGGGGACGAGCGGGGGAGTCGCGGGCTCGGGCCCGCGCCTGCTCGCCGGGACGGATGTGATCAGGCCCTAGCCTGAGGTGATGAGCGGCGAGATCCCGGACCTGTCCCGTGCCGACCTCGAGGCGCTCCAGCTCGTGCGGCTGCGCGACTCGCTCCGCCGTGCGGAGCAGGTGCCGCACTACCGCGAGGCGTTCGCGGAGGCCGGGGTGAGCGCCGACGACCTCACCCGGCTCGCGGACCTGGCCCGGTTCCCGTTCACCACCAAGGCCGACCTGCGAGAGAACTACCCGTTCGGGATGTTCGCGGTGCCGCGCGAGCAGGTGCTGCGGATCCACGCCTCCAGCGGTACGACGGGTCGGCCCACCGTCGTCGGCTACACCCGCGACGACATCGACACCTGGGCCGAGGTGATGGCCCGCTCGATCCGCGCCGCCGGCGGCCGACCGGGTGACCTGCTGCACGTGGCCTACGGGTACGGCCTGTTCACCGGCGGTCTCGGCGCGCACTACGGTGCCGAACGGCTCGGCTGCACCGTCGTCCCGATCAGCGGTGGGATGACCGAGCGGCAGGTGCAGCTGATCGCCGACTTCGGACCGCGGATCATCATGGTCACCCCGTCGTACTTCCTCGCGATCCTCGACGAGATGGAGCGCCAGGGCGTCGACCCGCGCCGCAGCAGCCTGGAGATCGGCATCTTCGGAGCCGAGCCCTGGACCGAGGAGCTGCGCCGGACGGTCGAGGAGCGGAGCGGGATCACGGCGGTCGACATCTACGGCCTGTCGGAGGTGATGGGGCCGGGCGTCTCGCAGGAGGCCGGTGAGACCCAGGACGGCCTGCACGTCTGGGAGGACCACTTCCTGCCCGAGATCATCGACCCGGTCAGCCACGAGGTGCTGCCCGACGGCGAGGAGGGCGAGCTGGTCTTCACCTCGCTGACCAAGCAGGCGATGCCCGTCGTGCGCTACCGCACCCGCGACCTGACCCGGCTGCTCCCGGGCACGGCCTACCCGGCCTTCCGCCGGATGCAGAAGGTCACCGGCCGCACCGACGACATGATGATCGTGCGCGGCGTCAACGTGTTCCCCAGCCAGGTCGAGGAGCAGATCCTCACCATCGAGGGGCTGACGCCGCACTACCTGTGCGTGCTGTCGCGCCCCGGCGCCCTCGACGAGCTCACCGTCCAGGTCGAGGCCTCTGACGTCGCCGCCGACCGGGAGGCGCTCGGCCGCGCCCTCGCCGACCGGGTCAAGCAGCGGATCGGCGTCACGATCGCGGTCGACGTACTCGCCCCCGACGCCCTCGAGCGCTCGCTCGGCAAGGCCAAGCGGATCAGCGACCAACGTTGAGTGGTGCCCCGCGCCCCGTTGAGTGGTGCCCCGCGCCCCGGTGAGTGGTGCTCGAGGGGCTCCGCGGGCGCAGCTCAGCTGTGCGGAAGGCGCAGCTCAGCTGTGCGGGAGGCGCAGCTCAACGGTGTGGGAGGCGCAGCTCAACGGGCGGGGAGGCCGGTCGGTGTGCAGAGGTCCTTGCCGATGTCGTCGGTGCGGTCCTGCTTGACCAGCTTGAGCAGCGACAGCGCCCGCTCGCGGTCCCAGTGCACGGCGAGGTCGGCGATCGGCATCGAGCAGGTGAGGCCGTTCGTGCCGTCGACCCGGGTCATCGCCCACGCGAAGCCGCCGAGCGCGAAGGGTCCGGTGCCCTTGCTGATCCGCAGCGACCCGGCGCCGGCGTCGGCGACGCGGAAGTAGCGCACCGGGTTGATCACGGTCCACGGCGACTTGACCTTGTCACCGACCTGGCTGACCACCTTGCGCTGGTTCTTGGCGCGGTCGATGTCGCCGTTGGTCTGCGTGTGCCGGCTGCGGGAGTAGCCGAGCGCGGTGATCCCGTCGACGTGGTGGCAGCCCTTCGACATCCGCAGCTTGGCGAGCGGGTCGACCAGCCGCTGCCGGGTGCACACCCGGATCCCGCCGACCGCGTCCACGGAGTTCACGAATCCGCCGAAGCCGATCTCGACGTAGTGGTCGATGCGCACGCCGGTGTCCTGCTCGATCGTCTTCACCAGCAGCTTCGGCCCGCCGAACGCGAACGCGGCGTTGATCTTGGTGGTGCCGTGCCCGGGGACCGGCACCAGCGAGTCGCGGGGGATCGACAGCAGCAGGTTGGGGCCGCTGCCCGTGTGCAGCAGCATGATCGTGTCGGTACGACGCCCCGCGGCGTCCCCGGTGCCGAGCCGCTTGCGCTGCTCCTTGCTCAGGTTCTCGCGGCTGTCTGAGCCGACCAGCAGGTAGGTCGTGCCCGGCTGCTTCGCGGGACGGTCGCCGCTCGGGAACGCCTCCACCTTGTCGATCCTGGTCCAGGCCCACACGGGCACCGCGATCAGGAAGACCAGCCAGACCAGCAGCACGATGCGCACGAGCCGCCACGGCGACCTCGTCTTCCGCTCCGGCGAGCGCGGTGGCCGGCGCGGCGGCGGGGCGGCGGTCGCGGTCGAGGCGCGACGCGGGCCGCCCGGGCCGTCGCCCGACGCCTGCGGTCGCGGGACCACCGGCATCATCCGGGTCGGCTCCGGGTCGTCGGACTGCGGCGGCGGGGGAGCGTCGGCGCCGCCCTGCCCACGGCCGCCGTAGAGCCACCCGTACTCGGGCTCGTCGTCACTTCCCCGCGGGCGGTCCGGCATGTCGAGGACGCTACCGTGCGGCCACACGGGAGCCGCTGACCCCCACGCGCGGTCGGCAGCACGAGGCTCCGGCGCGTCGGAACCACGTGTGACGCCTGTGACTGGTGATACTTGCCGGACGAGTTCATCCAGAGAGGTCATCCGATGCTGCCCGCTCCTTCCCCCGGGTCGCACGAAGGGACCGGCACTGGTCGCCCGCGCGGCGCCCAGCTGAGCCGGATCCGCTTCCGGCGCGCGGTCACGCTGATGCTGATGACCCTGGTCGTGCCCGGATCAGCCCAGATCGCCGTCGGCAACAAGCACACCGGCCGGATCGCGATGCGCGTGCTGTTCTCGCTGATCGGCACGGTGGTGTTCCTGGCGCTGATCGGCCTGGTGTGGAACAGCTTCGTGTTCTGGCTGCTGAGCAACACCTTCCTGCTCGGCATCGTGCGCTTCGGGTTGATGGTGCTCGCCGTCGGCTGGGCCTACCTGTTCGTCGACGCCTGGCGCCTCGGAGAACCGCTGGCGCTGCGTCAGAAGCAGCGGCTGGCGATGGTCGGGATCAACGGCGTGCTCTGCTTCTCGGTCGCGGGGTCCCTGCTCTTCGCCGCCCACGTGGTGACCGTCCAGCGCGACTTCATCGCCGCCATGTTCACCTCGGGCAAGGTGACCGCGGCCCACGAGGGCCGCTACAACGTGCTGCTGCTCGGCGGTGACTCGGGGAAGACCCGCTGGGGGCTGCGCCCCGACAGCCTCACCGTGGCCAGCATCGACGCCGAGACCGGCAAGACGGTGCTGTTCGGTCTGCCCCGCAACCTGCAGAACTTCCCCTTCGCCAAGGGTTCCGTGATGGCGGAGCAGTTCCCGCGCGGCTACCGCTGCGACGGCTGCGAGATCAACTCCCTGGTGACCTGGGCGAACGACCACCGCGGGCTGTTCAAGGGCTATCCGAACCCCGGCGTGGAGGCCACCAAGGAGGCGGTGGAGGGCGTGACCGGGCTCAAGGTGAACTACTACGTGATGGTCAACCTCAAGGGCTTCCGCAACCTCGTCGACGCCGTCGGTGGCGTCACCCTCACCGTGCGCGACCCGATCCCGAAGGGCGCGATCGGCGACTTCGACGGCAAGTCCTACATCCAGCCCGGCCGACGCAAGCTCAACGGTGCGGACACGCTCTGGTTCGCCCGCTCGCGGATGGCGGCCGACGACTACTCGCGGATGGCCCGCCAGAAGTGCGTGATGAACGCGATGCTGCACCAGCTGAGCCCGAAGCAGGTGGTGCTCAAGTTCGGCGACATCGCCAAGGCGAGCACGGCCATGGTCAAGACCGACATCCCGGCCTCCGAGCTGGACCGGTTCATGGAGCTCGCGCTCCAGGCGCGCAGCCAGCCGGTGCGCACCGTGTCGTTCGTGCCGCCGATGATCGAGACCTACCGGCCCGACATCGCCAAGATCAAGAAGACCGTCGACCGGGTCATCTCCCCGTCGGAGAAGCCGCGCGCCAAGGCCGGTGCCAAGGCGGCCCCGAAGCCGGGGACCACGGGCGGCTCCTACGGCAACATCCACGACGGTTACGCCGCCAACCAGGCCAACGACCTCGGCGACGCCTGCTGACGCCTCGCGCGGGCGGCCCGGGCTCCGGCCGGTAGGGTCGCCGCGTGCCCGATGACCTCCGTACGACGCCGCGGATCGTCGCGGTGGCGGTCACGTTCGACCGTCGCGAACTGGTCACCCGGTTGGTCACCGAGACCGGCCACGGGAGCGTCCTGCCCGACGAGATCGTGGTGGTCGACAACGCCTCGACGGACGGCACCGTCGAGGCGCTCGGCACGATGCTCTCGCCGGTGCCGGTCACGGTCGTCGAGCTGGGCCGCAACACCGGCGGCGCGGGGGGTTTCCACGCCGGCCTCGCCGCGGCGCTGGAGCGCGGAGCCGACCTGGTCTGGATGATGGACGACGACGGCTACCCCGAGCGCGACTGCCTGGAGCTCCTGCTGCCCGCACCTGGCCGAGGGCGACGGCGACGCACGACTTCGTGGGCCCGGCCGTGGTCGCCGAGCAGGACGTGGCGAGGCTCTGCTTCCCGATCCGGTTGCCCGGCCGGTCCCGGGTCGTGCACCGGATGGCCGACGTCGAGGCGGCGGCCGGCGACGGGCTGGTCGAGGACGTGGTGATCCCGTTCAACGGTGTGCTCCTGACCCGCGAGCTGGTCGAGCGGATCGGGCTGGTGCGCGAGGAGTTCTTCATCTGGGGTGACGACGTCGAGTACCTCTGGCGCGCGCGACGGGCGGGCGCCCGGATCGCCACGGTCGTCGCGGCGCGCTTCCGGCACCCCGCGACCGACGACCTCGGCGCACCGCTGATGTTCGGGCGTACGACGTACAACCACTCGCCCTCGGACCTGAAGCACTACTGCATGTGCCGCAACAACGTCGCCAACCTCAAGGAGTACGTCGGCGTGCACGGCGTGCTGGCGTTCCTGGTGAAGACAGTGTGGTTCTACACGTTCACGCGGACCGACCTCGGCCGGCTCCGGATGAGCCTGGGCGCGATGCTCGCCGGCTGGCGCGGCGACTTCACCGGTCACGGGAGGTATCTCGGTGGCTGAGACCCGTCGCCGTCGTCGTGGTCCACGTTCAACCGTGCCGACCTGCTGCGCCGGATGCTGGAGGGCCTGGCGGCCCAGGACCGGCAGCCCGAGGCGGTGATCGTGGTCGACAACGCCAGCACCGACCACACCCGGGAGGTGCTCGACGAGGCCGGCAACGCCGGGCTCCTGGCCATCCACGAGGACAACAACCTCGGTGGGGCCGGCGGGTTCCACCGCGGGGTCCGCGAGGCCGCCGACCGCGGCTTCGACCGGATCTGGCTGATGGACGACGACGTGGTGCCGGCACCGGACTGCCTGGCGGTGCTGATGGCCCAGGACGAGGCCTGCCTGATGGCGGTGCGCGAGGACCTCCACGGTCGGCTGGTGGAGAAGGCGGCCACCGTGTTCGACCTGTCCAGCCCGCTGGCGATCAAGCCCAAGACCGCGATGGTGGAGACGACCTACGGCACCCGCGACGCGATGCCGGAGAAGGTGGAGATCCAGAACGTCGCGTTCGAGGGGTTCCTGGTGCGCCGCGAGGTGGTGGAGCGGATCGGGCTGCCCGACCCGTCGTACTTCATCTTCTACGACGACGTCGACTTCGCGATCCGCGCCCGGCGCGCCGGCTACCGGATCTGGGCGGTGCGCGACGCCGTGCTGGTGCGCCAGCTCGACTTCGACCAGCAGCACGACCTGGCCGGCTGGAAGGGGTTCTACATGTACCGGAACCTCTTCGTCGTCCACTTCCGCTACGGCGAGAACCTGCTGGTGCGGCTCAAGCCGTACCTGATCGTGCTCGCGGTGCTGCTGCTCTCCCCGGTGCGCGGCGGCCGGGCGGAGGCGGGAAACGTGACCCGCGCGATCCGCTCCGCGCGTGGGATGCGCCACGTCCCCGCCGTGGCGGAGCCGTCGGGCCACCGTCGGTAGATAGACTCGCCGGGGCCCTTCGCGGCCCGAACCCCTACCCAGGAGTGTGTGTTGAACCCCGATCTCGTCGTCGTCGGATCCGGTCTGTTCGGCCTGACGATCGCCGAACGCTGCGCCAGTGAGCTCGACCTGAAGGTCCTGGTGATCGAGCGGCGGCACCACATCGGCGGCAACGCCTACAGCGAGGCCGACCCGGAGACCGGGATCGAGATGCACGTCTACGGCGCGCACCTCTTCCACACCTCCAACCAGAAGGTCTGGGACTACGTCAACCGGTTCACCTCGTTCACCAACTACCAGCACCGCGTCTTCGGTCAGTACGACGGGCAGGTGTACTCGCTGCCGATGAACCTCGGGCTGATCAACCAGTTCTTCGGCACCATGCACACGCCCGACGAGGCCCGCGCCCTGATCGCCGAGCAGTCCAGCGAGATCGACACCGCCGAGGCCTCGAACCTCGAGGAGAAGGCGATCAGCCTGGTCGGCCGTCCGCTCTACGAGGCGTTCATCAAGGGCTACACCGCCAAGCAGTGGCAGACCGACCCGACCAAGCTGAGCGCGGACATCATCACGCGGCTCCCGGTGCGCTACAACTTCGACAACCGGTGGTTCAACGACACCTACGAGGGCCTCCCCGTCGACGGCTACACCGCGTGGCTGCGCAAGATGGCCGACCACCCCAACATCGAGGTCCGGCTCGAGACCGACTGGTTCGACGTCGACCACGAGTACAAGGGCAAGGTCCCGATCGTCTACACCGGCCCGGTGGACGAGTACTTCGGCAACTCCGAGGGCCGGCTGTCCTGGCGGACCGTGGACCTCGAGGCCGAGGTCAAGCACGTCGACGACTTCCAGGGCTGCGCGGTCATGAACTACAACGACCAGGAGGTGCCCTGGACCCGGATCCACGAGTTCAAGCACTTCCACCCGGAGCGCACCTACATCTCCGGCAAGACCGTGATCGTGCACGAGTACTCTCGGTTCGCGGAGGAGGGCGACGAGCCCTACTACCCGATCAACACCGCCGAGGACCGGGCCAAGCTGCTGCGCTACCGCGAGAAGGCGAAGGCGGAGCCGATGGTGCTGTTCGGTGGCCGGCTCGGCACCTACAAGTACCTCGACATGCACATGGCGATCGGCTCCGCGCTGTCGATGTTCGAGAACAGGCTGCGACCGCACTTCGTCGAAGGCAAGAGCCTGCAGGATGAGGACGGGGCCGAACAGATCGGAGGGGTGGAGGCATGACCAGACGCATCCTGCAGCGCCAGGTGCTTCCCGGTGACAAGGACACCGACGTCCTGCCGCTGTACGTCGACCCCGATGCCGCGGTGCTCGACGCCGACAAGTACGACATCGGTGGCAACAAGGGCGCCAAGGACCTGAATGCCGCCCAGCTCCGGCAGTCCACCTCCTCGGGGCACTCGGTCCACCCCGACCAGATCACCGGCCGGCACACGCTGCGGCTCGAGCCCGGCGAGGACCTGTCCTTCGGCACCTACTTCAACGCCTTCCCGGCCGGCTACTGGCGGCGCTGGACGGTCGTCGACGAGGTCCGGCTCACGGTCGGTCTGACCGGCGCCGGGGCCGCGGTCACGGTCTACCGGTCGATGGCCAACGGCCGCTCGCAGCGCGTCGAGATGGCGAGCACGGGTGCCGACGCCAAGGGCGAGTTCACCTTCGACCTGTCGCTGAAGCCGTTCGTCGACGGTGGCTGGTACTGGTACGACGTGGTGGCCGGCGAGGAGCAGGTGGAGGTGGAGGCGGTCTGGGACGCCGAGGTCCCCGACGACCGGGTCGAGCCCGGAAGCCTCACGATCGCGATCACGACCATGAACCGGCCCGACTTCTGCGGCAAGCTCCTCGCCCAGATGGGCAACGACGCGGGCGTGCAGGACCTGCTCGACCAGGTGCTGGTGATCGAGCAGGGCACCCAGAAGGTCGCGGACTCCCCGGAGTTCCCCGGCGCCCAGTCCGCGCTCGGGGAGAAGCTGCGCGTGATCGAGCAGGGCAACATCGGCGGCTCCGGCGGCTACGCCCGCGGCCAGTACGAAGCGCTCCGCAAGGGCACGGCGACGTACGTGATGATGATGGACGACGACGTCGTCTGCGAGCCCGAGAGCATCATCCGCGCGGTCACCTTCGCCGACCTCGCGAAGCGCCCGACCATCGTCGGCGGCCACATGTTCAGCATCTACGACCGGTCCCGGCTGCACTCGTTCGGCGAGATCGTGCAGCGTTACAAGTTCTGGTGGCGCAGCCCGACGACCGTCATGAACGACTGGGACTTCTCGGCCCGCAACCTGCGCTCGGCGCGCTGGCTGCACCGCCGGATCGACGTGGACTTCAACGGCTGGTTCATGTGCCTGGTGCCGCTGCAGGCGATCCGGGAGATCGGCCTCTCGCTCCCGATCTTCATCAAGTGGGACGACAGCGAGTTCGGGCTGCGGGCCTCCGCCGCCGGCTACCCGACGGTGACGTTCCCCGGCGCGGCGGTCTGGCACGTGCCGTGGACGGACAAGAACGACGCGCTCGACTGGCAGGCCTACTTCCACCAGCGCAACCGGCTGGTCGCGGCGCTGCTGCACTCGCCCTACCCGCGCGGCGGCGGGATGGTGCAGGAGAGCTTCGCGCACACGATCAAGCACCTGGTCTCGATGCAGTACTCCACGGTCGAGCTGCGCCACAAGGCGATCGAGGACGTGTTCGCCGGGCCCCAGACCCTGCACGAGGGTCTGCCGACGGTGCTCGCGGACATCAACGCGTTCCGCAAGCAGTGGACCGACGCGGTGCTCGAGGTGGATCGCGACGCGTTCCCGTCGACGCGTCGGACCAAGCCTCCGCGGCGGGGCAAGGACGACACCGAGGTGCCCAGCAGGCTCTCCCTGCTGGTCACGGCGGCGCTGTCCCCGGTCCGCCAGCTGAGCAAGGTGCGACCGCTGGCGCGCCAGCACCCCGAGACGGAGATCGCGGCGATGGACGCCAAGTGGTACCGGCTGGCGAGCTACGACTCGGCCGTGGTCTCGATGCCCGACGGCAACTCGGCGGCGCTCTACGAGCGCGACCCCGACCACTACCGCGACCTGCTCAGGCGCACGATCGAGATCCACCAGCGACTGCTCCGTGAGTGGCCGGCGCTGTCCGCGCGCTACCGCGACGCGCTCGGCTCGATCACCTCGCCCGAGGAGTGGGAGAAGACGTTCGCCGCGTCGGTCGAGGAGCCGAGGAGATGAGCGACGAGGGCCAGCAGCACCCCCTGGACAAGGAGCGGATCCAGACCCGGGGAGACCGCAAGCGCGCGGCGCAGCGGGCCCGGGCGCAGGCCAAACGCAAGGCCGACTCGATGCCGGCCGTCGAGGCCGTCGACGGACCGGTCAGGACCCGGGTCGTCGAGGCCGAGCTGGTCTCGCCGGCACCCAACGGCGGCCTGATCGGGGTGCTCCGCGAGGGCTACCTGCTGCGGCTGATCGTGCGCCGGCAGCTGGCCCGGATGTACTCGGCGTCCCTGCTCGGCCTGATGTGGTCCTACATCCAGCCGGCGATCCGGTTCAGCGTCTACTACCTGGTGTTCGGTGTCCTGCTGAACTTCCACAAGAACGTGCCGAACTTCGCCATCCACCTGTTCTGCGGCATCGTGTTCGTGCACTACTTCTCCGAGACCTTCGGGGGTGGCACCCGGTCGATCTGGACCAACCGCGCCCTGGTGAAGAAGATGGCGCTGCCACGCGAGATCTTCCCGGTGGCGCAGGCGATCGTGGCCCTGATCCACACCTTCCCGCAGATCGTGCTGCTGGTCTTCTTCTGTGTGATCTCCGGCTGGACGACGGACCTGACCGGTGTCGCCTCCGGTGTCCTGGGAATGCTGATCGTGGTCACGTTCGCGGTGGCGCTGGCGCTGTTGTTCAGCGCGATCAACGTCTACTACCGCGATTTTCAGAACATCGTGGGGACCGTGACCCAGTTCATGCACTTCCTGGTGCCGATGATGTACCCCTTCTCGCGGGTCGCCGGTTATGCCGACAACCACCCGGTGCTGTACCAGATCTACATGGCCAACCCGGTGGCCGACGCCGTGATCCTGCTGCAGCGCTTCTTCTGGCAGGGAGTCAACGTCGCCAACGGCGAGGGTGAGAGCAAGGCCACCGTCTTCCCGCCGCACATGCTGGAGCGCGGCCTGATCACGCTGGCCGTGTGCCTGGTGCTGCTGGTGATCGCCCAGCGCATCTTCACCCGTCTCGAGAACAAGCTCCCGGAGCGCCTGTGACCACCCTGAGCACCCCCGCAGCGAACACCTCGATCGTGGTCGAGGACGTGAGCAAGACGTTCACCCTCCAGTACCACCGCACGCTCAAGCAGATGGCCGTCGCGACGGTACGTCGGCTGCCGCTCAGTGAGACGTTCCAGGCGCTGAGCGACGTCAGCTTCACGGTCGAGCAGGGCGAGTCGGTCGGGCTGATGGGACTCAACGGGTCCGGCAAGAGCACCTTGCTGAAGCTGATCAACGGCGTGATGAGGCCGGAGGCCGGCTCGGTGCGGACCCGTGGAAGGGTCGCTGGACTGATCGCCACCGGCGCCGGGTTCCACCCGCAGCTGACCGGCCGGGAGAACCTGTTCCTGAACGCCGCGATCCTGGGGATGGGGGAGCAGGAGACCAAGCGCAAGTTCGACGAGATCGTGGAGTTCGCCAACATCGGCCGCTTCCTCGACACCCCCGTCTCGCACTACTCCTCGGGCATGTACTCCCGGCTCGGGTTCTCGATCGCGGTTCACGTCGACGCCGACATCTTCCTCGCCGACGAGGTGCTGGCCGTGGGCGACCGGCCCTTCAAGCGCAAGTGCCTGAAGAAGATGCAGGAGATCCGCGCCGAGGGCACCACGATCTTCTACGTCAGCCATGCCACGGCCTCGGTACGCTCGATGTGCGAGCGGGTCCTGGTCCTGGAGGCGGGGCGCCTGATGTACGACTCGAAGACCACGCCGGACGGCAGCGTCGACGGGGCGATCAGGTTCCTGCACTACGACGAGGCGTCGGACGACGAGGAGCACGCGGACGAGGAGCTCGGCTCCGAGGTCTGAGCACCCGGCACTTTCCCAATTCCGTTGCCGCGGCTTTTCCGTTTCGCATTGAACAACAGCCTTGTAATTCGCTAATTACACGTTTGTAATTGGTCGAAAGCGCTTGTCAGCCCCCCTGTTAATGATGTGACACTTGTGACTCGTGTGATTCTTCCCCCCACACTTGGAGCGCTGTCACATGCATTTCAGCAAGTCCCGGTATGTCACTTTCTGCCAGCAGCTGCTGGTCACCGCGTGCGTGCTCGCGACCGCGGTCGCGGCCGCCGGTGTGGTGAACCTGGACATCGTGGCGCCCGCTCCCGACGCCGGCTCGGTGCAGCCCGCGGTCACCATCGGTGACGCCTACGTCAACACCGCCCCGGTCACGCCGAAGGTGCGCCAGGTGGCGTTCCACGGGGTCGACCGGACCCAGCCGAAGGCCGTGCCCCAGCGGCAGGCACCGAAGACACCCGCGTCACCGACGCGCGACGGCCTGCGTCTCGCGGTCGTCTCGCCCGCCGAGAGGGCCACCGGCCTGGCCACCGTCGGAGTCACCTGGAACGGGAGCGACACCTTCACCGAGGACCAGCTGCAGCTCGACGTGCGCTCGCGCAAGGACGGTCGTTGGTCGTCCTGGAGTGCGCTGGAGTACCACGACGACCACGGTCCGGACGCCTCCGCGGCCGAGGGCCGTCGCGAGCGTGCCGGCACCGAGCCGACCGTCGTCGGTCACGTGCAGGCCGTGCAGGTGCGGGCCTGGACCGCGACCGGCCGGGCGCCGAGCGGGATCAAGCTGGCCGTGATCGACCCGGGCACCGGCACCATGAGGAGCGAGGCGCCCGCGATCGACACCGGCACCCTCGACCAGCCGAAGTCGGCCACCACCGGCGGCAAGGCCCCGCAGCCGAGTGGCGGAGCGACCGGCTCCGCGACGAACGCCTCCGGCGACATCGCGCTCTCCGCAATGACGGTCGCCCCGAAGCCGCAGATCTTCTCCCGCGCGCAGTGGGGCGCCAACGAGAAGATCCGCGACCAGAGCGCCCCGAGCTACGGAACGATCAAGACCGGCTTCGTGCACCACACGGTCAACGCCAACAACTACGCCAAGGACGACGTCCCCAAGCTGCTGCGCAGCATCTACGCCTACCACGTGGAGGCGCGGGGCTGGCGCGACGTCGGCTACAACTTCCTGGTCGACCGCTTCGGCCGGATCTGGGAAGGTCGCTGGGGCGGCGTCGACAAGGCCGTCGTCGGTGCCCACACGCTCGGCTACAACGAGGTCGCGTTCGCGATGTCGGCGATCGGCAACTTCGAGGAGGTGCAGCCTCCCCAGGCGGTGCTCGACGCCTATGCGGAGCTGTTCGCCTGGAAGCTCTCCAAGTACGACATCAAGGCCGACGCCACCAAGCTGTGGGTCAAGAACCGGTACCTGCAGGGCATCAACGGCCACCGTGACACCGGCCAGACGGCATGCCCCGGCAAGTACCTCTACGCCCAGCTCCCGACGATCCGGAAGCAGGCGGCCGCCATCCAGAGGGGGGCCACCGGCGAGCCCACCCCCACGCCCACACCCACACCCACGCCCGCGCCCGGCCCCACCGTCCCGCCCGTGGGTCCGGCGATCACGCCGCAGCCGGCAAGTGCGCTGCCCGCGCGCTCCGACGTGCTCGGCTCCTCGTGGCCGGACCTGTTCGTCCGCGACAAGGCGACCGACAAGATCCTGGTGGTGCCGACGGGTGGTCAGGTGGGGTTCACGCCCAAGGTGCTCACGGCCGGCGCCTGGACGTCGTACGACGCGATCGTGGCGCCGGGCGACCTCAACGGCGACGGCAAGGGTGACCTGTTCGTGCGCAACCGGACCACGCACGGCGCGATGGTGCTGCCGGGCAACGGCGCGGGCGGGTTCCGGACCCCGATCGGCAAGTCCGCCGCGTACGCCGGGTACACGTGGTTGACCGCGGCCGGTGACTTCGACAAGGACGGCACGGCCGACCTGGTCGCCCGCGACTCCCGGAAGCGGCTGGTGCTGCTGCCGGGCACGGGCAGGGGCACGTTCGGCAAGCCGCGCGTGATCGCCCCGACCTGGACCTACCACCGTCCCTACGGCGTCGGTGACTTCGACAAGGACGGGCGCGCCGACCTGGTCGCGGCCTCCGACGACGGCAAGCTCAGGTTCTTCCCGGGCCAGCGCACCTCGCTGGGCAGTCCGGAGGTGCTCCCGGTCTCGATGCGAGGCGTCGACGCGATCCTCGGCGGCGGCGACTACGACGCCGACGGGCTGCCCGACCTGGTGCTGCGGCACTCGGCCACCCGCACCATCGAGGTGCTGCCCGGTGACGGCGCCGGCAGCGTCTCCCACGCCCTCGGTCCCTTCCCCTACCTGCGCGGCTGGAGCGCGGTCACCGGCGGCCAGCTGATCGGCAACGCCAGGGCCGACGCGATCGGTGTGTACGGCGGCAAGCTGGCGATCACCACCGGCAACGGCCGGACCAACGTGTCGGCGCCGGTCGCCAGCAACCTCACGCTGGCCGGGACGGGCAAGCTGATGAACGTCGGCGACTGGGACGGCGACGGCAACGCCGACCTCGCCACCCGTGGGCCGGGAGGGGACAGCATCTGGCTGTGGCCCGGGGACGGCAAGGGTGGCTTCGGTGCGCACCAGCTCCTCGGGGACGGGTTCGCGAAGTTCGGCCGGATCGCCCCCGTCGGTGACGTCACGACCGACGGTCACCCCGACCTGGTCGGCAAGGAGCCCGGCGGGATGATGACAGTCTTCCCGGGCGACGGGAAGACCGGCCTGAAGCCGCGGTTCCGCGCGCCCGCCAAGCTGCGGGCGTTCAACCAGATCGGCTCCGGGCTCTGGGACGCGACCGACGCTCCGGACTCGATGCTGATCTCCGCCGACGGCACCTACGTGCCGTACGCCGGGGCGGACGGGGCCGCCGCGCTGGCGAGGACCACGGACACCACCTACGACTGGGTGGTGGGTGCCGGCGACGTCGACGGCGACCGGCTGCCCGACCTGCTGGCACGGGAGAAGGCCAGCGGCGACCTGTGGCTGATCCCGGGCACCACGGCCGGCACCGGGCTCGGCGCACGCCGCTTCGTGGCGTCCGGGTTCGAGAAGTACGACCTGGGGGGCTAGGAGGGAGGTCGTCCGAGCCGGGCCGCTCAACGACCTCCGGTCGCCCGCACCTCGCGGGTGGCGCGTTCGGAACCGGCCCGCCCCACCCCGCGCTCCGGGTCGGGGCGGGCCGTCCACACCACGGACCCGCCCTGCACCAGGGTGCCGACGAACAGCTCGGTGCCGCCGCCCTCGACCGGGTTGAGGTCGGTGGCCACACGCTCGCTGCCGCCGTCGTACGCCGCGGCGCGGGCCAGCAACGAGGCCTGGTCCACGCCGTCGAGCGCGGCGTCCCCGGGCCCTCCGGGGAGCCCCAGGAACGCGTCGGGCTGCCCCGGCCAGAGCGTGCCGAAGTCCAGCACGCCGGCGGGCCACGGCTCGCGAGCGGCGACGGCGAACGGCAGCAGCGCACAGCCGAGCCGCAGGTCGCCGCCGCGCGCCGAGCCGGCGGGACCGTGGACGACCACGTCGGCGCCGTCGCCGGTGACCACCTCGAGACCGGCCAGCCAGGCGCCGCCGAGGAACACCGGGCCGAGCCAGTGGCACGGCAGGTCGAGCGCCACCCGGTCGCCGGTGTCGAGCCCGAGGTCGTCGGTGAGCACGCCCGCGGTCTTGGAGACCCAGTTGGCGTAGGTAGTCACCGACAGCTCGGTGCGCTCACCCGTGGCGTCGTCGTAGAACGTCACCAGGGGCCGTCCCGGGTCCGTGCGAAGCCGGGACACCAGCACCTGCTCGAAAGTCGTCGCCACCCCGTCACCCTAGGATCACCGCATGGCGGATGCGGTCGAGCGGTTGTGGGCGGTGGTCCCGGCGGGCGGGGCGGGGACCAGGCTCTGGCCGCTGTCGCGGGCGGCGTCGCCGAAGTTCCTGCACGACCTCACCGGCAGCGGACGCACGCTGCTGCAGGCCACCGTCGACCGGCTGCTGCCGCTCGTGGGCGACCGGGTGCTGGTGGTCACGGGTGCCGCCCACCAGGCGGCGGTCCGCGGCCAGCTGCCCGACCTGGTGCCGGCCCAGGTGATCGCCGAGCCGGCGCCGCGCGACTCGATGGCCGCGATCGGGCTGGCCGCGGCCACCGTCGAGCGGGACGACCCGACCGGGCTGATCGGCTCGTTCGCGGCCGACCACGTGATCGGCGACGAGGACGCGTTCCGGGCAGCGGTCCGGGAGGCGGCGGACGTCGCCGACACCGGGCTGCTGGTCACGATCGGGATCGAGCCGACCGGACCGGCCACCGGGTTCGGCTACGTCCGGGCAGGAGACGCGCTGAACGGCTTCACGACCGCCCGGTCGGTGCGGGAGTTCGTGGAGAAGCCGGACGCGGAGCGGGCGCAGGCCTACGTCGCGTCGGGTGACTACCGCTGGAACGCCGGCATGTTCGTGGCGGGTGCGACGGTGCTCCTGGACCTGCTGGCCGAGCACCACCCCGACCTCGCCGCCGGGCTGCGGGCGATCGCGGCCGACCCCACGTCGATCGAGGAGCGCTGGCCGACGCTGGAGAAGATCGCGATCGACCACGCCGTCGCCGAGCCGGCCGCGGCCGCCGGGCGGGTGGCGACGGTGCCCGGTGGGTTCGGCTGGGACGACGTCGGCGACTTCCGCTCGCTCGCCGACCTGCTGCCCGCCGCGACGGACGGGATGCGGGTGCTGGGCGACCCGGCCTCCGTGGTGGTGCGCGACAGCACCGGGCTCGTCGTACCGTCCGGCGACCGCGTGGTCGCCGTGCTCGGGCTCGAGGACGTGGTCGTCGTCGACACGGGTGACGCGTTGCTGGTGACGTCCGTCGAGCGTGCGCAGGACGTCAAGGCCCTCGTCGACGTGCTCCGCGAGCGTGGCCGCGGCGAGCTCTGAGCGCTACGCGGCGCCGGGCTCGGGGGCGTTGTCCTTGGGGTAGTCGTCCACGAACTTCTGGACGACGCCACCGCTGGGCTTCGCGCAGTACTCCCAGATGCCCTGCTGCTTCTCCGGGCCGGTCCAGTGCGTGATCGCGACGTGCTTGCCGGCCGGGAACGAGGCGCCGTCGTCCTTGGTCCACGGAGCGGCCATCACGTAGGAGTCGCTGCCGAGCTTGTCGGTGATCTGCTGGAGCTGCTGGTACTCGTCGCTGCCGGCGGTGATCGTGTCGTCGTACCAGACGATCGTGTGGCCGTGCTCGAGGCTGTGCACCAGACGCTCGATCTCGGGACGGTCGTCGACGGTGTAGAACGGCCGGATCTCGGAGCCGGTGAGGAAGTTGCCCCAGTGCTTGCCGAACGCCGGCGGTGCGGTGTCGTACTTGATCGGTGTGGGCGGGGTGATGTGCTGGCCGCTGCCGTCGGCGGTGGCCTTCCGCACCGGCGAGCAGCCCGCCGCCGACGCGGCGACGCCGATCTTCGTGAGCGCGGTGCCCTTCAGCTTCTTGTTGTCGTTGACGCTCTTGACGTAGGGGATGATCGCGGCCAGGAGCAGGCCGACCACCACGACACCGCAGGCGCCGAGGATCAGGAGGCTGCGTCGGCGCTCCTTGCGCTGCTGCTCGCGGCGCATCTGCTCGATCTTTGCCTTGCGCTCGACATTCTTGGACTTGGCCACGAGGCGGAAGTCTACGGAAGGTGTGGTCGGAGCACGGCGGGGACATCCCGATCCGGTGCCCAGCCGTGGGCGTGGGCAACGGCACGTGCGGCGCGGCCGGGAGCGTCGGCGAGCCGGAGCCCGTCGGCGCCGGGCCTCGCGGCGACTCCGACCCGGGCCAGGGCCGCGACCAGGTCGTCGGCGCTCGCGGGCTCACCGAACGCCTCGGCCGACTCCCCGGCGAGGGCGGCGACCACGGCCTCCCGGCTGCCGAGCCCGAACATGTCCTGCGCCAGGGGCCGGTTCAGGGTGCGCGCGCCCGGGCCGTCGTCGCCGGCCGGGAGCACGTGGGACGCCAGGCCGCGGACGACCGCCACCGGCCGGCCGGCGAGCTTGCCCTGGGCGAGGTCGGCCGCACCGGCCACCTCGTCGGCGAGAGCGGGAGCGGTGACCGCCAGCGGGTTGCCGTAGCCGTCGACGCGGCCCGCATGGTCCTCGAGCACCACGAAGCCGGCGGCGCCGATCGCGAGGTCGGTCTGGCCCTGCCGCCACGCACGACCGGCGGTGTCGGTCACCAGGACCGCGACGTTGCGCCCCGTGGCCGCGCGCAGACCGCTGCGGATGGCCCGGGCGCTCGCATCGGGGTCGCGGGGGAGCAGCACCAGGTGTCCGGCAGCGACGTTCGAGCTGTCGATGCCGGCCGCGGCCATCACCAGGCCGAGGTGGTTCTCGACGATCGTGGTCGGGCCGCGGCGGGCGACCACGCGGACGGTCTCACCGGCGACCAGGTCCTCACGCGCGCCCTGCGTCGTACGACCCTCGGCCTTGCTCACGATCTTGCTGGTCACCACCACGACGTCGCCGTCGGCCAGGTCGGGGAACGTGTCGGTCAGCAGCACCACCAGGTCGTCACCCTCCCTGACCTCGCCGATGCCGTCGGGTGCGACCACCTCGACCCGGCCCGGGCCGGGGACCGGGCTCACCGGCTGACCAGCGCGACGGCGGCCGCGGCCATGTCGGCGGTGGCGTCGTGGTCGGTCATCATCAGCGGGACGGCGCGGCAGGCGATGCCGGCCGCCTCGACCCGGTCGACCAGCGCGGCATCGACGGTGTCGACCAGCCAGCCGTCGAGCACCCCGGCCGCCGAGCGCGCCCCGTAGTGCTCGGCCACGCCGGCGGCGCTGACCTCGATGCCCCGGATCCCGAGCACCTGCCGTGCCATGCCGCGCACATGGTCGCCCCCGACGATGCCCGAGAGCCCGACCACCGGGGCCGACGTGGCACGCAGCACCTCGCGGATGCCGGGCACGCCGAGGATCGGGCCGACCGACACGATCGGGTTGGACGGCGGCACGATCACCAGGTCGGTGTCCGTGACCGCCTCCACGACGCCCGGGGCCGGGCTGCTGGCGTCGAGCCCGATCACCACCACCTCGGAGGCAGGCACGTCGGCGTGGAACCGGATCCAGTACTCCTGGAAGTGCACCGCCCGGCGGCCACCGTCCGGGTCCTCGATCACGACGTGGGTCTCGGTGCGGTCGTCGGTCATCGGCAGCAGCCGGACCCGTCTCCCCGGCTCGGGAGGCAGCCACCGGCGACAGAGCGCCTCGGTCACCTGGGAGAGCGGGTAGCCGGCGTCGAGCATCTGGGTGCGGACCAGGTGGGTGGCGATGTCGCGGTCCCCGAGGCCGAACCAGGTCGGCTCCACGCCGTACGCCGCGAGCTCGTCCTTGGCGTGCCAGGTCTCGTCGGTGCGACCCCACCCGCGCTCGGCGTCGATGCCGCCGCCGAGGGTGTACATGACGGTGTCGAGATCGGGGCAGACCTTGAGGCCGTGCACCCAGATGTCGTCGCCGGTGTTGGCCACGACGGTGACCTCGGTGTCAGTCCCCGTTCGGTTGCCGGTGCGTTCGACCAGGCGCAGCAGGCCCTGCAGGAAGCGCGCGCCCCCGACACCGCCGGAGAGGACCGTGACCCGTCGCGGAAGCTCGAACGGCTCGGGATCGGGGGCGTCGGGGGGCAACGGGGCTCCTTCGGAGGGCTGGACCAGGTTTCCCGTTCCGCTTGACTTACCGGAGCGACAGGCATGTAATCACACCAGTGTGTTTCTCCGTCGCAGGGCGGGCGGGTGTGAGGGACATCATCCATCAGAGTTGGTGGCCAGATCTCGGGGGCCATCCTGGGGTCGAAGGGGCGAAACCGTGCGAGAGCTCTACTTGCTCGACAGCGACGACGCCGAGGAGAACGGGTGGCAGGAGCGGGCCTTGTGCGCGCAGACCGACCCCGAGGCGTTCTTCCCGGAGAAGGGTGGCTCCACGCGGGAGGCGAAGCGGGTCTGCCTGACCTGCGACGTGCGCGGGGAGTGCCTGGAGTACGCACTGCAGAACGACGAGCGCTTCGGCATCTGGGGCGGGCTGTCCGAGCGTGAGCGGCGCAAGCTGAAGAAGCGCGCCGTCTAGCACCACCGGCCCGTACGACGGGCCGCACGACGGGCCGCACGACGGGCCACACGACGGGCTCCGCCCGGTTTTGGAGGGTGCGCGCGCACCCCTAGGGTTGCGCCCGTGCCGGTCTCCGTCCTCCTCGTCAGCCACAACGGCGCTCGCTGGCTGCCCGCGGTGCTGGCCGGGGTCGAGCAGCAGACCTTCGGTCCGGACCGGCTGGTCGCGCTGGACACCGGGTCCCGGGACGAGTCCGTCGGGATCCTGCGTCGCGCCGGCGCGTGGGACGTGCACCGGGTCGCCAACTTCTCCTCCTACGGGGAGGCGGTCCGAGCCGGCCTCGACCTGATCCCCGCCAGCGGCGGTGAGGAGCCGGACTGGGTCTGGCTGCTCCACGACGACTCCGCTCCCGATCCCTCCGCCCTCGAGCAGCTGCTCACCGCTGCCGCCGACCACCCGGAGATCGCGATCTTCGGGCCCAAGCTGCGCGAGTGGCCCTCGTTGCGGCGGCTGGTCGAGCTCGGGGTGACGATCTCGGGCACGGGGCGCCGGGAGACCGGGCTGGAGCGCGGCGAGTACGACCAGGGGCAGCACGACGAGCGCCGGGTGGTGCTCGCGGTGAACACCGCCGGGATGCTGGTACGCCGCGACGTGCTCGACGAGCTCGGCTTCGACCCGGCGCTGCGGTTCTTCGGCAACGACATCGACTTCGGCTGGCGTGCCGCCCGGGCCGGGCACTCGGCGATGGTGATCCCCGAGGCGCTGGTCTTCCACGCCGAGGCGGCACACCGGGGTCAGCGCAAGTCGCGGCTGGCGGCGTACCACCACCGGCAGGAGCGACAGGCCGCGATCTTCACCCTGCTCGCGAACGGCTCCGGCCGTGGCGTGCCGTTCCGGATCGTGCGGCTGCTGCTCGGCACGCTGCTGCGGGTGCTCGGGTTCCTGCTGGTGCGGGCTCCGTTCGAGGCCTGGGACGAGGTCGTGGCGATCGCCTCCGTGGTCGGACGGCCGGGGCGGCTGCTCGCGGCCCGGCGGCAGCGACGAGCCACCAACGTCCGCAGTGCCAAGGAGGTCGAGCACCTGCTCGCGCCGCCCTGGCTGCCCTACCGGCACGGCCTGGACTTCATCGGCGACGTCGGCTCGGCTGCGATCGACGTGGCCCGCGAGTCGGTGGGCGGCCGCACGGTCCGCAGCGCCGACCTGGTCGACACCGACGACGCGTCCGCCAGCCAGGAGCGTGGCCTGGTCGGGCTGCTGCTGCGCAACCCGCGGTTCTGGCTCGTGGTCGGCAGCGTCGTGCTCGCGCTGGTCGCGGCGCGAGACCTGCTCACCGGAGGTCCGCTGCACGGTGGGGCGCTGCTGCCCGCTCCGGTGCACCTGTCGCACTGGTGGAGCACCTACCTCGAGGGCAACCACCTGTTCGGCACCGGGTCCTCCGCCCCGGCTCCGGCGTACCTGCTCCCCCTGGCGGTCGGCGGCACCCTGCTGCTGGGCCACGCGGGCTGGTTGGTCTCGGTCCTGTTCCTGCTCAGCGTCCCGCTGACGGCACTGTCCGCGCTCCGGTTCTTCCACCGGCTGGTGCCCGGCCGGGTGGCGCCGCTGTGGGGCGCGGTCGCCTACGGGTTGCTGCCCGTGGTCACCGGTGCCGTCGGCCAGGGCCGGCTGGGCACCGTGGTCGGCGCACTCCTGCTGCCGTGGGTCGCCACCAGCGCGGTCGGGATCTGGGCGGTCGACGACGACCGGCGGTGGCGCTCGGTCTGGCGTACGGCGCTCGGCGCCGCGCTGCTGACCGCGTTCGTGCCGGTCGCCTGGCTGCTCGGCCTGCTGATCGCCCTCGGCGCGATCCTGGTGGGCGCCCTCCGCGACCCCGGGCACTGGCGTCGACTGCGCTGGTGGACGGCGCCGTTCGCCGTCGTGGTGGCGGTGCCGTTCCTGCTGCTGCCGTGGGTCCTGGGGGTCACCGCGACACCCGGCTCGTGGCTGATCGAGGCCGGCCGCGTGGAGGCGCTCCCGACCCTGCCGAGCTGGTTCGACCTCGCGACCGCGCGCGCCGGCGGCCCCGGCAACGCGCCGGTGTGGATCGGGGCCGGACTGCTGGTCGCCGGCCTGCTCGCCGGGTTCCGCGCGGACACCCGGAGCCGGGTGCTGGGCGCGTGGGCGGTCGCCGCGCTCGCCGCGCTGATGCTGGCGTTCGTGTCGCGGGCCTTCGTCGACCTGCCCGGGATCGACGGCCAGATCCGGGTCTGGGCCGGGTTCCTGCTGGTGGTCCTCCACGGTGCGCTGGTCAGCGCGGCCGTGATCGCCGGCGACGGGCTGTGGCCGCGGATCACCTCTGCCGGCTTCAGCTGGCGGCAACCGGTCGCCGCGGTCGGACTGCTCGGCGCGGCCGTGGCGGTCGTCGGTGGCACCGCCTGGTGGGTCGCCGAGGGCCCGCAGGGGCCGCTGGAGCGCTCCGGTGTGGTGAGCGTGCCGAGCTACATGTCCGAGCTCTCCGCCAGCGACCCCACGAACGGCGTGCTGGTGGTCCGCGGCGGCCGCGTGACCGGCATCGAGTACCAGGTCTTCCGCGAGGGTCCGCTCCGGATCGGCGACGACGCGATCACGGCGCTGACCCCGCCCGACGACGAGCTGACGCGGCTGGTCGGCCGGGTGCTCGGAGACCCGCAGGCCGACGACGCCCGGGCGTTGGCGGCGTACGGCGTCTCCTACGTCTACGCCCCCGGTCCCGTCAGCGTCAGTGTGACCGGCAGCCTCGACGCCGCGACCGGGTTCTCCCGGGCCAGCGCACCCGCGGGTGATGCGGCCTGGCGGCTGCAGGACCGGGCGACGTCCGACTCGATGAACCGGGAGGAACAACCCCTCCACGGGTTGCTGCTCACCCTCCAGCTGGTTGCGGTCGTCGCCGGCATCGTGCTCGCTCTGCCGACCCGGAAGGCCCGCACGTGAACGCGCCCGGGTCCCGCCGCGCGCCCGTCGACCCTGCCGCGGTGAAGGTGAGTCCGGTTCCGGCCGTGCTGCTGGCGCTGCTGGTCGCGGTCACCGGGGCCGGGCTCGCCGTTGCCGGTTCGGCGACCACCCCCACCGCCGTACCGCACCGGTCGGAGCTGACCGCGAAGCCGGACCTCCGCCAGGTGGTCTGCCCCGCCAGCGACGTCGACTCGACCAGCGTGGTGGGGTTGCTGCCCGGTGCCGACGAGGGGACCGTGAGCGCCGACGGCAGCCAGCTCGACATCCCGGTCGCCGGCACCTCGACGGTCCGGGGGCCCGGCCGCGACCCGCTGGTCGTCACCGCGACCGGCGCTGCCACGCGCGGCGTCTTCGCCATGCGCGCGAAGAAGGTCGGCGGCGCCATGACCGCGTGCTCGTCACCGCGGGCGTCGTGGTGGTTCGTCGGCGCCGGCGCCAGTCCCGGTCACTTCTCCCGGCTCGAGCTGGTCAACCCGCGCAGCGGCCCGGCGATCGTCGACGTGACCGTGCTCGGACCCGACGGCGCCGTGGAGAGCCCCGGCCTGCGCGGCATCTCGATCAAGAGCGGCGCCAGTCGCGCGCTGAAGCTCTCGGAGTTCGCGCCCGCGGCCGGCAACCTCACGATCCATGTGACCTCCTCCCGCGGCCTGGTGCTCGCGTCCGTCGACGACCACGTGCTCGACGTCCTCGACCCCGGCGCGAAGGCGGTCGCGGAGTGGGTTCCCGCCCAGGCCGCGCCGACGGAGCACCTGGTGCTCAGCGGCCTGCCCAAGCCGGGCGCCCTCGAGCCCGCCAGCGCAGCACCCGGCAGCCCGTCGGCGACCGCCAAGGACACGCTGGTGCTGACCAACCCCGGCAACCGCGAGGCGGTCGCCGAGATCCGCCTCAGCACCAAGGACGGCGCCTTCGCGCCGCGTGGGCTGCAGCCGGCGACGGTGCCGCCGCAGTCGGTGGTGGCGGTCCCGCTCGGCGACGTGGTCAGCAACCCGAACACCACGGTGCTCGTCGACGCCGACCAGCCGATCGTCGCCGGCTACGTGGTGCCCGGCAAGGTCGACCTGGTGCACGCCGTACCCGCTGTGCCGTGGACCGGTCCCGCCGCTGCCGCGCTGCCCGACGGTGGCGGCCTGCGCACCCTGATGCTGACCGCGGCCGACGAGGGCACGACGGTGACCGTCAGCCAGTACGGCAGCAAGGGCAAGAAGCGCGAGCAGGCCGAGACGGTCGTGCCCGACCAGAGCACGGTCGCCCTACGCCTGGACCCGGAGGCGTCCTCGGTCGTGGTCACGTCGGCCGACGGCAAGGTCTCCGGCTCCGTGCTGGTCAACCGCCGTGACCTGCGATCGGCGCTGCCCCTCACGCCGGTGCTCGCGGCGCTGCGTGTCCCCGCCGTGCGTCCCGCCGGTTAGCGGCGCTCAGTCGTCGGCGGGGTAGTCGGGGTGCACCTCGGCCGGCGGCACCCCGAGCAGGTCGGCCACCTGGTCGACGAGAACCGCGAGGATCACCGCGGCCAGCTCGGCCGGGCCCTCGGCCCGGTGCTCGATCGGTCGGCGGAACAGCACGATCCGTGGCCGCGACTTCGCCGTTGCCGGCACCAGTGAGCCGAGCGGCACCCGCGGCGAGTGCCAGTCCGGCCGGATCACCGGGATCTCCTCGACCGCCAGGTCCACCGGCGGCAGCCGCCCCTCCCAGCGCTGCTCGATGTCGTCGAGCACCGCGACGGCCAGCGCGTCGAACCGTTCGCCGCGAGTCCGGTGCGCCGGCACGCCACGCGGTGCCAGCGGGCTCGGCATCAGGTCGGGACCTCGTCGCCCCCGCCCGCGCCGGTCGCGCAGGTCGGCGCGGATCCGGGGCTGGCCGAGGCCTGCTTCGGGCTCCGGGTCGGGGGGCGGCGTACTCACGCCCGCGAGCCTAATCGGCCGCGTCCGGCGCCGGGGGTAACGTCACGCCGTGACCACTGCCCGCCGTTGCTCGCGCGCCGCCTGCGGGCGCCCCGCGATCACGACGCTGACGTACGTCTACGCCGACATGACCGCCGTCCTCGGCCCGCTCGCGACGTACGCCGAACCGCACGCCTACGACCTCTGCGACGTGCACACCGAACGCATGAGCGCACCCCGCGGCTGGGAGGTGCTCCGGCTCGCCCAGGACCCCGACGCCCACGGCCCGTCGAACGACGACCTGCTGGCGCTGGCCAACCTGGTCCGCGAGGCCGCCCGTCCCGCTCCGGCCCCCGAGGCCGAGGACGGCATGCGGGAGACCGGCCGGCGGGGGCACCTGCGGGTGCTGCGCGACAACGAGGCCTGAGGGCTCAGAAGTCGCCCTGGCGTCGGGCGTCGGCGTACCAGCCGAGACCGCCCTCGAGGTGGGCCCGTGCCAGGCCAGGCGGAGGCTCGTCGTCGGGGAGCTCGGGCGTGGCCGAGGGCACGAGGTCGTACGTCTCGTAGACCAGGTACCGGTCCTCGGATCCGAGGCTGCCCACCACGTCCCTCACGTGCGCTGCCGCGCTGTCCGCATCGCCGAAGATGACGGAAGCCATGTCGTCCCACTCGCGGTGCGTCATCACGATCTCCACGACCCGGTCGGGCTCGTCGGCGTGCGCTTGCGTCACCACCACGCGTCCGGGGGCGACCTCCTCGGCCGAGCCGTCAAGGCTGAGCGCCGCGATCAGGCGCTCCCACGACTGCTGCTCGGAGTCCACGCTGCAGTATGTATGGCCGGTGCGCGCTCGAGCGTCACGTGGTCTGCGGGCAGGGACGGCTCCGGGTCGGTCTGGTCGAGGAAGCTCCGGATCGAGGCCTTGTGGTCCGCCGTCGTCGAGGGCGAGCAGCCGGAGGATGCGGACGTGAATTTCCTACTCGGGCGTTGCGGCCCGTGAGCCACGCGTAGTGGTAGTGGCCAGGCTGGTTGCGGCGCGGCGTGGCGTCGAAGAGCTCGTTGTCCACCGTGAGTCGCACGAGCCAGTCGTGCCCACGTCGGTGGGCGTGCGGCTGTGCCGGGCATGCCACTGCCCCCGCTCGGGTCTGGGTGAGCCCGTGGTGTGGGCCGTTTTGTCAGCCGGTCGGGCGGCTTGTCGTGGGAGACGTCGGTGGTGCCGCGGTGGTCGCGGAGGAACTGGTAGCCGTGGGGTGAGGTCCACAGGTAGGTGCCGGGTTCGAGGGCGGTGTAGCCCCAGCCGGAGTGGTGGGTCTTCAGCCGATGGTGGCGTCTGCAGAGCGGCGCGAGGTTGTCGGACGCGGTGGTGCCGCCCTCGGAGTAGGGGATGACGTGGTCGGTCGTCGCAGCACACCGCGGGGCGGGTGCACCAGGGGAAGGCGCAGGTGAGGTCGCGCTCCGCGGTCTGGTCGGCGAGCCTGGTGGGGACCTCGTACTGGTCGACGTGGAGGTGCTCGGCCACGTCGACCACCGGGCTGATCGACGACCTCGGTCAACGGGGTGTGCAGCCACTCGCGGACCTGGTCGACGGTCACCAGCCGACGGCCGGCGTGCTTCGACGCGGGCGAAGGGGCCGTCCGGGGAGAGGTGCACGTGGACCACGGTCTGCCGGGCGCGGGACGCTCGAGTCTCGGATCGGCTGCATGGAGGTCGAGGGACGTCTGGTGGCGGGCGATCTGGCCGAGCGCCTGCGAGCGGCGGACGTCCAACGTCTCCTCGGACCCGCAGGCGGCGAGGACGGCGGCTTCGCGGGCGATCCGGCTCTCCAGGTCCAGGGCGTCGGCGAGGTCCAGCTCTCCGTGGATCCTCGAGGTGCCGACGAAGGAGACCTGGGTGTGCTCGATCGCGAGGTACCGGCCGTCCGCTGCCTGACGCCGGGCTTTCTCGGCTTCGGCGGGCATGAACCGCCCGACCGCGTCGGCGACCAGCCGGTCGACCTCCGCAGGCCGGATCCGGTGCGCGTAGGGAGCGACCTGGGTGTCCACGAACCCAGCCGCCGCCATCGACAGTCCGATGGTCTCCCTCGCGATCCGACGGGCCCGCCACGCCGGCAGGTCACCGGCGACCACCCGTGCCCAGGTCCTGGTGAGCCGGTGCCGCAGCTCGACCGCCTCACCGAGGTAGGCCTTCCCGATCTCGGTCGGCAGGCCCACCGCGAGCGCGAACTCGGCCACGCAGAACTCCGCGACCAGCGGTGCGCCCGGTCCGGCGACCGCGAACGGCTGGTCCCCGTAACGCGAGAGCAGCGCCGCGTCGTGGATCGACTCCGCCGGGTGCAGGTCCGCCCACTCCACGGCCGCCTGCAACTGCTCGACCTCGGCGGCATCTGCGGCACGCCGGCCACCACGCGCACGGTCCAGCACCGCTGCTGCGTCGGTGAGGGTGGTGCCCGAGGTCATGACACCATTTTACTCGAACACATGTTCGATTCAAGAGTGGATTCCGTCGAAGTTTTCCGTGGGGAGTGGGATGTTCCGTAGGTTGCTTCCGGGAGTTGCGAGACGGGCGCCAGGGCGCCCTCCTCAACCACGGGAAGGGCGCGAACCGCAAGACGGGAGCGGGCCGCGAGCCCCGCCCGCCTGACCCCGTGGCTGCGCTTGTCAACCCAACGCAAACACCGCCCCGAACCACCCACCGGACACCACCCCTAGGCTTCCGCCCATGGCCACCACCGACGGGGAGAACCTGCGCGCCGTCTTCAAGGCGTACGACGTGCGGGGCACGGTGCCGGACCAGATCGACGAGGTGCTCGCCGAGCGTGCGGGCGCCGCGTTCGTCGCGGTGACCGGGGGAGGACGCGTCGTCGTCGGGCACGACATGCGGCCGTCGTCCCCGGGGATGTCGCGGGCGTTCGCGCGCGGGGCCAACCGGGCCGGGGCCGACGCGGTGCTGGTCGGGCTCTGCTCCACCGACGGTCTGTACTTCGCCTCCGGCCACCTCGGGCTGCCGGGCGTGATGTTCACCGCGAGCCACAATCCCGCGCAGTACAACGGGATCAAGATGTGCCGGGCCGACGCCGTGCCGATCGGGCTCGACACCGGCCTCGCGGAGATCCGCGACCGCGTCGAGGCCGACGACGTGCCCACCGGGGGGACCGGCGGCACCACCACCGAGCAGGACCTCCTGGCTGCGTACGCCGCCCACCTCCTGTCACTCGCGCCCGTGACCGGGCGCCGGCTGAAGGTCGTCGTCGACGCCGGCAACGGCATGGCGGGCCTGACCGCGCCGGCCGTGCTCGGCACCCTGGACCTGGACGTCGTGGAGATGTACTACGACCTCGACGGCACCTTCCCGAACCACGAGGCCAACCCGATCGACCCGTCCACGCTGACCGACCTGCAGGCTCGCGTCCGCGACGAGCGCGCCGACATCGGGCTCGCGTTCGACGGCGACGCGGACCGCTGCTTCCTGGTGGACGAGCGCGGCGACCTGGTCGACCCGTCCACGCTGACCGGCCTGATCGCGACCCGTGAGCTGGCGAAGAGCCCGGGGTCGGCGGTGATCCACAACCTGATCACGTCGCGCGCCGTGCCGGAGATCGTCACCGAGCAGGGCGGCACGCCGGTCCGCACGCGCGTCGGCCACTCCTTCATCAAGGCGACGATGGCCGAGTCCGACGCGGTGTTCGGCGGGGAGCACTCCGGCCACTTCTACTTCCGGGACTTCTGGCGTGCCGACTCCGGCATGCTCGCGGCGCTGCACGCACTCGCGGCGCTCGCCGAGACCGACCGTCCGCTGAGCGAGGTGCTCGCGCCCTACGCCCGCTACGTCGCGTCCGGCGAGATCAACTCCACCGTCGCCGACCAGCAGCGTGTGCTCGACGAGCTCGAGGGGACGTACGCCGACGTCGACTCGGTCGAGCTCGACCACCTCGACGGGCTGACGGTCGCGCACCCGGACTGGTGGTTCAACGTGCGGGCCTCCAACACCGAACCCCTGCTCCGGCTCAACGCCGAGGGGCGGGATGCTGCGACCATGACCGATGTCCGCGACCGAGTGCTCGCGGTGATCAGGAGAGAGCCATGAACCTCGACCCGATGCTGCTCGACATCGTCGTCTGCCCCAACTGCCGCAGCTCGCTGTCGGTCGACGAAGCCGCCGGTGAGCTGCTCTGCAGCACCTCCGGGGGCTGCGGCTACGCCTATCCGGTGCGCGACGACATCCCGATCCTGCTGATCGACGAGGCCCGCAGGCCGGGCTGAGGAGCGACCGTGTTCGACGACAGCCTGCTCGACGACGAGGCCGCCCTCGCCCGGGTCGACGCGCGGTTGCGCTACCTCGCCGAGTCAGGTGCCCGGGTACGACGCGAGGCCGGCGAGTCCGAGGACGGCGTACGGCGGGCCGTGGAGCAGATCCGGGGCAGCCGACCCCGGGCCGTGGTCGCCGCGGGGCCGGACTCGCGGCTGCTGCGCGCGGTGCTCGAGCCCTGGTGCCCGGTGCCCTTCGTGGCCTGGCCCGGCCCCAAGCTCCCCGGCTGGGCAGGCAGCCTCGACCTGGTCGTCGTGCTCGCACCCGAGGGCAGTGACCGCGACACCGCGTCCGGCGTGGCCGAGGCGGTCCGGCGTGGCTGCCAGCTGGTGGTGGCCTGCCCCGAGCGCTCCCTGGTCGCCGAGCACGCGGCTGGCCGCGACTCGATCCTGCTGCCGACCGTCACCGGTGACCAGCTCGCCACCGCGGTCGTGGTGCTCGAGCTCCTCGACCTGCTCGACCTGGCTCCGGTCTCCAAGCCGGGCGTCGTCGCCGACGCGCTCGACGAGGTCTCGGTGAACTGCTCGCCGTTCCGCGACATCGCGGTCAACCCGGCGAAGAACCTCGCCAGCGCCATCGCCGACACCAACCCGATGCTCTGGGGCGGCACGGTGCTCGCTGCCCGCGCCGCGCGCCGCGTCGCCGAGTCGATCCGGCGTGCCACCGGGCGCGCGGCCCTGGCCGCCGACGTCGAGCACCTGCTGCCCGTGATCGAGCTGGCGACCGAGTCGGACGTCTTCGCGGACCCGTTCGCCGACGCCGACGACGTGGCCGAGATGCGGCCGAGCCTGGTGGTGCTCGACGACGCGTCCGAGGAGCCGACCGTGCGCCAGTCGCGTTCCCGGCTGCTGGCCGCCGCCGAGCGCCGCGGCGTGCGCACCGAGACGGTCACCAGCGAGGCGGACGGCGACCTGGCCCGCTACGCCGCGCTCCTGGCGACCGGCCAGTACGCGGCGACGTACCTCGAGGTCGGACTCGGCTGAGGGCCGATAGCCTGCGCGCATGTCTGCTGAGGGTGGGAACCGTGCCGTCGTGGCCGCGCTGCTGGCCAACACCGGGATCGCGATCACCAAGTTCCTCGCCTTCCTGCTGACCGGTGCCTCGTCGCTGCTGGCCGAGTCGATCCACTCGGTCGCCGACTCCGGCAACCAGGGCCTGCTGCTGCTCGGCGGTCGCAAGTCCAGGAAGGGCGCGACACCGGAGCACCCGTTCGGCTACGGCCGCGAGCGGTACATCTACTCGTTCCTGGTCGCCATCGTGCTGTTCAGCGTGGGTGGACTGTTCGCGCTCTACGAGGCCTACCACAAGTTCCACGAGGTCCACGCGGCCCACGGCCACCCCGAGGACTCGATCCTGGACTCCCGCTGGTGGTGGGTGCCGATCGTGGTGCTGCTGGCCGCCGTGGCGATGGAGGGCTTCTCCTTCCGCACCGCGATCCTCGAGGCCTCGAAGGTCAAGGGCGACGCGACCTTCGTCCAGTTCGTCCGGCGCGCGAAGCAGCCGGAGCTGCCGGTGATCCTGCTGGAGGACTTCGCGGCCCTGATCGGCCTGGTGTTCGCTCTGCTCGGCGTCGGACTCAGCCTGCTCACCGGCTCGCTGTACTGGGACGTCGCCGGCACCGGACTGATCGGTGTCCTGCTGGTCGCCGTCGCCGTGGTCCTCGGCATCGAGACCAAGAGCCTGCTGCTGGGCGAGGCGGCCTCCCGGCCCGCCCAGGCCCGGATCCGGGCGGCGCTCGAGCGGGCCGACGGCATCGAGGGCGTGGTGCACATGCGCACCATGCACCTGGGACCCGACGAGCTGCTGGTGGCGGTCAAGGTGCGGGTGCCGGCGGCGGCGTCCGGCTCCGACATCGCCGACGCGATCGACCGGGCGGAGGCCGCGGTCCGCGCGACCGAGCCGATCGCGCGGGTGATCTACGTGGAGCCCGCCGTACGTCCCGAGGAGTCTGCGGGGGAGTCCACCGCGCGCTGATTGGAGCGTGGGCCCCGGCTCCACTAGAATCGAGGGTGCGCCTCGCGCACGAGATCGTGGCCAGACGCTCGCACGCCGCAGGGATCTGACCTGCTCGCTGTGCGCTGCCCGACACCAACCTCTCACTTCGCAAGGACAAACTGCTGATGGACTTCAAGGTCGCAGACCTCTCCCTGGCCGACTACGGACGCACCGAGATCACGCTCGCCGAGCACGAGATGCCGGGCCTGATGGCGATGCGCGAGCGCTACGGCGCCGACAAGCCGCTGGCCGGGGCCCGGATCGCGGGCTCCCTGCACATGACGATCCAGACCGCCGTGCTGATCGAGACCCTGGTCGCCCTCGGCGCCGAGGTCCGCTGGGTCTCCTGCAACATCTTCTCCACCCAGGACCACGCCGCCGCCGCGGTCGTGGTCGGGCCCGAGGGCACCGCCGACGACCCGCAGGGGGTGCCGGTGTACGCCTGGAAGGGCGAGACCCTGGAGGAGTACTGGTGGTGCACCCAGCAGATGCTCAACTGGGGCGACGCGATGCCGAACATGATCCTCGACGACGGCGGTGACGCCACGATGCTGGTGCACCTCGGCGTCCAGGCCGAGAAGACCGGCGTCGCGCCCGACCCGGCCACCGCGCACAGCGCCGAGCAGAAGATCGTCTTCCAGGTCCTCAACGACCAGCTCGCGGCCGACGACAACCACTGGACCCCGATCGCGAACTCGATCAAGGGCGTCACCGAGGAGACCACCACCGGTGTGCTCCGCCTCTACGACATGATGCGCGAGGGTTCGCTGCTCTTCCCGGCGATCAACGTCAACGACTCGGTCACCAAGTCCAAGTTCGACAACAAGTACGGCTGCCGGCACTCCCTGATCGACGGCATCAACCGCGCCACCGACGTCCTGATCGGCGGCAAGGTGGCCGTGGTCTGCGGCTACGGCGACGTCGGCAAGGGCTGCGCGGAGTCGCTGCGCGGCCAGGGCGCCCGCGTGATCGTCACCGAGATCGACCCGATCTGCGCGCTGCAGGCGGCGATGGACGGCTACCAGGTCTCCACGCTCGACGAGGTGCTCCCGGTCGCCGACATCATCATCACCGCCACCGGCAACAAGGACGTCGTGTCCGTCGCCCAGATGCAGCGGATGAAGTTCCAGGCGATCGTGGCCAACATCGGCCACTTCGACAACGAGATCGACATGGCCGGTCTCGAGTCGTTCCCGGGCGTGCACCGCAAGAACGTGAAGCCGCAGGTCGACGTCTGGACGTTCCCCGACAGCGAGACGGGGGCCGGTACGACGATCATCGTGCTCTCCGAGGGTCGCCTGATGAACCTCGGCAACGCCACCGGCCACCCGTCGTTCGTGATGTCGAACTCGTTCACCAACCAGGTGCTCGCGCAGATCGAGATCTTCACCAAGACCGAGGAGTACCCGGTCGGGGTCTACGTGCTTCCCAAGCACCTCGACGAGGAGGTGGCGCGCCTGCACCTCGGTGCGCTCGGTGTCTCGCTGACCGAGCTGACCGCCGACCAGGCGTCGTACCTCGGTGTCGACGTGGCGGGTCCGTACAAGTCGGACCAGTACCGCTACTGAGACCCGAACGAGACGAAGCAGGTCCACCCTTGGGTGCAGACTCTGGGGCAGACTCAGGGAGATGTTCCCGAGGGGGAGGCTGCCGTGACCAGCTCCGAGGCGCTGCGCACACGTGTGCTCGTGGTCGACGACGACGCGTCGTTGGCCGAGATGCTCTCGTTGGTGCTGCGCAACGAAGGGTTCGGCAGCCGCATCTGCTCGACCGGGGAGACGGCGATGGCCGCCTTCCGCGAGTACCAGCCCGACCTGGTGCTGCTCGACGTGATGCTGCCCGGCAAGGGCGGCATCGAGGTGTGCCGCGAGATCCGGGCCGAGTCCGGCGTCCCGATCGTGATGCTCACCGCAAAGAGCGACACGATCGACGTGGTCGCCGGCCTCGAGTCCGGGGCCGACGACTACGTCGTCAAGCCGTTCAAGCCCAAGGAGCTGCTGGCCCGGATCCGGGCCCGCGTCCGCCGGCTCTCCGAGGCGCCGCCGGAGTCGCTGACCATCGGTGACCTGGTGATCGACGTCGCGGGCCACTCGGTGACCCGGGGCGAGCAGGCGCTGGCGCTGACGCCGCTCGAGTTCGACCTGCTGGTGTGCCTGGCCCGCAAGCCGTGGCAGGTGTTCACCCGCGAGGTGCTGCTCGAGCAGGTCTGGGGCTACCGGCACGCCGCGGACACCCGGCTGGTCAACGTGCACGTCCAGCGGCTGCGGGCCAAGGTCGAGCACGACCCCGAGAACCCCGACATCGTCCTGACCGTGCGCGGGGTCGGCTACAAGGCCGGTGGGGGCGGTGCCGCCCACCACGCCTGACCTCGACCGAGGCCGACCCAGCCCCGGACGACCCGCGCGTTCGCCGCGGGACCGGGTGTCGGGTGCCTTCGCCAGGCGCGCCCCCACGCTTCCCGCGGGAGCGGGGCCGGAGCCGGTGCCGCCCCGGCCGCGGGAGTCGGTGCGCGCCCTGGTCGGGCGTGGCCTCACGGTCTGGCGGCGATCCGTGCAGGCGCGCGTGGTCGTGTCCGTGCTGCTGCTCTCCGCGATCGTGGTCGGCGTGGTCGGCTGGTTGCTGCTGCGCCAGATCACCGGCGGCCTGGTCGACCACCGGGTCGAGGCATCCCTGGCCGAGGCCAAGAGCGAGACGGCGCTCGCGACCAGCCGGCTCAAGCAGGCCGGCAGCCGCGACTCCGACGCCGGCACGCAGCTCAACCAGCTCTCCGGCAACCTGGTCGAGCGCGGCAAGGTCCGGGGGTTCGTCGTGGTCCTGGTCGGTCCCGTCGCGGGCACCTCCCGCGCGCTCGACACCGGTCCCGGCACCACCTCCAGCCGGGGCATCGAGCCGAGCAGCGTGCCGGCCTCCCTCCGCAGGAGCGTCGAGGCCGGTCCCGGCACCGCCTGGGCCTTCACCGAGATCCGCTACCAGCCGGGGGAGGAGCAGGACGACGTCCCCGGCGTCGTGGTCGGCAACCAGATCGTGCTGCCCGCCGACGGCGGCAGCTACGCGCTGTACCTGATCTTCCCGATGAGCGAGGAGAAGGACACCCTCAGCCTGCTCCAGAACTCCCTGATCACCGCCGGCGTGCTGCTGCTGATGCTGCTCGCCGGGTTGAGCTGGCTGGTCGCGCGGCAGGTGGTGACCCCGATCCGGCTGGCCCGCCGCGTCGCCGAACGGATCGCCTCGGGCCGGCTCGAGGAACGCATGCACGTCGTCGGCCAGGACGACATCGCCCGGTTGGGCACGTCGTTCAACCAGATGACCGACGCCCTCCAGCGCCAGATCCGCCAGCTCGAGGAGCTCTCGCGGGTGCAGCGCCAGTTCGTCTCCGACGTCTCCCACGAGCTCCGCACCCCGCTCACCACCGTGCGGATGGCCGGCGACGTGCTGCACGACGAGCGCGACCGGTTCGACCCGGTGACCGCGCGGGCGGCCGAGCTGCTCCAGGCCGAGCTCGACCGGTTCGAGACGCTGCTGGCCGACCTGCTGGAGATCAGCCGGTTCGACGCCGGCGCCGCCGTGCTCGACCTCGAGGACGTCAACCTGGTCGACGTCGCCCACCGGGTGGTCAACGCGACCGCGCCGCTCGCCCACCAGCGCGGGGTCGAGGTGCGGGTGGTCGCCGAGCGGCCCTGCGTCGCCGAGGCCGACGTACGACGGATCGAGCGCATCGTGCGCAACCTGGTGACCAACGCGATCGACCACGCGCCGGTGGGTCCCAGCGGCCGCAACGACGTCGAGGTGCGGGTCTCCGCCGACGAGCACGCCGCCGCGCTGACCGTGCGCGACCACGGGATCGGCTTGAAGCCCGGGGAGTCCGCGATGGTCTTCAACCGGTTCTGGCGGGCCGACCCGGCGCGGGCCCGCACCACCGGCGGCACCGGTCTCGGCCTGGCGATCTCGCTCGAGGACGCCCGGCTGCACGGCGGCCAGCTGCAGGCCTGGGGACGACCCGGGGACGGCGCGCAGTTCCGGCTCACGCTGCCCCGCCGGGTCGGTGACCCGATCCCGCACAGCCCGCTGCCGCTGGTGCCCGACGACGCCCAGACCGGCGGCTCGCGGTGAAGCGCGTCCTGCTGGGCGTGCTGAGCCTGCTCCTGCTGGCGACCGGCTGCTCGCTGCTCCCCACGTCCGGCGTGGTTCACCGTGAGAGCGACGCCGGACAGGTCACGACCGGTGACACCCCTCAGTTCGCGCCGCCGGGGCCGGGCAAGGGTGACTCGCCGACCCAGGTGGTCAAGGGGTTCCTGCTCGCGATGACCGCGGTGCCGCTGACCACCTCGGTCGCCCGCAGCTTCCTGACCGAGGACGCCCAGTCGACCTGGAGCCCGAACCGCTCGACGGTCGTCTACCAGTCCAGCGCGATCGACCTGGTGCCCGACGGGGTGCGGGTGACGCTCGGCGACGCCCATCACCTCGACTCCCGCGGCGGCTGGCTCGGCAGCGTCGGCCAGGGCAACGGCCGGCTCGACCTGCGCCTGGTGCGCGACGGTGGGGAGTGGCGGATCGCGAACCCGCCGGACGCCGTGGTGGTGCCGGAGTGGTACCTCGACAGCCGGTTCACCCCGGTCAACCTCTACTTCTTCGACCAGACCGACCGGGTGCTGGTGCCCGACCGCATCTACCTGCCGCGCGGTGAGCAGCGGGCGTCCACCCTGGTGCGGGCGCTGCTCGCGGGTCCGGGCGACGACATCGCCGACATCACCCGCACCTCCTTCCCGCGCAGCACCCAGCTCGACCTGTCGGTCCCGGTGGGGCCCGACGGCACGGCGGAGGTGCCGCTCAGCGACGACGTGCTGCGCCTGTCCCGGTCGCGGCTGAGCCGGGTGGTCGCCCAGCTCGCCTGGACGCTGCGCCAGGTGCCCGGACTGACCCGGATCCGGATCACCTCCGGCGACACGCCGGTCACGCTTCCGGACGGCCGCCGTGACTTCAGCGTGCAGGACGGGGACGCGTTCGCGCCCACGGTCCGCGACGCCTCCGACCGGCTGTTCGGGGTGGAGAAGGGACGCATCGTCGCCGAGCGCCGGGGGAGCACCGAGCCGGCGCCGGGACCCTTCGGCCGGCCCGGCTACTCGCTGCGCTCGATCGCGGTCTCCGTGCACGAGACACGGATCGCCGAGGTGGGCGGCGACGGCGGCACCGTGTTCGGCTGGGCCCAGAAGGACGGAGTGCGCCGCGTCTACGAGGGCGTCGACGTGCTGCGCCCGTCGTACGACATGTTCGGTGGTCTCTGGCTGGTCGACCGGACGGCGCTCGGCGCCCGGGTGCTCCACCGTTCGGGAGGACAGGTGTCCCCGGTGACGGTGCCGGGCGTCAGCGGCCGCGACGTGCGGGCGTTCGTGGTCAGCCGTGACGGCACCCGGTTCGTGGCGGTCGTCGCGACCGCGTCCGGCGACCGGGTGGTCTCGGCCAACCTGCTGCGCACCGAGGCCGGCGACCTGATCCGGCCCACGACCGCGCGCCGGATCTCCCCGCTGCCCGACGACCTCGGCCGGATCGTGGACCTGACCTGGCACTCGCCGAACGACCTGGCGGTGCTCGGCCGCTCGCGGGAGCTCTCCCAGGTCGCGTTCGTGCCGCTCGACGGCTCGCCCGGTGACCCCGACCAGGTGCCCGCCGACCTCTGGCGCGGTCGCGCGACGTCGGTCGCGGGGTCTCCCGACTCCACGCTGCCGCTCTACCTCGTCGTCGGCGCGGGCCGGGTCGTGCGCCTCGACGCGGAGGGCCACTGGGTCTCCGCGGGCAGCGTCAACGGGCTGCGCGGGCTGACGTACGCGGGCTGACTCCACAGCCCCGGCCGGCCGGGCTCGCCCTGCGCTGCGCCGCGCAGCACGCTGGTCGGGTGATCGACGCCTGGCTGGACCTGGTCACCGGCTCCGCGTGCGTGCACTGCCGCCGTCCCGGTCGGCTGCTCTGCCCGGACTGCCGGCGGCTGCTGCCGCAGCGCGGGGTCGGCACCGCGCCCGACCCGTGCCCGCCCGGACTGGCCCCGGCGGTGGCCGGCGGGGACTACGCAGACCCGTTGCGGGCAATGGTGCTGGCGCACAAGGAGCACCGGGCGTTCGCGCTGGTGCGACCCCTGGGCGAGGTCCTCTCGGTCGCCGCGCGCGAGCTGATGACGGCTGCCACCCGGACGCTCCTGGTGCCCGTGCCGTCACGCCCTGCCGTGGTCACGGCCCGCGGTCACGACCCGATGCTGCGCGTGGCCAGGCACGCCGCCGGCCTCCTCCGGAGCCAGGGGTACGACGCGCGAGCGGTGCGGCTGCTGCGCCAGGCCGACACCGTCGCCGACCAGGCCGGCCTCGACGCCGTCAGGCCGGCAACGCAACCTGGCCGGGTCGATGGCCGCCCGCGCGACCGCCCTGCACGCGCTGGCTCGCAGCGGAGTCCCGGTCACCGCCGTCGTGTGCGACGACGTGCTCACGACGGGCGCCACCGCCCGTGAGGCACAGCGCGCCCTGGCGGACGTGGGCGTGCCGGTGCTCGGCATCGCCTGCGTGGCCGCGACCCGACGGCGCCGCCCCAGGTCTTGACCACCCGGTCTAGCCGCCGTCACCCCCGACCCTCTAACGTCGGTACATGGACGCAGACTCCATCGACGACCCGGACGCCCACGGCTCCGGGTCGTGCATTTTTACCTAGGAGGTCGGTTGCGTGGACATCGTGGTCAGCGGACGTCACTGTGAGGTTTCGGATCGTTTCCGGGAGCACGTGGAGGAGAAGCTCGCCAGGCTCGAGAAGCACGACCACCGGTTGATCCGGGTCGAGGTACAGGTCGAGAAGGAGCAGGGTCCGCCGGACAAGGCGGTTCGCGTCGAGCTGACAGCCAAGTCGCGCGGGCCGATCGTGCGAGCCGAGGCCGCGGCCGAGGACAAGATGGCCGCGCTCGACCTCGCGCTCGACAAGATGACCGCCCAGATGCGGCGTGCGGCCGACCGGCGAAAGGTCCATCGCGGCCAGCGCACACCCCTGTCCGTGCAGCAGGCGCTGGCCGACGTACCCGTCGACGACGTCGCCGACGACGCGACCGACGGAGTCATCGAGCGCAAGGTCGGACCGGTCACGGTGACCGGCGACGGTCCGCTCGTCGTACGCGAGAAGGAGCACGAGGCCACGCCGATCACGCTCGAGCAGGCGCTCTACGAGATGGAGCTCGTGGGCCACGACTTCTACCTGTTCGTGGACAAGGACACCGAGAAGCCGTCGGTGGTCTACCGGCGCCGCGGCTACGACTACGGGGTGATCTCTCTCGGCATCCGGTGAGCGGCGCGGCGCGCAACCGGAGAATCTGCCATGATCATCGCGTGTCCGATGCCGAGCGCATCCCGGGGAAGGTTCCGGGCTCAGAGCCGATCCGGGTCGTCGTGGTCGACGACCAGGAGCTGTTCCGCCGCGGGCTGATCATGCTGCTCGGAGTCGAGCCCGACATCGAGGTGGTCGGCGAGGCCGGGGACGGCATGTCCGCCGCGTCCCTGGTCGCCAGTGTCGTGCCCGACATCGTGCTGCTCGACGTCCGGATGCCGAAGCGCACCGGCCTCGAGGCCTGCATGGAGATCAAGCAGCTGGTCCCGGCCGCGCGGATCATCATGCTCACGGTCAGCGACGAGGAGGCCGACCTCTACGAGGCGGTCAAGAACGGCGCCTCCGGCTACCTGCTCAAGGACTCCTCGATCGACGAGGTCGCCCAGGCGGTGCGGGTTGTCGCCGAGGGCCAGTCGTTGATCAGCCCGTCGATGGCGGTCAAGCTGCTCGACGAGTTCAAGGAGATGTCGCGCACCGACCGCGAGCAGGTGCCGACGCCGCGGCTCACCGACCGCGAGCTCGAGGTGCTGCGGCTGGTCGCGACCGGCCTGAACAACCGTGAGGTCGCCAAGCAGCTGTTCATCAGCGAGAACACCGTCAAGAACCACGTCCGCAACATCCTGGAGAAGCTGCAGCTGCACTCCCGCATGGAGGCCGTGATGTACGCCGTCCGCGAGAAGCTGCTGGACCTCCCCTGAGTGAGCTCGGCCACCCGCCCGCTCCGAGCACCTGTCCCCGCCTGCCCCTAGGGTCAGCCCCGTGGAGTCGCTGAGCACGCAACAGGCGCGGCGGATCGCGCTGGTCGCCCAGGGCTTCCGCGACCCCCGCCACACCACTCCGACGATGCGGACGTTCTCGCGCACGCTCGCCCGCACCGGGGTGCTCCAGGTCGACTCGGTCAACGTGCTCCAGCGCGCGCACTACATGCCGCTGTTCTCGCGGATGGGCCCCTACGACACCGAGCTGCTGCGCCGCGCCTCGGAGCGCAGGCCGCGCCGGATGGTCGAGTTCTGGGCGCACGTGCAGGCGTTCATGCCGGTCGAGCTGTGGCCGGTGATGCAGCACCGGATGGAGCGCTACCGCACCACGCCGCGCTGGGGGGACTGGCAGCGCTCCAACCCCCACCTGGTCGGCCGGATGCTCGACGAGGTGCGCGCGCGGGGTGCCGCGACGGCCCGCGAGCTCGACGACGGTGCTCCACGCGCCAAGGACAACTGGGGCTGGAACTGGTCCGAGACCCGCAAGGCCCTCGACTACCTGTTCCTGGTCGGTGACCTCGCGATCGCGTCGCGCAACTCGGCGTTCGAGTGTGTCTACGACCTGCCCGAACGGGTGCTGCCACCGCACGTGCTCGAGACGCCGACGCCCACTCCCGGCGAGGCCCACCGCGAGCTGGTGCGCCGCGCGGCGATCTCGCACGGCGTCGGCACCGAGCAGTGCCTGCGCGACTACTTCCGGATGGAGGTCGCGGAGGTGAAGCCGGCGCTGCGGTCCCTGGTCGACGACGGTGAGCTGGTCCCGGTCACGATCGAGGGGTGGAGGCGCCCGGCGTACCTCCACCGCGACGCGCAGCTCCCGCGCCGGGTGCGCGCCCGCGCACTGCTCAGCCCGTTCGACCCCGTGGTGTGGGAGCGCGAGCGCACCGAACGGCTGTTCGGGTTCCGCTACCGCATCGAGATCTACGTGCCGGCGCCGAAGCGGGAGTTCGGCTACTACGTGCTGCCGTTCCTGCTCGGCGACCGGATCGTGGGCCGGGTCGACCTCAAGGCCGACCGCAAGGCGGGCCGGCTGCTGGTGCAGGCGTCGTACGCCGAGGAGCACGCGCCCCCGGAGACCGCCTTCGAGCTGGCCGAGGAGCTGCGCGACCTCGCGTCCTGGCTGGGGCTCGAGGAGATCCGGGTGCTGGCCCGCGGTGACCTCGCCGGGCCGCTCACCGAGGAGCTGGCGGCATGACCGAGGTCCGCCACCCACTCTTCGCCCGGCTCTACCGGCGGCTGGCCGCGTCCGCCGAGGACCGGGGGCTGGGCGACCTCCGTGCCGATCTGCTGCGGGGGCTGTCCGGCTCGGTGGTGGAGGTCGGTGCGGGTGACGGCGCGAACTTCCGGCACTACCCGGCGACCGTCACGGGAGTGGTCGCCGCGGAACCCGAGCGCTACCTGCGGGCGCGGGCCACCGAGGCCGCCGCCCGGGCGAGCGTGCCGGTGTCCGTGGTCGACGCGGTGGCCGACCGGCTGCCGCTGCCCGACGCGTCCACCGACGCCGTGGTCTTCTGCCTGGTCCTCTGCTCGGTGCCCGTGCAGGAGACGGCGCTGGCCGAGGCGCGTCGCGTGCTCCGGCCGGGCGGCGAGGTGCGCTTCCTGGAGCACGTGCTCGACCACGGTCCGGGGAGGCTGCAGCGCCTGCAACGAGGTGTCGACCGGTTCGTGTGGCCCCGGCTGTTCGGTGGCTGCCACACGGCCCGGGACACGATCGGGGCGGTGGTCGCGGCCGGTTTCACGGTCGAGGACCTCGAGCGGTCCTACTTCCCCGACGGGCTGCACACCCCGGTCTCGCCCCACGTGCAGGGCCGCGCCCGACGTCCCTGACGTGGGAACGCCTGCCGGGGGCGTGGGACGTTGGACAGGTACGGGTCGGCCCTTCGGGGTCATCCGACGTAGGATTTGGCCCGCATTGTGCGGAGCACGGTGCGCTGCACCACCACGAACCGAACTTGGGAGCACTACGTGTCGTTGTTCGACAAGGTCCTGCGGATGGGCGAGGGCAAGATCCTCCGACAGCTGGAGACGATCTCGCGGTCCGTCAACGCGATCGAGGACGACTTCCTGACGATGAGCGACGACGACCTCCGGGCGCTCACCGACGAGTACCGGGCACGGCTGGAGAAGGGCGAGACGCTCGACGACCTCATGCCCGAGGCGTTCGCCACCGTCCGGGAGGCCGCCAAGCGGGTGCTCGGCCAGCGTCACTTCGACGTGCAGATCGAGGGGGGCGCCGCACTGCACCTCGGCAACATCGCCGAGATGAAGACCGGTGAGGGCAAGACCCTCGTCTCCACGCTGCCGGCGTACCTCAACGCGCTTTCCGGCAAGGGCGTGCACGTGGTCACGGTCAACGACTACCTCGCGCAGTACCACGCCGACTGGATGGGGCGCGTGCACCACTTCCTCGGCCTCACCGTCGGCGTGATCCAGCCCGACATGACCAAGGACGAGCGCCGCGAGGCCTACGCCTGCGACGTCACCTACGGCACCAACAACGAGTTCGGGTTCGACTACCTGCGCGACAACATGGCCAACGCGCTCGAGGAGTGCGTGCAGCGTGGCCACAACTTCGCCATCGTCGACGAGGTCGACTCGATCCTGATCGACGAGGCCCGCACGCCGCTGATCATCTCCGGTCCGACGCAGGACGAGGTGAAGTGGTACGGCGAGTTCGCGCAGATCGCCGCGCGACTGGTCAACGAGGTCGACTACGAGACCGACGAGAAGAAGCGCACCATCTCGATCCTCGAGCCGGGCATCACCAAGGTCGAGGACCACCTCGGCATCGACAACCTCTACGACTCGGTCAACACGCCCCTCATCTCGTTCCTGAACAACTCGATCAAGGCCAAGGAGCTGTTCCGCAACGACAAGGAGTACGTCGTCATCAACGACGAGGTGATGATCGTCGACGAGCACACGGGGCGGATGCTCTCCGGTCGTCGGTACAACGACGGGCTGCACCAGGCGATCGAGGCCAAGGAAGGGGTGACCGTCCGCGAGGAGTACCAGACCCTCGCCACGATCACGCTCCAGAACTACTTCCGGCTCTACGACAAGCTCTCCGGGATGACCGGCACGGCGATGACCGAGGCCTCCGAGTTCGACAAGATCTACCGGCTGGGCGTGGTCCCGATCCGCACCAACAAGCCGATGGCCCGGATCGACTCCCCCGACCTCGTCTACCGCACCGAGGAGGCCAAGTACCACGCGGTCGTCGACGACATCGCCGAGCGCAGCAAGAAGGGCCAGCCGGTGCTGGTCGGCACGGTCTCGGTCGAGAAGTCCGAGCTGCTGTCCGGCCTGATGACCCAGCGCGGTGTGCCGCACACGGTCCTCAACGCCAAGCACCACGCCGACGAGGCGAAGGTGGTCGCCCTCGCCGGCCACAAGGGCGCCGTCACGGTCGCCACCAACATGGCCGGCCGAGGCACCGACATCATGCTCGGCGGCTCGGTGGAGTTCCTGGCCGACCAGGAGCTGCGGCAGCGCGGGCTCGACCCGACCGACGACGCGGAGGACTACGAGGCGGCCTGGCCGGAGACGGTCAAGCGCGTCGAGAGCCAGGTCAAGGCCGAGCACGACGAGGTGCGCGAGCTCGGCGGCCTCTACGTCGTGGGCACCGAGCGCCACGAGTCCCGCCGGATCGACAACCAGCTGCGTGGCCGCTCCGGCCGCCAGGGCGACCCGGGCGAGTCCCGGTTCTACCTGTCGCTCGAGGACGAGCTGATGCGGATCTTCAAGTCCGACTGGGTCGACCGGGTGCTGCGTCGCGCTCAAGGTGCCCGACGACGTCCCGATCGAGAACAAGTCGGTGACCAAGTCGATCGCCTCCGCGCAGTCGCAGGTGGAGTCGCAGAACTTCGAGAGCCGCAAGAACGTGCTCAAGTACGACGACGTGATGAGCCGGCAGCGCGAGGTCATCTACGCCGAGCGCCGCGAGGTGCTCGAGGGCGCGGACCTGCGCGAGCAGATCCGGCTGATGATCGACGACGCCGTGACGTCGTACGTCAACGCCGCGACCGAGGGCTTCCCGGAGGAGTGGGACCTCGAGGCGCTGTGGACCGCGCTGCGCACGATGTACCCGCTGTCCCTCCGCCACCAGGACCTCGAGGAGGAGGTCGGCGGCCGTGACGGCATGGAGCGCGACGACCTGCTCGAGCGGCTGAGGGCCGACGCCCAGGCGCAGTACGACGCGCGTGAGGCCGAGCTCGGCTCCGAGGTGATGCGCGAGCTCGAGCGGCGCGTGCTGCTCTCCGTGCTCGACCGCAAGTGGCGCGAGCACCTCTACGAGATGGACTACCTGCGCGAGGGCATCGGGCTGCGCGCCTACTCCCAGCGCGACCCGCTCGTGGAGTACCAGCGCGAAGGCTTCGACATGTTCCACGCGATGAAGGAAGGGATCCGCGAGGAGACGGTCGGGTTCCTGTTCCACATCGAGGTGGAGGTCGAGGAGGAGCCCGAGGAGTTCGAGCTCACCCCCGCCGGTGCCGCCGTCACGTCGACGGAGAGCCCACTGGCGGCCCTGGCCGCGTCGGGTCAGCACGCGCCGCACATCTCGGCGAAGGGGCTCGACACGCCCAAGACCCCGAGCAACCTCACCTACTCCGCGCCCAGCGAGGACGGCCAGGCCGAGGTGCACGGCGAGACCGTGACCAACGCCGACGACCCGTACTCCGGGATCAGCCGCAACGCGCTCTGCCCCTGCGGGTCGGGCAAGAAGTACAAGCGGTGCCACGGCGCTCCGGGCGGTCCGACCGGCCAGACCACGCGCGCCGGCGGCTGATCCGTCCCTCAGCCGAACTCGAGGGCCGTGCACACCCAGCGACCGTCGAGCCGCTCGATCCTGGCGGCGATCGCGCGCGAGCGCTGACCGTGGCGCACGTGCACGCTGACCTCGGCGCTGGTCGGCGCGGCCAGGAACACGTGGACGCTGCGCACCTGCGCGCGCAGCCGCCGGGACCGCTGCTCGGGTGCGCCGGCCCGGTTCAGGGCGGCCGTGCGGTGGACGAGGTCGGAGTGGACGTCCGGTGACACGCACCGGATCAGCTGGTGCGGGCTGCGGTCGCCGCCGACCACCTCGACCACCGCCTGCGCGAACCGCGCCGCCCAGGCGTCGACGCCGCCACGGCTGCCGGTCACCACGTGGAGCTCCGGCACCGGGGGTGGACCGGCCCGGGTGTCGAGGTCGAGCGCGAGCGTGCCCTGGGTGAGCGCGATCGGGACCACCGGCGAGGGACGCGGCGGCGCCAGCCGGGTCACGCCGGCGACGCCGGAGTGGGCACGGGGACGGGGGATGCGGGGGTTCATCGGTTCTCCTCCTCGGGTACGGGCGGCCAGCCGGCGCATACGGGCGGCAGCCGGAGCTCGGCGTCGATCTGGATCAGGTCGGGGTCCGGGCCGATCACGGCCCGGTTCGCGTCGTACAGCGACCGCCAGGCGCGGTCGACGGCCGCCGACCCCGCGTCCGCCGGCAGTCCTCGGGCCGCGATCGCCCAGAGGGTGTCCCCGGGGCGCACCACGACCCGCTGCGCCCCGGCCCCGGCCGGTGGTGTCCGGTGATCGGAGGTGCGGCCGGAGTGCGGCCGGAGATGCGTTCGGGGAGCGGGAGCCCGTCGATGGTGCTCGTCGGCGCCGGTCGGTCGCCGTGGGCGTGGGCCGGGGTGATCACGACCGCGCCGGACAGCACGAGGCCGCACCCGGTGACGAGCGCACGGCGAACACCGCGCGGGCAGCCGACCAGGCCGGTCAGCTCACGCCCGGCGCGCCGCTCCAGCGCGAGGAGCAGGGTCACCACGAACAGCCACCCGAGCGCCACCTGGAGCGTGACCGCGGCCGCGCCGGTGAGCAGCGCCGCGAGCGTGGCGTGCGGCGCCAGCGCCGTCGCCCGGTCGTCGGCGAAGCCGAGCCAGCAGCCGAGCCCGGCCCCGCCCTCGACCGTGACCAGGACCAGGATCAGGACCGGGACCGGGACCGGCGCGGTGACGGTGGTGCGGACACCACGACCGAGAGTGAACATGGCAGGAACCTTGTGTTTGCGTCTGTTTGCCTGTTCTAACGTGCGTTGAGGGTGCGCGTCAACCGGGGATCCACAGGGCGTTTGCCGGTGCCGCGCGCGGGGAGGAGGGGTGCATGCGATGGGAACGGTCGGTGCTGGCGCTGATCGACGACCTCGAGCAGCAGGCAGAAGGGCTGCACCTGGTGGAGCGGGACCTCGAGGTCGCCGACCGCACCCGCGCGGAGTACGCCCGCGTCACGCTCGCCTCGCGCCTGCACGCGCTCGCCGGCCGTCCGGTTCGGCTGCGGCTGCTCGGCGGGATCGCGCTCGCTGGCACGGTCACCCGCACCGGCCTCGACTGGCTGCTGGTCGAGGACGACGTCGCCCGGGCCTGGATCGTGCGGCACGCTGCCGTCGCGGTGCTCCAGGGCGCCTCAGCGCGGGCCGTGCCCCACGACGCTCTGGGTGTGCTGCGCCGGCTGCCGCTGCGCGCGGTGCTCAGGCGGCTGGCGGACGAGGACACGGACTGCCTGCTGCACCTGGTCGACGGCAGCCGGGTCGAGGGCCGCTTGCTGCGACTCGGCGAGGACTTCGTGGAGCTCCGGCTGGCGGGGGACCTCACCGCCGAGGGGTACGACGTGGTGCCGCTGGCGGGCGTCGCCGCGGTCCAGGGGCGGCCCGGCTAGGCGGAGCCGCCCGCGTTCCCCGGCTCGCGCTCGCGCTCGGGCTCCGGCTCGGGCTCCGGGAACGGGTGCCGGTCGACGAACTGGCTCGCCTCGTCGTACATCCGGGCGATGTAGGCCTCGAGCTCGCTGTCCTCCACGCGCCACTGGCCGCGGCCGCCGATCTTGATGCCACGCAGCTCACCGCGACGCACCAGCGCGTAGACCTGGGCGCTGGAGGTGTTCAGGATCTCGGCGACGTCCGCGAGCAGCAGGAACCTCGGGTTGGGAGCCATGTCGATCACTGTGCCAGTTGTGAACACGATCGGTGAAGTCGTCGGTGGTCCGCCTGTGGACGACCGGGTTTCGGGCGCGATTCGGGGGTAGGTAGGGGGTGGAGGGCAGGACAGGAGTGAGCATGAGCGCCGAGGTACCCCCGGCCACCCGGCACCACCGGCCGGGGTGGCGTGACCCGCGGATCCTGGTCGGGCTGGTGATCGTGGCGGCGTCGGTGCTGGTCGGGGTGAAGGTGCTCGCGGCCGCCGACGACTCGGTCGGGGTCTGGGCGGTCCGCGACGACCTGCCCGCGGGCACCCGGGTGGAGGCGGCCGAGGTGCAGCGGGTGCAGATCCGCTTCGACCGCCGCGAGGACGCCGACCGCTACCTCTCGGCCGACGCGCCGTTGCCGGACGGCGCGGTGCTCGAGCGCGCGGTCGGGTCCGGCGAGCTGCTGCCGCGCGAGGCCCTCGCCGGTGCCGACCGGGCGCTGGTCGAGGTGCCGGTCCCGGTCGAGCTCGAGGAGGTGCCGGCCACGGTGCGGGAGGGCTCGGTGATCGACGTCTGGGTGACGCCGCAGACCGCGACCACGGCCGCCAAGCTGGCCGACGCCGACCTGGTGCTCGACGACGTGGTCGTGGTGAAGGCGCCCGCCCCGGAGGACAGCCTGGCGCCGACCGGCACCCGCCAGATCATCGTGGGCGTCACCCACGACCAGGCCGCCGCGCTCGGCCCGGCCCTCGGGCGCACCTCCGCGGGCCGTGTCGTGATCACGCGGCAGGGCTGAGCGGTGCCGGCCGGGGACCGCACCGCCGTACTCCTGGCGGCTGCCGGAGCGCCCTGGGAGACCCGGGCCCTGAAGGCGCTGACCGGCGCCGGCCTGGTGGTGCTCAAGCGTTGCGTGGACCTCCCCGACCTGCTCGCCTCCGCGGGGGCCGGGCAGGCCGACGTCGCCGTCGTCAGCGCTGACCTGCCCGGTCTGGACGCTGCGTCGGTCACCCACCTGCTCCGCCACGACGTCCGGGCGGTGGCCGTCGGCGCCGAGGGAGTGCGCGGGCTGGCCCGGATCGGGGTGGTCGAGGTGCTGCCCGAGGAGGCGGTCGCAGCCCTCCCCGACGCTGTCCGACGGGCAGCGACCGAGGACCTGGTGCCCGATCCGGACCCCGCGCCCGACCTGGCGGTCCCCGAGCCCGGTGCCGAGGCGGATGGCGAGCCCGGCCGGGTCGTCGTGGTCTGGGGTCCTGGGGGCGCGCCGGGTCGCACCACCGTGGCCGTGTCCGTGGCCGCGGAGATCGCCCGGCGCCGGCGACGTGTGGTGCTGGCCGACCTCGATCCCTGGGGTGGTGCCGTCGCCCAGCACCTCGGCGTCCTCGACGAGGTGTCCGGACTGCTGGCCGCCGCCCGGCTGGCCAACGCCGGGGAGCTCGACCGGCGCCGGTTCGCCACCACCCGGCGCGTGGTCGGTGAGCGGCTCGAGGTGCTGACCGGACTGCCGCGCGCCGACCGTTGGGTGGAGGTGCGGGACGGGGTCACCGCCGAGATCCTCGAGCAGGCCGCCTCCCGTGGCGACGTCGTGGCCGACACCGGGTTCGCGCTCGAGGACACCCAGGCCGACCTCGGCCGACCGGGTGCGGGGCGCAACCGGATGACGCTCGAGGCGCTCCAGGCCGCCGACGAGGTGCTGGTCGTCGGAGCCGCCGACCCGGTCGGGCTGACCCGGCTCGCGCGCGGCCTGGTCGAGCTGAGCGGGGCCCGACCCTCCGGGGTGCTGCGGGTCGTGGTCAACCGGATGCGCGACAGCCTGGGCTGGGCCGAGCGCGACATCCGCGGCATGGTCGAGGGCTTCGCCCGCCCGGTCGGGATCCACTTCCTGCCCGACGACCGTGCCGCGTGCGACCGTGCCCTGGTCGCCGGTCGAGCGCTTCCGGAGACCGGTGACTCCGCGCTGCGACGCGCCCTCGACGAGGTGGTCGACGCGGTGCTGCCCGAAACCGTCGCGTCGGCGACGCACGGCCGTCGCCGGGCTTCGCGACGCTCGTGACCCAGCCCTACGCCCCGAACAGCAGGTACAGCCCGGTGCCCGTGTACAGCACCATGACCAGCAGCATCCCGAGCTGGCCGGTCACCTGGTGCTGCCGGGGCAGCAGCCGGAGGGCCCGGTCGTGCGCAGCCACCGCGCCCGTGATGTGACCGAGCACGATCGCGAGCACCTTGGTGTCGGCCAGGAACGACGGATGCCCCGAGAGCCAGTAGTCGACGCTCCAGTTCGCGGTGCCGAGCAGGTTGGCGCCGTTGACCATCGGGTCGCTGAGCTGGATCACCGTCGCCTGCCCCTGCTCGACGAAGTAGGACAGGTAGTGCGCCGTCATGTAGCCGACCACGATCGGCACCAGGCTGTGCACCAGCAGACCGGGCAGGGCCCAGCGGGGGGTGCCGGCATGCACGCCGGTGGCCATCGCCGCGAGCGAGAACGTCCCTGCGACCAGCAGGCAGAAGCCGACCAGCCCGAGCGTGTTCACCAGCTGGGGCGGCAACGACTGCCGGCCGACGAAGTCCACCCAGCTCAGCTTGTCCTTGTAGCTGTCGAAGGCGGTGCTGCCGAACAGGACCGCCAGCACCGCCACCAGACCCGGCGCCACCTGGACCCCGTCGAGGTTGGACAACGGGCTGCGCAGCACCAGCCGACCGTCCTCCCGCCGGCCGATCGGGCAGAGCCGACCGACCAGCGTGGAGTAGACCTCGAACGGATCCGCTCGCCTGAACCAGGTGTCGCCGAAGAGCGCGGAGCCGACCAGCATGGCTCCGACGTACAGCGCCAGCCAGAGCCGCACCGACCCGAGGTACGTCGAGCTCTCGTTGACCAGCTCCTGCCAGACGAACGCGAACAGCCCGATCGCCGCCGGCCAGTAGCCGAGCCGCGCCGGGTACGACGTGACGCCGCCGGCGGGATCGCCACCGGTCAGCCGCGCGAGCAGCAGGTTCACCGTGCGCATCGGGCTGATCGCGCGGAACACCGGGCCGAGCAGCAGCGAGAACGGCACCATCCCGACCCACAGGAGCACGTAGAACGACCCGAAGACCGGGTTGGTCACCACGTCCGGCCCGGCCACCAGGGCCCACCCGAGGTAGCCGAACCCGGCCAGCCCGAGCACCCGCACCGTCCACCGCAGGGGAGCCCCGTCGACGAACCGCTGGAACCCCGCCGGCAGCGGACGCCCCTGGGTGTGCGCGTCGTACCGGGGAGCTCGCCAGGCAACGATCAGCACGGTGAACGAGATCACCAGCGCGGCCACGGCCGCACTGATCGCGAGGGCCGCCGAGATCGGCAGGTCTCGGGCTCCGCCGAGCCCGTGCATCGGGACCACGATCACCTCATTGCACCTCGAGCTGGGCGACCAGCGCGTCGCTGACGTGCTCCTCGACCTCGATCACGCCCGGGGTCTCGAAGGTGAGCTTCCTGGTGGTCGTGCCCTTGTCGAAGGGGATCTCCTCCTCCGGCGAGGAGTGCACGTGGAGCTCGCCGGCACGGTCGGAGGTGATCGTGATCGTGAGCGGCTTGCCCTCGGCCACCTCGATCCGCTTGTTCGTGGGCGTGATCGTGTCGCCCTCGATCGAGACGTCGAGCTTCTGCGTGCTCGGCGACGTGCCGTTGCTGGTGTCTCCGTCGCCGGAGTCGCTGCCGCAGCCGGCCACGCCGAGCGACGTGACGAGGGTGAGCGCGGCCGCCGCGAGGGCAGGGATGGATCGGGACATGGTGCTGCTCCTTGTGAAGAACGAGTGGGTGACCGCGCGCAGAGGCGCGCGGGTGGGACGTCAGGCAGCCGGGAGCAGCGGCGGCCCGCGCCGGACGACGATCCGGTCGAGGACGTCACGCGCCTGCGGGGGTGGCCCGAGGTCGCGGAGGGGGAGCGGTGGGAGCGCGACGCTCACGGCCAGCCGGACCAGGGCGTACGACGCGCAGGCGGCCGTCACGGCGCGGCGGGCGCCGTCGGTGGCGAGCGCCACCAGGTGCCACAGGGCGCGTTCGCCGACGGCCAGCCAGAGCCCGACCAGCGTCGCGGCCGCGAGGTGAGCCAGCGCCATCACGGCGTGTGGTCCGGTGAGGTCGGCGATCAGGTGCTGCACCGGCGCCGCCAGCGTCAACCGGGTGCCGGTGCCGTGGCTGGTCGGCGCGTAGACGAGGTCGAAGTAGGTACCGCTGCGGCCCTGCCCCGGCGTCGGGACGGACGGCTGCACCGGTACCGGCGTGGCCGCGACCCGGCGGAGCGGCGGGTCGCCGCGGTGGCCGGACAGAGCGGTCAGGAAGCCGTGGACCACGGTCTGGCCCAGCACCGTCAGGACGACCACGCGCAGCGTCGAGGCGGGACGTCCGAGGAACGCCGCGGCGCCGGCGACGCAGACCAGGAACAGGACCCCGAGCACAGCGGGCCCGGGCAGCCGACCGTCGGCGGAGAGGTGCGCGACCACGCCGGAACTCAGCGCCACCAGGGCGAGCAGCAGGGCGCGAGCCCATCGCAACGCGCCGCCAGCGGTCCGGTCCATGTCTGTCAGAATCTCATGGCGGACGACGGGAACGGGGCGAACCCCAGACGAGAGGCTGTGCATGACGGAGCGTTTGCGGGCCAAGGACCTGGCGGTCCTGGCCCGGGAGACGGCGCGGACGCCGATGCACAACGCCACGGTCGAGATCTTCGAGCCCGGGAGCTCGGGCTTCGACTACGACACGTTGGTCGCCCACATCGACGACCGGATCGCCTTCGTCCCGCGCTACCGGCAGGTCCCGCGCCAGGTGCCCGGCCGGCTGGCCAACCCGGTCTGGGTGGACGACCCCGACTTCGAGCTCGGCTACCACGTGCGCCGTTCCGCGCTGCCCCGGCCGGGCTCCGTCGACCAGCTCCGTGAGCTGGTCGCCCGGATCATGTCCCGGCGGCTCGACCGCACCCGGCCGCTGTGGGAGATGTACTTCGTCGAGGGACTCGAGGGCGGCCGCGTCGCGCTGCTCTCGAAGTCGCACCAGATCCTGGTCGACGGCAGCTCGACGGTGGACATCGGTCAGGTCCTGCTCGACGTCGATCCCGGTCCTCGGCAGCTGGTGCAGGAGGGCTGGGTGCCGAGCCGCGAGCAGAGCCCCGTCGGGCTGGTGCTCGGAGCGGTGACCGAGGTGCTGACCGAGCCCTCGGTGGCGATCGACACCGCCCGCAGCACGGCCGCCTCCCTGCGCCGGACGGCGGGGGAGACCGCGGGCCGGCTCGGTGCCGTCGCCGCGGCCCTGTCCAACCGCCGCCCGGCGGCAGAATTCGCCTTCAACCTCGAGCCGTCCGAGCAGCGACGTGTGGTGTTCGTCCGCACCGCGCTGAAGGAGTACCGCAAGGTCCGCCGGGTGCACGGCGGCACCGTGAACGACGTCATCCTGGCCACGATCACCGGCGCGATCCGGGCCTGGTTGATGACCCGCGCCGAGGCGGTGAACGCAGGCCGCCGGCTGCGGGCGCTGGTGCCGATGAGCGTGATCGACGAGGAGAGCGAGCCGACGTCGCTGGGCAGCAGCGTGGTCGGTCACCTGCTCAACCTGCCGATCGGGGAGACCTCGCCGGTGGTGCGGCTGCACCAGGTCTCCTACGCGCTGCACGCGCACAGCGAGACCGGCAAGGCCGTGGCCGCCGACCGGATCGCGGGCGTCGCCGGGTTCGCGCCCACCACGTTCCACGCGCTCGGCACCCGGGTGGCGCTGACCGACGACCACGACGTCAACCTGGTGATCACCAACGTGCCCGGACCGCAGTTCCCGATGTTCGCCGCGGGTGCCGAGATGATGGAGACCTACCCGGTGCCCCCGTTGCTGCCCGGCTTCTCGCTGGCGATCGGCGTCACGTCGTACGACGGGTCCGTGTACTACGGCCTCAACGCCGACCGCGACGCGCTGCCCGACGTCGACGTCCTCGGCCAGTGCATCAAGGAGGCCCTCGACGAGCTGGTCGACTCGGCCAGCGAGACCAGGCCCCGTGCCCCGCGCGGGCGGAAGCGCCCGCACCCGTGAGCACCAGGACGGTTCGGTGACCCGGGTCTACGTGCCGGCCACGCTCGGGGACCTCCGCCGCTACCTCGACGCCGGCGCTGTGCCCGTGGAGGCGGAGCGCTTCGTCGCCGCCGACGAGGACGAGGAGTCGGAGTACGACGCCCTGATGGCGGCCGCCGACGCCTCGGCCGCCCTGCTGAGCGGGTCCGGACGACGGGTCGTGCTCGTCGGTGACGTCGCCGACCCGGACGGGGCGATCGAGTGGAGCCGGGTCCGGGCCGTGCACGCCGACCCTGCCGACATCGACCCGTCGGTGTCCGACCTGGCCGATCCCGGCTGGTACGCCACCCAGGAGATCGCCGACCTGCTCACTGACTAGCATCGCGGGCATGGACGCAGTCACCCAGCCGCCGGCACCCGTCAACGAGCCCAACCTGATGTACGCCCCGGGCAGTCCCGAACGGGCGGCCCTCCGGGTGGAGATCGCGAAGCTCGAGCGGCGCCAGCACACCTTCCGGGCGCACATCAACGGCCGGAAGCGAGCCGGCGGCGGCAAGGAGATCAAGGTCGTCCAGCCGCACGACCACCAGCACGTGCTGGGGGTGATGAAGAACTCGACCCAGAAGGACGCCCGCGCAGCGACGAAGGCGGCCCTGGACGCGGCACCGGCCTGGCGCGCGATGCCGTTCGACGAGCGCTGCGCCGTGATCCTCAAGGCGGCCGACCTGCTGGCCGGCCCGTGGCGGCAGCGGATCAACGCGGCCACCATGCTCGGCCAGTCCAAGACGGCGTTCCAGGCGGAGATCGACGCGGCCTGCGAGCTGATCGACTTCTGGCGGTTCAACGTCCACTACGCGCGCCAGATCCTGGGCGAGCAGCCGATCGCGAACAGCCCCGGCATCTGGAACCGCACCGACCACCGCCCGCTCGAGGGGTTCGTCTACGCGATCACGCCGTTCAACTTCACCGCCATCGCCGGCAACCTGCCGACCGCGCCGGCGCTGATGGGCAACACCGTGGTCTGGAAGCCGTCGCCGACCCAGCAGCTCGCGGCGTCGCTGACCATGGAGCTCCTCGAGGAGGCGGGCATGCCGCCGGGCGTGATCAACATGCTCCCGGGCGACGGCCTCGACGTCTCGAAGGTGGCGCTGAGCCACCCCGACCTGGCCGGCATCCACTTCACCGGTTCGACGCCGACCTTCCAGCACCTCTGGCGCACCGTCGGTGAGAACATCGCGTCGTACCGGTCCTACCCGCGCATCGTCGGCGAGACCGGGGGCAAGGACTTCGTGGTCGCGCACCCGTCGGCGGACCCCGACGTGCTGAGGGTCGCGCTGATCCGGGGGGCCTTCGAGTTCCAGGGCCAGAAGTGCTCGGCCGCATCGCGCGCGTACGTCGCCCGCTCGGTCTGGGACAGGATGAAGGACGAGTTCGTGGCCGAGGTCGAGGCGATCACGATGGGCGACGTCACCGACTTCTCGAACTTCATGGGCGCCGTGATCGACGACCGCGCGTTCGCCAAGCACAAGGCCGCGATCGCGCGGGTCCGCCGCAACGACCACCTGACGATGCTCGCCGGCGGTCAGGTCGACGACTCGGTGGGCTACTTCGTGCGTCCGACCGTCGTGCTCTCCACCGACCCCACCGACCAGATGTTCAACACCGAGTACTTCGGCCCGGTGCTGGCGGTGCACGTCTACGAGGACCGCAACTTCGAGAAGGTCGTCGCGCAGATGGAGTCGTTCGCGCCGTACGCACTCACCGGCGCGATCATCGCGCAGGACCGCGCCGCGATCGCCTGGGCCCACGAGACGCTGCGCTACGCCGCGGGCAACTTCTACGTCAACGACAAGCCGACCGGCGCGGTCGTCGGGCAGCAGCCCTTCGGTGGCGCCCGGGCGTCGGGCACCAACGACAAGGCGGGTGCCCCGGCGAACCTGATGCGCTGGACGACACCGCGCTCGATCAAGGAGACCTTCAACCCGCCGAAGCAGTACCGCTACCCGTACATGGGGCCGGACGTGGACTGATGCTGCCGGTGCTGCACGCCGGCCCCCTGCACCCGATCGAGCAGGTGCTGGTGCTGCTGCTCGCGTTCGGGCCGTTCGTGGTGCTCGCGGTCGTGGTGATCCGGGCCCGTCGACGGGACGCGCAGGACGAGGACTGAGTGAACGACTGGATTCGGGTCGGTCGGGCGGAACCCCTGGACCGGGACGGGTTCGTGGCCGCGGTGCAGCAGGCGCTGCCGGTCGACGGCAGCATCACGCTGACCCGCGTGGACCGGGAGGACGCCGTCGAGGCGACGCTCGCGCCACGCGACGGACACGTCCCATCTGGGCCGGTGCGAGTGCTCACCTGGGGAGACGTCTTTGCCTTGTGGCTCGGCGACTTTCGGACGATCGCCTTCGCCTACGAGGAGGAGGACCGCCGCGAAGAGGCAACGACCCTTGCCACTGTGGGCGTGGCCCTGCTCCAAGGTGCCGGGACCAGGTCGACACGTCGACTCGCTGCTGGGTCGCCGGGTCGAGTTGATCCGTCTGGAGGTCGAGGGCGAGCTGCACGAGCTCAGGCGCGAACGCGGGGAGCAGGGCGCACTCCTGACTAGCGCAGCGCCGACGGCTCTCCGGCGCGCACCCGGGTGTGCTCCATCATCCGCGCGGCGGCGTCGGCGTACCACGCGCCGCAGAGCCGCTCGACGAGGTGCAGCGCGAGGTCGATGCCGCTGGTCACACCGCCGGCGGTGACCACGGTGCCCTCGTCGACGACCCGCTCCCGGACCACACTCGCGCCGTAGGACGGGAGCTGGTCGATCGCGGAGTGGTGCGTGGTCGCGCGCCGGCCGTCGAGCAGGCCGGCGGTGGCGAGCAGCATGCCTCCCGAGCACACCCCGGCCACCAGCGTCCCGGACTGGTGCAGCGCGGCAAGGGCACGGGGAAGCTCGCCCCGCTGCGCCTCGGACCGGGCGCCGGCGATGCTGCCGTCGCTCCAGCCACCGCCGGGGACCACGACCACGTCAGGTGCGCCGAGGGTGCGCTGCACCCTCAGGGTGGTGCCGAGCGCGGCGGTGACCTCCGCGCCGGGACCCGCGTCGAGCGACGCGTACGCGACATCCAGGTCGGCGCCGGCCAGCCGGGCGTGACCGAACACCTCGTAGGGGCCGATGGCATCCAGCTCGTCGAACCCGTCGAACACGATCACGTCGATTCTCATGACCACGATCCTGCCGGTGTCGGACCCGGACCGACGAGTGGCATGATTGCCATGTGTCGCATGGATCTCGCCACGTCGTGGCCGTGCTCGTGCTGGAACGCGTGGTGGCCTTCGACCTCGCCATCCCGGCGCAGGTGATGGGACGTCGGGATCTCGACCTGTACGACGTCGTGGTCTGCGCCGAGCGGCCCGGGTCGGTCCGCACGACGAGCGGGTTCGACGTGGTCGCCCCGGCCGGTCTGGAGGCCCTGGCCACGGCCGACACCGTCGTGGTGCCGGGCTTCGAGAGCGAGTCACGGGTGCTCGCCCCGGCCGTGCTCGACGCCCTGCGTTCGGCCCACGGACGAGGCGCCAGGATGGTCTCGATCTGCACGGGCGCCTTCGCCCTGGCAGCGACCGGGCTGCTCGACGGCCGCCGGGCGACCACCCACTGGCAGTCGGCCGGGCTGCTGGCCCAGATGTTCCCGCGGGTGGTGGTCGACCCCGACGTGCTGTTCGTGGACGAGGGGGACGTGCTCACCAGCGCCGGCGTCGCTGCGGGCATCGACCTCTGCCTGCACCTGGTGCGCGGCGACCACGGAGCCGAGGCGGCCAACACGATCGCCCGTCGGATGGTCGTGGCAGCTCAGCGCGACGGGGGACAGGCGCAGTTCGTCGAACGTCCGCTCCCGGTGACCGGCAGCGGACTGGCGCCCACCCGGGCCTGGATGCTGGACCGGCTCGAGGAACGGCTGAGCATCGCGGACATGGCCCGGCACGCGGGGTGGAGCGAGCGCACGTTCATCCGCCGCTTCCGCGACGAGACCGGTGAGGCGCCGTTGCGCTGGTTGACCCGGGCCAGGGTGGCCGAGTCGCGCCGGCTGCTCGAGGCGACCGAGCTCGGGGTGGAGCAGGTCGCCGCACGCGTGGGCTTCGGTACGGCGGCGACGCTGCGCACGCACTTCGCCCGCGAGCTCAGGTCGAGCCCGGCGGCGTACCGCCGGAGCTGGAACTCCCGCGCTCGCTGAGCTCCCCGGTGCCGGTCAGCCGCGGTGGGCCAGCCACTGCCGGCCGACGTGGTTCTCCGCGCGCAACGCCTTGGTGAGCATCTCGGCGATCAGGCCCTCGATCTTGCCGCCGACCAGCGGGATGCCGACCTTGACGTCCATCTGGACGTTCTCGGTGACGCCGGTGCCGTCCTCGGTGATCGAGACCGTTCCCTTGACCTCGCCCGGCTTGCCGGGGATCTCCACCGTGACCGCGGCCGCGGTGGGTGAGGACCACGCCTCCTGCTGCACGATGTGGATCTCCTCGCCGACGAACTTCTTCGCGAACGACGGGACGCCCTGCGCGGCCTGCACCTGGTCGATCGTGACACCCATCCCCGAGCCGGAGGGGCTGATCGACACCGTCCGTCGCAGCACGCCCTGGAAGTCGCACACCTGCTCCCGGAAGCCCTGCTCGCCGAGCATCGCGTAGACCTGCTCCGCGGTCGCCCCGTCGTACCGCAGGTCGTAGTTGACCGACTTCATCGCTCACCCTCCAGCCAGGTCGGCACCAGCGCGGACACCTCGGGCGCGATGGCGTGGCACGTGATCTCGTCGCGAAGCTTCATGGGCGTCATCATGCTGCATGCGCCGCCGATAGCGTGCGCGTCATGGAGGAGTCGGACGAGCCGGTCACCGCGGTGCTGCCGCTGGCGCAGCTGGGGGCATGCGTGCTCGCCGCCGTGATCGGACTCGCGTTCGCCGTGTCCCAGCTCTTCGGGGACGACCCGCTCTCCTGGCCCTACGCCGTGCTCGGCGTCGCCGGCCTGGTGGCCGCGGTCCTGCTTTGGCGGTCGCCGGTAGGACGCAACCCGGTCGCGACGTACGTCGGGGGAGTGCTGGTGCCGGTCCTGCTCGTCGTGGTCACGGGTTTCGGGCTGTTCGGGGTCTACGGGCTGATCGTGCTGGTCGCGACCGTGGTCGACGTCGTACGGGACCGCCTCGCTGCGCGGAAGGGACGGGGCTAGCGTGGCGCCCGTGGACCAGGAGCGACAGGACGACAGTGACGTCAGGTTCGGCGAGCAGGGAGCCCTGCTCACCTACGGCAGCTACCTGCGGCTGCCGCAGCTGCTGGACAGCCAGCACCTCGAGTCAGACCCGCCGGCGCACGACGAGCTGCTCTTCATCACCATCCACCAGGTCTACGAGCTGTGGTTCCAGCAGCTGCTGCACGAAGCCGTGTCGGCACGCGACGCGATGCTCGGCACCTCCGGGGAGCGGGCGGACCGGCTCTGGTGGGCGCGGCACCTGCTGACCCGGATGCACGTGATCGAGCGGGTGCTGGTGCAGCAGATCGACGTGCTGGAGACGATGACACCGCAGGACTTCCTGGAGTTCCGGCAGCGGCTGGCGCCGGCCAGCGGGTTCCAGTCGGTCCAGTTCCGCGAGCTCGAGTTCCTCTCCGGCGCCAAGGACGAGGGCTACCTCAAGCGCTTCCGCGGGCTCAGCGACGACGAGTCGGACCGGCTCCGCCGCCGGCTCGCCGAGCCGACCCTGTGGGACGGCTTCGTCTCGGTGCTCGCCCGCACCGGACTCGACGCGTCGTCGGACGAGGAGATCACCGCCTCCCTGCGGACGGTCGCGCACGACCGCTCGTCGTACGCCGAGGTGTGGGCGCTCGCCGAGGCGCTGCTCCAGCACGACGAGCTGGCCGCCGCCTGGCGCGCGCGCCACGTGGTGATGGTGGAGCGGATGATCGGTCGCAAGACCGGCACCGGCGGCTCCACCGGCGCCGACTACCTGCGCACGCGCCTGGACCTGCGCTACTACCCGCTGCTCTGGGACCTCCGCTCGGCCCTGTAGCGGGCGGCCGGCTCAGGAGTAGCGGTGGCTCTTCGCCGCGTGGCCCTGCTCGCGCGTGCAGGTGCGCCCGCCCATGTTGCGGTGCCCGCAGAGCGCGTCCCCGTCGGCAACCGGCTCCGCGAGCGGTGTCTCGTCCGCGGGTTTCGCGGGGGCCGTCCGCACCGTCGGGCGCGGCGTGGTCGTCGCCGTCTGCGAGGCCCGCTGCGCGTAGCGGGCCTCCCGCATCGCCCGGAGACCGTCCATCTTGCTCATCGTCGCTTCACCCGGACGATCCTAGGCGCGGACTCCGACAGTGTCGGGAGGCGCGTGGGCGCCGGGTCAGGAGGATCACCCTTCGACGGCCTCGGGATCGGGGCCGAAACGGTTGTCGGACTTGCTGTCGCCGCAGTACCAGACCTCCAGGGTGATCGCGCCCACCGGCGGGACGAGCCCCAGCGGACCACCGACCAGCCCGTAGTTGCCGACCTGGGAGTCGGTGCCGATCGCGCGATCGATCACCGAGGCGGTGATCGCCGCGACGGAGTAGGCCACGCTGCGGACCCCTTCGACGAAGGACATGGATGCTCCCGATGAGTGGGGTCGGGTCGGATCCTGTGTGCGGGCCTGCCGGAGTCGGCCCCTCACGTGCGGCTGAAGATGACGCGTCCGTTGGGGATGGTCTTCATCTGGTACTTGGGTGAGTGGGCGTAGGTGTGGTGTCGGGGGCAGAGGAGGCGTCCGTCGGCGACGGTGGTGGTGCCGCCTTTGGACCAGGGCAGGTTGTGGTGGACGTGGCACATTGCTGCGGGCCAGTCGCAGCCCTCGGCGGTGCAGTGGTGGTCGCGGTGGGCGATCGCGATCCGTTGGGCCTTGGTGTGGAACCGCTTGGCGCGGCCCTGGTCGAGGACCTCACCCTTGCCGCCGAGGACGATCGGGATGATCCCGGCTTCGCAGGCGAGCCTGCGGGCGTGGCCGGCGGTGAGCGGGTCTCCGGTGTCGAGCCGGGCGATGCCGGAGGTCTCCAGGCGCCCTTCGAGCTGCTCGAGGGTCATCGTGACCACCACGGTGGCGTCGACGCCGCCGGTGTGGGGGAGCCGGTCGAGGGGGTAGCGGGTGACGTACTCGCAGAACGCGTGACCCATGCCCTTCGGGGTCCCGGAGTGGCGGCGGTGTTTGGGGGAGTTGATCGCCAGCACCCCCTGCTTGAGCATCGCGCCCACGACCGTGGGGACGGTGAACCGGCCGTGGCACAGCCCGTGCCCGTCATCGGACATCGTGAACCGGCACGACTCCACCGCCAACGCTTCCTGGCGCTCCAGGGCGGCGAGCTCGTGGGCGTCGGCGACCTCGGGGGCCACCACCTCCAGGATGTGCGCCGCGAGCCGACCCAACGCGACCGGGTCGTGCTCCGCGGCCAACCCGACCAGGTGCGCCTCGGCGTCACCACGGTGCTCGACCGGCAGCTTCTCGACACCCTTCACGATCACCACCGCCTGCACCTCCGAAACAAGCCCGTGCAGCCATCGCGTCCCGGACCGGCTCGTGGTCACGGTCGAGTGCCTGGGCGAGCTCCATCCGGTGGTGCGCGGTCCGCTTGGTCTGCCGGGTGGTGTGGGCCCACCACGACGCGGTGTCGGTGGCACCGGCAGCGGGGCCGACGTCGAGGGTCTCGGCGCTCGGTGCAGGCGTGCCCAGCTCCAACGCAGCGGTCCTGGCGCCCAGCCGGTGCAGCGCGGCCAGGGTCTCGGCGGCCTCGGTCGGTGTCATCGACCAGAACCCGACCCCGGCCACCTGGTCCAGGTCGGCCTCCGCGGCAGCGACAGCCGCAGCCACCGGGTGGGTGGTCGAGTCGCCGAAGACCGTTGCCATACAAGGAATTCTGGCACCCACCACCGACACTCCAGCCCCGGGAATGCGGTCATTTCGGGCGCTGTGCAGAAAACAACTTTCAGAAAGTCTCGGGAGGCCCCGACCGGAGCCGTACCCGCACACCCACTCGCAGCCGCTCGCCGCGCAGACCACGAGGTGCTCCGCGCAGACGTCTCGGCGACGAGACGGGCTTTCCCCGTGGGTCACCTGCGACGGGAGGTGCGGGAGGACTAACCTCGGAGTCGTGTCAGCGGCCTTGGACGAACGCAAGTCAGCCATCCTCGAGGAGCTCTTCGCGCACGCCCAGGAGCTGCCGTCGATGCCCGGTGTCGACCTCGAGTCGTTGATCCGCGGCTACTACCGGCACGTCTCCGCCGAGGACCTGCTCGACCGCACCCAGCGCGACCTCGGGGCGACCGTGCTGCACCAGCTCGACCTGGCCGGCAACCGGCCCCAGGGCACGGCCAACGTCCGGCTGTTCACGCCGACCCAGGACCGCGACGGCTGGACCTGCCTGGGTCGCACGGTGGTCGAGGTGGTCACCGACGACATGCCGTTCCTGGTCGACTCCGTGGGCATGGCACTCGACTCGGCGGGCTACACCGTCCACCAGGTCATGCACCCGCAGTTCGTCGTACGACGCAGCCTGGACGGCAACCTCCGTGAGGTCCTCGACGACGCCGCAGCCACCGACGACCACGACGTCGACCGCGAGTCGTGGATGCACGTCGAGATCGACCGGGTGCCCGAGGGCGAGACGGAGGAGGTCCGGCAGCTCCTGCTCAAGGTGCTCCAGGACGTCCGCGAGGCGGTCGAGGACTGGCAGCGGATGAATGCCGCCGTCGACGCGATCGTCTCCGACCTCGAGACCAACCCCCCGCCGCTGTCGGAGGCCGAGCTCGCGCAGGGCAGGGAGTTCCTCACCTGGCTGACGCACGACCACTTCACGTTCCTCGGCTTCCGCGAGTACGACCTGGTCAAGGACGGCGACGACGAGCTCCTGCGCGCCGTCCCCGGCACCGGGCTCGGGATCCTGCGGGCCGACCAGATGCAGTCGCCGTCGTTCGGCAAGCTGCCGCCGCCGGCGAAGGCACGGGCCCGCGAGAAGCACCTGCTCGTGCTGGCCAAGGCCAACTCCCGGGCCACGGTCCACCGGCCGGTCCACCTCGACTACATCGGCGTGAAGAAGTTCGACGCCGCAGGTGAGGTCGTGGGCGAGCGGCGGATCCTCGGGCTGTTCTCCTCCGCGGCGTACGCCGAGTCCGTCAACCGGATCCCGGTGCTGCGCGAGAAGGCGAAGCAGGTGATCGAGCGGGCCGGCTACGAGGCGCACAGCCACGCCGGCAAGGCCCTGATGGACGTCCTCGAGACCTATCCGCGCGACGAGTTCTTCCAGACCCCGGTCGACGACCTGGTGCCGATCGCCGACGCGGTCATGCACACGCGCGAGCGCCGCCAGCTGCGGCTGTTCCTGCGGCGGGACAGCTACGGCCGGTTCCTCTCCTGCCTGGTGTACCTCCCGCGCGACCGCTACAACACGACCGTCCGCGAGAAGATCTCGCACATCCTCAAGCAGCGTCTCGGCGGCGAGAGCGTCGAGTTCACCGCGCGGGTGTCGGAGTCGTTCGCTGCGCGGCTCCACTTCGTGGTCCGTCCCCCCGAGGACGGCGAGCTGGTCGAGGTGGACACCGCCGACCTCGAGCGGGAGCTGGCCGAGGCCGCCCGATCGTGGGACGACGACCTGGCTGCGGCCGTGCTCGAGGCGAACGACGCCGACGAGGGTTCGCGCCTGGTCAAGGAGCACGGTGACGCGTTCCCGGAGGCCTACAAGGAGGACTACAGCGCCGCTGACGGCGCCCTCGACCTGTGCCGCTTGGCGCGGATGGGTGACGGCGACCTCTCCCTGTCGCTGGAGCCGGAGGGGCGGAGCCGCAACGCCCGGCTCAAGATCTTCCGGACCGGTGGCCCGCTGTCGTTGTCGGAGGTGCTGCCGACGCTCTCGGCGATGGGGGTCGAGGTCGTCGACGAACGTCCCTACGAGCTCGAGGGGATGCCGCTCCCGACCCACATCTACGACTTCGGCCTCCGATGGACGCGACCCTGGCCGGCATCGGCGATCCAGCCGTTCCAGGACGCCGTGCAGTCGGTGTGGCAGGACCGCAACGAGAGCGACGGCTTCAACGCCCTCGTGCTCGCGGCCGGGATCAGCTGGCGGCAGGCGATGGTGCTGCGCGCCTATGCGCGCTACCTCCGGCAGGGGGCCACGCCGTACTCGCAGGAGTACATCGAGGACACGCTGTGCTCCAACGTCGACATCACCGGCTACCTGGTGAAGCTGTTCGAGGCCCGGTTCGACCCGGGCCGCAACGGCGACATCGCGGCCGACGCCGAGGCGCGTACGGCGAAGTGCGAGGACCTCGAGTCCCGGATCGCCCGAGCGCTCGACGAGGTGGCCGGGCTCGACCAGGACCGGATCCTGCGCGCGTACCTCACCATGATCCAGGCGACCCTGCGCACGAACTACTTCCAGCACCAGGAGAACGCCGACGGTGAGCGCCTGCCGCACCCCTACCTCGCCCTGAAGCTCGACCCCTCCAGCGTCCCCGACCTCCCGGAGCCGCGGCCGAGGTTCGAGATCTTCGTGTACTCCCCGCGCGTCGAGGGTGTTCACCTGCGCTTCGGATCCGTGGCGCGCGGTGGCCTGCGCTGGTCCGACCGCCGCGACGACTTCCGTACCGAGGTGCTCGGCCTGGTCAAGGCGCAGATGGTCAAGAACACGGTGATCGTGCCCGTCGGCGCGAAGGGCGGGTTCGTCTGCAAGCAGCTGCCCGACCCGGGGGACCGCGACGCGTGGATGGCCGAGGGGATCGCCTGCTACCGCACGTTCATCTCCGCCCTGCTCGACGTCACCGACAACCTGGTCAACGGTGACGTCGTACCCCCCGTCGACGTGGTGCGGCACGACGCCGACGACTCCTACCTCGTGGTGGCGGCCGACAAGGGGACCGCGACGTTCTCCGACATCGCCAACGAGGTGGCCAAGGACTACGGCTTCTGGCTCGGGGACGCGTTCGCCTCCGGCGGCTCGGTCGGCTATGACCACAAGGCGATGGGGATCACTGCGAAGGGAGCCTGGGTCTCGGTCCAGCGGCACTTCCGGGAGATGGGCGTCGACTGCCAGTCCGAGGACTTCACGGCCGTCGGCATCGGCGACATGTCCGGCGACGTGTTCGGCAACGGCATGCTCTGCTCCGAGCACATCCGGTTGGTCGCGGCCTTCGACCACCGCGACATCTTCATCGACCCGACCCCCGACCCCGCCGCGTCGTTCGCCGAGCGCAAGCGGCTGTTCGACCTGCCGCGCAGCTCCTGGCAGGACTACGACCGCAGCCTGATCTCCGAGGGCGGCGGCGTGTTCTCCCGGGCGACGAAGTCCATCCCGCTGACCAAGGAGATCCGCACCGCACTCGGCATCGAGGGCAACGTGCCGGCGCTGTCGCCACCGGAGCTGATGCGCGCCGTGCTGGAGGCGCCGGTCGACCTGCTCTGGAACGGCGGTATCGGCACCTACGTGAAGGCCGAGTCGGAGTCGAACGCCGACGCCGGAGACAAGGCCAACGACGCGATCCGGGTCAACGGCGCCGACCTCCGGTGCGCGGTCGTCGGCGAGGGCGGCAACCTGGGGCTCACGCAACGCGGTCGGATCGAGTTCGCCGAGGCCGGTGGTCGGATCAACACCGACTTCATCGACAACTCGGCCGGCGTCGACACCTCCGACCACGAGGTCAACATCAAGATCCTGCTCAACCGCGTGGTCGACGCCGGTGACCTCACCGCCGAGGGCCGCGCGGAGCTGCTGGCGTCCATGACCGACGAGGTCGGCCTGCTCGTGCTCAACGACAACTACGAGCAGAACCTCGCCCTCGCCAACTCGTTGGCGCAGGCACCGGCACTGCTCCACGTCCACGAGGACTGGATGCGGCACCTCGAGCGCACCGGCCGGCTCAACCGCGACCTCGAGGCGCTGCCGAGCCGCCGCGAGGTGGTCGCGCGCAAGGAGCGCGGCGAAGGACTGACCGCGCCCGAGCTCTCGGTCCTGCTTGCCTACGCCAAGATCGGGCTCGCCGACGAGCTGCTCACCACCGACCTCGCCGACGACCCCTTCCTGCGCAGCGACCTGTACTCGTACTTCCCGCGGGCGATGCGCCAGGACTACCGGGGCGCGATGGTGGACCACCCGCTGCGCCGCGAGATCGTGGTCACCCAGATCGTCAACGACCTGGTCAACGGCGCCGGCATCACCTACCTGCACCGGCTGTCGGGGGAGACCAGCGCCAGCGCGGCCGAGCTGACCCGGGCCAACTTCATCGCCCGCGAGATCTTCGGCACCGCGGGCCTGCTGCGCGAGATCAACCACTGGGACAACCGGATCGATGCCGCGGTCCAGACCCGGATGCGGATCGAGGTGCGCACGCTGGTGGAGCGTGTCTCGCGCTGGCTGGTCAGCAACCGTCGACCACCGCTGGACAGCGAGGCCACGGTGGACCACTTCGAGGTGGTCACCGAGCGCGTGCTGCAGGCGCTGCCCGAGCTGATCACGGGCCGCGAGCAGGCGGCCTTCGAGGAGCGCCGGGACACCATGATCAAGCAGGGAGTGCCCGAGAGCCTGGCCACGCACGTCGCGGTGATGCCCCCGGCGTACATGATCATCGGCATCGTCGAGACCGCCGCACGTGACGGGATCGACCCGCTCGAGGTGGCGCGGGTGCACTTCGCGCTCGCCGAGCGGCTCGGCCTCCCGACGCTGGTGGCCCGGATCCTGACCCTTCCCCGCACCGACCGCTGGGAGACGATGGCCCGCGCCGCGCTGCGCGACGACCTGCACGGGGTGCACGCCCAGCTCGTCGCCCAGGTGCTGGCCGCGACGTCCTCCGCCGACTCCGCGGCCGCCAGGGTGGCCAGCTGGGAGGAGTCCGACGAGGTGCGCGTCAGCCGGTCGGTGGAGACGCTGCAGGAGATCTGTGCCGACGAGCAGGCCGACCTGGCCCGGCTGTCGGTGGGCCTGCGCGTCGTACGTTCGCTGCTCGAGACGTCCTGAGGGTCAGCGGCGGTGGCGGGGCCGAACACCACGGTCCCGTGGTAACCATCCCCTTCCCTAGCGGAATTCGGCGAGGGAAGAGGCGGAACACCACGGTCCCGTGGTAACTGGCCGACCGTTAGCCTCACCACCATGAGCGACACCGGGCTGACCCCGACCGAGCGGCGCGTCCTGGACCACCTCGACGAGGAGGCGCTCGTCGACCGGCTGGTGACCCTGGTGCGGGTCCCGTCGGTCTCCGGCAGTCCCGCCGAGGTGGAGGTGGTCGAGGTCGCCGCGGGCATGCTCGCGGACGTCGGCATGGAGGTGGACCACTGGCAGGTCGACCTCGACGAGCTGAGCGCGGACCCGTGGTTCCCCGGGGCCGAGGTCGAGCGGGAGCGCGCGTTCGGCCTCGCGGCGGTCACCGCGGGTGATGACACGCCCGCGCTGGTGCTGCAGGGCCACCTCGACGTGGTCCCGCCCGGCGACCCGGAGACCTGGGGTGGCAGCGACCCGTTCTCGGCCGAGGTGCACCAGGGTCAGGTCTACGGCCGCGGGGCCTGCGACATGAAGGCCGGGGTCGCGGTCAACATCGCCGTGGTGGAGACCTTGCGCGCGGCCGGCGTGCGACTGGAGCGGCCGCTGGCCGTGCACGGCGTGATCGGCGAGGAGGACGGCGGACTGGGCGCCTTCGCGACCCTGCGCCGCGGCCACCGGGCCGAGGCGGCCGTGATCACCGAGCCCACCGGCGGCAAGCTGGTCGTGGCCAACGCCGGCGCCCTCACCTTCCGGATCGAGGTGCCGGGCCGCTCCGCCCACGGCAGCATGCGGCTGAGCGGCCGGAGCGCGTTCGAGGCGTTCCTGCCGGTGCACCGCGCGCTGCTGGCGCTGGAGGCCGACCGCAACGCCGTCGTCGACCCGCTGTTCGGTGACGAGCCGCTGCCCTACGCGCTCTCGATCGGCACCGTGAGCACCGGTGACTGGGTGAGCAGCGTGCCCGACCGGCTGGTCGCCGAGGGGAGGTACGGCGTGCTGCTCGGCGAGGAGCCGCAGGCCGCCCGCTCGGCGTTCGAGGACGCGGTCAGCGAGGCCAGCCTCAAGGACGAGTGGCTGCGCGACCACCGGCCGGTGGTGACCTGGCCCGGTGGCCAGTTCGGCAGCGGACGACTCGACCCCGAGCACCCGCTGGTCGGCGAGGTGGTGGCGGCTGCCGTCGACACCGGCGCGGCAACGCCCCGCGTGTGCGCGGAGGTCTACGGCAGCGACCTCCGGCTGTACTCCGGCATCGGCGGCATCCCGACCTTGCACTACGGCCCGGGCGACCCGCTCCAGGCGCACGCCCCGCTCGAGCACGTCGAGATCGCCGACATGGTGGCGGTCACGCAGGCCCTGGTCGTCCTGGCCCTGCGGCGGTGCGGTGTCGCGGGTGGCCCCGCCTAGGTGGCCGCCAGCCGCCCCTCGGCGGTCCGGACCACGTGTCCGTGGGCGATCGCGTAGGCGAGGGCCTGCTCGTAGCGCCCGTCCTCCCAGTACGCGGAGCCGATCAGCTTGGCCAGCGCCTCGGGTGACTGGGAGCCCTCCGCATGGAGCGCCCGCGTGATCTGGCCGACCTCGGACAGCACCTGACGGTCCCGCTTGCCCTCCGTGGACGGCTTGGGGGGTGGCATCGGCATGGTCTGGTCCCTTCGTCAGGCGTTCGCGGGCACGGTGCCGGGAGCGCCGGTGTCGGAGTCCTCGGCGGTCAGCGGCTTCGCGATGTTCTCGAGCGACTGACCCTCGGCCTTGACGCCGAGGAAGATCTCGATGATCCCGCCGGCGATCATCAGCACGGCGCCGATGAAGTAGCCGATCGCGATCTGGGAGATGTCCTTGTCGGCCGAGGCGGCGTCGATCAGCCTGCCGAACAGCAGCGGGCCGGCGATACCACCGACGGCCGTGCCGATCGCGTAGAAGAACGCGATGCACAGCGCGCGGGTCTCCATCGGGAAGACCTCGCTGGCGGTCAGGTACGCCGCACTCGCGCCGGCCGAGGCGAAGAAGAAGATCACCGCGCCGAAGATCGTCAGCGTGACCGCGCTGAGTCCGCCCAGCATGGTGCCCGCGATCGCCAGCAGGACGCCGGACAGGATGTAGGTGCCGGCGATCATCTTCACCCGGCCGATGGTGTCGAACAGCGGACTCAGCAGGATCGCCCCCAGGAAGTTGCTCAGCGCGAACACCGCGATGTAGTAGCCGGTCTGCTTGACGTCCATGAACGTCGAGAGCGTGTCGCCGTAGGTGAAGAAGAAGGCGTTGTAGAGGAACGCCTGGCCCACGAAGAGCGAGAAGCAGAGCACCGTCCGCTTCGGGTACAGCGTGAACACCGTCTTCGCGATCAACGGCAACGGGATCGTCCGGCGTTGCCGGATGGTCAGCGTCTCGGAGACGCTCGGCAGGGTCTTCCCGGTCTCCTCCTCGACGGTGTCCTCGATGCCGCGGACGATCTTCTCGCTCTCGTCCTCGCGGCCGTGGATGAACAGCCAGCGCGGGCTCTCGGGCACCTGGCGGCGAACGAACAGGATGCCGAACGCGAGGATCGCGCCGAGGCCGAACGCGAGCCGCCAACCCACGGACGGGTCGAGGACCTTCGGGTCGAGCAGCGGGATCGTCAGCAGTGCGCCACCACCGGCACCGATCCAGAACGAGCCGTTGATCGCGATGTCCACGCGGCCGCGGTACTTGGCCGGGATCAGCTCGTCGATCGCGGAGTTGATCGCGGCGTACTCACCGCCGATGCCGGTGCCGGTCAGGAAGCGGCACGCGAAGTACCACATCGGGTTCATCGAGAACGCCGTCAGCACGGTGCCCACGGTGTAGACGCCCAGCGTGATCAGGAACAGCTTCTTGCGGCCGAAGCGGTCGGTCAGCTGGCCGAAGAACAGCGCCCCGATGCAGGCACCCGCGACGTAGATGGCGCCGGCCAGGCCGATGTCGGAGCTGGACATGCCCAGCCCGGTGCCCTCGGGCTTGAGCGCCTCGGACATCGAGCCCACGATCGTGACCTCGAGCCCGTCGAGGATCCAGACGGTGCCGAGCCCGATCACCACCATCCAGTGCCACTTGGCCCACGGCAGCCGGTCGAGCCGCGCGGGCACATCCGTCTTGATCGTTCCCGTTTCCACACCCGACATGAGGCCTCCTCGAGATTGCTTCTCCTTGGGTACTCCCCTCCACAGGGCGGAGTCACACCCCACGGGGTACTTCTGTACCGTCGCCGGGTGTCTTCTGAAACCACCAGCCCCGGTGTCGCGGACGTCGCGTCACGTACGACGAGCGGCACCATGTCGGCCCTGGAGGCGGTCGACGAGGCGCTGCGGCGGATCGTCGAGCGGGATCCGGGGATCCGCGCGTTCACCGTCGTCCTCGCCGACCAGGCCCGTGCCGAGGCGGCCGACCGGGACGCCTCCCTGACCCGCGGGGAGACGCCGGGACCGTTGCACGGGGTGCCGGTGGCGATCAAGGAGGAGATCGACGTCGCCGGCTGCGTCACGACGTTCGGTGGCCGCGGCAACAGCACGCCGGCGGCGGCCGACAGCGAGGTGGTCCGTCGGCTCCGCGCCGCGGGTGCTGTGATCGTCGGCAAGACCGCGATGCCGGAGTTCGGCGCGTGGCCCTACACGGAGTCCGAGGCGCACGGGATCACGCACAACCCGTGGTCGCCCGGGCACACGCCGGGCGGGTCCAGCGGCGGCACCGCGGCGGCCGTCGTCGCCGGCATGGTCCCCGTCGGCCTCGGTGGGGACGGCGGCGGCTCGATCCGGATCCCGTCCGCGTTCTGCGGCCTGTTCGGGCTGAAGCCGCAGCGTGGACGTGTCAGCACGGCGCCGGCGGAGCACCTGTGGTGGTCCCTCGGCACCGTCGGTCCGCTGGCGCGCAGCGTGCTCGACGCCGCGCTCGTGTACGACGCCGTGCGCGGCAACGTGGACACCGACCGCTACCGCGCCGGTGAGACGGGTTCCTTCGTCGACGCCGCCCGCACGGACCCCGGCCGGCTGCGGATCGGCTGGTCGACCCGTCCGGTCACGGTCGGGATCAAGCCGGACCGCTCGCACGTGAAGGCGGTCGAGGACACCGCGGCGCTGCTCGAGGGGCTCGGTCACGAGGTGTTCGAGATCGACCCGCGCTACCCCGACCCGACCCGCGCATTCGTCCCGCAGTTCTTCGCCGGGATCCGCACCGAGGCAGACGCGGTCGAGCACTACGACCGGCTGGAGCGCCGGACCCGGGAGGTCTACCGACTCGGCGCGTGGGTCACCCCGAAGGTCGTCCGGTTCGCACTGAGGGAGACCGAACGCCTGTCCCGCAAGGCGAATCGCGTGTTCGAGCGCTGCGACGTGCTGCTCACGCCGGCGACGGCGCACCGACCTCCGGAGGTCGGCATCCTCGACGGCATCGGCGCCGTCAGGGCCAGCCTGAGGGCGATGCCGGCGATCGCCTATGCGGCGATCTGGAACCTCGCCGGCAACCCGGCCGCCTCGGTGCCGGCCGGCGTCGCCGCCGACGGCCTGCCGCTCGCGGTCCAGCTGGTCGGTCGCACCGACGGCGAGCCGACGCTGCTGAGCCTGTCGGCACAGATCGAGTCCGCCCGCCCTTGGCCGCTGACGGCTCCCTAGCTCGCCTTCTTCGCCGCGGTCTTCTTGGTGGTCTTCTTGGCGGCCTTCTTGGGGCTCTTGCCGGCCGTGGCCCGCTTGCCGGTCGACTTCTTCTTCGCCGGCTTCTCGTCCTCGTCGGCCTCGCCGCGCGCGGACTTGGCGGCGTTGACGCTCTTCTGCAGGGCGGCCAGCAGGTCGACCACCTCGCCGGAGGTCTTCGTGGACTTCGGGGTGCGCTTGACCTCACCACCTTCGATCTTGGCCTTGACCAGGTCCTCGATCGCGGTCCGGTAGTCGTCCTCGAACTCGTCGGGCTCGAAGTCACCGGCCAACGTCTCGACCAGCATGTTGGCCATCTTCACCTCGGCCGGCTTGGCGTCGGAGGTGTCCGCCGAGCCGAAGTCGGGCTGCCGGATCTCGTCGGGCCACATCATCGTCTGGAGCACGATCACGTCGTCGCGCACCCGCAGCACCGCGAGCGAGGTGCGGTTGCGCAGCGCCACGGTGACCAGTGCCATCCGGTCGGAGTCGAGCAGCGCCTGCCGGAGCAGCGCGTAGGGCTTCGCGCCGGTCTTCTCCGGCTCGAGGTAGTAGGACTTCTCGAAGAGCATCGGGTCGATCTGCTCCGAGGGCACGAACTTCTCGACCGCGATCTCACGACTGCTGGAGACCGGCAGGTCCTCCATGTCCGAGTCGTCGATGATCACCATCTCGCCGTCCTCGGTCTCGTAGCCCTTGGCGATGTCGGAGTAGGGGACCTCCTCGCCGTCGATCGAGCAGACACGCTGGTACTTGATGCGTCCGCCGTCCTGGGCATGCACCTGACGGAACGAGATGTCCTTGCTCTCGGTGGCGGAGTAGAGCTTGACCGGCACGCTGACCAGCCCGAACGACACCGCACCCTTCCAGATGGCTCGCATGTGACCAGCATGACGGGCGCCACCGACCGGCGCCAGCGCAAACAACGCTGCAGTGGCGGGAACGAGACATGGACGCCCGGTGCCGTACCGGAACTCGGTGACCTAGGATGACCGGACGAACTCGCCGCTCGGGGCGAGGACGCGCGGCACGTGTTCTCGGTCTGGCGGCTCGAACGGGGAAACCCATGCGAGGTGAATCAGGCATGAGCCTGGCTGCTGCACGCCGGCTGGTGACCGTCTCTGCCACGAGCGGTGCCGTGCTGCTGGTCGCGACCGCGATGGCGGCCGTCGGGCAGGTGAGCGCCGCGGCCGCTGCCACACCGACCTGCTTCGGGGTGAAGGCCACGATCGTCGGCAGCTCCGGCAACAACACGATCAGGGGCACGTCGGGCGACGACGTGATCGTGGCCGGCTACGGCAACGACGTGGTGCTCGGCGGGTCCGGCAACGACCTGATCTGCGGGGGCTGGGGCGCCGACCGGCTCCACGGCGGACCGGGACGTGACTGGATCGCCGGCGAGGGCGGCGCCAAGGTCAAGACCGACCACGGCATGCGGATCTCCAACGACGTGCTGTACGGCGACACGGGCAACGACCTCCTGTCCCCGGGGTTCGACAACCGCTACCCGAGCGACACCCCGGACCGGATCTCGTACTCCGACTTCGGCTACCCGGTGACGGTCAGCACGGTGAAGCACACCGTCGAGTCCAGCCACGGCGTCGACAGCTTCCTCGGTGACCGCGCCGAGATCATCGGCAGCTCCTACGACGACAGCTTCACGGGCGGCCCGCGGCGCGACATCTTCCAGGGCGGCCCGGGTGCCGACACCCTGGTAGGTGCCGGTGGAGAGGACACGCTCCGCGACGACTACGAGAGTGCGCCGCACCACACCACCGACCACCTCAACGGTGGCGCCGGTGACGACCAGCTCTTCACCTACGGCGGCAACGACGTGCTCGAGGGCGAGGACGGCAACGACCTGCTCAGCGACTACGGCCGCGACGCCGGGATCATGAGGGGTGGTGCCGGCAACGACGTGATCAACGACGCGATCAACAAGAACCCCGCCCAGGTCGTCGACGGCGGCCCGGGCACGGACACCGTCACCCTCTACGTCGACCAGCTCAAGGAGCCCTGGCCGCGGCTCACCGCGAACATCTCGGCCGGCTACGGCAGGTTCGAGTACCAGACACCCGTGCGGTTCGACATGTCCAGCACCGACATCCTCTCCGTGATCGGCCTGCCGTTGACCTTCGTCGGCGACGGCGCCGACAACACCGTGAGGACCGACGGCGCGGGGCACCTCGACGCGACGGGCAACGGGGGCAACGACACCTTCTTCGGGCGGCCCGGCTTCGACGTGTACGACGGCGGCCCGGGCACCGACAAGGTCAACACGCTGGGTGGCTCGGACACCTGCGTCTCGATCGAGGTCGTCACGGGCGGAAAGTGCCCTGCACCCTGACCGGCGGCCGATGCTCGCCACCCGGGGTGACCACGTCCCGACCGGCGCCGAGTGGGTCCACGAGGTCAAGTGGGACGGCATCCGCGCCCTGGTGGAGGTCGCGGACGGCGTCGTACGTGTCTGGTCGCGCAGCGGCCGCGACCTGAGCGTCGCGTTCCCCGAGCTCGCCGAGCTCGCCGAGCTCACGGAGGTCGCCGGAGACCTGCTGCTCGACGGCGAGATCGTGGCCCTCGGGGACGGCGACGTGCCGTCCCTCGGGGGTCTCGCCGAACGGATCCACGTCACCGACGCGCGCAAGGCGCAGCGGCTCGCCGACCTCCGCCCGGTGACGCTGCTGGCCTTCGACGTGCTGCGGCACGACGGGCGTGACCTCGACCGGCTCCCGTGGGCCGAGCGGCGCGCGGTCCTCGACGGGCTCGGCCTGGACGACGTCTCCTGGCAGGTGCCCGCGACGTACGACGACGGGCCCTCGTTGCTCTCCGCCGCCGAGGCGCAGGGGCTCGAGGGCATCGTGTCCAAGCGGGTCACCGCGCGCTACCACTGGGGCGCGCGGAGCCGGGACTGGCTCAAGTTCCCGATCCGGCCGACCGACTCGTTCGTGGTCGGCGGCTACCGGCACGAGACCGACAGCGACCACCGGCTCGGGGCCGTGCTGGTCGGCCGGCCCACGCCGCACGGGCTGGAGTACCGCGGTCGCGTCGGCAGCGGGATCGCGGGCAGGGCCGGGCGTGGCCTCGCCGACCTGCTCGCGCCGTTGGTGCGTGCCACCGACCCGTTCCTCGACGTGCCCCGGCTCGACGCGGCGGGCACGGTCTGGGTGGAGCCGGTGCTGGTGGTCGACGTGCAGTTCCTGCGGCTCACGACCGACGGCCGGCTCCGACAGCCGTCGTTCCGGGGCGTCCGCGCCGACCTGACTCCGCACGACCTGTGAGGATGGGCGCATGCCTGACGAGGTGCACGTCGAGGTCGACGGCCGCACGCTGAAGCTGTCGAACCTCGAGAAGGTGCTCTACCCGCAGACCGGCACCACCAAGGGCGAGGTGCTCAACTACTACGCGCAGGTGGCGCCCGTGCTGCTGCCGCACCTGGCCGACCGGGCCGTGACCCGGATCCGCTGGCCCAACGGCACGGCGAAGCCCTCGTTCTTCGAGAAGAACGCGCCGGCGGGCGCGCCGTCCTGGTTGCGGATCGCGAAGGTGCCGACGTCGGGATCGCGCGGGGCCTCCCGGAACGGTGACGAGCTGCACTTCCCGGTGATCGACGGGTTGGCCGCGCTGACCTACCTGGTCAACCTGGCCTCGTTGGAGCTCCACGTGCACCAGTGGAAGGTCGGGAGGAACGGCCGCCCGAAGAACCCCGACCGGCTGGTGATCGACCTCGACCCGGGCGAGGGAGCGGGGCTGGGGGAGTGTGCGCAGGTGGCGCTGCTGGTGCGCGACCGACTGGCCCGTGACGGCCTCGACTGCCTGCCGGTGACCAGCGGCAGCAAGGGTCTCCACCTGTACGCGGACCTTCCCGGTCGCAAGAACGCCGACGAGGTGCGGGACCGGGTGCACCGGATCGCCGAAGAGCTCGAGCAGGAGCACCCGAAGCTGATGCTCTCCCAGATGACCAAGGCGCGCCGCTCGGGCAAGGTCTTCCTCGACTGGTCGCAGAACACCGGCGCCAAGACCACGATCTCGCCCTACTCGCTGCGCGGCCGCGACCGGCCGATGGCGGCGGCGCCGCGCACCTGGACGGAGGTCGAGGCGGGCGCCGACGACCCGCTCGAGCTCGAGCACCTGCGTTTCGAGGAGGTGCTGGAACGGGTGCAGGAGCACGGCGACCTGTTCCGGGCGTGAGCCGGATCAGCCCGGCGGCGTGCCGTCGCCCGGCTGCGGGCCGTAGCGCTCGTCCAGGTCGTCGCGGGTGTTGCCGACGACCGTGCTCGAGGAGACCGCCGGCTGGCCGGGGGAGTACGCGTTGAGCTGCATCAGGGCACGCCAGTGCCCCTGTCGCAGGATCGCCATCGCGTGGTCGAGGACCTGCTCCAGGTCGGTGCCGTCGGTGGCCCGGATGTCGCCGACGTAGGTCTGGGGGGTGTCCACCCGGTCGAGGTAGCGGATCTGCGCGCGCTGGACTCCGGGCAGCCGCTCGATCTCGGCCACCAGGGCCTTGTCCGGCTCGGGCACGTAGCGGGGTTCCGGATCCGGCTTCGTCCCGCAGCCCGACGCGGCGAACACCAGCACGACCACCGCCGCCACCGCCGTCCGCACGCTCACGGGTCGTCCCGCGTGATCTGGTAGCGCGCCGCCTCCCCGGAGGAGGTGAAGAACTGTGCGTTGTCCGCTCGCCATCTCTCGATGCTCTCAGAGACCGACACGTCGATGTCGTGCCCGGTGCGCTCGTACGCCGAGGTCAGGTGGGCCGCGGCGACGGAGTGCGTGCCGTCGGCGGTCTCGCCCTCGGCCTGGCTCAGGTGGCGGCTGACCGTGATCCAGGAGGAGCGGTCGGGGTTGTCGGTGCCCTCGAGCCTGGGCACCACGTCCTGGTCGTGCTCGACGCTGAGCACCGAGACGTCGTCGGGGATCGGGATCCGCCCGATCGGCGACCCACCGGTGACCACGCTGGTCACGTGGTAGCGGTCCATGAACCCGGCGTCGGTGGTCAAGGTCGCTGCGGTGATCCCGCCCTGGCTGTGACCGGTCAGCATCACGTCGGCGTCGGGCGGGATGCCGGCGTCGGCCATCGCCTCCTGCACGGCGGTCGCCAGCTTCGTGTCGCGGGCCGCCTCGAGCCAGACGTTGCTGGTGAGGTCCACCGGGTTGCCCCCCCGCACCGGACTCCAGTCCTGGGTGCCCGGGATCTGCACGATGTAGGACGGAGAGCCTCCCGGATGCTCGACGGTGACCACCTGGACCTGACCGTCGTACGTGCCGAGCGCGCCCTGCTGGCTGAAGATCGTGCCCACGAACGAGTCGGACGAGAGGTTCACCGGGTGCCCGGAGTCGGCAACCGGTTCGACGTGGAAGGTCCCGTCGTCGCGGAACGCCCCGAACAGCCCACCGGCGTTGATCAGTCCGGCCACGGCGGACGAGAAGTCGGTGGCGGGCCACTCGCCGCCGGACACGAGGGGAGCCAGCGGACCGAGCAGCGAGAAGACGCTTCCCTGGACCAGCCCGGGGGCGAGCCGCGTCAGCGACTCCTCGAGCCACGGGTTGTCCCACAGCGTCTCCTGCGCGCCGTCCACCAGGTCGTCCCGGTGCGCGTAGCCGGTCGAGGCGAGCGCGGCGAACAGCAGCGGGTTGGAGATCGCGAGCACGCTCACGCCGCCGACGGCCAGCGGCACCCCGACGAAACCGAGCGTGAACCCCGCGGCGTCCCAGCCGAGGTCGGCAAGCGCGGCGAGCTGGTCGTCGGTGAACTGGTAGGCGGTGACCGAGCCACGGACCAGCCGTGCGGTCGTCTCCATCCCGGTGCTGGTCACGAGCGCTCCGGACGGGCCGATGCCGGCGGCGGCGAGCGCGGCCTCGACCTCCGCCACCTCGACCGGGCACAGGACCGCGGCCTGGGCGAGGTCGGCGCTGGCGGTGACGGCGGCCGTCGCCAGGCCGGCCGCGCGCACGGCGTCGGCGGAGTCGTCGACCAGGCCGGCGAAGGTGCGCATGTCGTCGAACTTCGCGGTCAGCCCACCCGCGCCGCCACTGACGTCCAGCTGGTCACCCACCGACGGCCTCCCGGAACAGCGCGTCGAGCGCCCCGGCCACCGCGTGGGTCAGGTCCTGCCGGATGCCCTCGCGGTCGACGACGCGCGTGGTGCAGGTGCCGCCCCCGACCCGCAGGTCGAGCCAGCCGACCCGGCACTGGAGCCAGCTGTGCACCTCCACCCGGGTCGAGCCGGCGACCGCGAGCGTGACCGTCGCGCTGGCCCGCACCCGCTCGCTGGCGGCGCGGAGCAGGTCGGGCACCTCCGGGTAGCCGCACTCGCGCGCGACCAGTGCCGCGAGTGCCTCGTCACCGGACCGGAGCGCCCGTGACACCGTGATCGCGAGGTGCTCCGGCACCGAGACCACGCTCGGCTCACCATCGGCCAGCGGCACGGTCACGCCGTCGGGAGGCACCAGCCTGAGCAGCTCGTCGACCAGGCGCTCCGCAGCGAAGCCACTGACCTCCACCCCCGGCACCGGGACGGCACGGCCACCCGGCGGGGTCGCGACCACACGTGTCGCCGCGGCCGCGGTCCTGCCGTCACTGCCGATCACGCCGATCAGGCCGCGGTCCCCACGCGCGGTCACCACGTCGAGGTGCAGCCCGGCCGGGCCGAGCGCGAGGGCGGCGGACTCGCGGAGCGCTCCGTCGTACCCGGCAGAGGAAGCGCTGGTGGCCCCCGGCAACGGGCGGAGCATCGACTCGGCGGACGCGTCGGTGGACGGCACCAGCCCGGCCCAGTCCGTCTCGTCCAGGCGCACCCGCAGGGCGCCGTCCAGCGGGGTCAGCGCGTGGCTCACAGGAGTCCGCCCAGCCTGTGCGCCACGTCGCCGGCGCCGTCCCAGACCTTCCTGGCGCCGCTCTCGACCAGGTTCTCGGCGGTGTCGATCCCGGCCTCGACCTTCGCGCGGACGTCCTCCAGCCACTGCTGCCGGTCGGTCAGGGTGGCAGCAAGGTCGTCGAGCCGCTCGGCGGCGTCGCGCAGCCGTCCGGCGACCCCGGTGACCCGCCCGACGTCGCCCTCGAGGAGGTGTCGGAACGCGTCGCCGGCGGTGCTCGCCCACTCGACGTCCTCGCCCGAACGCAGCCGGTCGGCCTCGTCCTCGACGGAGTCCGCCCAACCCCGCAGGACGGTCGCGTGGTGCCGCAGGTCGTCGGGGTCACCACCGATGCCCATGACACCCCCTGCGAGTGGTCAGAATCCGCCGCTCCCGAGACACGGCGGATCATCGAGAATTTGCCCGGGAAGGGCACCTCGCAAACATGCCGGGGCCGCCGACGACGCCACGGAGCACACCTCGGGAGCGCGGCGCGCTGCTCGTCAGGCGGACTTCAGGCGGTCGTCAGGCCCAGGGCCGCGTCCCGGACCAGGGTGCCGAGCACCTCGAACCGCGCGTCGTTGACGCGGTCACCCGGTCCCCACACGCTGAGCACCGCGACCGGTCGCCGGGCGGAGTCGAGCACCGGCGCGGACACGCCGTAGGCCGACTGCTCGTACTCGCCGCGGCACACGGCGTAGCCCCGGCTCCTGGTCTCCTCGAGGTCCTCGAGCAGGGCGTCGTGGTCGGTGATCGTGGTCGGCGTCCAGCGGCGCAGCCTCGGCCCGGTCATCTGGGCGATCGTGGCGGGGTCGCTGAACGCGAGCAGCACCTTGCCGGTCGAGGTGGCGTGCAGCGGCACCACCCGGCCGCGCCAGCCGCCGGCGACGACGATCGCGGTCGGTGCCACCTCGTCGACGTAGGTCAGCCCGCCGCCGCGGACGGCCGCCAGGGCGGCCGTCTCACCGGTCTGCTTGCTGAGTCGCTCGAGCACCGCGTGGGCGGAGGCGGCGAGGGCGTCGACGCCGGCCGAGCGAGCGAGCTCGACCAGGCCCAGTCCGATCGCGTACTGGCCGGTCACGCGGTCGGCACTGACCATGCCCGCACCCTCGAGCGTCATCAGGATCCGCCACGCGGTGGCGCGGTTGAGACCGCACGCGGCGGCGAGGGAGGTCACGGTCGCCTGGGTGCCGGAGGCGGCGGCGACGGCGTGCAGCAGCCGCACGGCACGGTCGACCGACTGCACGCGCGAGGCCCGCGGTGGAGGGTTCGCGTCGAACCCGCTATCGGCGACATCTCCCACGAGACACCTCCAGACAATGCTTGACCTGCCCCGACCGAGGTTTTAACGTTCGCATCCTACGCGGAGGTGTTCGTATGGCGAACGAGACCGGCTCCACCCGGGGTCAGCACGGCTTTTCCCGTCGACAGGTGCTCCGGTACTCCGGGGTCGCGGCGGCCGGTGTGGCGGGAGCCGGTTCGCTGGCCGCCTGCGGCGGCGGCTCCGACGGTGGTGGCGGCGGCAACGCGGGTCCGCAGAAGACGGGCGGCATCCTCACCCACGGCGCCACCGGCGGCAGCAACAAGGACAGCCTCGACGCGCACCGCCCGGTCACGAACCCCGACATCGCGCGCTGCCTGAACCTCTACGAACCCCTGCTCATCTGGGACAACGACTACCGGCTGGCCCCGGCGATCGCCGAGTCCGTGGAGTCCTCCACCGACGCCCTGACCTGGACGGTCAAGCTGCGCCAGGGCGTCACCTTCCACAACGGCAAGGACGTCATGGCCGACGACGTCCTGTTCACCCTCCGGCGCGTCGCCGACCCCAAGGCGCCGACCTCGGCCGGGGTCGCACTGGCACCGATCATCGACTTCGACGCGACCAAGAAGTCCGGCACCGACACCGTGGTGATCAAGCTCAAGACGCCCTACGCCCTGCTCGACAACCTCCTCGCCGAGTACACCCTGGGCATCGTCCCGGCGGACTACGACCCGAAGAACCCCGTCGGCACCGCCGCGTTCAAGTACAAGTCGTTCACGCCCGGCAAGGACAGCGTCTTCACCAGGTACGACGACTACTGGGGCGACAAGGCGTTCGTCGACGAGGTGCACATCCAGGACTTCGCCGACCCGAGCGCCCAGGTCAACGCGCTCCAGGCCGGCCAGGTGCAGACGATCGACAACCTGCCCTACAACCTGATCGACACCCTGAAGAACCAGGGCGGGCAGATCCTCGAGTCCAAGTCCGGTGCCTGGGTGCCGTTCACGATGCGGGTCGACTCCAAGCCGTTCTCCGACGTCCGCGTGCGCCAGGCGATGCGCCTGATCTGCGACCGCAAGCAGATGATCGACAACGCGCTGAGCGGCTACGGCCGGGTGGGCAACGACCTCTACGCGCCCTTCGACGTCGCCTACGCCAAGGACCTCCCGCAGCGCGAGCAGGACATCGACCAGGCCAAGGCGCTGCTCAAGCAGGCCGGCCAGGAGGGACTGCAGGTCCAGCTGTTCACCGGCGACGACATCGGCTCGGTCGCCCCCGCGACGGCGTCGCTGTTCGTGCAGCAGGCCAAGAAGGCCGGCGTCGACGTGAAGGTGATCAAGAAGAACCCCTTCTACGGCGACGACTACCTCAAGTACCCCTTCGCGCAGGACTTCTGGAACACCCGGCTCTACCTCCCGCAGGCAGCGGTGGGCTCGCTCAAGGGCGGCACCTACAACGAGACGCACTTCGACAACGCCAAGTTCGCCGGCCTGATCGCTGCGGCCCAGAAGGAGACCGACGAGGCCAAGCGCAACACGCTGCTGCACGACGCCCAGGAGATCGAGTACAACGAGGGCGGCTACATCATCTGGGGGTTCCGCAACCAGATCGACGGCATCGGGCAGAAGGTGCAGGGGCTCAAGCCCAGCGTCTACCAGCCGCTCGGCACCTACAACTTCAAGACCGTCTCGGTCTGATCCGGTGACTCAGGTCGCAACGCTCCCCGAACCGCTGGCGGACGTTGCGCCACCACGGGGCCAGCACGGTGCCGTCGCCTGGGCGATGTGGCTGGCCCGCAGGCTCGGGCTCGCCGTTCTCACGCTCTGGCTGGTCTCGGTGGTGGTCTTCGTGGCGACGACGTCGCTGGGTGACCCGATCCGAGCCATCCTGGGCAGGGACTTCGGTGCCGACAAGGCCCGGGTCGCCCTGCTGACCGACCAGCTGAACCTCGACGAGCCGCTGCCGATCCGCTACCTGCACTGGCTCGGCGGTCTGCTCAGCGGGGACCTGGGCAACTCGATCGCCAACCAGAGACCGGTCTCCGAGCTGATCAGCAGCAACGTGGTCAACACCCTGGCGCTGGTGCTGCTCTCGGCGGTGGTGATGATCCCGGTGGCCTTCGGCATCGCGATGATCTCCGCGAACTACCGGCGCCGGCGGGGAGACACGATCATCCAGACCGTGCTGCTCGCACTTGCCGGGCTGCCAGAGTTCGTGATCGGCATCCTCCTCGTGGCCCTGTTCTCGACCACGGTCTTCCACTGGTTGCCGGCGGTGACGATCAGCTCGGCGGACGGCCATCCGTGGGACGTCCCGAGGACGATGATCCTTCCGGTGCTCACGCTGGTGCTGGCGGTCGCGCCGTACGTCTCCCGGATCGTGCGGGCCACCCTGCTCGAGGTGCTGGACAGTGACTACGTCGAGCTGGCCAGGCTCAAGGGCATCCCGGAGACAGTGGTGATGCGCAAGCACGCTCTGCTCAACGCGGTGGTGCCCGGCATCCAGGTGATCGCGCTCCAGCTGGCCTGGCTGGCCGGCGGCGTGGTGATCGTCGAGACCTTGTTCAACTACCCGGGAGTCGGGTTCCAGCTCGTCGACTCGGTCCGCAACCACGACGTGCCGATGGTGCAGGCGCTGAGCATGATCATCGCCGGCGTCTACGTGCTCGTGAACCTTCTCGCCGACCTGCTCTCGATCCTGCTCACCCCACGTGCGAGGACGGCGATCTCCGGATGAGCACCACCACCGAACCGTCGACCCTCCGCAAGATCACACGCCAGAAGCGGCTGATGACCGGCCTGGTCATCGCGCTGCTGGTCGTGCTGGTCGCCCTCCTCGGCCCGATCCTCGCGCCGCACGGCCAGAACGAGGTGGTCGGGCCACCCTTCGCCAAGCAGGGCATCCTCGGCACCGACTACCTCGGGCAGGACGTCTGGAGCCGGTTCCTGTACGGCGGTCGGATCGTGCTGCTGATCTCCGTCCTCGGCACCGCGCTCGGCATGGTGGTCGGGATCGCGATCGGCGTCGTCGCGGCGTACTCCGGGGGCTGGTGGGACGAGGTGATCATGCGCCTCAACGACGTCACGCTGGCGTTCCCGCAGATCCTGCTGGCGCTGGTCGTGCTCACGGCGGTCGCCTCGCCCAAGGCCTGGATGATCATCCTGCTGGTCGGCATCTCCCACGCACCCCGGGTCGCCCGGGTGGCCCGCGGTGTCGCGCTCGGCATCGTGTCCCGTGACTTCGTCTACGCCGCCGAGGCGCTCGGCGAGAGGCGCTCACGGGTGATCATGGCCGAGGTGCTCCCGAACATGAACGCACCCCTCCTCGCCGAGGCCGGCCTGAGGCTGACCTACTCGATCGGCCTGGTCGCGGCACTCGGGTTCCTCGGTTTCTCCACCGACCCGAACGCCGCCAACTGGGGCCAGATGATCAACGAGAACCGGCTCGCGCTCTCCACCCAGCCGTGGGCCGTGCTGGCGCCGGTGCTGATCATCGGTGTGTTCACGATCGGCACGAACCTGATGGCCGACGGCATCGCCCAGCTCGCCGACCGAGGGGACCACTGATGACCGCCGCGACCGAGGACCCGGCTTCCCCGACGCACAGCGCCGGCGGCAGCGGCATCACGATCGAGGACCTGCGGATCGGGCTCACTGCCCGCCCCGGGGTCGACGTGGTCGACGACATCGACCTGGTGCTCCAGCCCGGCGAGGTCGTGGGCCTGGTCGGCGAGTCCGGCTCGGGCAAGACCACCGTCGGGACGTCGCTGCTCGGCTACACGCGGGCCGGTGCCCTGATCGAGCGCGGCAAGGTGATGTTCGAGGACAAGGACGTGCTGGCGCTGCCGTGGCAGCAGGTGCGCAAGCTCCGGGGCGAGGAGATCGCCTACGTTCCCCAGGACCCGGCCGCGGCGCTCAACCCGAGCATCAGGATCGGCAAGCAGATCGTCGAGCTGATGGAGCTCCGCGGCCTGGGCACGGCCGAGTCCCGGCTCCAGGGGGCGCGTGACGGCCTGGCCGAGGTCGGCCTGCCCAGCGACGACGAGTTCCTGCGCCGCTACTCCCACCAGCTCTCCGGTGGCCAGGTGCAGCGCGTCGCGCTGGCAATGGCGTTCCTGCCGAAGCCGAAGGTGCTGGTGCTCGACGAGCCGACCACCGGCCTCGACGTCACCACGCAGGGCATGGTGCTCAAGACGATGGGCGAGCTGTGCCGCATGCACGGTGTCGCCGCGCTCTACGTCACCCACGACCTCGCGGTGATCGCGAACATCGCCGACCGGGTGGCCGTCATGTACGCCGGCCAGATCGCCGAGCTCGGTGCCCGCGAGACGATCTTCGCGGCGCCGACGCACCCCTACACGAGGGCCCTGCTCGACTCGATCCCGCACCTGAGCCAGGCGCGCGCGCTCAGTGGCATCCCGGGCCGCACGCCCGCGCCCGGCGCTCGCCCGCACGGTTGCCGGTTCCACGACCGCTGCGAGTTCGTCGTCGACGCCTGCAAGCAGGACGTGCCCGAGCTCCGCGAGGTCGCGCCCGGTCACCAGGTGCGCTGCATCCGGGCCGGCGAGATCGGCAGCTGGGACATCTCCCGCGGCGCGGTGCCCGACACCGACCCCGGCAAGCCCCGCGACATCATCCTCAACCTCGAGGACCTCGGCGTCTTCTACGGCCGCAAGCAGGTGGTCTTCGACGTGACCTTCGACGTCGGCAAGGCCGAGGTGGTGGCGCTGGTCGGGGAGTCGGGCTCCGGCAAGACCACGATCTCGCGCTGCGTCGGCGGCCTGCACAAGGAGTGGACCGGCCAGATCGAGTTCGAGGGCACCCAGCTCGGGCACGGCTCGCGCAAGCGCAGCGCCACCGACCGCAAGCGGATCCAGTACATCTTCCAGAACCCGTACCTCTCGCTGAACCCGAGGCTCACGATCGAGCAGATCGTGAAGCGGCCGATGGAGCTCTTCGGTATCGCCAGCGGCAAGGCCGCCACCGACAAGGTCGTCGAGCTGCTCGACCAGGTGGCGCTCGGCCCGGCCGTGCTCAAGTACCAGGCCAGCCGACTCTCCGGTGGCGAGCGGCAGCGGGTCGCGATCGCGCGGGCGCTGGCAGCCGAGCCCGACCTGCTGGTCTGTGACGAGATCACCTCGGCACTCGACGTGTCCGTGCAGGGCTCGATCGTCTCGCTGCTCGAGGGTCTGCGGCTCTCGCGCGGGATCAGCATGCTGTTCGTGACCCACAACCTCGCGCTGGTGCGCTCCATCGCCGACCGGGTCCAGATCCTCAACGCCGGCAAGGTCGTGGAGGCCGGATCCGTGGTGGAGGTCATGGACTCGCCGAAGGAGGAGTACACCAAGCGGCTGCTCGCGAACAGTCCGCGCATCGACTGATGAGCACGGGCACCACGTCCCGGTTGTCGGGACTCCGTTTCGTCAACCCTCAGCACGCCGGAGGCGAGCCCCTCGCCCGGTCGTTCCAGACCGTCCCGGCCGCGGGCTCGGCACCCCTGCCCGGGGAGTCGCACGACCTGCCGGTGACGATCGCGGGTGCCGGACGGATGTTCGACCTCGACGAGTGGAACGCCTTCACGCACGGCACGTCGTTGCTGGTGCTCCGCCGGGGACAGGTCGTGCACGAGTGGTACGCCGACGGGCTCGGCCCCGGCGACTGCTTCCTCGGCGCCTCGATGACCAAGTCGGCGCTGGGGCACCTGGTCGCCGTCGCCCTGCGCGCGGGCGCGCTCACGCTCGACGACCGGGTCGTCGACCACGTGCCGGAGCTGGCCGGCAGTGGCTTCGCCCGGTGCACCGTGCGCGACGTGCTCACCATGACCAGCGGCGCCGACTGGGTGGAGGACCACCGCGACCCGACCAGCCCCGCCAGCAGGCTGACCGGCTGCTTCGGGCCCGACGGAGGCGAGTCCCGGGAGCTGTTGGGCGGCATCGGCGCGCGGTCGGCGCCCGGCACCCGGTGGGAGTACTCCACGGCCGACTCGCAGGTGCTCGACTGGGTGCGGGAGCGCGCGACCGGGGCGCCGTACGACGTGGCGCTCGGCGAGCTGTGGCTCACCCTCGGCTGCACCTCCGACGGCTACGTCGGCACCGACGGCGCCGGCGTGCCGATGGCCGGCGGCAGCCTGGTCGCGACCGCGCGGGACTGGGCCAGGATCGGGCTGCTCCAGGTCGACGGCTCGGTCGCGGGGGAGCAGGTGCTCGGTGCCGACTGGGTGCAGCAGAGCACGCGGGCGTCGTACCCGTTCACCGAGACCGGGCGGCTGCCGAGCAGCATCACCACCCATGCCGGCTTCGGCTGGCACTGGTGGCCGCTCGACGGCACCGGACGGCGGGCGACCGCCGACGGCAGCCGTGGCCAGTTCGCCTACGTCGACCGGGACCTCGACGTGGTCGTCGTGAAGACCTCGGAGTGGCCCTACGAGGACGTCGTGGCTGACCGGCAGTGCCGGGACCTCAGCTACCTCGGCCTCGCAGCGATCGCCCGCGCAACGAACCCAGCACCACCAAGTAGGAGGCAGCACCCGTGAAGCACACGATGAACCGCAAGGTCATGATCACCTGCGCGCTGACCGGGGCCGGCGACACCGCCGGCCGCAGCGAGCACGTCCCGGTCACCCCGGAGCAGATCGCCGAGTCGGGGATCGCCGCGGCGCGGGCGGGAGCGACCATCGTGCACGTCCATGTGCGCGATCCGGAGACCGGCAAGGGCTCCCGCGAGGTCGAGTTCTACCGCGAGGCCGTGGAGCGGATCCGCGCGGCCGACGTCGACGTCATCGTGAACACCACCGCCGGGATGGGCGGCGACCTGGTGCTCGACCCGCAGAACCCGACGGACTTCGTCGAGGGCACCGACCTGGTCAACGGCGTCGAGCGGCTCAAGCACGTGGAGGCGATCCTCCCGGAGATCTGCACGCTCGACTGCGGTAGCCTCAACTTCGGCGAGGGCAGCCTGGTCTACGTCAGCACCCCGGACATGCTCCGCGACGGCGCGAAGAAGATCCAGGAGCTCGGCGTCCGGGTGGAGATGGAGATCTTCGACACCGGCCACCTGTGGTTCGCCCGCCAGCTGGTGGAGGAGGGTCTGATCGACGCGCCGCCGATGTTCCAGCTCTGCATGGACATCCCGTACGGCGCGCCCGCCGACCCGCTGCTGCTGGCCACGATGGTCGACCAGCTGCCGGACAACGCGGTGTGGGCGTCGTTCGCGCTCGGCCGGATGCAGATGCCGTGGGTGGCGCAGTCGGTGCTGCTCGGTGGGCACGTGCGGGTCGGGCTGGAGGACAACCTGTACCTCTCGCGGGGCGTCAAGGCCACCAACGCCCAGCTCGTCGAGCGGGCGAGGACGATCATCGAGGCGATGGGCTGCGAGGTCGCGACCCCGGCCGAGGGTCGCGAGATCCTCAACCTGAAGCCGAGGACCTGAGATGGCGACGAGCCGCCCGGATCCCGCGGCCGTCCGCACCGTCACCTGTGCCGGCACCGGCGTGATCGGTGGCGGCTGGGTGGCGTACTTCCTCGCCCAGGGCTATGACGTCGTCGCCTGGGACCCGGCGCCCGGTGCCGAGGACCGGCTGGGCCACCTGGTCGACGCGGCGTGGCCGGCCCTGAGCGCACTCGGCCTGCGTGAGGGGGCCTCCCGCGACCGGCTGCGTTTCGAGCCCGACCTGCGGGCCGCGGTCGCGCGGACCGACTTCGTGCAGGAGAGCGCGCCGGAGGACCTCGAGCTCAAGCGCCGGCTGCTCGCCGACATCGACGAGGCGACGCCGGAGCACGTGGTGATCTCGTCCTCGACGTCCGGCTACCCGATGACCGACATGCAGGTGAAGTGCGCCCACCCGGAGCGCACGGTGGTGGGTCATCCGTTCAACCCGCCGTACCTGATCCCGCTGGTGGAGGTGGTCGGCGGTGAGCAGACCGCTCCCGAGGCGGTGGCCTGGGCCTCGGAGTTCTTCACGGTGGCCGGCAAGTCGGTGATCACGATGGACCGTGAGGTGCCGGGCTTCATCGCCAACCGGCTGCAGGAGGCGCTCTGGCGCGAGGCCCTGCACATGGTCGCGGCGGGGGAGGCGACGGTCGAGCAGATCGACCAGTCGATCACGGACGGCCCCGGTCTGCGCTGGCCGGTGCAGGGGCCGATGCTGACCTTCCACCTGGCCGGTGGCCAGGGCGGGATGGCGCACATGCTCGACCACTTCGGCCCGTCGCTGAAGTCGCCGTGGACCAGGCTGGAGGCCGCGGAGCTGACCGCCGAGCTGCGCGACGAGGTGGTCGAGGGCTGCGCGCGCGAGGCCGCCGGGCGCACGATCGACGAGCTGGTCGCCGAGCGTGACGCCGGCGTGATCGCGGTGCTGCGGGCACTCGGCCGCGCATGAGCCCCGGGGGCGAGCCCGTGGTGTGGCGGGAGTCCGTGCTCGAGGAGTGGATCGACTACAACGGACATCTCTCCGAGCCGTACTACGTGCTGGTGCTGGGGCACGCCACCGACGCCGTGATGGACGCCGTCGGACTGGGGCCGGAGTACCGCGCGGCCAACGCCGCCTCGCTGTTCACCGTCGAGGCGCACGTGCGCTACCTCGACCAGGTGCCCCGCGGCGTGGAGCTGGAGTCGCGCTCCTGGGTGATCGGCGCGACCGGCAAGCTGCTCTGGATCTGGCACGAGCTGTACGCCGAGGGTCGGCTGCGAGCGACCGAGGAGATCCTCGGTGTCCACGTCGACACGACGGCGGGCCGGACGACCGCGTTCCCCGACGACGTCGCCGCCCGGATCGCCGAGCGCCGGGTCGCCCCGCCGGAGCACGCGTCGCGGCAGATCCTGGTGGGATGAACGACCCGACGAGTGACCCGGGCTTCAGCGGTGGCCCGCGGCGGACGGGACGAGAAGCCGCCCCAGCTCCCGTGCGCTGACCAGCAGCGGCGCGGTCCGGGTGATCTGCCGGGCACAGCGGACGGCTGGGCCCTGGAGCACCAGGAGGTAGGTCAGCACCGCGAACAGGGTGCCGCGGCCCAGCTGCCCGGTCTCGGTGGCGTGCAGGGCGACCAGCAGCGCGACCGCCGATGTCACCACCAGCACGATGTGCACCACCCAGGTGGTGACGCCCTCCCAGCGGGTCATCGCGATGTCGGCGTCGCCGCTCGCCCCGTCGAGATCGACCAGCGCGGCCAGGGCGTGGGTGTCGGGGGACTCCCGGTCCGCGTCGACGAGGCGGTGCACCGTGGCCGCGATCGTGACCTCGCGACGGCGGTGCTGCGCGGCGATGGCCCCGACCCGTCGCGCGCCCGCGACCGAGACGACGCACAGGACGACGGTGCCGGTCGCGACCACGAGGCCGACGCGTCGGTCGGTGACCAGGAGCGCGGCGCAGACCCCGATCATCAGCATCCCGCTGACCGTGATGTGGTTCAGCACACCCTTGAGCCCCTGCTTGACCCGGGTGCAGTCCCCGAGGATCTGCGCGGTCAGGTCCGCCGACGCCCGGTCGGCACCGTCCGGCACCGCGAGGAGTGCGGCGGTCCGGGCGTCGCTGACGGTCCGCCCGGCGAAGTGCGCGAACGCGAGCCGCTCGTAGTGCTCGGCCACGCCGGCGACCAGGGCCAGAGCGACGAAGGCAACCGAGAGCAGCCCGATCGCCCGGGCGGGCGGCGCGGACGCGGGACCGGCGGTGGCCAGGTCGACGACCCGCGTGAGCGGCAGGGGAAGCGCCAGCCGGGCGCCCACCAGCAGGGCGCTGAACAGCAGTCCCTGGCCGAACGGCCCCCGGTGCCGACGGGCGAGGGGGAGGAGTCCGTCGATCACCGGCCGGCGGGTGGTCTGCGGCGTGTCAGCCAGGGGCGCCGTCGCCGACGAGGTGCGGAACAGGCTCATCGCAGGACCTGTCCGGCCAGTCGCACGAGCCGGGCGGCGGCCTCGGGCCAGCGCTCGTGCTGGTAGCGGAACGGCACGGCAGCCCGGCGGAGCAGGCACGCGGAGAGGTACCAGGCCAGAGCCGGGGGGCGCGCGCCGTACCCGGTGAGCAGGGAATCGACGGTGGCGCCCACGGTCTCGTCGTCGGACTCGTGGCCGAACGCGACGTGGGCAGCGAACGACGCCAGGTCGTAGGCGGGGTCGGCGCGGCACATCCGGTCGAGGTCGACCAGCGCCAGCCCGCGCGGCGTGGCGAGCAGCTGTCCGGCGTGGAAGTTGCCGTGGCTGGTGACCAGCGAGGCCGGCGCCGGCACGGCCGCGGCGAGGCGGGTGAGCACGTCGGCGACCTCCGGGCCGAGACCCGGGTCCAGCGAGGTGACGAACGCACCGCGGGACCGCGCCTTTCGCAGGAGGTCGGTCGCCGTGGTGGTCCGGGCCTGCAGCAGGCGGTCGGCGTGGAGCTCCGCGATGACGCGCGCCGCCGGCTCCGAGCGTCCCGGCGCCAGTGCCGGGCCGCCGCCGGGGAGCCACTCCTGGAGCGTGACCCGCCGCGCCTTCAGCCTTCCTTCGTACGCCGGGACCAGCACCTGGCGGAGCCGTCGGCTGTGCCGCAGCGCGTGCAGCGCCTGGTCGAAGTCCTTCTGGTCGCGGTAGACCTTGAGCACCCGGTCGCCGAACCGGATGACGGCCCGGCGCCGTGGCCAGTACCGCAGCAGCTCCGGCTCGGCCGCACCGCCGACGTCGATGCCCTTCCGGGCCAGCCGCCGGGTCAGCCGCGCCGCGTCGTCGCCGACCACGGGGAGCCGCACGTCGAGCGGCATCCACTGCACGAGCGCCGAGACCTCGGCGAGGTGACCGATCGGGTGCAGCGCCGGGGTCCGGGCCGCCACCCGGCGCGCGAGAGGCGTGCGCGCCAGCTTGCGTGCCTTGCGCTCGAGGTCGGCGGCGCTGCTCGCGAACGCCACGGCGGCGCTCCAGCCCGCCTCCGTGCGGACGCCGTACTGCACGACGAGGTTGCCGGCCGGCTTGTAGCGGACGGTGTGCACGCGCACATCGAGGCACTCCTGCTCCAGCAGACCAGCCAGGAGGGGTGACATCGCGCCGGGGTCGAGGAGACGCCCGGCCGGGGGCAGGCCGGCATCGGGCGGCGGACCAGGCGCGCGAGGTGGCACCGGCGTCCCGCCGCACGGGTCGGCCGCCCGTTCCGCAGCAGCTCGCACGGCCGGCGAGGCGCTCACGACGGACACCTCGCGGCCACGCAGCAGCCACTCGACACCGGTCAGCGCGGCGGCCTCGTCCGCGGGTGCCATCCCGGCGGTGGGATCGTCGATCACCACGGTGCGGGGGTCGCTCACCAGCAGGCCGGCAACGGCAAGGCGCAGCAGCTGGGACGCGGAGAGCGCCACTCCGTCCCGGCCGACCGGGGTGTGGTAGCCCTCGGGGAGCTCGGAGACGAACGCGTGTGCCCCCGCCGTCATCGCGGCCTCGGCCCGGGTCTCGTGGTCTGCGGCGCCGACCAGGTCGGCGGGGCTGGTGCTGCAGAGCCCGCGCGGGGTCGTGAGCACGGCGCAGGTCCCGTGCGCCGTGCTCACGGCGTGCCCGCCGTGCCGGGCGGCGCCAGCCGCGCGAGTCGCTCGGCGCTGGTGAGCTGGGGGCCGAGCCGAGTGATCTGCCGCCCCATCCGCATCATCGGGTAGTGCAGCATCAGCAGGTACGACGCCACGACAGCGAGGTCTCCGGTCCCGAGCCGCCCGGACCCCGTGAAGCGCACTGCGAGCGCCAGCACGAGCGCCGCCGTGAGCGCGAGGACCACCTGCACCACGATCGCGGTCCTCCCCTTCATCTGGCTGATGATCGCCACCGGGCGCTCCCGGTCGAGCGACTTCGGCACGATCTCCTGGCCCGGAGTGGTCACCGTCCGCAGCGTCCGGGCGACCACCCGGCTCTCGCGGCCGCGCCGGCGGCGGGACAGGTCCGCGGTCCGGTCGGCGCCGAGCGCTGCCACCCCGAAGGCGAGCGCGAGACCCGCCAGGTAGGCCAGCCCGAGCCAGAGGTCGAGGCCGAGCAGGACGACGGACACCCCGACCAGGAACAGACCGTGCTGGAGGATGTGCACGAAGGCGCCCTTGAGTCCCACCCGCAGCCGGGCGGTGTCCGTGACCACCCGCGTCACCACGTCACCCGGGTCGCGCTTCCCGGAGCGGGCGGACCGATCCAGCAGCGAGGCGCTCAGGATGCCGACGCGGGCGTCGTTCACGGTCCGCACCACGAACCCCGCCACCGAGACGCGCTGGACGAGCTCGGCGGCACCGAGCACGACGCCGACCACGACGAGTGAGGCGACTGCCCAGGAGGAAGGACTGCCGGAGGAGGCGACCCACCCGGGAGGTGCGGTGCTCGACCCACTGGCGCCCGGGTCGGCCAGCTGGAGCAGCCAGCTCATCGGCCACGGGAACGCCAGCTGTGCCAGCGTGACCACGACCGAGGCCGCGAGCGCCGTCGCCAGTCGCCGCCGGTGGGGCCGGGCGAACGGGCCGAGCCGGGCCGCGACCACGGCCAACCGCTCGCGTCGGGTGCGCCCGGGCCTCGGGACGCCGACCGGGCCGCCTGCGGTGGACGAGGTGGCGGTCACCTGACCGACAGCTCGGTGCCCAGCCATCGCACGGCCGCGTCCGTGGCACGGCCGGGGTTGAAGAAGAGGTCGGCCACGATCGCCTGTCGGGTGGCCGAACGCCGCCCGGGGTCGGCGAGACCGTCCTCGACGGCCTCGAGGGCCTCCCCGACGTCGGCGACGACCTCGCCGCCCTTGCGGCCCCAGGTGTCCAGGTCGAGCCGGGCCCCCTTCTTCAGCGTGAGGGCGAGGAGCTCGGGCACGTCGATGAACACGATCGGCCGGTCGAGCAGCGCGTACTCGTTGGCGACCGACGACGCGTCGGTGATCAGCAGGTCGGCGATCGACAGCGTGTGGATGACGTCCGGGTCGCGGACCAGCCGCACGTGCTCGGCCTCCAGCGGCGCCAGTCGCTCCCACCAGTCGACCGTGGTGTGGGGGTGGTCGTGCGGCTTGACCAGCACGTCGTACCGGTCCACCGCGGCGAGCTTGGCGATCAGGTCCTCGCCCATCGTCTCCATCGAGTTGTGCCGCTCACCGGTCGGGGCGAACAGCACCACCGGCCGGTCGCCGCTGACCCCGTGCCGGCGCAGCATCTCGGCCCGGTCGAGCGAGCCGTCCAGCAACCGGTCGGTCTTGGGGAACCCGATCTCGAGCTGCGCGTGGGTCGCCCGGCTCCAGCAGGCCGGTGTCCTCGAAACCGCGCTTCATGTACGGCCCGAGCAGGAAGTAGTGGTCGGCGCCGTCGGTCTCGGGCCGGATCGCCCGGTTGCGGAAGGACATGCCGTGGAAGATCTGCACCCGCTCGCGGACCTTGCGTGGCTCGATGCGCCGGGTGTTGGCAGCGAACATCACGTCGAAGTCGAGCTTGGCCAGGCTCCCCACCGGCTGCACGGTGCCCTCGGGCAGGTCGAAGGCCCGGTACATCGTCTCGTGGTCGAACAGGTAGCCGCCCGGAGCGTACGGCGACTTGCTCCTGGTGCCGCCCGACAGCGTCACCTCGACGTCGGGCGTCTCGCGCAGCCGGTCGTAGACGGGTTTGAAGCAGAGGAAGTGCACCGGCGCGTAGCCGGAGAACAGGACCTTCACGACAGGCTCCTCGTGGTGGCTGCGCCGACGGGCACACGGCAGAGCGGCGCGATCCCTGCAGCGATGGCGGGGTAGACCGCCGAGCGGGCGTGAGCCAGGTCCTCGGGGAAGTCGATCTCGACCCACGGCGAGCCGGCCACGTCCACGCACCTGATCGGGTGGCGCGTCGCGACGTCGTTGATCGCCTCGGCGAGCCAGGCCCGCAGGTGGCCGGAGTCGATGATCCGTGACGCCGCGTGTGCCGCGGCGCGGGCGGTGGCGGCGGACAGGTGCAGCATCCCGACGTTCTCACCGTGGACGTCCTGGCGCGACATCGTCTTGGACATGTGGACCAACCGACCGTCGTCGGTCCGGATCTTCATCTGCTCATCCTCCTCTCCCGAGGCCGAGTCGAACAGCAGCGCGTCCGGACCGGAGTCGAGCAGGCGACCCACGAAACCGGGATGGAAGAACAGGTCGGAGTTCATCACCACCACGTCGTCCTCGATCGCCGAGGCGGCGAGCAGGTAGGAGTACATGCTGTTGGTCTCGCCGTACCGCCGGTTCATCACGTAGCGGACGTCGTCCCCGACCGCGGAACGCACCTGGTCGTGCTGATAGCCGACGACCACGGTCACGTCGGAGACTCCGGCTCCCGAGAGTGCCCGCAGCTGGTGGCGTACCAGGGGCTCGCCGCCGACCTCGCGGAGGCACTTGGGTCGGCCGAGTCGGTCTCGAAGTCGGCTGCCTTGACCGGCAGCCAGGATGATGGCGTGCATGCGGGATCCTCACGTCGTGGCAACCGTCCCCGTGCTCTCGCACACCCCAGCCGCACCGGTGTCGTGCCGACCCCGCCCCCGGGTTCGGCCCCCCACCACGTGTTGTGTCACCCACCCTGCCCGGCCGACGCCGGCCGTGCCACCCCCGGAACGGGTCTTTCGGTGGGACATTGGTACTAAGACCTCCGAGACGACCCGGTGCCGAAATGCGGCGCTCCGCAACCGCACCGGCCCACGTGCAACGCTCGGTAACACCCGCGGCCGGCCGGACACTACCTGTACATGAGCACACCGGATCACGCCGCCGAGTTCACCCGCTCCTGGGAACGGGACGGACCTCGGGTGACGGCCTACGCGCGGCGACACGTGGCGTCCGAGGACGCCCAGGACGTGGTGGCCGAGACGTTCCTGCACGCCTGGCGACGGTGGGACGCGGTGCCGCAACCGCCGATCGCCTGGTTGGTCGGGGCCGCCCGCAAGGTGATCGGCAACCAGCGGCGGGCAGCCGGTCGGAGGGCGGCGCTCCGGGACCGGCTGGTCCTGCTCGACGCAGCCGCCTGCTCGGCCGCGGACGCCGGGATCCTGGCGACCGAGCGGATGGCTGCTCTGGAGGCGCTCGCCGCCCTGCCCGAGGACCAGCGCGAAGCACTGCTGCTGATCACCTGGGACGGGCTCTCGCCCGACGAGGCGGCGACGATCCTCGGCATCCGTAGCGGCACCCTTCGGGTGCGCCTGCACCGGGCGCGCAAGGCGCTCGACCCCAGCATCACCCCACCGCAGCCGTACGCCGCGGTGGAGACGACCCTGAACGAAGGTGGCCTCCGATGAAGACCCACGACACGATCGCGACACTGGCGCCGACCCCTGAGCCGATGGAGCCGGAGTGGTCGGCAGCCACCCTGGCCGGCATCCTCGCCGACCAGCCCGACACCCCGCGAGCCACTGCCCCGTGGTGGTGCAGGACCCGCCGCCGCACTGCCGCCCTGGTCGCCGCCGCCGTGGTCACCCTGACCGCCGGCACCGCCGTTGCCGTGGGCGGCCCGATCGACGTGGTGAGGGACGCGATCCTTGAGTTCAGCAACCAGCCGAACACCACGGGCAACGGTCTGGGCAAGCTCGACGACCCCGAGCTGGTGGCACAGTTCCGGACCGAGCGCGGGATCTTCGCGATCTGGATCGCCGCCTCCTCCTCGGGCAAGGTCTGCTACGCGTCCAGCGACGGATCCTGGGACGGCGAGGGCGTGCCGACGAGGGGCCAGCTCGAGTACGGCTGCGGGGGAGAGGTGATCACCCCCGACGCCCAGCACTCCCAGCCCCTGACGCGGCCGGACCAGCTCGGAGGCTTCTTCAAGGACGACGCCGGACCGATCATCTACGGGGTCTCGCCCTACCCCGCCGCGGTCCGGGCGCGGGTCCAGGGTGTCGGCGTCGACCGGACCCTGCCGGTGCGCGCCGACTCGCACGGGTACGGCGCAGCCATCCCGGAGGCCTCCGGGACCCCGGCGGTCACCGTGACCTACCTCGACGAGTCCGGGCACGAGCTCGGCTCCCGGCGGTGGGTCGCACCGGTCGGCTGACATCGACGTGGTTGTGCCCCGCTCACCGGAGGGTGAGCGGGGTGTGGGGCGGTGGGTTCAGGTGTCGGGTGGCCCGTGGTGTGGCCCGTTTTGTAGCCGGTCGGGTGGCTGGTCGTGGCTGACGTCGGTGGTGCCGCGGTGGTCGCGGAGGAACTGGTAGCCGTGGGGTGAGGTCCACAGGTAGGTGCCGGGTTCGAGGGCGGTGTAGCCCCAGCCGGAGTGGTGGGTCTTGAGCCGGTGGTGGCGTCGGCAGAGCGGTGCGAGGTTGTCGCTGCTGGTGGTGCCGCCCTGGTCGTAGGGGATGACGTGGTCGTTGTCGCAGTCCTTGGCGGGGCGGGTGCACCACGGGGAAGACGCAGGTGAGGTCGCGTTCGGCGGTCTGGTCGGCGAGCCTGGTGGGGACCTCGTACTGGTCGACGTGGAGGTGCTCGGCCACGTCGACCACCGGGATCATCGCCACCTCGGTCAGCGGGGTGTGCAGCCATTCGCGGACCTGCTCGACGGTCACGACCCGACGGCCCCGGGCTTCGACGCGGGCGAACGGGGCTGTCCGGGGAGAGGTGGACGTGGACCACGGTCTGCCGGGCCGCCGGACGCTCTGCCAGGTCCTCGGAGTCGGCGCGTGCTTGGAGGTCCAGGGACGTCTGGTGGCGGGCGATCTGGCCGAGTGCCTGCGAGCGGCGGACGTCGAGCGTCTCCTCGGACCCGCACGTCGCCAACACGGCTGCTTCGTGGGCGATCCGGGTCTCCAGGTCCAGGGCGTCGGCGAGGTCGAGCTCTCCGTGGATCCTCGAGGTGCCGACGAAGGAGACCTGGGTGTGCTCGATCGCGAGGTACCGGCCATCGGCCGCCTGACGCCTGGCCTTTTCGGCCTCGGCGGGCATGAACCGCCCGACCGCGTCGGCGACCAGCCGGTCGACCTCCGCGGGCCGGATCCGGTGCGCATAGGGAGCGACCTGGGTGTCCACGAACCCCGCTGCGGCCACCGAGAGGCCGATGGTCTCCCGGGCGATCCGCCGGGCCCGCCACGCCGGCAGGTCACCGGCGACCACGCGGCCCCAGGTCCTGGGGAGCCGGTGCCGCAGCTCGACGGCCTCACCGAGGTAGGCCTTGCCGGTCTCGGTCGGCAGGCCCACTGCGAGCGCGAACTCGGCCACGCAGAACTCCGCCACCAGCGGCGCGCCCGGTCCGGCGACCGCGAACGGCTGGTCCCCGTAACGAGACAGCAGCGCCGCGTCGTGGATGGACTCGACCGGGTGCAGGTCCGCCCAGTCGACAGCGCTGATCAGGATCCGCGCCTCGGCCGCGTCGGCTGCGGCCCGGTCGGCACGCACGGCCTCGAGGACCCCGGCAGCAGTCACTGCCGCAGTGTCGAGGTCGGGTGCCGTCGTGCTCATGCCCCTATTCTACTCGAACAGGTGTTCGATTCAAGAGCGGAATCCGTCGACATTTCCCGTGCGAAGCGGGCCATTCCGAAGGCAACTTCCGGAGGTTTCGAGACGGTCGCCGCCGCGCCCTCCGCGACCACCGGACCGAACCCGCTGGCAGGATCGCCGCATGACCACCGCCCGCCTCGTGCCCGTGACCGTCGAGATGGATGGCGACGAGCTCGACGCGGAGGACGCCTGGCACCTGGCCCGGCACCACGGTCTGTGGGCGATCTTCCGGGGCGCGTTCCTCCGGTTCCGGTTCGGCGACGGTTTCACCAACAGTCGGGCGTTGGCGTTGCAGGGGAGCCTCGCCGTGATCCCGTTCCTGCTGGCGCTCACCGGGCTGGCCGCCGGCCTCGACGAGCAGCGACCCGCGGAGGTGGTCGCCCAGACCATCCAGCGGGTGTCACCGGGCCACGGCACGGGAGACGCGCTGGCAGGTGCGGTCACGGGTCCGGGGAGCAGCGAGCGGGCCGGCGAGGTGGCGCTGGTGCTCGGGCTGCTGCTGTCGCTGGTCTCGATGACGACCGCGATGGGGCAGGTGGAGCGCGGCTCCAACCGGATCTACGGGATCCGCCGCGATCGGCCGGCGCCCGCCAAGTACGGTCGCGCGGCGGTGCTCACGGCGGTCCTCGCGATCCCGCTCGGGCTCGGCTTCCTGCTGCTGGTGGCGGGGGGTTCGTTCGCCGACGCGGTGACCGAGACGTACGGCTGGTCGGACGGCCCGCGTACGGCGTTCCAGGTCGCGCGCTGGCCGGTCGGGCTGGTGCTGCTGGTGTTCGCGATCGCGGTGCTGCTCGACCACGCGCCACGGCGACGGCAGCCCGCCCTGTCGTGGCTCGCGCTCGGGGCCGGGGTCGCGGTCACGCTGAGCATGGCCGCGACGGCGGCGCTGGCGGCGTACGTGCACGTGAGCGGCTCGTTCGGCAGCACCTACGGTCCGCTCGCCGGCATCGTCGCGCTGCTGCTGTGGTCGCTGATGAGCGCGGTCGCGTTCTTCTACGGCGTGGCGATCTGCGCCCAGCTCGAGGCGCTGCGGGCCGGGGGCGACGATGCGGTGGAGGAGGATCCGGGACGCCCGCACGACCGGGTGGTCGAGGACCTCGGTTAGAAGTCGTCGTCGTTGTCGGTCTCGACGAACGCCGTCGTCGCGGACGCGTTGCCGGCGAGGTCGGCGCCACCGACCTGCGGGGTCCACGTCATGTTGGCGAACGCGGCCGCCGTCGGCATCGTCTGGCTGGACGTGCCCAGCGTGATCGTGAAGCTGTTGCCGCTCATGGTGATCGTCGACGGCGTGCCGGTGAGCCCGAAGGTGCCAGTGGTGGTCACGTAGTCGCTCCGCTGGAGGTTCAGGGTGCCGAGCGGGAGCTGGAGCGTGTTCGTGGAGTTGTAGACCTTGAGCGTGTCCTTCGTGGCGTTGGTCGCACGGACCACGACGTTCTGCGCTCCGGTGCCGTTCCAGCCGGCGATGAAAGTGGTCGGGTCCATCGGCTCGGAGTAGGTCAGCGTGAACGTGTCCTTGAGCTCGAGCCTGCGCAGGACCGAGAAGTTGGTCGTCGAGAAGCCCACCGCGGTCGGCTTGGTGCGGTCGATCACGAACGCCCGGCTCGACGTGCTCACGTTGCCGACCGTGTCCGTCGCGCGCACCACCATCGTGTACGTGTCGTCGGCGGGGAACGTGGCCGCGGCGATCGCGTAGCTCCACGACGTGGTGCCGGTGGTGGTGATCCAGGTCTGGGTGGCAGCGCTGAACGTGGTCCCGGTCAGGTAGAGCCCGGTGCCGGCCCGTTGCAGGCTGATCTCGACCTTGGCGACGCCGCTGGGGGAGTCGGACGTCGTGCCGCAGACCTCGGCGGTGCCGGCCACGCAGCCGGCGGTGTACGTCGTGTTGTTGAGGCGCGAGCCGGCAGCCGGGAACGTGGTCCCGATCACGGGTCCGGTGGCGTCGACCGTCCAGGTGCGCGTGACCACGGCACCGATGTTGCCCGCGCGGTCGACCGCGCGGATGTCGTAGGTGTGCGAGGCGTCGGCCAGCGCGCCGAGGCTCTGCGGGCTGGTGCAGGCGGTGTAGGTGCCGCCGTCCAGCCGGCACTGGAAGGTGGCGCCGGACTCACCGGTCCAGGCGAACGTGTCGTTGCCGGCCGTGGTGCCGCTCGGCCCGGAGGTGATCGAGGGCGCGGCGGGTGCCGTGTTGTCCAGGGTGAAGCGCACGGTGTCGATGGCGGTCAGTCCGACGTTGTCCGTCGCCCGGGCCCGCACCGTGTAGGCGTCGTCCGACGGGAACCCGGCAACGGGCATGAGGAAGGACCAGGTCGTGGTGCCGGCGGCGCTCAGGAAGACCTCGCTGGCGCTGGAGAAGCTGATGCCGTTCCAGTACAGCGACGTGCTGGCTCTCTGGATGCTGACCGACACGCTCGCGACGCCGCCGCCCGGATCGGACGCCGTGCCGCAGAAGTCGCCGGCGGGCGTGCCGCAGCCGGCGTTGTAGCCCGCGGTGTTGAGGAAGGTGTTGGCGACCGGTGAGGTGATGCTGACGGTCGGCAGGCCGGTGTCGACGGTCCAGGTGTACGACGTTCCCGCGCTGGTGTTGCCCGCCGGGTCGGTGGCGCGCACCGAGAAGGTGCGGCTTCCGGCGGCGAGTCCGGTGTAGCTGGTCGGCGAGGCGCAGGTGGTGTAGGACCCGGCGTCGATCCGGCAGGCGAAGGTGACCCCGGACTCGGTGTCCGAGAAGTCGAACTGCACGTTGCCGCCGCTGGGGTCGCTCGGTGCGCGGTCGATCTGTGGCGCCGGGGGCGGCGCGGTGTCGATGGTGAGGGTGACGGTGCCGACGGTGGTGTTGCCCACCGCGTCGGTGGCGCGGTAGCGGACGACGTAGCTGCCGTCGCCCGGGAAGCTGCTGCTGTTGAACCCGTACGACCAGGACGTGGTGCCGGTCGTCGTGCGCCACGACTCGCTGGAGGAGCCGAACGAGGTGCCGTCCCAGTAGCTGTTCGTGCTGACCCGGCGGAGGCTCACCGACACGTCGGCGAGGCCGCTGCCGGCGTCCGACGCGGTGCCGCAGAGGTCGCCGACAGCCGGCGTGCTGCAGCCGGCGGTCCAGCTCGCCAGGTTGTAGGTGGTCGAGGTCGGGAAGGTCATGGCCGCCGTGGGTGCCGTGGCGTCGACGGTCCAGGTGGTCGAGGTGGCGACACTGGCGTTGCCCGCGGCGTCGAGCGCGCGGATGTTGACCGTGTGCGACCCGGTCGTCAGGGGGCCGTAGGTCTTCGGGCTCGCGCACGAGGCGTACGTCGCGCCGTCCAGCCGGCACTCGAAGGTTGCCGACGACTCGTTGTCGGTGAACACGAACGTGACCGACGGCCCCGACGTGGCAGGCGGTCCGCTGGTCAGTGAGGGCGTCGGCGGGGCGGTGCGGTCGACGGTGAACGTGCGGGCGTCGTACCCGAGGTTGTTGCCGTCGCTCGCGCGGGCCCGCAACGTGTAGTCCCCCTCGGCCAGGGAGGTCGGGTTGATCGCATAGCTCCAGCTGGTGGTGCCGGTCGCGGCCAGGAAGGTCTCGCTGCTCGCCGAGAAGGAGGTGCCGTTCCACCACAGGCCGGTGCTCAGGCGGCGGAGACTGACCGCGACGGAGACGACGGCCGTGTCGTCGTCCGCGGTGCCGCAGACGTCGCCGGTCGACGCCGTGCCGCAGCCGGCGTTGAACGAGGTGTCGCTGTACATGCCGGCGACGGTCGGGAACGTGATCGAGGATGTCGGGATGGTGAGGTCGACCGTCCAGGTGTACGACGCTGCGGCGCTGACGTTGCCGACCGCGTCGGTGGCGCGAACCTGGAACGTGTGCGAGCCGGCCGTGAGCCCGGTGTAGCTCTCAGGGCTCTCGCAGGGCAGGAACGCGGCGGTGTCCATCCGGCACTCGAGTGTGGCGGTCGCCTCGGACTCGGTGAAGGCGAAGGTGACCGTGTCGCTGCTGACCGGGGTCGGGGTGAGGGTCAGCACCGGCACCGGCGGGGGCGTGCTGTCGACGGTGATGGCGGCTGTCGCCGTCTCACCGCTCGGAGAGGTCACGGCAAAGATCGTGTGGGCGCCTTCCGTGGTGCCGGTCGGCACGGTGAACGCGACCGAGCCGCCGCCGCTGGCGGGCACGGCGGTCGGGGTGGCGGTGCCCGACAGGCTGCCGGTGAGCTGGGTCCCCGTGCTGCTGTCGATCCGGTAGGTGAGCGTCTCCGAGGGCAGGAAGCCGTCGACCTGCCCCAGGATCGAGCTGCCGGGCTTCACCACCGTGGAGGAGAGCGTGAGCCTGGGCGCGGCCACCGTGACGGTGCCGCTGCGGGCGCTCTCGGCTCCGCGCCAGCTGGTGCCGAACCGGGGGGTCACGGCGTAGACCCAGTCGCCGGCCGGGAGCCGGGTCTCGGTGCAGGACGTGGTGGCCAGGGTGCCGGAGCAGCCGGAGCCGATCGTCTGCGCGGTCAGGGTGACGGCGTCGTACCGCGCCAGCGTGTAGCCGGTGACGGCGTCGCCGTTCGCCATCGTGGTGGCGCCCCAGCTCACGGTGACCGAGCGGCCGCTGACGACGGCGGTGGGCGTGGAGCCCTGGTTGACCGCGGTGGCCGCGGCCAGGCCGTTGCCGCCGGGGACCGAGCCGGTGGTCCAGTAGCCCCAGGCCGTGCCGCTGACCAGGGTCAGCACGATCGGCAGCACGACCAGCACGCGCCGCAGGCCGCGTGGCAGCCGGGTCACGGCGTGGCCAGGAGGTACACCGTGAAGCTGGCGCCCTGGCAGGCGTTGCCGGCGGCGGCGCCCATGCTGAGCGACGAGGGCAGGGTGATCGCGAGCGAGCCCGAGGCGGCCACGGTCCAGCCGGCTCCGCCGTTGCTCTGGGACGCGAACGAGAGGGCCGCGGTCCCGCAGGCCGAGTGGCCGGCGTCGACGGCGAAGCCGTTGCTGCCCTGCGTGGTGTCGAGGGCGAGGGTGGCCACGCGCAGGGAGGACGGGTTCGGGTTGGTCACGGTGAGTGAGACGCCCGCCTGGCCACCGGGGTAGAGCTGGGCCGTCGGCGTCGCGGGGCTCAGCGTCACCGCGACGGGCGCAGCCGTCGCTCCGGTGCCGGTGCCGCCGCCGCGTCCGGACCAGTACGCCGAGGCGGCGGTGACGGTGCCGGCGGTCAGGAAGAGGAGCACCACGACCACGACGAACGCCCGGGCGCGGGTGCGCCGGCGTTCGTCGATCGCGGTGGTGCCCATGTCAGCCTCTCCCGGACCTGGGGGAGTGACGGCCCGGCACTGGGTCCGGACCGCCACTCACGTCAGTGCGGTCAGCCGATCGTGTAGGCGAGGTTGACCGTCGCGCCCTTGCAGGCGTCCTGGTTCGTGGCCTTGTTGTTGAACTTGATCGTCGCGCCGGACCAGGAGCCCTGGGACGTGCCCGCGGGCACCTCGGCGTCGACGTTCATGGCGGCGCCGGCGAGCGTGTAGTCGCTCGCGGCGCAGGTGCCCGCGGGCGCAGCGATGGCCTTGTCGACCGAGGAGATGCTCGCGGTGACGGTCCCACGTAGACGGGGCCGCTGTTGGTGTTGGTGAAGGTGCCGCTCAGGGCCTGTGCGGAGTCACCGGGTGCCATCGCGGTGACCGTGCTGGTCTGCACGACCGTGATCGCGACGTTGGTCCCGGTCGCGGCGGTGCCGGTGCCCGACCCACCTGCGGTCCAGTAGGCGTACGCCGCCCCTCCGAAGAACACCACCAGCGCAGTGACGAGCAGGGTGATCTTCTTCTTCTTGGTCAGGTTGGCCATGGCCATGTGTCCTTCGGTCGTCGTCGATGTCGGCACGGTCGAGTCTCGTGAGGGCAGGCCCGCGGTATCGGTGATTGACGAATAAAGATCCGAAATCAGGACTTTCCGGACCAGAATTGTCCGGACGGCGGCTTCGCACCACCCGGAATGACCAGTCGGCTCCGCTCAGGTGTGCGGCGGACACCAACGTCTGGATCGTCACTCCTGTCTCGTTGTCCACAGATTCGCGGCGAGCGGTTTCCACGGCGGGAGAGCGCGGGTAAGAGTGATCAGAACGATCTCGGGAAGTGATCCGCTGTGAGCCGACAGCTCGCTCGCCCTGCCGATGGTGGGGACCCGGCCGGTTCGCTGGTCGACGACCTCGACGCGCAGGTGCGTGACGCCGTACGCCGCGACGGTGTCGACCCCCAACGCGAGGCGGCGCTGGTGCGCCGCCTCGCCGAGGGTGTGGTCCGCGCGCACGACGAGCGCAGCCTGACCGGCGTCGTGGCCCCGGTCCCCGATGCCGACGGGGTGGTCGGCGAGCTGGTGGCCCGGGTGGCCGGGTTCGGGCCGCTGCAGCCGTATCTCGACGACCCCGAGGTCGAGGAGATCTGGATCAACGACCCGTCGCGGGTGTTCGTCGCGCGGGCGGGCCGGCACGAGCTGACCACCACGATCCTGACCAGCGGTCAGGTCCAGGAGCTAGTCGAGCGGATGCTCAAGTCCAGCGGTCGCAGGATCGACCTCAGCCAGCCGTTCGTGGACGCGATGCTGCCCGAGGGCCATCGGCTGCACGTCGTGCTGGAGGGCATCTCGCGTGGGTTCGCGGCGGTGAACATCCGGAAGTTCGTGCTGCGTGCCGCCCACCTGGTCGACCTGGTGGAGCTCGGCAGTCTCACCGCGCCGTCGGCCCGGTTCCTCGAGGCGGCAGTGCTCGCCGGACTCAACATCGTCGTCGCTGGTGGCACGCAGGCGGGGAAGACCACGTTCCTGAACTGCCTCGCCGCGGCGATCCCGGGAGGCGACCGGATCGTCAGCGCCGAGGAGGTCTTCGAGCTCCGCTTCCCGCACCCGGACTGGGTGCCGCTGCAGACCCGGCAGCAGGGCCTCGAGGGCACCGGTGAGGTCACCCTGCGCGACCTGGTGCGCGAGGCGCTGCGGATGCGGCCGACCCGGATGATCGTCGGCGAGGTGCGCTCGGCGGAGTGCCTCGACCTGCTGCTGGCACTCAACGCCGGGCTGCCGGGCCTTGCCACGATCCACGCGAACAGTGCCCGGGAGGCGCTGGTCAAGCTGTGCACGCTGCCGTTGCTGGCGGGGGAGAACATCTCGTCCCGGTTCGTGGTCCCGACCGTCGCGGCGTCGACGGACCTGGTGGTGCACCTCGGCATCGACGCCCGCGGGGTACGACGGGTCAACGAGATCGTGGCCGTCCCGGGGCGGGTCGAGAACGACATCATCGAGACCGAGCCGCTGTTCCACCGCACCGGCGACCGGTTGGTCAGGTCGGCCGGGATGCCGTGCCGGCTGGACAGCTTCGACCGGGCCGGGATCGACGTGCATGCCCTGCTTCGTGAGGCCGGCTGATGGGCGTCCTCGTCGGCCTGGGTCTGGGCGTCGGCCTGCTGCTGATCTGGTCGGCCTTCGCCGTCCCCCGTACCTCGCCCACCCGTCGAACCGCCCGGCTCGACGACCTGCTCGCGCGAGCCGGCCTCGGTGGCGTCTCCGTGACCGGTTTCGTGCTGCTCTGCCTGGTCTGCGGCGTGTTCGCCACGCTCGCGATCGAGGTCGCGTCCGGCACGCTCCCGGTCGCGCTGGCCTTCGGGGCGATGGGCGCCTACCTGCCGGTCGCGATCACGCGGGGCCGCGCGCGGCGCCGGCAGCGGGAGCTCGCCGAGGTCTGGCCGGAGGCGGTCGACAACCTGTCGTCGGCCGTCCGCGCAGGCCTGTCGTTGCCGGAAGCCCTGTCTGCGTTGGCGATCCGAGGTCCGGAACCGCTGCGTCCGGCCTTCTCCGGCTTCGCGCTGGACTACCAGGTGACCGGTCGCTTCGGCGAGAGCCTCGACCGGCTCAAGGAGCGGCTGGCGGACCCGGTGGGGGACCGCGTGGTCGAGGGGCTGCGCGTCGCCCGCGAGGTCGGGGGCGGGGACCTGGGCCGGCTGCTCCGCAGCCTGTCCGGCTTCCTGCGGGACGACGCCCGCACCCGCTCCGAGCTCGAGTCGCGCCAGACCTGGACCGTCAACGGCGCCCGGCTCGCCGTGGCCGCGCCGTGGCTGGTGCTGCTGCTCCTCTGCTTCCAGCGCGACGTGATCGAGCGCTACGCCTCGACGGCGGGCGTCGTGGTGCTGGCGGGTGGGGCCCTGCTGTGCCTGGTCGCGTACCGGCTGATGGTGCGGATCGGCCGGCTGCCGGTCGAGCGGAGGATCCACTCGTGACCCCGACGGCGTGGGGTGTCCTGGTCGGGGCGGGCTTCGGCGCCGGCGTGCTGCTGGTGCTCGACCGGGTAGTGGCTGCCCGTCGTACGCCGTTCGAGGTGCGCGTGCTCCCCTACCTGCGCGACCTCCCGCAGCTCGGGCCCACCCGACCGGCGACGGTGCCGACGTCTGCTGTGGCGGGCGTGTTCGGGCCGCTGGTGCGCGCTGCCGCCGACGGCGTCGAGCGCGTGCTCGGCGGGTCCGCCTCGGTCCGGCGCCGGCTCGAGCGTGCCGACCTCGACCTCACGGTGCGCGACTTCCGGGTGCAGCAGGTGGTGTGGGGCCTGGTCGCGTTCCTGGTCGCTGCGGTGCCGTCGCTGCTGATCTCGCTGCGGACGCCGGACCGCGCGATCCCGTTGCTGGTCTTCTGTCTGGCCGCGTTCGCGAGCGGCGTGCTGCTCCGTGAGAACCGGCTCACCACGCAGGTGACGTTGCGCGAACGACGCGTGCTGGAGGAGTTCCCGGCCGTGGCCGAGCTGCTCGCCCTGGCGGTGGCAGCGGGGGAGAGCCCGGTGGGCGCGCTCGACCGGGTCGTACGACGGACCCGCGGTGAGCTGTCCACGGACCTGCGCCGGGTGCTGGCCGAGGTGCGCACCGGCACCCCGGTGACCCGCGCGTTCGACGGCCTGGCGGCGCGGACGGGTCTGCCGGTGGTGGCCCGGTTCGCCGAGGGACTGGCGATCGCCGTCGAGCGCGGCACGCCGCTGGCCGACGTGCTGCACGCCCAGGCGGCCGACGTGCGCGAGGCCGGACGCCGGGCGCTGATCGAGGCAGGTGCCCGCAAGGAGGTCCTGATGATGGTGCCCGTCGTCTTCCTGGTGCTTCCGGTGACCGTCGTGTTCGCGTTCTGGCCCGGCCTGGTCGGCCTGCGGCTGGTCACCCCCTAGACGAGGCCATCCGAGACGAGGAACGGAGATCGAGATGACGAAGGTGTGGAGCCGGATGCTGGCCGCCGCCGAGCGGCGCAGTGAGAGCGGTGACGTGCCCGGGTGGGTGCTGATCACGGTGATGACCGCCGGGCTGGTGGGTGCCCTGTGGGCGATCGCCGGCGACCAGCTCGGGTCGATGCTGCGCGAGGCACTGCGCTCGGTCTCCGGCTGAGTCATGGGTCGAGTCCGCGACGAGCGCGGGTCGGCGGTCGTCGACTTCGTGCTGGTCAGCCTGGTCCTGGTGCCGCTGGTGCTCGGGATCATGCAGGTCGCGCTCGTGATGTTCGTCCACAACACGCTCGCGTCCGCCGCGACCGAGGGGGCGCGGCGCGGCGCGACGATCGACCGTGGTCCTGCGGACGCGGCGGCCCTCACGCGTCAGCAGGTCCGCGGTGCGGTCGCCGACCGGTTCGCGCGGCAGGTCAGCGCTCGCAGCACGACCGTCGACGGCGTGCCCGGCGTCGTCGTGCACGTGCACGCCGTCGTACCTGCCCTCGGACTGTGGGGTCCCGGCGTCGCGATCGACGTCGACGGGCACGCGGTGAAGGAGCAGGCGCCGTGAGGACTCGTGACGAGTCGGGCACGGCGATCATCGAGTTCGTCTGGCTCGCGATCCTGCTGCTGATCCCCTTGCTGTACGTCGTTCTGGCGGTGTTCGACGCTCAGCGCACGTCGTACGCCACCTCGGCGGCCGCGCGCTCCGCCGGCCGCGCCTTCATCACGTCACCGGACGAGAGGAGCGCCTACGCGAGGGCGCGAGCAGCGGCGCACCTGGCGTTCGCGGACCAAGGGATCGGGGGCGCGCCGATGCGGCTGGTGATCCGCTGCGACCCGCACCCCGACAACTGCCTGGCACCGGGCTCGGTCGTCGTGGCGGAGGTGCACTCGTCGGTCGACCTGCCGCTGATGCCCGACGCCCTCGGCGGCAACACTCCGCGGATCTCGGTCCAGGCCGTCCACCAGGCGCCGTACGGCACGTTCCGCGAGGACCGACCGTGACCCGGGGCGACCGCGGCAGCGTGACGCCACTGATCATCGGCTTCGCCCTGATCCTGGCCACGCTGGTCGCGGTGGTCGTCGACGCGTCGGCGGCGTACCTGCGCAGGCAGGGGATGAACTCGCTCGCCGACGCGGCGGCCCTCTCGGCCACCGACGGACTGCAGGGGGACCAGGTCTACGAGCACGGCCTCGGGAAACGTGCGCGGATCGACCCGCGGGCAGCGGAGCGCTACGTGCAGGACTACCTGGCCCGCTCCGGCGCCCGGGCCAGGTACCCGGGCATGCGGGTGCGGGTGACGACCCGCGACAACGTCGTGGTGGTCCGGCTCGGCGCGCCGCTCGACCTGCCCCTCCACGTGCCGGGCGTCGGGCCGCCGACCGTGACCGGTGACGCGGCGTCCGAGGTGCTCGTCACCGACTGAGGCACTCCGACAACCCCTCCAGCAGCCGGTCGACGTCGGCGTCGTCGGAGTACGGCGCCAGACCCATGCGCAGGCCGCCGGTCGTGCCCAGGCCGAGATGACGGGACGCCTCGTAGGCGTAGAACGAGCCGGCGGGGGCGCTGACGACCTGGTCCTCGACGCCCTGAAGGACGGGAAAATCTGGCACCGCGGCCGCCAGGGTCGGTCGTTGCAGGGACTGGTCATGCGGCGATCTCCCCCAACCGAAGCCGCCTACCGCAGCGACCACGTCCCTGAGACCGTTCATTTGGCACAACCAGCCTTCACTGAACCCGGTACGGTCCCGCCGATGCCGCGGCGCTGTACCGTGTCATGTGTTCCCGTCGGTTCATGTGTTCCCGTCGGTGCGCGGCGCGATGGAGTGAGGAGACTCGAGCCCAGAATGGTTGGCAATAGTGCCGAAGTGGCCCAGACTGAGCTCTCGGACGTTCGGGAGCCACCTAACAATGGCTACCGAGGTCGACTGCGTGCATACGAACAGATCCGCCGTGCGATCGTCGAAGGTCGTTACGAGGCTGGCCGGCGCCTGATCGAGAAGAATCTCGCCGAGGAGTTCGAGTTGTCGCGGACTCCCGTTCGAGAGGCGCTGCGAATGCTCGAATCCGAGGGACTCGTTGTCAGCCTGCCGAATAAGGGCGCGGTCGTACGGCCCCTGTCGTCGCATGACGTCTACGACATCTACGACTTGCGCGTGCGTCTGGAGTCACTCGCGGCCGAGCGGGCGGCGCGTGATCCCCGCCCCGAGCAACTCGCGGTACTGGACGCAGCCAATGAGGAGTTCGCTGCGCTCCTGCCGTCATTCGTCGCCGATGACCTCGACATCGTGCGACAGATCGAGGCGGTGAACCAACGCTTTCATCAGGGCTTCATCGACATGGCTGACAGTTGGCGGCTCACCCAGCTGCTTGCGCGTACCGTTCATGCGGTCTTGGTTTTTCAGAACTTCCAATCATATGAGCCGGACGAACTGGAGCGTTCCCTGCTGTTCCACCGGCTGATTGCTCAGGCGATCGCGAAGCGGGAGGCGAGCCGTGCGGGCAACCTGACCGCGGAGCACATTTTGCTGGGCCGCGACATCTTAGTGGAACGCCGGCGCGAGTCGATGGCCGAGCCCGATGTCGCGAGTGCTGACGTCAACAAGGACCGGCCCTGAGGTAAAGCCCCTCGTCTGGGTCGCTCACACCCAGCGGGTTTGCTCTGAGAGACGACGCTGTTGGACTGACGCGTCTACGCTCGGTCGCAGCAGGCTTCGGTGCGGTTTGGCCCCCGTGCACTCTCACAGTGCGTGCAGTAGCCGGATGCACCGTCCTGCTTCGCGACCGACGTGAACTGCAAGGCGGTGCGCGATGCGCGAGCACATCCAGAATCTCGCGGAGCGGAGCGGAGCGGTGAGGTCGCGGCGCGAGCCGCAGCAGGCACCGTGCGCTGTGGAGGGTGATGTCAGCCAGAAGACCATTCTGCAACGGTGCCGGCTCCACTTGAGGCGCACCGTGCTCGCGATCGTCCCCAAGGACCACGGGAGTCAGTCGCCGTCGCGATCCGCACCTTCGCCCGACAGGTGATCGAGCAGTTCGAGGTGTGTGCCACCGACTGGCTCGATTGGCACGACAGCGGTGGGTCCAACTCGACCCTGGGAAAGGCCCCGGCGGTCGAGTTCGAGCAAGCCCACTCGGCTGAAAGCAGCAACCGTATGGGAACGGCGGAGAACCTAAGGCGCTTCCGCAGGAGTATGCGTGGCTTGGGAGATCGCCAGCCAGGGCCAGGGCGGTGCTGGCAACAGGCGCCTACTATGCGCGACCGACTCACCGAGCCGGTGACCCTCGACACGCGTCCGGCACCGGGCCGGACAGCCCGTCCTGCGATGACCACCCGCGCACATCATGCCTGAACGCGAGTCGCCAGTCAGTGCCACTGACGACGAAGCGCGGGGCGCCCGCTCAGAGGCATGGGGACGGGCGCCTCACCCGTCCCCACGAAGAGGAGGGTTCCGCCTATCAGTTGTATACAATCACTGGCTCTGGATTGTATACATACGCTATCGTGCACCCAGGTCGAGCAATCACGTTCGGTCTTGGATCCAAGGAATCGTGATGATCGAGATCTGTGAAGTTGGGCCTCGAGATGGACTGCAGAACGAGGCTACTGTCCTGTCCGTCGAGCAGCGTCTCGAGCTCATCCGGCGTCTCACCGACGCCGGTCTGCCGGGTGTCGAGGCCGCGAGCATGGCCAACCCGACCCGCGTGCCGCAGATGGCTGGTGCCGAAGAGATCCTGGCTGGACTGCCCCACGACTCGGCGACCAAGTTCAGTGCGCTGGTCCTCAATAGGCGCGGCTACGAGCGGCTGGCGTCGAGCGCCGTTGACGAGGTTCACTTGGTCTTTGCGTGCACGGAGTCGTTGAACAAGGCCAACGCGAACGCCTCCGTCGAGGAGTCGTTCGCGGTCATGGCCGATCTAGTCGCGCAGTGTCGTCAGGACCAGCGCCGGGTCACTGTCACGTTCGCAGTCGCGTTTGGCTGCCCGTACGAAGGTGAGGTCGACCCGGGTGTACCCGTCGCGTTGGCAACGCGGATGGCTGAATATGGGGTCGATGCCCTCATGTTCGCGGACACCATCGGCGTTGCCGTCCCCCGCCAGATCAAGGAGGTCGTGAAGCCGGTCAGCGGCCTCGGAGTACCCATCGGGTTGCATCTGCACAACACGCGCAGCACGGGTTACGCCAATGTGATGGCCGGCCTCGACCTCGGCGTCGAGATGTTCGACGCGTCGGTAGGCGGCGCTGGGGGATGTCCGTTCGCTCCCAGGGCGTCGGGCAACATCGCCACCGAGGATCTGGTCTACCTCCTCAATCGCGAGGGACTCGAGTCCGGTGTTGACATGGAGGCTGTCATGGAGACTGCGAGCTGGCTTGAAGAACTCCTCGGTCGTCGGTTGGACGGCATGCTGCACCGTTCGGGCGGATTTCCTAGCAAGACGACCACGTCAGGTCTGTGCGCCGTGGGCTGACCGGCGCGCTGTCACTTAGAGCGTCGTCCGACAACACACCCGGTCGGTACGCCGATCCGTCGCTTTCGAAGGCAAGCCGTCTCCACGGGAGGAAGGCCCCAAGGCTCGGACATAGAAATTGCATACGAACAGGACGCGGAGACTCACGTCTCGGCTGGCGAGGTGGAAGGAACACAACCGGTGAACTCTGATGATGTCGGTACGATCCAGTCTGCCGAGGCGTCGTCGGGCGACACCCGCGCGCGCGGCGCCCTCGAAGGCATTCGAGTCATTGAAGCTGGCCAGTTGCTCGCTGGCCCCTTTGCAGGGCACTTGCTAGCGGACCTCGGCGCGGAGGTCATAAAGGTGGAGCCGCCGGGGAAGGGCGATCCGATGCGCGAGTGGGGTCATGAGCGCTACAAGGGCCGGGCGTTGTTCTGGCCGTCCCTCGCACGCAACAAGATGAGCGTGTCGTTGAATCTTCGTTCGCCGGAGGGCCAAGCACTTCTGCTGGAGCTTGTGGCGGACGCCGACGTCCTGATCGAGAACTTCAGGCCCGGAACCTCAAGAAGTGGGGGATCGGTCCGGACACGCTCCTGGAGCTGAACCCGCAGCTCGTGATCGCACGCGTGTCGGGCTACGGCCAGACCGGGCCCTATGCCGATCGCGTGGGGTTCGCGAGCGCGGGGGAAGCTGTGGGTGGGCTGCGCCATCTGAACGGCTTTCCCGGTCAGCCACCTCCCCGCACGGGCCTCTCCCTGGGCGACTCGCTGGCTGGAATGTTCGCGGTTCAGGGGATCTTGGCCGCTCTCGTGTGGCGACTGGGGCCGGGCCCACGAAGTGGACAGGTGATCGACGCGTCCATCTCTGAATCGTGCTTTGCGCTGCTCGAAGGAGCGATCACCGAGTACAACGCTCTCGGTGCCGTCCGAGGACCCAGCGGCACCGGCCTGCGTAATGTCGCCCCCTCCAACATCTATCCCTCCCGTGAGGGGCGATGGATCGTGATCGCGGCGAACGCCGATCCGATCTTCGCCCGTCTGTGCAACGCCATGGACGCGCCGGAGCTGGCGACCGATCCTCGTTTTCTCACCCATCTGGCGCGGGGCGAGAACGCTGAAGAGCTCGACCGGCTGATCGGGGAGTGGACGGCGGAGCTGGACGCGGAAGTGATCGAGTCGCTCTTGAACGAGGCCGGCGTAGTTGTCAGTCGCATCTACGATGCTGCTGACATAAGCCGTGATCCGCAGTTCTTGGCGCGCGACATGCTACTGAGGGTCGATGACCCTGAACTCGGCGAAATTGTGATCCCCGGGTTCGTGCCCAAGTTGAGCGTCACGCCAGGCTCGGTCAGATGGACCGGGCCGGCGACGGTCGGCGCTCACAACGAACAGGTCTACTGCGAGATGCTCGGCCACCGTCCTGACGAGCTGGAGGCGTGGCGCAAGGGTGGAATCTCTAGGCCGTTCTCGGACCCTACGGCTCGCCCACGCCGCGCCCTCATGCGTGCTGTCGGACCGCTCCACGAGCGTTGATGGTCTCCATCTGCGCGAGCAGTGGTATGCAATAGCGCCATCGCGAGCCGTGCGGGAGTGAGGGTTCTGGCCACACGCAACCCGTGTCGAGTCGGGTGCGAAAAGGGGATCCTTGGGCGGGTTAGCGCCTAGAGCCGCCCAGGTTTGTCGCTCGACGACCGCCACGCAATGCCGACTCCACCAAACCGCAGAAGAATCCATCTGCTCCGATGGACGTAATTCGCGTCATGCTTGGTATGTTTCCATCACCACCCGACATCGTGACGCAGGCCACACGGCTAGTCGCCACACCCTCATCAGCCGGTGCCTCCGGCAGCCTTGGAAACGGAGCCAGTCGTGAGTCAATCCTTCGAGAAGCGCAGCATCACCGCGGAGAGTGCGCAGGCGGTCATCGCAGCCTCTGTGGCAAAGGCCACCGACCGTGGCGGGGCGTTCGTGATCGTCGTCGTCGATGAAAGTGGTGTTGTCAAGGCATCGCTGCGGATGGACGGGGCGCCGCTGCTGAGTGTCCAGGTGGCAACGGACAAGGCATACACGGCTGCCGGCTTCGGCATGGCGACCGATCAGTGGTTCGACTTCGTCGACGGCGACGCGCCGCTGAAGCTGGGAGCGACCGCAGGCATCGATCGCCTGGTGATCTTCGGTGGCGGATACCCGCTGAAGGTCGGCGACCAGGTCGTCGGGGCGATCGGGGTGAGCGGCGGCCACTGGTCTGACGACATGGAGGTCGCGAAGGCCGGGATGTCGAGTTTCGACAGCTGAGCCGCGACTGACCCAGCTGCAACAGTCCACGAAGGCGAAGACCAACTCAAGGCCAGGAGCAAAGGGCACATGTGGAACAACAATCTCGTCATTGATGCAGTCGGCCACACGTACGACTTCAGCGTCGACAACCGTCGGCCGAACGTGCCGGTCGCCGGCTACGACGGCTTCATAGCGTGGCTGTACGGCTACGGGCACACGCCGCTGGAGTCAACGAAGGATGGGTACCTCCTCTCGCTCGAAGAGTTCCGCGAGGGGTGGACCACTGAAGAGCTGTTGACGATGTTCTTCGTCGAGAGCGACGTCGACATGGTGGCGATGCATGCCGTGAACTTCTTTGACCTGTTCGAGCGGGGAGCCAACCCGTGGCCGCAATGTCAAGCCGTCAAGGATGCTGCGCCAGACCGCGTGCTGCTGTATCCCGCCGTCGACCCGCTGTCCAACCGCGGCCAGGAGATGGAGAAGATGGCCGAGCGGGCCGCGGGAGGCGTCGACGGGTTCAAGTTCTATCCCGTCAACGGCATGGCCGACCACAACGGCGCGGCTCTGGGCTACTCGTTCGCCGACGAGGCGATCTTCCCGTTCTTCGAGCACGCGCGGAATCTCGGGGTTAAGCACATCGCCGTGCACAAGGCCTTGCCGACCGCTCCCGGCCCGCACCAGCAGGACCGGCCGGACGACGTCTCTGCGGCGGCCGCCGCGTTCCCGGACATGACCTTCGAGGTCGTCCACTCGGGGTGGGCCTTCCTCGAGGATTGTGCCTTCCAGCTGCAGATGAACCCCAACATCTACGCCAACCTTGAGACCACGGCCAACACGGCGGGCCGGATGCCCAGGCGATTCCTCAAGTCGGTAGGGATGCTGCTCGCCACTGCGCCGAAGCAGGTGGTCTTCGGCACGGGTGCCCCTCTCGGCCACCCGCAGCCCATCATCGAGGCCATCTCAGAGATCCAGATGCCCGAGGACCTCCGCGAAGAGGGGCTGCCGGAGTTGACGGACGATCTCAAGGCCGATCTCCTGGGCGGCAACTTCGCGCGCATGCTCGGTCTGGACGTCGAGCAGCTGAAAAAGACCTTCGCCCAGGACGAGTTCGCTTCCCGACGCGCCGAATGGCTTCAGGGTGACAAGAAGCCGTGGGCCCTCAAGCGCGCACGCATCGCGGCTGGGGCCTGACCGGATGTCGGCCGTCAACATCGAGCGGGTGCGCGAAGCCCTGCAGGACGTCGTGGATCCCTGCAGCATGGGTCGTGGCGTTCCCGCGGGGCTGGTGGACATGGGCATGATCAAGGACGTGGGGCTCTGCTCGACGGCCGATGGGCGCTCCGTGGTCACCGTCGGGATCCGGATCACCTCGCCGGCGTGCACCTTCCAGCCCTACTTCGAGCGCGAGGTCCGTGATCACCTCGCCACGATCGACGGCCTTGACGAGGTCCGCATCGAATGGGACTCGGCGTTCGACTGGTCCGACGACGACATGAGCCCAGCTTTGAAGCAGCGCCTACGTGAGAAGCGCCAGAAGCTGTTGTCGATGGCCAACACCACAGATCAACGGCCAGCAGCGTCCGTCGACTAGTTCTCCATTCACGAACAAGCGGAAGCGAGGTCTACTGATGAATGGAACTGAGCCCTCGGTCATTGGCAACGCAGACGCGAACTCATGGAGAGTCCACGCGCGCTCGGCTGGACAACCGCGGACCTGTTCGACGAGCACGGAGAGAGCGTCGACGTCTGCGACACAGCGTTCCTGCGGTTCGGCCGGCGTCGAGCGTTCAGCGGGAAGTGCGAGGGGGTGCTGACAGAGGAGAGTCATCGGACCGTCCTCGAGGTCCTGAGACAACCTGGCGAGGGACGGGTTCTTGTCGTGGACGGCGGTGGTGGCTTGCGAGTCGGACTGATGGGGGATCGACTCGCGCGGATCGGCGCCGAGAACGGTTGGGCCGGGGTGCTGGTTCACGGAGCCATTCGCGACAGCGAAATCATCGACGACCTTGACTTCGGCGTCTTCGCGGTGGCCGTCACCGCTCGCCGATCGGTGCACGCAGAACCCGGACGCACGGGCGTCGACGTGAATTCGGCGGGGCGTCATTCCGTCGTGGGTGCTGGGTCTACGCCGATGCGAACTCGGTGCTGACTAGTGCGCCAAAACTCATCTGACGCGTGAGTCCAGACTTCACCAGCGGACATGCCGAATCGAACTGCAAGCGACAGAAGGGGAACCATCATGACGGGAAGACTCGAAGGCAAGGTCGCCTTCATCACCGGTGCGGCGCGCGGCCAGGGACGCGCTCACGCGGTGCGGTTGGCCGAGGAGGGCGCCGACATCATCGCCATCGACATCTGCTCGAACATCGAGACCGTGACCGCCTACGACCTCGCGACAGAGGCCGAACTGGCCGAGACGGTGGCGCTCGTGGAGGCGACCGGCCGCCGGATCGTCGCCAAGAAGGCGGACGTGCGCGACATCGACGCCTTGACCCAGGCGGTCGAGCGTGGCGTCGAGGAGCTCGGGCGGCTCGACACCGTCGTGGCAAACGCCGGGATCTTCTCCCACGCCCTGGAGTCACACAACTACGACGAGCAGGCCTGGACCGATGTCATCGACGTGAACCAGACCGGTGTCTGGCACACGGTCAAGGCGGCCATGCCTCACATGCTCGCCACCGGTGAGGGCGGCTCGCTGATCCTGATCAGCTCCCGGCCGGCAGCAAGGGCTGGCCAGCCTGGCCAGCTACACCGCGGCCAAGCACGGCGTGGTCGGGTTGATGAAGGTGCTGGCCAACGAGTACGGGCAGTACGGCATCCGGGTCAACACCATCCACCCGAACGCGATCGGGACCGAGATGGTGCAGAACGAGACCTTGTACCGGATCTTCCGGCCGGATCTCGAGAAGCCGACCCTCGAGGACGCGCTGCCCGCGTTCGCCGGCATGAACCCGTTCAGGCTCCGTTCATCGACTCGGTGCACGTCTCGCACGCGGTCGTGTGCCTCGCCTCCGACGAGTCGCTCTACGTCTCCGGTGCCCAGCTCCCCGTCGACGCCGCCGCCGCCATCGCGTGAACTCGCGGATGACCGCGAAGAAGCGGCGGCGATGGTTGACGAGAGTGGCGGCTCGGCGTGCGGCCGACGCCGGCGCCGCCGCCCGGCGGTGAACAACTGCTCAGCTCCGGTCCTGACATCAGGGTACGGCGACCTCCGGCCATCCGAGACGTCTCCCTCACCCTGCACGACGGCGAGATCGTCGCGCTGTTCGGAGCGAACGGCGCCGGCAAGAGCACAGCGCTGTGGGCGGCGGTCGGCGTGCTCCCGACAATGAGCGGCGAGGTGCTGTGGCTCGGCGAGCGGCGCCCGAAGTCGCTGTGCGCGCTGGCTCGCAACGGGCTTGCCTTCGTCCCGGAGGGCCGCTCGGTGATCTCGGGTCTGACCGTGCTCGACAACCTGCGGCTGGGTAAGGGTGGCGTCGAGGGCGCGCTAGACTACTTCCCGGAGCTGGAGAGCTGTTGTCTCGCCCGGCCGGGCTGCTCTCCGGCGGGGAGCAGCGGATGCTCGCCTGGGCCGCGCGCTCGCCACTCGTCCGCGGGCGTTGCTGGCAGACGAGGTCTCGCTCGGCCTGGCGCCGATCATCGTCGACCGGCTCTTCGGCGCCATTCGGCAGGCGAGCGTCGACAGCGGCATGGGGGTGCTCCGTCGAGCAACAGCCCCGTCGCGCGCTGCGATCGCGGATCGCTGGTACCTGCTCCGGAACGGACAGATGGTCGGCGACGGGCCGGCCAGCGACGCATCACTGCTGGACGAGAGCTACTTGCCGTCAGCTTCGGCGACCCGCCGGAGCCCGAATCCGCCAAAAAGGAGATTCACCAGTCAAGAAGAACCGATTGGGTCCTGCCGACGCCAGCATGCTCGGCAGCTCGCAGTGCTTGTCACTGGCGGCCTGGCAATGAGTGCATGCGGTCGAGCAAGAGTTCGAGCGAGAGTGAAGTGGTCGGGGAGAGCCGATCGTGATCGGTGGAACGGTGCCCCTGACCTCGGCCGCAGCGGCTCCCGGAGGTGAACAGGCGCAGCAGGCGGCGGTCGACAGCATCAACGCGGAGGGTGGCATCGACGGTCACCAGTTGAAGCTGGAAGTCTGCGACAGCAAGTCCGAGGTCGCGGCCGAGCTCGGCTGCTCCGCTCGCTGACCGCCAAGGGCGCTGACGCGATCGTCGGCCCGTGGTGATCGCCGATACCGGCGTCACTGAGTACAAGGTAGCCGAAGCCGCAAGACGGCATCATCGGTTCGCCCGCCTACCAGCCCGGCGAACTGGTGAGCCCGGTCGCCTTCCGCTCGGCCCCTCGGTGGTGGGCACGACCTATGGCGCGGTCTACTAGCTGATCCAGGAGGGCGCGACAAGATCTCGATCTTCGGTGACGCCAACAACCCGGCAGCCAACTCGATCGTCGAGCTGTCGAAGCAGGCGCTCGACGAGGCCGGCATGGTCCTGTCGACGTCGTCGTGGGTAACCCGAGCACGATCCGAACCTGAACTCCGCTGCGGCGAAGGCCGTCTCAGGTGGCAACGATGGGATCGTGATCACCGGCGCTCGCCGTCGATGTCGAAGTCCGTCCCGGCGTTGCGCGCGCAGGGGACAAGGGCCTCATCGCCACGATGGACGGCGCGCTGCCGGGCCCGGTTATCGACGCGATCGGCTCAGCGGGTGACGGATGCTCGTTGCCTCGCTGACGTCGTACCGGGTAGTCGCCTGCCTCGGACCAGTTCCTGGCGGACATGAAGAGTACGCGCCTTCGGCGCCGCTGTCCTTCTTCTCGATCCAGGCGTGGAGCTCGGTGAAGCTGTTCGAGGCCGTCGCCAGCGAGGCGAGGCGGCGACCAACACCGAGGTCCTGGAGGCGTTCAAGGACCTGTGAAGCCGGTGGAGATCGAGACGATCGGGCCTTACAAGACCGTGGAGTCGAGTCCCGATAACGGACGGTTTCGTGCCTGCACCGCGCATGTTCAATCCATAGGTGCAGCTCGGGACCAGCAGACAAGAGTTCGACCCTTCCGGTGGCTTCGTCAAACCCTTTACCGCGCTCGCAGAGGTGAACTAGTCAGGACCGCACTCCCGTGAGATCCGATGAGCCGAAGGGGGCCGAAGAGTGATTACCTTTCTGCAGTTCGCTCTCTTGGGCTGGCGACGGGGGCGATCTACGCGCTGATCGCCCAGGGCGCGGGCTTGGTGTACCGGGGTCCGGGCTGCTCAACCTGGCCCAGGGTGCCTTCGCCATGGCCGGGGCCTACGCCAACTACTCACTCCGGTCCAGGCGGAGTTCCCGGCCAGGCTGAGCCTGGTGCTCGCAGTGCTCCTGTGCGCGGCAGGGGGTGTGCTGATGCATCTGCTGATCCTGCGGCCGATGCGTCGAGTCGTCCTCGCTGACCCGCGTGGTGGCGACCTTGGGCATCGTCATTTCCTGCAGTCCCTGGCCTACCTGATCTACGGCGAGTACACCAAAGTCACGCTTTCGCCCCTCCCGAAGAGCACGGTCTTCCTCATGTCGGGGGATCGCCTTCCGATCGGCTCCGACGCCTTGGCCATCATCGGGATCGCCATTGCCCTGTCGGTGGCCCTCACTATCGTCTATCGCTACACGCGTGTCGGGCGGCTGACATCCGCGGTCGCTGAGAACGATCTCGTCTAGAGCTCGTTCGGGCATCCCCCGGACACGGTCGCCGCCCTGAACTGGGCACTCGGCTCGGCGCTGTCCGGCCTGGCGGGAAGCCTGATCGCCCCGGCGATCGGCCTCGAGCCGAACGGCCTGGTCATGCTGGTGATCCTGCGCTCTCCGCGGCGCTGGTCGGGGGGTTCAAGTCGTTCCCGGTGACCTGATCGCGACGCTGCTACTGGGGGTCGCGCAGTCGGGGATCACGAACTACGTCACGACGCCCGGGTACCAGCAGGCAGCGCCCTTCATCGTGGTGATCCTCATCTTCGTGATCCGCGGTGAGGGACTGCCGCTGCCAGCTTCGTCTGAACCGGCTCCCACGCGTCGGCAGCGGCCGGATCCACGCCTTTCCCGTACTGATGGCCTACCTAGTCCCTCCTCTCCTCGTCTTCAACTGGGGCCCGGACTGGGTCCAGGCGATGGTTCCACGATCTCGCTCGGGGTCGTCTGCCTCTCCGTGGTCGTCATCACAGGAGATGCGGGGCAGCTGTCGCTCGCGCAGTTCGCGTTGGCGGGACTGGGCGCGCTCATCGGCGCGAAGCTCGCGATGCATCTGCCGTTCCCTCTGATGAACCTGCTCACCGTGGTTCTTACGGCGGTAATCGCGGGCTCTAGGGCTGCCCGCGCGGCGCACGCGCGGGGCGACCCTCGCGATCGTAACGTTGGGCCGAGGTGGCGCGATCGTCAAAGTGTTCCTCCTCAACAGCGATTACACCGGTGGGCCGGGGGGCATCACCCCGCCGGTGCCACACCTCTCCGGCATGATCTCACCCGTTCCTGTTCGATCGGCGCTACGCCATGTTCGTTGTGACCATGGCCTTCCTCGTGAGCATCGGGGTCGCGAAACTGCGCCGGGGGCCATCGGGCGGCGGCTGTTGGCGACGCGGTCGAAGAGCGAGGAGCTGCGGCGCTGGGGATCACGTCGCCGGCTCGAAGTCGTACGCCTTCACCCTCGGCTCGGGGATCGCGGCCCTCGGAGGTCTGTTGCTCGCCTTCGGCCAACCCACGCTGACGTTCTCCACAGACACGGTCTAGAGCTCCATCTACCTCGTGGCGGCCGCGGTGACCGCTGGTGTCTGGTTCGTCGTCGGTGCGCCGTTCGGCTCCCTGTTCATCGCGGGCGGCGTAGTCAGCCAGCTCTTCGACGGTGGGTCGAGCGTCAACTATAGTTGCCGCTCATGGGTGGACTTGCCGTGATCGTCACGCTGCTGACGGCACCGGACGGACAGGTCGGCCTTTTCGCAAGGCGCTCACGCCTCTGGCCGACCGGTATGCCGCGCTGACTCGCCCGTCCGGGCGCGGCTGCCCTGGAAGCGCTCGGCCTGAGGACAAGCGAGGTCGACAGTCACCTCGGGCGGACCACACGCCGAATGCGGTCTTGAAGGTCAAGGACCTGACCGTCCGTTTCGGCGGAGCGGTCGCTGTCGACGATGTCTCGCTGGAGGTGCGGCCAGGGGAGATCCATGGGCTGATCGGCCCCAACGGTCGGCAAGACCACCTTGATCGACGCCGTCACCGGGTTCGTCCGGTCTGAGGGCCAGATCAGCCTCGGAGAGAAGAGCCTGGTGGGTCGCCCGGCCCGGGTCCGGGGAAGGCCGGACTGTCGCGCTCGTTCCAGTCTCGCGAGCTATTCAGCGACCTCGGCGTAGAGGAGATCGCCGTGGCTGTTGAGTCGCCGCGGGTCTGGCGCTACGTCACCGACTGTTCCGTCCCGGAAGGATCCGGTTGAGCCGAACGCGCTCGAAGCCTACGCGGGTTCCAGCTCGAGGATTCGCGGCACAGCCTGCCCGAGGAGGTTTCCTTCGGCCAGCGCAAAGCGATCGCGATCGCCCGCGCCGTCGCCGGACGTCCGGACATCCTGCTGCTGGACGAGCCGGCTGCGGGGCTGGGGGACGCCGAGGCAGGGGAGCTGGCCGACCGGGTGGTGCGCATCGCGCACGCGTGGGGGATCGGTGTCCTACTGGTCGAGCACAAGGTCGATCTGGTGTTGGCCATCAGCGACCGGTTGACGGTACTGCAGGAGGGCGAGGTCCTCACCATGGAGATGCGCACAGGGTGCTCAAGGATCCTCGCGTCGTTGCCGCATACCTGGCCCTGGCGCGGAGACTGAGCATCTGGTCGGAGACCAAGCCCAGGGAACAGCTCCGCGGGGGAGCTCGGGCCGCGAACGATGGTCGACAAGATCTGGGCGCGGCACGCCATCCCCCTGGGGCAAGACGAACCCGAACTGCTCTACATCGACCTGCACTTCGTCCACGAGGTGTCGAGTCCGCAAGCCTCGATGGACTAAGGGCAGCCGCGAGGCGGATGCGCCGACCGGGCCTGGCGCTCGCGACAGAGGATCACAACGTCCCGACCGACACGCTCGAGCTGCTTGACCCGACGAACATGCCCAAGTCGAGGCATTGAGTGAGAACTGCGCGAGTTCGGGATCCCCCTGAACCGCCTCGGTGAGCTCGGCCAAGGCATCGTGCATGTCATCGGTCCCGAGACCGGGCTGACCCAGCCCGTATGACGATGTCTGTGGCGACAGCCAGACGAGCACTCACGGCGCGCTCGGTGCACTGGCCTTCGGTATCGGGACCACCGAGGTCGAGCACGTCCTCGCCACTCAGACACTGCGGCAAAGCCGACCCAAGACCATGGCGGTGACGGTCACCGGGCGACTGGCTCCCGGAGTCTCCGCCAAGGACCTTGCGCTCGCCCTGATCGCTCAGGTCGGCACCGGTGCAGGCCAGGGCCATGTGGTTGAGTACCGCGGCGAAGCAATCGAGGATCTCTCGATCGAGGCCCGGATGTCCCTGTGCAACCTTTCGATCGAGTGGGGTGCCCGTGCCGGACTGGTGGCGCCCGACCAGAAGACCATCGACTACGTGCGGGCCGCCGGTATGCGCCGACCGGAAGGGACTGGACCGCAGCGACCGAGGACTGGCTGTCGCTGCGATCGGACGAGGTGCTGTTCGACGAGGAGATCGAGATCGACGGGTCGCGCGTCAGCCCGTTCGTGACGTGGGGAACGAATCCGGCACAGGGCGTGCCGCTGGATGGAGTCGTTCCGGATCCCGCGTCCATGAAGGACGAGGGCAGCGCATCGCCGCTGCGAAAGCCCTTGTTTACATGGATCTCAGGGTTGGCACGCCCATGCGCTCGATCCCGATCGACACAGTCTTCATCGGGTCGTGCACAAACAGCCGGATCGAGGATCTGCGACTGGCAGCCAGCGTCCTTCGCGGCGAGCGCGTGGCAGCGGGCGTCGAACTGCTCGTCGTACCCGGATCCATGGACGTCAAGCGTCAGGCCGAGGACGAGGGCTGGACGCGGTGTTCATTGCTGCCGGGGGTCAGTGGCGCAATGCAGGCTGCTCGATGTGCGTGGGGATGAATCCGGACCTTGGTGCCCCGGGGTCCCGTACGGTGTCCATCTCAACCGCAACTTCGAGGGCCGTCAGGGCCCGGGCGTTCGCACCCATCTCGCGTCGCCGGCGGTGGCCGCAGCGAGCGCTGTGGCAGGTCACCTCGCTTCACCCGCCGATCTGAATGCCGGCCATTCACGCGCCACCCAGTCCTGACCCGACACTTTCGCTGAAACGAGGCCGTACGTTGTCGTTCGACCATCTCTTCCGTCCCCTGACGATCGGTCCGCTGCAGCTCAGCAACCGCGTGATGCAGCTCGCGACTACGAACAACCTCGACGACCACGGTCGGGTCGAGGCCGACCAGATCGCGTTCTACGTGGAGCGTGCGAAGGGCGGTGTCGGGATCATCGTGACTGAAGGGCTGGCCGCCCACGGAGCCGCCGAGGGGGCGCAGGACACGAGCCTCGGTCGGGGCCGGATAGCGGCGCACAGCCAGAGACCCTGGACGGGATGACAAAGCTGGCGAGCGCGGTGCATGAGCACGGGGTGCCGATCATCGGTCAGATCTACCACGGCGGACGCCAGCATCATTCAGACGCGGTCCCGCTGCTCTCGGGACCGTCGCAGTCCCCGACCCCTCACAGCGGAGGGGTGCCGCACGAGATGACCATCGAGGAGATCAGGTCGATGATCTCCGGCTTCGCGGATGCAGCGCAGATGCTGCAGCGAGCGGGCTTCGACGGTGTCGAGGTCCATGCGGCGCAGGGGCACCTCATACAGGAGTTCTTCTCTCCATTCAGCAACATCCGGGCCGACGAGTACGGCGGCAGTTTCGACCACCGAATCCGGTTCGTGACCGAGGTCTTGGTCGAGATCCGCGAGCGTTGCGGGGGCGACTTCGTGCTCGGCCTGCGGATGGGCGCCGAGGAGTTGTCGCCGAACGGCATCGACCAGGCCATGGCCGTGCAGTTCGCCGGGCACATCGCCGGCCTCGACCTCATCGACTACCTATCGGTCACCGTCGGGAACTTCAACAGCATCGAGATCCACACACCGGACCGACACCACGCCCGGATGGCGTTCACGCACTACGCGACCGCTGTCCGCCGAGTGGTCGGCGGCCTGCCGGTCGTCACATGCGGGCGGATCATCGAGCCTGCGGACGCCGACGCATTGCTCGCCCGGGGGGAGGCCGATCTGGTCGGACTGTGTCGGCCTCTGCTCGCGGACGCCGAATGGGCCGCGAAGGCCGTGACGGTCGGCCGGAGGAGATTCGACGTTGCATCTCCTGCAACCAGTGCTGGGGGACGATCATCATGGAGCGTCGGGTCAGCTGCATCCAGAACGCCGCGACCGGGCGCGAGGTGGCGTGGGGTATCGGGACGATGGACGCGGTGCCGGTGCCGAAGCGAGTGGTCGTGGTCGGGGCCGGGCCTGCGGGACTCGAAGCGGCCCGCGTGGCGGCCGAGCGTGGGCATCACGTCGTGCTGCTCGAGGCGCGGGACGCGGTGGGCGGTCGGTCAACTTCGCGGCGAGCATCCCCGGCCATGAGGAGACCGGGTACATCGTCGATTACCTGCGCTCCGCGATCGTCCGCGCCGGCGTCGAGGTCCGGACCGGCCTGGAGGCAGACGCCGAGACGGTGCTCGCCGAAGCGCCGGACACGGTGATCGTCGCGACGGGGGCGCTGCCGAGGCGGGACGGTCTCGGTGACACCGGCGTGATCCCGGTTTATACCAGCCACGACATCGCCTCCGGCACGGTGGACCTCACCGGTCACCGAGTGGTGCTGTTTGATGAGGACGGCTATTACCAGGCCTGCGAGGTCGCCGAACTGATCGGGCGGACAGCGAAGTCGCTGACCATTGCCACGAGGTTCTGGCAGGTCGGCCGCGAGATCCCGGCTACGACGCGAGTGACGACGTTGCGCACGCTCGACGAGCTCGGTGTCACGCTCATCCCGACGACGTGGTTCGGCAAGGTCGACGGTCGGGACGTCGTCCTCGAGCACTGCCTCAGCCACCGGTCCTCACGCATCGAGGGAGTGGACGCTCTCGTGCACGTAGGACTGAGTGCAGCACGTAATGAATTCGGGCGCCGCGCTGCGCGGCCGGGTGGCAGAGATCGACGTGATCGGCGATGCCTACATGCCGCGCCGGATCGCGGACGCGGTGTTCGAAGGGCATCGGGCCGGTCGAGCGGTCTGAGATCAGACCCTTCTCCAGAACGGTTCGCGCTGACGGATCTGAGTCATGATCTCCGGATCGAACGGCTCGAGCTCGTAGCCGAGCGGTTGTGGCGGTCGCGCGATGAACCCCGACTCCGACTCGATCAGCGCGAGCACATCCGGATGTATGTAGTAGGCGTTGTACGCAAGGTTCACGATCGCTGCGAACCGGCGCGGCTCGGCCTGCTCGAGTGTGCGCAGCACCGTGATCCGGCTGTCCTGATCGGCGGTGGTGAAGCCGGTAGGGAGCGCACCATCCAGCCATCGCAACGCCTGGGGAAACTCAGGGGACCACGAAGCGTCCTCGAGGACGTTCGCTCCCAGGCCCATCTCGCCCGCGGCCGCGAGTTGTTGGTTGGCGGGCAACAGGGTGTCCAGCACGCTGGGCAACCACACGAGCCACGCCTGGTCCACCTGGGCGTCGGTGGTGGCTTCCGTAGGTTCGACGGGCAGCGGACCATCGCCTTCGGTGGGAGCGGCGATGCCGCTGGGGCCGGTCACCATGACGACTCGCCAACGGCGGTCGGCACTGCTGTCGTGGCGGGGAGCGGAGCCCCGCGCCCCAGCATCCGGTCGGCGGCTCGCAGAGCGATGGCCATGATCGTAGACGTCGGGTTGACCGCTCCGCAGGTGGCAAACACGCTGCCGTCAACGATGAAGAGGTTGTCGACGTCGTGGGTCCGGCAGTCAGCATCGACCACCGAGGTCGCCGGGTCGCTGCCCATTCGCGCAGTGCCCAGGAGGTGGAACCCAGCACCGCTGATGAGGGGGAGTGGCACGACCTCGCGAGCCCCCGCGGTCTGCATCAGCGTGGTCGCGTTGGCAATGCCGTGCGGAATTGTCTGCTCGGCGACAGGCGCCAACGTGTAAGTAAGCTTGGGGGCCGGAATGCCGTGACTGTCGGTGAGGGTGGGATGTAACGTCACCCGGTTGTGCGGATCGGGCAGGTCCTCAGTGGTCACCGTGACGCTGGCCGTGTGCCCCAGCCGCTGCCGGAGGATTCGGTGGTGATCCGGGCCCCAAGGCACCGGTGCGAGGTAGCCGCCGAGGGCCGTGCCGAGCGGCCCGTCGCTTCGGCAGTACTGCATCATGTAACCGCGAGCGAAGCCACGGCTCAGGTCGGTCTCGTAGAACTCCTGGCTGATGATCGACACGGCGAACGGGCCCTTGAAGCCCTCGAGATCCTCGTCGAAGACACCTGTGACCATGCCGATCGGATGGTGCATGAGGTTACGCCCGACCAGGTCCGAGGAGTTCGCTAGACCTTGGGGGTGCGCCTTGGAGGTCGAGTTGAGCAGCAGGCGCGCCGTTCCGACTCCGTTCGCCGCCATCACGACGACCTCCGAGGCCTGATGTTGCTCGACGCCTTCCTGGTCGAAGTAGGCCACGCCGGTGGCACGACCGCGCTCGTCGACAGTGATCGTGCTAACCCGACAGTTGATTCGCAGGTCGACGCCCAGGGCCAGCGCCTGGGGCCAGTAGGTGATGTCCGAGCTCGCCCTCGCGCCCCGGGGGCACCCGAGATCGCATGGGCCGCACATGTTGCAGGCCTGCCGGTCTTCGCCGTATGGCTCGGAGTTGATCGCAGCGTCGGCGGGCCACCAAGCCCAGCCGAGTTTGTCGAAGGCCTTCGCCAGACGCTCGCCCCCGCGCCCGAGGGGAAGCGGCCTGGTCTGACGCGGACCCCGTGGGGGGTTGGCCGGGTCGCCGCTGAGACCAGACACCCCCATCTTCATGTCATTCAGTTCGAAGTAGGGGTGCAGGTCGTCGTAGCCGATGGGCCAGTCGACTCCAACACCGTCCAGGGTGCGGACCCGGAAGTCGGACGGGTGCATCCGGGGAAAATGGGCTCCCCAGTGGATCAGCGAGCCGCCAACGCCGTTGTAGAGGAGCGGTCGGATGGGGCTGTCTTGGTCGTCGATCGGATAGTCGGCCGGCCCGCGGCGCATGTTCGGGTTGGGATGACGTTGGCGCTGCCGAGCCAACTCCCAGGCCAGCGACTCTGATGGAGGCGCGGTGCGATCATCCCAGCCGCCCTGCTCAAGGCAGACCACTCGCCAACCGGCACTCGCCAGTCGCCACGCGGCAACGGCTCCGGAGGCACCCGCCCCAACGATGACAGCGTCGACTCTATCTTTGCCGACCACGTCTTCTCCTTCACTCGACTACCACCAGCACTGGCGTGGGTGTCTGTCTGACAGCGGCATCGGATTGCATACACCAGAGAACATACTACGAATATGCTGATGTGATCACGCACTCAGGATGCGGAATTTCCTGCGCGTGAGAGCGGGTATCGAGCACGTATGGCATACAAAATAGTTTCACGGCCGTGCACTTCCGAGGTGGTCCTGCAAGCTCGTCGTCGACTCGCCGAGTCTCACCGGGAGCGACAGTTCGGGGCTCGTCGCCTATGCCTCGCCTTCACCGCGGCCACAAGGTGTACCGAGAGGGCGAGCGCGAGGCTGGCCAGGCTCAGCTGCACATCGGGTCGAGGATGGGCGAGAACACGTCGATCTGGCCCTCCGGTTGATTGGCGCCGCACCGCCCTCTCCGCTTCGAAGGGTCCCCGACAGCCGCGGGGCTTGGAGGAGCGGGCTGGTCGTCAGGCCTACTACGGCTCCGGCCGTGCCTCGCCCACTCGGGGCACGGGGCTGGATGACATCGTGGTGCTCTCGCTGTGTCGGTGGCCGTGTCCTGTGGCCCTTACGGCGATAGCCGTCGGACGTCTGCGGCTCGGACGTAGCCTGACCGACATACCTGAGCGTCAAAGGCTGGCAGGAGGGGGCCTCGCGACCAAGGTCGTTGTGTCTGCGCTGCGACAGCCGTCGCACCTGCTTCCGCACTGGTGCCCTGGAGCCGTCCTCGCGGCCGTCGTATCGCTCCCAGCTCGCCGGGCTCACTGGGCTCCCTTCTGTTGTGAACCGATCGGGCGTGGCTTCTTGCCACCGGGTCTGGAAGTGGCTGAGCTGCAAGGTAGATGTGCGGGGCGGATCGCCCGCGCTGGATTCACTCGATTTACTCACTAGGAGGTGGAGCTTTGGGGAGGACGGGGTTGCCAACCGCCAGTTTCACCTCGGCCTCGCCCATTTGGAGATCGCAGTGTTCGCGGCCAGGATCGACCCATCGCATCCGAGCCAGGTCCGGTTCCGGGTTTGATTCGACTCTGCTGGCGGTGCTATCGAGCAGTTCGTCGAGGCGGAATCTCCAGTCTTCAGGCTGAGCTACCCGAGCCGTCAACCAGCGGGCTGCGCGGCGCTCAACTCGTCCGCGCCGTCTCCGGTGCCTCGCGTTCCCCTTCGTCCCGGCTCTCAACCCAGGCACAACAACCCACTCCACGGTTCAGCCGTTGTTTTGAGGGTTGCATGGCGGGCTCTTGCGATGTCACACCAATGGCTGCAGGTAACTTTTCAAGAGGTTCATGGCCTCCTCGATGAGGTCTAGCAGATTCGCCTCCTCGTGGTCGAGCCAGCTCTCGTAGGCGGACAGGGTCAGAGCCAGGCTCATGTGTCCGACGATGCGGGGGAGCGGTGCGCTCACGTCTTGACGGGTGCGCGTGGCGACGTACTGGGCGATGACGTGCCGCCACTCGGCGTACTTGAGCACGGAGTGTGCTTGGAGTGCCGGGGTGGTGAAAATGAGTCGCATCCGGGTCCGGTGCTGTTCGGCTGCTCCTGGGCCGAAGTCGTTGAAGAGGATGACGGCGCGGTGCACCGCCTCAACGAGGGGAACGTCCGGTGGGTTGGCTTCGAGTACTGAGCGGAAGCTGTCGAGGCTGTCGGCGAACTGGCCCCAAGGGATGTCGTTCTTGGACGCAAAGTAGCGGAATAGGGTGCGGCGCCCGATTCCAAGCTCCGCGGCGATGGCTCCCATCGTGGTGTTCGCGAAGCCGTTGACCTGGAACAGGCGAAATGCCGCGGCCTCGATTTCGGCGTGCGAGGTAGCCACCGGGCGGCCGATGACCGAGCTTGGTCGGTAGCGCCCGTTGCCTTCATCGGCCGTAGCCGAAGGAGTAGGCAATGTTGGCCTGGTCCTTTCTTTTGGCGCTGAGTGCCATTAGGGTCACGCATCACACTAGCCCGTAATCCAGCCAGGAGGACTCGGTGACAAGCAAGCCCCAGATCGACCTTCCCGCCACTGACGACAACGAAGTGACGGTGGATGCCCTGATCGAGGAGGTCTCAATCGATGGCATGTGCGGCGTCTACTGAGATGCTCGACGAGCCATGGGAACTCTCCCCCTTGGTGTCGTTGCGACCTGAGACGTTCGGCGCCCTTGCCTACCACTTCGGCAACCGACGCCTGACGTTCCTCAAGCGTCCGGAACTAGTCAGCCTAGTGCGGAATCTGCAGAGTCACGACGACGTCCGCTCCGCGCTGACGGCCGAAGTGCCCGCGGCCCAGTGGCCTTCCTACGTCGCGGCACTTGAGGGCATGGCCGACACCGACATGATCCGGCCGCGCGAGACTCGGGGACTGATCGAAGGGAAGAACGCATGACCGTCCGGGAAACTCGCTCACTTGTTGTCGACCGACCGCAGGTCGGCTCGCTGATCGAGCAGTTCGAACTCGGGCTGGACGCGCCGATCTGCTTGACCTGGGAACTGACTTATGCGTGCAACCTGTCTTGTGCGCACTGCTTGTCCTCCTCGGGTCGTCGGGATCCGAACGAGCTGAGCACGGAGCAGTGTGAAGCGGTGATCGACGAGCTTCAGCGGATGCAGGTGTTCTACGTCAACATCGGCGGCGGCGAGCCAACGATCCGGCCCGACTTCTGGCATCTGCTCGAGTACGCCGTGAACCACGACGTCGGAGTGAAGTTCTCCACCAACGGCGTGCGGATCAACCCCGAGCGCGCGGCGTTCCTGGCCTCGACCGACTACGTCGACGTGCAGATCTCTTTGGATGGTGCGACGGCGGAGGTCAACGACTACGTGCGCGGACCGGGTTCCTACGACCTGGCAATCAAGGCGCTGAGGAACCTGCGTGACGCTGGTTTCAAGGACGCCAAGATCTCGGTGGTGGTGACCCGGCAGAACGTGACGCAGCTCGACGAGCTCAAGGCCCTGGCCGATGATTACGGTGCGACGTTGCGCCTGACTCGACTTCGTCCCTCGGGTCGTGGCGCAGACGTGTGGGACGAGCTGCACCCGCTCCCAGAGCAGCAGCGTGTCCTCTACGACTGGCTGATGGCACACGGCGACAACGTCCTCACCGGTGACTCGTTCTTCCACCTTGCCCCGTTCGGGGAGGCTCTGCCCGGGCTGAACTTGTGCGGCGCCGGTCGGGTAGTTTGCTTGATCGACCCCGTCGGAGCGGTCTATGCGTGCCCTTTCGCGATCCACGAGAACTTCTACGCGGGATCGATCCTCACTGACGGTGGCTTCAAGAAGGTCTGGCAGAACTCTGAGCTGTTCAACGAGTTGCGCTCGCCACAGACATCTGGTGCCTGCACGAAATGCGAATTTTTTGATTCGTGCCGTGGCGGTTGCATGGCGGCAAAGTTCTTCACCGGTCTGTCTCTGGACGGCCCGGACCCCGAGTGCGTCCAGGGGCACGGCGAGTCGGCACTAGAGGCACACCGCACGGTGCCTTCGGCCAGTCAGGACCACTCACGCACCACGGCGGCGCGGAACCAGCCGGTGATGCTGACCTTGTCGCGTCGAGACGATCTCGTCGCGCCTCCAGTCTCCGCGTGCGCTGAAAGACCCTCTGGCGGGTTTTGCCCCCTGATCGCGGCTGTTGCTCCTGCCGGTGGCAGCCGGCCCAACCCCCTTGAAAGTAGAACTTGTGCAGATCCAGAACCCCTGGAAGCAGAACCCCTGGTTCGAGTCCGTCGCGGTTGCCCAGCAACGCGCCAAAAAGCGCCTTCCCGCCCCGGTGTACGCCGCCCTGGTCGCCGGATCCGAACAGGGTCTGACGATTGGCGACAACGAAGCCGCCTTCGGTGAGATCGGGTTTGCCCCACACGTCGCGGGCCTGCAGGCGGAGCGGTCGATGGCAGCCAGTGTTATGGGGCAGGACATCTCTTTGCCGGTGATCATCTCGCCCACCGGTGTACAGGCCGTGCACCCCGACGGCGAGGTCGCCGTTGCTCGTGCTGCCGCAGCACGGGGCACGGCAATGGCGCTCTCCAACTTCGCGAGCAAGTCGGTCGAAGAGGTCACTGCCGTGCAGCCGAGCACGTTCTTCCAGATGTACTGGACTGGCGATCGCGACGTGATGATCCAGCGGATGGAGCGTGCACGTGCTGCGGGCGCGAAAGGGCTGATAGCTACCCTGGACTGGTCGTTCTCCACGGGACGGGACTGGGGGAGCCCGGAGATCCCGGAGAAGGTCGACGCCAAGACGATGATCCGCCTGGCCCCCGCGGTTGCCCGCAAGCCACGTTGGCTCTACGAGTTCGCGAGGACTGGAACCATCCCGGACCTGACGGCCCCGAACCTCGCACCTCCTGGTGGGGACGCGCCGACCTTCTTCGGCGCCTACTACGAGTGGATGACCACACCGCCACCCTCGTGGGAGGACGTCGCATGGATGCGCGAGCAGTGGGCGCAGATGAGCGGGATGCCGTTCATGCTCAAGGGCGTCTGCCGAGTTGACGATGCCCTGCGTGCGGTCGACGCGGGCGTCACGGCCATCTCGGTGTCCAACCACGGCGGCAACAACCTCGACGGCACCCCCGCCTCGATCCGGATGCTCAGGCCCGATCTCCGAGGCGGTCGGCGACCAGATCGAAGTCCTGCTCGACGGTGGCATCCGCCGCGGCTCCGACGTCGTCAAGGCGCTCGCCCTGGGCGCCCGCGCCGTGATGATCGGCCGCGCCTACCTGTGGGGGCTCGCTGCTAACGGCCAGACCGGAGTCGAGAACGTCCTTGACGTCCTTCGTGGCGGCATCGACTCTGCGCTGCTCGGGATGGGCCTTTCTTCCGTCGACGAGCTGAATCCCGACCTCTTCGCGATCCCGGACGGCTTCCACCGAGCCCTAGGTGTTCCCCCAACGCAGGGCAAAGCGCCGGCAGTCCCCGCAACGGCAGAGCTCTCGTGAGCCGGGACTTTGCCGGGTCTTAGTCCTCGGCCTGGCCCGAAGGGCTGGTGGTGCGGGTGGCGACACCATTGGTGACCGGGGCGGCGTCCGAGGCGCTCGTCACCGACTGAGGCACTCCGACAACCCCTCCAGCAGCCGGTCGACGTCGGCGTCGTCGGAGTACGGCGCCAGACCCATGCGCAGGCCCCCGGTCGTGCCCAGGCCGAGATGACGGGACGCCTCGTAGGCGTAGAACGAGCCGGCGGGTGCGTTGACACCGCGCTGGGCGAGGAACTGCCTGATCTCCTGCGGGTCGTGGCCCTCGAACGTGGCGAGCAGCGTCGGCGTACGACGGGCGGCGCGGGCGTGCATGGTGACACCGGGCAGCGTGGTGAGCCCCTGCTCGAGGCGGACCCGCAGCCGGTCCTCGTGCTGCTCGAGCGCGGCCATCGAGGCGAGGAGCCGCTCGCGCCGCGACGCACCTCCAGGAGCGGCGTCGGGCGCCAGGTCGGACAGGAAGTCGACGGCGGCCGTGGTGCCGGCCATCAGCTCGTAGGGAAGGGTCCCGAGCTCGAACTTCTCCGGCACCACGTCGGGTGACGGCAGCAGCTTGTCCGGGCGGAGTCGCTCCAGGAGCTCCGGTCGTCCGGCGAGGACGCCGCAGTGCGGCCCGAGGAACTTGTACGGCGAGCAGGCGACGAAGTCGGCGCCGGACGCCTCCATGTCGATCGCGACGTGCGCGGCCAGGTGCACGGCGTCGACGAAGAACAGGGCGCCGGCAGCGTGCACCACCTCGGCGATCGCGGGCAGGTCGGGCATGGTGCCGATCAGGTTGGAGGCGCCGGTGACGGCCACCAGCCGGGTGGTCGGGCCGAGCACCCGCTCGATCTCGCCGGGCGCCAGCTCGCCGGTCCCCGGGTCGAAGTCGGCGAAGCGGACGGTGGCGCCCACGGCCTCGGCGGCCAGCACCCAGGTGCGCACGTTGGAGTCGTGGTCGAGGCGGGTCACCACCACCTCGTCGCCCGGACCCCAGTCCTTGGCCAGGGTGCGCGCCAGGTCGAGCGTCAGCTGGGTCATGCTGCGCCCGAACACGATGCCGCCGGGGTCGGCGCCGAGCAGGTCGCCGAGCGCGGACCGGGCACCGAGGACGGCGGCGTCCGCGTTGCGCTCGGCGGGAGTCGCGGAGCCACGGTTGGAGAGCGGCGAGAGCAGGGTGTCGTGCACCGCCCTGGCGACGACGTCGGGGGTCTGGGTGCCGCCGGGTCCGTCGAAGTGGGCGGCACCGCCGTCACGCAGCGACGGGAAGTGGGACCGCACCGCGGCCACGTCGTACGTCGCCGTCATCGCGCCTGGTCCACGGGACGACCGTACGACACCGCCGCCCGCACCTCGGGAGGCACCGAGGCGCCGAGCTCGGCGTCGGGACGCAGCCCGAGCGCGTCGTTGACCGTTGCCCACGCCAGCCGCAGGGCCACGAACGTGGTCACCGCGACGATCCCGGCGTCGGTGTAGCCGACCGCCCGCAGCGGCTCGAGATCGGCGGCGGTGGTGCCGTTGGGGTCGCGCGCGACCAGACGAGCCCAGGCCGCGAGTGCCTGCTCGTCCTCGGTCAGCCCGGAGTCGTCGCCGGTCAGCACGCCGGCGCTGGTCTCCGGGGTGCTGCGCTCGGCCAGGCGGCCGCCCCAGGCCAGGGAGCAGTAGGAGTCGCCCAGCGTCGAGGCCAACGCCGTGATCAGCACGCCGCGCTGGCGGGTGCTCAGCCCGGCGCCGTCGCGCGCCGCGACCTGGAGGTCGAACAGGCCGTCGATGAGCGGCGGGCTGGTGCGCCCACATCCGGGTGCCGTTCATGACGTAGCCGAGATCCTCGACGTCCTCGTCGTACAACCGTTCCACGTCGGGACTTGACTCCGGCTCCGCGACGAATCCGGCCCTGCTCGGCTCTGCCGGCGGTTGCGGCAGCCGGCTCGGCGCAGGCTTGCGGGCCAGGTAGCCGACCACCTCGATCTCGGCCCGCAGCGGCAACCCGTCGCGCACGCGCTCCTCGGCGACCTCGACGGCATGGGCCCGGAAGGCCTCCTCGCCGACCGCCTGGATCGCCTCGTACGCCGGTCCACTGGCGGCGAGGGCGCGGGCGTAGGTCTCCGGGTCGGGGAACTCCCAGGCGAAGGGGATCTCCTCGCGGCGGACGTCCGCGAACCCGGCCGCGCTCAGCAGGTCCTCGCCGACTCCGGGTCGGCCGAGGCTGACCATCGCTGCCTGGTTGGCGACCTTCGCCTCGGAGGCGAGCCGGAACGGCGCCAGCGCCCACGCCCCGGTCGAGGCCTTGATGTGGCCCCACACGGTGAGACCGAGACGCCCTCCGGGCTTCAGCACCCGGAGGACCTCCGACACCGCGTCCGGAGTGGTGCCCCAGATCCCGCGGAAGCTGGTGACCACGTCGAAGCTGTCGTCGTCCCACGGCAGCGCGTGCATGTCGCCGACGCGCACGTCGGCGGCGGGGGAGCGGTCGCGGGCGACGGCGACCAGGCGGGGCGAGGCGTCGATGCCGGCGCAGCGGGCGCCGCGCTCGGCGGCCAGCTCGAGCGCGAGGCCGGAGCCGCAGGCCACGTCGAGCAGCCGGTCGCCGGTGTCGAGACCGAGCAGGTGGTGGAGGGCGACGTACTCGCGGCAGTTCGCGGGTTCGGCGAGGCTGGCGAAGACGGCGGCCTGCCGGCCCCATCCCTCGTCGACCTGTCGCCAGATGTCGGTGTGCGTGGTGGTCATCGGTCGGATCCTCTCTCTGCAACGGAAGGGGACCCGAGTCCCGTGACCAGGTCCAGGAGGACCGGGTTGTCGACCGTGGCGACAGCCTCGCGGGCGGCGAGGACGGCGCCGGCGCGGCCGAGCCGGGCCGCATGCACGTGGGCACGTACGACGAGCTCCTGCATCTGCGAGGCGGCCGCGACCTCGGTCAGCAGGTCGACGTACTCGCCTGCGTGCGGCGAGCCGGCCGTGACCGCCACCTCGCAGGTGGCGTCGAGGACGTAGGCGTGGACCCACTGGTAGGGGTCGGGCCAGCGCAGGCACCGCGCGTCCGCGTCGGTCAGCCACGCCAGCGCTGCGTCGGGACGACCGGCGTCCGCCTCGAGGAGCCCCCGGCCGCGTGCCGCGATGCCCTCCCAGCACGGGTCGGCGATCTGGCAGGAGAGGGCGAAGGCGTGGGCGTAGCGGTCCAGCGCCTGCTCGCGGCGACCCTCGACCCGGTCGACCTCCGCCCGCAGGGACTCGGGCCAGGCTGCGTAGGCCACCCACTTCTCCGCGCTGACGACGTCCAGCACGCCGTCCAGGGTGGTGCGGGCGGCCCCGGTCTCGCCGCGGAGCAGCTGCACGCGCCCGACCAGGCCCTGGCCCCAGGCGGACTGTCGCCGGGAGCCACCTCGATCGGCCCACTCCACCGAGCGTTCGAGGGCGTCCAGCGCGGCGCCGTACCGACCCATGTCGGAGAGGTTCATGCCGCGGATGGCCAGCACGGCCGCCCGCTCGACGTCACCGTCGGCCAGCTCCTCGGCGCGGGTCAGCCAGTCCTCCGCACGTTGCCGTCGTCCGGCCTGGAGGTCGACGAAGCCGAGCTCCCGGCTGGAGCGCGAGGCCGAGACCCGGTCGCCCGCGCGCTCGGCCTCGGCCAGGGCCTCGTGCAGGACCGCGGCACCTTCCTCGTCGCGCCCGCGGACGGCGTGGACCAGGGCGCTGCCCAGGGCGACGAGGGCGCGCAGTCGCAGGGGCCGGTCAGGCACGGTCGCCGCCTCCGCGACCGCCCGGCGCAGGCACTCGAGGCCGGCGTCGACGGCGCCGGCGTCGACCGCGGCCAGCCCCGCCTCCAGCTGGGCCACCGCCGAGGCCCGCCCGCCGGCGGCGCTGGTCATGACCGATCCGGGCGCGGCCTCCGCGGCCACCCGGAGCTGCCCCGAGGGTGCGGCGCCCAGCTCGCCGCGGAACAGCTCCTCGCACCGCCGGACCTGCGCCAGCGCCTCGTCCCGCGATCCTGCGGCGGCCAGGCAGCGCACCAGGAGCACCTGGTGGGTCTCGTCCAGGGGATCCTTCTCGACCAGCCGGGCCGCGGTGGCGACGGCGGCCCGGTGGTCGCCGGCAGCGAGCCGGCGGAGCGCGGCCTCCCGCAGCAGGGCGTCGCACGCGGAGCGGAGCCGACGCCGTTCGACGAGGAGCCAGGTCTCGAAGCCGGGGCACCCCTCGAAGGTGAATCCCTCGAGCAGGTCCCCGGTGTCACGGTCCGGGTCCTGCCAGGTGCCTGCGGCGACCAGGGCGACGTCCGTGACCACCCCCTCCGGCAGCGTCAACCGGACCGGATCGCCCTCGATCGTGGCCACGCCGACCAACGTGCGCCGTACCTCGGCGAGGCTCCAGCGAAGCGCCCCCAGCGGGTCGTCGGCGTCCGGGAACAGCAGGGCCGCCAGTCGCTGGCGCGACGGTGCACGCACGGTCAGCAGCAGGTAGGCCAGCAGCGCCCAGGCCTTGCGTCCCCGGGGAGCCGGTGTCGGTGCACCCCCGACCACGATCCGGGGTGCACCGAGCAGCCTGACCAGCACGGTCATGGCGCGACGATAGTCGTCACCCGACCGGGACACCCGAGGCCAGCGCCTTCACGTCGGCCGTGGTCGTCGGGTTGCCGCCGATGCCCCACTGCCCACTGGCGACCTCCTCGACGAGCACCCAGGTCACGGGGCGCATGTTCTCGCCCTCGATCTCGACCATCGCGTCGGTCAGGCGGGTCACGATCTCCCGCTTCTGGTCTGCGTCGAACACTCCCTCGATGAGCTTCACGTTGATCAGCGGCATGTCATTCTCCTTCGGTGGGAACGGACTCTGTCGAGCCACGGTCCTACCGTCGGGGGCGGGCGTGTGAGGGAGCGTGTGAGGCTCAGCGCGACTCGCGCAGTCGCTCGGACAGCCCCGCCGCGAGCCCCCAGATCGTGAGCAGGTCGAAGGTGCCGCCACCGTGCTCGGCCAGCCACCGGCGCCTGACCGGCCCGAGCCGCACCCGCGAGTGGACGCGGGTGCGGGAGCCGACCGGCGTCAGGACCAGCGCCCAGGAGAACGAGACCCGGCCGCGCTGCGACCGGTGGACCAGCGACCGCTCGGGGTCGACCTCGGCAAGGGTGAGGGTGGCGTCGCGGCCACCCCAGTCGGAGATCACCTGGCCGATCTCGTGCTCCTGGAGCTCGGGCCGGATCCTGCGGGCGGCGCGGCGCCCGGACGGGAGGAAGCGCTCGACCGAGCGCGGGAAGTACCAGCCGGCACGGTCCTTGCCGATCTGCACCAGCCACGGCCAGACCTGCTCCGGTGTCGCGTCGAGCGTGAACGCCCGGTCCATCACCACGTCGGCGGCGACGAGGCCGTCGCCCGGCAGCGCAGCGCCGCGCTCGGCGTCGGTGGGCGCGACGGTGGGGACGACGGACGAGGCGAGGTGCATGCACCCATCCTGCCTCCGACACAATGGCGCCATGACTGAACCGCGCCCGATCGCGACCTGGCTGACCGACATGGACGGCGTGCTGGTGCACGAGGAGGACCCGATCCCCGGTGCGGCGGAGTTCGTGGAGGCGCTCAAGGGCACCGGACTGCCGTTCCTGGTCCTCACGAACAACTCGATCTTCACCCCGCGCGACCTGCGCGCCCGGCTGCTGATGAGCGGCATCGACGTGCCCGAGGACGCGATCTGGACCTCGGCGCTCGCCACCGCGCAGTTCCTCTCCGACCAGCGCCCCAACGGCACGGCGTACGTCGTGGGGGAGGCGGGGCTGACCACGGCCCTGCACGACGTCGGCTACGTGATGACCGACCGCAACCCCGACTACGTGGTGCTGGGGGAGACCCGCACCTACTCGTTCGAGGCGATCACCCGGGCGATCCGGCTGATCGCTGCCGGGTCGCGGTTCATCGCGACCAACCCCGACCCCAGCGGCCCGAGCGCGGCCGGACTGCTGCCGGCGACCGGCTCGGTGGCGGCGCTGATCAGCACCGCGACGGGCGAGAAGCCGTACTTCATCGGCAAGCCCAACCCGCTGATGATGCGCAGCGCGCTCAACCGGCTGGAGGCGCACTCCGAGTCGACGGTGATGATCGGGGACCGGATGGACACCGACATCATCTCCGGGCTGGAGGCCGGCATCCGCACGATCCTGGTCACCACCGGATCGACCCGACCCGAGCACGTGGAGCGCTTCCCCTACAAGCCGACCCGCGTGGTCGACTCGATCGCCGACCTGGTCGACCTGGTCCAGGAGCGGGCGCCGAAGGCCTGAGCCGGCGGCGTACGGCCGCGATGGCATGCGAGTCGGTCGTGGGGGCAGCCCGTTCGCATGACGTCCCGCGCGGACCTCGCGAGTCGAGCGGTCCCTGTGACCTGTCAGCTCTTGCGCCAGGCCTTCACCCAGTCGACCTGCATGCCTGCCTTGTTCGGAGACCTGTCGCCCGCTGCACGTTCCGGCCAAACCCGCTGCGCCCAGCGTGACCTCGATCCCTTCACCTGGTCGAGGTCGGCTGCCGGATGCTAGCGGTCGACGGCCTTCTCCAGCTCGGCCTTGGTCATCTTCGAGCGCCCCTTGATCCCCTTGCTCCTCGCCTCGGCGTAGAGCTGGTCGCGGGTGCGCCCGCCGGACCCCTTGTGCGACCGGAGGCCACCGCGACGACCGGAGGAGATGTCGTCGGTGGAGGTCCTGCTCGCCTGCTGCGCCTCGCCGGCACGGGCCCGCTCCTTGTTCACGGTGCGGGCCGCGATCTCCTCGGCCGTGTCCTCGCTGCGACCGCTCTCCTCCAGGCCCTCCTTGATGTGCTCGTACTGGCGCTCCCGCTTCTTGCTCCACGCGCGTTGCGGCATGGCGGTGCTCCTTTCGTCCGCCCTCCACGTTGGCGCGCTGGACGGGCGTTGCCAACCGCCCGCACGGGTGTGACGGTGGACCACATGCGCCGACGCACCCTGCTCAGGTCAGCCGCAGTGACCCCGCTCGTCGCCGCGGCGGGCCTGACGGCTGCCGCGCCGGCCGGTGCCGTCCCACGGTTCGGCAGGACACTGGCCTCGGGCCTCGACATCCCTTGGGGGCTGGACTTCCTGCCGGACGGGAGCGCGCTGTGCTGCATGCGCAACGACGGCCGGCTGATCCGGGTGTGGAAGGGCGGCGGCTTCAGCGAGGTGGCCACCCTGCCGTCCACACGGAGCGGCAGCGAGGACGGCGCTCTCGGTCTCGCGGTGTCACCCCGGTTCGCCACGGACCGGCGGGTCTACGCCTACTACAGCACCCCGGACGACAACCGGGTCGCCTGGTTCACCTACACCGGGGGCGTCCTCGGCAGCCCCCACGTGATCCTCTCCGGCATCCCGCACGGCAACGTCCACGACGGTGGTCGGCTGTTCTTCGCCGGCAACGGAAGCCTGTTCGTCACCTGCGGCGAATCGGGTCGCAAGCCGCTCGCGCAGGACAAGGACTCCCTCGGCGGCAAGATCCTGCGCCTCGACCGGGACGGCAACCCCTGGCCGGGCAACCCGTTCATCGGCCGGGCCGGCGACGACCGGGTCTACTCCTACGGACACCGCAACCCGCAGGGCATCGACCAGGCCGCCGACGGCCGGATCTGGGCGTGCGAGCTCGGGCAGGACACCTGGGACGAGCTCAACCAGGTCTCGGCGGGCCGCAACTACGGCTGGGCCGACCAGGAGGGTGGAGACGGTCCCGGCGGTTACTACGACCCGCTGGTCCAGTGGCACCCCGACGACTGCTCCCCGAGCGGGATGGCGATCCGTGGCGGTTACGCCTACGTCGGGGCGCTCCGGGGCCAGTCGCTGTGGCGGGTCGACATCAGCGGCGCGGGCCGGCGTACCAAGGTCCGCTACTTCAACGGGACCTACGGCCGGATCCGCACGGTCCGGCTCGCCCCCGACGACACGCTCTGGATCACCACCGCCAACGGTGGCGACACCGACCGGGTGCTGCAGGTCCGCTTCGTCGCTGCGTGACCATCCGTCCTGCACAGGTAGGGTTGCCGGTTGTGGCAGGCCCCGACTTCGACTCCGAGATCAAGCAGCTCCAGGCGACGATGAGCACCATCGGCAAGGTGCTCGACATCCCCGCGATGGAGACCGAGATCGCCGACCTCGCCGAGCAGGTGGCGGCCCCCGACCTGTGGGACGACCAGAGCAACGCCACCCGCGTGACCGGCCGGCTCTCGGCGATCCAGGGCGAGGTCGACCGGTTCTCCTCGCTGCAGAGCCGCATCGACGACCTCGCGCTGATGGTCGAGATGGGGCGCGAGGAGGACGACGCCGACACGCTCACCGACGCGGAGCAGGAGCTGAACCGGCTCCACAAGTCGGTGGAGACGCTCGAGGTGCGCACGCTCCTCTCCGGTGAGTACGACGCGCGCGAGGCGATCGTCAGCATCCGCTCCGGCGCCGGCGGCGTCGACGCGGCCGACTTCGCCGAGATGCTGATGCGGATGTACACGCGATGGGCCGAGCGCAACAAGTACCCGGTCGAGGTCTTCGACACCTCCTACGCCGAGGAGGCCGGCCTGAAGTCCGCGACGTTCGCGATCCACGCGCCGTACGCCTACGGCACGCTCAGCGTCGAGGCCGGCACCCACCGGCTGGTCCGGATCAGCCCGTTCGACAACCAGGGCCGCCGGCAGACCTCGTTCGCCGCGGTCGAGGTGGTGCCGGTGCTCGAGCAGACCGACGAGATCGACCTGCCCGAGGAGGACGTCCGGATCGACGTCTACCGCTCCTCCGGGCCGGGCGGCCAGTCGGTGAACACCACGGACTCCGCCGTACGTCTCACCCACATCCCCACCGGGGTGGTGGTCTCCTGCCAGAACGAGAAGTCCCAGCTGCAGAACAAGGCCTCGGCGATGGTGATCCTCAAGGCCAAGCTGCTCGCTCTGAAGAAGGCCGAGGAGAAGGCCCACCTCGACGAGCTGCGCGGCGACGTGCAGGCGTCGTGGGGTGACCAGATGCGCAACTACGTGCTGAACCCGTACCAGATGGTCAAGGACCTGCGCACCGAGTTCGAGTCGGGCAACCCGCAGTCCGTGCTCGACGGCGAGATCGACGGCTTCCTCGAGGCCGGCATCCGCTGGCGGCGCGGGGCCGAGCAGAACGCCTGATCCCGGCCCGGTACAGCGAGGCGAGCGTCAGCGGGCGATGTTGGTCGCGTTCGCGACCTGCACGCACCAGGCGTTGGTGCGCTCGAGGAGCACCTGGTGGTCCTCCTTGGCCGGGCCCTGCACCTGGCAGGTCAGGTAGGTGTCCTTGAACAGCCCCGCCAGCCGCACCCGGCGGCTGCCGTCGGGGAGCTCACAGTTCTGCTGCTGGTGCGGCGTCCCGAACTGCGGTCCCTTCTCGGGGGTGCAGTCCTCGCGGTGCGAGGTCTTGTCCAGCACCATCGTGGCGAACTCGGACGTGATCGGCCGGGCGTAGATCCAGGCAGCGGCGCCGTACTTCTCGCGGGTCCACGCACAGCCGTACTCGTGCGCCACGTCGCGGGTGTCGGTGTCGATCAGCGCGCGCTCGCCGTTGCGCCACGAGACCTGGTCGCCGAGGCCGCCGTCCAGGGCCTTGCGCACCGCGGTGTCGGGCAGCAGCGCGCAGAAGTCGACCCGGGCCAGCGTCATCGCGGAGGTGTTGAGCTTGCCGATCGGGGTCGGCTCCACCGTCGGGGTGCTCTTCGGGGCCTCGCTGCTGCCGCAGCCGGAGAGCGCGAGGACGAGGAGCACGGTCAGCAGGACCGGCGCGAACGCCCCGGGCAGGCGGCCGTGCGGACGGCGGGGAAGCGAGGGCATGGGGCACAAGATATGCGAAACACCGAGAGGGATGCCTTGCGGAGTCGGTCTTGGTGGGTCACCTAGACTCGACCATCGGCCGGACGTGCCCTGCCGGGCATGACCCCGCACGACCTCCCTTGCCCCCGAGAGCCGGCCCAAGAAGACAGTGATCCGATTCGAGAACGTCACCTCGACGTACGCCACGCAGCAGAAGGCGGCGCTCGAGGGAGTCAACGTCGACATGGAGAAGGGCGAGTTCTGCTTCCTCGTCGGCGCCTCCGGCTCCGGCAAGTCGACCTTCCTGCGGCTGATCCTGCGCGAGGCACGGCCCACCAGCGGGCGTGTCTACGTCGCCGGCAAGGAGATCAACCGGCTGGCGAGCTGGAAGGTGCCGTCGCTGCGTCGCCAGATCGGCACCGTCTTCCAGGACTTCCGGCTGCTCCCGAACAAGACCGTCGCCGAGAACGTCGCGTTCGCGCTGCAGGTGATCGGCAAGCCGAAGGCCCAGATCAACAAGGTCGTGCCCGAGACGCTGGAGATGGTCGGCCTCGACGGCAAGGGCCAGCGGATGCCCGACGAGCTCTCGGGCGGCGAGCAGCAGCGGGTCGCGATCGCTCGCGCGTTCGTCAACCGCCCGATGATCCTGATCGCCGACGAGCCGACCGGCAACCTCGACCCGACCACCTCGGTCGGGATCATGAAGCTGCTCGACCGGATCAACCGCACCGGCACCACGGTCGTGATGGCCACGCACGACTCCGGCATCGTCGACCAGATGCGCAAGCGCGTGATCGAGCTCAACGACGGCCACGTCGTCCGCGACCAGGCGCGCGGCGTCTACGGCTACCAGCACTGACCTGACCCCCACCCCGGACCTCCACACGAGGGAGCGCTTTCACCCATGCAGCTGAGGTACGTCTTCTCGGAGACCGGCACCGGTCTGCGCCGCAACGTGTCCATGACCGTGGCGCTGGTGGTGACGATCTTCGTGTCGCTGACCCTGGTGGGTGTCGGGCTGCTGCTCAACGCCCAGGCCCAGCGAGCCGAGGACTACTGGGGCAGCAAGCTCCAGATCACGGTCTTCTTGTGCAACGACAACTCGCGCACGCCGCACTGCGCGGGCGGCGACGTCACCGACCCGCAGAAGTCCGCCATCGTGCAGGTGCTGAAGACCAGCCCGCAGGTGAAGGGCTACGAGTACCGCGGCAAGCAGGAGGCGTACGACGCGCTGAAGAAGGTCTACCAGTCGCAGAACGCCACCGACCGCGAGATCTTCTCCTCCGTCCGGGTCAAGGACATGAACGAGTCCTACCGGGTGACTCTCAAGGATCCCCAGAAGTTCGAAGGGGTGAAGTCTGCCGTCGGCGGGCTCGACGGGGTCAACACCGTGCAGGACCTGCACACGCTGCTGGAACCGATCTACTTCTGGCTGGGCTGGATGCAGAAGGGGGCGATCGGGATCGCCGCCGTGCTGCTGCTCGCGGCGGTGCTGGAGGTGGCCAACACGATCCGGCTGGCGGCGTTCGCGCGCCGTCGTGAGATCGGGATCATGCGGCTGGTGGGTGCCGGCAGCCTCTACATCCAGCTGCCGTTCCTGATGGAGACCCTGGTCGCCACCCTGATCGGGATCACCCTGTCCGCGGCCACGCTGTTCGTGTTCATGTCCGTCGTGATCTACGGCAAGCTGCGACCGAACTCCACGATCGTCGACTGGATCGACTGGTGGGACGCCGTGCACGCCGTCGGCTGGATCGCGCTGCTCGGCGTGGTCCTCACGATGATTCCGACACTCGTGCTGACCCGCAAATACCTCAAAGTCTGATCCGTCCGGGTTACGGTCGCTTCGTTCAACTTCCCCCTCTGAACGAAGGCAGACCCCTCGTGGTTCGCAACTTCCCCGCCACCACGCGGCAGCGAGTCCTCGCGGCTGCGATCGCGTTCGCCGTGGCCGCGGCACCCGCCGCAGCGCCCCTTGCCCACGCCGACGACCTCAAGCACAAGAAGCACAAGGTCGAGCAACGGGTGAAGGCCGCCAAGGCCGATCTCGAGGACTCCTCGCAGGCCGCCAACAAGGCGCGCCGCGCGTTGCTGACCGCCCGTGCCCAGCTGCACGAGGCGCGCAGGACGCTGGCCAGCACCCAGGGCAAGCTGGTCGCCGCCGAGGCGCTCGACAACCAGATGCAGCAGGAGCTCGTGCAGGCCGAGGTGGCGCTGAGCCAGGCCCGTGACGACCTCCGGGCCGGCCGCAAGAAGGTCAAGGAGCAGCAGCTGCTGCTCGCCCAGATGGCGTCCGAGAGCATGCAGCAGGCAGATCCGCAGCTGATCGGGCTGTGGGCGATGCTGAAGGCGCAGAACCCCTCCGACCTGACCACGCAGATCAAGACCGTGGGCAACCTGATGGACCGCGAGCACACCGCGCTCGACGGGTTGAAGACCGCGAGAACGCTGCTCACCGTCAAGGAACGCGACGTCGAGGACGCCAAGCAGCAGGTCGAGGCGAAGCGCAAGGCCGCCGCGGAGAACCTGGAGCTCCGTCAGCGACTGGAGAAGAAGGCCGTCGAGGCCGAGGGCGCCGTGACCACGCTGGTGCACGCCCGTCGTACCGCCACGGACGCGGCCCTGCGCGCCAAGCACGCCGACGAGCGCGCCCTGCGGAAGAACAAGCGCGAGGCCGCCCGCATCTCGCGGATGCTCGCCGCCCGCGCGCACAAGAGCGTCAACCAGGGCAACGGCGGCGGGCCGCTGCTGCGGCCGGTGACCGGCTACGTGACCTCGTCGTTCGGCTGGCGCCGACACCCGATCTACGGCTACTGGGGCCTGCACGACGGCACCGACTTCCACGCACCGTGCGGCACGGCGCTGCGCGCGTCGGGCAACGGGCGCGTGATCTCGGAGTACTACCAGTCCGCCTGGGGCAACCGGCTGATCCTCGACCTCGGTCGGGTGCGCGGCCACGGCGTCGCCGTGATCTACAACCACATCAGCGGCTACCGCGCCCGCACCGGTCAGACCGTCCGTCGCGGTGACACCGTCGCCTACGCCGGCACCACCGGCTGGTCGACCGCCTGCCACCTGCACTTCACGGTGATGGTCGACGGGAAGCCGCAGAATCCGGTGGGCTGGTTCTGAGGGCGGCGCCGAACACCACGGGACCGTGGTAACCGGCCGCTTCCCTAGGGATAGTCCGCTAGGGAAGGGGATGTCTACCACGGGACCGTGGTAAATCGCCGTTGCCCTCGGCTGAGAGAATGAACCCATGGCCAAGGAAGTCGGGCGCAAGCTGATCGCGCAGAACCGCAAGGCCCGCCACGACTACCACATCGACGACGTGTTCGAGGCGGGCCTGGTGCTCGTCGGCACCGAGGTGAAGTCGCTGCGGGCCGGTCGCGCGACGCTGACCGACGGGTTCGGTGAGATCACCGGGGGTGAGGCGTTCCTGCACGGGGTGCACATCCCGGAGTACACCGAGGGCACCTGGACCAACCACGCCCCGCGCCGGGTGCGCAAGATGCTGCTCAACCGGCACGAGATCGACAAGATCCAGGGCAAGGTCAACGAGCGCGGGTTCACGCTGATCCCGCTGTCGATGTACTTCAAGGACGGCCGGGCCAAGGTCGAGATCGGCCTGGCCCGCGGCAAGAAGACCTACGACAAGCGCCACGCGCTGGCCGAGCGGCAGGCCAACCGCGAGAAGGAGCAGGCGCTGGGTCGCCGGCTCAAGGGCATGGAGTAGACCGCGAGTGCTCGAGCCCGGCGAGACCGACGACGTCACGGCCTGGTGGCAGGCGCTCGGCCTGCCCGGGCTGTACGACGTGCACACGCACTTCCTGCCACCCAACATCCAGACCAAGGTCTGGGCCCAGTTCGACCAGGCCGGCCCGAAGATCGGGCGCGAGTGGCCGATCCGCTACCGGGGCACCGAGGAGGAACGCGTCGCCACGCTCCGCGGGTTCGGCGTGCGCCGGTTCAGCTCGCTGCCCTACGCGCACAAGCCGGGGATCGCGGGCTACCTGAACGACTGGGCTCGCGGCTTCTCCGAGCGGGTGCCGGAGTGCCTGTGGTCGGCGACGTTCTACCCCGAGCCCGAGGCGGCGTCGTACGTCGCGGACCTGGTCTCGGCCGGGGTCGAGGTGTTCAAGGTGCACGTGCAGGTGGGGGAGTTCCACCTCGACGACCCCCAGCTCGACGAGGTGTGGGGGACGCTCGCGGACGCCGGCACCCCGGTGGTGATCCACGCGGGCTCCGGCCCGGTCAGCAACGCGTTCACCGGCCCCGATCCGCTGCGACGGGTGCTCCGACAGCACCCGCGGCTGACCGCCGTCGTCGCGCACATGGGGGCGCCGGAGTACGCCGAGTTCCTCGGACTGGCCGAGCGTCACGAGCGCACGTACCTCGACACCACGATGATGTTCACCGACTTCTTCGACGCCGCGGCGCCGTACCCCGACGCGCTGCTGTCGAGGCTGGTCGACCTCGACGGGAAGGTGCTGCTCGGGAGTGACTTCCCGACGATCCCCTACCCCTACCGGCACGCCCTCGACGGGCTGGAGCGGCTCCGCGACCGGGAGCCTCGGCTCGACGACGAGTGGCTCCGCGCCGTGTGCTGGCACAACGGTGCCCGGCTGCTGGGCGACCCGGTGGAACACTGACCGCATGGACACCTGGGTCGCGGTCGCGGACGAGCGGCACGCGTTGGCGGACGTGCTCGACGGGCTCACCGAGACGCAGTGGCAGACCCGGACCCTCTGCGGCGCCTGGACCGTCCACGCGATGGCCGTCCACCTGGTGCTGCCGCTCCTTCCCGGGGTCACCGGGTTCCTCACGGACCTGGTGCGGAGCCGGGGGAACTTCCACCGGGCCAGCGAGATGGGGGTCGCGCGCGCCGTCGGCCAGATGCAACCGCCCGAGGTGGTCGCCCGGCTGCGGGGCGAGGCGCACAACCGGTTCCGGCCGCCGACGATGCCTCCCGAGGCTCCGCTGACCGAGCTGCTCGTGCACGGCCAGGACATCACGATCCCGCTCGGCATCGACCTGCGGCGCCCGCCCGAGCGCTGGCAGGTCGCGCTCGGGTTCCTCACCGGCTCGGCCGCGCGCCGGGGCTTCGTGCGCGGTCGGCTGCCCGCCGTACGACTCGTGGCGGAGGACGCCGACTGGTCCCACGGCTCCGGACCCGAGGTCGACGGCACGGCCCGAGAGATCGGCCTCGCGCTCGCCGGTCGCGATGCGCGGCTCGCCGAGCTCAGCGGCCCCGGTGTGCCGTTGCTGGAGGCGTGGGTACGACGCTGACCGGGAATGCGGGCGACCCTGGTCGGCGTTCCTCTGTACAGTGACAAGCACAACTCAAGAGGGGCTGATTGGTTTCGACTGAGGACGTTAGTCCCAGGAGAAGCGGGTCGAGAAGCCAGCGTCATCTCGTAAACGTCCGCTGGAACCTATAAGTGCCAACTCTAAGCGCACTGACTTCGCTCTCGCTGCCTGAGCAGTGATCGAAGGGTCAGACCGGGCACCTGCCTCCGTCCCGGACCCTGGCCTCATCTAGGAGGCTTGCTGATCGACTCCTGTCAGGAGGGTTGATCGGGACTTTTTCCTGACTGAGCCTGTCGGCGACCTGTTCGTGGGAGTGCCGGGGCAGAGAAAACGTGATCACGAACTGCACCCGGAGAAGACCTGGTACGGCGCTTTAGGACGCGGGTTCGATTCCCGCCAGCTCCACCGAGCACTCACGAGCCGCTCCGACCGACGTCGGGGCGGCTCGCGTGCGCCCGGACAGCGGCGCCGGCAGACGGTGGGCGCCTCTACGCTCGCCGGATGGCCACGGTCCACCAGCTCAGCCGCACGGACGCCCGCCGGATCGCCGTCCGCGCCCAGCTGCTGGCGAGGACGCGTCCCTGCGACCTGCTCGACACGGTGCGCCACCTCACCGTCGTCCAGCTCGACCCGACCAGTGCGGTCGCGCCCAGCGCCGACCTGGTGCTGTGGAGCCGCCTGGGCTCGTCGTACTCCCCGCAGGACCTGCGCGACGCGGTGGACGAGCAGGTCCTCGTCGACTATCGCGGGTTGCTGATGCCGGCGGCCGACATGGCTCTGCACCGCGCCGGGATGGACCGGTTCCGCGAGGGCGTCGACCTGGCGGAGTGGCAGGTCGGCCGCCACGACTGGGTGGTGGCCAACAACGACTTCCGGCGCGACGTGCTCGCGCTGCTGCGCGCCGACGGCCCGTTGCCGCGCAGCGAGATCCCCGACTCGTGCGTGGTGCCGTGGTCCTCGCGCGGGTGGAACGCCAACCGCAACGTCACGATGATGCTCGACACCATGGTGCAGCGCGGCGAGGTGGCGGTCGCGGGCGGCGAGGGCAGGGACAAGCTCTACGACCTCGCGTCGCGGGTCTACCCCGACGACCCGGTGGTGGCGTTCACCGAGGCCAAGCGGATCAAGGACCAGCGCCGGTTGGCGGCTCTCGGCATCGCCCGGGCCACCGGTCAGGAGAGTCCGGTGGAGCCGTTCAACGTGGGCGACGCCGGTGAGGCGGCCGTCGTCGAGGGCGTGCGCGGCCAATGGCGGGTCGACCCGGCCCAGCTCGGCCAGCCGTTCGCCGGCCGGGCCGCTCTGCTGTCGCCGTTCGACCGGCTCCACCACGACCGCAGGCGGATGGCCGAGCTGTTCGAGTTCGACTACAAGCTCGAGATGTTCAAGCCCGAGGCCCAGCGGCAGTGGGGCTACTACGCGCTCCCGATCCTGTACGGCGACCGGCTGGTCGGGAAGCTCGACGCCAGGGCCGAGCGGGACCGGGGGGCGCTCCGGGTGACCGCGGTGCACCGGGACGTCGAGTTCAGCAGGACCATGGCCGCATCGGTCGACCGCGAGATCGCCGACCTGGCCCGCTGGCTCGACCTCGAGCTCGAGCTCCCCGACTGACCGCGATCCGTCGCGGTGCAGGCAGGTCCGGGCGCCGGCTGGAGCCGAGCCTCGGATCGCTCTCAGCCCGGCGGCTCCGCGTGACCGAGCTGCACCAGCATGGTCATCACGTCGTAGTAGGCCGCTGACGCCTCCACCTTGCCGTCGGAGTCGAAGAACAAGAACTCGCAGAACGGCATGTCGACGGCCTTGCCGGTCGCAGCCATCCCGTTCATCTCTCCGTCGTTGGTTCCTCGTGCCCGGAAGGTGGCGATCGAGGTGTTGCCGCTCTCGTAGTAGGTCGTGTCCTCCACCCGGGCGTCGGACAGAGCCGTCTTCCACTCCCTCAGCCAGGACTTGAACTCGTCACGGCCCTTCATGCCGAGCCCCCTCGGGTGGTCCTGCGAGGTGACGTCCTCACGGATGTAGTCGTCCATCGCATCGAGGTCGTTGGCGTTGAACAGCTGGTGCAGTGTGCGGTGTGTGTCGTTGTGTCCCATCAGGGTGCCTCCTCGGGATCTCGTGTCGGCTCCCGAGCGCTCACCACGTTCCTGCTTACTCCGATCGGCTGACGGAGTCCATGCCGTCGTCGGTGTGGTCTACCCAGGACCGCTGGCACCAGGCCAGGTTCAGACCATCGCGCGCGCCCTGCGCGGCAGCAGCCAGCCGATCGCCCAGGCGAAGGCGATCACGGCGATCACCATCAGCAGCGTGTGCTCGGCGGCCACCAGGTGTCGGCCGGTCGACATCGCTGCTCGGGGTCCGCCGTCCTCCAGGGCCAGCTTGTCGAAGAACAGGGTGCCGAGCACGGCCACCCCGAGCGACGCTCCCAGCTGCTGCAGCGACTCGAGAAGGCCGGCGGCGGAGCCGACCTCGTGGTCGTCGATCTCGCCCATGATGATGCTGAACAGCGGGACGAAGATCATGCCCATGCCCAGGCCGAAGACGAACAGCCCCGGAGCCAGGCTGCCGATACCGACGGTGTGGTCCGCCGCGCGCATCGAGACGTACAGGACCGCCGAGCCTGCGGCCATGATCGACAGGCCGACGTGCAGGATCGGCCGGCCGACGGCGGTGGACGCCCAGGCGCCGACGCCCGCGCCGCAGAAGGCGCCCACTGCCATCGCGGCGAGGTACAGGCTGGCGTGCATCGCGGTGAAACCGAGTCCGATCTGGAGGAACAGGGCCATGGTCAGCGAGAAGCCGACGATGCTGCCGAAGAACACCAGCGTGAACACGATGCCGGAGACGTAGGAACGCTTGCGGAGGACGCTGAACTCCACCAGCGGCGCGCGCCCGGCCCGCAACCGCGCGCGCTGCTGCACGACGAACAGCGCCAGCATCGGGACCGAGGTGGCCAGCAGGCCGAACATCCAGGTCGGCCAGCCCTGGGTGCGGCCGTCGACCAGCGGGAACACCAGCAGGAACGATGCAGCGCCGAGCAGCGCCGTGCCGACACCGTCGAGCCGGAGACCTCGGTGCGACGGTGCTCCGGACGGCAGCACCCGGATGCCGAGTGCCAGCGCGAAGATGCCGATCGGCAGGTTGATCAGGAACAGCGCACGCCAGTCGGTGCCGAACAGGTCGGCCCTCATCAGCAATCCCGCGACGACCGGACCGAGCACGGTCGACAACCCGATCGCGGGCCCCATCGCCGCGAACGCCTTGCCGATCTGGTGCGGTGGGAAGACGTCGCGGATCATGCCGAAGCCCTGCGGCACGAGGACCGCGGCGGCGAGACCCTGCAGCGCGCGGGAGCCGACGAGCACCTCGGCCGACCAGGCGAACGAGCAGAGCGCCGAGGAGACCAGGAAGCCGCCGAGCCCGAGCAGCAGCATCCGCTTGCGCCCGAACATGTCGCCGAGCCGGGCGCCGGCCATCAGACCCACCGCCAGCGCCAGTGTGTACGCCGCCGCGACCCACTCGAGGGACGACGTGGTCATCGACAGGTCGGCCTGGATCGCCGGGGCGGCCACGTTGACGATCGTGGAGTCGAGGATGTTGAGGACCATCGCGGAGAGGATCACGGCGAAGCCTGCCCACATGTGCGGGGGAGCGGACGTGCCGGGCCGGGCGGTGTCGGGAGGGGCGAGCAGGGCGGTCATCGAGTGCTCCTTCGTCGGTGGGCGATGACTCCACTCCACCAGCGCAACAGGAACGTTTCCTTCCTGATCGCGACGTAGTCTCGGAGAATGTCAGAGACCTCCGGACGCCTCCTCAAGCTGCTCTCGCTGCTGCAGACGCCCCGAGAGTGGCCCGGTCCGGAGCTGGCCCGCCGGCTCGAGGTCACGCAGCGCACCGTGCGCAACGACGTCGGCCGGCTGCGCGATCTCGGCTACCCCGTGCACGCCACACGGGGCTCCGTCGGTGGCTACCGCCTGTCTGCCGGGACGGCGATGCCGCCGCTCCTGCTCGACGACGACGAGGCGGTCGCGATCGCCGTCGCGCTGAGCACGGCGAGCGGGGGTGCCGTCGACGGCCTGGAGGAGACGGCGCTGCGCGCGCTGACCAAGCTTCTCCAGGTGCTGCCGAAACGGCTGCGTGGCAGGGTCGACGCGCTCCAGGCGCACACGGTGCGTGTGTCGGGCCGCCGCCGCGGTGCCGACGTCGACGGCCAGGTGCTCGCCCTGCTGGCCGGGGCCGCTCGCGACCGCGAGGTCACGCGCTTCGCCTACTCCGACCACTCCGGCGCGGCCACGGAACGCCGGGTGGAGCCCTACCGGCTGGTGAACTGGGGTCGGCGCTGGTACCTCGTCGCGTTCGACCTGGGGCGCGAGGACTGGCGCACGTTCCGGGTCGACCGGCTGGCGGGGGCCCAGCCGGTCGGGCACCGGTTCGCCCTGCGCGACCTGCCGGCCGAGGACATCGCCGGTTACGTCGCCTCCAAGACCCGTCAGGTGCAGATGCGGGTGAGCGGGCGCGTGGTCGTGCACGCGCCCGCGTCACTGGTCGAGCAGCGGATGGGCCCGTGGACCCAGGGCAGCATCGAGGCGCTCGACGGCGACCGCTGCCGGGTGCAGATCGGCGCCCGGAGCCCCGAGGACATCGCGTTCTGGCTCGGGGTCCTCGACACCGACTTCGAGGTCGAGGACTCACCCGACCTGGCGGACGCCGTACGCCGGATCTCCGAGCGCTACGCCCGCGCTGTGGACTGACCTCGCTACCGTTCCACCATGGCCGAGCCCTGTCTCTTCTGTGCGGTGGCGGCGGGAGACGCGGAAGCCGCGATCGTGTGGTCCGACGACGACTTCGTGGCGTTCCTCGACATCCGCCCGCTCTTCAAGGGCCACGTCCTCCTGGTGCCGCGCGTCCACGTGGTCACGCTGCCCGACCTGCCGGCCGGGCTGCGGGACGCGTTCACCGCCGCACAGCAACGCCTGGCTCAGGCGATGGTCGACGGACTCGGGGCGCAGGGCTCCTTCGTCGCGATGAACAACACCGTCTCGCAGTCGGTGCCGCACCTGCACTGCCACGTGGTGCCGCGCACCAAGGGCGACGGACTGCGCGGGTTCTTCTGGCCGCGCACGACGTACGTCGACCTGGCCGAGCGGGACGCCTGGGCTGAGCGGGTCAGCGCCGCGCTGGCTCACCCCGGGTGACGGTGGACGGTCGGTCCACCGGGTCTCGCACCAGCCGGGGTCGCCAGCCCACGTGGTTGCCGGTCGCGAGCGCCGCCACCCAGACGGCGGCAGCACCGACCAGGATGCCGCCCAGGGTGTCGACGAAGAAGTGCCAGCCGAGGTAGACGGTGGCAACCGAGGTCAGGGCGAGGAACGCCCAGGCCAGGATCCGCAGCGACCGGCGAGCGCCGGCGAGCTCGACCAGCAGGCACATGGTCACCATCAGGCCGACGTGCAACGAGGCGAAGGCGGCGATCGACTGCAGCGCGTGATGTCCCGTCGGGTCGTTCAGCACCGCCGAGCGGTCATCGATCATCGAGCCCTGCAGGGAGGTCACCGTCGTCTCGCGGAGACCGGCGAACGTGCCTGCGTCGGAGTAGACCGGACCCAGGGTCGGGAACGCGAAGTAGGTCGCCGCACCCAGCGCCCAGTCGACCGCGAACGCGGTCACGAACCAGGAGCCGAGCGCGTGGTTGCGCGACCAGACCAACGCCCACATCAAGGTGAGCGGGATCAGCCCGATCCAGGCGACGTAGATCAGGGAGAAGGCCGACGCCGCGATGCCCTGGCCGAAGACCGCGTGCAGCACCTCCGCCGGGTCGTTGCCGAGCCACAGCGTGTGGTCGAGCCGCTCCATCGTGTTGTCCCAGAGGGAGCCGTTGACGAACGGGACGGCGTTCTTGAGGTTGCGGAAGGTCGCGTACGTGACGTACCAGCCGGCGAGGCCGATGAACATGAACCGCACCTGGGAGGGCCGCCAGCGCTCGTGCAGCACCGCCCGGAACGAGGCGACGTGGCTCTCCTTCGCGCTGCCCTGTTCCTGACGCTCCTGTCTCCGGCGCCGCCGCCGGAGCACGACCCGGGGGAGGACGTCACACAGGAAGGCCGCCAGCAGGAAGAGCGGGAACCGGACGTAGGCCGGACCCAGCGCGTCGTCGTCGGGGTCGCGGATCGGCAGTCCCTGGACAGAGCAGATCAGGATGGTCGCCACCGTCATCACGGCAGCGAGCACCACCATGAACCGGAATCGGGGCTCCCCCACCCGGCGACGATATCGCGGCCCACCCCCGGAACAGGAATCGTCGGGCCGGTCCTAGAGTGACCAGCGACCAGACGGACATCCGGGCAGGCGAGCAGAGGAGCACGACGATGGGTCGGTACGACGGACGGGTGGCAGTCGTCACCGGTGCAGCGCGCGGGATCGGGGCCGGCACTGCCAAGCGGTTCGCCGACGAGGGTGCCTCGGTCGCGATCCTCGACCTCGACGAGTCCCAGGCCCAGGCCACCGCTGACGGGCTGGGGGCCGCGAAGGCGGTCGGCATCGGCTGCAACGTCAGCGACGCGGCGTCCGTCGAGGCGGCCGTCGGGCGGGTGCTCGAGGAGCTCGGTGGGCTGCACGTGCTGGTCAACAACGCCGGCATCACCCGTGACAACCTGCTGTTCAAGATGACCGAGGACGACTGGGACTCGGTGATGAACGTGCACCTCAAGGGCGCCTTCTTGATGAGCAAGGCGACGCAGAAGACCTTCGTCGACCAGCAGTACGGCAAGATCCTGAACCTCTCGAGCGTCTCGGCCAACGGCAACCGCGGCCAGGCGAACTACTCGGCCGCGAAGGCCGGAATTCAGGGCTTCACCCGCACGCTCGCGCTCGAGCTGGGCCGCTACAACGTCAACGTCAACGCGATCGCACCGGGCTTCATCGCCACGGACATGACCGACGCCACCGCCAAGCGACTCGGCGTCGACGTCGACGACTTCCGCAAGGCGGCGGCCGAGTCCAACCCGATCAAGCGGGTCGGCGCCCCGGAGGACATCGCGGCGGCGGCGGCGTTCCTGTGCAGCGACGAGGCGTCGTACATCACGGGGCAGACGCTGTACGTCGACGGTGGCGCCAAGATCTGAGCGATTTGTCCGGTTCGGGTGACCTCCGGGCCGGATCCGCGTACGGTCGTGGCCCATGTGCTTCGTCCAACGCGTCACATCCGTCACGCTGGTCACCCTGCTGGCGGTGCTCGGCCCGTCGCTGACGGTGCACGCCGACGCGGCGGGCAGTCATCACCAGAAGCACCACGGTCACCTGACGAAGGAGCAGCGCTACGCATCGGCGCACCCGCGGCTGATCCGGGCGGTGACCTACGCGCTGCGCCAGCGCGGTGACAAGTACCGTTTCGGCGCCGAGGGGCCGAACCGCTGGGACTGCTCGGGGCTGGTCTGGTTCAGCTACCGCAAGGCCGGGTTCACGCAGGTGCCGCGCACCTCGCGCCAGCAGTACCGGGCGGTGCGCCACATCAAGCCGATGCGGCTCCAGCGCGGGGACCTGATGTTCTTCCACACCAGGAAGGGGCGCGTCTACCACGTCGCGATCTTCCTGGGCTGGCGCGACGGGCACCGGGTGATGCTGCACGCGCCCAGCCCGGGCAAGCGGGTGCAACGGGCACGCCCCTGGACGCGTCACTTCTGGGGTGGGACGCTCCGCACGAAGAAGCACGGGCGCTAGTGGCCCGCTGGGCCGAGGTCGACGCCCGACGTTGCGCGGACGTCATGCACCCTGGCTGCTGGGACGCCCAGAACGCATGACGTCACGCGCCGTTGCCGTTGCCGAGCCCGTCGCCCCACCCTTACGGGCGACCCGCCCGGTGCGCCGGTTCCCGATCGGCTGGTCCTGCTCCGTCATCATGGCGCCATGCAGCCGAGTCGACGTCCCCCTGCCCGCCTGACGCTGGCCGCGCTCGCCGCGGCGGTCACCCTGGTCGTCACCGGCTGCGGCAGCGACGGGAAGGCAGCCGGGACGGACGACTCGCCGGGCGCGCAGAAGACCCGCAACGGTGTCGTCCTGCGTGCCACCTGGCCGCTCACCGGTCTGGACGCCAACGGGGCGGCGCCGAAGCATCCACCGCTGGTGGTCAAGTACGACAACACCTACTCCTCGCGTCCGCAGATCGGGCTCCGCAAGGCCGACCTGGTCACCGAGGAGCTGGTCGAGGGCGGGCTGACCCGGCTCGCGGCCTTCTACGACAGCCGGCTGCCCGGCGTGGTCGGTCCGGTGCGGTCGATGCGCGCCTCCGACATCGGCGTGGTCAAGCCGGTCGACGCCACGATCGTCACCAGCGGCGCTGCGTCCCCGACGATCGCCCGGCTGCGCACGTCAGGGGTCCGGTTCAAGGAGAACGGCGCCACCGGGTTCTACCGGGACAACGGGCGCGCGGCGCCGTACAACCTGTTCGTGAGGCTGCGCGAGCTCGCCGGCACGCTGAAGGCGCCGAAGGACGTGCCCCAGCCGTACCTGTCGTGGGGCAAGGAGAAGGACTTCCCGGGCGGCGCCGGCGCGAAGGCGATCCAGGTCCGCTTCTCGCCGGGGCACACCACCGAGTGGCGCTACCGCAACGGCACCTACGTCAACACCAACACCTTCGCCGCCGCGGGGAAGGACTTCCGCCCCGACACGGTGGTCGTGGTGCGCGTGAAGCAGGGCAACGCCGGCTACCTCGACCCCGCGGGCAACCCGGTGCCCGAGACGATCTACAAGGGCACCGGCACGGCCGTCGTGTTCCACCGGGGCAAGGTCGTGCGAGGGAGCTGGAAGAAGTCAGGTCCGGCCGGCGCGCTGGTGCTCAGGACCAAGGCCGGGACGCTGAAGATCCCGGCCGGCCACACCTGGATCGAGCTGTTGCCGCGCGACCAGGCGGGCGGTCGGCTCAGCTTCCAGGGCTGACCGCGGACCGGGTCAGGCGTCGGGAGCCGACGCCGGGTCGGGCACCGTGATGCCCTGCTCGGCGAGCGTGCGGACGCCGGTGAGCAGGAAGCCGATCGCGGCCTCCACCCGAGCCGAGGCGAGGCGGGGGTCCTCGGCGGTCGAGACGTTCTCGCCGGCCGCGGACATGGCGCCGAAGAAGATCCTGCTGAAGGTCTCGACCATCGCGTCGTCGAGCGCGTAGGTCGAGGACTCGAGCACCGAGCGGACGATGTCCCGCACGATGCCGAACGTCGAGCGCTCCTCCTGCTCGCGGAACCGCTCGTAGCCGAGGATCGCCGGGCCCTCCTGGATCACGATCCGCTGGTACGTCGGCTCCTGCACCACTCCGAGGAACGCCTGGAGGCCGGCCATCGCCTTCGCCCACGGGTCGCGCGAGCCCTTGAGGGCGGCGGTGATCTGACGGGCGGCGTCCGCCTCGACGTTCTCGAAGACCGCCTCGAAGAGCGCCTGCTTGCCGCTGAAGTGGTGGTAGAGCGCGCCCTTGGTCACGCGGGCTCCGGCCACGATCGTGTCCAGGCTGGTGCTCGCGTAGCCCTCGGTCGCGAAGTGCTCGCGGGCGATGTCGACCAGGGCCCGCTTGGTGGAGGCGGAGTACTGCTGGCGCCGGCTGCCGTGCTTGGCCACCTGCAGCAGCTTCTCGGTGGGGCGGGCGGAGCGGGTCATCGAGCCAGCATATGGCGGATGTGGGGCAGGTCACGCGTGGCCGGTTTGGGATACCGGCAGTTATTCAACATACTGGGAGTACGTACCAACGGTATGTACGACGAGAGGAACGAACCATGACCTGGCTCGCCTTCCACCGCCGCGCGGACGTCCTCCGCGCTGTGTCCGACGAGGCCGACCGACGCCTCGACGGCATCCTGCCGGCCCACCTGGCCGGTGTCACCGAGACCTTCCGCGACGACCTCGACCTGCTCGGTGCCCTCCAGGTGCGCTGGTACACCCGGCTCTCCGGCGCCCTCGAGGGTTCGCTGACGCACCAGCCGGTGGACCGCGACGCCGCGGCTCGCGACGCGTGGGTCCGCACCGCGCAGGAGCTGCCCGGCGTCCGGGCGGTCATCGACGCGCACGTCGAGACCCCCACGACCGACGAGATGGGACGTGCGCTCGACCGGGCGATGGCCAAGGAGCAGGTTCTCCTGGCGACCGCGGCCGGGCGGGCCGGTGTCACCACGGGCGGCACCGACGTGCGCGCTGTCGAGGCCGGTCGCCGGCTCCAGCGCGAGGCGCGGGCGGCGTACGTCGCCGGGCGGAGCAGCGACGCCCCCTCGCGGCGAGCCGCACCCACCGGCTCCGCCGCGTTCGTCGAGCGGCTCAAGGCGGCCCTGTCAGCGGCCTGACGGCCTCGCGACCTCACTGACGGGCGAGACCCCCTCCCGGCTCCTCCCTCCCTCCTTGCCGGGGTGGGGTCTCGTCGACCGTCTGCGTCTTCCTCGCCGGGAAGCCGGTGCGCCGTGTCACCATGGAGGTGTGGAGCCCGTCAACCTGCACGGTGAGCGGCTCGAGCTTCGCGCCGGGCGGTTGCTGATCTCCGCCCCGACACTGGTCGACCCGAACTTCGCGCGGACGATCGTGCTGCTGCTCGACACCGACGAGGACGGCACCCTCGGCGTGATCCTCAACCGGCCCAGCGAGGTGGCCGTCGGTGAGGTGCTGGAGCCCTGGGCCGAGGTGGTCGGCGCTCCCGGGGTGCTGTTCCGCGGTGGTCCGGTGGGCACCGACTCCGCGCTCGCCGTCGCGCGGCTGGCCGAGGGGTCCGAACCCGTCGGCTGGCGCCCGCTGTTCGACGGCACCGGGCTGGTCGACCTCGACGCACCGTGCGAGGTGATCGTGCCCGCCCTGCACGGGATGCGGATCTACGCCGGGTACACCGGCTGGGGTGCCGGCCAGCTCGAGGCGGAGGTCGAGGAGGGTGCGTGGTACATCGTGAACGGTGGCCCCGACGACCTGTTCGACGCCGCCCCCGGGGACCTGTGGCGTCGCATCCTGCGCCGGCAACCGGAGCCGCTCAGCTGGTTGGCGACCTACCCCGAGGACCCGAGCCAGAACTGACCCGGCACCGACGCCGGATCCGCGTCCCCGGTCCTCGAGCGGTTACGATGCGGCGGTGACGAAGCAGGCACCGGGATTCGGGACGGACGTGCTGGAGGACACCCAGCAGGACACGCGTCCGGTCAGCACCGACGACGGCGACCACGAGCGGTTCTCGCACTACGTGCCGAAGGACAAGCTGATGGACGCCATGGTCAACGGCACCCCGGTCGTCGCGCTCTGCGGCAAGGTCTGGGTGCCCAGCCGCGACCCCGAACGGTTCCCGACGTGCCCCGAGTGCCAGCAGATCTGGGAGAGCATGAAAGCGGGCGACAAGTGAGCCGGGATCCGGTGCGCGCGACCCTCGGGGCCACGTGACGGGCGAGGACCAGCCCGCCCCGCTCGACCTCTCACCCGCCTGGCCCGACCGTGCCGCCTGGGGCACGGCGCCCAGCCTTCGCGCGTGGCAGACGGCGGCGCTGGGCGCCTACTTCGCCGAGTCGCCACGGGACTTCCTCGCGGTGGCGACACCGGGCGCCGGCAAGACCACGTTCGCGCTGACGGTCGCCTCGGAGCTGCTGTCGCGCCGGGTGATCGACCGGGTGACCGTGGTGGCGCCCACCGAGCACCTCAAGACGCAGTGGGCGGAGGCCGCCGCGCGGGTGGGCATCCCGATCGACCCGTCGTACGCGGGCAGGGCGGGGAAGACCTCGAGCGACTACGTCGGCGTGGCCGTGACGTACGCCGGCGTGGCGGTCAACCCGCTGGCCCACCGGATCCGGACCGAACGGTTCAAGACCCTGGTGATCCTCGACGAGGTGCACCACGCGGGCGACGCGCTGTCGTGGGGCGAGGCGGTGCGCGAGGCGTTCCAGCCTGCCCGGCGGCGGCTGGCGCTGACCGGCACGCCGTTCCGCTCCGACATCAACCCGATCCCGTTCGTGCGCTACCAACCCGACGTCGACGGGGTGCCGCGCAGCGTCGCCGACTTCACCTACGGCTACGGGCACGCTCTCGCCGACCACGTCGTACGACCGGTGATGTTCCTGGCCTACAGCGGCACCATGCAGTGGCGGACCCGCGCCGGCGACGAGGTGGCCGCCCGGCTCGGTGAGCCGCTGACGAAGGACCTGACCGCACAGGCGTTGCGCACCGCGCTCGACCCGGCCGGGTCGTGGATCCCGTCGGTGCTGGAGGCGGCGGACAAGCGGCTCTCCGAGGTACGACGGCACGTGCCCGACGCCGGTGGCCTGGTGATCGCGACCGACCAGGACTCGGCGCGTGCCTACGCCAAGGTGCTGGGGGCGATCGCGGGGGAGAAGCCGGTGGTGGTGCTCTCCGACGAGAAGGCGGCCTCGAAGAAGATCAGCGAGTTCTCGACGTCCGAGGCCCGCTGGATGGTGGCGGTGCGGATGGTCTCCGAGGGCGTCGACGTACCCCGTCTCGCGGTGGGGGTCTATGCCACGACCACCTCGACGAACCTGTTCTTCGCCCAGGCGATCGGCCGTTTCGTGCGCGCCCGGGCCCGCGGCGAGACGGCGTCGATCTTCCTGCCCTCGGTGCCCCTGCTGCTCGGCCACGCCTCCGAGATGGAGGTCGAGCGGGACCACGCGCTCGGCCGCGCGATCAACAACGAGGACGACATCTACGCGGCCGAGGCGGACCTGCTGGCCCGCGCGGAGGCGGGTGCGACCGAGCTGACCGACGACGGACTGCTGCCGTTCGAGGCGCTGGGGTCGCAGGCGACGTTCGACCGGGTGCTCTACGACGGTGGCGAGTTCGGGCACGCCGGGGAGGTGCACGTCGGCTCGGAGGAGGAGATGGACTTCCTCGGGATCCCGGGGCTGCTCGAGCCGGACCAGGTGCGCCACCTTCTCCAGAAGCGGCAGACCGACCGCGCCGACCTGCGTCGTCGTACCCAGACGGAGGCGGAGCCCGAGGTCACCACGCACGAGCGGCTGGCGGTCCTCCGGCGCGAGCTGAACGGCCTGGTGGCCGCCTGGCACCACCGCACCGGTGCCCCGCACGGCGTCACCCACGCGACCTTGCGCAAGGAGCTCGGCGGCCCCGCCGCCGCGGTCGCCTCCGCCGACCAGCTCGCCCGGCGCATCGACAAGATCCGCGACTGGGCCCGCGGCGCCTGACCCGATCCCGCCGACCCGTCGCAGATGGCGGTGGTGAGGTGGGCGACCCGTCGCAGATGGCGACGCGCCAGCGCGCGCCGTACGACCATCTGCGCCGGGTCGGCGTGCGTGGTACGACCATCTGCGCCGGGTCGGCGTGCGTCCTGCGACCGTCTGCGCCGGGTCGGCGTGCGTGGTACGACCATCTGCGCCGGGTCGGCGGTCTTCAGGTGCCGAGCTGGGGGAGGACGCGGTAGGGCACCTGGGTGGCGAGGGCGATCACGGTGGAGGAGCGGACGATGCCGGGGATCGCGAGGACGGCGTCGATGACGCGCTGGAGGTCGGTGTTGGAGCGGGCCACGACGCGGCACCACATGTCGCCGGGGCCGGTGATCGTGCAGGCCTCCAGCACCTCCGGGATCCGGGCCAGCTCGATACCGATCGCATCGTGCACGCTCGTGATGCCCTCGACCTGGTGCTGCTGGCGGATCTCCAGGGTCAGGAACGCGGTCACCGGGTGATCCAGCGCGGCGGGGTCGAGCGTGGGCGCCCAGTCCACGATCACGCCCGAGTCGGCGAGCTTGTCCAGCCGCGCCTGCACGGTGCCGCGCGCCACCCGCAGCCGGCGCGACGCCTCGAGCACACCGATCCGCGGGTCGGCGGTGAAGAGCTCGAGCAGGTTGCGGTCCAACTCATCCATCGAAGCCCCCCTGACTGATCAACATGACCAGCAAATCTTCGCACGGTTGCGCAGATTGTCAGGGATCGACAGACTCCCAGCATGACCACTGAGACGACTGGGCACCCCACCGGCACCGCGATCCCGGCCCTGACCGACGAGGAGATCCAGGCGGGCCTCAGCCTCGAGGAGCTCCAGCAGCTCGTCGGCCTGGTCCAGTACGACGAGGCCACCGACGTCTTCCCGGTCACCGGCTGGGACGCGATCGTGTTCGTGGTCGGCAACGCCACCCAGACCGCGCACTACTACCAGTCGGCCTGGGGGATGGAGCTGGTCGCCTACTCCGGCCCGGAGAACGGCAACCGCGACCACAAGTCGTTCGTGCTCAAGTCCGGATCGATCAGGTTCGTGGTCAACGGCGCGGTCGACCCCGACAGCCCGCTGGCCGACCACCACCGCCGGCACGGCGACGGTGTGGTCGACATCGCGCTCGAGGTGCCGGACGTCGACAAGTGCATCCGCCAGGCGCTCTCGGCCGGCGCCACCGTGGTCCGCGAGCCCGAGGACGTCACCGACGAGCACGGCACGATCCGGATCGCCGCCATCGCGACGTACGGCGAGACCCGGCACACGCTCGTCGACCGGAGCCGCTACGACGGGCCCTACCTGCCCGGCTACGTCGCCAGGCAGAGCACCCACGTCAAGCGCGAGGGCGAGCCGAAGCGGCTGTTCCAGGCACTCGACCACATCGTCGGCAACGTCGAGCTCGGCCACATGGACGAGTGGGTCGAGTTCTACAACAAGGTCATGGGCTTCACGAACATGGCCGAGTTCATCGGCGACGACATCGCCACCGACTACTCCGCACTGATGAGCAAGGTGGTCGCCAACGGCAACCACCGGGTGAAGTTCCCGCTCAACGAGCCGGCGATCGCGAAGAAGAAGTCGCAGATCGACGAGTACCTCGAGTTCTACCGTGGGGCCGGGGCCCAGCACCTCGCGGTGGCGACCAACGACATCCTGGCCAGCGTCGACGCGCTGCGCGCCAACGGCGTGGAGTTCCTCGACACCCCGGACTCCTACTACGAGGACCCCGAGCTGAGGGCACGCATCGGCAACGTGCGGGTGCCGATCGAGGAGCTGCACGAGCGAAGGATCCTGGTCGACCGCGACGAGGACGGCTACCTGCTCCAGATCTTCACCAAGCCGCTGGGTGACCGGCCGACCGTGTTCTTCGAGCTGATCGAGCGGCACGGCTCGCTCGGCTTCGGCAAGGGCAACTTCAAGGCGCTCTTCGAGGCGATCGAGCGCGAGCAGGACGCGCGCGGCAACCTCTGACCCGCTCGGCTCGCCCTTGGCGGCCGGAGGTAGCCTCCGATCTCGTGCCCCCTGTGAAGACCCGGCTGGTGGCAGCCTGCGCCCTGCTGACCCTGGCCGTCTCGGGCTGCGGCTCCAGCGGCCCCACGGGCGGCGGTTCGTCCGCGCCGGACCCCTCGCGCAGCCCTGCCTCGAGCGCCTCGAGCAGCGCCTCGGCGTCCGGGCCGCTGGCGAAGCGGATCCAGACCCTCCAGGATCGCGCCGAGAAGTCCGGCGGTGGGCTGTTCAGCGAGGTCACCCGGGGATCGACGGGTGAGGAGATCAGCTCGATCCGCGGCCGGTACTCCCTCGACGACGAGCAGGTCGCCGCGACGTTCCGGGTGCCCGACACCGCGACCGGCAAGAAGGCCACGGCCAGGCTCGCGATCGTCGGGCAGGACGCCTTCCTGCAGGTCGACCAGTGGAAGCAGCCGTCCCGCGGGTGCTGGCTGAAGACCACCTCGCGGGAGCTCTCGGAGCGCTACGCCCTCGACGTCGCCGACTCAGACGAGGTGCCGCTTCCGCTCACCCTGCTCGCCGGGTTCCGGCCCGAGAGCTCGGAGGGCGAGGGCCTGATCCAGGGCCGGCTCGACATCCCGGCGGCGATCCCGCTGCTGAGCGGCTCGATCAAGGCGCAGCTGATGCAGGCGCGACCGTCAGGGACGGTCCCCGCCTTCCTCACGTACGACGCCACGCACGTGCTGATCACGGTGCCCGGCTACGCGCTGAGCACCGCGCTCAGCAACGCGCTCAAGGTCGACGAGCAGAAGTTCACCAGCATCGCGGCCGCCCGCTACGAGGCCGGCCTGACCACGCTCAGGGGCGGCTTCGCCCGGGTCACCGCACCGAAGGCGTCCCGGCAGATGAGCGCCGCCGACCTGAAGGCCAACCGCTGCGGCTGACCTGACCGGTCAGGGCTCGTGGAAGGCCTGCACGAGCCCGGTCACCGCCACGTCGATCGGCTGCCCTGGTGGGGCTGCGGTGCACCCACCGAGCCAGGTCCGGGCGAAGCTCACCTCGGTGGCGGCCGGACCCGCCCCGTGGTGCGCGAGCATCGCCTCGTAGACGCCGACGCAGGTCCGGGCCAGCTCGAGGTCGCCGCGGTGGCGAGCACCGGCCGCGAGCTTCTGGACCACGTCGACGGCCGTGCGGACGTCGTCGACCTGCCACGCGCGCTGGAGAACCGTCGCCAGGGCCGCCAGCGAGTCGCCCGAGCCGTCGATCGCCCGCACCGCCTCGAGGGTGGCGGCCATGGCGTCGGCCAGGTAGGGCTGGTGCAGGTTGCTGGAGAGGGCGCCGGCCTCCAGGGCATGACGTCGCGCGGCGGCCAGGTCGCCGCTCTCCAGGGCGAGGTCGGCGAGGTTCGCCAGGCACAGTGCCTCGGCGCCGACGAACCGGCCGGTCCGGGCAAGCCGGAGTCCGTGCTCGAGCCGTGCACCGACGCAGGGTCCCGTGGTCCGGACCGCGTACGTGCAGGCCAGCACGATCGGTTCACCCGACCGCTCCGCCGCGTCGAGCGCTGCCTGTGCGGTGACCTGCGGATCGTCGAGCGGGAGGGCGTCCCAGATGTGGGCCACCACCCGGTTGATGTGCAGCATCGCGAGCCGTGCCGCGTCGTCGTGCTCCTCGGCGAGACGCAGGGCGGCGCCGAAGTGCTGGGAGGTCAGCTCCCGGTCCCCGAGGTAGGAGTAGCCGATGCCGAGGACCTGGTGCAGGTCCGCCCGCGCCTGCCAGCTGATCTCGTGAGCCAAGGGCCAGGCGGAACGTTCGGGGTGGGGGTTGACCCCGCAGTCGTGAACGGTCAGCTCGTGAAGCGCCACCGCGAGCCGCGCGCCCTCCTCCGCCATCCCGGCCACCTCGGTGAGCTGGAGGGCACGACGGGCGGCCCCGAGCAGGGCCATCCAGCGGCGGGCCTGCTCCGGCGACCTGAGCTGCGAGCTGAGGTACTGCTCGCAGTGGAACGTCCGCGCACAGGCCCGGACGTAGGCCGTCACGAGCTCTGCCTGCTGGTCGGGTGCCGAACGGTCCGCGACCTGCGAGGCCACGTTGCCGGCCAGGTCGAGCATCACGTGCCCGTGCGGGCCGGCCGTACGACGCACCAGCCCGTCACGCACCAGGCCCGCCACGGCGTGAGCGACCGAGTCCTGGTCGAGTCCGTCCAGACCGACGGCCCCGATCAGCTCCAGGTCGACCGGCACCCGGCACAGACCGAGCAGGTCGAGCACCCGACGCTCGCGCTCGTCGAGCCGGTCGAGGGAGGTGGCGAACGAGATGGCGACGCCGTACCTGCCCTCGTCGCGGGCCGTGGTCAGGCGGTGCTCCAGCTCGTCCGACCCGAGGACCGCCCCCGGCGCGGCGAGCTCGATCGCGAGGGGCAGCCCGTCGAGCAGGTCGACGCAGCGCCCGGCCGACGCCAGCTCCTCGGGGGTCTGCCCGGGTCGCGCGCCGGCCATCTCCGCACGCGCCAGGAACAGCTCGACTCCCGGCCCGACGCCGTCAGGTCCGCCGGAGGACAGCGGCGGCACGCCGACGACGTGCTCGCCGGGGAGCCCGATCGGACGGGTCGCGGTGGCCAACCAGGTCACGGAGCTGCCGGACACGGTGTCCGCGAGCTCGCAGGCGAGCCGGCCTCCCGGCGTCACGTCGTCGAGGACGACCAGCAGGTCGCCGGTGCGGAGCAGGCGCTCCACCTCGGCCGGATCGAGTGCGGCGGGCCCGTGGTCCAGCCGGTTGCCCAGGCTCGTGAGCAGGTCGGCCACGCCGTCGAGCGACGAGGCGTCCACGAACAGGGCCCCGGAACCGTGCGCTGACTGTGCCCGGCGTGCGAGCTCGAGGGCGAGCCGCGACTTGCCGATGCCGGAAGGGCCGACCAGGGTGACCAGGCGGCCGGCTCCGAGTCGTTCCGGGATCTCGGACATCAGACCCTCTCGGCCCACGAACGACCCGGTCGCCGGGGGGAGCGGCGTCCGCCAGGGCACCTGGGTGGTCCGGCTCGACCAGGGCGACAGCAGGCTCTCGTCCTGCTGCAGCATGCGCAGGTGGATGCTGCGCAACGCCTCACCCGGGTCGAGCCCCAGCTCGTCGACGAGCACCTGCCGGACCTGTTCGAAGACCTTGAGCGCCTCCGCCTGCCGTCCGCTGCGGTACAGCGCCAGCATCCGGCGCTCGGCGATGTCCTCCCGGAGCGGGTGGTCGTGGCACAGCGCCTCGAGCTCGTCGAGCACCAGCAGGTGCCGGCCCAGGGCCAGGTCGGCGTCGAGCCGGGTGGTGGTGGCGAGCAGGTGGAGGCTCCGCAGCCGTTCGCGTTCCGTCTGCGCCCAGGTGGCCTCCACGTCGACCAGCGGCTCACCGCGCCACAGTGCGAGCCCCGACCCCAGCACCCGTGCGGCTTCGGCATGCCTTCCCTCGGCGACCATGGTCTGGCCCTCGGTCGTCAGCAGCCGGAAGCGCTCAGCGTCGACCTCGACGCCCGCGTCGAGGACGTAGCCGTCGCTCTCGGCGCGCAGCAGGTCGCCGCCGAGCACCCGACGGAGCGCGGACGCGTGGACCTGGAGCGTGTTCCGCGCGGTGACGGGCGGCCGCCCTCCCCACATCGTGTCGACCAGACGGTCACGAGAGACCACGACCCCGACGTAGGTCGCCAAGACGGTGAGGAGGGCGGCCTGACGAGCGCTGGTGACCCGGTGGACCTCGGTCGCGGCGTCGACCACCGCGACCGGGCCCAGCAGCAGCACCTGCACCCTGCCACCCCCGCTCGGCGACCCCGAAGACTCGTCGAGAGAGTAACGGCGGTGGGGGTCATCTGGGCAGCGTCTCGGGGAACTGGTGGCAGCAGGTCATGGAACACGGTGTCCCGGCGTGCTGAAGAACCGCTGAAGAACGGTCAGTTCGCGTCGGTGACCGCGACCAGCGCGGCCTGCTCCTCGGTCGGTTCCGCGGTGATCTCCTCGCCCTCGAGGTGGCGACGACCGGAGGCGAGCACGGCGACCGCGATCGCGACCGCGGCGGCACCCATCCAGAACGGCGCGTGCACGGAGACGTCCTCGCCGAGCTTGCCCGCGGCGAAGGGCGCGATCGCGCCACCGCCGAAGCGCACGAAGGAGTACGCCGCCGACGCGACCGGGCGCTCGACAGGGGCGGCCCCCATCACGGCCTCGGTGATCACGGTGTTGTTGATGCCGAGGAAGGCGCCGGCCACGATGATCCCGACCACCAGTGCGGTCCGGGAGTCGGTGAACACGGCCATCAGGGCGAGGTCGAGCGCGAAGAACGACAGGGACCCGAGCACGACCGGCACCGAGCCGAAGCGGCGCTGCAGGATCGGGGCCACCCAGACCGACGTGATCGCCAGCAGCAGTCCCCAGCCGAAGAAGATGAAGCCGACCTGCGAGGCCGTCATGTCCAGCGGGAACGGTGCGAACGCCAGCAGCGTGAAGAAGCCCATGTTGTAGAAGAGCGCGGTCACGGCGATGGTCAGCAGGCCCGGGTAGCGCAGCGCCTTGAACGGATCCACCAGTGAGGTACGACGGGCCGTCGGCGGGGTCGAGGGCAGGAAGAACGCGGTCGCGAGCAGCGCGATCGCCATCAGCACCGCGACCCCGTAGAACGGCGCGCGCCAGGAGAGCTCGCCGAGCTGGCCGCCCACGATCGGTCCGGCCGCGATCCCCAGCCCCAGCGCCGCCTCGAACAGGATCACCGCCTGCGCTGTCGAGCCGCGCGAGGACATCACGATCGTGGCGAGCGCGGTGGCGATGAACAGCGCGTTGCCCAGGCCCCAGCCGGCGCGGAAGCCGACGATCGCGCCGATGCTGTCGGAGGAGCCGGCCAGTGCCGAGAACACGATGATCAGGACCAGGCCGGTGAGCAGCGTCCGCTTCGCGCCGATCCGGCTGGAGACGACACCCGTGACCAGCATCGCGACACCCATCACGGCCATGTAGCTGGTGAACAGCAACGAGACCTGGCTGGGCGTCGCGTCGAGCTGGTCGGCGATCGGCTTGAGGATCGGGTCGACGAGACCGATGCCCATGAACGCGATGACGCACGCGAACGCGACCGCCCACACGGCGCGCGGCTGCTGCAGGATCGACTGCTTCGGCGGTGCGAGCGGGTCGGGGTGGTGCGTGGTGGTCACGGAGTTCCTTCCCGGGTGGTGGGCACGAGGTCACGCAGCAGCGCCACGGCGGTCCGGAGGTCGTCGACGGAGCGCCCGGACCCGGCGATCCGGTCGGCGACCAGGTCTGCGTTGCTCTGGCGCAGCTCGGCGAGTGTCGTCCGGCCGAGGGGGGTCAGCGAGACGAGGTTGGCCCGGGAGTCCTCGGGATGCGGTCGGCGATCTGCCCAGCCGCGCTCGACCAGGCCGTTGACCAGGCCGGTCATGGTCGGCTGGCTGCACCGGTCGTGGTCGGACAGCCGGCCCACCGTGCTCGGGCCGAGCTCGTCGAGCAGGCTGATCAGCCGGGTGCTCGCGGCGGGCAGGTCGACGTTGTGCCGTCGTACGTCGCGGACCAGGCGAGCCGCGAGCACGACGAGCTCGTTGCTGAGCCGGTGCATGTCGTCGCCCATGCGACCGACTTTACATAGGCAACCTATGCAAAGTCATGTCAGGTCAGGCCGCTACCGGGCCACCGCCTCCAGGAAGTGGGCGCAGAGCTCCTTGGCCGCCGACTTGACCTGGTCGAAGTTCTTCCCGCTGTTCGACCCGGCGCCGCAGATCACGAGCGAACCGTCGATGAGGGCGCGGTAGGTCATGAAGGACTGGCCGTAGGAGTAGCTCGAGCCGGTCGCGGTCTTGGTGTTCTTCTCCATCTTGGTGCAGGCCGCGCTGAGGGTGGTGTCGCCGAGGACCGGGTCGTCGCCCGTCTCGCACGTGGCGCCCTTGTCGCGGTACTTGGGATCCGTGACCTGCTTGACGTACGTCGCGAACGTGTCCTTCGTGTACGGCATGCCCGAGACCGAGGCGTAGTGGTTGACCTGGATCGAGCCGGCCTTGGGGAGGGAGCTGTACTCGCACGTCCAGGCGCGTGCCGCCTGCTTTGGCGCGCGCGGGTACGGGCTGAACTTCTGCCCGGGCTTCAGGTGCCGGGTCAGCTTCAGCGGCTTCGCGCTCCCGAGCGCCTGTGCCATCGCCTGCGGGTCGAGCCTGTCGCAGAACGGAGCCTTCTCGAGAGTGAGGGAGGCCGCCGGGGTGGCCTTGTCGCCGGAGCCGGCATCGCCGGAGTCCGAGCCCCCGGCACCCGAGTCCTTGCTCTGCCCGCAGCCCGAGAGCGCAAGTGCCATCCCGACGGCCACCGCCGCCATGCTGGTCCTGGTGCGTGCCATGGATCCTCCCGTGGTTCGCGCCAGCCGGCCGGTGGCGGTGCGTCCACGGTGCACGGGAGCGCTGAAGGATCGCTGAAGAGAACCCTCAGTCCGCCGCGGGCAGGATCCGGCCGGACACCTCGCCCAGCGCGATCCGGCCGCCGAGCGCGCCCGGGGCCGTGGCCCGGAGGACCACCTCGTCGCCGTCCTCGAGGTACGAGCGTTCCCGGCCGCCGGCGGTGAACGGCTCCTTGCCGCCCCAGGACAGCTCGAGGAACGAGCCGCGCTGGCCGGGGTCGTCGCCGCTGACGGTGCCGGAGCCGAAGAGGTCGCCGGTGCGCACCGAGGCGCCGTTGACCGTCATGTGCGCCAGCATCTGGGCCGGGGACCAGTACATCGAGGCGTACGGCGGGCGGCTGACCACCTCCCCGTTCAGGACGATCTCGATGTCGATCTCCAGGCCGGCCCTGCCGTCGACGCTCAGGTAGGCCAGCGGCGCCGGGTCCTGGCCCGGCAGGTCGACCCGCGCCGCCTCGAAGGCGTCGTAGGGCGTGACCCAGCCGGAGATCGACGTCGCGAACGACTTGCCGAGGAACGGACCGAGCGGGACGTACTCCCACGCCTGGATGTCACGCGCCGACCAGTCGTTCAGCAAGACGACTCCGAAGACGTACTGGGGGGCGTCGTCGGCCGCCAGTCGTCCCGACCCCGCTGGCGCGCCGACGACGAACCCGATCTCGGCCTCGACGTCGAGTCGCTCGCTGGGCCCGAAGACCGGCACGTCGGAGCCGGCCGGCCTGCGCTGGCCGTGCGGCCGGACCACCGGCGTGCCGCTGACCACGACCGTGCCGGCGCGCCCGTGGTAGCCGACGGGCAGGTGCCGCCAGTTCGGGAGCAGCGGCTCGCTGTCGGGCCTGAAGATCCTGCCGACGTTGGTGGCGTGCTGCAGCGAGGCGTAGAAGTCGACGTAGTCGGCCACGTCGAACGGCTGGTGCAGGGTCACCTGGTCGACCGGGATCAGGTTCGGCTCGACCAGGTCGCGCTCGTTCTCGTCGGTCAGCAGCTGGGTGAGCCAGGTGCGCAACGAGGTCCAGGTGGGGCGGCCCGACGCCATGATCGGGTTCAGCGTCGGCGACTCGAACGCGTGCGCGATCTCGAGCATCTCGGCCGCCGCGACCGGCGCCGCGTCGAGCACGTAGTCGCCGATCCGGACGCCGACGCGGGGCTCGTCCCCCTCCTGGGTCGAGAACACGCCGTACGGCAGGTTGTCCACGTCGTACGACGAGCCTGCTGCTCCCTCGACCCAGCTGTTCATGCGTCGTCCCTCCAGAGGTCCAGTTCCACGAGGTCCTCGTGGACGTCCAGCACGCTGCACGAGCCGAACGAGGTGAACCAGCGCCGGGCGGAGGCGCACGCCTCGGGTGTGGGCAGCTCGGCGGCCGGTGTGCTCGACGACAGTGCCGCCTCGACGTCGCCGCCGTCCAGCGCCACCCGGGTCGCGAGCAGCACGTTGAGGAACCCGTGGTGCTCGAATCCGGTCACGGAGTCCGTGTGGCGCACGGCCTCGTGCAGTCCGGCCGTGCACTTGAACGGCGTCTCCCGGTCGAGCGCAGCGTCGATGCTCGCGGCCACCTCGGCGACGGACGGGAACGCGTCGGCGCTCACGCCCCCGGTGCGGAACTTGAGCCGCAGCCCGGCCATCGAGATCTCGTCGACGGCGGCCAGCCAGGCCCGCTCGGGGACGAGCGTGCGCCGGGGCGGTTCGACGTACACCTCGACGTCGTCGCCCATCTCGTCCCGCAGGCTGCCGGCCATCGTCGCCACACGGGCGGCGTTGCGCGCCAGGTCGTCCTCGTCGCGCAGCGCGATCTCCAGGGCGGCGAGCTCCAGACCGGGCGCCCGCATGGCCCAGCGCACCGCGGGCTCGATCGCCCCGGCGCCACCGGTCACGACGACGTTGATCGCCAGTGGCTCGTCGCCACCGGACACGATGCCCGCCAGGTCGGCCAGCCGGGTGTCACTGACCACGAACCCACCGACGAGGGCGCCGTACGACGCATTCCGGTGCCCGCGGTGCTCCGCCACGGCCTGGTCGAGCGGCACGTTGCCGGGCGGGAAGATGGCGGCGTCGTCGACCAGACGCTCCAGGAACGCGGGACTCGTGGGACTCACCGGGGCCATGGTTGCCACGCTATGGCACGGGCGGCAGGGTGGGCACGTGGCGTACTACAGATCCGTCGGCGACATCCCGCGCACCCGGCACACCGCTCATCGCGACGACGCGGGTCGGCTCCGGTTCGAGGAGCTGATGGGGGAGGAGGGCTTCTCCTCCGACTCCTCGCTGCTCTACCACGCAGGGGTACCGTCCGCGATCGTCGACAGCCAGGTCTGGGAGCTGCCCGACCAGGCGACGACGGCGAACCATCCGCTGAAGCCGCGGCACCTCAGACTGCACCAGCTCGCGACGGGCGACGACCCGGTCACCGGACGTCGGCTGGTGCTCGGCAACGGCGATGTCCGGATCTCCTACGTCGTCGCGGGCGCTGGAACGGGGGACGCCTCGTCGTACTACCGCAACGCGATCGGCGACGAGTGCGTCTACGTCGAGGCCGGATCGGGCACCGTGGAGACGTCGTTCGGGGTGCTGTCCTACCGCACCGGCGACTACGTGCTGATCCCGCGCGCCACGACGCACCGCTGGCTGCCGGCCGAGGAGTCGCGGCTGTACGCGATCGAGGCGAACTCCCACATCGCGCCGCCCAAGCGCTACCTGTCGCGGTTCGGGCAGTTCCTCGAGCACGCGCCGTACTGCGAGCGCGACCTGGTCGGCCCGGCCGAGCCGTTCGTGCAGGAGGGCACGGACGTCGAGGTGCTGGTCAAGCACCGCGGCCGGACAGCGGGCGGGGGTCCCGGCGGCATCGTCGGCTCGACCCTCACCTACGCGACACATCCGCTCGACGTGGTCGGTTGGGACGGGTGCCTGTACCCGTACACGTTCAACGTCGAGGACTTCATGCCGATCACCGGCAAGGTGCACCAGCCGCCGCCGGTGCACCAGGTCTTCGAGGGCTGGAACTTCGTGATCTGCAACTTCCTGCCGCGCAAGGTCGACTACCACCCGCAGTCGATCCCGGTGCCGTACTACCACTCCAACGTCGACTCCGACGAGGTCATGTTCTACGTCGGTGGCGACTACGAGGCCCGCAAGGGCTCCGGCATCGACATCGGCTCGATCTCGCTCCACCCCGGCGGCTACGCGCACGGCCCGCAACCGTCGGCGGTCGAGGCCTCGATCGGAGTCGAGTACTTCGAGGAGTCCGCGGTCATGGTCGACACCTTCCGTCCGCTCGAGCTCGGCGAGGCCGGGCTGGCCGCCGAGGACCCGGCCTACGCCTGGACCTGGGCGGGCCGCGGTCCGGACGCGGACGGCGACGTCGGCGACGGGGGACCGGCGGTCTTCAGCAACAGCTGACCGAGTCGTGGCCCGGGGAGTCCAGTCACGATCGGCGGGTCAAGGAGGCACGATCCTGCCGACGTCACGTGCGGCTGAAGATGACGCGTCCGTTGGGGATGGTCTTCATCTGGTATTTCGGTGAGTGGGCGTAGGTGTGGTGTCGGGGGCAGAGGAGTCGGCCGTCGGCCACGGAGGTGGTGCCGCCTTTGGACCAGGGCAGGTTGTGGTGGACGTGGCACATCGCTGGCGGCCAGTCGCAGCCCTCGGCGGTGCAGTGGTGGTCGCGGTGGGCGATCGCGATCCGTTGGGCCTTGGTGTGGAACCGCTTGGCGCGGCCCTGGTCGAGGACCTCACCTCTGCCGCCGAGGACGATCGGGATGATCTCTGCTTCGCAGGCGAGCTGGCGGGCGTGGTCGGCGGTGAGCGGGTCGCCGGTGTCGAGCCGGGTGATGCCGGAGGTCTCCAGGCGCCCTTCGAGCTGCTCGAGACTCATGGTGACCACCACGGTGGCGTCGACTCCGCCGGCGTGGGGGAGCCGGTCGAGGGGGTAGCGGGTGACGTACTCGCAGAACGCGTGACCCATGCCCTTCGGGGTCCCGGAGTGGCGGCGGTGTTTGGGGGAGTTGATCGCCAGCACCCCCTGCTTGAGCATCGCGCCCACGACCGTGGGGACGGTGAACCGGCCGTGGCACAGCCCGTGCCCGTCGTCGGACATCGTGAACCGGCACGACTCCACCGCCAACGCTTCCTGACGTTCCAGTGCGGCGAGCTCGTGGGCGTCGGCGACCTCGGGGGCGACGACCTCCAGGATGTGGGCTGCGAGCCGACCCAACGCGACCGGGTCGTGCTCCGCAGCCAACCCGACCAGGTGCGCCTCGGCGTCACCACGGTGCTCGACCGGCAGCTTCTCGACACCCTTCACGATCACCACCGCCTGCACCTCCGAAACAAGACCGTGCCGCCATCGCGTCCCGCACCGGTTCGTGGTCACGGTCCAGTGAGGTCGGCGAGAGCGGAGCGGTGCTTGGCGGTCCGCTTGGTCTGACGGGTCTGGTTGGCCCACCAGGACGCGGTGTCCGCAGCTCCGTGCTCGGGTCCCAACTCGAGGGTCGCGGCGTGGTGCAGGGTCCCCAGCTCCAACGCAGCGGTCCTGGCGGCCAGCCGGTGCAGCGCGGCCAGGGTCTCAGCGGCCTCGGTCGGTGTCATCGACCAGAACCCGACCCCGGCCACCTGGTCCAGGTCGGCCTCCGCGGCAGCGACAGCCGCGGCCACCGGGTGGGTGGTCGAGTCGCCGAAGACCGTTGCCATACAAGGAATTCTGGCACCCAGCACCGACACTCAAGCCCCGGGAATGCGGGCATTTCGGGCGGCCGTGGAGAAGTATTTTGAAAAGATCCCAGCGCCGACCGCACGCCGGGAGCGGGCCGCAACTCCGCGCCGTACCCGTCCCCATCGCTGCGTCTTTGGAGCCGCCGCACTGCAGCCCGCGCGGAAAGACTCGGCGCCCACCGGCACCGCTCGCTCATCGACTACCAGAGCCCCGGTGCGTCTCACGATCAACAGCCGACAACCAGCCCGTACTCCACGACAGGAACCCGCGCCCCGCCGATGTCGTGGGTGCCGGCGAGGCCCCGCGTGTGCCATCCGTGGCGCTCGTAGAAAGCCCGGGCGCGTGTGTTGCCCTGGATCACGTGCAGCCTCGCGTCGGAGACACCCCACTCGTGGAACGCGGCAACGACGGCCTCCATCAGCGCTGACCCGGCCCCGATGCCGTGGTGCTCTTGGAGCACGTGGATCGCGACCAGCTCGGCACCGACCTCCGGGGTGAGCTGGCCGAGCGCGAAGCCGACCACCTCACCGTCGACCTCCACCACGACCGGCACGTTGGGGGAGGGCAGCGTGGCCATCCGCACTCCCCAGTCCACGACCTCCTGCTCGGGGGAGATCAGGGCCAGAGCCTCGGCCGGCACCAATCCGGCGTACGCCATCTGCCGGCTGCGCGAGTGGATCAGGCCGACGCGCTGCAGGTCGCGCTCGTCGTACGGGCGGACCATCATGTGGTCCATGCCGACCTTCATCGCGTTCCTCCGGGCCGTCAACGTGGGCAAGCGCCAGTATCCGATGGCGGAGCTGCGTGACGCCCTCACCGACGCCGGCTTCGAGGATGTCGAGACCCACATCCAGACCGGCAACGTGCGCTTCCGCACCAACCTGCGCTCGAAGGAGAAGGTGCGGAAGGAGCTCGAGAGGGTGATGAAGGCGGACCGCGGGTTCGAGGTGCCGGTCTGCCTGTTCACCGCTGCCGAGCTCGCCGAGGTGGCCGACGACGCGCAGCGGTTCGCGGGCGAGCACGAGGGCAGTGGCACCGGCCACTACGTCTCGCTCTTCCAGGGGACGGCGAAGGCGTCGGACGTGACGGAGTTCGAGAAACGCGACGTTGCGGGGGAGCACGTCCGGGTCGGCAGACGGGCCGGTCACCTGATCCTGTCGAAGTCGTACCACGAGGCGAAGACGGGCAACGACGTCTTCGAGAAGACCTTCGGTCCGGCGACGAACCGCAACATGACGGTGATCACAAAACTCGTCGGCAAGTGGGGCCCCTGACCCGTGTTATGTTCAGCGACGGTCCTGCTGTTCGCGCAGTCGGACCACCACCGTGAGCACCAGGGGAAGCCGGTCCGAGTCCGGCACTGACCCGCAGCCGTAGGCCACCTTCGAGGTGGGAAGTCGGAATGCCTGGCGCCCACAGCGGCTCCATCTACCGTCGAGGTCACGGGACGGGGCCTGGATGGCCCGTTGCCGGTATCTCCGTCACCGCCCTCATCCGGGTTCGCGTCACGAACCGCCATGAGGAAGGCACCACCCGTGCACGACACACCCACCACTCGCGCCGCCGTCCGCCGTCGTCGCTCCCTCCTGACCGCCGTGGTCGCGGTCGTCGTCGCCGCCCTGGCCATGGTGCCCAGCGCCGCGCAGGCCGAGCAGTCCGTCCCGGCCCAGAACGCCGGCGGCGCCCTGCAGCGCTACCTGGCCGCCCACGCCAACCACTTCCACACCGTCTACGACGGCACCGAGTACCCCGACTACGGGTTGACGCTCGACGGCGTCATCGCGATGGACGCGTCCGGCGTCGGCGACACCCAGTCGGCCCGTTCCACGACGTACGTCGCCAACCGCATCGGCGAGTACATCGGTACCGGCACCGAGTCCTACGCCGGCGCGACCGCCAAGGCGCTGCTCGTCTCGCTGTCCCAGGGACGCACGCCCAAGGGCTACCTCGGCGGCGTGAACCTGGTCTCGCCGGCTCAAGGCACGCCAGACGACTCCGCCGGTCGAGTTCAAGGACAAGTCCGGCAGTCGGCGACTACTCGAACACGGTCGGCCAGTCGTTCGCGCTGATCGCGCTGCGCAAGGCCGGCCAGTCGCTCGGCACCAAGGCCGTGCCGTTCCTCGCCAACAGCCAGTGCCCCAACGGCGGCTTCCGGCTCGAGCTGTCGGTCAACGACTGCCTGAACAACGCCAAGGCCGACCCCGACGCCACCTCGTTCGCGGTGCAGGGCCTGCTCGCCGCACCGCAGACCTCGCCGGTCAAGTCCCGGATCAGCCGGGCGATCGGCTACCTGAAGACCCAGCAGGGCTCCGACGGCGGCGTGAAGGGTGGCGCGGCGACCGAGACCGAGAACGCGAACTCCACGGGCCTGGCGGTCCTGGCCTTCGACACCACCGGCAACCGGGACCAGGCCACGGAGGGCCGGCTCTACCTGCGGTCGCTGAGCTACACGTGCGACTTCCCGGCCGACATGCGCGGTGCCATCGCCTACGACAAGCCGCGCTTCGCCACGGCCGACGGACCAGGGCAACACCGCCGAGCTGACCGACCAGGACCTGCGCTCCACGGCGCAGGCCACGCTGGGCTTCGCCCCGGTGCCGCTGTACAAGGTCACGAACGTCGGCGCGAAGCCGAGCGCCCCCGCCTACACATGCTGAGAAGGGTCCTCGTCGCACTGCTGCTCGCCGTACCCCTCGTCGCCACGGGGGGTACGGCGCAGGCCGCGAGCTGCGCTGCGGACCAGGTGACCGTGGTCGTCCAGTACCTCGGGGGCGCCCAGGTGACCCGGTGCACTAGCGGCGACCCGAAGACCGGCATCGAGGCGTTGACGTCGGCCGGCTTCAGCTACACCTTCGCGCCGCGCAACCCGGGCTTCGTGTGCACCATCAACGGCAACCCCGGCAACCGTAACTGCATGAAGCCGAAGTACTGGGCCTACTGGCACGCCGCCCAGCCGGGAGGCGCCTGGACCTACAGCAGCGAGGGTGCGGGCACGTACGACCCCGCGCCCGGCACGGTCGAGGGCTGGCGCTTCGACTGCGGCGCAGCACCCGGTGCCGGCACCAAGTGTGCTGCGTCGGCGCCGAAGCCCAGCCCCCAGCCGAAGCCGACCCCGGCCCCGTCGTCGCAGCCGCCGGCGGGCACCAGCGCAACGGCCGGCGCGAGCGGCTCGCCGGCCGCGGATGCCAGGGCGAAGAAGTCAGCCAGGGCCACTGCCAAGGCCAGCGCCCAGGCGAAGGCCAAGGTGAAGGCCAGGGTGAAGAAGAAGAAGGCTGCCGCGGCCGCCGCCAGCGCCAGCGCCACCCCCTCCCCGGGGAGCGAGGTGAGGAACGCCTCGGCGTCGCAGTCGGCGCCGCCGTCCTCCGAGCCGGAGCGACGCGGGAACCTGCCCTGGTGGTGGGGAGCGGTCGTGCTGGTCCTGATCGGTGGCACCGCGGGAGCCGTGACGGTGGCCCGCCGGAGATGACGCGAGGATGACCCGAGAATGACCCGGGACCTGCATCCCGTCGCGTGGTGGGGTTGGGCGATCGGGGTGGCCGTCGCGGCCGGTCTGACCACCAACCCGCTGCTGCTCGGGCTGCTGTTCTGCTCGGTCTGGCTGGTCGTCGCGAACCGACGCGGCTCGTCGCCCTGGGCCCGAGCGTTCCGGTTGTACGTCGTGCTCGGGGCGGTGGTCGTCGTGTCCCGGCTGGTGTTCCACGTGCTGGTCGGGTTCAAGTTCGGCGCGCACCTGCTGTTCCGGCTGCCGTCGGTCCCGCTGCCGGACTGGGCCGCCGGGATCCAGATCGGTGGCGACGTCTACCTGGAGGGGATGCTCGCGGCGGCCTGCCTAGGCCTGCGGTTGGCGGTGCTGATCATCGCGATCGGCGCCGCCAACGCCCTGGCCAACCCGAAGCGACTGCTGCGCTCGCTGCCGCGTGCCCTCCACGAGCTCGGCACCGCGGTCGTGGTGTCGGTCAGCGTCGCGCCGCAGCTCGCCGAGAGCGTCCAGCGCGTGATGAGGGCCCGGCACCTCAGGGGTGAGTCCGGCAGCGGGATCCGGGCCGTCCCGCGGGTGGCGCTTCCGGTGCTGCAGGACACCCTGGACCGGTCGCTGCTGCTGGCGTCGGCGATGGAGTCGCGCGGCTACGGCAGCACTCGGGGTCCCCGCGGGAACCGAGCGAAGCGAGTGTGGGGTGAACGCCACACCGACCGGGCCCGCGCCGCGTGGCTGCCCGCCGTCACGCTGGGCGGCCTGGTCGCGGTGAGCCTCGGCATGTACGGCGTGCTCGACCCCACCCGCAGCCCGCTCTGGATGGGCGTCCCGGTGCTGGTGCTGGGCGTCGCCCTCTGTGCGGCCGGGATCTGGCTGTCCGGTCGCGCCGTCCAGGTCACGGCGTACCGTCCCGACCCCTGGCGCCTCGCCGAGACCCTCACGGTCCTGTGCGGCACCGGCTGCGCGGCCGGCATAATCTGGGCCCGCAGTCTCGACCCGCTCAGCATGGATCTCCAGGCCCAGCCGCTCGCGGCACCGTTGCTGCCGGTGACCGCCCTCCTCGGCATCGTGCTCGCGGCGCTCCCGGCGGTGCTGACACCCCCGCCGGTCCGCCCTCGGCGGGAGCGGTCGACGACATCATGAGCGACGCGATCCGCTTCGAGAACGTCTCGGTCACCTTCGACGGCCACGACGTGCCTGTGCTGCAGGGCGTCGACCTCGCGATCGACCAGGGCGAGCTGGTGCTGGTCGTCGGCCGGACCGGCAGCGGCAAGAGCACGCTGCTCGGCGCGATCAACGGGCTGGTGCCGCACTTCACCGGCGGTCGGCTCGAGGGACGCGTGCTGGTGCAGGGCCTCGACACCCGTGACCACAGGCCGCGCGACCTGGCGGCCCATGTCGGGATGGTCGGCCAGGACCCTCTCGCGGGCTTCGTCACCGACACGGTTGAGGAGGAGCTCGCCTACGGCATGGAGCAGCTCGGGCTCCCGGCCGCCACCATGCGCAGGCGGGTGGAGGAGACCCTCGACCTGCTCGGCATCACCGAGCTGCGCGACGCGCCCCTGCGTGACCTGTCCGGCGGCCAGCAGCAGCGGGTCGCGATCGGCTCCGTGCTCACCACCCACCCGCGCGTGCTGGTGCTCGACGAGCCGACGTCGGCCCTCGACCCGACGGGCGCGGAGGAGGTGCTGGCCGCGGTCACCCGGCTCGTGCACGACCTCGCGGTCACGGTCGTGATGGCCGAGCACCGCGTCGAACGGGTCCTGCAGTACGCCGACAGCGTGATCCACGTCGCCGAGGGCCGGGTCGGCGTCGGACACCCCGCCGACGTGATGACGCACTCGACGATCGCGCCTCCGGTGGTCGAGCTCGGCCGGTGGGCCGGGTGGAGCCCGCTGCCGATGTCGGTGCGCGACGCCTACCGCCGGGCAGGCGACCTGCGTGCCACCCTCGAGGAGGCGCCCCTTCGGGCGCACCCCACCGGTGACGCCGCCCTGCGGGCCACCGGTGTCACCGTCCGCTACGGCACCTCCACCGCCGTCGACGACGTCACCCTCGCGCCGCTCCGCGCCGGTGAGGTCACCGCCCTGATGGGCCGCAACGGTGCGGGCAAGTCCTCCCTGCTCTGGGCACTCCAGGGCACCGGCGCCCGTACGACGGGCCGGGTCGAGGTCTCCGGCCGCGACCCCCGTGACCTCGGTCCGGACGCCCGTCGGCGGGCGGTCGGGCTGGTCCCGCAGACCCCGGCCGACCTGCTCTACCTGCCGACCGTCGGCGAGGAGTGCGCGCAGGCCGACCGCGAGACGGGCGCCGCCGCCGGCAGCTGCCGCGAGCTGCTCGACCGGGTGGTGCCCGGCATTCCGGACGACACCCACCCGCGCGACCTGTCCGAGGGCCAGCGGCTCGCGCTGGTGCTCGCGATCCAGCTCACCGCGCGCCCGACCGTGCTGCTGCTCGACGAGCCGACCCGGGGCCTGGACTACGCGGCCAAGGCGGCCCTGGCGCGCGTCCTGCGCGACCTCGCCGGCGGGGGGATGGCCGTCCTGCTCTCCACGCACGACGTGGAGTTCGTGGCCGAGTCCGCCGACCGGGTCGTGATGATGGCCGACGGCGAGGTGGTGGTCGACGGGCCGGCCGCGCCGGTGCTCGTCTCGTCGCCTGCCTACGCGCCCCAGGTCTCCAAGATCCTCGGTGGTGGCTGGCTCACCGTCGACCAGGTGCGGAGCGCCGCGCAGTGACCGTCCTGTCGAACCCACGCGTGATCGCGATGCGGCCGCGCTCGTCGCTGGCCGTGCTGCTGGCGACCGCCGGCGGCATCCTGGCCTTCACCTGGCCCTTGGTGGTCGCCCCCGGCTCGATGCTGACCGGCGACAGCCGGGCGCCGATGGTGTTCGCCCTGCTGCTGCCGGTGCTGATGACGGTGGTGCTGCTCGAGATCACCGAGGGCGGCCTGGACCCCAAGGCGGTGGCGATGCTCGGCGTGCTGGCCGCGGTGGGCGCCGCGTTGCGCCCGCTCGGGGCCGGCACCGCCGGGCTGGAGACCGTGTTCTTCCTGCTGGTGCTCTCCGGGCGGGTGTTCGGTGCCGGCTTCGGGTTCGTGCTCGGCGCGACCACGCTGTTCGCCTCCGCCCTGATCACGGGTGGGGTGGGCCCGTGGCTGCCGTTCCAGATGTTCGGCGCCGCCTGGGTCGGGATGGGTGCCGGGCTGCTGCCGCGGGTGCCGCGACGCTGGGAGGTGCTCTTCCTGGCGTCGTACGGCGCCGTGGTGGGGCTGCTCTACGGCATCGCGATGAACCTCTACGGCTGGCCGCAGGGCATCGGCGTCAACACCGCGCTCAGCCTGGTACCCGGCGACCCGGTGCTGGCCAACCTGCACCGGTTCCTCGTGTACTCGTTCAGCACCTCCCTCGGCTGGGACCTCGGCCGCGCGCTGACCAACTTCGTGCTGATCCTGGTCACCGGCAAGGCGGTGCTCGCGACCCTGCGCAGGGCCGCTCGGAAGGCCGCCTTCGCGCCGCCTGCCTGACAGGATGCGTCTCATGGAGAACACCCCACGAGATCACTCGCTTCGCTCGGATTCCGCGGGGACCCCGAAGAACCCCGACCTCGAGACCCGACTCGCCGACGGAGCCCTCTGGCTCACCCTGAACAGGCCCGAGACGTTCAACGCGCTCACCGGCGACATGATCCTCGGCACGGTCGAGCACCTGCGCACGGCGAGCACGCGCGACGAGGTGCGGGTGGTCGTGATCACGGGAGCCGGTGACGCGTTCAGCGCCGGCGCCGACCTGACCGGTGCCAGCCCGGAGCAGAGATACGACGCCGGCTCGGTCGACGCCGCCAACCACGTGATCCGCTCGATCACCGAGCTGGACAAGCCCGTGGTCTGCGGGCTCAACGGCATCGCGGCCGGCGTCGGCATGTCGGTCGCGCTGGCCTGCGACCTGGTCGTCGCCCGGGAGTCAGCGGCGCTCACGCTCGCGTTCACCAAGCTCGGCCTGATGCCCGACGGAGGCGCCACCGCCACGGTGGCGGCCTCGGTCGGACGGGCCCGGGCGATGCGGCTGGCGCTGCTCTCGGACCTGATCGGCGCGCAGGAGGCCTGCGACGCGGGCCTGGTCTCGCACGTGTTCCCCGACGCGAACTACGAGGCGGGTCTGGCCACGATCGTGGCCAGGCTCGCGAGCGGCGCCCCGTTGGCGTTCGCGGCCACCAAGAAGGCGGTCAACGCCGCCACCCTCGGCACGCTCCCGGCGGCGTTCCAGCGCGAACGGGCCGGTCAGTCGGTGCTGCTGCGCACGGACGACGTGGTCGAGGGGATGAGGGCCTTCACCGAGAAGCGGCAAGCGCGGTTCGAGGGCCGCTGAGACGGGTCACCGCAGTGGCTGGAGAGTACGCCCGATTCGGGCGGTAGGTCCAGATCCTCTCGGGTGTAGCGGCACCCGCGCCGCGGTCCTTACGGTCGAAGGGCGTCGGGGAAACGCGGAAGGACAACCTCACATGTACCGCAAGTTCTACCCACGCATCGGCCTGCTCGCAGGCCTCCTCGCGATCGTCATGATGACCACGATCTCCACCTCGGCAGAGGCCAAGGGAGACGTCTCGCAGAAGCAGAAGAGCGCCGCCCGCACCGGCGTGGCCGCCCAGACGGCCACCGGCAAGCTCTCCTCGCCCGTGAAGTTCACCTCGGCCGACGGCGCCTTCGACGGTGTCTTCGTGCCGTCCCGGTTCGTGGCCACCAAGGCCGGCAAGGTCCTCGCCCGCGGTGTCGTCGTCGGCCAGGTCACCAAGTCCGGCGGTTCCGCAGAGTGGGTGAGCAGGTCGGTCTCGATGCCCGTCCAGACCGCCAAGGCCCCGACCACGACCTCCAGCGCCGTCAGCGAGTCCGCGGTCCCGGTGATCTCGTGCCGGGTGCTGAACCTGGTGCTCGGGCCGCTGGACCTGGACCTGCTCGGACTGGTCGTGCACCTCGACAAGGTCGTGCTCGACATCACCGCGGTGCCCGCCGGCGGGCTGCTCGGCCAGCTGCTGTGCGCCGTGGCGAACCTGCTCAGCGGCGGCCTCGCTGGCCTGCTCGGCCAGCTCGCGACGCTGCTGAACCAGATCCTCGCGCAGCTGGGTCTCTGACCGGGTAGGTCGGGGCGCACGACAGGGGCCGGGGTCAGCCGATGCTGATCCCGGCCCTGCGCATCTCGGTGAGCGCGGTCTCGGTGGTCTCCGGTGCCACGCCGGCACAGAGCCGGGTGAGCAGGAGCGTCTCGAACCCGTTGCCGACGGCGTCGAGCGCGGTGGCGCGTACGCAGTAGTCGGTGGCGATCCCGCAGACGTCGACCCGGTCCACGTCGTGGCGGCGCAGCCACTCGGTCAGGCCCACCCCCTGCGTCGTACGACCCTCGAAGCCGGAGTACGCCGCCGCATGCTCGCCCTTGAGGAAGACCGCGTCGAACGGCTGCGGGTCGAGGTTCGGGTGGAACGCCTCGCCGTCGGTGCCGACGCGGCAGTGCACCGGCCAGGTCTCGGCGAAGTCCGGCTCGCTGGACCAGTGCGCGCCGGGGTCGACGTGGTGGTCCTTGGTCGCCACCACCACGTCGTACGACGGGGCACGGTCGTCGCGCCGCGACCAGTGGTGCAGCAGCTCGCCGATGTCGCTGGCGACCCGGGCGCCGCCGGACACGGCCAGCGAGCCGCCCTCGCAGAAGTCGTTCTGGACGTCGACCACGATCAGCGCACGCGTCATGGCCTGCAGGTTAGCGCCGCCGGGCACATGGAAGGCTGGACCCATGCCGAGCCGGGACCAGATCACCGACCTCGTCCACCGCTACGTCGCCGCGCTGGACGCGCAGGACGTCGAGGGCTGCGTCACCGCGTTCACCGAGGACGCGACGCAGGACGACCCGATGGGCGAGGGCGCCAACGTCGGGCACGCCGCGATCCGGGGGTTCTTCGAGGACCGGTTCCAGGTCGCCTTCGACGCCACGCTGGACGGGCCTCCGACGATCCACGGCCGGTTCGCGGCGTTCCGGGTGCGGGTCGAGATCCCGGCCGGGCGCACGCCGTTCCGGCTGCTGGTCACCGACCTGGTCGAGGTCAGCCCGGACAACCGGTTCCGCACGCTGAAGGCCGTGCCCGACGCCAAGGTGCTCAACCCCTAGGCAGACGTGCCGCCCTCGTGGATCGTCGGGATCACCTGGTCGCCCGGCTGGAGCTGTCGGGCGACCCGCGGCAGCTCCGCCCGCGAGGCGGCGTGCCGCTCCCGTGACGCCGTCAGCGGCTCGCGGCCGACGACCGTGCCCTCGGTGACCAGCGGCACCAGCAGCGAGCGGTCGTCGCCGTCGTTCTCCGCGGGCTCGCCGACCCCGATCACCTCTGCCTCGGCGACCCCCTGGGGCGTGAGCCGGCGCAGGGCGTACTTGCGGCCGCCGATCGAGACCTTGTCCTTGCTCTTCTTCGCGACGCCGACCATGGTGCCGTCGGTCCCCTCCCGCGAGACCAGCTTGTAGACGAAGCCGCAGGTCGGGTGGCCGCTGCCGGTCACCAGCCGGGTGCCCACGCCGTAGCCGTCGACCGGCGCCGACGCCAGCGACGCGATCGCCCACTCGTCCAGGTCGGAGGTCACGATCACGCGGGTCCCCGTGGCGCCGAGGTCGTCGAGCTGGCGACGCACCTCGTGGGCAAGGACCCCGAGGTCGCCGGAGTCGAGCCGCACGGCACCGAGCCCGGGACCGGCCAGCTCGACGCCGGCGCGCACGGCCTCGGCGATGTCGTAGGTGTCGACCAGCAGCGTGGTGCCGGCGCCGAGTGCGGTGACCTGCGAGCGGAAGGCATCGGCCTCGGTGTCGTGCAGGAGCGTGAAGGAGTGCGCACTGGTGCCGGCGCTGGGTACGCCGTAGCGCTGCCGCGCGGCGAGGTTCGAGGTGGTGGCGAAGCCGGCGACGTACGCCGCCCGTGCACAGGCGACGGCGGCCTCCTCGTGCGTGCGCCGGGAGCCCATCTCGATGCAGGGCCGGTCGCCGGCCGCCCAGGTCATCCGCGAGGCCGCGGACGCGATCGCGGCGTCGTGGTTGTAGATGCTGAGCAGCACCGTCTCGAGCACCACCGCCTCGGCGAAGCTGGCCTCGACCACGACCAGCGGCGAGTAGCCGAAGTAGGTCTCACCCTCGGGGTAGCCCCAGATGTCGCCGGAGAACCGGTAGCCGGCCAGCCAGTCCGCGGTCGCGTCGTCGACGATCCCCTCGGCGCGGAGGAAGGAGACCTCGGCGTCGCCGAAGCGGAACGCCTCGATCGCGTCCAGCGCCCGGCCCACGCCGGCCACCACGCCGTACCGCCTGCCCGGTGGGAGCCGCCGGGGGAACAGCTCGAAGACCGAGCGTCGGTGGCCGGTGCCGTCGGCCAGCGCGGCCTTCAGCATGGTGAGCTCGTAGTGGTCGGTGAGGAGCGCCGTGCTCGGTGCCGGGTGGGTCACGTTCGCAGGCTAGTGCCCGGGTTGGGCACAATGGCGCCTGTGTCCACCAGTCCCGTCGAGCTCGACGACCCCGAGGTCGACGAGGGCACTCTCCTCGCGCGGCCGTGGGTGACCATCGTGTGGAACGACCCGATCAACCTGATGTCGTACGTGACGTACGTCTTCCAGAGCTACTTCGGGTACTCGAAGGCGAAGGCGAACAAGCTGATGATGGAGGTCCACGAGGACGGCCGCTCGGTCGTCTCCACGGGCAGCCGCGAGGAGATGGAGCGCGACGTCCAGGCGATGCACGAGTTCGGCCTGTGGGCCACCATGCAGAAGGCGGACGCCTGAACCATGTCCCGCAACCACGGCTTCAGCCGGCACCGCCGCAGCAAGACCTGTGCGGCCACCTTCAGCGCCTTCGAGGCGGACCTGCTGCGCTCGCTCGCCGGGCAGCTGATCGAGCTGCTGCGCAACGAGGAGGCCGCGCCGCACACCACCGACGAGCTCGAGGCGATGCTGGACTTCTCCGGCCCGACCACCGAGCCGGAGGACCCGGTGCTGGCCCGGCTGTTCCCGACGGCGTACCCGGAGGACGACGAGGCAGCCTCCGACTTCCGCCGCTTCACCGAGAGCGGTCTGCGCAACGGCAAGGCCGACGCGGCCGCACTGGTGATCGACACCCTGGAGGACGCCGGCCTTCCCGACGCGCCGGAGGACGGCCTGTTCGTCGACGTCGAGCTCGACCGGGAGGCGGCCCAGGTGTGGCTGCGCGCGTTCACCGACATGCGGCTCGCGATCGGCACCCGGCTCGAGGTCGAGGAGGGCGACGAGGACTTCTGGGACACCCTGCCCGAGAACGACCCCCGAGGTCCCGTGCACGACATCTACAACTGGCTGGCGTTCCTCCAGGAGACGCTGGTGGAGAGCCTGCTGGGTTGAGGTGGTGCGGTCGCGGTCGCGGTCGAATACCACGGTCCCGTGGTAAACATCCCCTTCCCTCGGGAGATATCGCTAGGGAAGGGGCCGATTACCACGGGACCGTGGTAACTGGCCGACCTGCATCACCGACCAGCAAGCCGCTCCTCCAGGTGCGCCCGCTCGGCCTCGTTGCCGCACAGCTCCAGGGCACGCCGGAACGCCGCGTGAGCCTCGGCGTCGCGACCGGCCTGCCGCAGGAGCTCCGCGCGGACCGCGGGCAGCCGGTGACCCGGCAGGTCGAGGTCGTCGAGCAGGGCCAGGCCGGCCAGCGGCCCGTCGGCCTCGGCGACGGCGACCGCCCGGTTCAGGCGTACGACGGGGGAGCCGGTGAGGTCCTCGAGCTCGGCGTAGCGGGCCGCGATCCGCAGCCAGTCGGTCGCCTCCGCGGTGGGCGCGACCGCGTGCTCGGCCGCGATCAGCGCCTCGAGGAGGTACGGCGAGCCGGGCGCGAGCACGTGCGGTCCGAGCAGGTCCAGCGCCTCGCCGATCTCGTCCGCGTGCCAGCGGGAGCGGTCCTGGTCGGGGAGCAGCACCAGCCGTGCCCGGCCCGCGTCCTGCCGCACCCGGGCGTCACGACGCGCGTGCTGCAGCAGCATCAGGGCCAGGAGCGCGTCGAGCTCCCGGGCGAGCTCGTCGGGCAGGTCGGCGCCGGCCACCGCGAGGGTGGTGCGCAGCACCCGCACCAGCCGGATCGCCTCTCCCGCCACCCCGGCCCGGAGCACGTCCGCGCCGGAACCGGGCGCGTAGCCGGACGTGAACGCGAGCCGCGCGATCGCGGCGACCGCGGCGACGCGCTCCACCAGCGCGGGACCGGACGGGAGGTCGAACGCGGCACCCGCCAGTCGTTTCCTGGCCCGGGTCAGCCGGGCCGCCATCGTCGGCGTGCTGACCAGGAACAGCCGGGCGATGTCCTCGGTGGACACGCCGAGCACCAGCCGGAGGGTCAGCGCGGCGGCCGCCTCGGGGGCGAGCGAGGGGTGGGCGCACAGGAGGACGAGCCGCAGCCGCTCGTCGACCACCACCTCCCCGGCGTCCGCCATGGTCCGTTCCGCCCTCTCCTGCAGGTCCGCCTCCACCGCCAGAGCCGGGAGCGTGCGTGCGGCCACCGCCTCGGTGCGGAGCCGGTCGATCACCCGCCTCCGGGCAGCGGTCAGCAGCCATGCGGCGGGGTTGGTCGGTACGCCGTCCCGGGGCCAGACCCGGGCAGCGGACTCGAACGCGTCACCGAGCCCGTCCTCGGCGACGTCGAGGCGTCGGTACTGGGCGACGAGCAGGGCCAGCAACCGGCCCCACTCGTCGCGCCAGACCGCGCCCAGCACGGCGTCGTACGCCGTCAGCGGTGCCTCACCGTGGCGCTCGTCACTCGGTGCACGGACGGACCTCGACCGGTTCACCGTCGCGCGCCAGGATCGTCGCGGCCCGGAGCAGGTCGTCCCGGTCGTCGCACTCGACCAGGTAGAACCCGCCCACCTGCTCCGTGCTCTCGGCGTACGGCCCCTCGGTCACGGTCGTGTCACCCCCGACCGCCCGGACGATCCGGGTCTCGCGCGAGTGGGCCAGCTCGGCCCCGCCCACGATCCGGTGCCCGCGCGCAGCGAGTGCGGCGACGAACTCCTGGTCACGGGCGTACGTCGCCTCCTTCTCGGCGTCACTGGCCCGCTCCCACGTGTCCTCGTCGGTCGAGATCACGGCGACGACGTACCGGGTCACGCCGTGGCCCCCGAGTGGTCCACGCACGAGCGCACCTCGACCCCGCCGTCGCCGGCCAGCATCGCGGCGAGCTGCAGCAGGTCGTCGAGGTCGTCGGTCTCGACCAGGTAGAACCCGGTCAGCTGTTCCACGGTCTCGGCGTAGGGCCCCTCGGTCACGGCGACACCGTTGGCGTCGTTGCGGACCACGACGGCCCCGCGGGAGTGGGTCAGCTCGGCGCCGCCGGTGACCTTGTGCCCGCGCTCGGCGAGCTTGGCGGCGAACTCGCCGTGCTTGGCGTACATGGCGGCCCGGTCCTCGGGGGAGGCGTTCTCCCAGCGGGCCTCGTTGCCGGGGAGCAGGATGGCGTACTCGGTCATGATGCGGTCCTCTCGAGCTCGTGTGGTGAGTCTGTCACCGGGATGACGGACGGGGGAGGCGGGAATCGACAGGGCCCCGCCAATCGTCGTCCTTGTGTCCGAACGCTGGGCGGGGCGCGGGTCGCCCGCGGCGCGCCGCCTACGCTGGTCCACGTGCTGAGACTGGACCGGACCACGTACGACGCGATCGTCGCGCACGCCAGGCGGGACCACCCCGACGAGGCGTGCGGGATCGTTGCCGGGCCCGAGGGCAGTGACCGGGCCGTTCGCCACGTCGAGATGGTCAACGCGGCCGGGTCGCCGACGTTCTACGAGTTCGACTCCACGGACCTGCTCCGGCTCTACCAGGAGATGGACGCCAACGACGAGGAACCGGTGGTCGTCTACCACTCGCACACCGCCACCGAGGCCTACCCGAGCCGCACCGACATCGGGCTCGCCAACGAGCCGAACGCGCACTACGTGCTGGTGAGCACGCGTGAGCACGGGAATAGTGAGGGCCCGGTGGAGTTCAGGTCCTACAGGATCGTCGCCGGTGAGGTCACCGAGGAAGACGTCCTGGTCAACGAGAACGAGAGCTGAGGAGCACCATGGCCCACGAGGTCCGGATCCCCACCATCCTGCGCACCTACACCGGCGGCGAGAAGGCCGTCGAGGCATCGGGCGCGACGCTCGGGGCGCTGGTCGACGACCTGGAGGCCAGCCACCCCGGGATCAAGGACCGGCTGGTCGAGGACAGCGGTGAGCTGCGCCGCTTCGTCAACGTCTACGTCAACGACGAGGACGTCCGGTTCACCGGCGGCCTGGGCACCGAGCTCACCGACGGCGCGCAGGTCACGATCCTGCCTGCCGTCGCAGGCGGATGAGGCACGACAGCCTGCTGCACTCGGTCGGCAACACGCCCCTGGTCGGGCTGCCGACCCTCTCGCCGTCGCCCGACGTACGCCTCTGGGCGAAGCTGGAGGACCGCAACCCGACCGGCTCGATCAAGGACCGCCCGGCGCTGAAGATGATCGAGATGGCCGAGAAGGACGGCACGCTCCGCCCCGGCTGCACGATCCTCGAGCCGACGTCGGGCAACACCGGCATCTCGCTGGCGATGGCCGCGTCGCTGAAGGGCTACCGGCTCGTGTGCGTGATGCCCGAGAACACCTCCGGCGAACGCCGCCAGCTGCTGCGCATGTGGGGTGCCGAGATCGTCTCCTCGCCGGCTGCCGGCGGCTCCAACGAGGCGGTGCGCGTGGCCAAGCAGATGGCCGCGGAGCACCCCGACTGGGTGATGCTCTACCAGTACGGCAACCCCGCCAACGCGCTCGCGCACTACGAGGGCACGGCGCCGGAGGTCCATGCCGACCTTCCCACGGTCACGCACTTCGTCGCGGGTCTCGGCACCACGGGCACGTTGATGGGCGCCGGGCGCTGGTTCCGCGAGCACGCGCCCGAGGTCACCGTCGTCGCCGCCGAGCCCCGCTACGGCGAGCTGGTCTACGGCCTGCGCAACCTCGACGAGGGCTTCGTCCCCGAGCTGTACGACGAGACGCTGATCGACGCGCGCTTCTCGGTCGGTCCTCGCGACGCCGTGCGCCGGGTGCGCGAGCTGCTGGAGTCCGAGGGCATCTTCGCCGGCATCTCGACCGGGGCCATCCTGCACGCCGCGCTCGGCCAGGCGGCGAAGTGCGTGACGCGCGAGCACCAGGGCCGACATCGTGTTCGTGGTCTGCGACGGCGGCTGGAAGTACCTGTCCACCGGCGCCTACGAGGGCACGGTCGACGAGGCCGAGGAACGCCTCGAGGGTCAGCTCTGGGCCTGACGCCCGTACCCTTTCCCCGTGACGGACGCGCCGATCGGCATCTTCGACTCCGGCTTCGGGGGCCTGACCGTGGCCCGGGCCGTGATCGACCAGCTCCCGCACGAGTCGGTGCTCTACCTCGGTGACACCGCCCGCCAGCCCTACGGCATGAAGCCGCTCGGCGAGGTTCGCGAGTACGCCCTCGAGTGTCTCGACCACCTCGTCGACCAGGGCGTCAAGACGCTGGTGATCGCGTGCAACTCCGCCAGCGCTGCCGTGCTGCGCGACGCCCGGGAGCGTTACGACGTGCCCGTGGTGGAGGTGATCCTCCCGGCCACGCGGCGGGCGGTCGCTGCCACCCGTAGCGGCCGGATCGGTGTGATCTGCACGCGGGCCACGGCCGAGTCGCAGGCGTACGACGACGCGTTCGCCGCTGCGCCGCCCACCACGACGCTGACCACCCGGGCGTGCCCGCGGTTCGTCGAGTTCGTGGAGGCCGGCGTGACGTCCGGCCCGGAGCTGCTCGCGGCGGCGCACGAGTACCTCGACCCGCTCGTGGAGCGCGGGATCGACACCCTGATCCTGGGCTGCACCCACTACCCGCTGCTGACCGGCGTGATCTCCTACGTGCTCGGCGACGAGGTCACGCTCGTCTCCAGCGCCGAGGAGACGGCCAAGGACGTCTACCGGGTGCTGGTGGCCCGTGGGATCGACCGTGGGATCGACCGAGGTCCCGATGCGGTCCCCGAGCACCGGTTCCTGACCACCGGCCAGCCCGGGGAGTTCGAGGCCATCGGCAGGCGCTTCCTCGGCCCCGAGCTCGACCGGGTCTCCCAGTTCGCGTGGGTCAGGGCATGATCACCGGCCTCCGGCAGCACCCGATCGCGTTCCTGCGCAGCACCCCGTGCGCCACGTTGCTGTTCGCCCAGCTGCTGGGGGTGCTGATCTACCCGTTCCTCGAGGGATCGACCGCCGGGCGCGCGGTGATCGCGGTGTTCGGTCTGGTGGTGCTGGGCCTGGCCCTGCTCGCCGTGCGCGCCACGCCGACCCTCACCTGGGTCGGGGTGGTGCTCGCGGTGCCCTCGGTGGTGCTGCTGCTGGTGCAGGTGATCACCGACAACGAGGACCTGGCGCCGTACAGCTCGGGTTTCGAGGCCGCCGTCTACTTCTACGCGGCGTTCTCGCTGCTGCGCTACATGCTCGCCGACGACAAGGTGACCACCGACGAGCTCTTCGCGATCGGAGCCGTGTTCACCGTCATCGCATGGGCGTTCGCGCACCTGTTCGTGGTGGTGCAGGCCGTCAACCCGCAGAGCTTCATCGCCTACGAGCACGCGAAGGACCCCCGCACCTGGAGCGACCTGCTGTTCCTGTCGTTCACGACCCTGTCCAGCACCGGTCTCTCCGACATCGTGCCGATCAAGCCCCATGCTCGCAGCGTGGTGATGTTCGAGCAGGTGGCGGGCATCTTCTACCTCGCGATGGTGGTCACCCGGATGATCGGGTTGTCCGCACTCCGCAAGCAGCAGCAGCGGTGACCGCCCTGCAGCTTGCGCTCGCGGGCTTCTGCGTGGTGGTCGCCCTCGGGCTGGTCGTCCTGGTCGTGCGCGACCGGGTGCCGGGCAGCCTGTCGTTCGTCGGCGCTGGCGATCCTCGAGGCCGGCCTCGTCGTCCAGCTCGCGATCGGGCTGGGGCGCGTCTTCGGCGAGCACGGCGACCTGAGCGTCGCGGCGTACGTCGGCTACCTGGTGGGCTCGCTGCTGATCCTGCCGATCGGCCTGGTCTGGTCGGCGGGGGAGCGCACCCGGGCGGGCACCGCGGTGCTGCTGGTGGCGGTGCTGGCGCTGCCGGTGCTCTTCCTGCGGTTGCACGACCTGTGGGCCGCCCGGTGAGCCGGCGGGACGGGGTGACCAGCACCGGGTTCGGGCGGGTGCTGGTGTTCGTCTACGGGATCTTCGCGGTGGCGGCGACGGCCCGCTCGGCGGTGCAGCTCGCGACCAGGGCGGACGAGGCTCCACTGGCCTACGCGCTCTCGGCGCTGGCCGGCGTCGTGTACTGCGTGGCGACGTACGGGATGGCGAAGGACCGCCGCCGGCTCGCGCTGGCGGCGGTCCTCGTCGAGCTGGTGGGCGTGGTCGCGGTCGGCACCTGGAGCCTGCTGGCTCCCGGTGACTTCCCCGACCAGACCGTGTGGTCCGACTTCGGCCAGGGCTACGGCTACGTGCCCGCCGTCCTGCCCTTCGTCGGGCTGTGGTGGCTGCTCGGCCGCCGTCGCTGACGACCGAGCAGCCACCCGTGCTCAGCCGACTCAGCCGCCCGGCTGGGTCACACCGTTGACCGAGAGCGTGTAGCGCGCGTACTGCGTCACGTCCTCGGTCGGGTCGTCCTGCATGACCAGTGCAGCCACGGTCGTGGCCTGCTTGCCGAGCGCCTTGTTCAACCGCGACGACGTCAGGGTGCCGCTGAACGTGCGGCTCAGCGGCATCCGGTAGATCCAGGACTTGCCCTTGGAGTCGTAGCCGATCAGCTGCACGGTGTAGCCGGAGACCGGCGTCGGGTTCACCTGCGAGATCGTCTGCCACCCGTCGAGCGTGGTCGGCAGGGTGGTGCCGGCTGCGTTGATGTTGCGCACCCAGAAGCCACCCTCGTCGACGCCGCCGTCGGTGATGTAGCGGAAGCCGAGGAGCACCGTCTTGCCGGCGTACGGCGTCAGGTCGGCGTGCTCGGTCTTCCACGTGCCCGAGTCACCCGTCAGCCCCGGCAGGTTCTCCACGGCGCCAGGAACCGCGTCCGGGTCGTGCTCGGTCGTGGTGTCCTCGGTGGCCAGGGACTTCCAGGTCTTGCCACCGTCGGTGGAGACCTGCGCGAAGCCGTAGTCCCACTGCTCCTCGGCGTCGTAGAGCGTGTCGAAGGACAGCTGTCCGCCACCCGCCGGCACACTCACCGAACGCACGATCGAACGGTCGAGGTTCTCACCGCAACCGCTGTACAACGCCGTCGGACCGGAGCCGTCGGGCACCGCACCGCACGTGGTGTCGGGCGTCGTGCCGTCGGGCGGCGTGGGGTCGGAGACCCATTCCACCGGGGTCGGCGCGAGGCTCGTCGAGCCCTTGAACGAGATCGACTTCAGGTTCTTCGCCGACAGGAAGCGTCCGTTCTTGTCCCGCAGCCGGACGTAGTCCGAGCCGTTCGGCGGGGCGCCGGGGCTGTCGTAGGCCTGCGGGTTGGCGAAGTTGATCTTGCTGCTCAGGGACTTCGAGGTGAAGTCGCGGACCTTGCCGCCGGTGAGCTTGCGGCCCTTGTCGAGCTGGGCGTCCAGCGCCATCATCGCGGCCCAGTCGTGGATGGTGTCCATCCCGGACTTCTTCGAGTGGAACTGGTCCAGCACCTTGTCCAGGCCCTCGAGACCGTTGAGGTCCTCACGGTGCAGCGCGCTCATGAACGCTTCGCCGTAGTGGTCGAAGAGATACATCATGAACGAGTACGCAGCGCCGTAGTCGCACAGGATCTCCGGCCCGCCTTGGTCCTGCCAGAGGGTGAGCGAGTTCTCGGGTCCACCGAACTGCGGCGGCTGGTAGCCGGTGAAGCACTTGATGTGGCCGTCGGCGTTGGGGCTGTCCGGTGGGGTGCTGGTGTCGACGTACCCGACCAGGCTCTGCGCGTAGTCCGAGAGGCCCTCGTTGATCCACGAGTACTCACCGGGGCTGGCGTAGTACTCCAGCAGGTGCTGGTACTCGTGCGCGAAGGTGCCTTCGTAGAGGTGAGGACGTGGCGCCCCGTACGGACGGGACTGGCCCTGCGACTGCGCGCAGGCGAGGTACGCCGGGTCGGAGCTGTTGTCCGGCGGGTTGGTGCCGGTGCGGTGCAGCCAGTCGAACGCATCGATGGTCATGATGTTGCGGTCGACGTACTCGTTGAACACCGAGTAGAAGAATCCCGCGATGTAGGTCTGCCCGTCGGGACTGCTCGGGTCGTAGTAGTTCGCATCGCGCACGTTGTCGATCAGGGTCACGATGTCGTCAGCCTGGTCCGCCGACACCTGATAGGTGCCAGGGGCGCCGATCACGAGCGCCGCTCCCGTCGCGGTTCGGCGGGGTCGAGAACGACGCCGACTCCTTCGGGTAGATGTTGCCGTCGAACTCGTTGATGAAGCTGTTGACCTGCGCGTCGGTGATCGTGGTCAGTCCGAGTGCGTTGCGGCAGTCCCCGGACGGGAACGAGGTGTCGTTGGCCACCCAGACCTGGATGTTGTCGCCGAGTCCTCGCAACGTGTAGGGCTTGAGGTAGATCCGGCCCAGCTCGTCGTCGAGAGCCAGCCAGTTGAGCTGGTCGCCGACCTCGTGGTCACCGTTGGCGAGTCGCGCGTTCCCGCGGGCCACCTCCTTCTTCAGGGCGGCCTTGGTCTTCTTGTCGAAGGCGAGCTTCTTGCCCTGGTTGTAGTCAGGGCCGACGTTCTCGACATCGCCCCCCTTGCCCTTGGCGGGGGTGGGCTTCTTGTTGTCGCCTGGATCTGCCGTTGCTGCACCTGAGGGAAGGGCAAGAGCGGCGACAAGTGCGGCCGTTGCTGCCATTCCCATGGCGGTGACACGTCGGTTTCGACGCATGGATTCGTGCTCCGTTCACCCGGAATTTAGGACGGAACCCGTCGATCGGACGGCCGTCGCTGACCGTGTGATCCAAACAAACGTTCGGCTCCGTGGCAATGGGCGTCACGATTCTTCTCCGATTCCTCGGCGTTCCGGTGGTCTTCCTCCGTGGCGGCGCTACGGCGCCGGGCCGCCTGCGGCTAGCCTGAGCCGCCATGAGGCTCACCGTCGTCGGCAACTCCGGGTCGTACCCGGGGCCGGGCTCGCCCGCGAGCTGCTACCTGCTCGAGGCCGACCACGACGGCCGGGCCTGGCGGGTGCTGCTCGACCTCGGGTCCGGCGCGCTCGGCGCGCTCCACAGGTACCTCGACCCGCTGACCGTCGACGCGGTGCTGCTCAGCCACCTCCACGCCGACCACTGCCTGGACCTGTGCGGCTTCTACGTGATGCGCAAGTACCATCCGAGCGGCCCGCAGCCGCAGCTCCCGGTCTGGGGCCCGGAGGGCTCCGCGGGCCGGATGGCCCGCGCCTACGACCTCGACGAGGACCCCGGCATGACCGAGGAGTACGACTTCCGCGTGCTACCCCGAGGGCACGTTCACCGTGGGCCCGTTCACGGTGTCGGCCCGCGAGGTGCTCCACCCGGTCACAGCGTACTCGCTCCGGGTGTCCGCGGACGACCGCACCCTCGTCTACTCCGGCGACACCGCCCGCTGCGACGCGCTCTCCGAGCAGGCTGCCGGCGCCGACGTGTTCCTGTGCGAGGCGTCGTTCCTCTCCGGCCACGAGGAGCCGTCCGGCATCCACCTCACCGGCGCCGAGGCCGGCGAGGTGGCGACCGGGGCCGGCGTCGGCCGGCTCCTGCTGACGCACGTCCCGCCCTGGTACGACCCGCAGACCGTGCTGGCCGAGGCGATGGGCACGTTCTCCGGCCCGCTCGAGCTGGCCCGCACGGGTCACGTGTACGACGTCTGATGCCGGTCCCGCCGTACGTGCTCGAGCTGCGTCGCCACATCGGCACCACCGAGCTCTGGTTGCCCGGCGTGACCGCGGTGATCCGGCGCGACGCCGAGATCCTGCTGGTGCGACGCGCCGACAACGGCGAGTGGGCGCCGGTCACCGGGATCGTCGACCCGGGGGAGGACCCGGGCGTGACCGCGCGCCGGGAGGCGCTGGAGGAGACCGGGGTCGAGATCCGGGTCGACCGGCTGGCGTAGGTGGCGGCCGGCCAGCGGGTCAGCTACCCCAATGGTGACCGGGCGGTCTACCTCGACCACACGTTCGCCTGCACCTGGCTCGGCGGTGACGCGCACGTCGCCGACGACGAGTCGACCGAGGTCGGCTGGTTCCGGCGCGATCGGCTGCCTGAGATGCAGCCGTTGCTGGTGGAGCGGATCGAGGTCGCCTGCTCCGAGGAGACCCGAACCCGCTTCCGCGCCTAGCTCCCCGTTATCGTCGCGGCATGACCAGCCCTTCACGCGCGGACGGCCGTGCCGACGACGAGCTCCGACAGATCACCCTGACCCGGCACTGGCAGGACCACCCGGCAGGCTCGGTGCTCGTGGAGTTCGGGCGGACCCGGGTGCTGTGCGCCGCGTCTGCCTCGACCGGGGTGCCGCGCTGGCGCAAGGGCTCGGGTCTCGGATGGGTGACGGCTGAGTACGCGATGCTCCCGTCGGCCACCAACACCCGCAGCGACCGGGAGTCCGTGAAGGGCCGGATCGGCGGCCGCACCCACGAGATCTCCCGGCTGATCGGCCGGTCGCTGCGTGCGGTGATCGACTACCGGGCGCTGGGCGAGAACACGATCGTCCTCGACTGTGACGTGCTCCAGGCCGACGGCGGCACCCGCACGGCGGCGATCACGGGCGCGTACGTCGCGCTCGCCGACGCCGTGGCGCACCTCAAGGGGGAGGGCGCACTGACGGGCGACCCGCTCACCGGCTCGGTCGCCGCCGTCTCCGTCGGCATCATCGACGGCGTGCCCCGGCTGGACCTCCCCTACGAGGAGGACGTGCGCGCCGAGACCGACATGAACGTCGTGATGACCGGCGGGGGCTCCTTCGTCGAGGTGCAGGGCACGGCCGAGGGTGCGACGTTCGACCGCGCCGAGCTCGACGCGCTCCTCGGCCTCGCGGAGAAGGGCTGTGCCGACCTGACCCGGATCCAGCGGGAGGCGCTGGGTGACTGAGGTCTTCGTCGCCTCGAACAACCCGAAGAAGCTGGCCGAGATGCAGCGCATCCTCGGCGAGCGCCTGCCCGACGTGACGGTGCTCGGGCTCGGTGACGTCCCGTCGTACGACGAGCCGGTGGAGGACGCCCCCGACTTCGCCGGCAACGCGCTGATCAAGGCGCGGGCCGGCCTCGCCGCGACCGGCGATGCCGTCGCTCGCCGACGACAGCGGGCTGTGCGTCGACGCGCTGAACGGGATGCCCGGCGTGCTGTCGGCGCGCTGGTCCGGGACGCTGTCCGGCACGTCGTCGGACCGCGGCAGGGACGATGCCACCAACAACCGGCTGCTGCTCGACCAGCTCGCCGACGTGCCCGACGAGCGGCGTGGCGCCCAGTTCCGCTGCGCCGTGGCGCTCTGCCGTCACGACGGCGCGGGCGGCGTCGCCGAGGTGGTGGTCCACGGCGTGATGCCGGGACGCGTGATCCGTGAGCTGCGCGGCGACGGCGGCTTCGGCTACGACGCGTTGTTCGTGCCCGACGACCAGGACGGCGAGCTCACCTCGGCGGAGATGACCTCGGAGGCGAAGGACGCGATCAGTCACCGGGGCCGCGCCCTGCGCGGAGATCGCCCCGGTGGTCGTGAGCGTGCTTGCCGGGCGGTGAGCGTGGCGGCTTCGGGGTGCGGACCCGGGGGCTGCGGTTTCCCAACACTTGTCCCGAAACTGCACGTGATTCGGCGGATCCGGTGCAGTTTCCCAACAACTGTTGGGAAACCGCCACCCCCGGCGGCGCCCGACGCCCGTGCGTCCGGAGAGACTCGAACTCTCACTGGCCAGGACCTAAACCTGGTGCCTCTACCTGATTGGGCTACGGACGCGCCCGACCGAGTCTAGGAGTCGAGGCCGAGGTCTCGCCTCAGCTTTGCGACGTGGCCGGTGGCCTTGACGTTGTACTGGGCGAGCGCGACCTTGCCCTGCTCGTCGACCACGAACGTCGAGCGGATCACGCCCTCGACGGTCTTGCCGTAGAGCAGCTTCTCGCCGAAGGCGCCGTAGGCCTGCATCACCGAGCGGTCGGCGTCGGAGAGCAGCGTGATGCCGAGGTGGTCCCGCTCACGGAACTTCGCCAGCTCCTCCGGCTTGTCGGGGGAGATGCCGAGCACCTCGTAGCCGGACCCGCGCAGCGACTCGATCGAGTCGGTGAAGTCGCAGGCCTGCGTCGTGCAGCCCGGGGTCATCGCGGCGGGGTAGAAGTAGACGATCACCTTCTGGCCCCGGAGACCGGAGAGCGAGACCCGCTCGCCGGTGTCGTCCGGCAGCGTGAAGTCGGGTGCGGTGTCGCCGGTGGCGAGTCGGTCGCTCATGGTTCCTCCTGGTCGGCTGGCCTGACCCGAACGTACAAGAGCCTCCTCCCGGGCGGAGTGCGCAGGGCGGGACCGCGATAGGTTGGGCGTCGTACGTCGAACCCGACACGAGGAGCTCAGTGGTGGCGACAACCGAGCGCGGGCGCGAGTCCATCGAGCGCGAGATGGAACAGACCCGGCAGCGGCTGGCGCAGAACGTCGACCAGCTGCTCTACCGGGCGAGCCCGAAGACGATCGCCCGCCGCCAGGTGGCCGCGGTCAAGGGCTACTTCGTCGACCCCTCCGGATCTCCCCGCACCGAGAACATCGTCAAGGTCGCCGGCGGCGTCGCGGGGGTGGCAGCGCTCCTCGTGGTGATCCGCAAGATCGTCACGTGAGCAAGGCGCGGACCTGTCGATCCGGGCACCGGGGAGCGCACCCCGATCCGGATGCTGCACGACCGGGTCCTGGTCGCCGTCGACGGCGCCGAGGGCGAGCGCCGCTCGTCGGGCGGCATCCTGATCCCGGCCACCGCCGCCATGGGCGGCCGACGGCTGGCCTGGTGCCGGGTCGTCGCCGTGGGTCCGCACGTCCGCTGCGGTCGAGAGCGACGACCGGGTGCTCTTCGACCCCGAGGAGAAGGCCGAGATCGAGGTGCAGGGCGAGACGTACGTCGTGCTCCGCGAGCGTGACATCCACGCCGTGGCGGCCGACCGGCTCGGGGACAGCCCGACCGGCCTCTACCTCTGACCGTCGGCGGCAGGCTCCGCGCCCGGGGACCGGGTCCACGGACCTGACCGCCGGCGGGCACCGACAGCGGTGCCCGCCACCACGTCCGGTGCTTCCGTCAGGCGCGGTGCGTTCCCGGGTCCTCGTCGCTCACGTGCGGTTCGCCGTGCCCGGTCCGGTGGACGCTCGGGTCGACGGCGGGATCGACGGCCGGGTCGGTGGGCCGGTCGGCTACCGGGTCCACGGCCGGGTCGACTGGCCGCTCCGCGGCCGAGTCGGCCGGCGTCGCCTCCGCAGCTCCCGGCTGGCCGTCGGGGGCCGTCTGGCCCGGCACGTAGTCGGCGTGCCGGTGGTCGACGTCGGGGTCGATCCGGTCCGCCTCGCGCAGCGTGTCCTCGTTCTGGGCACGGTCCATGTCGAGCGCGCGCTGACGCTCCTGCGCCTCGGCCTCGAGCCGGTCGGCCTGGGCCTTGGCCCGCTCGGCCTCCGCCTGCTTCTCGCGTGCCGCGGCCTCGGTCTGCGCCTGGCTCGTGGCACTGGTCGCGGCCTCCTGCCGGAGCCCGGCAGCCTGCTCGCGCTGGTGCTCCCGCTTGCGGTTCTGGCCGAGGATCAGCGCCGCTCCCGCAGCGACGAGCACCACGAGCACGATCACGATGATGATGATCAGGGTCATCTGGTCCATCCCTCCTGTGCCCACCTGAGCGCGGGCCTCCGAACGGGTCTACCCGCGTCGCGCAACGGGCGAACCACCCCGAGGGGTGTCGGGCCGGTGCGTCGGCGGCAACCGGCAGAGGTCAGGACCGCTGGTCCTGACCTCTGGTGTCTCTGGTGCGCCATCAGGGACTCGAACCCCGAACCCGCTGATTAAGAGTCAGCTGCTCTGCCAATTGAGCTAATGGCGCCCGAAGCGAGTGGAACCTTACCAGCGCGCCCGGTGCACATGAAATCAGCTCCAGAAGCGCAGGTCAGGTGGCCTGTGCGGGCACCTCGAGGGCACCCGAACGGGTGATCGGGGACGCCCCCGGGCCGGTTGCGGATCCGTGTCCGGCGCCCACCCCCGTCGGGCGGATCCGAAGGTGAGACAAACCTTGGACAGTGCAAACGGACATTTCTATCAAATATGGCCCAAAGTGCCCTCCGCTTCACCATCATGAACCTCACAGGACCGAACCCCCCTCGGTCATGTCGGGCTGTTGATCCACAGAGGACTAGAGATGAGCACAGACCTGCTCCGGCATGGTCTCGCCCCCCGGCTCGCTCGTCGCGGCGTGCTGGGTGCCAGTGCCGCGACGCTCGGCCTTGCTGCCGTCCCCGGAACCGCTGAAGCCGCGCCGAGCGCCGTGCCCAACGTCGCAGGACGACGCACGTGGCGCTCGACCCCGACCCCGACGGCGACCGAGCGTCATGTCCTGAACCGGTTCAGCTACGGCTTCAGCAAGCAGGAGTTCACCCGGCTGCGTCGGGCCGGCGGCTCGGGGGCCTGGTTCGAGCGCCAGCTGAACCCGTCGACGATCGCGGACACCAAGCTCGCCGAGCTGCTGGGCTCGCTGCCCGACCTGTACCTGCCGCCGGCCGAGCAGGCGCTGCAGGCCAACACCCGTCGCAAGGAGGCGATGTACGTCCAGCAGCAGTACTACGCCGCGACCGTGGCCCGTCGGGTCTACTCGTCCCGCCAGGTCGAGGCGATGATGGAGGACTTCTGGTCGAACCACTTCTACGTGCCGGGCCAGCTCTACCTCCACGCCGACTTCACCCGCACCCTGCGCAACCTCGCGCTGGGCCGGTTCGAGGACATCCTGGTCGCCGCCGAGCTGCACCCGGCGATGCTGCTGTCGCTCTCGACGTCCGAGTCCACCAAGGAACGCCCGAACGAGAACCAGGCGCGTGAGCTGATGGAGCTGCACACGCTCGGTCGTGGGGGTGGCGGCTACACCGAGGCCACCGTGCAGGCCGTGGCCAGGCTGCTCACCGGTTGGCGCGTCGAGGAGTACCAGCAGTCCTACGACCCGAGTCGGCACTGGACCGGGACGATCAAGGCGCTGGGCTGGAGCAACGCCAACGCCTCCACGGACGGCCGGGACGCCACCAGGTCGTTCTTCAAGTACATCGCGCACCACCCCGCCACCGCCGAGCGGATCTGCCGCAAGCTCGCCACGCGCTTCGTCTCCGACTCTCCGTCGGACGCGCTGGTCGCCTCGCTCGTGAAGGTCTACCTGGCCAACGACACGCAGATCAAGCCGGTGCTGCGCGCGATCTACCAGCACTCAGAGTTCCAGTCGGCACGCGGCAAGAAGCTCCGCACGCCGATGGAGGACTGCATCGGGATGATCCGGGCGACGAGCCTGGTCGTCTACCCGGTCGGTCCGATCGGCGTCGGGAACAGCGCGTTCCTCAACCTGGCCTGGGCGCCGGGCACCGCGGGACAGCCGTTGCAGGGATGGCCCCGCCCCGACGGGTGGCCTGACGTCGCCTCCGCCTGGGACGGCCCCTCGCGTGCCGAGTCCATGCTCAAGTGGCACTGGACCGTCGCCAGCCGCGGTGACCGCACCTTCGACGGCGCGAAGCGGCTCAGCGGCCCCGGACTGCTGCCCCGCCGCACGATGCGGTTCGACGAGTACGTCGACCACCTCTCCAGGCGGCTCCTCGGGATCGCTGCCACCGACCGGCTGATGCGGGCGACCTGCGCGGCCACCGGCTACCAGATCGGCACCCGCGTCGACCGGCACTCCGTCGCCCTCAACGAGGACTGGGCGCGGTTGCTGGTGACCTTCTTCGACTCTCCCGACTGGCTGTGGAAGTGATGGACATGAACGACGACGTACAGACGGCCGTGGGCTGCGCGGAGAGCGAGCGGTTCCGCGCCAGCCGCCGCGGGGTCCTGCTCGGGACGTCGGCGCTGATGGGCGGACTGGTCACCACCGCCACGTTCGGCGGAGCGTTCCAGGAGGTCGCGTACGGCGCGTCCGGCGACACGATCGTGCTGCTCAACATGGGCGGCGGCGTCGACGGACTCTCCTGGATGGTCCCGCACGCCGAGTCCGCGTACTACGGCGCCCGGCCCAACATCGCGGTGCCGAAGTCGGCGCTGCTGGCCCCGGACGCGACCTTCGGCCTTAACCCGGCGATGGCGCCACTGATGGGCATGTGGGCGGCGGGCAAGGTCGGGATGCTGCACGCAGCCGGACTGCCCACGCCGAACCGGTCGCACTTCGACGCCGGAGAGGCGGTCGGAGACGCCGACCCCGGCAGCTCCGAGCGCCGCGGCTGGGTCAACCGGGTGGTCGGACTCACCGCGATCCAGAGCCAGTTCGAGGCGGTGGGCCTGGCGTCCGGCACCCCGGCCTCGATGTCCGGTCCGAGTCCCGTGATGTCGATGTCCAGCATCGACGCGGCCAGCGTCCCCGGTGCCACGCAGGGCGACGCGTCGCTCAAGGCGAACCGGCGTCGCGCCCAGCTGGCGATGATGTTCGGCGGCGAGTCCGACCAGCTGTCGAAGGCGATCAACGCCTCGGTGCTGGCCTCGACCACGCTCCAGGGCGTCGCCTCCGGTGGCTACACGCCGGCCAACGGCGCGGACTACCCGGTCACCGACCTCGGCCGGGCGATGCGTGACACGGCCCGCCTGGTCAAGGCCGGCATCGGTGTCCGCGTGGTCGCGATCGACTACGGCGCCTTCGACCACCACGTCGACGTCGGCGCCATGGGCGGCAGCCTGGCCTCCCAGCTGCGCGAGCTCGCGCGTGCCGTCGCGGCGTTCTTCGCCGACCTCGGCCAGCAGGGCGACCGCGTCACCCTGGTGACCACCAGCGAGTTCGGCCGACGGCTCGAGCAGAACGGCTCGGCGGGCATCGACCACGGGTGGGGCAACGTGATGATGGCCGTCGGAGGCAACGTCAAGGGTGGCTACCACGCCTCCTGGCCGGGTCTCTCCACCGGAGCGCTCGAGGACGGCGACGTCAAGGTCACCACCGACTTCCGCCAGCTCCTGGCCGACATCGTGCAGCGCCGGGTCCCGGAGGTCTCCGTCGCCAAGGTGTTCCCGGGACTGACCCGGGTCCCGACGGGGGTCATCGCATGAGCGCCTGCGACGAGGAGCGCACCGAGCGCGGCAGCACCTGGGTGATCGTGCTGGTCGCCGTCCTGGTGGCCCTGCTCCTGTGCGCGCCGCAGGTGATGGCTCGAGGTGCTCGCACGAACGTTGCCCAGGACGTTGCCCAGGCCGTCGCCGGCCTCCCGAGCGGGCACCCCGTGATCGGCAGCGTCAACGACGGCGTCAAGGTGCCGTACACCCTCGACCTCCAGGGTCGCGCGACCGCGCGCGTCACCCTGACCATCGACGGCAAGGTCGTCGCCGACGTCTCCGGCGCCCCGGCGGCCGGCACGCTGTCGGTGCCGGCGAACAGCCCGTTGCTGGCGTTCGACGAGAACGCCCAGCTCGTCGTGGTCGCGAAGGCCGCCGACGGCACCGTGCTGGACACCGCGACGGGCGTCGCCAGCATCGCCGACGGGGTCCGGCTCCCAGCCGCGTTCTCGACCTACTGGCCGCAGGTCGACATGGCAGCGGGGGACCAGCGCACCGTGGTCGGCGGCCAGACGATGCGGTTCCTGGGCTCGGTCACCACGGGCAGCGCCTCGATCCCGCTCTCGTCGTACGACCTGCGGGTCGACGGCACCAGCATCCTCTCGACGGCACCGGCAGACTGCTCGAGGACGGCCTGTGGCGGCACCCAGTGGATCGACGGCTCGTGGACCCCGCCGAAGACCGCGGGTGACCACCAGCTGGTGCTCCTCGCCAGTGCCGCGGGCGACTCGCGGGTGATCCGGAAGACCTACACGCTCACGGTGATGGCGGAGAGCTCGTTCCGGATCGACAAGCAGAGCGTCGTGGTCGACCCAGCGGTCGGCTTCCACGTGAACACGCTCCTGCGGCGCACGGTCGACTACGCGCCGATCCCCGGCGCCCCGGTGTCGGTGTGGCGCAGCGACGACAACGCCACGAGCTGGGTCAAGGTGACGGACGGCACCACGGACGCCTCAGGCGTGTTCGACACGGTGCTGCACCCGGACAAGAGCGGGCTCTACAAGCTGACCACGTCGGGTGTCCCCGGCGTGACCGGCGCCTCGGAGTCGACCTTCATCAACGTCGAGGTCAACGCCAAGGTCTCGCTCAGCGCGTCGCGGACGACGCTCACGCTCCCGTCCGACCGCCACTGGTCCACGAGCGCCGGCGTCGCCTCCCGCACCGTCACCTTCACGGTGGCGGCGCCGGTCGGCATGGCCGGCAACGCGGGCCTGCTCCAGCTGTGGAGCGGCCAGACCTGGAACACCGTCGCGTGGGGCAAGATCGGGGCGAACGGGTCGATGACGGTGACCTACCGGCTGCGGCACAAGCGAGGCGACTACAAGTTCGGCGTGATCACCGGTCGCAACCGCACCTACGCTCCGACGGTGTCGAACGAGGTGAAGGTCACCGCTCGCTGAGCTCCTCCAGCACCGCGTGCGCGGCGTTGTGGCCCCCCAGGCCACTCACCGCGCCGCCGCGCCGGGCTCCGGAGCCGCAGACCAGGACGGCTTCGTGTCCGGTGGCCACGCCCCATCGCTGGGCGGGGGTGGCCAGTGACTCCCGGTTGCTGGCCCAGGGCCAGGCCAGGTCGCCGTGGAAGATGTGCCCGCCCGGCATCGCGAGGTCCGACTCCACGTCCTGCGGCACCTTCGCCTCGATGCAGGGCGCGCCGTCGGGGCCGCGCAGCACGCAGTCCATCAGCGGCTCCGCCAGGTACTCGTCGATGGTGGCCAGGGCGCGTCGCACCGCCTCGTCGCGGGCGGCCTCGCGGTCGCCCGCGAAGAGCCGCTCGGGCATGTGCAGCCCGAAGTACGTGAGGGTCTGCGCCCCCCGGTCGGCCAGCGGGCCGAGGATCGAGGGGTCGGTGAGGGAGTGGCAGTACAGCTCGCCCGGCGGGCGCGACGGGATCGCGCCGGACGCCGCCTCGTCGTAGGCCGTCTGGAGCTCGGTGTAGCCCTCCGCCACGTGGAAGGTGCCACCGAACGCGACGGCGGGATCGTCGCCCGACCTCAGCCGGGGCAGGCGGGAGAGCAGGAAGTTGATCTTGAGCTGGGAGCCGGCCGGCTTCGCCTCCGGCTCCGGCTCCTCGCCGAGGAGGATCCGCAGCACCCACGGCGCGACGTTGGCGAGCACCCGGCGCGCGCGCACGGTGCGGGACGACGAGCCGTCGTGCCAGTGCACCTCGCACCCGTCGTCCCCGGGCACCACCCGGCTCACCCCGGCCCCGGTCACGATGTCCGCGCCCGCCTCGCGTGCGGCGTTCGCCAGCGCGTCGGTGACCGCACCCATGCCGCCGACCGGCACCCGCCACTCGCCGTCGCCGTTGCCGATGAGGTGGTAGAGGAAGCAACGGTTCTGGATCAGCGTCGGGTCGTCCATCGCCGCGAAGGTGCCGATCAGGGCGTCGGTGGCGACCACGCCCCGGACCAGGTCGTCGGCGAACCGCTCCTCGAGGAGGCCGGCGAGCGGCTGCTCCACGACGCCGCGCCAGACGTCGGGATCGATGCCGGCCGCGATCTCCTTCGCCGGGCGGAGCGGCTCGGTGAGCGTCGGGGCGATGGCCGTGGCGAGCGTCGCCATGTCGCCGTAGAAGCGCTGCCAGGCGCCGTACGCCTCGTCGCTCCCGGTCACCTCCCGGAACGAGTCAGCCGTCGCGCGCCCCTCGGGCCGCTCGGCGAGGAGGCCGACCTCGCGCCCGTCCCGGTGCACGGGCGTGTAGGACGCGGTCTGGCGGGAGCGCAGGTCGAGCGCGAGCCCGAGGTCGTCGATCACCCGCTGGGGCAGCAGGCTGACCAGGTAGGAGTAGCGGGAGAGACGCGCTCCCGTGCCCGGGAACGCCTCGGTGCTGACCGCTGCGCCACCGGTGTGCGGCAGCCGCTCCAGCACCAGGGTGGAGAGCCCGGCCCTCGCGAGGTATGCCGCCGCGGTCAGCCCGTTGTGCCCGCCGCCGACGACCACGACGTCATAGCTCTCACCCATGCGGTCACGCTAGGCCATGAGTGAAATATTGAAGGTTCAACCAGTGTTGAGCCGGTACGACCCGAGAGAAGAAGGTGGCGACATGCCTGCTGTGACCGTCGACGACCTGACCGTGCTGTCCCGCGTCAGCACTCCCGGACTGGGCGACCGGGTGCGACCCGTGGCGCAGGTGATCGATGCGCCGTCCGGTCACGAGGGTGAGGGGTTCCCCGTGCGACGCGCGTTCGCCGGGGTGGACCTGCGCGACCTCGACCCGTTCGTGCACATGGACCAGATGGGCGAGGTGGAGTACGCGCCGGGCGAGCCCAAGGGCACCCCGTGGCACCCGCACCGCGGCTTCGAGACCGTGACCTACATCATCGACGGCGTCTTCGACCACCACGACAGCAACGGCGGCGGCGGCACCATCACCAACGGTGACACCCAGTGGATGACGGCCGGCTCCGGGCTGCTCCACATCGAGGCGCCGCCGGAGGCCCTGGTCGCCTCGGGAGGCCTGTTCCACGGCATCCAGCTCTGGGTGAACCTGCCGCGTGACGCGAAGTGGAACGCCCCGAAGTACCAGGACATCCGCGCCGCCCAGGTGGGGCTGGCCGCGTCCGCGGACGCCGGCGCGCTGGTGCGCGTGATCGCTGGCGAGGTCGACGGGGTCGCCGGGCCCGGGTCGACGTACACCCCGATGGCGATGGTGCACGCGACGGTGGCGCCGGGCGCCACGCTCGAGCTGCCGTGGGACGCGTCGTACAACGCCCTCGTCTACGTGCTCGCGGGTCAGGGCACGGTCGGGATCGAGGGCCGACCGGTCCGCACCGGCAACCTCGCGGTGCTGGGCGCCGGTGACTTCGTGAGCGTCTCGGCCGATGCCGGTCAGGACAGCCGGACACCTGCGCTCGACGTGATCGTGATCGGTGGCCAGCCGATCAACGAGCCGATCGCCTGGGCCGGTCCGTTCGTGATGAACACCCGGGCCGAGGTGGTCGAGGCGTTCGAGGACTTCCAGAAGGGCCGGCTCGGCACCATTCCCGCCGTGCACGGTGCGCCGACGGACCTCCAGCAGGGCTGAGGGTCGAGGCCGCCAGACCACACGGAAGGCCCCCGGGCTGCGTGAGCCGGAGGCCTTCGGTGCCGGCGGGAACCGAGTCCACCGCCACCTCGAGTATCGGGTCCCGGAACGTGACAAACCACACCCGCAGAGGCGATCCGGGGCACCCGCACGGGTGAAACCGGGCCCGGACGAGCGAGAGGGCCGGGACGTCCCGGCCCTCTCGACTCTCCGTGGGGTGAACGACGGGACTTGAACCCGCGACATCCGCGACCACAACGCGGCGCTCTACCAGCTGAGCTACGCCCACCATGCGCAGCCGAAACGGCTGCGGAGGGAGTCTAGCGATTCAGGCGCCAGACTCCGAACCGGGTTTGGCGCCGGTCAGCGCGCCACCGTGGATGGTGGCGATCCGGCGCGCCTCGTCACTGTCCGGGCCGGGGGAGGGCACGAACACCGCCTGCCGGTAGTAGCGCAGCTCCTCGATGCTCTCCCGGATGTCCGCGAGGGCCCGGTGGCCGCCACTCTTCGAGGGGGCGTTGTAGTAGGCCCGCGGGAACCACCGACGCGAGAGCTCCTTGATCGAGGACACGTCGACGATCCGGTAGTGCAGGAACGCCTCGAGGGCGGGTGTGTCCCGGGCGAGGAAGGCGCGGTCGGTGGCGACGGTGTTGCCGGCCAGCGGGGGACGGCTGCCATCGGGACAGTGCGCCTGGACGTAGGCGAGCACCTGGGCCTCGGCGTCCTCCAGGGTCGTGCCTGCGTCGAGCTCCTCGAGGAGCCCGGAGGTCGTGTGCATCTCCCGGACGAAGGGCACCATCTGCTCCAGCGCCGCCGCGGGCGGCTTGATCACGATGTCGACCCCCTCACCGAGGACGGTCAGCTCGAAGTCGGTGACCAGCGCTGCCACCTCGATCAGGGCGTCCGCCTGTAGGTCGAGCCCGGTCATCTCGCAGTCGATCCACACCAGTCGGTCGCTCACGCTGCCGACCCTACCCATCCCTTTTGTCGGCCGCCCTACAGTGACCGCATGGCGAGGTGGTCCGGCGTGCCGGCGCGTCCGGTGACCGGCCCTGCGGCGTCGCCGGCTGAGCCCGCACGCCGCGCGCGCAACCGGCGGCTGGCGATCGCCACCGGGACCCTGGTCCTGCTCGCGGTCGTGGTCGCAACCGGTGTCTGGGTGACCGCCGGCCGCAGCAGCACACCGGACCCGGTCGCGGCCGGGCAGCCCCAGGTGCGCGCCGGTGAGCACTCGCTGCTGGTCGGTGGCGCCGACGCGCCGGTGACGGTGGTCGTCTACGAGGACTTCCTGTGCCCGGACTGCCGCCAGCTCGACACCTCGACCCGCGACTTCCTCCGCCAGGACGCGGCCCGGGGCACGGTGCGGGTCGAGTACCGGCCGTTCCAGATGCTGCCCGACGACTACTCCGGCCGCGCGCTCGGCGCCTGGGCGCAGGTGCTGGAGCACGGCACGCCGGCCCAGGCGCTGCGCTTCCACGACCTGCTGTACGACGAGCAGCCCCGCGAGCAGGACGCGAGCAAGCCAGGTGTGGCCGCCCTTCAGGCGCTCGCGAGGAGCGCCGGCGTGAGCGACCCCACGGTGCTCGACACGTTCGGCAGCCCGGACGCCGCGTACGTCGCCGCCGCCCGGAGGTCTGCGGCGCGCGCCGGGGTCCGCGACGCGCCGACCGTCCTCGTCGACGGCAAGCCGCTCGAGGCAGGCACGATCCAGGACCTGGCCGACCGGCTCGAGAAGCTCGCGGCACAATCTCCCGCATGACCCTCGAGACCTTCATCGCTGCGCTGCCCAAGGCCGAGCTCCACGTGCACCACGTCGGCTCGGCCTCGCCCGAGATCGTGTCCCGTCTCGCAGAGAGGCACCCGGACAGCCCGGTGCCCAGCGACCCCGAGCGGCTGCGGGACTTCTTCGCGTTCCGCGACTTCGCGCACTTCGTGGAGGTCTATCTCGCGGTCGTCGACCTGCTCCGCACGCCCGACGACATCCGACTGCTGACCTACGAGGTCGCCCGGGAGATGGCGACCGTGCAGCACGTCCGCTACGCCGAGCTCACGTGCACGCCGTGGACCTCGGTGCTGCCGCGCGACGAGGGCGCGGGGATGCCGATCGAGGCGTACACCGAGGCGATCGAGGACGCCCGCGTGAGCGCGGAGCGCGACTTCGGGATCGTGCTCCGCTGGATCTACGACATCCCGGGGGAGTCCGGGCTGCCGGCAGCAGACGACACGATCGGGTTCGCACTGGACCACGCTCCCGACGCGCTGATCGGCTTCGGCCTCGGCGGTCCCGAGATCGGCGTCCCGCGGCCGCAGTTCAAGCCGCACTTCGACCGGGCCCGCGCGGCCGGGTTGCACGCCGTACCTCACGCGGGCGAGACGACAGGTCCCGAGACGGTGTGGTCGGCGCTGCGCGATCTCGGTGCCGAACGGATCGGGCACGGCACGTCGTCGGCCCAGGACCCCGAGCTGCTGGCACACCTGGCCGCCGAGCAGGTCCCGCTCGAGGTCTGCCCGTCGTCCAACATCGCCACGCGGGCGGTGGCGTCGCTGGCCGAGCACCCGATCACCACGTTCCGGGACGCCGGCGTGGTGTTCACGGTCAACAGCGACGACCCACCCCTGTTCAACACCACGCTGAACCGGGAGTACGGCATCGCCGCCGACCTGCTCGACCTGGACCACGCCGGGGTGGCGGACCTGGCCCGCACAGCGGTCCGGGTCTCGTTCCTGGACGACGACGGCAAGCAGCGGCTCACCGCCGAGATCGACGCCTACCAGCGGCAGGCCGGCCACTAGCAACGGGCCCGGCACTGGACCCGGGCACTGGACCCCGGCACTGGTCACGGCACTGGTCACGGGCAAAGGCACAGGCCCAGCGGTCTCATACCACCGCTGGGCCACTACTTTTCTACGACACGGACACGCCTGCGGCGTGGCACGACACGCGTGGGGGGCGGCCCGGATCGCCGCCGGGCGGAGGGTTCTGCCGGCGTTCGCTGCTGCTGACACGAGCCAGCGGTCCCGGTAGGTTGTCGGGCATGCCGGGGCGTCGCGTGCTCGTCGCCCGGGTGCTCGCGGCAGCGGCACTCGGGACCCTCGCAGCCTGTGGCAGCTCGGGCGGGGCCTCCACCAGCTCGATCACCCTGTACACCTGCGTCAGCGACACGACGATCGGGCCGGTCATCGACACGTTCGAACGCGACCACCCCGGCACGAAGGTGAAGCTGTACCGGGCTCCGACCGGGGACCTGAACGCACGCGTGGCGGGTGACCAGCGCTCCGGAGGGCTGCGGGCCGACGTGATCTGGGCCTGCGACCCGTTGACCATGCAGGACTACGTCGACCAGGACCTGGTGGGTGGCTGGACGCCGCAGAGCCCGATCACCTCGGAGTACCGCACCGACGACTACGTCGGGGTCGCCCTGCTGTACCTGGTGGCGGTGACCCGGGAGGGCGTGCCCCCACCCGCCGCGTGGTCGGACCTCACCGGCCCCGAGTACGCGGACGGGGTGGCTCTTCCGGACCCGGCCGTGGCCGCGTCGGCGCTGGGCAGCCTGGGGTACTTCGCGAAGAACCCGGACTACGGCATCGGGTTCTACGCCGAGCTGCGCAAGCACGGCGCCAAGCAGGTCAGCACACCCGACGACGTCGTCGCCCAGGTCGCGGAGGGCAACTACGCCGCGGGAGTCACGATCGCGAACTCCGCCTATGCCGCGAAGGGCCAGGGTTCACCGATCGAGGTGTCGTGGCCGAGCCCCGGAGCGATCGCCGTGTACGGGCCGGTGGCCCTGGCCAAGGACACGAAGCACGCGGCCACCGCGAAGTCCTTCATCTCCTACGTCGCCAGCAAGAAGGGGCAGACCCAGATGGCCGGCCTCGGCTCGTACCCGACGATGGCCGGCGTGCGCGGCCCCGAGAAGCCGGCGGGCGTCGAGGTCGTGTCCCCGGACTGGTCGCAGCTGGCGAAGCAGAAGTCCGCCCTGCTCACGGAGTACCAGAAGATCTTCGGTGGGTAGGTCGCGACCGCCGCCGCGAGCTCTCCTGGGTCCCGGGCCAGTCGTCGCTCTCCTCGTGGCAGCGGCCGCGGCCCTGGTGGTGCTGCTCCCGCTCGTGATGATGGCGCGGACGATCCTGACCGAGGGCTCGGGTCACGTCGGCGAGGTGCTGCGCCGGCCCGGCCTGGGTGACGCCGTGGTCCACTCACTCCTGCTGGCGCTCGCGGTCACCGTGCTCGCGGTGCCGATCGGTGCGGCCCTCGCCCTGGCTCTGCGCAGGAAGGACCTGCCGGCGCGCACGCTGCTCCGGGTCGGCGTTCTGCTCCCGGTGCTGGTCCCTGACTTCGTGCTCGCCTACAGCTGGGTGCGCGCCTACGGCCGGTCCGGCTTCACCGACGACCTGCTGGGGGTGGCGTGGTCGACCGTGGAGGGTCCTCTCGGCGTGACAGCGGTGGTCGCGGTCAACGCGGTCCCGGTCGCGTACCTCGTCGTCGCGGTCGGGCTGGCGGCCCGGGCCGAACCGTCCCTGGAGCGGGCGGCCCGCGCGGCCGGTGCCGGTGGTTTCGCCGTGCTCCGGACGATCACCCTCCCGCTGCTCGGGCCGGCGCTCGCCTCCGCGGGGGTCCTCGTCTTCGTGCTCACTCTGGGCACCTTCGCCATCCCGCAGGTGCTGGGCGCCCCGGGCGGTTTCACCACCGTGACCACGCGCATCTACGCGAACCTGGCGCGGAGCAGCGACCCGTCCGCCTTCGTCGAGGCGATCATGCTGGCGCTGCTGCTGGTGGTCCTCGCGTTCCTGGTGGTCGCGCCGGCCGACCGGGTGCTCGGACCGCGACTCAGGGTCGCCCGCACCGGAGGGTCGGAGCCGGCTCCCGGCGCCGGTGGCGACCGCGGGGGCGGCCGGTGGGCCGCCGCCGCGATCGGCTGCTACCTGCTGGTGGGTGTCGGCCTCCCGCTCGTCGCCCTGCTGGCGACCGCGCTGACCCGAGCCGTCGGTCTCGCGCCGGTCCCCACGAACTGGACCCTGGCCAACTTCGCTTCCGTGGTCAACGTCCGCAACACCGAGGCCCTGGGTCGCAGCGTCGTCCTGGCCCTGATGGCGGCCTCGCTGCTGGTCGTGCTCGGCGGCTGCGTCGCGGCGCTGGAGCACACCCGTCTCGGCCGTGGCGCCGGCACCCTCGTGACGCTCACCTTCGTGCTGCCCGGGTCGACGCTCGCTGTCGGGCTCCTGATCACCTATGGCCGCTGGCTGGGCGGCACGCTGCTGATCATCCTGCTCGCCTACCTCGCCAAGCTGTGGGCGTTCGCGCACCGCCCGATCTCGGGCGCCCTGGACCGGCTGCCCCCGGACGAGGTCTCCGCCGCCCGGGTCAGCGGGGCCCCGGTGCTGGTCGCGGTCCGCACCGTGGTGCTGCGCCCGCTCGCACCGGCACTGCTGGCGGCCTGGCTGGTGTGCTTCCTGACCGCGCTGCACGAGGTGACGATGTCGATCCTGCTCTACGGTCCGGGCAACGAGACGCTCGCGGTCGTGGTGCTCAACAGTGCGGAGCTCGGTCAGGTCGGGCAGACGGCCGCGCTCTCCGTGGTGCTCACCCTGCTGCTCGTCGTACCCGCCTGCCTGTGCTGGCTGGGGATCCGGCACCTCGACCTGGCCCGGAACCCCGGCCGACGGTCACGGGAGGCGGAGCGTGTCGGCTGACGCGCTGCAGGTGTGCGGCCTGTCGGTCTCCTACGACGGCACGCCGGCCCTGTCCGAGGTGGACCTGAGCGTCGCTGCCGGGTGAGATGCTCGCGCTGCTCGGGCCCTCCGGCTCCGGCAAGTCCACGCTGCTCCACACCGTGGCCGGCTTCCACGTCCCGCTGGCCGGTGAGGTGTGGCTCGGGGGCAGGAGGGTCGCCTCGCCCGCGGGCGGGGAGCCGCCCGAGCGCCGCGGGGTGGCGATGGTCTTCCAGAACTACGCGCTGTGGCCGCACCTCTCCGCACTGGACACCGTCGCCTACCCGATGCGGCGTCGCGGGACCCGCCGAGGGGACGCCCGGCGCAGGGCGGGGGAGATCCTCGAGCGGCTCCAGATCGGGGACCTGGCGGACCGGCGGCCCTCGGAGCTCTCCGGGGGCGAGCAGCAGCGGGTCGGCCTCGGCCGAGCGCTGGCGGGCGAGCCGTCCCTCTACCTCTTCGACGAGCCGACGGCACACCTCGACACCCATGTCCGCAGCGTCTTCCTCGAGGACCTGGTCACCCGGCTGCAGGACACCGGTGCGGCCGCGCTGTACGCCACCCACGACGCCCAGGAGGCCCTCGGTGTCGCCGACCGGGTGGCGCTGCTCGCCGCCGGCCGGGTGGTCCAGGTCGGCACCCCCGAGGAGGTCTACCGGCGACCGGTGGACGTGTGGGCGGCGCGGCTCACCGGCCCCGCCTCCGTTCTCGCCGGCCCGCACGGTCCGTTGCTGGTGCGCCCGGAGTGGGCCCGGCTGGACGGTGACCGAGCGGCCCGGATCGCCGACGTGCGGTACCGGGGGCCGCACTCGGACTACCTGCTGGAGACCGACGGGGGTGGACTGCTGGTGCGTGAGCCGGGTCCGCCGCGCCACGCTCGCGGTGAGGACGTCCGGTGGACGCTCGAGGAGTCGTGGCCGCTGGGTGAGGAGCCGCTCGGTCAGCCGTCCAGGAGACCTGCCGGGCCGGCGTGAAGGTTGCCCTCGTTGACGATCTGCAGGTGCCGCAGCGTGTAGGCGCGCAGGAAGCCGACCTGGCTCTCGGTCAGCCGGTCGCACACCCATTCCCAGTGCAGGGACACCCAGTCGCCCGGCTCGACACCGGAGACCATCCCGACGCCGTCGAGCGAACGAACCGCGGTCTCGGACTCCGGTGCACCCAGGCCGAGCGTCTGGCCGTCCCAGGTCAGGGGCCGTGACTCGACGACGACCCGGTCACCCTGCACGGCGGTCACCTTGCCCCACCGGATCCGGCAACGGTCCAGCACCGTCAGCGCGTGCGGAGCCTTGCGGCGGTCGCTGAGGAGCCCGGTCCACGGGTAGATGCAGAACACGGCAAAGCTGTGGTGCGGTACGCCGCCGGCCAGCACGCTCTCGGTGAGGGTGGGGAACCTCGGCCCGGTCATCGCCCGGAAGCGCGCCTCCATGGAGTTGCCCACCGACCGGGTGTCGACGTGGTCGAGCCGGGGACTCCCCACCCAGTAGGCCTCGACGACGCGCCGGTCCAGCGGGTCGTCGAGCCCCGTGGCCGAGGCGATCAGCTGGAGGTAGGGCCAGGCCCCGGCGAACTGCTCGGACATCGAGCGGAGCCCGCGGTCGTCGGCCCCGGCCACGCCGTACTCGAAGAAGCCGACGTGGTCGGTGGGTCCGCAGTACCCGTGCGAGTTCGGCGGGAACGCGTAGCGCGCGAAGAGGACCGGACCGGGCACCCCGTGGTCGCTGCGCCGGCGGTCGACCCGGAGGTCAGTCATCCCCGACCTCGCGGGGCAGCGACTGTCCCATCAGCTCCAGGCCCGCGCGTGCTTCCCCAGCCTTCGCCTCGTCGATGACCTCGAGAGCGAACCCCATGTGGATCAGCACCCACTGCCCCGGTTCGAGCGCCATGTCGTCGAGCATGCCGAGGTTGATCGGGCGCTCGGCGCCGAGCACGTCGACGAGCGCCAGCATGCCCGCCGTTGCCCGCCAGCACCTCGACCACACGTCCGGGGATCCCGAGACACATCTCAGCTCGCTCCGCTCGTCGTCGGTGCCAGGATGCGCTCCCTGAGGAGTGCCCTGACGGTCTCCACGGCCAGCGGCACCGCAGCCTGCACCGGCTCCGACAGCCCGATGCCCTCGGCGACGTCGAACGGCCGGCACCCCACGACATAGGTCGGCGGGAGCCGGCCACCGAGGTCCTCGAGGCTGGCCAGCACCGCCACCGGCGCCATCCCGTGCGGATCGAAGTCACCTGTGCCGAGGTCGTCCTCGCCGACCTGCCGCACGCTCACCTCTCCCGGCTCCCCGCCGCCCGGCACCGCGTCGACGATCACCAACGCGTCGTACCCGTCGAGGAGGTCGTAGGCCAGGTGCATCCCACGGATGCCGTAGTCGACGGCGCGCACGGGCTCCGGCAGCGCTCCGGACGCGTTCAACCGGCGGACGACCTCGGGTCCGAACCCGTCGTCGCCGCAGAACAGGTTGCCGATCCCTGCGACCAGCACCCGCGGGCTCAGGGCTTGTCCTCCGCCCGGCCGGTGCCCGGGTCATGCGTCGGCCCGGTGGTGCCCGGGTCCGAAGGAACGCCTTCCTCACTGGTCTCGGCTGCCGGCTGCTCGTCGGCAGGCGAGGCGTGCTCGCCACGCTCGGTTCCGGCCGGATCGTCGCTGTCGTCGCCGTCCTGCTGGACCGGGCCGGTGGCCCCGCCGGTGCGAGCGCCGTCCTTCGTCGTCTCCTCCGGGCCGTCCACGTCGGCCGACTCCTTGCGCCCGTCGTAGGGCGGCACTGCCGACGCCCCGGTGTCAGGTTCCTCGTTGGCGTTGGGTCCGCTCGTCATCGTGATCTCCTCTGGTAGGTCCTGCTCACCCGCCACCCGAAGGCAGAGTGGGTGCCTCGTCGTCGTTCTCGTCCTGCGGCTCGATCGAGGTGTCGGACTCCTCGTCGCTGGTCCCGGACGGGCGGTCGGCCGGTCCCCCTCCGGGCTCGTCCGCCCCCTCGTCACGCGAGCCCTGCGGACCGCGTTCCTCCTGGGGTTCCTCGTCGAGCTGTTCGCCTGGCTTGTCGCTCATCGGTGACCTCGTTCCTCGGGTGCGGTGGTGCGCCTACATCGAGCGCATCTTCAGGTATCTCTTGACGTCGGGGATGGAACGCACCCCGACGACCATGGCGACGGCGGCGACGGCCGCGCCGACCAGCGTGGTCAGCTTGCCGATGGTTCTCATGACCGGCTCTCCTCTCTTGCTTGATCCAGTGGTTCGAGCTCGTCGGGGGCGAAGTACAGGTAGCGCCCGTACCACTCGTGCATGTCGGCGGCCGGGTCGTCGACGAGGACGAGGGCCACGTGGGTGCCGCCGTCGACGTCGGAGAGCACCGCCGTCACCCTGGCCACCTGGTCGGCGAAGAAGATGTCCTGGGCGTCGGCCCGTCGTCCGGGGTGCACCCGGACCAGGCTTCCCCTGGTGACGCTGACCCCGTCGATCACCACGCTGTCCAGCTCGGGCTGCACGCCGGCGTCCGTGGCGGGGTCCCACCACGGCACGTCGCCGGTCTCGAAGCTGGGGGGCTCGGCGTTGCGCAGGTCGCCCAGGCCGGCTGGTCCGGTGGCGGGCACGGCGGCTGGCACGTCCGGGGAGGCGTGCGGGTCGCGGAGGACCCCGTGGAGCTGCTGCAGGGCCTCATCCGAGAGGTTGTCGCAGCGGTCGATGATCTCTGCTGCCCGCGGGTCTGTCGCGCGGGCCTCGGCCTTCTCCGCGTCGGTCATCGTGATCACGCGAAGCGTCAGGATCTCGTCGATCTCGGTCGAGTCGAACAGTGCGCCCGCGCTCTCCTCGGCGATCTCCGGGTAGTCGTAGAGGATGATCGGCGAGCCCAGGACGACGTCGGTCGCGCCCTCGTCGCCGACGAGCACGGGGTAGCAGCGGCGCTGGTGGCACCCGGCGGCCGCTGCGGTGGCACCGTCGGGCGGTTCCAGGAGGGAGACGAACCGGGCGTCGCCCTCCAGCGAGACCAGCAGGTGGGCGCCGATCAGGGACAGCCGGATCGCGTCGTCCTTGGTCCGCGCCCGGTCGGGATGCGTGTTGCGTACGGAGACCCCGAGGCGCAGGTAGCCGTCGTCGGCCTCCGACTCGACCGTGACCAGGGCCGAGAGCCGGTCGCGTCGGCGCACGATCCGGCCGACCGGCGTGCCGGCGTCGTCGACGATCGGCTCGACATCCTCCCCGCCGGGCATCTCGACCGGATGCTCGACGGGATGTCCGACCGGCCTCGCCACGTCGTACGACGGCACCGGGAGCTCGCACTCGACCGCCTCCTGCCAGCTCGTCACCGACAACCCGTCGACGACCAGCTCGGCCACCGGGACGTGCCGACCGTCGACCAGCTGCTCGACCTGCCGCACCTGCAGCTGCAGGAACCTCAGCCGAATGCTGACCGAGGCCGCGTCGCCGGTGCGGCCGGTGTGCTCGAGGAGGCACTGCATGCTCATCTCGGGAGTCTCGGCATAGCTCTCCGCGAGCGCCCGCGGTGGGCCGAGCACGCCGAACTGCCAGCGGGACTGGTTCTTCGACGAGCTCGCCCGGTAGGGGTAGAGGAGGTACCCCTCGTAGAGGACCGCGTCGGCGATCGCGCGCACCCGGTCGATGCCGGTCAGGGCGCTCACGAGGGCGCTCCGTCGTGGCTTCCGAGCAGGGTCTCGACGGTCTCTTCCCAGGTCGTCAGCCCGTGGCGGGCCTTGTAGCCGGCCAGCGCGTCGAGCACGTCGTGGTCGAGCCGGATCCAGCCCGTGTGCGGGAAGTAGGAGGCGATCATCTGCTGCCAGACCGAGACCGGGAGCTGGTAGCTCGCCTCGCAGTCCCAGGGCACCTGCTGGACGCCGAACCCGTTGGTCCCCTTGGTGAACACGGTGCCGGAGAACAGCAGGACGAGGGGGATCGTGCCGTCGCCCACCGCGTGCAGGTAGCGCGAGCCGGTGACCTCGAAGTCGTAGGTGCACGGGAGCGCGAGGTCGACCTCGGTGATCCCCGTGAAGCCCTGGACCATCGCGCCGGCCTGCATCCACAGGAACGGCTTGAGCGTGTCGACCCAGCGGTCCCGATCACCGAAGAGGGCGCGCAGCCCGGACTCGTCGGACTCCTCGTAGCGTCGCCGCTGGGGTTCGATCCGCACCTGGCAGCGCAGCGCGATCGCGTGGATCGTCTGGCCGGTGGCCTCCTCGATGCGCAACCGGGCGGTGAGCTGCGGCGTGGCGGCGTAGGGCTCGGCGAAGATGTCGACGACGGAGAAGTCGTAGCTGCTCACGGGGCACCGCCGGGAGCTGTCGGGCGTGCGGCGGGGCGGCTGCGTTGCTCCACGGCCACGAAGAAGTCCCGGATCGCGTCGCGGGCCTCCCTCCCGCCGTCGAAGCCGCGCCACAGGGAGCGCAGCCGACCCACCAGCTCGTAGCAGGTGTCGATCGGCACCACGTGGCAGCTGAACCGCTCCTGGTCGTGGTCGGCCGCACGCAGGAGCAGTGCCTCGACGTCAGGCTTGAGCTGGCCCAGCTCGGGGTTGTCGTCGAGCATCCGCTGCCACGCGTCGAGCGACAGCTCGGACTCGGTGGCGCCGGCCGGACCGGGGTAGAAGGCGACCACCCGGTCCTGCACGGAGTTGCGGAACAGGAACGCGAGCCCGACCGGGATCTGCAGGTCGTCCCACTCCGCTGCACCGAACCGGAAGTCGGGGAACGACAGGTACCGGTCGGGGACGGCGCGGTAGCGCAGCTGCGCCTGCTCGGCGGTGAACAGCAGGTAGCACCCCCGGCAGGTGCACATCAGCACCCTGCTCTCGAGGTTGACCACGTGCTGGTGCGTCTCGGCGATCGCCTCGGCGCACATCTCGCAACGCTCGCCGACGACCGGCTCCGGGCGGGTGGTCGTGATCCGCCGGAGCGCCGAGAGCGGCGGTCTGCTCATGTGCGGGACGACCTCATGCCGACACCGGGGCGGCCACGGCCAGGGAGCTGACGCCGCCCTCGGTCAGCAGCGGCACCGGAGTCAGGTGCAGCTCCTCGTCGTCGAGGCAGGCACCGGCCCGTCGTACGTCGTAGTGGGCGTGGCAGACCGGGCACCTGAGCACCGCCTCCCCGACCGCGGCACCAAGTCGGCGCGAGAGCGCGGCCCCCGCCATGGACGCCTCGCAGCGGGCGCACTGGTCGCGGTAGGCGAAGAGGTCGGCACCGAGCCGGCACACCAGCACCCGGCTGCTCACCACCTCGAGCGTGACCACCTCTCCGGCAGCCAGGTCGGTGAGACCGGGCACCGGCTCCCAGGAGGCACCGGGATCGGCGGAGGTCTCCTCGAGACGCACCCGGAGCGAGGAGACCGGGATCAGGCCCTCGGAGGCGGCCGGGGCGGCATCCTCCACCACGATCTCGACGATCTCCGGCGCGGCCGCCTCGATCGCGCCCTCGACCGCGAGCTTGAGGGTCACCGAGGACGACGGGCAGCCGTCACAGCTGCCGAGCAGCCGGAGCCGCACCACGCCCGCATCGGTGACGTCGAGGAGCTCGACGTCACCGCCGTGGGACCCGAGGTAGGGCCGCACGCTCTCCAGGGCCTGCTCGACGCGCATCCCCACGTCGTAGGGGTGCAGCCCGTGCACCAGCAGCAGGCTGGCCACCAGGTCGTCCGCGGCCAGCGCCGCGAGGACCTCGTCGTCGAGCCGACCGGCGTCGTGGACCACCTCCAGGATGCGCTCGATGCCGGCGCCGTAGAGGTCGGCGGTGAGCCGGACGAGCTCCTCGGCGCGTTCACGGGCGACGACGCCGCCGGTCCCGCAGGCGTCGAGCAGGACGTCGATCCGATCGCCCGTCGCCCGGAGCCGATCCGCTGCCTCGGGCTCCGTCGTCGTCACCGGTTCCTACCCGCTGACGGACTGCGTCGGTGAGTGCATCAGCTCGAGCTTCTGCCCCTCGCCGAGGTACATGTGGACCCCGCACGGCAGACAGGGGTCGAAGCTGCGCACCGTGCGCATGATGTCGATGCCCTTGAAGTGCTCGCGGTCGTTCTCCTCGAAGATCGGCTGGCCCTGCACGGCGTCCTCGTAGGGGCCTGGTGTCCCGTAGGAGTCACGCGGGTTGGCGTTCCACGGCGTCGGCGGGTAGGGGTGGTAGTTCGCGATCTTGCCGTCGCGGATCACCATGTGGTGCGACAGCACACCGCGGACCGCCTCGGTGAACCCGCACCCGATGCCCTCGTCGGGCACCTCGAACTTCTCCCAGGTCTTGGTGCGACCGGCGCGGATCTCGACCAGCGCCTTCTCGGCGAAGTGCAGCGCACACGCGGCGGCGTACGCCTGGAAGTAGGTGCGCGCCCGGTTGCGCTCGATCGTGTTGCTCCACCGGGGAACCTTCCACTCCAGCTCCACCGGGCCCTTGAGCGCCGTCTTCGGCAGGTTGATCTTCACCGAGCTGCCGGTGGACTGCACGTAGCCGATGTCGACGAGCTCGGCCAGTGCCGTCGACCAGAGTCGGGCCAGGGGGCCGCCGCCGGTGTCGAGCGCGAGGTAGTCCTTGCCGTCGAACCAGCGCGGTGACATCACCCAGCTGTACTTGTCGTCGAGGTCCCGCTTCTGCGGCTTGGGGTTGGTGTGCTGGTTCCAGGGGTGTCGTCGGTCCACCGGGTTGCCGAGCGGGTCGTTCTTGACGAAGACCTCCTGGTCCTCCCAGTCGTCGTAGTACGACGAGCCGAGCAGGATCCGGATCCCGAGGTTGATCTCGACCAGGTCCGTGGTGACCAGCTTGCCGTCGACCACGATGCCCGGAGTCACGTACATCTTGCGACCCCAGCTGGTCATGTCCTGGTAGTCGAAGTTGCAGTGCTCGGGGTCCTGGAAGGATCCCCAGCAGGCAAGCAGGATCCGGCGGTTGCCGACCTCCTCGTAGCCGGGGAGGGCCTGGTAGAAGAAGTCGAAGAGGTCGTCGTGCATCGGGACGACCTTCTTCATGAACTCGACGTAGCGCATCAGCCGGGTGATGTAGTCGGTCATCAGCTGGATCGTCGCGACCGTGCCGACGCCACCGGGGTAGAGCGTGGACGGGTGGACGTGCCGACCCTCCATCAGGCAGAACATCTCGCGGGTCCAGCGGCTCACCTGCAGGGCCTCGCGGTAGAACTCACCCGTGAACGGGTTCAGCGACCGCATGATGTCGCCGATCGTCCGGTACCCGTGGGCCTCCGCGTGCGGGGCCTCGGTGTTGTTGGCCAGCTCGAGGACGCCGGGGTTCGTCTCCGCGACCATCTTCTCGCAGTAGTCCACGCCGACCAGGTTCTCCTGGAAGATGTTGTGGTCGAACATGTACTCCGCAGCCTCGCCCAGGTTGACGATCCACTCACCGAGGTGCGGCGGCTTCACGCCGTAGGCCATGTTCTGCGCGTAGCAGGAGCAGGTCGCGTGGTTGTCACCGCAGATCCCGCAGATGCGGCTGGTGATGAAGTGCGCGTCGCGCGGGTCCTTGCCCTTCATGAAGATGGAGTAGCCGCGGAAGATCGAGCTGGTGCTCTTGCACTCCGCGACGACCTTCTGCTTGAAGTCGATCTTGGTGTAGATGCCGAGGCTGCCGACGATCCGGGTGATCGGGTCCCAGGCCATCTCGGTGAGGCCGTCGGCTCCTTCCTGCATGGTGCTGGGCGAGGGGATGGTCGACGTCATGCGTCGCCTCTTCCTGTGAGTGGGTGATGGGGTGGGCATGACCTGCTACCAGGTGCGGGTGGCGCCGGTGGAGAGCTGCCTTCCCTTCTTGCGCCACTTGGGTTCCTTGTCCAGCGTCTGGGTCGTCATGCTGCGCAGCCGGCTCATCGTGTTGCCGTAGAGGCCGACCGCGGTCGTGGAGAGCTTCCCGCCAGGCGGCTCGTCCATGAACGGCATGAACTTGTCCGGGAAGCCGGGCATCGTGCAGCCGATACAGATGCCGCCCACGTTGGGACAGCCACCCATCCCGTTCATCCAGCCGCGCTTGGGCACGTTGCACTTCACGACCGGTCCCCAGCAGCCGAGCTTGACGATGCACTTGGGGGAGCCGTACTCGGTCGCGAAGTCACCCTGCTCGTAGTAGCCGGCGCGGTCACAGCCCTCGTGAACGGTCTGCCCGAAGAGCCAGGTCGGTCGCAGGGCGTCGTCCAGCGGGATCATCGGAGCCTGGCCGGTCGCCATGTAGAGCAGGTAGGTGAGAGTCTCGGACATGTTGTCCGGCTGCACCGGGCAGCCGGGCACGCACACGATCGGGATGCCGGCCTTGGACTTCCAGTCCCAGCCGAGGTAGTCCGGCACCCCCATCGCGCCGGTCGGGTTGCCCTCCATCGCGTGGATGCCGCCGTACGTCGCGCAGGTGCCGACCGCCACGATCGCGGTCGCCTTCGGCGCCAGCCGGTCGAGCCACTCGCTGGTGGTCATCGGCTGGCCGGTGGCCGGGTCGTTGCCGAAGCCGCACCAGTAGCCCTCGTCGTGGAGCTGCTCGTTGGGGATCGATCCCTCGACCACGAGCACGAACGGCTCCAGCTCGCCCCGGTCGGCCTTGAAGAACCACTCGAGGAAGTCGTCCGCGCCGCCGTTGGGACCGCACTCGAAGTCGATCAGCGGCCAGTGCACCGCGATCTGGGGCAGACCCGGGAGAGCGCCGAGCGCGATCTCCTCGATGCTCGGCTGTGTCGCCGCGGTCAGTGAGACGGAGTCACCGTCACAACTGAGTCCGGCGTTGATCCACAGGACGTGGATGAGAGTTTCTTCGGCCTTGACTGCTTCGGCTGATGGCATCGACGCCGGCTCTCTGGGGGCCCGATGTCCCCCACTTGGTTCGCGAGTCGTCATCGATGTGACTCGCGTCACTCCCCGGAATCCATGAGAGACCGCTCGGATCGTTCTGTCAAGGGCGCTTCGGACATGCCCCCGACGCGTCGATCAGGTCAGCCAGGCCCGCCAGAGATCGAGATTCTCGCCGGTCCTCGCCGAGACCGGGAGCACCTCGATGGCGGGATTCAGCGGTGCGGGCATCGCGGATGAGCCGGTCGGGGTCGAAGTCGACGTACGGCAGCAGGTCGATCTTGTTGAGGACCACGACGTCGGCCGCACCGAACATGTGCGGGTACTTCAGCGGCTTGTCGTCACCCTCGGTCACCGAGATCACGACCACCTTGCGGAGCTCGCCGAGGTCGAACAGTGCGGGACACACGAGGTTCCCGACGTTCTCGATGAACAGCAGGCTGTCCTCCTCGGGGTCCAGCTCCTCGAGGGCCCGGGAGACCATGCGCGCGTCGAGGTGGCAGCCGGCGCCGGTGTTGACCTGCACGGCCCTGGCACCCGCCCGGCGGATCCGCTCGGCGTCGAACAGGGTCTCCTGGTCGCCCTCGATCACGCTGACCGCGCGGTCGGACTCCGCGATCGTGCGCTCCAGCAGCGTGGTCTTGCCGGCGCCGGGTGAGCTCATCAGGTTGAGCGCGGTGATCCGGCGCTCGGCGAGCCAGGCCCGGTTGCGGGCGGCGATCCCGTCGTTCCTGGCCAGCACGGCCACCTCGAGCTCGAGGGTGTGGGTGCGCAGGTCGGTCTCCTGCTCCGGTGCCGGACGGGTGCGGTCGTGCCCGTGCCCGTGGTCGTGCCCGTGGTCGTGATCGTGCCCGTGGTCGTGCCCGTGTTCGTGGTCGGGGGACTCCGGAACGCCGAGCGACGTCAGCCGTACGTCGCTCTCGCCGCAGCCGCAGGTGCTGCACATGCTCAGGCCACCTCCACCGACGTCACCGACAGTTCACGCCCGGAGAGGACCTGGACGTCGGCGCTGCCACACTCGCACAGGAGGAACGCGTCGACGAGACCGAACTCCTCGCCGCACGAACGGCAGTGCGCGCGACCGTGCACCTGCTCGATCTCCAGGCCGGCTCCCTCGATCGGCGTGCCCGCCGTGGCCAGGTCGAAGCAGAAGGACAAGGCGTCGGGGACCACGCCGGAGAGCCGGCCCACCCGCAGCCGCACGACGCTGACGTGCCGGTCCCGGGTGCGTTCGAGCACCGAGGCCACCACACTCTCCGCGATCGCCAGCTCGTGCATGTCTCGTCCGTCCGTCACGTTGCACGGTAGGTCGGCGTCACGGTGATGGCAACGGGCAGCCGATCCGGTGTGAACCGCCCGACCCTCGAGGCCATCTGCCTCGTACCGGGCCAGCCACTCGTGCACCGTCGTGCGATGCTCGCCGCACTGGCGCCACGCTCGAGACCGGCAACGCCTCAGCCGAGGCACGAACGTCACCCATCAGGCGAAGCAACACGTCGGACGTTGGCAGAAGCCAGCCGTCAGAACCGAGCACGCTTATGGATGTGCTGGGTCGGAGCCGTCCTGTGTTGCAGTGGATGCCTCATCGCCACTCGCGGGCGTCAACGAACTTTCGAAGGAGGATCTTCCGTGTCGACCATGATGAAGCTCGGACTCGTGCTCCTGGCAGCGATCTTCGCCATCCTGCTGATATTTGTGGTGATCGGTAAGTCGATCGGCCCCTTCGGGACGGACTCGAACAATTCCGACGTGCGCAGCAACTCGTCGCGCGCATTCTGAGGCGCCGGCGGCGCTGGCCAGGGACACCGCGCCGACGATGTGCCGTCCTCCCGCCTTCACCACCTGGGCGATCTCGGGGAGGCGCAGCGACGGGACACGATGTGTGCCAGGCCCTGCAAGAGCACGGCAACGGCCGGCTCGAGCCCGGCTGCCCAGCATGGGATTCCCCGACGGCGCACATCGGAAGAACTGACGCTGCCGACGACCCGGCCGCATCAAGGGGCCTTCGCCAGGCCACACGGAACCGCACGGACACCATGTCTGCCGGACGGTTCGTCTCGACAGCTTGGCTCCTAGCCGTTTTGGCGCGGTAAGTCGACCTGATGCACCATCCAGGCCGCCACGGAGGCAGTGATGGCACCGACCATCGCGATACCAACGACCATGAGAGCGACGGCGATGAATCGCCCTTGGGTGGTCACTGGGAAGCGGTCGCCGTAGCCGACCGTGGTCACCGTGGTGGAGGCCCACCACACAGCGTCGCCGAAGGTCGTGATGTTGGCATCGTGGGCGCCGCGCTCGGCATCGAGCACGGCAATCGACGCGAGTCCCACCGACATGACCGCGACTCCGACGACGTAGGTGGTGACTTGCCCGACGAGTGAGCCGGCGGCGCTGCGGTTGAGAACCCGCGCTAGCGCCAGCAGTCGGAGAAGGCGGAGGGGACGAAGCATCGGGAGGACGATCAGCGCGACGTCGTACCAGTGGCGCCGCGCGTAGGCGGTGCGATCCTCTGCGAGGACCATGCGAGCCAGGAAGTCTCCTGCAAACGCGGCCCAGATGGTCCACGAGACTGCCGTGAGCCAGGTCCGGGCGTCCGGGTCGAGTCGCGGGTCGAGCACGGGCCACGCGTAGGCAATGAGGAATGCGATCGCGAGCATCAGAAGCGGTACCTCGGAATGTCGTTCCCAACGCTGCACCCGAGTCATGACCAGAGCGTAGAGCCTGCCCAACATGGGCATCGTTCAGTCGCGCGTGAGGGTGAATGACCGTCACGGCCCGCGCTGACCGGGTCGAGAACGTGACCATGCGTTGGAGGTCCCGGCCGCATGTGCGCGACAGATGTGGCACGTGAAGGGTCACGACAGTCCGTAGGGCCCTTTGAAGTGGCGCTGACCTTCGAACAGAGCGAAAAACTGATCGGCGCCCCCGACAGGATTCGAACCTGTGACCCGCGGATTAGAAGGCCGCCGCTCTGTCCAGCTGAGCTACGGGGGCTGGTGGGACCAAGCGTAGGGGCCGCTGAGCCGCCCGGACGTCGTACGACGTGGCCGCCGCAGCAACCGGGACGTATGACGCTGTGCGACGCCGGGAGGCGCTCCGGGACCCGCTCAGGGTCTGAGCGAACCCATCCACTCCTCGATCGCGTCCGGGGTACGTGGGAGAGCGGCGGAGAGGTTCCGTGACCCGTCGGCGGTGACCACGATGTCGTCCTCGATCCGGATGCCGATGCCGCGGAGCTCCTCGGGGACGAGCAGGTCGTCCTCCTGGAAGTACAGGCCGGGCTCGACGGTGAGCACCATGCCCTCGGCGAGGTCGCCACGTGGGTAGATCTCCTGGTCGGCGGCGGCGCAGTCGTGGACGTCCATGCCGAGCATGTGGCTGACGCCGTGCAGCGTCCACCGCGCGTAGGTCCGGTTGTCCTCGGCCAGCGCCTCGTCGACGGAGACCGGCAGCAGGCCGAGGTCGTCGAGGCCGTGCGCGAGCACGTCCATCGCCGCGTGGTGGGCGCCGCGGAACGGCTCACCGGGACGGACGGCGGCGATGCCCTTCTCCTGGGCGTCGAGCACGAGCGAGTACAGGTCGCGCTGGAGCGTCGTGAACGTGCCGTCGACCGGCAGCGTGCGGGTCACGTCGGCGGTGTAGAGCGAGGACGCCTCGGCGCCCATGTCGAGCAGCAGCAGGTCACCGGGCGTGACCGGCCCCGTGTTGTCGGTCCAGTGCAGGGTCGTGGCGTGAGAACCGCCGCCCACGATCGAGTCGTAGCCGATGTCGTTGCCCATCGCCCGCGCCCGGCGGAAGAAAGTGCCCTCGATCCAGCGCTCGCCGTGCTGGAGCACCCCGTCCCACTCCCGCACGCAGTCCTCGAAGCCGAGCGTGGTGATGTCGCAGGCGCTCTGGAGCTCGGCGACCTCCCACTCGTCCTTGACCAGGCGCAGCTCCGAGAGCACCTTGGCGAACTCCGTGTCGGCCGCGTCGTCGCCGGCGACGGTCCGGTCGACCCGGGGGTCCACCCCGCGGAGCACCCGGGTCTTGCCGGCGCCCCCGAGCGCGCGGTCGAGGTCGTCGAGGTGGACGGCGCGGATGCCCAACGAGTCGGAGATCTCGTGCAGCGAGGGCCGGCGTCCGGCCCACAGCTCGCCGTAGGACCGGTCGCGGAAGAACTCGTCGGTGTCGCGGTTGCTGCGGGGGCGCGCGTAGAGCGTCGAGTCGCCGCCCTCGATCACGAGCACCGCGTCCGTGGTCTGGTTGCCGCAGAGCCAGGTGTGGGCGGTCTCCGCACGGAACCGGTAGTCGCAGTCGTTGGAGCGCACCTTGAAGCCACCGACCGGGATCACCAGCCGCTCACCGCTGAACTGCTCGGCCAGCCGCTCCCGCCGCGCCGCCGCCCACGCGGCGATCGGGTGGACCGGAAGGTCGAGCTCGCGGTCACCCCACCCCGTGCGCATGAAGGCGGCGTAGGCGGGGGGGACGGCTGGGTCGTGCGACTCGCCCACCGGCGCTGCCGAGGTGCTGTCCGTGGTGGATTCCTGCATCCTTCAACTGTACGACCAGCACCACCCCTGCGTGGATAGGGGAGAGCGGTCCGGACCCGTAGGGTTCTGCCATGCCTGCAGCCCCGGTCGTCCGCCGCAGCGGCGTCGCCTTCACGGTCGTGGTGTCGGTCGTGATGTTCGCCGGCGCCTGCCTGATGGCGCTGGTGCTGATGATGACCAGTGCGCCGGGTGCGCTGGTGGTGGGCGTGGTGCTGGCGGCGGCTCCGGTGGCCCCCCTGATCGCCTGCTTCGTGTGGCTCGACCGCTACGAGCCCGAGCCGCGCTCGCTGCTCCTGCTCGGGCTCGGCTGGGGCGCGTTCGTGGCGACCAGCTCGGCGCTGGTGCTGCAGATCGTCGGCGAGTTCGCGTTCCAGGCCCCGACCTCGTTCTCCGGCGCCGTGGTCGCCCCGCTCACGGAGGAGGCGGCGAAGGGCCTGTTCATCCTGCTGCTGCTCTGGTTCCGGCGCAACGAGCTCGACGGCATCCTGGACGGCATCGTGTACGCCGGCATGGTCGGCATCGGGTTCGCCTTCACCGAGAACATCCTCTACCTCTCCGCGGCGTACGTCGGCGCCGACGGCCAGTCCGGCGGCATCGAGGGTGCGGTCACGCTGTTCGTGATCCGGGGCGTGTTCAGTCCGTTCGCGCACCCCCTGTTCACCGCGTTCACGGGGATCGGGATCGGGATCGCGGTCGGCAGCCGCAGGCCGGCCGTGCGGTTCTTCGCGCCGCTGGTCGGCTACCTGCTGGCGGTCGGCGCCCACGCGGCATGGAACGGGTCGGTGTTCCTGGGCGGCGGCGAGACCTTCGTGCTCACCTATCTCTTCGTGATGGTGCCGGGGTTCTTCCTGATCGTGGGCTTCGCGATCTGGGCGCGCCGCCGGGAGGCCAAGGTGCTGACCGAGGCGCTGACCGACTGTGCCCGGCGGGGGTTCATCGACCCGGCCGAGATCCCGTGGCTGGTCCGGCTCCCCGCACGGCGCGAGGCGCGACGCAACGCGCGGGCGGTCGGCGGCCGCGAGGCCCGGACCACCATGGCGTCGTACCAGCAGCAGGCGATCGAGCTCGGCTTCCTCCACAGCCGGTTCCTCCGGGGCACCGCGCCGCGGGACTTCTCCGAGCGTGGACAGCATTTCGTCGACGCGATGCGACAGCTCCGCCCGGGCGTCGTGTGGCCCTCCACCGCTGGTAGAAATGCCGCGGGAGTAGCCATCTCGACCGGAGGAGGACAGTGAGCGACGTGCCGGCCGGTGCCACCACCAGTCCGTCGTCGGCGCGCATGCTGACCACGCTGGTGCGGCTGCGCGACGCCCTCCAGCGGACCACGCTGCCGTTGCAGATCCCCGACGTCGAGGCGCGCCGCGTCGCCCGCACCGAGATGATCGACCAGCTCGAGGACTACGTGCTGCCGCGGCTGGTGCAGATCGACGCGCCCCTGCTGACCGTGGTCGGCGGCTCCACCGGGGCCGGCAAGTCCACGCTCGTGAACTCCCTGGTGGGCACCCGGGTCACCACGCCGGGCGTGCTGCGTCCGACCACCCGGTCGCCGGTGCTCGTGCACAACCCGGCCGACGCCGACTGGTTCCGCCAGGACCGGATCCTTCCCGACCTCGAGCGGACGTCGAGCGCCACCACCGACCCCGAAGCGCTCCAGCTGGTGGCGACCACCTCGATCCCGCCCGGCCTGGCCGTGCTGGACGCGCCCGACATCGACTCCGTCGAGGAGCGCAACCGGACGCTGGCGACGCAGCTCCTCGCGGCGGCGGACCTGTGGCTGTTCGTCACCACGGCCGCGCGGTACGCCGACCAGGTGCCCTGGGACTTCCTCAAGCAGGCGGCCGACCGCAGCGCCGCGGTCGCGATCGTGCTCGACCGCACCCCGCCCGCTGCGGTGGCCGAGGTCAGCAGCCACCTGGCCCGGATGCTCACGGCTCGCGGCCTGCGCGACTCTCCGCTGTTCGCGGTGCGCGAGAGCAACGTCGACCACGACGGGTTGCTCCCGGCCTCCGACGTGGCCGAGATCAAGGAGTGGCTGGCAGCGCTCGCCGCCGACGCCGACGCGCGCGGCCGGGTGGTCAAGCAGACCCTCGAGGGTGCGATCCGCTCGTTGGCGGCCAAGTCGCACCAGGTGGCCGACGCCGCAATGGAGCAGGTCGCGATGCAGGCCCGGCTGCTGCGTGACGTCGACCAGTCCTACGACGAGGCGATCAAGTCGGTCGACGACGCCTCCGCCGACGGCACCCTGCTGCGCGGGGAGGTGCTGGCCCGGTGGCAGGAGTTCGTCGGCACCGGTGAGCTGCTCCGCGGGCTGGAGTCCAAGGTGAGCTGGCTGCGCGACCGGATCAGCAACGCGGTCCAGGGCAAGCCGCAGCAGGCGGGCCGCGTGACGGTCGCCGTCGAGTCCGGCCTGCAGACGCTGATCCTGGAGAACGCCGAGAACGCCGCGGAGCGCAGCGCCGCCGCCTGGCAGTCGCTCGAGGCCGGCCGGCAGCTGCTCGACGACGGCGGCCGGGACATCGGCCGGGCCTCACGCGACTTCCGCGCCCGCACCGACCGCGCCGTACGCGACTGGCAGCAGGGCGTGCTCGACATGGTGCGCAAGGAAGGCGCCGACAAGCGCACGACCGCGCGGTTCCTGGCCTACGGCGTCAACGGTCTGGGCGTGGCGCTGATGGTGGTGGTGTTCGCCTCGACCGCGGGCATCCCGACCGGCGCCGAGGTCGGCATCGCCGGCGGCAGCGCCGTCGTCGGCCAGAAGCTGCTGGAGGCGGTCTTCGGAGACCAGGCCGTGCGTCGGTTGGCAGCCGCCGCACGCACGGACCTGAACCAGCGGGTGGAGGCGCTGCTCGACGCCGAGCGCCGTCGCTTCGTCGAGCGGCTGGACAAGCAGGGGATCTCCACGACCAGCCCGGACGAGATCCGAGAGGTGGCGCGGGCGGTCGACGACCTGCGTTTCGCGCAGCGGATGGCAGAGCGTGAGGAACGTCCGGTCCCGAGTGCGGCCGCTTCGCACCGGGGCGAGACCAGAGAGGGTGACAGGTGAGCGCACTGCTGGAAGGCGCCCGTCGGTTGCTGGGCCGCAAGTCCGACCTGGCCGACCAGATCTACGGGCTCGACCAGGCGGTCGAGGCCTGCCGCGGGCGACTGGAGGACGAGGTCGTCGACCCCGCGGCCGCGATCGTGCAACGGGCCGGCACCCGGCTGCGGCTCTCCCCGGAGCACACCGTGGTCGCGATCGCGGGGGCGACCGGGTCGGGCAAGTCCTCGACCTTCAACGCGCTGACCGGTCTCGACCTGGCCGCGGTCGGCGTACGCCGCCCGACGACGTCGTGGGCCACCGCCTGCATCTGGGGTGGTCCCGAGGGCGCCGAGGACCTGCTGGAGTGGATGGGCATCCCGTTCCGGCACCAGACCACGCGCGACTCGATGCTCGACTCCGGCCGTGAGGCGCGTGACCTCAAGGGCCTGGTGCTGCTCGACCTGCCCGACCACGACTCGACCGAGGTCAGCCACCACCTCGAGGTGCAGCGGCTGATCGTGCTGGCCGACCTGATGATCTGGGTGCTCGACCCGCAGAAGTACGCCGACAAGGCAGTGCACGAGGACTTCTTCAAGCCGATGGCCTCGCACAAGGACGTGATGATCGTCGTCCTCAACCACATCGACGAGGTGCCGCGCGACCGGCGCCAGGGAATGCTCGAGGACGTCAAGCGGCTGCTCACGCTCGACGGCCTCGACGGCGTGCCCGTGATCGCGACCTCCGCCCGCGACGGCGACGGCATCGTGGAGCTGAAGAAGCTGATCACCAAGCGGGTGGCGGACAAGAAGGCGAGCCGGTCGCGGTTCCGGATCGACGTGCACGACGCAGCGGAGAAGCTCGACGCGGAGTGCGGACAGGCAACCCCGCGCGACCTGGGGGCCGTGACCCGCTCCGAGCTCAACGACGCGGTGGCCGACGCGGCCGGGGTGTCCGTGGTGGTCGACGCCGTGCAGCGATCGTCGAGGATGCGCGCTGCCCGGGCGACCGGCTGGCCGCCCACGAGATGGCTCTCCAGGCTTCGGCCCGACCCGTTGAAGCGACTGCACCTCGACCTCGGGACGGCGGGCACGGAGCTGGTGCCGACCGCCACCACGTCGGTGCCCGAGGCGTCGCAGGTCCAGCGCGCGCGTGTCGACACCGCTGTCCGCCACGTCGCCGACGAGGTGTCCGAGGGGATGACCCGGTCCTGGGTGGCCGCGATCCGCAGGGCGTCCGTGTCCCAGGGCGAGGACTTCGCCGACGCCGTCGACCGGGCCGTGGGCGGGACCCCGATGGGGATGGGCTCCGTGCCCGGCTGGTGCAAGGTCGTCCGAGCCGTCCAGTGGCTGCTGATCCTGGCGGCGCTCGGCGGTGCGGTCTGGCTCGCGCTGCTGGCGGTGCTGGGCTACCTGCAGGTCGCTGCGCCCGACCTCCCCTCCTACGGCGGGCTGCCGTTGCCGACGATCCTGCTCCTGGGCGGGGTCGCGGTCGGTGTCCTGCTCGCGGTCGTGAGCCGGGTGCTGGTCGGGATGAGCGCGCGGTCGCGGGCGCGGTCCGCCGAGAGGCGGCTCCGCGACGCCATCGGCGAGGTCACCGAACGGATGATCCTGCAGCCGATCGACACCGAGCTCGACGCCTACCGACGGGCCCGTGAGGGACTCCAGCGCGCACTGGTCTGAGCCGGTTCGCCTCCACAGGCACCGGCCCGGGGGGCGTCGTCCACAGCCGGCCGGCTCGGTGCTCCCGTTCGACGGTCGCGCGCGGTTGGCTCGTCGTACGTGCACGACGAGAGGAGCCGGAGATGAACGAGTCGTGGGTGACGCTGCAGGGCTGGGTCGGGGGCGAGGTCAACACGCGTGAGGCCGGAGGCTCCAACGTGTCGACGTTCCGGGTGGGGTGCACGCCGCGCTACCTGCGCAACGGCATGTGGGTCGACGGCCAGACCTCCTGGTACACCGTCCACTCCTGGCGCACCCTGGGCAACAACGTGGCGGCCTCGATCCACAAGGGGGACGCGGTGGTGGTCCACGGCAAGGTGCGGGTGGACGTCTGGGAGCGCGAGGGCCAGCCGCCGTCGGTGACCCACGTGGTGGAGGCGAGCTTCGTCGGCCATGACCTGAGCAAGGGCACCAGCCGTTTCCTGCGCGTCAACCGACAGGAGAGGACCACCGCGCCGGAGGACACCGAGGAGGTCAAGCAGCTGGTGCACGGGTTCGACCCGGAGGGGCCGCAGCTCGACGCGGAAGGGCAGCCGCGCGAGGCGCCGGCAGCGTGAGCGGTGCGACCGCGGCCGGATTGGGGAGGGGGCGCCCTCTGCCCGTAGGCTCGGCGGCATGTCGGAATACGTGTTCACCCTGCGCAACGTGCGCAAGGCCCATGGCGACAAGGTCGTCCTCGACAACGTGACGTTGTCGTTCCTGCACGGAGCGAAGATCGGTGTGGTCGGGCCCAACGGCACCGGCAAGTCGTCCCTGCTCAAGATCATGGCCGGCCTCGACCGCGCCAACAACGGTGACGCGATCCTCGACCCGGGGGCGACGGTCGGCATGCTCCAGCAGGAGCCGCCGCTGAGCGAGGGACGCACGGTCCTCGAGAACGTGGAGGAGGCTGTCCACGAGACCAAGGGCAAGCTCGACCGCTTCAACGCGATCTCCGAGGAGCTCGCCGACCCCGACGCGGACTACGACAAGCTCCTCGGCGAGATGGGCGACCTGCAGACCGACCTCGACCACGCCAACGCGTGGGACCTCGACAGCCGGCTCGACCAGGCCATGGACGCGCTGCGCTGCCCGCCGCCCGACGTGCTGGTCGACAAGCTCTCCGGTGGCGAGCGGCGCCGGGTGGCGCTGTGCAAGCTGCTCCTCCAGCAGCCCGACCTGCTGCTGCTCGACGAGCCCACCAACCACCTCGACGCCGAGTCGGTGCAGTGGCTGGAGAACCACCTGGCTGCCTACCCGGGCGCCGTGCTGGCGGTCACCCACGACCGGTACTTCCTCGACAACGTCGCGCAGTGGATCCTCGAGCTCGACCGCGGCAAGGCGCACCCCTACGAGGGCAACTACTCCACCTACCTCGAGACCAAGCAGGGCCGGCTCAAGATCGAGGGTCAGAAGGACGCCAAGCGCGCCAAGATGCTGGAGAAGGAGCTGGAGTGGGTCCGCTCCAACCCCAAGGCCCGTCAGGCGAAGAGCAAGTCGCGTCTGGCGCGCTACGAGGAGCTGGCGGCCGAGGCCGACCGGATGCGCAAGATCGACACCTCCGAGATCAACATCCCCGCCGGTCCCCGGCTCGGCGACATCGTGCTGGAGGCCGACCACCTCGACAAGGGGTTCGGTGACCGGCCCCTGATCCACGGTCTCGACTTCAAGCTGCCCCGTGCCGGCATCGTCGGCGTGATCGGCCCCAACGGCGTCGGCAAGACCACGCTGTTCCGGATGATCGTGGGCGACGAGAAGCCGGACGCGGGCGAGCTGACGGTCGGGCAGACGGTCAAGCTCTCCTACGTCGACCAGAGCCGCGGCGGGCTCGACCCCCAGAAGAACGTCTGGGAGGTGGTCTCGGACGGGCTCGACTTCATCAAGGTGGCCAACTTCGAGATGAACTCACGCGCCTACGTCGCGTCGTTCGGCTTCAAGGGCCCCGACCAGCAGAAGAAGGCCGGGGTCCTCTCCGGAGGCGAGCGCAACCGGCTCAACCTCGCACTGACGCTGAAGATGGGCGGCAACATGCTGCTGCTCGACGAGCCCACCAACGACCTCGACGTGGAGACCCTGTCCTCGCTCGAGGACGCGCTGCTCGACTTCCCCGGCTGCGCCGTGGTCACGTCCCACGACCGGTGGTTCCTCGACCGGGTGGCCACGCACATCCTGGCCTGGGAGGGCGACGACGAGGACCCGGCCAGGTGGTTCTGGTTCGAGGGCAACTTCGCGTCGTACGAGGAGAACAAGATCGAGCGGCTCGGGGCCGAGGCGGCACGCCCGCACCGGGTGACCCACCGTCGGCTGACCCGCGACTGAGCGGGTGGCCGGAGACTCGCTCAGCGGATGTCGGCCGCCGGCGGCAGACCGGCGAGCAGCCGGTCGCTGACCCGGTCCATCACCCGCCCCAGGGCCGCATAGTCGGCCGGGTCGGCGATGTCGACCAGGTTGCGGCGCACGCCCTCGACGTGCGCGGGCGCCGCCTCCTCGAGCAGCGCGAAGCCGTCGTCGGTCATCACGGCCTCGACGCCGCGACCGTCGTCCATGGCGGCCGATCGGTGCAGCAGGCCTGCCTTCTCCATCCGGGCGACCGTGTGCGTCACCCGGCTGCGCGAGTGGCACAGCGCGTCGGCCAGCAGGGCCATCCGCATCCGGCGCCCGGGCGACTCGGAGAGCCGGACCAGGATCTCGTACTCGGTCATCGAGATGCCGTAGCTGGCGCGCAGGTCCCGGTCCAGCCGGTCCAGGAGCAGCTGCGTGCCCATGATGTACGCCCGCCAGGCCTGCTGCTGACCCGCGTCGAGCCAGCGCGTGTCCACCTTCGTGGTGGCTGGTCGGCTGTCCGCTGCCCCCGGTTCGAGCGTTCTCCCCGTCATGGTCGAAAAGTCTAGGGGAGTCGGGAATAACCGCTTGCGGGGGCGCGGTTCGGTCAGGTGAGTTGAAGTTTCAACCATCCAGACGAGGAGACATCATGACCAGCACCACGGACATCACCACGGGCAGCACCACCGGCACCACCACCGGCACCGACTGGGTGGCCGGCACCTGGACCATCGACCCCAGCCACTCCGAGGTCGGCTTCACCGTCCGCCACCTCGTGAGCAAGGTCCGTGGCCAGTTCGAGAAGTTCGAGGGCACGCTCACCACCGGTGACACGATCGAGCAGACGCGCGCCAACGCCTCCGTGGACCTGAACTCCGTCAACACCCGCGACGCCGGCCGTGACGGCCACCTGCGCTCCGCCGACTTCTTCGACGTGGAGAACCACGGCGCGATGACGTTCGCGACCACCTCCTTCGACGGGCAGTCCGCGACCGGCGAGCTCACGCTCAAGGGCGTGACCCGGACCGTCGAGCTCGACGTGGAGTTCCTCGGCATCGGCGGCGACCCGTGGGGCGGCACTCGCGCGGGCTTCGAGGCCACCACGGAGATCAACCGCAAGGACTTCGGCGTGAACTTCAACGGCATCGTCGACGGTGGCAAGGTCCTCGTCGGTGACAAGGTGCAGATCCACCTGGCGATCGAGGCCGTCCTCGACCAGGACGCCTGAGCCGCACCGCAACGTTGCGACAGCCCCGGACCGTGCCGGTCCGGGGCTGTCGCACGTGGTGCCTCAGCTCAGTCGCTCGACGATCATCGCCATGCCCTGACCGCCGCCGACGCACATCGTGATCAGGCCGGTGGTCTTGTCGTGCCACTGCAGGGAGTTGAGCATCGTGTTCTGCAGCCGGGCGCCGGTCATGCCGAACGGGTGGCCGACCGCGATCGCGCCGCCGTTGACGTTGAGCCGGTCGAGCTCGATCCCGAGGTCCTGGTACGACGGCACCACCTGAGCCGCGAACGCCTCGTTGATCTCGACCAGGTCGATGTCGCCGATGCTCATGTTCGCGCGGGCCAGAGCCTGCCGTGAGGCCTCGACCGGACCCAGGCCCATGATCTCGGGAGACAGGCCCGTGACACCCGTGGAGACGATCCGGGCCAGCGGGGTCAGCCCGAGCTCGGCGGCCTTCGTGTCGGACATGATCACGACCGCGGCGGCGCCGTCGTTGAGTGCGCAGCAGTTGCCGGCGGTGACCACGCCGTCGGGACGGAAGACCGGCTTCAGCCCGGCGATGGCGTCGTAGGTCACGCCCGCGCGCGGGCCGTCGTCGGCGCTGACCACGGTCCCGTCCGGTGTGGTGACGGGGGTGATCTCCCGCTCCCAGAAGCCGTCGGCGATCGCCTTCTCCGCGAGGTTCTGGCTGCGCACGCCGAACTCGTCGAGCTCCTTGCGGTCGAGGCCGCGGAGCCGCGCGACGTTCTCCGCGGTCTGCCCCATCGCGATGTAGGCGTCGGGCAGGGCACCGTCCTCGCGCGGGTCGTGCCAGTCCTGACCGCCCAGCGCCTGCTCGTCGGTGCGTGCGGTGGCGTCGCCGAACAGCGGGTTGTGCGTGTCCGGCCAGTGGTCGGAGGTGCCCTTCGCGAACCGCGAGACGGTCTCCACACCGGCCGAGATGAACACGTCACCCTCGCCGGCCTTGATCGCGTGGAAGGCCATGCGGGAGGTCTGCACCGACGACGAGCAGTAGCGGGTGATCGTGGCACCCGGCAGCTGGTCGTGGCCCATCAGCACCGCGACGATCCGCGCCAGGTTGTTGCCGGACTCGCCACCGGGAAGACCGCAGCCCAGGTAGAGGTCGTCGATCTCCCGGGGGTCGAGTGCCGGGATCTTGTCCAGCGCCGCCTGGATGATCGTGGCACTGAGGTCGTCCGGACGGAGCTCCGTCAAGGAACCCTTGTTCGCGCGGCCGATCGGGGAGCGGGCCGTGGAAACGATGACTGCCTCGGGCATGACTGCTCCTAGTAGGTCGGGGTTTGTCCGCAGCCTAGGACAGCCAGCGGCGCTGGGCAGGGGTGGGCACCCTGCGTCTGACACGATCGGGGTATGCGTCACGTCTACGAGTGCCCGATGCGCTGGGCCGACATGGACATGCTGGGCCACGTCAACAACGTGACCTACGTGGACTACCTCCAGGAGGCGCGGATCGACATGCTCGCCGCGCACGCTCCGACCCGCGACAGCGAGGAGTTCGCGGACGGCGTGGTCGTGGTCCGGCACGAGGTCCAGTTCCGCTCCCCGTTGGCCTGGAGACTCGAGCCGGTGAAGGTCGAGTGCTGGGTGAGCGAGGTCCGGGCCGCGACGTTCACGATGGCCTACGAGATCTACGACGAGGACGACGACGGGGAGCGCCGGGTCTACCTGCGGGCCACGACGCTGCTGACGCCGTTCGTCTTCGCCGAGGAGCGACCCCGCCGGATCAGCAAGGAGGAGCGCCTGGCGCTCACGGCGGTCATGGAGCCGGGCTTCGACACCTCACCGCGGGTGCCGGCCGTGCCCGAGACCGGGCCGCGGCACACGCTGCCGATGCGGGTCCGGTGGTCCGACGTCGACGCCTACGGGCACGTCAACAACGTGACGTACTTCGAGTACTTCCAGGAGGCGCGGATCCAGTACCTGCTCACGCTCCGGCGGGAGGACGACGGGCCGTGGTCCCCGTGGGTGGTCGCGCACACCGACGTCGACTACCGGCGCCCGATGCTGTTCCGGCTCGAGCCCTACACGGTGACCCAGTGGGTCGCGGAGGTCGGCCGCAGGTCCGCCGTGCTGGTGGGGGAGATCCGTGACGGCGAGGAGGTGCTCTCCCGGAGCCGCGTGGTGATGGTGGCGTTCGACAAGGAGACCCAACGCTCCACCGAGCTGAACCCGCGCCAGCGCGAGCGACTGCTCGCCGAGACGACCTGAGCGGTCACTCCTCGAACGTGTTCACCATGAACTGTGCGGCGTGCGTGACGTAGTCCCAGAACTTCGCGTCCTGCTCGGGCGTCAGGTCCACCGCGTCCAGACCGGCCCGGAAATGGGTCAGCCAGTGCTGCGCCGCGACCGGCGTGACGGCGAAGGGAGCGTGCCGCATCCGCAGCCGCGGGTGTCCCCGGCGGTCGGAGTACGTCGTCGGGCCACCCCAGTACTGCTGCAGGAAGAGGGTGAACCGCTCCTGCGCGGGGCCGAGGTCGTCCTCCGGGTAGAGCGGCCGCAGCACCTCGTCGGTGGCGACCCCCTCGTAGAACTTCGCGACGATCCGCGCGATCGTGTCCCCGCCGATCTCGTCGTAGAAGCTGTCCACGCACCCATTGTCCCGGCCGCCCCGCGCCCGGCCCGGCCGGGGTCGCTGCCGACCGTGCTCAGCGCAGCGCGACGACGTAGCGCGAGGCGAGCCTGAGGTTGCGCAACGACTGCTCCCAGAGGATCCCGGCGGCCAGGCAGGCCGCGCCGACCGAGCCGAACAGCATCCAGGCGCCGAGCGGGTTGGCCAGGATCTGCTGGGCGAGCGGCAGCAGGAAGCGGAGCGCGAGCACGCTCAGCACCGCGGCTCCGGCCAGGAACGGAGCCTGCCAGCGCCGCTCCATGCCGACCACCAGCGCCACCGCGGCACCCGTGCCGACCAGCAGCGCGCGCAGCGACGTCGGCTCGGGGAGCGCGATCAGCAGGCTCGGCACCAGGGCCAGGGTGAGACCGGATCCCAGGACCGTCCAGGTGCCGGTGCCCGGTTCGCGGAGCAGCCGGAGCACTCCCGCACCGAGCAGGAGCGCGGCAGCGGGGAGCGTGTAGACCTCCGCGCCCAGGCTCACCGGGTTCTCCAGCCGGACCAGGGTGCCCAGGGTCAGCACGGCGGTGCCCACCCAGCCCAGGTGCACCCGGTCGCGGCGGACCACGGCGAGCAGGGCCACGGCCGTGCCGACCACGGTGAGGGTGCCGGCCAGGTGGGCTGGGTCCGCGTCGACCAGGACCAGGGCAGCCACCGCCACCAGGCCGGCTGCCGCCTCGGTGCCGACGCGCGCCACCCGGTCACGGACGGCGTACGACGCCGCGAGCAGGAACGCGCAGCCGACCGCGGTCAGCAGGTCTCCCTGCAGGTACCGGTCGGCGTCGCCGACGTGCGCCCAGGCGTCGACGGCGAGCGCGGTCAGCAGGACGACGACCGGAGCCGCCTCCCGGCGCACCACGGTGGCGAGCACGGCCAGCCCGGCCAGCGCACTGGCCAGGACCGCGAGGACCAGGTCGGAGCGGCTGGCCACCGTCAGCGCCAGCGCGGTCGCCCCGGAGGCGAGCAGCAGGTTCAGCGGTGCGCTCGGCCCGGCCTGCACGTGGGCGGCGACCACACCCACGAAGGCCACGGTGCCGAGTGCGGCGACGACCAGCCAGAGCGGCTGCCCGGCACCGGCCACGCCGGCCGCGCCGGCGAGGACCAGCACCACGGCACCGACAGAGACCAGCGAGGTCACGCGAGACCGGTCGCGGCGGACGGCCTGGGTGACGAGCGCCAGGGAGGCGACGACCAGGGCCGGCAGGGTCCACAGGGACGGGTCCGCGACGGTCGGGAAGCGCAGGTCCGGCACCGTCGTCCACGCCTCGTGCTCGTCGGCGAAGGCCAACGCCGAACCGGCGGGGACGAGCACCGTGGCGAGCACCGTGACGGCTGCGCCGAGCCCGCCCAGGGCGGTGGCCGCCACCGACCACGGCGCCGGGGTCAGCCGGACCACGACGGCGAGCGCCAGGATCACGGCGGCGACGACCAGCACCTCGCGGGTGCTCCACTCGGGGGGGAGGAGCGCGAGCAGTGCCAGTCCCACGAGCGTGGAGCCCGCAGCCACGGCTCGCACCTCCGGCTCGAACGTGCGCACGGACGCGACGACCGCGGCGTACGCGGCCGCGAGCAGCAGCGGCCACCCGTCGAAGGCGGTCCAGAACTCGGTGCGGCCGTCCGCCACGAGCCCCTGCTCGACGCCGATCGCGGCCAGCAGCACCCAGGTCAGGACCGCGATGCCGGCGACGGCGTACGCCGCCTCGCGCAGTCGGTCACGCAGCAGCAGCGCGACCCCGGCCAGAACCGGGACGGCGACCGCGTCGGCCAGGCCGTGCCGTCCCTCGGAGGTCCAGGCCTGGGTCGCCGTCACCAGCAGGACACCGCTGACCAGCGTGATCTCGGCGGCGACGCAGCGCGCGATGCGAGTGCGTCGTACGCCGAGCGCGACACCGGTGCCGAGAGCGACGAGCAGCCCACCCGCGAGCGTCACCGCGGACCGCGCCGAGAGCTGGTCGAGCCCGAGCAGGCCGGACGTGTAGCCGGCCCGCAGGTCGAGCATCAGCAGGGCGGCGACCAGCGCCCACAAGGCCTCCGCGGAACCGCGCAGACCCTTGCGCGAGAGGTGCAGAGCGGTCGCGGCCACGGCACCGGTGAAGCCCAGCATCAGCGCGGCCTTGACCGCGAGCGGCAGTACCTCCCAGGTGACGGCCAGGAACAGGCTGACCGCGACGAAGACGAACAGGCCACCCAGACCGAGCAGGATCACCGGCACCGCCCGCCCGCTCAGACCGGAGCGGGCGGCCGGTGCCGACTGCACAGCCGTCGGGAACGGCTGCGGGATCGGGGCCGAGGTGTGTTCACCGCCCCGGCCCCCGCTCTGGCCGACGGGCACCAGCACCCGGTCGGCGACCTGGGGTGCGGTGGTGGCGACGCGCTGACGGCGCAGCTGCTCGACCAGGTCGTCGGCGGTGAGCATCGTCCGCCACAGCTGGGTGGCGAGCGGTCCGGTGAGGCTCAGCCCGCAGGTGGTGCACACGGCATCGGCCGAGACCCTGCCCCGGCAGTCCGGGCAGGTGGTGGGGTCGCTGAGCCGGCTCATGCGGGGGTCCTGCGGACGTGCGAGCGCCGTGGGCTCTTGGCTGGGATGCGTCTCATGTGTCGATGGTGGGGCCGGAAGGGGGTCGTTGGGAGCGGTTCGGCGACTCAACCCACCTGAGTAGTCCTACTCAGCGGGCGATGGCCGATGGCCTGCTGGTCCGGCACGTCCGTGAAACCGTCGTAGGGGGTCCACCGCGTGAGCATCGTGCGCTCGACCGGATGGGTGACCAGCACGCGGTTTCCGTACGCCGCGGGAATGCCGGAGTCCGCCGTGATCGCGGACACCTGGTCGGCCACCTCGCCGATCCGGTCGTAGTCGGTCATCCGGAGGTCGGTCGCCAGCCGGACCACCACCTCGGGGCCGCCACCCTTCCCGTGCGCGTGGAGCCGCACCTCCGCGAGCCGGAAGCCGTCGGCCGTGAGGAAGGCGCGCACGTGCCGGCGGATCGCCTGCCGCTCCGCCCGACACCGGGTGACGAGGCAGTCGGCCCCCGCCTCGGGGTGGGGGGCGCCCACGAACGGTCGACCCAGGTCGTCGGTGCGGGGCACCAGCGTCTCGGGGTCCCAGATCAGCTGAAGGTCGACGTTGCTGGCGTCGGCGAGCTCGCTGCTCCCCTCGCGGTAGAGCGCGAGCACCGAGCGGTTGAGCTTCCGGGCAGCTGCGGCGGACCGGGGGTGGGCCCGGTAGACCACCAGCCCGCTCCGCCCGGTGACCAGCGTGTCCTGGTACGCGACGGTCCTCACCTCGGTGACACCCGCCAGGTGGGCGATGCGGTCGCGAACGGCGACGAGCTCCGCGGTGCAGCGCTCACCCGGACAACGGAGGTCCCGCTGCAGGGTGCCGCAGCCGCTGACGACGACGGCGGTCACCAGGACGACGCCGACGAGCAGCGGACGCAGCGCGCAGGTCACACCGCGGGTCTGCCCGCTGCGCACTCTCCTCAACCGTCGGTCGGCGGGGCCGCGTCCGAGGGGGAGGCTCCGGTGGCCGACTGGTGCTGGTAGACGATCCGCTGGTGACGCGGGATCTCGATCTTCTCGAGGTCGAAGCGTGCCTTGATCCGCTCGCGCATCTCGCGGGCCACGTTCCACTGCTCCATCGGCGCGGTCTTGAGCGTGACCCGGACCACCACCGAGTCCGCCTCGAGCGACTGCACGCCCCACACCTCGGGCTCCTCGATGATCACGTTCGTGTACTCCTCGTCGATCCACAGGTCGTGGGCGACGTCCGTGAGCACCTCGCGCACGTGCAGCAGGTCCTCGCTGTAGTCCACGGGGATGTCGAGGACGGTGCGCGCCCAGTTCTGGCTCATGTTGCCGACGCGGAGGATCTCGCCGTTGCGGACGTACCACACCGTGCCGTCGACGTCGCGGAGCCGGGTGACCCGCAGCGAGACCGCCTCGATGGTGCCGGTGGCGGAGCCGAGGTCGACCACGTCGCCGACGCCGTACTGGTCCTCGAAGAGCATGAACACCCCGGACAGGAAGTCCTTGACCAGCGACTGGGAGCCGAAGCCGACCGCGACGCCCAGCACGCCGGCGCCGGCCAGGATCGGGGCGATGTTGTAGCCGAGCTCGGCCAGCACCATGATCACCAGCACCGTGAACACGACGGCGCTGATGATGCTCTTGAGCAGGGTGCCCATGGTGCGCGCCCTGAGCGCCCGGCGGGCCGAGGTGGTGGTCGAGCTGCTCGACTTCTCCTTGGCGTGGCCGTTGCGCCACACGCGTGTCGGCAGCACGCCCGTCTCGGCCCGTCGTACGACGCGGTCCACGAGCCGGTGCAACAGCCAGCGCACCACGAACGCGAACAGCACCAGGCCGATGATCAGCAGCGGCTCGCCGGTCAGCCAGGTCAGGACGTCCGCACTGGTCTCGGCGACCTCGCGGGGGGTGACGTGGGGCAGATCGAGAGCGGGGGGCAGAACATGGAAACGCATGCGTCGGAGGCTACGGAACCTCGGCGGCGACCCCCAAGCCGTCACTGGCTATCCTGCCTGTGTGATGACTCACCGACCTGCGGGCCGCCGTACCGGCCACGCGCGACACGCCGTCCGAGCCGTGTGCGGGGGAGCCCTCGTGGCTGCCGTCGCCGGTGCGGTCCCGGCCTCGGCCGACGCCCCGTCCACCTGGGAGAACACCCCGGACGTCTCCGGCTTCCAGGCGCTGCTCGTGCTGTTCCTGATCCCCGCCGGACTGTTCGTGGTGATCTCCCTGCTCGCCGCGCTGCCGTCGCTGATCAAGGGTGACTCCTACGAGCCGGGCCAGAGCTGGCGCAGCGAGGGGGAGTGGTTCGGCGGACCCCACAAGGGGGTCGCCGGTGCCGACCACGTCGACCAGGCGCAGATCGAGGCCGCCGGTGACCGGGGTGGGGCAGGTGCCCGGTTCTGATGGCAGCGACGTCTGACGGCTTCTCCGCTGGCCAGCGGGTCGCCATCGACCGTGCCATCCGCGAGGCCGAGACGGCGTCGCGCTACGAGTTCTCCGTCTACGTCGGCGCCGCCGACGGCGAGACCCGGCCGTTCGCCGAGCGGTTGCACGCCTCCCTGGCCACCCCCGCACGCAGCGTGCTGCTGATGGTCGATCCTGCCGCCCGGATGCTCGAGGTGGTGACCGGCGCCGAGGTCCGGCGCGTGCTCGACGACGGCGTGGTCGGCCTCGCTGCCGCCGCGATGCAGACCGACTTCGCCTCCGGCGACCTCGTCGGCGGGATCACTCGCGGCCTGCAGCAGCTCGCTGCCGCCGCCCGCACCCCGCAGGTGCTCCACACCGACAACCCGTGACCGGTCAGCCGGTCTCGGCGTCCTTGGCCTGACCGGCGAGGTAGCGCACGACGTCGGAGCGGCCCTCGGCCACGAACCGCTTGGCCACGGCGTCGGCGTCGGTGGTCTCCAGCCAGGTGTCGACCTTCTCCACCAGCTCCTGCGAGGCCAGTGGGCGCGGGAAGACGTACTCCAGCGCGACCGAGCCGCGCTGCCGGCCCAGGCGCTCCCACATGTCGTGCGCGCCCTCCAGGTAGCGGTCGACGTACGGGGCCAGCACCTCGTCCTGGCCGTGGCGCATGAAGCCGAGCGCGATCGAGCGCTGCGTCTCGTTGGGGGTGTCGCCGCTGACCACGGCGGCCTCCCACGCGGCTGCCTTCGCGTCGACGTCCGGCCTGGCGGCACGAGCACCGGCGGCGTGCTCCTGGCCGGAGATCGTGTTGTCGGCGGCGAGCTCCTCGGCGATCCGGGACTCGTCGGCCCGGCCGGCCGCGGCCAGCCCGGTGAGGAGCGCCCAGCGCATGTCCTGGTCGACGGCCAGGCCCTCGAACCCCAGGGAGCCGTCGAGCATCGCCTCGAGGTCGGCCAGGGCCTCGTCGCTGTGCGCAGCGGCGGCGAAGCTGCGGGCGAAGGTCAGCTGGTGGTCGCTGCCCGGCTCGGCCTCCTCCAGGAGCTTGCGCAGGCCGCGCTCCCACGTCGCCTCGAGGAAGGGGCGGTTGGCCGGAGCCGAGAACGCGTGGACGGCCGACGACGCGTAGGACGGGATCCGGCTGACACCCCACGCGTCGGTCTCGGTGCCGATGTTGCCGAGCACCAGTGCGACGAAGTCGGTGGCCCGCATCTCCGCGTCGCGGGTCATGTCCCAGGCTGCGCCCCAGCACAGGGCGCGAGCCAGCGAGTCGTCGAGGCGGGAGAGCCCGCCGACGACGGTCTCCAGCGAGCGTTCGTCCAGCCGGATCTTGGCGTAGGCGAGGTCGCCGTCGTTGAGCAGGAGCAACGCGGGCTGCTGCTCGCCGACGGCGTCGGGGATCTCGGTGAGCTCGCCGGTGACGTCCGTCTCCAGGTAGGTACGACGGACCAGGCGGCCGTCGACCTCGTCGTAGAGCCCGATGCCCAGCCGGTGTCGGCGGAGCGTGGGCCAGTCGGCGGGTGCCGTCTGCCGGACCGCGAGCCGTGAGTAGGTGCCGTCGGCGGCGAGCTCGAACTCCGGAGCCAGCGTGTTGACGCCGGCGGTCTGCAGCCACTCCTGGGCCCAGCCCTCCAGCTCGCGGCCGGAGGACTTCTCGAGCGCGCCGAGCAGGTCGGTGAACTCGGAGTTGCCGTAGGCATGATCCTTGAAGTACTGCTGCAGTCCCTTCAGGAACGGCTCCAGGCCGACCCAGGCGACCAGCTGCTTGAGCACCGACGCGCCCTTGGCGTAGGTGATCATGTCGAAGTTGACCTCGACCGCGTGCAGGTCGTAGTTGTCCGCCGCGATCGGGTGGGTGCTCGGCATCTGGTCCTGCCGGTAGCCGGTCTGCTTGCGGGCGTTGGCGAAGCCGGTCCACGAGTCGTTGAACTCGGTGGCCTCCACCTCCGCGTGGTAGCAGGCCCACTCGGCGAAGGACTCGTTGAGCCAGAGGTCGTCCCACCACTTCATGGTGACCAGGTCGCCGAACCACATGTGCGCCATCTCGTGCAGGATCACGCTGCAGCGGAACTCGTAGAACGAGCGCGGCTGGCGGCTGCGGGGGAGGTACTCGTCGCGCAGGGTCACGGCCCCGGCGTTCTCCATCGCCCCCATGTTGTACTCCGGCACGTAGAGCTGGTCGTACTTGCCGAACGGGTAGGGGAAGTCGAAGGCCTCCTCGAAGAACGCGAAGCCCTGCTTGGTGATCTTGACGACCTCGTCGCGGTCGAGGAACTCCACGAGCGACTGCCGGCAGTAGTGGCCGAGGGGGATGTCGCCGTGCTTGCCCTCGTAGACGTCCTGCACCTCGTGGTACTCGCCGGCGATGATCGCGGTGATGTAGGTCGACATCCGCTTGGTCGTCGGGAAGCGCCAGACGGACGCGCCGTCGGCTGTCGGCTCCGGCTCCGGGGTGGCGGCGTTGGAGACCACGACCCAGCTCTTCGGGGCGGTCACGGTGAAGGTGTAGACGCTCTTCAGGTCCGGCTGGTCGAAGTTGGTGAAGACGCGCCGCGCGTCGGCGACCTCGAACTGCGTGTAGGTGTAGACGCGGTCGTCGACGGGGTCGACGAACCGGTGCAGGCCCTCACCGGAGCGGCTGTAGGTGCAGTCCGCGCGCACCACGAGGGTGTTCTCGGCGGCGAGGTCGTCGAGCCCGATCCGGCTGTCGACGTACGCCGTCCCGGGGTCGATCGCACGGCCGTTCAGGGTGATCTCGTGAATGGTCGCCTCGACGAGGTCGACGAAGGTCGAGGCACCCGGAGCGGTGCACGAGAACTGGATCGTCGTGGTGCTGGCGAAGGTCGTGGGACCGGTGGTCAGGTCGAGGTCGACCACGTAGGAGTCGACAGCGAGGAGCGCGGCGCGAGCCTGCGCTTCGTCTCGGCGGAGGTTGGTTCCGGGCATGCCGTGAATCATCGCATCCGGTGGCCTCGGGCTGCGCCTCGGTGCAGTCACGTCGCGTCACCACACCGCGGGGAATGTCCCGCATCGCGGTCCTGTTGGACCGGCATGACCCATGCAGACTTCTGGTTCGACCCCGCCTGCCCGTTCGCCTGGATCACGTCCCGCTGGATGCTCGAGGTCGGGCAGGTGCGCGACATCGAGGTCGACTGGCACGTGATGAGCCTCGCCTACCTCAACCAGGACAAGGACGTCCCGGACGACTACCGGGCGTTCCTGGAGTCGGCGTGGGGCCCCGTGCGGGTCCTGGTCGCCGCCGAGCAGGAGCACGGCAGCGAGGTGCTGCTGCCGCTCTACACCGCGATGGGCAGCCGGATCCACCTCGAGAAGCGCGAGCGCGACCGCTCCATGGTCGAGGACTCGCTGGCCGAGGTGGGCCTCCCGATCGCGCTGGCCGACGCCATGGACGACTCGTCGTACGACGACGCGGTGGCGAAGTCGCACCACGCGGGCATGGACCAGGTCGGTGACGAGGTCGGCACGCCGACGATCTCGATCGAGGGCACCGCCTTCTTCGGCCCGGTGATCACGAAGGCACCACGCGGCGAGGAGGCCGGTCGGATGTGGGACGCGGCCGTCCAGCTGGCGTCGTACCCGCTGTTCTTCGAGCTCAAGCGCAGCCGCACCGCCGACCTCGACTTCAGCTGACGACGGTGCCCCGGGTGCTCAGGGCGTGGGGAGCCTGACCGTCGCCCGGATCATGTTGTGGTCCGAGGGGATCACGCCGCGCAGGTGGCGGCCGGCAGCGTCGACGACCATCTCCCAGCGCTCGACGCCGAGGTCGTTGTCGGCGAACAGGTAGTCCACGTCCTGACCGATCAGGGCGGAGCTCGGGTAGCCGCGCAGCCGTCGGCTGCCGTAGTTCACCGAGAACAGGTTGCCGTTGACGACGGTGTCGGCGCGGCTGCTCGTCGTGGTCACCATGCCGCTGCCGACCTGCCCGAGCATGTCGCCGAAGCCGGCGCTGCGGGTCGGTCCGAGCATCACCTGCGCGGTGCGGTTGCTGCCGGAGCGCGGCGAGTTGAAGTCGCCGCCCATCACCACCGGTGCCCCGTCCGCGAGTGCCGGCACGTCACGCAGCAGCTGCTGCCACTGCGCGCGTCGGACGCCCTCGCCGACCGTCTCGAGGTGGGCGCTGACGAAGAAGAACCGGGCCTTGGTCCGCTTGACCTCGAACAGCGCCCACGGCGCCATCCGGAGCCCGTCGGAACGGTGCTCCTGGGCGCGGTAGGTGATCACGCCGGAGCGCACCAGGTCGAGCGACGCGTCGTTCCACACGATCCGGGTGTTGCGGCTGTTGCCGAAGATCCCGGAGTAGTGGGCGCCGTCGTTGCCGACCGCGTTCAGGCCCCCGATCACGTCCTGGTACTGCCCGTACGGCAGCGCCTCCTGGAGCGCGATCGCGTCCGGCGGCGGGGACGCCTGCCCGGCGGGGGCGACGCCGGCGAGCTGGCGCACCACGGTGTTCCGGCGCGGGGCCCACGCCTTGTTGACGCTGCCGAGGATGTTCCAGGAGACGACGCGCAGGTCGTACGTCGCGGGCAGGTCGGGTACGTCGGGCCTGGTCAGCGCCGGTTGCACCCGGGTGTCCCGGCTCAGCGCCCGGGACGAGGGGGTACGACGGGCCACGCTGACCGTCAGGAAGTAGCGCTTGCCCGGCTTCAGGTGGCCGACCTTGCCCCGGTGGGTGCCGAACCAGAGAGCGCGGGCCTTCGTCATCTTCTCGTCGGTCGCCACCGTCACCCGGTAGCCCGGTGCCTTGGCGACCGGTGCCCAGTCCAGCGAGAGCGAGCGCTGCCGGGCCCTGGTCACCGTCAGGTGCTTCGGCGCCCGGTGGGGGAAGCCACCGCGGTAGAGCGTGCGCGCGGACGGGTAGGCCGCCGGGGTGAAAGCGCTCAGCGGGGTCCCGTCGGCGGCCGCCGACGCCACCCGCACGTAGTAGCGCCGTCCCGGAGCGAGGCCGGTCAGCGTTCCCTCGTTGTCGTCGAAGGTGACCACGTGCGCGTCGGCCATCGCAGGGGAGGTGCTGAACGCGACCCGGTAGCGCGGGCTGCCGGACACCTCGGCCCAGGTCAGCTTGAGCGAGGTCGCGGTCGTCGACACCGGACGGAGTCCCGGCGGGATCGGCCGCAGCACGGCCTCGCGCACCGCCGGCATCGTGGTGACCAGCAGCACCAGCAGCAGCAGCAACGTGGTCGAGGGCACCGCCGCCCAGCGCGCTGACCGACGCAGGATCCGGCGGTGGGCAGCACTCAGCGCGGGCCGGTTCATCGTTCTCCAGGGTGGGGTACCGGGGGAGGATAACCCAGCCCGACCGGCCGCCCGCACCTGCTACGGCAGGGTGACGGTGGCCTTGATCAGGTTGTGGTCGGAGGCGATGGTGCCGTCCAGCGAGTAGTCGTTGGCGTCGTCGACGACCATCTGCCAGCGCTTCACGACCAGGCTGTTCGTGGCGAACAGGTAGTCGATGCTCTGCCCGATGTCGTTCGTGCTCGCGTAGTGGTTCAGCTTCCGGACCCACTTGTTCAGCGAGAACACGTTGCCGCGGACGATCTGCTTCGTGCGGTTGCCCGCGACGTGCACCATCTCCGGACCGTTCTGGCCCAGGACGTCGCCGAAGCCGGCGGCGTACATCTGCGGGAGCATGACCCCCGCGGTCGGGTTCGACGCCTTGCGCGGTGAGTTGAAGTCGCCGCCCAGGATGATGGGCAGCCCCCCGGCCATCGTGGGCACGTCGCGGATCAGCTGCTGCCACTGCTGGCGCCGGATGGCCTCCGAGGCGGTCTCGAGGTGGCTGCTGGAGAAGAAGAACCTGTCACCGGTCGCCTTGGTCTCGAAGATGCCCCAGAACATGTAGCGGGCGCCGTCGACGACCGACTCCTGGGCGTCCCACTTCAGAGCACCGGCGCGGACCAGGGTCAACGTCGCGTCGTTGTAGACCAGGTGGGTCGCGGCAGCGGTGCCGGCGATCGCGGAGTAGTGGTCGCGACCGGTGGCGTAGGTGTTCAGCTCCTTGACCAGGTCGGTGTACTGCGTGGTCACGCCGTCGCTGAACTTGCGGCTGGTGTCGGCCTCCTGCACCGCGATCACGTCCGGCGACGGGCCGGGCTGGTCGACGGGGGCGATGCCGAGGAGCTGCTGGGCGACCTTCGTCCGACGAGCCGCCCAGGGCTCGTGCACGGTCGAGGAGTCGCCCATGATCACGCTGAGGTTGTACGACGCGACGTCCAGGTCGTACGCCCCGGTGGACGGCGGCGCGACCGCAGCCGCAGGCGTGCGTCCGCTGGGGTACGGCGAGGGTGTGTAGCCGCTCTGGATCGCGCCGGTGCCGCGGTTGGCGGCGACCGCGACCCGGAACCAGTACTTCGTGTCGGGCTCCAGGCCTCGGATGTTGCCGCTGCTGTAGCGGAAGGAGACAGTCTTGGCGCCGGACATCGAGGAGACGGTCGCGTACCTGACCCGGTACCCCGAGGCGTGCGGCACGTAGTCCCAGTCCAGGTGGATCGAGGTCGTCGTGGTCTTGGCGTAGACGACGTGGACGTTCTTCGGGCTCGCGAACGTCGCGGCCTCGGCGCGGAGCGGGCTCCACAGGCTCACGAGCAGGGCCGACGCCAGGACCAGGCTGCCCAGGCGTGCGGATCGGACGGTGTGGGACATCGGTGAGAACTCCTCGAGAACGCGGAGCCCGACCGTAGCCGGACGAACGCGGTAAATAGGACAAAATGGGCACATTGGTGGTCTAGTCCGATAGGTGGCCAATCGGACGGTTTCGGCCGTTTAAGGCCCAGATGGACAGATATGTAGCAATAGCCTTGGCTCCGTCATGGAGAAGACCTGCTCGACCACACAGGACCCCGCAGCGGGCCAGGCCCGGCCGTCGCGCCGCACGCTGGTCCGGGCCGCGGCATGGACCGCACCGGTGCTGGCGACGGTCGCCGCGGCGCCCGCCTTCGCGGCGTCGCCGTGCGCCACGCGGACCATCGACTTCAGCAGCTACGCGACCGGTGCGGCGTACACCACCGGATCGACGTTCACGGCCGGCCTGGTCACGGCCACGCTGAACCTCAGCGGAGCCACCGGGGCGGCGAACAACGCCACGATCTACGCCACCACCTCGACCACCAAGGAGCTGAGGTTCTACGACCTGAACTCCTCCAGCACCTCCCAGACGATCAAGTTCACGTTCAGCCAGCCGGTCACCAACTTGAGCATCAAGATCGTGGACATCGACCAGGCCGGCAGCTACGAGGACTACGTCGAGGTCAGCACGCTGGGGTTCACGTACTCGTCCGGTGCCGCGGTCACGGGTGACGGATCGAAGAAGAAGCCCTTCCACTCGAGCACCGGCACCGCCGTGCCGGACGGGTCGGGGCTGGCCGACGTCACCCTGAGCTACGCGTCGGCGACACAGTTCCAGATCGTCTACTACCAGGGCTCCGGGTCGATCACCGGCAGCCCGCACATCGGGATCCGGAGCATGTCCTTCACGCCCAGCGCCTGCTGACGCACCCGCGTCGGGCACCGCGGAGAACCCGCTGGCGGGTGCTCACTAGGCTTCCGGCATGAGCAAGGTGCTGTCCGCCGTCGCCTGGCCGTACGCCAACGGCCCCCGTCACATCGGCCACGTGGCCGGCTTCGGCGTGCCCTCCGACGTCTTCAGCCGCTACATGAGGATGGCCGGGCACGAGGTGCTGATGGTCTCGGGGTCCGACGAGCACGGCACCCCGATCCTGATCGCGGCCGACGAGGCGGGGGTGACACCGCAGGAGCTGGCCGACGCCAACCACCGGTTCATCGTCGAGGACTTCGTCGCGCTCGGGCTCACCTACGACCTGTACACCCGCACCACCACCCGCAACCACCACGCGGTCGTGCAGCAGCTGTTCCGGGGCGTCTACGACAACGGGTACTTCGTCGAGCAGACGACGTTCGGCGCGATCTCGCCGTCGACCGGGCGCACCCTGCCCGACCGCTACATCGAGGGCACCTGCCCGATCTGCGGGTACGACGGCGCCCGCGGCGACCAGTGCGACAACTGCGGCAACCAGCTCGACCCGCAGGACCTGAAGAACCCGCGGTCGAAGATCAGCGGCGAGACCCCGGAGTTCGTGGAGACCCAGCACTTCTTCCTCGACCTGCCGGCGCTCGCCGAGGCGCTCGGGGAGTGGCTCGACGATCGTGCGGCCACCGGGTTGTGGCGGCCCAACGTGATCCGGTTCAGCCAGAACATCCTCAAGGAGATCCGCCCGCGGGCGATGACCCGCGACATCGACTGGGGCATCGCCGTCCCGCTCGACGGCTGGCGGGACAACCCCACCAAGCGGTTCTACGTCTGGTTCGACGCCGTGATCGGCTACCTGTCGGCCTCGATCGAGTGGGCTCGCCGTACCGGCGACGCGGAGGCCTGGCGCCAGTGGTGGAACCCTCCGTCCGATGGCGGGGAGGAGGCTCTCTCCTACTACTTCATGGGCAAGGACAACATCACCTTCCACTCCCAGATCTGGCCCGCCGAGCTGCTCGCCTACGACGGCCGGGGCGACAAGGGCGGTGAGCCGGGGGAGTACGGCGACCTGAACCTGCCGACCGAGGTGGTGTCCAGCGAGTTCCTCACCATGGAGGGCAAGAAGTTCTCCTCCTCGAAGCGGGTCGTGATCTACGTGCGCGACGTCCTCGAGCGCTACCAGGCTGACGCGCTGCGCTACTTCCTGTGCGCAGCCGGCCCGGAGAACCAGGACGCCGACTTCACCTGGGCCGAGTTCGTGCGCCGCACCAACGACGAGCTGGTCGCCGGCTGGGGCAACCTGGTGAACCGCACCGCGACGATGCTCGCGAAGAGCTTCGGTGAGATCCCGCCCGCTGCCGAGCTCGCCGAGGAGGACCGGGCGCTCCTCGACCACGTCGAGCAGGCGTTCGTCACCGTCGGCGACCTGCTCGGTCGGCACCGGCAGAAGGCCGCCGTCGCCGAGGCGATGCGGACCGTCTCGGAGGTGAACAAGTACGTCTCGGACCAGGCGCCGTGGCAGCTCAAGGGCGACGACCAGCGTGAGCGGCTCGGCACGGTCCTGCACGTGGTCGCCCAGTGCGTCGCCGACTGCAACGTGCTGCTGGCTCCGTTCCTGCCGTTCAGCGCCAATGCGGTCGACCTGGTGCTCGGCGGGGCGGGTGACGTCGCGCCGATGCCCCGGGTCGAGGAGGTCGACGACCTCGACGGCGGCCCGTCGTACCCGATCATCACCGGCGACTACCGCGACGCCCGGGCCTGGGGCCGGCACCCGCTGACGGTCGGCACGAAGATCGCGAAGCCGACGCCGATCTTCACGAAGCTGGATCCGGGGGTCGTCGAGGACGAGCTGGCCCGGTTGTCGGAGTAGGGGTTCGTCCGGGGCTGGTGTCGTCGAGGCACCGGCCGTGTCGGCCGCCGCCGCGGACCGACTGCTGCGCGGCCCGTGCGGCTGGTGCCGGGTGGGACCCGACGAGCCGCAGACCCGCGACCCTCACCCACTACATTGACCCGCATGCGCGTCCACCTCGGCTCCGACCACGCCGGCCTCGAGCTCAAGGAGCACATGCTCGGCTGGCTGCGAGACCACGGACACGAGCCGGTCGATCACGGGCCCTTCGTGTACGACGCACTCGACGACTACCCGGTCTTCTGCCTACGAGCGTCGGCGGCGGTCGTCGCCGACCCCGGCAGCCTCGGGGTGGTGATCGGCGGCTCCGGCAACGGCGAGCAGATCGCGGCCAACAAGGTGGCCGGTGCGCGGGCCGCCCTGGCCTGGAGCGAGGAGACCGCGAGGCTGGCCCGCGAGCACAACGACGCGAACGTGATCTCGGTCGGCGGCCGGATGCACACCGTCGAGGAGATGACCCGGTTCATCGAGGTCTTCCTCGGCACCGACTTCACCGGTGAGGAGCGCCACGTCCGCCGGATCGGGATGCTGGCCGCCTACGAGACGACCGGCGACCTGCCCACGCTCCCGGAGTCGGCCCGCGGTCTCGGACCCGATGCCTGAGGGGCACACCCTCCACCGTCTCGCCGCCGAGCTGGACGTCGCGTTCGGGGGACGGCCGGCGCGCGTGAGCAGCCCGCAGGGACGCTTCGCGGCCGACGCGGCGGTGCTCGACGGGCAGCTGCTGGTCACGGCCGAGTCGGCGGGCAAGCACCTGTTCGTGGAGTTCGCCGGCGACCGGTTCGTGCACGTGCACCTCGGGCTGATCGGCAGGTTCGACGTGCGCCCGGGGGCGGCGCCGGCGCCGTTCGGCCAGGTGCGGCTCCGGCTGCAGAACGACACGTCGTACGCCGACCTCCGGGGTGCCATCCAGTGCGACCTGGTCACCCGCGAGCGGCGGGACGCGGTCGTGGGAGCGCTCGGCCCGGACCCGCTGCGGCCGGACGCCGTGCCGGAGCGTGCCTGGCGCCGCATCCACCGCAGCGAGCGTTCGCTCGGCGACCTGCTGATGGACCAGAAGGTGCTCGCCGGGGTCGGCAACGTCTACCGCGCCGAGGTGCTCTTCCGGCACCGGCTCGACCCGCAGCGGCCGGGTCGGTCGCTCCGGCGCGGGCAGTGGGAGGCCCTGTGGGCAGACCTCGTGGGGCTGCTCGAGGAGGGCGTGCGCACCGGGCGGATCGACACGGTCCGGCCCGAGCACACGCCCGAGGCGATGGGCCGGCCGCCGCGCACGGACGACCACGGGGGAGAGGTGTACGTCTACCGGCGCACCGGCCAGCCGTGCCTGGTCTGCGGCACCACCGTGCGCACCACCGTGCTCAAGGGACGCAACCTGTTCTGGTGCCCCCGGTGCCAGCCGCGTTTCCGCTCGCGGGCTCGCGTCGATGTCTAGGCTGGGTGACGCCAGCGCGACGAGCCGCCCGTCCATCCCGCCCCCCAGTGAGAATGCCGAGGTCAGAGCGTTGTCCGAGCGACACAGCGGGGCTCACGTCCACGTCCTCCGGGGTCGGTGGGCGCAACTCCGCAGGCAGATGGTCTATACAGACACGCCCGCTCTGGTCGCGCTCGGGATCCCGGTGCTGCTGCTGACCGTCGCCGGCTCGTTCGTTCCCGACTACGTGCCCTACAGCACGCTGCTGATCCCGATGTTCCTCGCCAGCCTGTCGCTGGGCCCGCGGACCTTGCCCTGGTTCATCGTGGGCGCGCTGGTCTGCGTCTCGGTGATGATCGCGGTGCAGCCACCCACGATGGCCCGCGGCGTGATCCTGGTCGTGGTCACGTTCGTGCTCGGGTTCCTGATCCTGCTGGTGTCGTTCCGGCGCACCCGGCTCGGCATCGCCGGACCGAAGGGCGAGTCGATGCTGGTCGACCTCCGGGACCGGCTGATCCGGCAGTCGCGGATCGGCACCCTCCCCGACGAGTGGTACGCCAAGTCGGTGCTCCGCTCCTCCGGCGGCACCCTGTTCGCGGGCGACTTCATCGTGGCCGACGCCAACGTCGTCGACGGGTCGCTGCAGGTGGTGGTCGTCGACGTCTCCGGCAAGGGGGTGGAGGCCGGCACCCGTTCGCTGCTCCTCTCGGGCGCCTTCGGCGGACTGCTCGCCGCGGTCTCGACCGAGCGCTTCCTGCCGGCGGCCAACCAGTACCTGCTCCGCCAGAACTGGCCCGAGGGCTTCGCCACCGCGATCCAGCTCCACCTCGACCTGGCCACCGGCGACTTCGAGCTGCGCAAGGCCGGGCACCCGCCCGCCGTGTGGCTGCACGCCGGGTCGGGCAAGTGGTCGGTGCTCGAGTCCGAGGGCCCGATCCTGGGCGTGCTGCGTGACTTCAAGGTCGACGTCGTGCGCGGCACGATCCAGCCGGGTGACGCCCTGATGCTCTACACCGACGGCCTGGTCGAGGACCCGCGGCGAGACATCCAGAGCGGCATCGACAAGCTCGCCGGACGGGGACAGCGGCTGCTCCAGACCGGCTTCGAGGGCGCCGAGGTGCAGCTCGTCGACGAGCTCGAGCGCAGCGACGACGACCGGGCGCTGCTGCTGGTGCACCGACGCTGGCCGGGCAACGGGCACGCGGCGCCGGCCGACGATTCGGGTTCGTGACGCGCGGTGCCGCTGTGGCACCATGGGTCCGCCCCGGAGCAGTCCGTCTCCGCGGCGCACGCGGATGTAGCTCAATGGCAGAGCCTCAGTCTTCCAAACTGATTACGCGGGTTCGATTCCCGTCATCCGCTCGCAGAGGTCCTCGAGGGGCCGCCGCACGGGGCGTAGCGTAGTGGCTAGCGCGCCTGCTTTGGGAGCAGGAGACCGCAGGTTCGAGTCCTGTCGCCCCGACGGCTCCCGACCGCATTTCGCGGGTCGGGAGCGGTGCCGTACGCTGGAATATCGGCCGCCAGCCCACGCTCCTGCGTCGAGGCGCGGCCACTGCCATGTATGCGTGCAACAAGGAGCTGACCCTGTGAAGAGCGCCGTCGAGAGCATCGACCCGACCCGCGCAAAGCTGACCGTCGAGGTCCCGTTCGCCGAGCTCCAGCCGAGCCTGGACGCGGCCTACCAGCGGATCGCGAAGCAGGTGAACATCCCCGGGTTCCGCAAGGGCAAGGTGCCGCCGCCCGTGATCGACCGGCAGGTCGGCCGCGGTGCCGTGCTGGACGAGGCGATCAACGACGCGCTGCCCAAGCTCTACGTGCAGGCGCTCCAGGACAACGACCTGGTGCCGTTGGCCCAGCCCGAGATCGACATCACCAAGCTCGAGGACAACGACACCCTCGAGTTCACGGCCGAGGTCACCGTGCGGCCGCCGATCTCGCTCCCGTCGTACGACGGGATCGAGGCGAACGTGGAGGACCTCAGCGTCTCCGACGCCGACGTCGAGGAGCAGGTGCAGCACCTGCGCGAGCGCTTCGCGACCCTGGTCGACGTGGAGCGCGCTGCCGCCGACGGCGACTTCGTGACGCTCGACCTGGTCGCCTCCGCCAAGGACGGCGAGCCGATCGAGGGTGGCGAGCTGACCGGCTACAGCTACCAGGTCGGCAAGGGCGACATGCTGCCCGGCATCGACGAGGTGCTGGCCGGGATGTCCGCCGGCGAGGAGAGCACCTTCGAGTCCCAGCTGCTCGGTGGCGAGCTCGAGGGCCAGCAGGTCGACGTCCGCGTGAAGGTGACCGCGGTCCGCGAGCAGGAGCTGCCCGAGCTGGACGAGGAGTTCGCCCAGACCGCCTCGGAGTTCGACACGATGGACGAGCTCACCGACGACGTCCGCACCCGGCTCGAGCGTGGCAAGCGGCTCGAGCAGGCGGCAGCCGCGCGCGACGCCGTCCTGGAGAAGCTGATCGACGCCACCGACGTGCCGCTGCCCGACGAGGTCGTGCAGCAGGAGCTCGGTGGCCGCCGCGAGGAGATCACCCAGCAGCTCGGCTGGGCGGGCATGACGCTCGAGACCTACCTCGACAACGAGAAGCAGACGGTCGACGAGTTCGAGGCCGAGATGGAGAAGCGCGTCCGCGACTCGATGGCCGCGCAGTTCATCCTCGACGAGGTCGCCAAGGCCGAGGAGATCGGAGTCGAGCAGGAGGAGCTCCAGGAGCACCTGATGCGCCGGGCGCAGCAGTCCGGCCAGGAGCCGCAGGAGTTCATGAAGCACATGGTCGAGCACAACCACATCCCCGAGATGGTGGCCGAGGTCGTCCGCGGCAAGGCGCTCGCGAAGATCGTCGAGACCGCCACCGTCACCGACGGTTCGGGCAACGTGGTCGACCTGAAGAACCTGCGTCCCGACGGCAGTGTCGGCGACCCAGACTCCGAGACCGACTCCGAGTCCGACTCCGAGTCCGATTCTGCCACTGGATCCGAAGCCGAGTCGGAGCCGGCCACGGCGGAGTGATCCGCCTACACTCGACGCATGTCGAGTGAACAGCTGTCCACTGAACGGGCGGGCCCTCTCGGAGCCCTCGCGCTCGGCACCGACCTCGCCCAGGCGGCGATCCTCGGCACCGTGCGCGACGTGCACGGTGCCGTGTCCCGCCGGCTGCGGGGCGCGGCCGACCTGGTCGCCGGGCACCGGACCGAGGAGCACGCCCGGCACGGCGGCATCTCCGGCGCCGTGTACGGGGGCATCGGCGCCGGACTGGGCGCGGTCACGACCGGTCTGCAGCGTGCCGACCGGGCAGGGATCGGCCCCCGCCTCGAAGACACCCCACGCGGCCGGTTCGTCGTCTCGGCGCTGAACGGCCTGTTCGGCGACCGGATCCGTGACACCCACCCGGAGCTCGCGATCACGATGGCGGTACGCCGCCGTGGCCGCGACGTGGCGCTCGACACCGCCAGCCTGCGGGCGGCGTACCCCAGGGCCACCGGCGACCTCGTGGTCTTCCTGCACGGGTTGAGCGAGACCGAGAGCTACTGGGACCGACGCCGGTCTCCGCAGAGCGGGGAAGGGAGCGACGAGAGCTACGGTCAGCGACTGGCCCGTGAGGGCTGGTCGCCGGTCTACCTGCGCGCGAACTCCGGCCTCACGCTCAGCGAGAACGGTGTGGCGCTGGCGTCGCTGATGGAGGACCTGGTCGCGGCCTGGCCGGTGGAGGTGCGCCGGATCGCGCTCGTCGGTCACTCGATGGGCGGGCTGATCATGCGCAGCGCGTGCGCGGTGGTCTCCGACGCCGACCCGGCCTGGAACCTGCTGGTCACCGACGTGGTCACGCTCGGCACCCCGCACCTGGGTGCGCCGATCGCCCGGGTGCTCACCGCCGGGTCCTCCGGGCTGTCCCTGCTGCCCGAGTCGGCGCCGTTCGGCCGCTTCCTCGACCACCGGTCGGTGGGCATCCTCGACCTCCGCGCCGGGCTCCCCGACGACGTCCGCAACCTGCCGCACGCGCGCTACCACCTGGTCGCCGGCACGATCACCCGCTCGCCCAGGCACCCGGTCGCCGAGGTCGCCGGAGACCTGCTGGTGCGGTACCCGTCGGCGGTCGGCAAGGCCCGCCGTGGCCGGGAGATGTTCCCGGGCGCCGACGTGCTCCACGTCCCGGGGGCCGACCACTTCGACCTGCTCAACCACGACGACGTCCACGTCGCGATCCTTCGATGGCTGACCGACACCCGCACCGGGGAGCGGCAGCAGTCGGCATGAGCGAGCCGCACCCGATCGAGGCCACGATCGAGATCGCCGCGTCACCGGCGGCCGTGTGGGAGGTGGTCTCCGACGTACGCCGGATGCCGGAGTTCAGCCCCGAGCTGCGCAAGGTCTGGGTGCTGGGTCGCGACACCGGCGCCGGGGCCCGGTTCGTGGGCCTCAACCGGCGCGGCGTCGTCGCCTGGCCGACGATCTCGACCGTCGTCCGCTGGGAGCCGCACCGGGCGATCGCGTGGCGCACCCGGGAGAGCGGCGCGACCTGGCTCTACGAGCTGCGTCCCGCCGGCGGCGGCACCCGGCTGACCGGGCGTCGGATCCTGCCCAGGTTCACGCGCGGGACCGCCCTGCTCGGACCCGTGCTCGGCGGAGCGGCCGGCCACGACACCGAGCTGGCGGCCGGCATCCGCACCACCGTGGAGCGGATGAAGGCGCGGATCGAGCGCTGAGGACTCTCCGCCCCGGTTCTCCGCTGTGGGCGAACACGGGGTCGTTGCCCATGGATTCGGGGGTCGATCCGTCTAGGGTCGACAGCGTGACTGACACTTCCACTGACTTCCCCCGGATGAACGGCGGCGGCTCGTCGTACGGGCTCGACGACCACATCTACCAGCGCCTGCTGCGCGAACGGATCGTGTTCCTCGGCTCAGAGGTGCGCGACCAGAACGCCAACGCGATCTGTGCCCAGCTGCTGCTGCTCTCAGCCGAGGATCCCGAGGGCGACATCTTCCTGCACATCAACTCGCCGGGCGGCTCCGTCGACGCGGGCATGGCGATCTACGACACCATGAACTACATCCCCAACGACGTGGCGACGGTGGGCATGGGGCTGGCCGCCTCCATGGGACAGTTCCTGCTCTGTGCCGGCGCCAACGGCAAGCGATACGCGCTGCCACACGCGCGGATCATGATGCACCAGCCGTCCGGCGGCATGGGTGGCTCGGCGTCCGACATCAAGATCCAGGCCCAGCAGTCGCTGCACATCAAGAAGGTGCTCTTCGAGCTGATCAGCCAGCACACCGGGCAGGAGCTCGCCCAGGTCGAGGCCGACGCCGACCGCGACCGCTGGTTCACCGCGGAGCAGGCCAAGGACTACGGCTTCATCGACCACGTGATCAGCAGCGCGCTGCAGGCCGCTGACGAGGGCCGCCCCGCGCGCGCCGCGAAGGACTGAGGACACCAGATGAACTACTACATCCCGCAGTGGGAAGAGCGCACGTCCTACGGCTTCCGCCGGATCGACCCCTACGGCAAGCTGTTCGAGGACCGGATCATCTTCATGGGCACCCCGATCAGCGACGACATCGCCAATGCGGTGATGGCCCAGCTGCTCTGCCTGGAGTCGATGGACCCCGACCGTGACATCCAGATCTACATCAACAGCCCCGGTGGCTCGTTCACCGCGATGACCGCGATCTACGACACGATGCAGTTCATCAAGCCCGACGTGCAGACCGTGTGCCTGGGACAGGCGGCGTCCGCGGCCGCGGTGCTGCTCGCTGCCGGAGCGCCGGGCAAGCGGCTGGCGCTGCCCAACAGCCGGATCCTGATCCACCAGCCCTACACCGAGGGCACCTACGGCCAGTCCTCGGACATCGAGATCCAGGCCAACGAGATCCTCCGGATGCGCGAGCTGCTGGAGAAGCTGATCGCCGACCACTCGGGCAAGACGCCCGAGGAGGTCAACAACGACATCGAGCGCGACAAGATCCTGACCGCGGAGGCGGCGATCGCCTACGGCCTGATCGACCAGATCCTCGAGTCGCGCAAGGCCGTGCCCGTATGAGGTCCGGTCCGACCTGACCAGCCCAGCCCGACGGGTCTGCCGTGTCCTCGCACGTTCGGGGGTTCGAACAGGTACCGTCGATCCGGGTTCGCACCAGTGAGCATGTCGGCGCCTCGGCTCCGACCAGGATGATGGGAGACGTCGCCAGTGGCACGCATCGGTGACGGGGGCGACCTGTTGAAGTGCTCGTTCTGCGGGAAGAGCCAGAAGCAGGTCAAGAAGCTGATCGCCGGCCCCGGCGTCTACATCTGCGACGAGTGCATCGACCTCTGCAACGAGATCATCGAGGAGGAGCTCAACGAGACCGGCGAGGTCGGGCTCGACGAGCTGCCCAAGCCCCGCGAGATCTTCGAGTTCCTCAACTCCTACGTGATCGGCCAGGAGACCGCGAAGAAGTCGCTCGCGGTCGCCGTCTACAACCACTACAAGCGGGTCCAGGCCGGCGTGGCCAGCGCGACCGCAGCGGGGCGGCACTCCAAGGACGAGGTGGTCGAGGTCGCCAAGTCCAACATCCTGGTGATCGGTCCCACGGGCTGTGGCAAGACCTACCTGGCGCAGACCCTCGCCCGGATGCTCAACGTTCCGTTCGCGATCGCCGACGCCACCGCCCTGACCGAGGCCGGCTACGTCGGCGAGGACGTCGAGAACATCCTGCTCAAGCTGATCCAGGCAGCCGACTACGACGTCAAGAAGGCCGAGACCGGCATCATCTACATCGACGAGATCGACAAGGTGGCCCGCAAGGCGGAGAACCCCTCGATCACGCGCGACGTCTCCGGTGAGGGCGTGCAGCAGGCCCTGCTGAAGATCCTCGAGGGCACGACCGCGTCGGTGCCGCCGCAGGGCGGGCGCAAGCACCCGCACCAGGAGTTCATCCAGATCGACACCACCAACATCCTGTTCGTCGTCGGTGGCGCGTTCGCCGGACTCGAGCACATCGTCGAGCAGCGGGTGGGCAAGAAGACGCTCGGCTTCACGGCCGAGATCCGTACCTCGGCGGAGCGTGACTCCGACGAGATGTTCAGCCAGGTGCGACCCGAGGACCTCGTCAAGTTCGGCCTGATCCCCGAGTTCATCGGCCGGCTGCCGCTGATCGCCAGCGTGAACAAGCTCGACAACGCCGCCCTCGTGCAGATCCTGACCGAGCCACGCAACGCGTTGATCAAGCAGTACCAGAAGCTCTTCGACATCGACGGTGTCGAGCTCGAGTTCACCGACGAGGCGATCTCTGCCATCGCCGAGAGGGCGATGGAGCGTGGCACCGGCGCTCGCGGACTACGAGCGATCATCGAGGAGGCGCTCCTCAACGTGATGTACGACGTGCCCTCGCGCGGTGACATCGCCAAGGTGATCGTGACCGACGGTGTGGTCACCGACCAGGAGGCTCCGACCCTGGTCGAGCGGGCCGACGAGACCAAGAAGAAGAAGTCGGCCTGACCCGCGGGCCGAGCGCCGGCGGCTCCTAGCGCGCCGATCCGCCTCGGACAAGTCCGAAATAGTCCCGGGCTAGACCGACGGGGCCGGCTTCCCGGGTTTGGCTGCGATGGTCCGAAGTGCCCGATTACGCTCCGATAGATCCGATTTCGTCGGGTCACCATCCCCCAGCACTCTCGGATTTGGAGCGCACATGAGCGCCGAGCACAAGCGTCCCCTCGCGGCGTTTTTCCTCGTGGCCCTCGCCTGCGCTCTTGTCGTCGGCCAGGCCGTCCGGACGGCCGCTGTCCAGCAGCTCGTCAGCGCCGGGCTCCCGCTGACGGTGCTGGTCCCGATCGCTCCCGAGATGCTGTTCACGGTCGACCTCTCCGGCAGCAACGGCCGCGGCGGTGACACGCCGTACGTCGGCCGTGCCATGGTCGCCGTCGCGCACAGCGCGCGCGGGCGCGCGAGCACGCCCGCCACCCGCGTCGCACCCGTGACCGCTCCGCGCACCTCCTCCACGGTCGAGCGGGCCATCGTCCGCGACGTGGCCGCCACGTCGGTCCGGACAGCGACACCGGTCCGATCCGCCGCCCGGCACGGCAGGACCACGACGCACGCGGGCACCGTCCGGCCTTCCCCGAAGCCGTCGGCGACGGCCACCACCGGCGCCGTGGTCGCACCTACCCTGAGTGCGACCTCCGGCAAGCACCACGGGCACGCCGGCAAGATCACGAAGAAGCACCCGACCGCGACGAAGCGCCCCCCGCGGGCAACGGAGCGGCAGGTCCGGCACACCGCGCGGGCCGACCAGCACCAGGCCAAGCACGCCGAGAAGCAGCACGCGAAGCACCAGGCCAAGCAGAAGCACCAGGCCAAGCAGAAGCACCACGCCAAGCAGAAGCACCACGCCAAGCAGAAGCACCAGGCCAAGCAGAAGCACCACGGCACGAAGCACCGGGTCAAGCGTCACTGAGCCGCATCAGCACCAGCAGGGAGGGGAGTTCGCCGTGAGGACCGAGCACAAGCGTCCACTGGTGGCGTTCATCGTGGTCGCCCTCTTCTGCTCCTTCACGGTCGGCAACGCGGTCCGCAGCGCGCTCCAGGGCAACGGCTTCAACCTGACCATCCTGATCCCGATGGCGCCGCCGAACCTGCTCCGGACCATCGAGGCGTCCGGCTCGAACGGTCGCTACCTGGACACGCCGTTCCTGGGTGCCGCGATCAGTGCCGTCTCCGACACCCCGGCACCCGCCGAGCCTCGCGAGCTGTCGAGGGCGGCTGGCGGGGCTCCGGCCGCGACAGCGGCACCCGGAGTGGTGGTCCCGGTGGTCGCGCAGTCCCACCGTTCCACCGGTCGCCAACCCGGATCCCGTCCGCACACCACGACCTTCCACCCCCGTCCGCCGCGCAACATCGGCAACCCGCCGCCGGTCAGCACCGGTCCGACGACGTTGCAGGTGGCGGCCGAGGACCTCCGCCAGGCGCGCGCGTACGCGCTCAAGGCCAAGCGGGCGGCGCAGCTGGCGACCCGCGACGCCCGGGCATGTGTCCGGGCGATCGGGAGTGCCGCCTGCCAGGACCTGACCGCCGCCGCACAGGCCGCGCGGATCCGTGCCGACTCGGCGGTCACGGAAATGGGGCACCTGCGCAACGTCGTCGACCACCTGCAGACCGAGATCAACACGCTCGTCGCTCCGGTTCGTGCCAAGGCGACCGCCACGTTCCGCACCCGGGTCGACAAGGCCCAGAACCAGCTCGCCACCATCCAGGCGACGGTCCGCTCGTCCACCCAGGCCTTCACCGCGACCTGGCGCGAGGAGTGGTCGGATGCGACCAGGGCCTACTCGGCAGCCGTCGACGACGCGCGCAGCGCCTCGCACAAGGCCAGCGAACAACGGCTGCGCCAGGTCAGCGCCTATGCCAAGAGGCGCCAGGCCACCGTGCGTCACATCCAGGACGTCTACGAGAAGAAGGTCAGGAGCGGTCACGTGGCCGAGGCCCGGGCGTACCGGAAACGGGCCCTGGCCGCCGTGGCGACCACCGACCGCGAGTTCAACGCCAAGATCAGCGCCGAGCGCGACCTGGCGAGCGCCGCCTACGAGACGTCGCTGGGCGTCGCCCGGGACGCCCTGGAGCGGACCCGCGCCGAGGTGGCGAGGGCGAAGGAGAAGCAGGCCGCACGGGCGGCCGCCCTGGTGGCCCTGGCGGCCGATCGCTACCAGACCAAGGTGCAGACCGAGGCCGAGGTGCGGGCGCAGACCATCGCCGAGGCGGTGGCGCAGGCGGAGGCAACCGTGGTGGTCGACCCCGCGACCGTGCCGTTCGGCGTGGGACCGGCCGCCGCCGCCGGCAGCTGACGCCCACAGGTCACTCCGGCGCGGCGAGCTCCACGTCGACGCTCACCGGGCTGTCGTCCGGCGCGCTCACGAGCACCAGGTCACCGGTGATCTTGCCCGCGTTGCACAGGTCGTCGCGCGCCCCCTCGATCGCGGCCACCGCCGCGGCCGGACCGGTGATCGTCACCCGGGCGAGCTCGGCGCGCATCGAGACCTTGGCACCGGACTTGGCGCCGCGGATGCCGGTCAGTGCCGCCGCGACCGCATCGAGCGTGGCGTCGTCGGACGAGGCTGCCGAGCCCAGGTCGGCCGCGGTCGGCCAGGCCTGCGTATGGATCGATCCCTGCTGCCACCACGACCACACCTCCTCGGTCACGTAGGGCAGGAACGGCGCGAGCAACCGCAGCTGCGTGTGCAGCGCGATGGCCAGGGTGGCCCGGGCGGAGTCCGGTCCGGACTCCCCGCGGGCGCCGTATGCCCGCTCCTTGACCAGCTCGAGGTAGTCGTCGCAGAACTCCCAGAAGAACGTCTCGGTCGCCTCCAGCGCGCTGGTGTAGTCGTACGCCGCGAACGAGTCGGTCGAGCGGCGCACCACGCGGTCGAGCCGGGCCAGCAGCGCGTTGTCGACCGGGTCGTGCACGATCGCGGGCGCGACGTGGGTGGCGCCCACCGAGCCGAGCACGAACCGGGAGGCGTTGAGCACCTTCATCGCCAGCCGCCGGCCGACCTTCATCTGGGACTCGTCGAAGGGTGAGTCCATCCCCGGCCGAGCCATCGCGGCGCGCCAACGGACGGCGTCCGCCCCGAACCTCGAGAGGATGTCGTCGGGGACGACCACGTTGCCCTTCGACTTGCTCATCTTCTTGCGGTCGGGATCGAGGATGAAACCCGAGATCATGGCGTGCGACCACGGCGCGACACCGTTCTCGAAGTCCGCGCGGACCACGCGGGAGAACAACCAGGTGCGGATGATGTCGTGCGCCTGGGTGCACAGGTCCATCGGGAACACCCGTCCGAAGAGGTCGTCGTCGGTCTCCCAGCCCCCCGCGATCTGCGGGGTGAGCGACGAGGTGGCCCAGGTGTCCATCACGTCGGGGTCGCCGATGAAACCACCGGGCGCGCCCCGCTGGTCGTCGGTGTAGCCCTGCGGGGTGCTCGTCGACGGGTCCAGCGGCAGCTGGTCCTCGGTCGGCAGCAGCGGGTGGTCGTAGTCGGGCTCGCCGTCCTCGCCGAGCGGGTACCAGGCAGGGAACGGGATGCCGAAGTAGCGTTGCCGCGAGATCAGCCAGTCGCCGTTGAGGCCGCTGACCCAGTTGTCGTAGCGGTGCTTCATGTGGCCCGGGACCCAGGTGATCTCGCCACCCCGCTCGAGCAGCTCGTCGCGGACCTCGGCGTCACGACCACCGTTGCGGATGTACCACTGCCGGGTGGAGACGATCTCGAGCGGCTTGTCCCCCTTCTCGTAGAAGTTCACCATCCGCTCGGTGGGCTTCGGGTCACCGTCGAGGTCACCGCTCCCGCGCAACATCGCCACCAGCGCCTCGCGCGCGGAGAAGACCGTCTTGCCGGCCAGCTCGGCGTACGCCACGGAGGCAGGCTCGTGGTCCAGCCACGCGGGTGTCTCGCGGTGGAACCGGCCGTCACGGCCGATCACCGTGCGCACCGGCAGCTGCAGCTCGCGCCACCAGGTGACATCGGTCAGGTCACCGAACGTGCAGCACATGGCGATGCCGGCACCCTTGTCCATCTCCGCGGCAGGGTGGGCGACCACCGGCACCTCGACGCCGAACACCGGTGAGGTGGCCGTGGTGCCGAACAGGTGCTGGTAGCGCTCGTCGTCGGGGTGCGCGACCAGCGCGACGACGGAGGGGATCAGCTCGGGGCGGGTGGTCTCGATCCAGATCGGCTCGCCGTCCGGTCGGTGGTAGGACACCCGGTGGTAGGCGCCGGTCGTCTTGCGGGCCTCCAGCTCGGCCTGCGCCACCGCGGTCTGGAAGGTGACGTCCCACAGGGTCGGTGCCTCCTGGAGGTAGGCCTCACCACGCGCGTAGTTGCGCAGGAACGCGCGCTGGCTGGCGAGCTGCGCCTTGGGGCCGATCGTCGTGTAGTGCTGGGACCAGTCGACCGAGAGACCCAGGGTGCGCCACAGCGACTCGAAGACCTTCTCGTCCTCGACGACCAGTCGCTCGCAGAGCTCGACGAAGTTGGGCCGGCTGATCGAGACCTGCTTCTTCGGGTCCGGCTTCTCGGGCGGGACGAAGTCGGCGACGTAGGGCAGCGACGGGTCGCAGCGCACACCGAAGTAGTTCTGGACCCGACGCTCCGTGGGCAGCCCGTTGTCGTCCCAGCCCATCGGGTAGAAGACCGACTTGCCCTGCATCCGCTGGAAGCGCGCGATCAGGTCCGGGTGGGTGTAGGAGAAGACGTGTCCGACGTGGAGTGAGCCGCTGACGGTCGGCGGCGGGGTGTCGATCGAGTAGACCTCGGCGCGCGACCGGGTCCGGTCGAAGGCGTAGGTGCCGTCGCTCTGCCACCGCGCGGTCCACTTCTCCTCGAGTCCTTCCAGCGCCGGCTTGTCCGGTACGTCGACGGCGCGAGGTGCACTCGTCGACTGCTCCGGTGCCGGGTCGTGCAGGGTCTCGGTCATGGTCCGAAATCCTACGGTCAGGACACGCGCACCCGCGAACCGGTTGCGCGGGCGCCTGCCTGCACCCGCTGTCGGGTGAACCGGTCGTCCAGGAAGTGCCGGATCGCGTCCCACGGATCCCACGGGTCGCCGTGGCCGACGGTGCTGCGCAGCACGGCGTAGCTGCGGCGCTGGCCGTCGTCCATGGTGATCGTCAGCCGGGGCCTTCGCAGGGCACGCTCGACCAGGCGCGCGTCCCGCACCTGGTCCCAGGCCAGCACCTCGGCGTGCGGCCGCCCGACCAGGTCCTCGGCGGACCGCGAGCTGAGCAGGTCGAACAGCCGGCGGGCCGTGCCGGCGACGAACGGAGCCCGCCCCACCGCCAGCCACTCGGTGGCGCCGCGTGGACGCAGCACCGCCAGGCCTCTGGTGCACGGCGCGAGGATCACGGTCGTGGCGCCGCTCTGCATCGGGGCGAGGCAGCCGAGGATCCGCAACGGCCCGGGCCCGGTCTCGGTGCCGAAGTCGAACACCTCGGACGTCGCGATCTCGTTGTCCTCGGCGAACGCGAGCATCGCGGTGACCCCATCGGCCGATCCGGCCGCCCGAGTGCCGAGGTCCACGACGTCGACGACAGCACCCGTGCGGTCCAGCACCACGTCCGGCCCTGCCCAGGTGCGCTGGTACGTCGCCAACCGGCGGTCCAGCAGCAGTCGTCCGAGCAGTGATCCCACCAGGGCACCCACCAGCGCCTGCTGCTCGGTCGCTGTCCTGAGGTCCGAGACCCGGCGCGCGAGCTCCGTGCCACGCCCGAGCCGGAGCTCCTCGGCCAGCGCGTCGAGGGTCGCGTCACGACCGCCGCGCCACGGTGCCGACCGCACGGCCTGCACCAGCAGGGACGACTCCTCCTGCGCCTGCTGCGCGGGGATCGCCGTCAGGATCTCGGGCCACCCGGCGGTCGACAGCTCGTGGTCGTGGCCGTAGAGCCGGTCGAAGAACGCCGCCATCGTCACGTCCGGGTCGGCGAGCAGGGCGAAGCCGGGAAGTCCGGTGTCCTGGCTGCCGCCGACCGGCAGCCGTTCGATGCGCTCGACGCGGTCCAGGTGCTCCTCGTCGTGAGCCCTCCCGCCGAGCAGCGACCGCCGGGTGGGGTCGTCCCGCAGGTCGAGGAAGCCTTCGGCGATCGCGTCGGGCCGGAGTCCGATCCGGTGGGCGGGGCCGACGTAGCGATCCAGGAACGCGTGCCAGTCCTCGGTCACCGACCCGAGCTCGTGAAGCGTCGCTGCGACGACGTCGCGACCGACCAGCCGGGCGGCAACCTCGTCACCTTCCACCCGCTGGCGCTCGGTGACCGGCAGCGCGAGACGCAGGTAGAGCCGGGTGGCGGAGGCGAAGATCCGGCCGGCAGGCGCGTCCTCACCCAGGATCCGGCTCACCCGACGGACGACGGCGGAGCCGCGGACCACCGGTGCCGCCCCCGGGCGTGTGGTGGCGTGTCCGCCGAGCTCCAGGGCCAGCGCGGCCTGGAGCTGCGAGTCGGTCAGCGCCAGCACCAGCGGCACCCCGATCTCGAGCCGTCGTGCGGCGGCTCGCAGGCCGAGCCAGGCCGGGCTGTCGCTGATCGTGATCCGGGGGTCGGGCACCAGCCGGATCTCGTCCGGGGGACGGGCACCGGCATCCCGTGCCAGGGTGCGGATCCGGAGCCAGAGCTGGGGCTGGCTCTCCTCGGGCAGCACGAGGCCGAGCGGTGCGGTGCGGGCGACGAGCGCCGAGGCGCGCAGCACCGAGACCACGACGTACAGGCCGACGAGCCCGACCAGGAACGGGAAGAACAGTGCGCGGGCGGCCACGTCTCCGGCCACGACCAGGTAGACGATCAGCGCGAACCAGCCCGCCACGGCAGCCGCGAGCAGGCACAGCACGGCCAGGAGGCCGAGGGCCAGGTAGGCCCGTAGGGTGTGCTTCATGTGGTCGTTGCCCCAGGGTCTCGGGGACGCTCCCGGGAAGGCGCCAGAACTCGCCTTGATCGTACGGTTTGTCCGATATGTCTGACTCGGAAACGGCAGGTACTCCCGGTCCCGCCTCCGCCGGGGACACCGCGCCCCGGCTGGCGCACACCTATGCCGAGGTCGAGGACGCACTGCTCTCGCGGTGGCCGGAGACCCGGATCGATCCCTCGCTGGACCGGATCCGCGACTTCCTCGCGCTGCTGGGCGACCCGCAGGACGGCTACCCGGTGGTGCACCTGACCGGCACCAACGGCAAGACCTCGACAGCGCGGATGATCGAGAGCCTGGTCCGCAGCCTCGGGCTGCGAACCGGGCGCTTCACCAGCCCGCACCTGGAGTCGATGACCGAGCGGATCGTGGTCGACGGCGAGCCGCTGAGCGAGGACCAGTTCGTCGCGGCGTTCAACGACATCGCGCCCTACACCCATCTCGTGGACGAGCAGCACACTCATCCGCTCTCGTTCTTCGAGACGATCACCGCGATGGCCTACGCGGCGTTCGCGGACGCCCCGGTCGACGCCGCGGTGGTCGAGGTCGGCCTGGGTGGCACCTGGGACTCCACCAACGTCGCCGACGGCAAGGTGGCCGTGATCACGCCGATCGCCGTGGACCACGCGAAGTACCTCGGCTCCACGACCGCCGAGATCGCGCGGGACAAGTCCGGGATCATCAAGCCGGGAGCCACTGTGATCACGGCGGTGCAGGACCTCGACGTGGCCAGGGCGCTGGTCGAGCGGTGTGCCGAGGTGGGCGCGACGATGGCGCGCGAGGGACTCGAGTTCGGGGTCTTCAGCCGGGTGCCCGCGGTCGGCGGCCAGATGCTGGTGCTGCAGGGTCTGCGCGCGTCGTACGACGAGGTGTTCCTGCCGTTGTACGGCGCCCACCAGGCACAGAACGCCGCGCTGGCACTGGCTGCGGTCGAGGCGTTCCTCGGTGGCGAGGACGCGCTGGACGCCGAGGTGGTGCGCGCGGCGTTCGCCGAGGTGACCTCGCCGGGTCGGCTCGAGGTGATCCGGCGCAGCCCGACGATCGTCCTCGACGCGGCCCACAACCCGCACGGAGCCGAGGCGGTGGTCGAGGCGATCGGGGACTCGTTCGCGTTCGACCCGCTGATCGGTGTCGTCGGCGTGATGGCCGACAAGGACTACGAGGGCCTTCTCGGCGCGTTCGAGCCCGTGCTGGCCCACATCGTGTGCACCCAGAACTCGACCGAGCGCTCGATGTCCGCGGAGGAGCTGGCCGAGGTGGCGACCGGCATCTTCGGTCGGGACCGGGTCTCCGTGGCCTCCTCGCTGGCGGATGCGATCGACCAGGCGGCGGCACTGGCCGAGGCCGGCGGAGTCTTCGGTGAGGCGATCGGCTCGGGCGCCGTCCTGGTGACCGGGTCGGTGGTCACCGTGGGCGAGGCTCGGGCACTGCTGCGGAGTCGCTCTGGTGGTTGAGCCGGCCCGCGCCGTCAGCGGCGCGATGACCCGCCGTCTGTGTGCCGCGATCCTGTTCCTGGAGGCGATCGCGCTCGGCCTGAGCACGCCGGTCCTGATCTCGGTCGCCGGGATGGAGACGGCCACCGCGCTCTGGATCGGGGTGGGCCTCTGCGTTGCCTGCCTGCTGGTCGCGGGCCTGCTCCGGAGGCCGTGGGCCTACCTGCTCGGCTGGGCGATCCAGGTCGCGGCCGTCGCCGTCGGCGTCGCGGTGGCCACCATGTTCTTCGTCGGCGGGCTCTTCCTGCTGCTGTGGGCGACCGCTTACCTGCTGGGCCGCAAGATCGACGGGGAGCGCGCCGCCTGGGCGGCGGGCTCGCCGACCGGACCCGGTCCTAGCTCGCGCTAACCGATCGCGAGCACGATCTTGCCGCGGGTGTGGCCGGACCGGACCCGCTCGTGCGCGCGTGCGGCCTCGGTCCAGGGAATCTCCTCCTCGACGCTCACCCGGAACCTGCCGTCCTGCACCAGCCGCGAGACCTCCCCGAGTGCGTACCAGGCAGTGGCGGCGGTGCTGACGGTCACGCCCTGGGCCCCGGCGCCGTAGTCGGCGATCGTGGCGACCCGGCCCGGGTCGCCGGTCAGGGCCACCAGGTCCCGGACACCGCCCTTCCCGGCGAGGTCGAGCGCACCGGCGACCGGCTGGTCGACCAGCGCGTGAACCCGGTCGGCGAGCCCCTCGCCGTACGTCGTCGGCATCGCGCCGAGCTCGCGCAGGTAGGCGTGGTTCGCCTCCGACGCGGTGCCGACGACCACCAGCCCGCGAGCGACCGCGAGCTGGACGACGCCGGTGCCGACACCGCCGGAGGCACCGTCGACCACCAGCAGCCCACCCGGGTGCAGCTCGAGCAGGTCCAGCAGCCGGGCGGCGGTCTCGACCGACACCGGCAGTGCGGCCGCCTCGGCCATGGTCAGGGCGCCGGGGATCGGCGCGAACGCCGTGAGCACCGCCAGCTCGGCGTACGTCGCCGAACCCTTGCCGAAGACGCGGTCACCGACCGCCACCCCGACCACCCCCTCGCCGACCTCGTCGACCACGCCGGCCCCCTCGAGCCCGGGAACGTGGGGGAGGGGGAGCGGCATCGCGTCGGCGAGCAGGCCCGAGCGGACCTTCGCGTCGAACTGGTTCACGCCCACCGCCTCGACCGCGATCCGGACCTGACCAGGACCGGCGTGCGGCTCGGGGGCGTCGCCGAGATGCAGGACGTCGGGGTCGCCGTACTCGTCGAACTGGACTGCGCGCATGGGCTCGCTCCTCGAACGGGGGGTGTGAGTCTCCGGGCTGGTCGTCGGGCCACAACACCGGAGGCCGCCCGGTCCATCCCCGGGCGCGTGGCTAGGCTGCCGCCATGACTCAGCGCACCCTCGTCCTGCTCAAGCCCGACGCCGTCCGCCGTGGCCTCGTGGGCGAGGTCCTCGGCCGGTTCGAGGCGAAGGGACTGTCCATCGTCGCCCTGGAGCACCGGACGATCGATGCCGAGCAGGCCGACCGGCACTACGCCGAGCACGTCGAGCGGGACTTCTACCCGCCGTTGCGCGAGTTCGTGACGAGCGGCCCACTGGTGGCCCTGGTGCTCGAGGGTGACGAGGCGGTCGAGGTGGTGCGCGCCATCAACGGGGCGACCGACGGGCGCAAGGCCGCACCGGGCACGATCCGTGGCGACCTGTCGCTGTCCAACCGCGAGAACCTGGTGCACGGCTCGGACTCCCCGGAGTCCGCCGAGCGCGAGATCGGGATCTGGTTCCCCGGGCTGTCCTGAGCCGCGCCGGGGGGTGAGGGGGAGGGGCCAGGGCTGCGGTTTCTCAACAACTGTCCCGAAACTGCACAGGATCCGGCGATTCTCGTGCAGTTCCGGGGCAACTGTTGGGAAACGACATCCCCCGACATCCCCCGACACCACCCAACCCCGACCACATCCGTCACATTCACCACACCGGCACCGCGTGTCCCTGCCGGGCTGGACGGCCGCACGCTTCTACGCTGCTCGTGAGGGGTCGCTAGCGCCTCGGTGACCCACCTTCCCCCAGCAACATCGAGCGCGAACGGGGCTACACCCATGGCCAACAGCGTCATCGGCCGCGACATGGCGGTCGATCTCGGCACCGCCAACACCCTTGTCTACGTACGACGGCGCGGCGTGCTCCTCGACGAGCCGTCGGTCGTCGCCCTCAACACCACCACCAACGAGGTCCTGGCCGTCGGTCACGAGGCCAAGCGGATGATCGGGCGTACCCCGGACAACATCCGCGCGATCCGCCCGCTCAAGGACGGCGTGATCGCCGACTTCGACGCCACCGAGCAGATGCTCCGGTACTTCATCCAGCAGGTCCACCGCCGTCGCTACTTCGCCAAGCCGCGACTCGTGATCTGCGTGCCGAGCGGGATCACCACCGTCGAGCACCGTGCGGTGAAGGAGGCCGGCTACCTGGCCGGCGCCCGCCGGGTCTACATCGTCGAGGAGCCGATGGCCGCCGCGATCGGCGCCGGCCTCCCGGTCCACGAGGCCACCGGCAACATGGTCGTCGACATCGGCGGCGGCACCACCGAGGTCGCCGTGATCTCGCTGGGCGGCGTGGTCTCGAGCATGTCCGTGCGGACGGCGGGCGACGCGCTCGACCAGTCCGTGATCGCGTGGATGAAGAAGGAGCACGGGCTGATGCTCGGCGAGCACACCGCCGAGGAGATCAAGATGACGCTCGGCTCGGCCTACCCGGTGCCCGAGGAGGTGCACGCGGAGGTCCGCGGGCGCGACCTGGTCTCCGGCCTCCCGCGCACCGTGGACGTCTCCAGCAACGAGATCAGGCACGCCATGGAGGAGCCGGTCAGCGCGATCGTCGACGCGGTCCGCTCCACCCTCGACCAGACCCCACCCGAGCTGGCCGGCGACATCATGGACCGCGGCATCGTGCTCACCGGCGGCGGCGCGCTGCTGCGCGGGCTCGACGAGCTGATCCGGCACGAGACCGGGATGCCCGTCCACGTCGCGCAGGACCCGCTCACCTCGGTCGCGATGGGGGCAGGCAAGTGCGTGGAGGAGTTCGAGGCTCTCCAGCAGGTCCTCCTCTCGGAGCCACGGAGGTAGCCGGACCCATGCCCAAGCGCGACCACGAAGCCGGCGGGGCGAAGACCCTCGCCCTCCTCGTCCTGGCCTCGCTCGCCCTGATCACCCTCGACGCCCGCAGCGGTTCACCGGTCGACCCGGTGCGCGACGCCGTCGGCACCGTCGTCGGGCCGGTCGAGGCGGGCGCGGCCACCGCCGTCCGCCCGTTCAAGGACGCCGCGCGCAGCCTGCACAGCCACCGCGACCTGCGCCACGACGTGGCCACGCTCGAGGCCCAGAACTCCGACCTCCGCAGCCAGCTCGCCACCACCTCCACCGACCGCAACCGGCTGGCGGAGTACGACGGACTCGTGCGCACGGCCCGCGACACCGGCTACGCGCTGGTCCCGGCCCGGGTGATCGGGATCGGTCCCGCGCAGTCGTTCACCCGCGCGGTCACCATCGACGCCGGCACCGACGCAGGCGTGGAGCCGGACTCGACGGTCGTCAACGCCGACGGCCTGGTCGGGCGCGTGGTCCGGGCCAGCCGCAGCACCGCGACCGTGCTCCTGATCGTCGACAGCGACTCCGTGGTCGGCGGCCGGCTCGGCTCCACCCTCAAGATCGGCTTCATCAAGGGCCGCGGCGCGATGGGTGGCAGGGCCCGGCTGGACCTCGACCTCGTCGACGACGCGGCCACCCCCGCTCGCAAGGACGTCGTCGTCTCGTGGGGCTCCGGCAAGGGTGGCCCGTACGTCGCCGGCATCCCGATCGGCCGGATCGAGTCGGTCTACAGCACTCCCCAGCAGCTGTCCAAGCAGGCGGTGATCGACCCGTTCGTCGACTTCAGCGCCCTCGACCTGGTCGGCGTCGTCGTACCCCGCGGCACGCAGGGCGACCGCAAGCTGATCCACGCGGACGGAGCCATCAAGTGACCACCCCGACCAGCCGCTCGTCGCACCAGTGCCTTGCCGAGGACCCCTCATGACCATCGTGCGCGGCCTCTCCCTGGTCGGACTCGTCGTCGTCGCTGTGGTCGTGCAGACCGCGGTTCTCGGCCAGGTGGCCGTCGACGGCGTGGTACCCGACCTCGCCCTGGTGCTGGTGATCGCCGCCGCCCTCGTGCGCGGACCCGAGTTCGGTGCCGGGGTCGGCTTCGCAGCCGGCGTGCTGGTCGACCTCGCCCCGCCCGCCGACCACCTGGTCGGCCGTTGGGCACTGGCCTTCGTCGTGGTCGGGTTCCTCGCCGGCCGGTTGCGCCACGAAGCCCAGTCGCCGGTCGGAGCGGTGCTGGCCGTGGCTGCCGGCTCGTTCGTCGGCACCTCGATCTTCGCGCTGAGCGGGCTGCTCCTGCACGACCGCGTGCTCGCCGTCGGCGAGATGGGGCAGGTGATCCTGCTCGGGGTGTTCCTCGACGTGATCGTCGCCCCGCTGCTGCTGCCCGGCCTGCTCTCGCTGTTCCGGCGGCTCCGGCCACCGCAAGTGGCGTTCTGATGGCCGCTGTCCTGATCCGGCCGCACCTCGGCACCAGGAGCCGTTGGCGGCTGTTCGTGCTCCAGGCGCTGATGCTCTCGCTGTTCCTGACCCTGCTCACCCGGCTCTGGTACATCCAGATCCTCAGCGGCGAGGCCTACCAGGCGCAGGCCGCGGACCAGTCCGTCCGTGAGCTGGTCGTCCAGCCGGCGCGCGGGCTGATCGTCGACGACATGGGCCGGCCCCTGGTCGCCAACCGCACCAGCTGGGTGGTCAGCCTCGACCGCACCCTGCTCCACAAGCTGGGCGAGGCCGAGCGCGACGAGCTGCTGCACCGGGTCGCCCGCGCCGTCAAGGAGCCCTACCGCAAGGTCGTGGCGCGGTCCCTGATCTGTGGCGAACCCGGGTCGAAGCAGGGCACCTGCTGGAACGGCTCGCCGTACCAGCCCGTCCCGGTCGCCGAGGACGTCTCCCAGAAGGTCGCGGTGACGATCCTCGAGCAGTCCGAGGACTTCCCGGCGGTGCTCGCGGAGGCGCAGAGCGTGCGCGCCTACCCGGCACCGTTCGGGATCAACGCCGCCCACCTGCTCGGCTACCTGAGCCCGATCACCGAGGGCGAGCTCGAGGCGGCGAAGGACGACGGCGACCGCTCGGTCAACGGTGCCTCCGACGTCGGGCGGGCCGGGCTGGAGAAGCAGTACGACGCGTGGCTGCGCGGGATGCCCGGCTACAAGCGGGTGGCGGTCGACTCGATGGGGCGGGTGCTCGGTGACGACAGCGAGGTCGCCGCCACCTCGGGAGACACCCTGGTCACCTCCATCGACGCGAAGGTGCAGTCGGTCGCCGAGAAGGCACTCCACGACGCGATGACCACCGCCCGGAAGACCTACGACGACGTCACGCACAAGAACTACGTCGCCGACTCGGGTGCGGTCGTGGTGATGGACGCCCACAACGGCCGCGTGGTCGCGATGTCCAGTCAGCCGACGTACGACCCGAACCAGTGGGTCGGCGGGATCACCTCCAAGCAGCTGAAGCGGCTCTACTCGGCCAAGGCCGACAACCCGCTGCTGTTCCGCGCGACGCAGGGACAGTTCGCGCCCGGTTCCACGTGGAAGCCGCTGATGGCCGCGACGGCGCTCAGCAACGGGTTCTCCGAGGACACCCTGCTCAACTGCTCCAGCGGCCTGCAGGTCGGCAACCGGTGGTTCAAGAACTACGAGTCGGCGTCGTACGGGCCGATCTCGTTCGCCCAGGCCCTGCAGATCTCCTGCGACACCTTCTTCTACCGGGTGGGGCTCGAGTACTGGCAGAAGTACGGCACCGACCCGCGCAAGGTCGACGCCAAGGACCCGCTGGTCGCCGGTGCCAAGGGCTTCGGGATGGGCAGCCAGACCGGGATCGACATCCCGGGGGAGTCCAGCGGCCGGATCGCCGACCGGCACTGGAAGCTGTCGTACTGGAAGGCGATGAAGAGCTACTACTGCAAGGTCGACAAGGCGGGTTCGAGCACGGGCTTCCTGAAGGTCTTCGCACACGAGTTCTGCCTGGAGGGCAACCTCTACCGCCAGGGCGACGCGGTGAACTTCTCGATCGGCCAGGGTGACACCCTGGTGACGCCGGTCCAGCTCGCTCGCGCGTATGCGGCTCTGTCCAACGGTGGCACGCTCTACGAACCGCGCGTCGCGAAGGCGGTGGTCTCGCCGGACGGCACGGTGATCAAGAGGATCCCGCCGAAGGTCCAGGGACGCGTGAAGGCCGAGAAGGGCGCGCTCCGCTACGTCGACGAGGCGCTGCAGGGCACGCCCAAGGTCGGCACGCTCGCCTGGAAGTTCGTCGACTTCCCGCTGGACAGGGTCAAGGTCCGGGGCAAGACCGGCTCGGCCGAGGTCTACGGCAAGCAGAGCACCTCGTGGGTGGCGACGTACACGAAGGACTACGTGGTCGTGATGATGGTGACCCAGGCCGGCACCGGTTCCGGCACGTCCGGTCCGTTCGTCCGCAAGATCTGGGAGTCGCTCTACGGCATCAAGGGCACGGACGTGCGACCGAAGCGGGCCGTGATCCCCGGCACCACGCCGCCCGACGGGCTACCGGTGTTCGCCTCCGACGGCTCGATCCTGCCGCCGAAGGGAACGGTGAACCGATGACCCTGCTGCCGCTCAACAGGGCCAGGCTCCGCACGCCGGGCATCGACTGGCTGCTGATGATCGCGGTCGGTCTGGTGCTGGTCGTCGGCACGCTGCTGGTGTGGTCGTCCACCGCGACCAACGAGTCACTCACCCAGGGCGACGGCACGGCGTACCTCAGGCGACACCTGGTCAACATCGCGATCGGATCCGTGCTGTTCGTGATGGTGCTGGCCACCGATCACAGGTGGGTGCGGATCCTGGCGCCGCTGGTGTACGTCGCCTCGGTGGTCGGGCTGCTGCTGGTGCTGGTGATGGGCTCGACGATCAACGGCTCGCGGTCGTGGCTGGTGCTCGGCGGTCTGTCCGTGCAGCCGGCCGAGTTCGCCAAGCTGGCCGTGGTGATCGGGATGGCGCTGGTGATGGCCGAACGGCTCGAGAGCACCCGCCGGCGCCGCGTGAACACCGTCGACGTCGTGCTGATGCTGGCGATCGCGGGCCTGCCCGCCGCGCTGATCCTGATGCAGCCCGACCTCGGCACGATGCTGGTGCTCGGCGCCACCGTCTTCGGGGTGCTGGCCGTCGCGGGCACTCCGCGCCGCTGGTTGGTGGCGCTGTTCGCCGCCGGTGTGGCCGGGGCCGGCGTGGCGGTGACGATGGGCGTCCTGAAGGCGTACCAGATCGACCGGTTCATGGCGTTCACGAACCCGGCGCTCGACCCGCGTGGCGCCGGCTACAACACGACGCAGGCGCGGATCGCGATCGGCAACGGCGGCCTCTTCGGCCAGGGCCTCTTCAACGGCTCGCAGACCCGCTCCGGCTTCGTCCCCGAGCAGCACACCGACTTCATCTTCACGGTCGCCGGCGAGGAGCTCGGCCTGGTCGGAGCCGGCCTCCTGATCGCGCTGCTGGGCGTCATCATCTGGCGGGCGCTGTCGATAGCGCTGAGCTCCGCGGACATGTTCGGCCGGGTGGCCGGCGCCGGGATCGCGTGCTGGTTCGGGTTCGAGGCCTTCCAGAACATCGGGATGTGCCTGGGGATCATGCCGGTGACCGGGGTGCCCCTCCCCTTGGTGTCCTACGGCGGCTCGTCGATGTTCGCGTCCCTGATGGCCATCGGCCTGCTGCAGAACATCCACCTGCGCTCCGGCGGTGCGATCCCGACCCGCTCGGTGTCGTCGCGGGTGCTGGTGGGCCGGTAGGGCTGCCGGGGCTGCCAGGGCTGCTAGGGCGCGGCGCGGGACAAACACCAAGATGGCCTGGTGTTTGGTCACTTCGCACAGACAATTGCCCGTGCAAAGTGACAGAACACCAGGTTCTCCTGGTAATTCGCCCGCCCAGCACCCGCAACGTCCAGCTTCCAGCCTCCGCGCCTGCGCGATTGGGTCCTCGCCCGGCGGGAAACGTACCCTTGGCGCCATGCCCTCCCTCACGGTCCGGTCCGTCTTCCCGCGCCTGGAGCCGTTGCTGCCGCTGGTGCAGAAGCCGATCCAGTACGTCGGGGGCGAGCTCAACGCCACCGTGAAGGAGTGGGGCGAGGACGCGACGACCGTCCGCTGGGCGCTGATGTACCCGGACGCCTACGAGGTGGGCCTGCCCAACCAGGGTGTCCAGATCCTCTACGAGGTGCTCAACGAGCGCGACGACGTGCTCGCCGAGCGCACGTACGCCGTCTGGCCGGACCTCGAGGCGCTGATGCGCGAGCACGCGATCCCGCAGTTCACCGTCGACGCCCACCGGCCGGTGCGCGAGTTCGACGTGTTCGGTCTCTCGTTCTCCACCGAGCTCGGCTACACCAACATGCTCAACGCGCTCGACCTGGCCGGCATCCCGGTGCACGCGTCCGCGCGCACCGATGACGACCCGATCGTGCTGGCCGGCGGTCACGCGGCGTTCAACCCCGAGCCGATCGCCGACTTCGTCGACGCGGCGGTCCTGGGCGACGGCGAGGAGGTCGTGCTTGCGATCACCGAGGTGGTGCGGGAGTGGAAGGCCGCGGGTCGACCCGGCGGTCGCACCGAGCTGCTGCGCCGGCTCGCCGTCAGCGGTGGCGTCTACGTGCCGGCCTTCTACGACGTGGCGTACGCCGCGGACGGGTCGATCGCCTCCGTCACGCCCAACCGGCCCGGCATCCCGCACCGCGTCCACAAGCACACGCTGATGGACCTGGACGCCTGGCCCTACCCGGCCAAGCCGCTGGTGCCGCTCGCGGAGACGGTGCACGAACGGTTCAGCGTCGAGATCTTCCGCGGCTGCACGCGCGGCTGCCGGTTCTGCCAGGCCGGCATGATCACCCGACCGGTCCGCGAGCGCTCGATCACCACGATCGGCGCCATGGTCGAGAACGGCATCCGCTCCACCGGCTTCGAGGAGGTCGGCCTGCTCTCGCTCTCCAGCGCCGACCACAGCGAGATCGGCGAGGTCGCCAAGGACCTCGCCGACCGCTACGAGGGCTCCAACGTCAGCCTGAGCCTGCCCAGCACGCGCGTCGATGCGTTCAACATCGACCTGGCCAACGAGTTCTCCCGCAACGGCCGGCGCTCCGGCCTCACGTTCGCGCCCGAGGGCGGATCCGAGCGGATGCGCAAGGTGATCAACAAGATGGTCACCGAGGAGGACCTGATCCGCACCGTGTCGGCGGCGTACTCGTCAGGCTGGCGGCAGGTGAAGCTCTACTTCATGTGCGGCCTGCCCACCGAGACCGACGAGGACGTCCTCCAGATCGCCGACCTGGCCAAGAAGGTGATCGCCAAGGGACGCGAGGTCACCGGACGCAACGACATCCGCTGCACCGTGTCGATCGGCGGGTTCGTGCCGAAGCCGCACACCCCGTTCCAGTGGGCGTCGCAGCTCGACTCCGACGACCACCGACGAGCGGCTGCGCAAGCTCCGCGACGAGCTGCGTTCGGACCGCAAGTTCGGCCGAGCCATCGGTTTCCGCTACCACGACGGCAAGCCCGGCATCATCGAAGGACTGCTCTCCCGCGGCGACCGCCGGGTCGGTGCCGTGATCGAGCAGGTCTGGCGCGACGGCGGCCGGTTCGACGGCTGGAGCGAGCACTTCTCCTACGGCCGCTGGATCGCCGCCTGCGAGAGCGCGCTGACCGAGGTCGACCTCGACTGGTACACCACCCGCGAGCGGACGTACGGTGAGGTCCTGCCCTGGGACCACCTCGACTCCGGCCTGGACAAGGACTGGCTCTGGCAGGACTGGGAGGACGCCCTCGACGCCGACTCGATCGACGTCGAGGACTGCCGCTGGACCCCGTGCTACGACTGCGGTGTCTGCCCCGAGATGGGCACCGACATCCAGATCGGCCCCACCGGTCAGCGGCTGCTCCCGCTCAGCGTGGTCTGAGTCGCCGACGCCGGACGCCGGGCGAGCTCGCGGCCCGCGATGCCGAACGCGAACATCACGGGCAGCGCCGCGCTGCCCATCGAGGTGACCGTCATCGCCGCGAACGCCAGCGGGATGGTCAGCGCGAGCAGCCAGGCGCTCAGCCGCGGCCGGAACTCGCGACGCAGCAGCACGATCCCCAGCAGCGTGGAGCCGAGCAGGGTGAGGAGCAGCCCGGGCACGTCGAGGAACAGGAAGCCGAGGTCCAGGATCCCCGTCGTGTGCGTCCACTGCGTCCAGTAGGTGACCAACACTGCGACGGTCGCCCACGTGTAGCCGACCAGGGCGAAGCGCCAGGCCCACCGCTCACCGCCGACCGGACGACGCCGTCGGTACAGCACGAAGGCGCACGCCGTGAACGCCGCGAACACCGGGAACCAGATCTTCCCGTAGGTCAGGTAGACCGCATCCGGGCTCGCCCAGTCCAGCAAGGGGCGGAAGAAGGCGCGCGCCGGGTCCGACCACACCCGGGTGGTCCACGCGTCCAGGTCGCCCTTGCCGTCCGTGGTGTTGTGCCGCGCCATCGCGTGGAACTGGCCGACGACCAGTCCGACCCACGCCAGCACCCATGCCAGCTTGCCGATCCGTTGTTCGCTCATGGCGACGACGCTAGGAGCGCGCCGACGTGCCGTCGTCCGCCCCGAGGATCGGACCGATCTCCACCCCTGGTTGGACGGACAGCGGGCCTCCGTGGCCGTAGCCTCGAACCGTGACCAAGCGGATCCCGCCGCAGGCGCTCGACATCGGCATCGCCGGAGCCCTGCTGGTGCTCGGGACCGTCGAGCTGGTCACGCTGCTGCCGGAGGGCTGGGGCTGGGGCGTCCTGCTCGAAGCGACGGCGGCGGCGCTGCTCGTGGTACGACGTCGCTGGCCGCTCGCGGTCGGCACGGCGGCACCGGTCGCGCTTCTGCTGATGCCCTACGTCGGCCCACAGCTGGACCAGCCGGCCGTCCCGATTCTGTTCCTGGCCGTGTCCATGTACACCCTTGCCCGCTGCATCGCTGACCTGCGCGGACTGCTCGGGATCGGCGTCGTGGCCGTCGTCGCGCTCGGCGACTACCTCTTCGCCGACGCCCGGCAGCACTCCGTCTCCGACGTCGTGTTCATGAGCACGCTGCTGCTCCCGCCGTACGTCTTCGGCCGGCTGGTGCTCCGGCTCGCCCAGCAGAAGGCGCTGGTCGAGGAGCGGGAGGAGCTGGTCACGCGCGAGGCGGTGCGAGTCGAGCGCGACCGGATCGCCCGCGAGCTGCACGACGTGATCGCGCACTCGGTGAGCGCGATGGTGGTGCAGACGGCCGCAGCGCAGGACCTGGTCCGCACCGACCCCGACCACGCGGAGCGCGTGCTGGCGGACGTCGCCGACACCGGCCGACGGGCACTGGCGGAGACGGGCCGGCTGCTGCACGTGATCCGCGACGAGGCCGACGAGCTCGGTCTCTCGCCCACGCCGGGGGTGGCCGACCTCGACGGGCTGGTCGACCGGTTCCGCGCGGGCGGACTGCGGGTCGACCTGACGGTGGCCGACGGACTGCCGACGCTGCCGGCCGGGATCGACGTCTCGGCGTACCGGATCGCGGAGGAGGCGCTCACCAACGCCCTCCGCTACGGCGCGGACGGGACCGCGTCCCTGGCCGTCACCGGCGACGCCGCCGCAGTGGCGATCCGGGCGACGAACCCCAGTGCCGGACGCCGGCCGTCCCAGGGATCCGGCCTGGGGCTCCGTGGGCTGGCCGAGCGGGTGTCGCTGCTCGGGGGCACGCTCACGCACGGCGAGAGCGACGGTCGCTACGAGCTCTCTGCCACGTTGCCGGTGCAACCGACGTGAGGCCGCGATGACGAGGGTCGTGATCGCCGACGACCAGGACCTGGTGCGGTCCGGGCTCGAGCTGGTGCTGTCGGCGCGCGGGGTGGAGGTGGTCGGCGACGCCGGCAACGGCCAGGTGGCCGTCGAGCAGGTGTTGCGGCTCCGTCCGGACGTGGTGCTGATGGACATCCGGATGCCGGTGCTGGACGGGATCGCTGCCACTCGGGAGCTGGTCCGGCGCAGCGTCGAGAGCCGGGTCCTGGTGCTGACGACGTACGACCTCGACAGCTATGTGTACGGCGCCCTTCGCGCCGGCGCTGCCGGCTTCCTGCTCAAGGCCACCCCACCCGACCGGCTGGTCGCAGGCATCGAGACCGTCGCCGCCGGGGAGTCGCTGCTGGCACCGTCCCTGACCCGCCGGCTGATCGAGGAGCACGTGCGTCGGCCGCCGCCGAGCCACGACGTGCCGCCGGTTCTCTCGGGCCTCACCGATCGGGAGCGTGAGGTGTTCGGGCTGGTGGCCGAGGGTCTGTCGAACGACGAGGTCGCCGGTCGCCTCGTGGTGAGCACGGCCACTGTCAAGACCCACGTGAACCGGCTGCTGGCCAAGCTCCAGCTGAGCAGCCGGGTGCAGCTCGTGGTGCTCGCCTACGAGTCCGGCTACGTGCGGCCGGGTGAGGCTCGCGCACTCTAGGCGCGCACCTGTTCCAGCTCGTCCTCCAGGTACGACGGGCGCGACACCGCGAGTCCCAGCACCAGCTGCGGCACGGAGACTACGATCAGCCCGACCAGCGGCACCGTCCAGCCACCGGTGAGGTCGTGCAGCAGCCCGACCCCGAACGGGCCGATCGCCGAGATCAGGTAGCCGGTCGACTGGGTGAACCCGGACAGCGCCGCGGTGCCGGCCGGGGTGCGCGCGCGCAGACCGATCAGGGTCAGGATCAGCGGGAACGTGCAGGTGCCGACCCCGATCACCAGCGCCCAGAGCCAGGCACCCTCGCGCGGCGCCAGGATCAGCCCGAGGTAGCCGACGGGGTAGCAGGCCATGACCGCCCACATCAGTGGTGCCTGGTTGCTCATCCGGGCGGCCCGGGCCGGGATCACGAACGACAGCGGGATGCTGATCCCGGTGATCACACCCAGCAGCAGCCCCGCCGTGTGCGCGGAGAACCCGGCGTCGCGGTAGACCTCGGCGAACCAGCCGAAGATCGAGTAGGCCTGCAGCGACTGCAGCCCGAAGAACAGGGCCATCAGCCAGCCGAGCCTCGTGCGCGCGACGTCGCCGAGTCCGATCCGGAGCGCGTCCTCCGCGGAGTCCCGGTCCGGGCGGTCGTGCCGGAGCAGGCCCAGCCACGGGACCACGGCAACGGCGGCGAAGAGCGCCCACGCCATCAGGCCGGAGCGCCACCCGCCGTACGCCTCGCTGATCGGCACCGTGAACACCGAGGCCGAGGTGAGCCCGATCGCCAGGGCGGTCGAGTACACCGAGGTGAGAAGGCCGATGTGGTCGGGGAAGTGCAGCTTGACCAGGGACGGGAGCAGCACGTTGGCCGTGGCCATGCCGGCAACCGAGAGCAGGGACAGCGCCAGGAACGGGAACGGGTCGTCGGCTCGGCCGCGCAGGAAGAGCCCCACCACGACGCTCACCAGGGCGAGCGTGGTGAGCCGGTGGACGCCGACCACCCGGGCCAGCCGTGGCGCCAGCGCACCGAACACGGCGAACGCCAGCACCGGCAGGGATGTGAGAACACCCGCCTCGACGCTCGACATGCCGAGGCCGTCGACGATCTCGTTGAGGACCGGTCCGACGCTGACCGCCGCGGGCCGCAGGTTGAAGGCCAGCGCGACGATGCCGACCACCACCAGGACGCGCGCGAAGCGAGAATCCCGCGCCGTGGTGGATTCTGGCGTGGCGGTCACCGACCGAGTCTTTCAGTCGTTCCCGGACCAGGACCCGGGTGGGTCGGGCGACCAGCGCCAGGTGCCCATGATCGCGTCGAAGAGCTCGACGAGCAGGTGGGCGGTGGCTCCCTCCGGGTCGCCGTCACCGGCGGCGGTGAAGCTCACGATCACCCAGGTGCGGGCGTTGCCGGGCATCGCGGTGACGTACTCGACCCGCCGGTGGTCGAGCGTGGTCTCGTCCTCGCTGACGGACGATCCCTGGAGCACCTTCTCGCTGCGCAGCCACACCGTGTCGTCGACGGTGCGGGGCGACCGGTCTCCGTCGGCGAGCAGGGCAGCCATCACCGAGCCGACGTGCTCCTCGTCGAGCAGGGCGTCGGGAGTGACCATGCTGACCAGGAAGTTGGCGTTGAGCTGCATGCCGCCCCGGTGCACGTCGGTCGGGAGGTAGTAGTCGACCGCACCGCCCTCCTTGGCGCGTCGCAGCCGGGACAGGAGGTGCCCCTCGATCTGCCGACGCAGCCGAGCCACCTGGTCCGGTGGCGCATCGCTCTGCTCCCGCACGCGGTCCTGGCTGCGGTCCATGATCGCGCTCACGCGCTCTGTGTAGTCCTCCTGCAGCCCGATCCGCTCCCACGGGGTCGGCAGCACCAGGCGGTAGCCGGTGATCACGCCAGGTCCTCGACCCGGTCGACGACGCGCACGGTGGCCAGGAACCTCTCGATGTCGTCCTGCGCCTCCAGCACGGCCCGTGGCTCACCGGATGCCGTGTGCGCGAAGACGAGGACGTCGGGATGCCCGGTGTCGACGACGTAGCGCGCACCCACGACGATCGTGCGGTCGTCCGCGAGGGAGTACGGCAGGCTGCGGCGCACCGTCGTACCGGGTGGCGCGACGAGCTCGTCGACCACCGGCTTCTCCACCAGCAGGCCGTCCTCGGCCTCCAGCCACGTCGTGTCGGCGTCATCGACGTCCCGGCGCGGCACCATCCCGAAGAACAGCGGCAGCGGCACGTCTCCGGGGCTCGGCCAGCGCAGCACGTAGTACGCCAGGCCGGACGGGTGCGCACGGGCGGTCGCGGCCAGCACCTCACCGACGAGCTGACGGGCGTTCTGCTGGACGTCGGTGAAACCGAAGACCTCGACCATCACCTCCGTGGCGGCCGGGATCCACTGCTCGACAGGTCGTGCCTCGGTCGGCCCGACCAGCCACACGGCCGGATCCGGATCGAAGTCGAGGAACGGGCCCTGCGTGCCGCTCACCTCACCGCGCCGACGATGTCGTCGACGGGGATGTCGAAGGTCAGGTGCTGAGAGGCCCACTGATGCGGACCGAAGTCGTAGGCCTGCAGGTTCGGGCCGAGCTTCGGGTTCATCGCCGTCTCGGACAGGTCGGTCAACGCGCTCGCGCCGTTCCACGCCATCGCCTTGTAGACCCCGGTGCGGAAGGTCGCCGGGACGGCCTCCCTGCCGAGCTCGTTGGTCAGCAGGCGAAGGTCCTTGAGGTGCGCGGCGAGGTTGTTGTCGCCGGAGGACACCAGCCTGAGCAGCCGGGAGGTGTCCGGGAGCTCACGGAGCTTCCAGAGCTGGGATGCGGCCCGGCCCTCACCGAAGGCGCGGACGTAGGCCGCCGGGTTGAGCAGGCGACCCAGCGTGTGCAGCTCGCCGAGCATGCCCCGGCCGCCGTTGAACAGCCCGCGGGTCATCGACGCGGCGAACGCCTCGCTGCTGGCCTTCGTCGCCATCTGCGAGAGCAGCGCCGAGCGGCCGGACGCCGCCAGCTTCAGTGCCTTCCCGCCCAGCCCCATGGTCAGCAGGGCCACGGCATCGAAGGCGACGTCGAGCCACGAGCCGTTGCCGGTCGCGGCCAGCAGACCATGGCCGGCCAGGGCGAACAACGTCGCCCCCAGCGCGATCGCCACCAGCCATCCGGGGCCGGGGATGAAGATGCAGATCACCATGATGATCGCGGCCAGGATCCCGGCCAGGTCGCACAGGAAGTCCAGGACCCCGGCGAAGCCGTGGACCCAGTCCTTGAACTTGTCCCAGCGGCTGTCCTTCAGGTCGTCGTCGGACGCCTTCTTGATCGCCTCGGCCACGTCGTGCGCCCGGCCGTCGAAGGTCCCCATCGCGCTGTGCGCGTGGTCCCACGCAGCCGCTCCCGCCGGATCGCTCGGCTTCGTGCCGGGGATGTGGGGTGGGGCGTCCTCGTCGGCGTCCTTGGCGGCGTTCGCCTTCGCCGTCACGGCGTCGGCGAGGGCGGTACCGGTCTGGCTGCGCGCGACGGTGAGGTCGTGGACGAAACCGGTGAGCTGGCTGCCCGTCGTGCTGAACCGGTCGTGCACCTTCTCCAGGTCGTCGACCAGGTCCTCGCAGCACTCGATCAGCGCGTCCGCGTAGTGTCCCTGGAGCTTGTCGTCGGGGTTCAGCCAGCTTCTTCAGGCGGTCGATCTGCTCGGAGATCGTGGTGGCGATCGTGGTGTAGTGCCTGCCTTCGCTGCTCACCGCGTGGGGGTCACCGGGCACCGGGTCGGAGTCGTAGCCGACCAGCTCCCACTCGCCGGGGCGCGCGCTCATGCCGGCTTCTCCTTGTCGAAGGCCTTGCACAGCTCGTCCTCCGCCTTGCGGAAGGCCTCGAGCGTGCTGGACATCTTCTGGCCGGTCTCGTCGACCTTCTCGGTCAGCTTGCGGCGGTTGTAGTCCATGTTGTGGGAGAACTCGTGCATCGCGTCCTTGACCTCGTCATGGCCCCAGATGCCCGACGTGTCGTCGGTGTGCCCCTCGATGCCGTCGAGCTCGGACTTGATGGTGCCCAAGGACGTCACCGAGTCCTCGAGCGCGTAGTAGTCCACCTTCAGGTCGCTCATGAGTCCCCCTCGTCGTTCCTGATGGCCGTGTCGTACTTTCCCACGATCGGGCCCGTCTGAAACGCGGAACCCCCCCCGTCGACCCGCACCCGGGGTCAGAGAAGCGCCATCGCGATCGCCGCGAACACTGCGAGCAGGACGAAGACCGCGAGGATCACCAAACCGACCGAGCGCACCGGGTGGTCCACCCAGCTCGAGCGCGTCACCCAGTGTTCGGGATCGTCCTCACGGCCGGTGGCGATGCCCCGGAAGTCCGACGGCGCGACCTGGTCGGCCGCCGGGACGCGGGGGATCGCCAGTGCCAGCACCAGGGCGACCAGCCCCATCGCGCACGCGAGCAGGCCCGTGCGCGCCCAGAACAACATTCCCGGGACCGGGACGATCATCGTCACGACGGCCGCGGTCACGTAGGTGCCGCGCACGGTCACGACCTGAGTGATCGCCTGCCGGAAGCGCCAGGTGAGCACCGGCAACGCCACACTGATCACGGAGGCCGCGATCCCGAACCCGCTCCGCAGGGCGACGTGCCCCACCGTGTTGCCGGGGGCGCCGTCGCCGCTCGGATCGGTCGCCGCGATCTCCTTGAGCAGCGGGACCGCGAGCACCAGCAGGGCGACCAGCGCGCAGCCCATGAAGGCCACGACGTAGAGCTGGACGACACGCTGGGACGTGTCACGGCTGAGCCCGGATGTCGTCCTTCGCAGGGCACTCACACAGTTCAGGGTGTCATGGCCTGCGCAGTCGGACACGATGGACCCATGCGCAAGGTGAGCGACGACGAGCGTCGCGGTCGGTTGGCGGTGCGCCATGCGCTGGCACCGGCCGCTCGGGTCGGCACGGTCGAGGCGGCGGTCGAGACGATGACCTGTCTGCACGCGACGGAGCCGGCCAACGTGTACCTGTCCGCCCACACGCGGTCGGGTGCCACCCGTGCCGCGATCGACCGGGCACTGTACGACGACCGCACCGTCGTCCGGCAGCTCGCGATGCGGCGCACCGTCTTCGCCTTCCCCCGCGACGTGCTGCCGGCGGTCTGGGGCTCGGCCTCCGCGCGGGTGGCCGCACAGCTGGCCGCGCGGCTGGCCAGGGAGGTGGAGGCCAACGGGCTCGCGTCGGACGGACCAGGCTGGGTCCGCGCGACGTCCGCTGCGGTGCTCGCAGAGCTCGGTGACGCGCCCGCGACCACCAGGTCGTTGCGTGAGCGGATCCCGGAGCTCGAGGTGCGCCTGGAGGTGTCACCGGGCAAGAGGTACGGCGGGGCGTTCCCGATAGCGCCGCGCTTGCTGGGTGTCCTGGCCGCCGACGGTGCCGTCCTGCGGGGGCGCAACGACGGCAGCTGGAAGACCAGCCGGCCGTTCTGGACCCTGGCCGAGGAGTGGCTGGGGGCAGAGCTCGCCCCCACCGACGAGCGGGCCGGCTACGCCGAGCTGGTCGGGCGCTGGCTGCACACGTTCGGCCCCGGCACGGAGGCGGACGTCGTCTGGTGGCTGGGTGCCACCAAGGCAGCCGTGCGCCGTGCCCTCGCCGACCTCTGCGCGGTCGAGGTGGAGCTGGCCGACGGCAGTCCCGCCTGGCTGCTCCCCGACGACGAGGACGAGGTGGACCCGCCCGGCGAGCCCTGGGCCGCGCTGCTGCCCGCCCTCGACCCGACCACGATGGGCTGGAAGGGCCGCGACTTCTACCTCGGCGACCACGCCGAGAAGATCTTCGACAGCAACGGCAACGGCGGCCCGACCATGTGGTGGAACGGCCGCATCGTGGGCGGCTGGACCCAGCAGCCCGACGGCACGGTCGTCCTGGTGCCCGCCGGTCGGCTGCCGCACGGGGCGCGCCCGGCGCTCGAGGTCGAGGCGGAGCGGCTGACCGCGTGGCTCGACGGGGACGTGGTGCGCTCGATCTACCAGTCCCCGCTCGCTCGGGAGCTGGCCTCGTGAACCGGCTCCAGGAGCGTGCGGAGGAGCTGCGCACCATCCCGTGGGTGCGCGCCGTGAGCCTGTACGTCGCGGTGCGGGTGATCGTGCTCGGGGTGCTGGTGCTCGCAGCCCAGGTGGCCGACCGCGACGTGCTGCGCGTGCTGACCGGATGGGACGCCGGCTGGTACGCCGGGATCGCCGACAAGGGCTACGGCACCGTGGTCCACCATCCCGACGGCCGGACCCTCTCGGACTATGCGTTCTTCCCGCTGTTCCCGGTGATCGAGCGGATCCTCCGCGTCGCGATCGGCGGCAGGTTCGCCGTCGCCGGCCTGGTGATCGCGATCATCGCCTCGCTGTTCGCGGCGGCCGGGATCTACCGGGTCGGCGAGCTGGTCAAGGGCGAGCGCGCCGGGCTGCTGCTGGTGCTGCTCTGGGCCGCGCTGCCGGTGGGCGCCGTGCAGTGGATGTCCTACACCGAGTCCCTGTTCACCGCGTTGGCCGCCTGGTCGTTGTACTTCGTGCTCCGCGAGCGGTGGGTGCCCGCCGGCTGGCTCTGCCTGCTCGCCGGCATGACCCGGCCGATCGGGGCCGGGCTCGTGGCGGCGGTCGTGGTCGCCGCCGCGCTCGACCTCCGGCGGTCGCCGCGCCACCCGTGGGAGCGCACGCAGGCGATCCTGCTCGCGCCACTGGGGCTGCTCGGCTACCTGTTGTTCGTCGCCTCTCGCACGCACGACCTGTTCGGCTACTTCGCGGTGACCGCCGACTGGCACAACGGGCTGGACCTCGGCGCCGGGTTCCTGCGCCGGGTGAACCAGCTGCTGGCGGCGCCGTCACCCTGGGGAGGTCTGGCGATCATCGTCGGGGTGATCGCGCTGGGCTTCCTGGTGCGGTGGGCCCATCGCGACGGACTGCCGCTCCCGCTGCTCGTGTACTCCGTGGTGATCGTGGTGCTGACGTTCCTGACGTCCGGGTACCTCGGCTCCAAGCCGCGCTACCTGGTCCCGGCGTTCCCGTTGCTGCTCCCGATCGTCGGCTGGCTCGTCGTACGACGGATGGCGTGGCAGGCCGGGGCGGCGGCGGCCGCCGTGACCGTGGCTGCGGTGTACGGAGCCGTGTGGCTGCTCGGCTCGGGACCGCCGTAGCCTTCGGGCGTGCGTGAGCAACCCGAGCAGCAGGCGCCGCCCGTCCAGCGGCTGCGGATCCGCTACGCCAAGCGGGGCCGGCTGCGGTTCACCAGCCACCGGGACTTCAGCAGGGCGTTCGAGCGCGCCGTGTTCCGGGCCCGGGTGCCGATGGCGTACTCCTCCGGCTTCAACCCGCACCCCCGGATCTCCTACGCCGGCGCGGCGCCGACGGGATCGGCCAGCGAGGCGGAGTACCTCGAGATCGGGCTGGCCGAGGTGGTCGACCCGGCCGTCGTCCACGCCCGGCTCGACGATGCGCTCCCGGACGGCCTCGACGTGCTCGAGGTGGTGCCGTCCGCGGGTGGATCGCTGGCCGAGCGGCTCGAGGCCAGCCACTGGCGGATCACGCTGACCGGGGTCGACGTACCCACCGCTGAGGCTGCCGCGGAGCGCTTCCTGGCGGTCGAGGAGGTGCTCGTCGAACGGATGACGAAGAAGGGTTTGCGCACCTTCGACGCCCGCTCCGCTGTGCTCCGGCTCGCCGCCGAGGAGCGGCCAGAAGGCCCCGATGGTCCCGATCCGAACGTGCCGTGTGCGATACTGCAACTGGTTTTGCGGCACGGCACGCCGTCCGTGAGACCCGACGACATTCTCGCCGGACTACGCGAGATCGCCGGTCTGAGCTCGAGCGCTGCACCAGTTCAGCAGCGGTTGGCCCAGGGTCCGCTCGATCCTCGCGACGGCACGGTGGGTGATCCGTTGTCACCGGACCGCGACGCGGCCGACAACCAGGGTTCGTGACAGGAGCCCGTCGGCCCGCTGACCGCGGTCGGTGAATGACGAACCACCCGTCGGCAACCACGGAGGGTGTCGCCGCCCATGAAGGCTTCACGTCGTACGCCCCAGCGCACGACGGACGACACCGCACCGCGGTGGGGCTCCGGCCCCGGCCCGGTGCCGAGGAGAGCACCATGCTCGACAGCGAACTTTCCGGCCAGACTCCCGAGGACGCCTCCGGCGAGGGGGCGGACGCGCCGCCTCCGGTGACCGATGCCGCCGCGGGGGAGGCCGTACCGGCGAAGAAGGCCGCCAAGAAGACGGCCAAGAAGGCCGCGGCGAAGACCGCCGCGAAGAAGGCCACCAAGAAGGCCGCCAAGAAGTCGAGCAGCGCGACGGGCAACGAGGGCGACGAAGCCCAGTCCGACCCGGCCTCCGCCGAGGGTGAGGACGCGCCGCCGGCGAAGAAGGCCGCCAAGAAGACGACCAGGAAGGCCGCCGCGAGGAAGTCCGCCAAGAAGGCCACCGGCGACGACTCCCCGCGGCCCAGGTCGAGGCCCACGTCGACGGGCAGGTCGGCGGGCAGGCCGACGGGCAGGTCGACGGGCAGTCGACGGGACTCCGCCGCGGAGGAGGCCCCCCGCGGGACCGCGACGGTGCCGCTGTTCCAGGCCCCCGACGCCGCAGCGGCCGCACCCCGCAAGCGCACCCGGAAGAAGGCGGCCGCCGCCCCGCCCGACGCGGACCCGACCACCGACGAGCCCGTCGGGTCCGGGACGTCCGCCGACTCCGCAGACCAGCCCCCTCCGACGGCTCGGACTCCGAGGGGTCCGCAGACGACGGCGACGACGCCGGCAGCCGCCGCCGTCCTCGCCGCCGCGGGGGCCGCCGCCGCCGCAAGGGTGGCGGGGACAACGACGACTCCGGTGACGACGGCCCGGACGACAAGGACGACAAGAGCCCCAAGGGCCGCCAGGGCGAGAAGGGCGAGAAGGGCGAGAAGGAGCGGGGACGAGACCGACGAGGGCGGATCCTCCTCGGCGAGCCGCCGTCGCCGTCGTCGTCGCCGCTCAGGTGAGGACCGCGACTCCTCCGACGACCCGAGCAACACCGTCACCCGGGTGCGCAAGACCCGCAGCCCCGAGGACGAGATCACCGCGCTCCAGGGCTCCACCCGGCTGGAGGCGAAGAAGCAGCGCCGCCGCGAGGGCCGCGAGGCGGGCCGGCGCCGGGCGCCGATCGTCAGCGAGGCCGAGTTCCTGGCCCGTCGCGAGTCCGTCGACCGGGTGATGGTGATCCGGCAGCGTGACGACCTCACCCAGATCGGGGTGCTCGAGGACAAGGTGCTCGTCGAGCACTACGTCGCCCGCGAGTCGCAGACCTCCCTGATCGGCAACGTCTACCTCGGCCGGGTGCAGAACGTGCTGCCCTCCATGGAGGCGGCGTTCATCGACATCGGCAAGGGCCGCAACGCGGTGCTGTACGCCGGTGAGGTGAACTGGAACGCGCTCGGCGCCAAGGACGGCCAGCCGCGCAAGATCGAGTCGGTGCTCAAGTCCGGCCAGCCGATCCTGGTGCAGGTCACCAAGGACCCGGTCGGCCACAAGGGCGCCCGGCTGACCAGCCAGGTCGAGTCTGCCCGGCCGGTTCCTGGTCTACGTGCCGGACGGCACCACCAGCGGCATCTCCCGCAAGCTGCCCGACACCGAGCGCCACCGGCTCAAGACGCTGCTCAAGGAGATCGTCCCCGACACCGCAGGCGTGATCGTGCGCACCGCCGCCGAAGGGGCCAGCGAGGACGAGCTGACCCTCGACGTCGAGCGGCTCACCGCCCGCTGGTCCGACATCGACGCGAAGGTCAAGGCCGGCAACGCTCCGCAGCTGCTGTACGGCGAGCCCGACCTGACCCTCAAGGTGGTCCGTGACCTGTTCACCGAGGACTTCACCCGGTTGGTGATCCAGGGCGACGACGCCTGGGACCTCGTCGACGGCTACGTCAGCCACGTCGCGCCCGACCTCCGGGAGCGGCTCGAGCGCCACCGCCCCGACGACGAGGGGAACGACGGCCGCGACGTGTTCGCGGCGTACCGCGTCGACGAGCAGATCGCCAAGGGTCTCGACCGCAAGGTATGGCTGCCGTCGGGTGGCTCCCTGGTCATCGACCGCACCGAGGCGATGACCGTCGTCGACGTCAACACCGGCAAGTTCACCGGCTCCGGGGGCAACCTCGAGGAGACGGTCACGAAGAACAACCTGGAGGCGGCCGAGGAGATCGTCCGCCAGCTCCGGCTCCGCGACATCGGCGGGATCATCGTCGTCGACTTCATCGACATGGTGCTGGAGTCCAACCGCGACCTCGTGCTGCGCCGGATGGTGGAGTGCCTGGGCCGCGACCGCACCCGGCACCAGGTCGCCGAGGTCACCTCGCTGGGCCTGGTGCAGATGACCCGCAAGCGGATCGGCACCGGTCTGCTGGAGGCGTTCAGCCAGGACTGCGAGCACTGCAAGGGCCGCGGCGTCGTGGTCCACGACCACCCGATCGAGCCGAGCACCAGGATGGACGACGACGCGAAGCGTGGCGGCCGCCGTGGCCGCCCTGCTCGCGGCGGGCGCAGCGACGGCAACGCGGTGCCGGCAACGGCAAACGGTGGCCGGAAACGGCGGAGCGGGGCCGGCAACGGCCACGGGTCGGCTCCCTCGCCGCGCGACGTCGCCGCGATGGCCCGCGAGCACGCCGAGAAGCCGCCGTCCGACGAGCCCGACCCCGGCAAGGAGTCCGCCGACACGCCCGAGCCGGTCTCGGCGCAGACGCTGGAGCAGCCCGAGCACCCGCTGGCCACGGACCGCACGACCGGGGCGGACCACGAAGCCGTTGCGTCGCCTGTGGAGGCCGAGCCGGAGCCGGATCAGCAGGATCAGCCGGAGCCCCCGGCGGCGCCGGAGCCGGACCCGCAGCCGGACCCCCAGCCTGATCCGCAGCCTGACCCGCAGCCTGCCGAGCCCGCGGCACCGACGGTGGTCACCTCCACCCGGCGCCGGTCCGCGCGACGCGCTGCCGGTCCGCCGGTCAGCGCGCCCGCCGGGGCCCGCCGAGGACGCCACGCAGCGCCCCGGGGACGACGGGGGGGACGACCGGGGGGACGACCGAGGACGACGACCGGGGAGACGAGCAGCCCGAGGGCCACACCGACGACCACGGGGGCTTCGTGCTGCACGTGCCGATCAAGCGCAAGGGCTCGCGCAAGCGCTGACCGGCTCCCGTTTTGACCGGCGTCGCACCCGGCCCGTAAAGTGGAGCCTCGGCGTGCCTGCACGCCGCTTCTGCGTGTCGACGCACTCCCTCCACCGACGGTGGTGACGGGTGCGCTCCGGCGAGACACGCGGACCCGGACATTCGAAGCAGTATCGAGGAGAGTGAGTCGCGGTGTACGCGATCGTGCGCAGTGGCAGCAAGCAGCAGAAGGTTGTTGTTGGCGACGTCATCGAGATCGACAAGGTCACGACCGCCCCCGGCGAGTCGCTGACCCTCCCCGTGGTGATGGTGGTCGACGGCGAGAAGGTCACCAGCGACCTCTCCGCGCTCGACAAGGTCGGCGTGACCGTCGAGGTCCTCGGCGCCACCAAGGGCCCCAAGATCATCATCCAGAAGTACAAGAACAAGACCGGCTACAAGAAGCGTCAGGGTCACCGCCAGAAGTACACCCAGGTCAAGGTCACCGACATCTCCCTCTGACCCTCTCCTCCACCGGGGCGGGCACGCAGCAGCAAAGGACTGAGCTCATGGCACACAAGAAGGGTGCAGCGTCGACCAAGAACGGTCGCGACTCCAACTCCCAGCGCCTCGGCGTGAAGCGCTTCGGCGGCCAGCTGGTCAACGCCGGTGAGATCATCGTCCGTCAGCGTGGCACCCACTTCCACCCCGGGTCCGGGGTGGGCCGCGGCGGCGACGACACCCTGTTCGCGCTCGTCGGCGGCAGTGTCGAGTTCGGCACCAAGCGCGGTCGACGGGTCGTCAACATCGTCCCGGCCGGGGAGTGAGCCGGACCGCAACCAGCCACTGACGAGGGCGTTTCCGGATCTCCGGAGACGCCCTTCGTCGTTCCAAGCAGCACAGTCGGCACCACAGCTCGAGAGGAAGCGATGTCCGTCCCCACGTTCGTGGACCGGGTCTCCCTGCACGTTGCAGCGGGACGCGGAGGCAACGGCGTCGCCTCGGTGCACCGCGAGAAGTTCAAGCCGCTGGGTGGTCCCGACGGGGGCAACGGTGGGCCCGGCGGCAGTGTGATCCTGCGCGTCGACCCCGACGTCACGACCCTGATCGACTACCACCACAACTCCAGGCGCAAGGCCACCCACGGTGGCCACGGCGCCGGTGGGAACCGCAGTGGCGCCCACGGCGAGGACCTGGTGCTGCCGGTCCCCGAAGGCACCGTGGTGACCGACGAGCAGGGCGCCGTCCTCGGCGACATGATCGGCGCCGGGACCGAGATGGTGGTCGCCGAGGGCGGCCGCGGTGGCCTCGGCAACGCCGCACTCGCCTCCTCGAAGCGCAAGGCCCCCGGCTTCGCGCTGCTCGGTGAGCCCGGCGACGAGCGGTTGATCCGGCTCGAGCTGAAGGTGGTTGCCGACGTCGGCCTGGTCGGCTACCCGAGCGCCGGCAAGTCCAGCCTGATCGCGGCGCTGAGCCGGGCCCGACCGAAGATCGCGGACTACCCGTTCACGACCCTGGTGCCCAACCTCGGCGTGGTGCGTGCCGGCGACACGACGTTCACCGTCGCCGACGTGCCCGGCCTGATCGAGGGCGCCAGCGAGGGCCGCGGCCTCGGCCACGACTTCCTGCGTCACGTCGAGCGTTGCGCGGCGATCGTGCACGTCGTCGACATGGCCACGATGGAGCCCGGACGCGATCCGCTCTCCGACCTCGACGTGATCGAGGGCGAGCTGACGTCGTACGGCGGGCTCGACGACCGGCCGCGGCTGGTGGCGCTGAACAAGATCGACGTCCCCGACGGGCGCGAGATGGCCGACATGGTCCGCGATGACGTGCAGGCACGCGGCTGGGAGGTCTTCCCGGTCAGCGCGGCCAGCCACGAGGGCCTGCGCGAGCTGTCGTTCGCGATGGCGCAGGTGGTGGCCGAGCGGCGTGCCGCCGAGCCGACCGTGGTCACCGAGCGGATCGTGCTGCGGCCGGCGGGCACCCACGGTGGCGGCGAGGAGTTCACCGTGCGCGAGACAGGTGAGGGCTGGCGCGTCCGCGGGGAGAAGCCCGAGCGCTGGATCCGGCAGACCGATTTCAGCAACGACGAGGCGGTCGGCTTCCTCGCCGACCGGCTCAACCGGCTCGGCGTCGAGGCCAGGCTGGTCGCGCTCGGCGCCGTCGAGGGTGACCCGGTGCTGATCGGCGACGTCGACAACGCGGTGGTGTTCGACTTCAAGCCGGGCCTCGATGCCGGTGCCGAGATGCTCGGTCGTCGCGGCGAGGACCAGCGGTTCAACCAGACCCGTCCCGCCGCCGTCCGCCGCCGGGAGATCGACGAGGCGATGCCGTCTCGGCGGGAGGGGGAGACCCGTGCCGACGTGGCCCGCCGGCTGGGGCACCCCGACCTCGCCGACGAGGACCCGGAGACCACGACCTTCGAGAACGACGTCTGAGCCGATGGCCGCCCGAGACGGATGCACGTCGGGCTCGCCTCGATGCGGGGACCCCGAGACCAGATGAGCACACGCACGGGGGTGGGCGCGGCCGGGCGCGTCGTGGTGAAGGTCGGGATCGTCGTCTCTGACGACCGCCGGTGGCGGGATCGATCCGGAGCGGGTGCGCGCGCTGGTCGCGACGCTCGCCGCCGTCCGGGCCCGCGGCTCCGAGGTGGTGCTGGTCTCCTCCGGCGCGATCGCGGCGGGACTGGCGCCGCTGGGCCTGCGCCGACGGCCCAAGGCGCTCGCCACCCAGCAGGCGGCGGCCTCGGTCGGGCAGGGACTGCTCGTGCACCGCTACACCGAGGAGTTCGCGCGCCACAGCCTGGTGACCGGCCAGGTGCTGCTCACCCTCGACGACGTCACCCGTCGCAGCCACTACCGCAACGCGTTCCAGACGTTCGCCCGGCTCCTCGAGCTCGGGGTGGTGCCGATCGTGAACGAGAACGACACGGTGGCCACCACCGAGATCCGGTTCGGTGACAACGACCGGCTCGCAGCGCTCGTCGCGCACCTGGTGCACGCCGACGTGCTGGTGCTGCTCTCCGACGTCGACGGCCTGTACGACGGGCCGCCGGCGCGCGCCGGCAGCACCCTGATCGAGGACGTGACCGACGTGGCAGCGCTGGACGGTGTCGTGGTCGGTCGCACCGGATCGTCGGCGGTCGGCACCGGCGGCATGCAGACCAAGCTCGAGGCGGCGCGGATCGCGACGGGCGCGGGCATCCCGGTGGTGCTCACCTCGGCGGACCGGGCCGACGAGGCCCTGGCCGGTCGGGCCGTCGGGACGCTGTTCCACGCGACCGGCCGCCGCCGGCCCACCCGGCAGCTCTGGCTGGCGCACGCGACCGAGGCCAAGGGCAGCATCGCGCTCGACGAGGGAGCCGTCCGCGCGCTCACCGAGCGGCGCGCCTCGCTGCTGCCCGCCGGCATCACCGGTGTCACGGGCGCTTTCGTCGCCGGAGACCCGGTCGACCTCGTGGCGCCGGACGGCAGCCACGGTCGCCCGCGGGCTGGTGAACTACGACGCCGCCGAGCTCCCGGCCCTGCTGGGCCGATCCACCCGTGACCTTGCCCGCGAGCTGGGGGCGGCGTACGAGCGCGAGGTTGTGCACCGCGACGACCTGGTCGTCCTCACCCGCTGATCCGGTAGGGACTTCGGCGGACGTTTTGCCGAATCCTTGGCGCGGCGCCCGGCTCTGCCTCACACTGAGCGCTACCACCCCACAGGGGTCCTGCCTGTCCAGAAGCGAGGTGCCCGTGAACCAGGACGGACGTCACTGGCACGTGACCGTGACGGTCTCGGGAGACCCGGTCGAGCCCTTGCTGATGCGTTCGGCCCTGCTGCGGTTCTCCGAGGAGCGGCCGTTCCTGGAGTCGATGCGGTTCACCAGCTCCGGCGCGGAGATCAAGTTCTGGGACGAGGGCGAGTCGATGATCGACGTGGCCTCCCTGGCGCTGCGCGTCTGGAACGAGCACCGTGACACCGCGGGCCTCCCGCGCTGGGAGGTGGTCGGGCTCGAGGTCGTCGAGCGCTCGATCCACCGCAACCGCGGCGAGGGCCACGAGGTGCTCACGGGGTCGCAGGAGCTGCGCCCGCTCTCCTTCTGAGGTCGCCCGACCACGGCCGGACCCGACCGGGCCACCGGGCTCGATAGCCTTGGACCCATGCACGAGCAGGGGACCGTCGAGGAGCGGGTCACCGACGTGGCCACGCTCGCCCGCGTCGCCGCCACCGACCTCGCCCTGGCGACCCGCGCGGTCAAGGACGCGGCACTCCTGGCGATGGCCGACGCCCTGGTCGAGCAGGCAGACGCCGTCCTGGCCGCCAACGCCGAGGACGTCGCCGCGGCCGAGGCGGCCGGCACCGGGGACGACATCGTCGACCGGCTGCGCCTGGACCGCGACCGGGTGGCCGCGATGGCCCAGGGGCTGCGTGAGGTTGCCGCCCTGCCCGACCCCGTGGGCGAGGTGCTGCGCGGTTCGACACTGGCCAACGGACTCGAGCTGCGGCAGGTGCGGGTGCCCTTCGGGGTGGTCGGGATCATCTACGAGGCCCGGCCCAACGTCACCGCCGATGCGGCTGGCATCTGCCTGAAGAGCGGCAACGCGGTGCTGCTCCGCGGGTCGTCGAGCGCCCGTCGTACCAACGCTGCGGTAGTGGAGATCGTGCGTGCCGCCGCGTCGGCGTCCGGCCTCCCGGCCGACGTCGTGCAGCTGGTGCCGGGGGAGGGGCACGAGGCCGCGAAGGCGCTGATGCGGGCTCGAGGTCTGGTCGACGTGCTGATCCCGCGCGGGGGCGCCGGCCTGATCCGGTCGGTGGTCACCGAGTCGACGGTGCCGGTGATCGAGACCGGTGTCGGCAACTGCCACGTGTACGTCGACGCCGAGGCCGACCTCGAGATGGCGCTCGCGATCGTGCTCAACGCCAAGACCCAGCGCACCTCGGTCTGCAATGCGGCCGAGTCGCTGCTGGTGCACGCCGACGTCGCCGATGCGTTCCTGCCGCTGGTCGTGCCCGCACTCCAGGGTGCCGGCGTGACCGTGCACGGCGACTCCTCGTTCCAGGCCTACGACGGGGTGCTGGCCGCGACCGACGAGGACCACGCGCGGGAGTACCTCGGGCCGGAGATCAGCGCCGCCGTCGTCGCCGACCTGGATGCCGCCACGGCGCACATCCGGCAGTTCTCGAGTGGCCACACCGAGGCGATCGTCACCGGCTCGCAGTCGGCCGCGCGCCGTTTCGTCGCCACTGTGGACTCGGCGGCGGTGCTGGTCAACGCGTCCACCCGCTTCACCGACGGAGGGGAGTTCGGGTTCGGTGCCGAGATCGGCATCTCCACCCAGAAGCTGCACGCGCGGGGACCGATGGGGCTGCCCGAGATGACGTCGACGAAGTACGTCGTCACGGGAGCCGGCCACACGAGGTGAAGCTGCTCGCCCTCACCGTCTTCTTCGGAATGGTCTCCTCCGTGGTGCCGGTCTTCAACATGGAGACCTACATCGTCGTGGCGTATGCCCGGTCCGACGCCACCGCGCTGCAGCTCGCGCTGATCGGTTCCCTGGGCCAGAACATCGGCAAGCTGGTCTGGTACTTCGTGTGCCGGCAATCGCTCGACATCGGCTGGCTGAAGCGGCGGCTGGAGTCACCGAAGCGACAGGCGCAGTTCCAGCGGTGGAGCGAGTTCGTGCAGGGCCGGCCGGTGCTCAGCGGGGTGCTCACGTTCGTGTCCGCCCTGGTCGGTGTGCCACCGTTCTTCGTGATGGCGATGATCGCCGGGACCCTGCGGATGAACGTGGTGGTGTTCTTCCTCGCCGGTGTTGCGGGCCGCACGCTGTTCTTCTGGGCGATCCTCGGCGGCGCGCACCTGGTGTTCAAGTGACCAGTCGCCCCGGAACCACCACGTCCGGATAGGATCGCCGCATGTCGATCCTCACTGTCGTGCCGCTCGAGGCGGAGTCCGGCATCGGCGTCTGGCCCTACGTCGTCGGTGGCCTGGCCCTGGTGATCCTGTTCGGGGCGGTCCTCGCCCTGCTGGCGATGGGCGCGGGTCGCGAGCACTCCTGAGCCCCGGGTGACGACGGCGTCCGCGGACCACCCGCCGGATCCGGGACGTCGCCGGGTCGGTGTGATGGGCGGCACTTTCGACCCGATCCACCACGGCCACCTGGTCGCCGCCAGCGAGGTGCAGGCCTGGTTCGACCTCGACGAGGTCGTCTTCGTGCCGACCGGCGAGCCCTGGCAGAAGGTCGACCGCGTGGTCTCGCCGGCCGAGCACCGCTACCTGATGACCGTCGTCGCGACCGCGTCGAACCCCCGGTTCACGGTGTCGCGCGTGGACATCGACCGCGGTGGTCCGACGTACACGATCGACACGCTGCGCGACCTCGCGGTCGTCTACCCCGACGCCGAGCTGTTCTTCATCACCGGCGCCGACGCGCTGGCCGAGATCTTCACCTGGCGCGATGCCGAGCGGCTGTTCTCGCTGGCCCGCTTCGTCGGCTGCACGCGACCGGGCTACGAGCTGGACCGGAGCATGCTCGAGGGCATCCCGAGCGAGCGCGTCACCCTGATCGAGGTGCCCGCGCTCGCGATCTCGTCCAGCGACTGCCGCCAGCGCCGCGCCTCCGGCGAGCCGGTCTGGTACCTCGTGCCCGACGGCGTCGTGCAGTACATCGCCAAGCACGACCTCTACGCCCACCGGGAGACCATCACATGACCGCCACCGACCGAGCCATCGAGCTGGTCATCACGGCCGCGCAGGCTGCTGCCGACAAGCTCGCCTCGAACCTGCTCGCGTTCGACGTCTCCGAGCAGCTCGTGATCACGGACGCGTTCCTGCTCTGCTCGGCCAGCAACGAGCGCCAGGTGAAGTCGATCGTGGACGAGGTCGAGGACAAGCTCCGCGACATCGGCGCGAAGCCCGTCCGGCGCGAGGGCGAACGCGACGGCCGCTGGGTGCTGATCGACTACGCCGAGATCGTGGTCCACGTGCAGCACGAGGAGGAGCGGCAGTTCTACGCCCTCGAGCGGCTCTGGCGCGACTGCCCGACGATCGACCTCGCCCTGACGTGAGCCGTCGTCTGGTGCTGCTGCGGCACGGCCGGACGGCGTGGAACCTGGAGGAGCGCGCCCAGGGCCACGCCGACGTGCCGCTCGACGAGACCGGCCACGCCGAGGCTGCCGCCGCGGCGCCGTACCTCGCGGCGTTCGGCGCCGTCCGCCTCTGGTCCAGCGACCTGCGCAGGGCTGCGGAGACCGCGCAGTACGTCGCGGACGCCACCGGCCTGGCAGTGGTCCATGACGATCGGCTCCGGGAGAAGAACCAGGGCCGGCGCTCTGGCCTCACCCAGGCCGAGTTCGCCGAGCGCTACCCGGACGAGCACGCCGCCTGGCTGGCCGGACGCGAGCGGCCCGCCGTACCGGGCAACGAGACCGTCGCCGAGATGACCGCCCGGATCGTGCCAGCGCTGCGCGAGTACCTCGAGGCGCTCGCTCCCGACGAGACCGGGATCGTGGTGCTGCACGGCTGGTGCGCCCGGGCCGGCATCTTCGGCCTGCTGGGGTGGCCGCAGTCCCTCGATGACACCGTGCGTGGCATGGACAACTGTGGTTGGGCGATCCTCGGCGAGAGCGCGAGGACCGGCGCCCTCCGCCTGGAGTCGTACAACGAGACGGCGAGTCCGGGACCACACCTGGCCGATTTCGCGTCCGACACCCCGGTTGGCTAAGATTCCCGAGTTGCCCACCCGGGCAATGGGGCTGTGGCGCAGTTGGTAGCGCACCTGCATGGCATGCAGGGGGTCAGGGGTTCGAATCCCCTCAGCTCCACCGATGCGCCGTGGCGCAGTTGGTAGCGGCTCTGCTCGTCCTGGGGCGTGGCGTGCAGGGGGTCAGGGGTTCGAATCCCCTCAGCTCCCCGATCGCCGTGGCGCAGTTGGTAGCGGCTCTGCTCGTTCTGGGGCGCGGCAGGGGTCGTCGATGCGCCGTGGCGCAGTTGGTAGCGGCTCTGCTCGTCCTGGGGCGTGGCGTGCAGGGGGTCAGGGGTTCGAATCCCCTCAGCTCCACCGTGATGTCTCGAGACACCGTTGACAGGTGTCTCGGGACATCGTTGCATGTCACGGTTTCTTCGGGCGGGGGCCTGGTGGTCTGCCGAGGGGCTGGTAGTCGCGGGTCGGGTCGAGATGAGTTCGCGGAGAAGTTCGCCGGTGTCGGCGTCGACGATGCGGATGCAGCGGTCGGCGACGAGGGCGATGAGTCGGTTTCGGGCGTTCTCGCGTCCCAGGCCGATGGGGTGGAGTCGGCTGTTGTAGCGGATGGTCAGGACGCCGGTGGCGTCGGCGCGGTCGCGTCGGGTGCGGTAGTGGACCGGGATCGGGGGTTTCGCCGGTCGCGACTCATGTGTCGGGTGTTAGTCGTCGCCTGGGTCGTGAACCCAGGCACCCTCGGCCCAGTCGCCCTCAGCTGCTGCCGATGTCAGCTGCGGCTGAAGATGACGCGTCCGTTGGGGATGGTCTTCATCTGGTATTTCGGTGAGTGGGCGTAGGTGTGGTGTCGGGGGCAGAGGAGTCGGCCGTCGGCGACGGTGGTGGTGCCGCCTTTGGACCAGGGGGTGTTGTGGTGGACGTGGCACATTGCTGGCGGCCAGTCGCAGCCTTCGGCGGTGCAGTGGTGGTCGCGGTGGGCGATCGCGATCCGTTGGGCCTTGGTGTGGAACCGTTTGGCGCGGCCCTGGTCGAGGACCTCGCCCCTGCCGCCGAGGACGATCGGGATGATCCCGGCTTCGCAGGCGAGCTGGCGGGCGTGGTCGGCGGTGAGCGGGTCGCCGGTGTCGAGCCGGGTGATGCCGGAGGTCTCCAGGCGCCCTTCGAGCTGCTCGAGGGTCATGGTGACGACCACGGTGGCGTCGACTCCGCCGGTGTGGGGGAGCCGGTCGAGGGGGTAGCGGGTGACGTACTCGCAGAACGCGTGACCCAGGCCCTTCGGGGTGCCACTGTGGTGGCGGTGTTTCGGGGAGTTGATTGCCAGCACCCCCTGCTTGAGCATCGCGCCCACGACCGAGGGGACGGTGAACCGGCCGTGGCACAGCCCGTGCCCGTCATCGGACATCGTGAACCGGCACGACTCCACCGCCAACGCTTCCTGGCGCTCGAGGGCGGCGCGCTGGTGGGCGTCGGCGACCTCGGGGGCCACGACCTCCAGGATGTGGGCTGCGAGCCGGCCCAGCGCGACCGGGTCGTGCTGCGCGGCCAACCCGACCAGGTGCGCCTCGGCGTCACCGCGGTGCTCGACCGGCAGCTTCTCGACACCCTTCACGATCACGGCTGCTTGCGCTTCGGAGACCTGCCCGGCGGCCATCGCGTCCCGGACCGGTCCGTGGTCACGGTCGAGTGCGTGGGCGAGCTCCATCCGGTGGTGCGCGGTGCGCTTGGTCTGCCGGGTGGTGTTGGCCCACCAGGACGCGGTGTCGGTGGCACCGGCAGCAGGGCCGACGTCGAGGGTCGCGGCGTGGTGCAGGGTCCCCAGCTCCAACGCAGCGGTCCTCGCGGCCAGCCGGTGCAGCGCGGCCAGGGTCTCAGCGGCCTCGGTCGGTGTCATCGACCAGAACCCGACCCCGGCCACCTGGTCCAGGTCCGCCTCCGCGGCAGCGACAGCCGCGGCCACCGGGTGGGTGGTCGAGTCACCGAATACCGTTGCCATACAAGGAATTCTGGCACCCACCACCGACACTCCTGCCCCGGGAATGCGGTCATTTCGGGCGGCTGCGGACAACCTTTTCAGAAAAGTTTCTCGAGATCTCCGTGCGCCGGCCGCGGTGGAAGTACGGCCCCCGCGAAAGGTGCCGACCGCACGACGGGAGCGGCCGCCACCCCGCGCCGCGCCCGCACCCGTTGCTGCGTCTTTGAAGCTCTATCCGACCACCGCCCGGCGACCCGACCACCATCAGTCCATGTCCATCTTGAGCGGCGCGAGGGTCCCGAGCGACTCGGCGACGACGACGGCGTCGTCCCCGGTCGCCAGCCGGAAGTTCTCGGCCGGGTTCACGTGGGCGGTGCCGTTGCGACTCACCGACAGCAGGGTGGCGCGGTGGTCCGAGCGGAGCTTGCTGGAGAGCTCGTCGACGGAGAGACCGACGTACTCGTCGGGAAGGGACACCCGGTAGAGCTCGGAGCCGTCGCCACCGCTGACGATGTCGGTGACCAGCTCCGCCAGGCCCGGGTAGAGCGACGACCGGGCGAGCAGCCGCGACACGATCCGGGAGCTGACCACGATCTCGTCCGCGTGCGCCCGCTGGAAGTGCTCGACGTGCGCCGGGTTGTTGGCCTCGACCACCGTGCGGACCTGCGGCGCGATCGTCTCGATCGCCATCACGCACAGGATCGAGCGCATGTCGGCCTCGTTGCTGGCGTCTGCGGGACACACCACGGCGGCCATCGCCTCCTCGATGCCCGCACGGCGCAGGTCCTCGCCACGGGTGATGTCCCCACTCACGAAGTACACGCCGGCATCGGCCGGACTCTTCTCCGAGTCGTGGATCACCACGATCCTGGTCGTGTACTCGTCGCTGCTGAGCTCGGCAATCAGCTCACGCGCGGTGGAGTTCCACCCGCAGACGACGATGTGGTCGCGATAGCCGGCAGCACCCATGCCCTGGCCCTCCTTGAGCAGGAAGTCGATCACGAAACCGACGAGTGCGCCGGTGATGGACGCGACGATCGCCACGCCGAAGAGGACGAGCAGCCAGCTCACGACGAAGCCCGCAGGTGAGGTGACGTACGACGCGTCGCCGGAGCCCATGACCGTGGTCACCGCCCAGTAGAAGCTGTTCATCAGCGTGGCGAGGAAGTCACCGACGCCGTCCCGGGGACCCTCGATCACGGTCACCAGCAGCGCAGCGGCCAGCACGAAGCCACCCAGCCCGACGAAGAGCCGCAGGAAGAACCCGCGGTCGACGTCCCGGGTGATCCGTTTCAGGTGGAAGCCCACCCGGGTCAGCAGCGGGATGGCGAAGGCCGCCCTGATGCGGCGCGAAATGCGGCCCCTCATGGCCCTCCCGGTGCGACTCGTCGTGCGCCGCGCCACGCCCTGGTGGCACGACCCGAGAGACCAAGCGAAGTCAGGATGCCTGCGGGACGCCGGAGTGCGCAACCATGACGAACCAACGCCCGAACCATTGCCCGAACCCCCTCTCGGGCGAACGATGAAGGGATGGCAACGAACCTCGGCGACCATCTCGCCTCCCTCCGCGACCGCCTTCTGTACCAACCGGTGAGCCGGCGGATCCGGGTCAGCCTCGACGGCCAGCCCATTGCCGACACCGTCGGCGCGGCCCTGGTCTGGGAACCGCACCGGATCGTGCCCATGTACGCCGTTCCGGAGGACGACATCACCGCCGTTCTGGTGCCGGTGGAGCGCGCACCCACGCCGGACCCGGTGCCCGTAGTGCTCCCCCCGCTCCAGGACTTCGAGGTGCACCTCACCGACGGTCAGTCCCTCGACGTGCACGTCGGCGACCGGGTGCTCGGGCACGCTGCCTTCCGCTTCGCGGACGGCGACCTCGGGGGACGCGTGCTGCTCGACTGGAACCCGTTCACGTGGGTGGAGGAGGCGGTCTCTGTGATGGGCCACCCGCACGACGCGTTCAAGCGGATCGACGTCCTGCCCAGTGACCGGCACGTCGTGGTGGGGTACGACGGGCAGGTGCTGGCCGACAGCCGCCGGGCGACCGCGCTGTACGAGACGCACCTGCCGGTCCGCTGGTACTTCCCCCCGGAGGACGTCCGGATGGACCTGCTCGCTCCGTCGGAGAGCCGCACCGTGTGCGCGTACAAGGGTGTGGCGTCGTACCTCTCGCTGGTCGGGGAGCCGGTCGCCGCCAACCTGGCCTGGACGTATCCGGACCCCCTGCACGACGCGGACGAGGTGCGCGACCTGGTCTGCTTCTACTCCGAGTGGACGGACCTGGAGGTCGACGGCGTAGCCGTGCCACGGCCGGTCACCCCGTTCGCGACGCGGGGCGGCGACTGACCAGCCGCGACGCGCCCACGAAACCGGCCGCGTCCGGGTGAAGTGACAACGGGCCGATCTGGAGTAGCGTGCCCGATGGACACAGCGTGACGAGGGCGTTACGTAGGTCGATCGGGAGGCACGCATGGTCTTGGCCGCAGATCTTCGTCTCGACACCAACTGGGTCGACTACCTGCTGATAGCCGTCTACTTCGTCTTCGTCCTGGGCATCGGGATCATGGCGCGGCGTGCGGTGTCGAGCAGCCTCGACTTCTTCCTCTCAGGACGGTCGCTGCCGGCCTGGGTGACCGGCCTGGCGTTCATCTCCGCCAACCTCGGCGCGGTCGAGATCATCGGCATGTCCGCCAACGGCGCGCAGTACGGCATCCCGTCCGTGCACTACTTCTGGATCGGCGCGGTGCCGGCGATGCTGTTCCTCGGCGTCGTGATGATGCCCTTCTACTACGGCTCCAAGGTCCGCTCCGTGCCGGAGTTCATGCGCAAGCGGTTCGGCACCGGCGCCCACCTGGTCAACGCGCTGAGCTTCGCGCTCGCGCAGCTGCTGATCGCGGGCATCAACCTCTACCTGCTGGCCAACATCGTCGAGATCATCCTCGGCTGGAAGCTGTGGATCTCCCTGATCGTGGCCGCTGCGATCGTGCTCACCTACACCACCCTCGGCGGGCTGTCGGCAGCGATCTACAACGAGGTGCTGCAGTTCTTCGTGATCGTGGCCGCCTTGCTGCCGCTGACGATCATCGGCCTGATCAAGGTCGGCGGGTACGGCGGGCTGAAGGAAAAGATCCTCAACGGTGGCGGGGGATCGGACCACCTCAACTCGTGGCCGGGCACGAACATCACCGCGATCGACAACCCCGTGCTGTCGGTGATCGGCCTCGTTTTCGGGCTCGGCTTCGTGCTCTCGTTCGGCTACTGGACCACGAACTTCGTCGAGGTGCAGCGGGCGATGGCGAGCAAGTCGATCTCCGCCGCGCAGCGGGCGCCGATCATCGGGGCGTTCCCGAAGATGTTCATCCCGTTCATCGTGATCTTCCCCGGCATGATCGCCGGAGTCCTGATCAAGGAGATCTCCGACGTCAAGAGCCCGGACTACAACAACTCGCTGCTGTACCTGATCCGCGACCTGCTTCCCAACGGCCTGCTGGGGCTGGCGATCGCCGGTCTGCTGGCGTCGTTCATGGCCGGTATGGCGGCCAACATCTCCGCCTTCAACACGGTGTTCTCCTACGACCTGTGGCAGACCTACGTGAAGAAGGACGAGGAGGACCACTACTACCTCAACGTCGGCCGGATCGCGACGGTGGCGGCCACGGTGATCGCGATCGGCACGGCGATCTTCGCGGCGTCGTACTCCAACATCATGACCTACCTGCAGACGCTGTTCGGGTTCTTCAACGCACCACTGTTCGCGACGTTCATCCTCGGTATGTTCTGGAAGCGGATGAGTGCCGCGGCCGGTTGGATCGGGCTGGTGTCCGGAACCCTGGCTGCCGTCCTGGTCGGCATCGCGAGCGAGGACGCGCTCGGCGGCCTCTCGCAGGGATGGGTGGGAGTGTCCGGGCAGGGCGCCAGCTTCGTGGCCGCCGGTGCGGCGTTCGTGGTCGACATCCTGGTCAGCGTGGTGGTCACCTTCGCGACGAAGCCGCGCGAGGAGTCCGAGCTCCGCGGCCTGGTCTACAGCCTGACCCCGAAGAAGGACTTCCATGACGACAACGCGGGGGTGCCGGCGTGGTGGCAGAAGCCGAACACGCTGGCGGCCATCGCGGGGGTCCTCGTGATCGCCCTCAATATCATCTTCTGGTGAGGAGCTGACCATGTCAGAGCAGACGACCAAGCGGACCGCGGGCGCCTTCGACATCCGCACGTTCATCGCGGCGCTGATGGGCATCTACGGCGTGGTCCTGGTGCTCACCGGGATCTTCGGCGGCGACGACACCACGACCGGGAAGGCCGAGGGCAACCCCAACCTGTACGTCGGGATCGGGCTGCTCGTCTTCGCCGGGCTCATGCAGGGCTGGGCGATGCTCCGACCGACCGTGATCGACGAGGTGGAGCCGGAGCAGGGCGAGCCGGACCGTCCCCCGGCGCACTGACCGGCGCCCCGACCGGGAAACCGACCGGGAAACCGACCGGCCGCTGACCGACCGCTGAGAGGTCTACGCTGCCGGGCATGCTGATCGCAGCGCTCGTCTTCGCCGGGCTCGCGGCCCTCGTGCACGTCTACATCTTCGTGCTGGAGTCGCTGCGCTTCGACCAGCCGTCGACGTGGCGGATCTTCGGGATCACGGGCGCCGAGGAGGCCGCCGTGATGCGGCCCTGGGCGTACAACCAGGGCTTCTACAACCTGTTCCTCGCCATCGGCGCCGCCGCGGGAATCGGGCTGACCGCCGGCGGCGCCCACGCGCCCGGCCTGGCACTGGTCGTGTTCTGCTGCGGCTCGATGCTGACCGCGGCGCTGGTCCTGCTCGGCTCCGACCCGACCCAGGCCCGGGGCGCGGTCGTCCAGGCGACGATGCCCGCGATCGCACTGCTGTGGTTGTCGGTGCGGTTGCTCGTCGGGTAGTCGGGTCGCCGGGCACAGCAGCCCACCAACCCGCCCACCGACCGGGCACCATGGACCCGTGCTCTCGAACCTGGCCCCGGCTCGTCGCCGGCTGGTGCTGGTGCTGACCGGGCTGTTGGCGCTCGTCCTCGTCGTCGGGACCGCAGTAGCCGTGGTGAGGCAGGCCCGCGGGAGGACGGTCGCGGACCAGTCGCGCCCGGGGCCGGTGGTGCTGGTGCCCGGTTACGGCGGCGACGTCAGCGACCTCGATCCGCTCGTCGCCGAGGTACGACGGGAGGGCCGTACCCCCGTGGTGTTCCAGCCCACGGACGGCGGCACCGGTGACCTCCGCACCCAGGCCAGGCTGCTCGCCGACCTCGTCGACCGCACCCTCGAGGCACGCGGGGCGGTGTCGGTCGACCTGGTCGGCTACTCCGCGGGCGGCGTGATCGCGCGGCTGTACGTGCGCGACGGGGGCGGCGCCGCCGTCGTACGACGGGTGCTCACGATCGGGTCGCCCCAGCACGGCACCGACGTGGCCCAGCTCGCCCAGGACACGGTCGGCTCGTGCCCGAGGGCCTGCGAGCAGCTGGCCAGCGACAGTGACCTGGTCCGGCAGCTCAACGCCGGGGACGAGACTCCCGACGGACCGCGCTGGGTGACCGTGCGCTCGACGTCGGACACCACCGTGGTGCCGACCGACACCGCCGAGCTCGAGGGCGCGATCAACGTCGAGGTGCAGGACCTGTGCGCGGACGCGCGGACCGGCCACGGCGACCTGCCCGGCGACCCGGTGACCCTGGCTGCGCTGGCCGCCCTGCTGGCGAAGGCGCCGCCGGCCGCTCCGCGGAGCGTCAGCTGTTGATGTCCTTGCTGGAGAAGTTCGCCCAGGCCGCGGTCAGGAACACGGCCAGGTAGGCCAGCTGCCCGAGAACGCCCCGCACCACGCCCTCCCAGCGGATCGGGTCGCGGAACAGGTCCACGAACGAGAGCCAGTACCGCGTCGGCAGGAACGGCCTGATCGCGTGCGCCGCGTCGAGCCCCAGCAGCACGGTCGAGGCGATCAGGAAGCCGATCGTGCCCAGGGCCGCGGCGATCGCCGAGTCGGTCATGGTCGAGAGCAGCAGGGCGATCGCGGCGACGCTGAGCATCGAGAGCGTCACGTAGCCGAACGCCAGGAGGGTGCGCTGGATCAGCTCACCCTGGCTCAGGGTGGTCCCGGAGACGCTGACCGTGCCGGTCACCGGCCCCTGGCCGAGCAGGAGGCGTCCCTCGACGTAGGCCACGAACGCCACCACGAGGACGGAGAGGAGCACGAACGCCACCACGCTGATCATCTTCGCGACCAGCAGGTGCCCTCGTCGCACCGGGCGGATCAGCAGGTAGCGCAGGGTGCCCGTCTCGGCCTCGCCAGCGATCGCGTCGCCGCCGACCACCGCGACCGCCACCGGCAGGAACAGCGGTAGCACGATGCCGAGCGCCGCCAGCGGGAACAGGGTGCCGTCGTTGAGCACGGCGGACAGGAACGGCGGCCCCTTGCCGGGCTGGGGACCGAGGTCGGTCACCGCGAGCAGGATCGCGATCACCGTCGGCAGCGCGTTGAGTGCCGCGATCGTCGCCCAGGTGCGTGGGCGACGCAGCATCTTGACCAGCTCGACCCGGATCATGGGGAAGAGGGTCACGACGCGCCCTCGCTGGCCTCGAGCACGACGTCCTCGAGCAGCCGCCGTACGGGGCCGATCTCCTCGACCCGGACACCCGCCGACACCAGCGCCGCGTTCAGCTCCGCTGCGTCCGTTCCCCGGACCACCACCTCACCCTCCCCGCGCGTCTCCACGCGGCCGTCGAGCAGGGCGATGGCCTGCGGGCACGTCGGGGGTGCGGACGCGGATCCGCCCGGTCGGCGCCGTCAGCGTGTCGAGCTGCTCCTGCAGGACCAGCCGGCCCCGGTCGAGCACGCCGACACGGGTGCACATCTGCTCGATCTCGGCGAGCAGGTGGCTGGACAGGAAGATCGTGGTGCCACCGGCGTTGAGTGCGAGCAGCAGCTCGCGCATCTCGCGGATGCCCTGCGGGTCGAGTCCGTTCGTCGGCTCGTCGAGCACCAGCAGCGGTGGCTTCCGCAGCAGCGCGGCCGCGAGACCGAGCCGCTGGCGCATGCCGAGCGAGTACGTGCGCACCGGGCGCTTGTCGCCGGGGTCGAGACCGACCTGCTCGAGCACCTCGGCGATCCGGGTGCGCCGCTCCGATCCGGTCGAGCTGCGCGCGGCGGCGTCGAAGGTCGCCAGGTTCGTGCGTCCGCTCAGGTGCGGGTAGGCGCCCGGTCCCTCGACCAGCGCCCCGACGCGCGGAAGCACGGAGCCGCCCGCGGCCGGCATGCTCTCGCCGAGCAGCTCGATCGTGCCCTTCGTCGCCAGCACCAGGCCGAGCACCATCCGCACCGTCGTGGTCTTGCCCGAGCCGTTCGCGCCGAGGAACCCGTAGACGTCACCCTCGCGGACGTCCAGGTCGATCCCGTCGACGGCCGTGACCTGGCCGAAGGCCTTGGTCAGGCCGTGCGTGCGGATCACCGTGTCAGCCTGACACCGGCACGCAGGTCGTCGGCGACCTGCAGCAGCGTGGCCGGGGTGACCGTGCCGGCAATCAGGTACGACGCGTGCTCGCCGTGGGCGAGCAGCACCGAGAGCGGCCCGACCTCGACCCCGACACCCGCGCCGCTCTCATGGCTGCGCTTGCTCCTGAGCAGCTGAGTGCGCACCTCGGAGGCAATGTGCGTGCGGAGCGGGAACGCGATCAGGGCGGTCGGCCCCCGACCGTAGATGCCGACGGCGCCCAGGTCCTCGGGCGCCCCGCGCCGGGGGAGGCCCGCCACCTCCTCCGGCGGCTGGAACGGCGCGAACGCGTTGGCGCCGGCTGCCTCGTCGAGTGCCCGGCTGTGGTCGACCCGGACCCCGCCCGGGATCCGGAAGCGCAGCGTGCTCGCCTTCGGCCGGCCGAGGTCGAACGAGGTCACCTCGGTGGCGAGCACCGGCCGGCTGCGCCCGGCGGCGTACACCTCGACCCGGGTGGGCAGCCCGGACTCCTGGTCGGCCCAGACGTCCGCCCGCGCGATCGTGGAGCGGCGGTCGGCCGGCACCAGCCGCAGACCTGCCGAGTCGTGTCCGGCGACGCGTTGCGAGGGGAGGCGCGAGAGCTCGGTCGCCCGCGCTCCGGACAGCAGCCTGCCAGCGAGCGTCGAGGGCAGCACGTCGGCCTCGTCGGGAAGCCGCACGTCGGAGTAGGGCGTCAGCGTCGCCTTCTCCGACTCGTAGCTCCACTTGACCGTCTCGGCCCCGTCACGGAACAGGTCGGTCTCGCCGCTCGCGCGGGTGCGGTCGACCCGCCAGTGCTCGGCGTCGCCCCACCACACCCGCAGCGTCGTGCTGTCCCCGAGGAGCCGGGCGACCCCGCTGAACGAGTCGCTCACCGGCACCTGCAACGCGCCCTGGGTCGCCACCTCACCCGACCAGGCGAGCCGCTGCGCCTCGCGGATCTTCGCGGCGAGCGCCGACGCGCTGATCGTCGACCCCTTGGCCGGGACCAGGCGGACCACGGCCGCGGGCGCCAGCACCAGCACCGCGACCACGAGCACGAGGAGCCAGCGCACCGCGGGGGTCATGGAGGCCAACGTACGTCGCAAATCCCGAGTAGTGGTCGAATCCGCCGCGACCGTCAGGTGATCGTCATACCTCCGTCGACGGCGACGGTCTGGCCGGTCACGTAGCCCCCGGCGTCGGACGCCAGCCACACCAGCGTCGCCGCCAGCTCCACACCCTCACCCTTGCGGCCGACCGGGATCCGGGCGCCCTGCTGCTCGAGGTAGCCGGGCGGGTACTGCTCGGTCATCTCGGAGGCGAAGAACCCCGGCGCGAGCGCGTTGACCCGGATGCCCTTGCGGCCGGTCCACTGCTGGGCCAGGTCACGGGTCAGGCCGATCAGGCCCGCCTTCGAGGCGGCGTACGCCGCCTGCGGGAGACCGGCCGTGGTCAGCCCGAGCACCGAGGAGATGTTGACGATGCTCGAACCGGGCTGCATCACGCGGCCGCAGGCCTGGGCCATCCAGTAGCAGCCGTTCAGGTTCACCTCGATCACGGCACGGAACTGCTCGGGTGTCTCACGGGTGGCGGGCACCGCGGTGCCGATGCCCGCGTTGTTGACCAGGATGTCGACCCGGCCGAACTCCGCCATCGCCGCGTCGACCAGGGCCTGGCACGAGTCGGGGTCGGAGACGTCGGTGGCGACGGCGAGGGCCCGCCGGCCGGTGGCCTCGACCAGGGCCCGGGTCTCCGCCAGCTTGTCGGTACGACGGGCGCCCAGCACCACGTCGGCTCCGGCCTCACCGAGGGCCTGCGCGAACGCGACGCCGAGCCCGGAGGACCCTCCGGTGACGATCGCCACGCGACCGTCGAGGCGGAACATGTCGAGGACGGTCATGTCACTCGTACCCGAGTACGGACTCGCGCTTGGCGCCCCACTGGAGCGCGGCGTCGATCGCCTCCTCGAGGGACAGCGTCGTGGACCAGCCGAGCACCTCGCGCGCCTTGTCCACATTGGCGTAGGCGCCGACGGCGTCACCGGGCCGTGGCGGCGCCTCTTGGGTGGGCACCTCGGCGCCGTACACGTTCTCGAAGGCGGCGATCAGCTCGCGCACCGTGACCCCGGACCCGGTGCCCACGTTGATGATCGCGCTCGGCGCTCCCTCGGCCGCGAGCACCTTGTCGAACTGCTCGACGGCGGCCACGTGGGCCTTGGCGAGGTCCCAGACGTGGACGTAGTCGCGGATCCCGGTGCCGTCCCGGGTCGGGTGGTCCGTGCCCGTGATCGTGAAGTGGTCCTTCTGCCCCCGGGCGGCCATCACCAGCTGGCCGAGCACGTGCGAGGGCTCCTTGTCGTAGATCCCCGACTCGAGGTCGGGGTCGGAGCCGATCGGGTTGAAGTAGCGCAGGATGATCGCGCGCAGGTCGGTGGCCGCTGCCATGTCCTGGAGGATCATCTCCATCATCAGCTTGGTCCGTGCGTAGGGAGACGTGGTCGCCAGCGGGTCGGTCTCGACCACCTCGAACTCGTCCTTGAGCGCGTAGAGCGAGGCCGACGAGGAGAACAGCACCCGCGGCTTGCCGAGGGCATCCAGCTGGTCGAACAGCTCCAGGGACTTCGCCACGTTGTCGCGGTAGTACTCGTAGGGCTTCTCCACGGACTCGGGCACCTTGATCCGGGCCGCCATGTGGATGGTGGCCTCGATGTCAGGGTGCTCCTCGACGATCCGGCCGAGCAGGTCGCGGTCGGCGATGTCGCCCTGGTAGAAGATCCGGTCGCGCACGAAGGCCAGCGGCCCGGACAGGAGCGAGTCGAGGATCACCGGCGTGTGACCGGCCTCCACGAGCGCCTTGGCCGTCGTCGACCCGATGAATCCCGCCCCGCCGGTGATCAGAACCTTCATGCATCCGACCCTAGTGGCTCCTCCGTCGTGGGCCGGAGCCGCTCGCACACCCCGGGCACGCCGGGTGGGCCGAAGCCGTCACCGAAACCCGGATGCGCGGGTCGGTTACCATGCTGTGCATGAGGTCCGTTCTGCTTCTTACCTAGCCGCACCGGTTCACCGATGCGGCTGCCCCTCCTGCGTGAGGGGCTTTTTTGCGCCCGAGGATGCTCGGACCCCCACGAACACGAGAGACGGACAGATGAACGAGCAGCAGCACGACGAGGCCGAGGTGTACGACGTCCAGGCCACCCAGGACAAGTGGCTGCCGGTGTGGGACCGGCTGGAGCCGTTCCGCGCCGACGACGACTCGCCACGGGAGAAGCGCTACGCGCTGACGATGTTTCCCTACCCGAGCGGAGACCTGCACATGGGTCACGCCGAGGTGACCGCGCTGCACGACGTGATCGCGCGGTACTGGTGGCTGCGCGGCTACGAGGTGCTGAACCCGATGGGCTGGGACTCGTTCGGGCTGCCGGCCGAGAACGCCGCGATCCGCAACAACGCCCATCCGGCCGAGTACACCTACGCCAACATCGAGACCCAGTACGAGTCCTTCAAGCGGTACGGCGTCGGCTTCGACTGGTCGCGGCGGCTGCACACGAGCGACCCCGAGTACTACCGCTGGACCCAGTGGCTGTTCCTGAAGTTCCGCGAGCGTGGCCTGGCCTACCGCAAGAACAGCCCGGTCAACTGGTGTCCCAACGACCAGACCGTGCTGGCCAACGAGCAGGTCGTGGACGGCCGCTGCGAGCGCTGCGGCGCCGAGGTCACCAAGCGCGAGCTGACCCAGTGGTACTTCAGGATCACCGACTACGCACAGCGGCTGCTGGACGACATGGGTCCGCTGGAGGACACCTGGCCGGACCGGGTGATCACCGCCCAGCGCAACTGGATCGGCCGGTCGGAAGGTGCGCACGTCGACTTCCCGGTCGAGGGCCGGGAGGAGCCGCTGACCGTCTACACGACCCGACCGGACACGCTGTTCGGCGCCACGTTCATGGTGGTCGCGGCGGACGCCGGGCTGGCCGGTGAGCTGGTCACGGACCAGCAGCGCCCGGCGTACGAGAGCTACCTGGCGGAGACCCGCACGGCCTCCGAGATCGACCGGATGTCCTCCGAGCGCCCGAAGACCGGTGTCTTCCTGGGCGTGCACGCCACCAACCCGGTGACCGGCGAGCAGATCCCGGTGTGGGCGGCCGACTACGTGCTGGCCGACTACGGCACCGGGGCGATCATGGCGGTGCCCGGGCAGGACCAGCGCGACTGGGACTTCGCCACGGCGTTCGACCTGCCGATCGTGCGCACCGTGCAGCCGCCCGAGGGCTGGGAGGGTGACGCCTTCGTCGGGCAGGGCCCGGCCGTGAACTCCGCCAACGACGAGATCTCCCTGAACGGGATGGAGGTCGACGAGGCCAAGCGCACGACCATCGCCTGGCTGGTGGAGAAGGGCTTCGGCGCGGGCACGGTCAACTTCCGGCTGCGCGACTGGCTGCTGAGCAGGCAGCGCTTCTGGGGCGTGCCGATCCCGATCATCCACTGCCCCGACTGCGGCGAGGTGGCGCTGTCCTACGACGAGCTGCCGCTGGAGCTGCCCGAGCTGAAGGGCGCCGACCTGAAGCCGAAGGGCGTCTCGCCGCTGGCGGCGGCCGACGACTGGGTGAACGTCGACTGCCCGCAGTGCGGCGGGCCGGCGAAGCGCGACAGCGACACGATGGACACGTTCGTGGACTCGTCGTGGTACTTCCTGCGCTACTGCTCGCCGCACTACGAGGGCGGCCCGTTCGACGAGGAGCTGGTCCGCCGCTGGATGCCGACCGACATCTACATCGGCGGCGTCGAGCACGCGGTGCTGCACCTGCTGTACGCGCGCTTCTTCACCAAGGTGCTGCACGACATGGGGATGGTCGACTTCGTCGAGCCGTTCGCAGCCCAGCTGAACCAGGGCTTCGTGATCAACCGGGGCAAGAAGATGAGCAAGTCGCTGGGCAACGGCGTCAGTCTGGGGGACCAGCTTGCGGAGTTCGGAGTGGACGCCGTACGACTGACCCTGGTCTTCGCCGGGCCGCCGGAGGACGACATCGACTGGTCCGAGATGTCCCCGGCCGGTTCGTTGCGCTTCCTGAAGCGGGCCTGGCGGCTGAGCGGTGACGTCACCAGTGCGGTCGGGCAGCCGGCCGAGGGTGGCGACCCCGAGCTGCGCAAGGTCACGCACCACACGGTGCACGAGGCCGAGTCGCTGGTCGAGGGCTACCGGTTCAACGTGATGGTGGCCCGCGTGATGGAGCTGGTCAACGCCACCCGCAAGGCGATCGACTCCGGGTGCGGTCCCGCCGACCCGGCCGTGCGGGAGGCGACCGAGGCGGTGGCGATCATGCTGTCGATGGTCGCGCCGTACACCGCAGAGGAGATGTGGGACCGGCTGGGCCACCAGCCCTCCGTCGCCCGCGCGCCGTGGCCGGTGGTCGACGAGGCGCTGCTGGTGCAGGAGTCCGTCACCGCCGTCGTGCAGATCCAGGGCAAGGTCAGGGCGCGGCTCGAGGTCTCACCGGACATCTCCGAGGGCGACCTGGAGGCGGCAGCGATGGCCGACGAGACGGTGAGACGGGCGCTGGACGGTCGGCCGGTCCGCAAGGTGATCGTGCGGGCGCCCAAGCTGGTCAACATCGTCGTGGGCTGAGGTCAGCGCGCGGCCGCAGCTGTAACGCGGGGTTGTGGTCGCTGCACACGCGTCGTACGCCGTGCGCAGCGTCAACACTGCGTGGGTAGTGCCCGGGGGCGGTCGGACTCAGCGCTTCGGCGCGTAGCTCAGGTTGCGCCCGGTCAGGGTCAGGTCGAGCCCTGTCCGGGTCACCTTCACGGCCTTCACCCGCACGTCGAACGGCAGGTTCTTCAAGGACAGGTCGGTGCCGAACACCTCGCGCAGCGCCGTGCTGACCTCGGCCGGCAGCTCCTGGCCGCCGCCGATGGACGAGCCGGCGAACGTCAGTGCGTCGGAGGCCACCTGCGGCTCCACCGTGACCGTCGGCCGCACGGTCTCCCCGAGGACGGTGAACTTCTTGCTGGCGGTGATCCGGCCGTCGCCGCCGAAGCGCACCCGGATGCCGAGGGTCTTGCTCAACGCCGGGTAGTCCACGGTCGCGTGTGCGGTCGCGGACTTCGCCCGGAAACGCGTGAAGTCGCGCGACGCGGTGACGGCGCGGAAGTCGAGCCGCACGTCGGCGATGTTCAACGAGGTGTCGGAGGCCCCCACACGCACGTCCTGGGCGGTCACGATCACCCGGTCGTAGCGACCCGAGGCGAACTGGTTCAGGAACGGGAAGCCGGCGATCGAGACGCCCGGTTCCCGCTGCAGGCCCTGTGAGCGCTGGAGCTCACCGGCGGCCGCCTGCTCGGCCACGTAGTCGGCCCCGCGGTCGACCACGAGCGCGAGGACGGCCAGCACCAGGAGCAGCTTGAGGAGACGGAACACCCGGAGATCCTGTCAGGTCCGGCGGAGCACCCCGGACCGGGTGCGGCCACGCACCTGCTGCGCCAGCGCGACCCCGGCCGCCATCGACGCGACCACGACCCAGGACGACACGTTGAGCTGGGCCGCACCCGAGAGCCCGTGCCCGAGGTTGCAGCCGCCGGCGATCCAGCCACCCGCGCCCAGCAGGAACCCGCCCGCAGCGAGCTGGGCGTAGCGCACCGGCGTCTCACCGCGAGGCTTCCAGTCGCGGGTGGTCCGCGCCGCCAGGTGCGCGCCGAGCACGAGACCGACCAGGAAGGCGATCAGCCACCAGCGTGGTTGCCCGTCGCGGACGCTGACGACCGCGCCGACCGTGCTGGGTCCGTACGACGCCCCGCCCTCGCCGGCCAGCACCCAGCCGACGGTGAGCGCCACGCCGAGACCGATCCCCGTACGCAGCCAGCCCCAGGTCCTGACCCGGGGAAGCCGCGGCCCGCCGAAGGAGAACCGGAGCCCGGCCCCCACCGCGAACGCGAGCAGCAGCAGCGACCCGACGATCCGGGGCACACCGAGCTGGCCGGTGATGGTGCCGTCGACCCCGCCGTGCAGCAGCGTCGGACCGCCGAGATGGACCTGCGCCGCGACCAGCTCGCCGACGGCCCAGCCCACGATGCCCACCCCGGCGCCCAGCATCCCGGCACCCAGCTTGTAGAACAGCCCGCTCGTGCACGAGAGCGCGACGACCATGCCGATGCCGATCACCACGCCGCCGACGACGTTCTGCACGGGTCGGAACGCCAGACCGGTGTTGAGCCCGTCGTAGGCGGAGCTGAGGTAGAGCAACGACAGGCCGACGCTCCCGATGCCGACGCCCAGCAGCCACCCGCGGAGGAGCCGGGTGTCACCGCCGAGCGCGCGGGCGAACATCGAGTGGAAGCACAGACCCGACCGTTGCAGGACGTAGCCGAGCAGGGCTCCGGCGAGCAGCCCGGTGAGGATCATCACCGGGCCATTGTGCGGGACCTCCGCGCTCAGGCCGCGGGGCGCCTCCGCAGCTCGCGGCGACCTTGCTTGCTGGTGAGCGCGGTGACGGTGGCCAGCGGCGCCTTCTCGAAGCCGTTGGGCAGCGACAGCCGGATCACCTTGTGCCACGCGGACGCGACCTGCTTCGGCAGCGAGCCGGTCGCGTAGGTCAGGCCGTAGCGGTCGAAGATGTCCCGCACCTGCGGTGCGATCTCGGCGTACCGGTTGCTGGGCAGGTCGGGGAACAGGTGGTGCTCGATCTGGTGGCTCAGGTTGCCCGACATGAAGTGCATCGCCTTCGAGCCGGAGATGTTGGCGGAGCCGAGCATCTGGCGCACGTACCACTCGCCGCGCGTCTCTCCGTCGATCGACTTCTTCTCGAACGTCTCCACGCCCTCGGGGAAGTGGCCGCACATGATCACCGAGTGGGTCCACAGGTTGCGGACCAGGTTGGCGGTGAAGTTCGCCGACAGGGTGCTCAGCGCCGACGGGCCGGAGACCAGCGGGTGGACCACGTAGTCCTTGGTCATCTGGTTGCGGATCTTCTTCAGCGTGACCTTCGCGCGGGCCCGGAAGTCCGGGCTCCGGCGGCGCTTCTCGCTGGACAGGTTCTTGCCGAGCTCGAGGTCGTACGCCGCGATGCCGTACTCGAAGAAGCAGGCGTTGACGAAGTTCCAGAGCGGCTGGCCGAGGTACATCGGGTGCCAGCGCTGCTCCTCGTCGACGCGCATGATGCCGTAGCCGAGGTCGTTGTCCTTGCCGATCACGTTCGTGTACGTGTGGTGCAGCTCGTTGTGCGAGTGCTTCCACTGCTCCGAGGGAGAGGCGTTGTCCCACTCCCAGGTGGTGGAGTGGATCTTCGGGTCGCGCATCCAGTCCCACTGGCCGTGCATGACGTTGTGGCCGATCTCCATGTTCTCGATGATCTTGGCGACCGAGAGGCCGGCCGTGCCGACCAGCCAGGCCGGCGGGAACAGCGAGAACAGCAGGATCGCGCGGCTGGTCAGCTCGAGCTTGCGCTGCGCGTCGATCACGGTGCGGATGTACGCCGCGTCGTCGGCGCCGCGCGCCTCGATCACCGACTGCCGGATCGCGTCGAGCTCGCGACCCAGCTCCTCGATGTCCTGGTCGGAGAGGTGCGCGATCGGGCTGGTGGACTGCTTCTGGATGGTGGTCATGGAGGCTCCTTCGGATCGAGCTGGTGGGAGGTCAGATGTCGAGGTGGCAGCTGCCTGCTGCCGCGGAGATGCAGGTCTGGATCTTCACGCCGTCGCCGGGCTCGGCGGTGGTGACCTCGCCGTTGCGGAGGTCGCGCACGGAGCCCTCCGTGAGCGGGAGGACGCAGCTGAAGCAGACGCCCATCCGGCAGCCCGAGGGCATCAGCACCCCGGCCGCCTCGCCGACGTCGAGCAGCGGCGTCGCGCCGTCGGCCTCGACTGCGGTGCCGGTGCGTGCGTAGGTGACGGTGCCGCCCTCCCCGACGATCCGGTTGCCCACCCGGAACTGCTCGGTGAACAGCTCCAGTCCGCGCCGCTCGTGGTGCGCGGCCAGGGTGTCGAGCAGGCCGCCGGGACCGCAGGCGAACGTGACCCGGGCGCCGAGGTCGGGGACGAGCAGCTCGAGGTCGTCGACGTCCAGCACGCCGTGCTGGTCGTCGTACCGGGCGACGAGGGTGATCAGGCCGGCGGCGTCGAGCTCGCGCAGGTCGGCCAGGAAGATCGAGTCCGGTTCGCTGGGCGCGACGTGCACCACGGTGATGTCGAAGCTGTCGCTGCGGGGAGGCCGGACGACGCCCGTGTCGGTGACCGGGAACAGGTTGCGCAACATACCGATCACCGGCGTGATCCCGGAGCCGGCGGTGACGAACAGGAGCTTGCCGCCTTCGGGAGGGAGCACGAACTCGCCGGCCGCCTGCTCGAGGTGGACCAGGGTGCCGGGGCGCGTGGCATGCACCAGGTGGTGGCTCACCTTGCCGTCGGGAACCGCCTTGACGGTGACCGAGATCCGGCCGTCGGCACGGGGGCCGTGGGTCAGGGAGTACGCGCGCCAGAGCCGGACGCCCTCGACGTCGATCCCGATCCGGACGTACTGGCCCGGGACGTGACCGGCCCAGTCCGCACCGGGACGGATCACGATGGTGGCGGCGTCGGTGGTCTCGGGGTGGACCTCCTCGATCCGGCCGCGCAGCGCGGCGCCGGAGCGCAGCGGCGCGAACAGGTCGAGGTAGTCCTCGGGGAGCAGCGGCGTGGTGACGGCCTCGGTGAACCGGACGGCGCGGTCACGCCACGTGAGTCGAGTGGTCGTCATGCCACCACTCTGCTCGACTCAAGAGGTAAAGTCATGGTCGTGACACGTGAATCGTCGCCTCCAAACTGTTCGCAGCGAACAAAATGGTGAGCGAACCGCAACCCGAGGTGCGCCTGGACCCGATCGTCCTGGCCGCGCTCCGCGAGGACCTCGGCACCGTGTCCGAGCAGGTGGTGGCGGTCGTGGTGGCCGAGGTGCCCAGCTACCGCGACGCGTTCGCGGGGCCGATGGGGCGCACGATCCGCGACGCGGTGGCGCTGGCCCTCGACGGCTTCCTGGAGCTGGGCGCGCGGGGAGCGGGCTCCGATGCGGGGAGGCCGCTGGGTCCCGTGGTCGAGGGCGCCTACCGGTTGGGCCGCGGCGAGGCCCGTGCGGGACGGTCGATGGAGGCGCTGCTGGCCGCCTACCGGATGGGGGCGCGGCGGGCCTGGCGGCTGCTGTCCGACCGCGCGGTCGAGGCCGGGCTGCCGGCGGTCCAGGTGGCGGCGTTCGCCGAGCTGGTGTTCGCCTACATCGACGAGCTGTCCGCGTCGAGCGCGGCCGGCCACGCCGACGAGCTCGAGACCTCCGGGCGGGTGCGGCAGCGGCTGCTCGAGCGGTTGGCGCGGCAGCTGGTGACCGGTTCCACCCCGGCCACGCTCGACGCGACCGCCAGGCGCGCCGAGTGGGCGCCGCCCGTGACGCTGACCGCCGTCCTGCTTCCGCCGGGTCAGGTGCGCGGAGCCGAGACGGCCCTCGGGTCGCGCACCTTGGCGGCGGGGGAGGAGCTGCCCGATCTCGACAGTGACGAGGTGGCCCTGCTGCTGGTACCGGATGCGTCACGTCCGGTGCTGATGCGGGCGCTCGACGGCCGGCACGCCGTGGTCGGCCCGGCCGTGGAGTGGCAGCGGGCGCGCGCGTCGTACCTCCGAGCGGTGCGGGCCCGCGACCTTGGTCTGCGCTCCGAGGGTGGCCCGGCCGTCGACACGGACCGACACCTGGCGCGACTGGTGCTCGAGGCCGATCCTGAGGCGCTGGCGGACCTGCGGGCGCGCGCGTTGGAACCGCTCGCGGCGCTGCGGCCGGCGAGCGCCGAGAAGCTCACCGAGACGCTGCGCGCCTGGCTGCTGTGCCGCGGTCGGCGCGAGGAGGTGGCGGAGATCCTGCACGTGCACCCGCAGACCGTGCGATACCGCGTGGGCCAGCTGAGGGAGCTCTACGGGGAGCGCCTCGACGATCCGGAGGCGGTGCTGGAGCTGATCCTCGCGGTGGGCGCGGAGGCCGGGTGACGGGGCACTAGCCTCTCCGCATGTCCGTCGCCATCGTCACCGACTCGACCGCGTCGCTGCCGACCGAGGTGGCCGTGGCGCGCGGCATCCGGGTGGTGCCGCTGCAGGTCGTGATCGGCGCGGTGTCGTACGACGAGGCGCTGACCGCCGGCGCGGACGCCGACGGGTCGGACGGCGCCACACCCGACCTGGTGGCGAGGTCGCTGCGCGAGTGGGTGCCGGTCAGCACCAGCCGGCCGACCCCGGCCGCGATGCTCGAGGCCTACCGGGCAGCAGCCGACGCCGGCGCGACCTCGGTGGTCTCGGTGCACCTGTCCGCGGAGATCAGCGGCACCTACGAGTCCGCCCAGCTCGCCGCCCGCGACAGCCCGATCCCGGTGGTGCCCGTCGACTCGCGGCAGGTCGGCATGGGCACCGGCTTCGCGGTGCTCGCCGCCGCGGACGCGGTGGACGGTGGCGCCGACGCCGCCCAGGCTGCCCGCGCCGCCCGCACCCGGTCGGCCGCGACCACGTCCCTGTTCTACGTGGACACGCTGGAGTACCTGCGCCGCGGTGGTCGGATGGGCGCCGCGGCCGCCCTGCTCGGGTCCGCTCTGTCGGTGAAGCCGATCCTGCGGATCGACGACGGCAAGGTGGGCCCGTTCGAGCGGGTGCGCACCTCCGGCAAGGCGCTGGCGCGGCTCGAGGAGCTCGCGGTCGAGGCGGCCGGGTCGTCGCAGGTCGACGTCGCGGTCGCGCACCTGGCCAGCCCGGAGCGGGCCGAGCAGCTCGCGGACAGGCTGCGCGCACGTCTGGGCGAGGGGCTCGGCGACCGCGACGTCTGGCTGGGTGAGGTGGGCGCCGTGCTCGGTGCGCACGTCGGGCCGGGCATGGTGGCGGTGTCGGTCGCCGGGCGCGACTGAGACCTCGACTAGACCTTGCGGAGCGCTTCCTCGATCTCGTCGTCGCCGTTCAGCAGGTCGAACGTCTTCCCGACCGTCTTGGTCAGGTCGAGCGATGCCACCAGCACGGCAGCCACGTCCTCCCGGGTGACGCTGCCACCGGGGAGCGCCCCGACCTGCACCAGGCCGGTGCCCGGCCCGTCGGTGAGACGTCCCGGCCGGACGACCGTCCAGGCGAGGTCCCGACGGCGGAGCTCGTCGTCCGCGGCCTTCTTGGCTCGCAGGTAGACCTGGAACACGTCCTCGCTCTCCGGGTCGGCATCCTCGGCGCCCATCGAGGAGACCATCAGGTAGCGGGTCACCCCGGCCTGCTCCGCCGCGTCGGCCAGCAGCACGGCGGCACCCTTGTCCACGCTCTCCTTGCGCGCCGGGCCGCTGTCCGGACCGCCGCCCGCGGCGAAGACCACCGCGTCGGAGCCGTCCAGCACCCGGGCCAGGTCGTCGACTCCGGCAGTCTCGAGGTCGAGCACGACCGCCTCGGCGCCGTTCCCCTCGACGTCCGCGACATGGTCGGGGTTGCGCACGATGCCGACCGCCTCGTGACCAGCCTTCACGAGCTGGCGTTCGAGGTGCTGGGCGATCTGGCCGTGTCCGCCGGCGATGGTGATCCGCATGCTCCGACCGTAACCGCGAGCCGGTTGGCGTCCACAGGCCGGGGCGGTGGCTGATTCTCCACAGGGAGGACACGTGGGGTGGCTGGACGGTCCCGCTGCTTCCTAGGTTCGGGTCATGCGCAGGCGGGAGCGGGGGGAGGTCACCGAGGTGGCGCAGCGACGCCTGGAGCTGCTCCGGGTCGAACTGGCCGGGCTGCGACCGGGGCCGGGGGAGGAGGACGACCACGACGTCGGCACCGGGGACTCGTTCTGGAGCCGGGCCGAGCCACCGCTGGTGGGTCCGGCGGCGCTGGGGGTGCCGGCTCCGCAGCCGCGCCCGGTGCCCGATCCGGGTCGCCATGCGCGGAGCAGGCGGGCCGGCCCGGCCGACCGGGTGCCGGGCTGGCTCGCCGACCGGGTGCCGGAGGCCCTGCGCGGGCGGGTGGGGCTGTCCGGGCAGCACGGGGTGGTGGTGCTGGCGCTGGTCGGGCTGGCGCTCGCGGTGGCCGGGTGGTTCGCGCTGCGCTCGGGCGCCCACGCCGAGGCCGTGCCCCCGCCGCGGCTGGTCACGACGGGTGGCTCCGCCGTGCCCGAGGTGTCGACCGCTCCGTCGGGTGCCCCCGCACCGGGAGCTGCCACCGGCCGGGTGGTGGTCGACGTCGCCGGCAAGGTGCGCCGGCCGGGCATCGTCACGCTGCCCACCGGGGCCCGGGTGCAGGACGCGATCCGCCGCGCCGGCGGACCGCGCGCGGGTGTCGCACTGACGTCGCTCAACCTGGCCCGGGTGCTCGTCGACGGCGAGCAGATCCTGGTCGGACAGCCCACCGCCCCCGGGGTCGCGCCTGCCGGTGTCGGCTCGTCGCCGGCGGCCGGGACCCTGGTCGACCTCAACGTGGCCGGCCTGTCCGAGCTCGACACGCTTCCCGGCGTCGGCCCGGTCACGGCGCAGAAGATCCTCGACTGGCGCACCCAGCACGGCACGTTCACCTCCGTCGACGAGCTGCTCGAGGTCGACGGCATCGGCGACAAGACGCTCGCCGACATCGCCCCCCACGTGACGTTGTGAGGAGGTGGACGGCCCTGCGGACCCGGCGGAGCCGCGCGTGGCCGACCTACGGACCCCGGTCCTCGGCACGGTGGCCTGGCTGGCTGCACTCGCCGGTCTCCACCTGCCTGCGTGGGGTGTCGGCGCTCTTGCAGCCGGCGGGACGGTGCTGGTGCTCTCCGCAGCCCGGAGCAGGGGCCGGGGCCGGGTGCCTGGGGAGCACCTCGTGTGGCTGCTGGTCGCAGTCGTGGTGTCGAGCGGAGCCCTGCTGCGGTTGGAGGTGGTGCGCGACGGTCCGCTGTCGCAGTTCGCCGCGGACGAGGTCACCGCCCCGGCCACGCTCGAGCTCACCGGTGACCCGGTGCTCAAGGAGGGGCGCTTCTCGCGCTACGTGCTGGTGCGCGCCGACGCCACCCGCGTGACCGTGCGCGGCCGGACCTGGCGGCTGCATCAGCCGGTGCTGGTGGTGGCACCGGACGGCTGGCGTTCGCGGCGCCTCGGCGAGACCGTGCAGGCGTCCGGACGCCTGTCGCCGGCCGAGGGCGACGACCTCGCGGCCGTCTACCTGGCACACGGTGCCCCCGAGGTGGTGGCCCGCGACGGACCGCTGCTCCGGGCCGCGGCCACCGTGCGGATCGGGATCCGCACCGCGGTCGACCACCGACCCCCCGAGCCGCGCGCGCTGGTGCCGGCGTTGGTCGACGGTGACGATGCCGGGTTGCCCGACCGGACCGCGACGGACTTCCGGACCGCTGGGCTGACCCACCTGCTGGCGGTGTCCGGCACCAACCTGACCCTGGTCGTCGGCGCGCTCCTGCTGCTCGCCAGGGCGGCCGGTGTGCGTGCCCGGGGGCTGGTCCTGGTGGGGGCGGTCGGTGTCGTCGGTTTCGTGCTGCTGGCGCGGCCGGAGCCGAGCGTGCTCCGGGCCGCCGTGATGGGCTCCGTCGCACTCGTCGGCATGGGCAGCAACGGACGGCAGCGCGGTCCGCGGGCGCTCGGGGTGTCGGTGCTGGTGCTGATGTTGTTCGACCCGTGGCTGGCCGGTGAGGTCGGGTTCGCGCTGTCGGTGCTGGCGACGGCGGGCATCGTGTTCCTGGCGCCGGGGTGGCGCGACGAGCTGTGCCGGTGGCTGCCCCGGTGGGCGGCCGAGGCGCTCTCGGTGCCGCTCGCGGCCCAGCTCGCGTGCACGCCACTGGTGGCTGCGATCTCGGGGCAGGTGAGCCTGGTCGCCGTCGTGGCCAACCTGCTGGCCGCGCCGGCGGTGGCGCCGGCGACGGTGCTGGGGCTCACGGGTGGGCTGCTCTCCACGGCGTGGGCACCGCTCGGCCACCCGGTGGGCACCGTCGCGACCTGGTGCGCCGACTGGGTGATCGCGGTGGCGCACCTCTCGGCGGCACTGCCCTCGGCCGCGGTGGGCTGGCCGTCGGGTCCGCTCCCGCTGCTGGTGCTGAGCCTGGTGTGCGGCTGGCTGGCGCTGGTGCTCGGAGCGCTGCTGGCCCGGCGCCGATGGGCAGTCGCCACCACGGTGCTCCTGCTGGTGGCGGTGCTGGTGCCGCTGCCGACGCCCGGCTGGCCGCCGCCGGCGTGGGTGCTGGTGGCCTGCGACGTGGGACAGGGCGACGGGCTGGTGCTCGACGCCGGTGGCGGGGCGGCCGTGGTCGTCGACGCCGGACCCGACCCGGCGCTGATGGACGGGTGCCTGCGTCGGCTGGGGGTACGACGGGTGCCGTTGGTGGTGCTCACGCACTTCCACGCCGACCACGTCGACGGCCTGGCCGGGGTGCTGCGCGGCCGTCGGGTCGGGGCGATCGAGGTGACCGGACTGGCGCAGCCGGCCGGTGGTGTGGCCGCCGTGCGCCGTCTCGCTGCCCGCGACCACGTGCCCGTGCGCGTCGCGACGCCGGGGCAGCGAGCTGCCGTGGGACCGCTGCGGTGGCAGGTGCTGGCGCCCTCCGGCCCGACCCCGGCCGACTCGGAGTCGCCGCCCAACGACGCCAGCGTGGTGCTGCTGGTGGAGTCCCGTGGGGTGCGGCTGCTGCTGATGGGCGACGAGGAGACGGGTTCCCAGGAGCGGCTGGCCGCCCTGGTCGGTCCGCTGCACGTCGACGTTCTCAAGGTGGCCCACCACGGAAGCGCCAGGCAGGATCCCGGGCTGCTCCGGGGGCTCCGGGCCGGACTCGCGGTGATCTCGGTGGGCCGGCACAACGACTACGGCCACCCGGCGCCGGCCACCCTCCGGCTGCTGGGACAGGCAGGTATGACCGTGCGTCGCACCGACCGCGACGGGGACGTCGCCGTCGTCTCCGACCACGGCCTGCGCGTGGTCACGCGCGCGCGGCCGGGCACACCGCGATGAACCGTGGGGGAGGCTGTCAGGGGTGCGTGAGAGGCTGCCGCCATGGCAGGTCTCGCGGCGTCAGAGGTGGTCGGACGGGTCACCCTGGTGACCGGCAACGAGGAGTTCCTCGCCGAGCGCACTGTCGGGCAGGTGCGCGCCGCGGTCAGGGGGCACGACGCGGAGGCGGAGCTCAGCGAGACCTCCGCCGACCAGCTGACGATGGCCACGCTCGGCGAGCTGAGCGCGCCGTCCCTGTTCTCGACCACGAGGTGCGTGGTGGTCCGCAGGTTCGAGGACCTGCCCGAGGAGTCCGTCGAGGGCATCGTCGGCTACGCCGACGATCCGGCCGACGACGTCGCGCTGGTCCTGGTCCACTCGGGCGGCCAGAAGGGCAGCGGGGTGCTGACCAAGCTGCGCAAGGCGCCCGGTGTGACCGAGATCAAGAGCGTTCCGCTGACCATGCGGGAGTACCCCGGCTTCGTCGTCAACGAGCTCCGCACGCTCAAGGTGCGGATCGACAACGACGCCGCCGCGTTCCTGGTCCAGGCCGTCGGTCAGGACCTGCGGGGGCTCGCCGCGGCCGCCAGCCAGCTGGCCAACGACTTCGGCGGGCAGCCGGTGACCACCGAGATGGTGAAGCAGTACTTCGGTGGCCGGGCCGAGGCGAAGTCGTTCACCGTCGCCGACCACACGTTGATGGGCCGCACCTCCAAGGCGCTCGAGGAGCTTCGCTGGGCGCTCGACCGGGGCACCGCACCGGTGCTCGTGAGCAGCGCGATGTCGACCGGGCTGCGGTCGCTGGCCAAGTTCAAGAGCGCCCCGCGCGGATCGCGCGACGCCGACCTGATGCGCGAGGTCGGGGTGCCGACCTGGAAGCTGCGCGACCTACGCGACCAGGCCCGGGGCTGGGAACCCGACGGCATCGCCGATGCGATCCGGGTGGTCGCCCGTGCCGACGCCGACGTCAAGGGCCAGGCCAGCGACCCGTCCTACGCGCTGGAGCGGATGGTGCTGTCCATCGTCCGGCTGCGCAGCGCGCGCTAGCTGCTCCGAGTCCGAAGACGACGAAAGCGCCGCACCCCGGAGGGCGCGGCGCTTGCGAGTGGTCTCAGAGGGACGAGGCCTGCTTGTTCACCGCGGACTTGCGGTTGGCTGCCTGGTTCTTGTGGATGACGCCCTTCGAGGCGGCCTTGTCCAGGGCGCGGGAGGCGTCGGCGGCGAGGGTCCTGGCGGCGTCGGCGTCACCGGCGTCGGCGGCCTCGCGGAACTTGCGGACGACCGTCTTCAGGCGGGACTTGACCGCCTTGTTGCGCTCGTGCGCAGCGTCGTTCTGCTTGTTGCGCTTGATCTGGGACTTGATGTTCGCCACGTGGCAAGCCTCGTCTGCTGGATTTCGGGTGGGTCGGAACTGTTTGAGGGCGTCCGGGAGGGCCCAGACACGAAGACCGACGATATCAGCGGCCCGCTCCGGCGCCCAAATCGTGCGTCACGTCCACCCACGCCTGTCGCTGAGCCAGCCCCACAGCGCCTCGGCGTACCAGACGCTGTGCGTTCGCAGGTGCGGCGAGTTCATCGGCGGCTTTCGCGTCGAGGCGACCACCATGAAACCGCAGAGCGCGGCCAGCCACGCGTCGATGTGCTCCGGGTCGACCTCCCTGGTCCGCTCTCGCGCGGCCAGGAGCGGCTGCACGTCGATGCCGTCGCCGTACGCCGAGACCAGAAGGTCGACGGTGTCCTGCCAGGCCGGTCCCAGCGCCGGCCAGTTCCAGTCGCAGGCCAGCGCCGTGCCGTCGTCGAGGAGCAGCACGTTGTCGTCACGCAGGTCCGTGTGGCAGAAGGCCCGGTCCGGCAGCGAGGCGTACGCCGCGGCCAGGGCGCGCGCCTCCTCCCGGTGCGGCCAGTCGGCACCGACCCGGTCCCAGGCGCCGACCAGCGGCGGCACCTCCTCGACGACCGTCCTCAGGTCCAGGCCCGGCGGCACCGGGTCGGTGGCCGCGGCGATCGCCTCGGCGAGGTCGAGCGCCCGGTCGAGCTCGTCGAGGCGCCACGGCCGCGCGGGTGGTCGTCCGTCGACGGCGTCGAAGCCGAGCGCGACCCAGTCCGCGTCGTCGTGCACCCAGCGCAGCGGCGGCGCAGGCAGGTCGGACGGCATTGCCCGGAGCTTGCGTGCCTCGTCGAGGTACGCGCGCGCGGTGTCGGCCTGCGCCTGCTTGCTGGCCGCTTTCACGAACACCCGGCTGCCGTCTGCGCCGGTGAGCACGGACGCGAAGCCGGGCGTGAAACCGGAGTCGCGCGAGTCCGCGTCCACCACCGGCGACCCCAGCCGCTGCTCGACCACCGCCCGCAGATAGGGCGGCAGGTACGGCCAGCTGAGCCGGTGCGCCGTGCGCCCGTGCGGCACCTGCGCGAGGTCGACGCGAAGCCCGGGACGCTCAGTCATGTCCGGCATCCTCGCTCACCGGGTTGCTGCCAGACTTCCGCCATGCCGGAGCTGATCCTGCCCGACGTGCGTGTTCGCGCGTCGTTCCTCGAGGCGATGCGCGAGGTGGTCGACGAGGGCAACCGGGCCGAGGCGGCCAACATGGGGAGCGAGCAGACGCGCTTCGGACCTGCCTGGCACAGCCCGGAAGGTTTTGCGGAGTACGTCGCCACGGTCCGGGCGGACGGCGCCGAGCAGTCACCCCGCCGGATCGGGATCGTGCCGCACACGACCTGGTGGTGGGTGGACGACGTCGACTACCTCGGTCGGATCAGTGTGCGGCACCGGCTGAACGAGTTCCTGCTCGAGGTCGGCGGGCACGTCGGCTACTACGTGCGGCCGAGCCGGCGGCGGCGCGGCCACGCGACCGCGATGCTGCGGGCCGTCCTGCCGTACGCCGCCGACCTCGGGATCGAGCACGCACTGGTCACCTGCGACGACACCAACGAGGGATCGCGGCGCGTGATCGAGGCCGCGGGCGGGGTGCTGGAGGACCAGCGCGGCGTCAAGCTGCGCTACTGGTTGCCGACGGGTTGACTCCTCCCCTCAGGTGGGGTGCCGTTCAGGTCGGGCGTCCTACTGTCGGGTCGTGCTCCGTTTCTTCGTGATCGGGACCCTCGGGTTCCTGGCCGCCGTCACCATCGTCGCCGGCGCCATCGGTGGACCCGGCTGGTGGGTGCTCGTCGCGGTGCTGCTGCTCCTGCTCGCCGTCGCGGTCCACGACCTGGTGCAGAAGCGGCACTCCATCCTGCGCAACTACCCGGTGCTGGGGCACATGCGGTTCCTGATGGAGGACATCCGGCCCGAGCTCCAGCAGTACTTCATCGAGCGCAACTACGACGGGCGCCCGTTCGACCGCAACACCCGCACCTCGATCTACCAGCGAGCCAAGGGACTCAAGGAGGAGCAGCCGTTCGGCACCGAGCGCGACGTGAACGAGCCCGGCTACGAGTACCTCGTCCACTCGACGAAGCCCGTGGACGTGCCTGAGGGGGAGCCCCGGGTGACGATCGGCGGGCCGCAGTGCACGCAGCCCTACTCGATGGCGTTGCTGAACGTCTCGGCGATGAGCTTCGGCGCGCTGAGCGCCAACGCGATCTCCGCGCTGAACGCGGGCGCCCGGCTCGGCGGGTTCGCGCACGACACCGGCGAGGGCGGCCTGAGCACGTACCACCGCCAGGGAGGCGACCTGGTCTGGGAGATCGGCAGCGGCTACTTCGGCACCCGCACGAAGGACGGTGACTTCGACCCGGACAAGTTCCGCGAGACCTCCGCCGGCGACCAGGTCAAGATGGTCTCGCTCAAGCTCAGCCAGGGCGCGAAGCCCGGCATCGGCGGGGTCCTGCCCGGCGCCAAGGTCACCCAGGAGATCGCGGACGCGCGCGGGGTGCCGAAGGGCGAGAAGTGTGTGTCCCCGTCGTACCACCGCGTCTTCTCCACCCCCCGGGAGCTGGTGCTGTTCGTGGCCCGGATGCGCGAGCTCTCCGGCGGGAAGCCGGCCGGTTTCAAGCTCTGCCTCGGCTCGCGCAGCGACTTCCTGGCGATCTGCAAGGCGATGGTGGCCGAAGGCGTGACGCCCGACTTCATCGTGGTCGACGGCGGCGAGGGTGGCACGGGCGCGGCGCCGCTGGAGTACGAGGACCACATCGGCACACCGCTCACCGAGGGGCTGATGACGGTGCACAACGCGCTGGTCGGGACCGGCCTGCGCGACCGGGTCACGGTGGGCGCGAGCGGCAAGGTCGCCACCGGGATCGACATCGTCAAGCGGATGGTCCAGGGCGCCGACTACACCAACTCGGCGCGGGCGATGATGATGGCGGTCGGCTGCATCCAGGCCCAGACCTGCCACACCAACACGTGCCCCGTCGGTGTGGCGACCCAGGACCCGAAGCGGATGCGGGCGCTCGACGTGCCGGACAAGACGCAACGCGTCTTCCACTACCAGAAGCAGACCGTCGCCCAGGCCCAGCAGGTGATCGCCTCCATGGGCCTGACCTCGGCCCACCAGCTGCGCCCGGACATGCTCCGCCGCCGGATCGACCACGAGCGGGTGCTCAGCTACGCGGACCTGTTCGAGCACCTCGCCCCCGGCCAGCTCCTCGCGGAGGCGCCGGCATCCTGGCGCGCCGACTGGGACCTCGCCGACCCCGACACCTTCCGAGCCTGAGGAGAACCATGGCCAAGCGCACCATCGCGGACCTGATCATCGACGCTCTCGCCGACCACGGCGTGCGCCAGGTCTGGGGCGTCGTCGGCGACGCGCTCAACCCGGTGACCGACGCCATCCGGCGCGAGGACCGGATCGAGTGGATCGGCGTGCGCCACGAGGAGGCTGGCGCCTTCGCGGCCAGCGCCCAGGCGCAGCTGACCGGTGACCTGGCCGTGTGCATGGGCACCGTCGGTCCCGGGGCCGTGCACCTGCTCAACGGCCTGTACGACGCGCGCAAGTCACACGCCCCGGTGCTCGCGATCTGCGGCCAGGTGCCGCGCGAGGAGATGGGCAGCGACTTCTTCCAGGAGGTCGACAACGACGCGCTGTTCGCCGACGTGGCCTGCTTCAACCAGACGGTGACCCAGGTCGAGCAGATCCCGGCGCTGCTCGAGGAGGCGGTCAACGCCGCCCTGTCACACCGCGGCGTGGCGGTGCTCTCGCTCCCCGGAGACGTCGGTGGACTCGACCTGCCGCGGCACACGGAGACGCCGACCTTCGTCCCGGCGGCGCCCCCTGCGCCGGCCGCCTCCGAGCCCGTCGCGGACGTCGCCCGCCTGCTCGACGAAGCGGACAAGGTCACGCTGCTGGTCGGTCAGGGCGCGCGTCACGCCCGCGCCGAGGTGCTGGAGCTCGCCGACCGGCTGGCGGCGCCGATGGTGCTCACACTGAAGGCCAAGGAGGGTTTCGAGGAGGACAACCCCTTCGAGATCGGCCAGTCCGGCCTGATCGGCAACCCCGCGACCGCCGAAGCCTTCTCCGCCTGTGACGTGCTGTTCCTGATCGGCACCGACTTCCCCTACCGCGAGTTCTACCCGAAGGACACGCAGGTCGTTCAGCTCGACAGCCGGGGTGAGCACATCGGTCGACGTACGGCGGTCCAGAAGGCCCTGGTCGGTGACAGCCGGCTGACTCTCGCGGAGCTGGTGCCCCAGCTCGGACGCAAGGAGAGCCGCTCCCACCTGGAGGACGCGCGGGCGACGTACGGGAAGTGGCGGGAGCGGCAGTCGCACCTGACCGACCCGGACTACGACCACAAGCCGAAGGGCATCCTGCGACGCACCGTCGACAACCCGGACGTGCGCGTCCGGCCGGAGCTGCTCGCGGCCGCGGTGGAGCGACACGCGGCCGCGGACGCCGTGTTCACGACCGACACGGGGATGTCGACGGTGTGGCTCTCGAGGTTCGTGCGGATGACAGGTGGTCGGCGGCTGGTCGGCTCCTACAACCTCGGATCGATGGCCAACGCGATGCCGATGGCCCTGGGCGCCCAGGCGCTCGACCGGGCCCGGCAGGTCGTGGCGTTCTGCGGAGACGGCGGCCTGTCGATGCTGATGGGCGACCTGATCACGGCGGTCAGCCACGACCTCCCGGTCAAGCTCGTGGTCTTCGACAACGGGCGGCTCGGCATGGTGAAGCTGGAGATGGAGCAGGTGGGACTGCCCGAGTTCGGCACCGTCCTGCACAACCCCGACTTCGCCCGCGTGGCGGAGGCGATCGGGCTGCGCGGGATCCGGGTGACCGACCCGCACGACGTCGACGGGGCGGTCCGTGAGGCGATGGCCCACCCCGGGCCGGTGCTGCTGGACGTGGTCACCAACCCCGACGAGGTCGCCGTACCCCCGAAGCCGACGCTCGAGCAGGGCTGGGGCTTCGCGATCGCCAAGTCCAAGGAGTTCCTGGTCAGCCCGGAGTGACGTTTTCGTCCCGCGCACCTGTGCGTGGGAGGATCGAGGTTCTGTCCTCCTCGTCTCCTCGAAAGCCCTTCGTGTCCTCGAACAGCGCCGCGCCCGTGCCGGGCAAGACCGATCCCGCGGTCATCCGGAACTTCTGCATCATCGCCCACATCGACCACGGCAAGTCGACGCTGGCGGACCAGATGCTGCGGCTGACCGGTGTCGTCGACGAGCGCAACGCGCGAGCGCAGTACCTGGACCGGATGGACATCGAGCGCGAGCGCGGCATCACGATCAAGAGCCAGGCCGTGCGGATGCCGTGGACCGTCGTCGACGACAACGCCGCCGCCGCCGAGCCGGGCACGTACGTGCTCAACATGATCGACACCCCCGGCCACGTGGACTTCACCTACGAGGTGTCCCGGTCGCTGGAGGCGTGCGAGACCGCCGTCCTCCTGGTCGACGCGGCGCAGGGGATCGAGGCCCAGACCCTGGCCAACCTGTACCTCGCGATCGGCGCCGACCTGCACATCATCCCGGTGCTGAACAAGATCGACCTGCCCTCCGCGCAGCCCGACAAGTACGCCGCCGAGCTGGCCGGGATCATCGGCTGCGACCCCTCCGACGTGCTCCGGGTCTCGGCCAAGACCGGTGTCGGGGTGGAGCACCTGCTCAACGAGATCGTGGCGCAGACGGCCGCGCCCGTCGGGGACGCCGACGCACCTCCGCGCGCGCTGATCTTCGACTCCGTCTACGACACCTACCGCGGCGTGGTCACCTACGTGCGCGTGATCGACGGGAAGCTCACGCACCGCGACCGGATCAAGATGATGTCGACCGGCGCCGTGCACGAGATGCTCGAGGTGGGGGTGATCAGCCCCGAGCCGGTGAAGGCGGGCGACCTGGGCGTCGGCGAAGTGGGCTACCTGATCACCGGCGTGAAGGACGTCCGTCAGTCCCGGGTCGGTGACACGGTCACCAGCCAGCACCACGGCGCGACCCAGCCACTCGGTGGCTACAAGCACCCCAACCCGATGGTGTACTCCGGCCTCTACCCGATCGACGGCGACGACTACCCGACGCTGCGCGACGCCCTGGAGCGGCTCCAGCTCAACGACGCGGCGCTCGCCTACGAGCCGGAGACCTCGGGTGCGCTCGGCTTCGGCTTCCGCTGCGGCTTCCTCGGCCTGCTGCACATGGAGATCGTGCGCGAGCGGCTGGAGCGCGAGTTCAACCTCGACCTGATCTCGACCGCGCCCAACGTTGTCTACAGCGTGCTGATGGAGGACGGGTCCGAGCAGGCGGTGACCAACCCGAGCGAGTACCCCAACGCCGGCAAGATCGCCGAGGTGCGCGAGCCGGTGGTGAAGGCGACGATCCTGAGCCCCAGCGACTACATCGGCACGATCATGGAGCTCTGCCAGGGCAAGCGGGGCCAGCTCGAGGGCATGGACTACCTGTCCGAGGACCGGGTCGAGATGCGCTACACGCTGCCCCTCGGCGAGATCGTGTTCGACTTCTTCGACCAGCTGAAGTCGCGCACGAAGGGCTACGCGTCGCTGGACTACGAACCCACCGGCGAGCAGGCCGCCGACCTGGTCAAGGTCGACATCCTGCTCCAGGGCGAGACCGTCGACGCCTTCAGCGCGATCGTGCACCGCGACGCGGCGTACGGGTACGGCGTGATGCTGGCCGGCAAGCTGCGCGAGCTGATCCCGCGCCAGCAGTTCGAGGTGCCGATCCAGGCCGCGATCGGCGCCCGCGTGATCGCGCGCGAGACGATCCGCGCGATCCGCAAGGACGTGCTGGCCAAGTGCTACGGCGGTGACATCACCCGCAAGCGCAAGCTGCTGGAGAAGCAGAAGGAGGGCAAGAAGCGGATGAAGATGGTCGGCCGCGTCGAGGTCCCCCAGGAGGCGTTCATCGCCGCGCTGTCCACCAGCGGGCCGGGGGAGAAGGGCAAGAAGTAGTGGACGTGCGACCCGTGCGCGACGACCAGTGGTCGATCGTGGAGTGGATGTGGCAGGCCTACCGCAACGACCTGGCCCACCTGCTCACCGGGAGCTTCCCGTGGCCGGACGGCCGCTACCAGCACGGACCCCTCGACCAACATCCCGGGAGTGCCGCCCACGCCGGCTTCCTGGCCTGGCACCCCCACCCGCAGCAGGGTCTGCACGCGCCGGTGGGGATGGCCCTGGTGGACGGGATCGAGGGTCAGCGTCGATCGATCACCGCGTTCTGGGTGGTCCCCGGCGCCCGCCGCTCGGGCTGGGGACGGCAGCTCGCGCTCGACGTGATCGGCCGCTACCCCAGGCCGTGGACGATCGCCTTCCAGCACGACAACGTCGGTGCCGGCCGGTTCTGGCGGGACGTCGCCGACCGGGCGTTCGGCACCGGCTGGACCGAGGAGGAGCGTCCGGTGCCGGACCGCCCCGAGCTGCCCCCGGACCACTGGATCGAGTCGTCCTGAGCCTGCACCAGGTCCTCGACGAGGTGGTCGAGGACTGGCTGCTCACCCGCGACGGGACCACCCTGCGTGGCCGCACGGCCCTGGTCACTCCGGTGCGGACGCCGAGCGGCCGGCCGGCGGTGCTCAAGGTGGTGACGCCGCACCCCGAGGCGGAGCACGAGCACCTGGCGCTCAAGCGCTGGGCGGGCGACGGCACGGTCGAGCTGCTGCGAGCCGACCCGCACCGCTGGGCGCTGCTGCTGGAACGGCTGCATCCCGAGGAGCCTGGTCGACCTGTGGGACCTGGAGGCGTGCGAGATCGTCGCTGCGTCGTACCGGAGGCTGCACGTGCCCGCGCTGCCTCAGCTCCGCACGCTGTCGTCGTACGTCGCGACCTGGACCGCCGAGCTGGCGGCGCTGCCGACCCGGTCGGCGATCCCGCCGCGGCTGGTGCAGCAGGCGGTGTCGATCGGGAGGTCGTTCGCCGCGGACCCGGGGTGCGACGGAACGCTGATCCACGGCGATCTGCACTACGAGAACGTGCTCGCCGCCGACCGCGAGCCGTGGCTGGTGATCGACCCGAAGCCGATGTCGGGCGACCCCCACTACGAGGTGGCGCCGATGTTGTGGAACCGGTTCGAGGAGCTGGCAGGCGACGTGCGCGAGGGTGTGCGCCGGAGGTTCCACACCATCGTGGACGCCGCCGAGCTGGACGAGGCACGCGCCCGGGACTGGGTGGTGTTCCGGATGATCTGCAACGCGAGGGACGGCCTGGACGCGACCGAGTGCGTCGCGATCGCCAAGGCCGTGCAGGACTGACGTTTCGACCCCGTGGCTGGTGCCGTGCCAAGGCCGGTTGAGGCGTGCTCACGCAGGACCCGGCGGGACGTCGTGACCATCGGAAACGGAGGGCGCCGTCGGCACCGTCCCCGCACGGAGCCCGTAGGGGCCTGCGGAGAATCCGGCCAGGCCTTGCCATGTGGCGACGGCGGTTCGGCGGCAGTTCCTCGGGTCCGGGCCCAGCGCGCGGTTTCTCGACAACTGTTGGGAAACGACATCGAAATCGGCCGGATCGCGTGCAGTTTCCCAACAAGTGTGGGGAAACCGCCAGCCACCGGTCCGGCGGCCGGGGCAGGTCAGGCGCGTCTGGTGTTGTGCTTCAGCGGGAGGGACACGCTGACCCGGGTGCCGCCACCGGGCATGGACTCGACCGCGAACCGGCCACCGACCTCCACCGCGCGATCGCGCATCGACCCGATCCCGACACCGGTGGACTCGCCCGTGCGCTGCCTGGGGAGTCCGACGCCGTCGTCGACGATCTCGAGCTGCAGCCGGTCGGCGGCCGACACCCGGATCACCACGTGGAGGGCATCGGCGTGCTTGACCACGTTCATCAGCGCCTCCTGACAGATCCGGTACGCCGCCACCTCCACCGCGGCGGGCAACGGCGGGAGCTCGTCGGGCGCCTCGACGTCGGCGGCGATCACCGGCCAGATCCCGGTCACGTGCTCGCGCAGGGCGGGCAGCAACCCGAGCTCGAGGGCCGGTGGGTGCAGCTCGTCGACGAGCGTGCGGATGTCGGCGATCGCTGCCCGCAGCGTGTGCTGGAGCCGTTCGAGCATCTGCTCGGCCGCCTGCGGGTCGCGGTCGATCAGGTCCGCAGCGGCGACGCTGGTCAGCTCGGCGGCGGCCAGGGTCGGCGCGAGGCCGTCGTGCAGGTCGCGCCGCATCCGGCGCCGCTCCTCCTCACGGGTGAGCACCAGGTGCTCGCGGGCCGACCTGAGCTCCTCGGTGGTGTGGCGCAGGTCCGCGGCCAGCCCGGCCCGGTGCACCGCGGCACCGGCCCGGTCGGCGAGCTCGGCCAGCAGGGCACGTTCGGGACGGCCCACCGGGGTGTCCCCGTCGTACCCGACCAGCAGGCGGCCGACCTGCTCGCCACGGTGGACCATCAGGTAGGTGAGCATCCGCCGGGTCGCAGTGCCGTGCTGGACCACGACCGGCGCCTGGTCGCGGGCACCGATCTCGACCGCGACGTACGGCGCTTCGAGGGACCGCCTGATCACGGTCACCACCTCGTCGGCGACCTGCTCGTCCGGCACCGCCTCAGCGAGCCGGCGACCGAGCTGGCGCAGGGCGACCCGGGGCTTGGCATGGAGCCGCACCTGGGCGTGGGTCGAGCGAGCGTGCGCCCGAGTTCGAGGGCCCGCCACGACCCGCCGGAGTCGCTCGAGCGCGTGCATGCGCACAGCATCGCCCCTAGGGGTGACCCAGAGCGTGCTCCGGCGCAGCGTGTCGCGGTCGAGCTGGTCCGGTCGACGCTGGGCTCGCCTCGCAGCCGCGCCGAAAGGCTTTCGAGAAGGCCGGCGTGGCTGGGACGATGTGCCCGTGGCTCACCTGCGCTCGATCAACCTCGGCATCCCGCAGGAGGCCGCGTGGGCCGACATCGGGCGCACGGCCATCGACAAGCGCCCCGTGACCGGCCCCGTGCACGCGCACCCGCTCGGGCTGGAGGGTGACCAGGTCGCCGACACGAAGCACCACGGGGGTGTCGACCAGGCCGTCTACGCCTTCGCCCGCGAGGACCTCGACTTCTGGGAGGACGAGCTCGGCCGCCGGATCCGCGACGGTCAGTTCGGCGAGAACCTGACCACCGAGGGTCTCGACGTCAACGAGGCGCTGGTGGGGGAGCGGTGGCGGATCGGGACCGCGGTGCTCGAGGTCGCCTCGATCCGGATCCCCTGCACCGACTTCCGCAAGTGGCAGCGCGTGAACGGGTACGACGACCATCGGTGGGTCAGGAGGTTCACCGACGTCCACCGGCCCGGCCCCTACCTGCGCGTGGTGGAGGCTGGCCAGCTGTCGGTCGGCGACGCGATCGAGGTCGTGCACCGGCCCGACCACGACGTCACGGTGACCACCATGTTCCGGGCGTTGACCACCGACCGCGAGCTGCTGCCGCGGCTGCTCCAGGTCGAGGACCTGGTCGAGGAGGCGCGCCTCCGGGTGCAGAACTACCTGGCGAGGCTTCCCACCACACCAGGCGGATCGACGCCCAGAGTCCCCGCACCGGTCTACCTTGCTACCCGCCAGTTGGCTCCGTGACCTAGGTTACGTACCCCGAGCCCCTCCACCGCAGGAGAGCCCACCATGTCCGGCGCCCTCGCCCATGACCAGTCCGCGATCGACAACCGCCCGCCCAACGTCGCAGCCCAGTTCCTCGACCGGGTCAAGACCTCGCCGTCGCGCGAGGCGTACCGCTACCCCGAGGTCGACGGCTCGTGGTCGTCCCTGACCTGGGAACAGGCCGGCGACCGCGTCCGTCACCTCGCCGCGGGCCTGCTGGCCCTGGGCGTCGAGCGCGAGCAGCGGGTCGGCATCGCCTCCAGCACCCGGTACGAGTGGATCCTCGCCGACCTCGCGATCATGTGCGCCGGTGGCGCGACCACGACGGTCTACCCCTCGACCAACTCCGAGGATGTCGGCTACATCCTCGCGGACTCCGACTGTCACGTCGTGTTCGCCGAGGACGACGAGCAGGTCGGGAAGCTGGTCGAGCACCGCGGTGAGCTGACGCACCTGTCCAAGGTGGTCACCTTCGAGGGCACGACCGACGGCGACTGGGTGATCGGGCTCGACGACCTGGCGAAGCTCGGTGAGGCCCGGATCGCCGAGCACCCCGACGAGATCGACCGGATCTCCCGCGAGATCCAGCCCGATGCCCTGGCCACCCTGATCTACACCTCGGGCACGACCGGCAAGCCGAAGGGGGTGCGGCTGCGTCACGGCTCGTGGACCTACGAGGGGGCGGTCATCCAGTCCTACGGGATCCTCAGCGAGGACGACCTGCAGTTCCTGTGGCTGCCGATGGCGCACTCGTTCGGCAAGGTGCTGCTCACCTCCCAGCTCGCGTGCGGCTTCCCGACGGCGGTCGACGGCCGGGTGGACAAGATCATCGACAACCTGGCGGTGGTGAAGCCGACGTTCATGGGCGCCGCACCCCGGATCTTCGAGAAGGCGCACGGCCGGATCAACACCATGCAGCAGGCCGAGGGCGGGCTGAAGGAGAAGCTCTTCAACCAGGCGTTCGCCGTCGGCCTGAGGTACGACGCCCTCCAGCGCGAGGGCAGGCCGGTGCCGTTCCTGCTCAAGCAGCAGCACGCGATCTTCGACAAGCTGGTGTTCAGCAAGGTGCGCGAGCGCTTCGGCGGCCGGGTGCGGTTCTTCATCTCCGGTGCGGCCGCCCTCAACCGCGAGATCGCCGAGTGGTTCCACGCCGCCGGCATCGTGATCCTCGAGGGCTACGGGCTGACCGAGACCTCGGCGGGGGCCTTCGTCAACCACCCCGACAAGTACAAGTTCGGCACCGTCGGCCCGGCGTTCCCCGGCGAGGAGGTCAGGATCGCCGACGACGGCGAGATCCTGATCAAGGGGCCGAACGTGATGGACGGCTACCACAACCTCGACGAGGCGACCGCGGAGGCGCTGGAGGACGGCTGGCTGCACACCGGTGACATCGGGGAGCTCGACGAGGACGGCTACCTGCGGATCACCGACCGCAAGAAGGACCTGTTCAAGACCTCGGGCGGCAAGTACATCGCGCCGTCCGCGATCGAGTCGCAGTTCAAGGCGATCTGCCCCTACGCCAGCCAGTTCCTGGTGCACGGCAACGAGCGCAACTTCTGCGTCGCGGTGATCACGCTGGACCCGGACGCGATCCAGGAGTGGGCGGCCCGCAACGGCCAGGAGGGCGCGTCGTACACGGAGATCGTGCGGTCCGAGGCGTGCAGGCAGATGGTGTCGGACTACGTCGACCAGCTCAACCAACGGCTGAACCGCTGGGAGACGATCAAGAAGCACATCGTCCTCGACCACGACCTGACCGTGGAGTCCGGCGAGCTGACCCCCTCGATGAAGGTCAAGCGCAAGGTCGTGGAGGACAACTACAAGGACGAGATCGCCGCCCTCTACGGTTAGGGCATCGACACCGAACCGACCCTCACCGCTGCCGCCGAGGCGAGCCTGCGAGCACTCTCCGCCGACCGGCGGGCGATGTTCGAGGCCCGGCTCGCCCGGTGGTCCCCGGACGTCCTCTCCGGCGTCGAGTCCGTGTACGGCGCCGAGCGGGCGCCGACGATCGTCGGCCGGCTCGTCGAGCTCGCCGCGGCCGCCTACGCCGAGCGCTCCGACGCACTTCACGAGCGCGACCTGGAGCGGATCCTGCGCCCGGACTGGCTGCAGGACCCGGCCCTGGTCGGCTACGCCGCCTACGCCGACCGGTTCGCCGGCGACCTCGCGTCGGTGGGTGAGCGGATCGGCTACCTGCGGGAGCTCGGGATCGGCTACCTGCACCTGATGCCGGTGCTGCTCGCGCGCGAGGGGGACAACGACGGTGGCTACGCGGTCGTGGACTACGGCGCGATCCGGCCCGACCTCGGCACGATGGACGACCTCTCGACCCTGACCGGGCGGCTCCACGAGGCCGGGGTCAGCCTGGTGCTGGACCTGGTGCTCAACCACGTGGCCCGCGAGCACGCCTGGGCGGAGCGGGCGCGCGCGGGTGACGCGACGTACCGCGACTACTTCCTGACGTTCCCGGACCGCACCCTGCCGGACCGCTACGAGGCCACCCTTCCCGAGGTCTTCCCCGAGTCCGCGCCGGGCAGCTTCAGCTGGGACGAGGAGCTCGGGGGCTGGGTCTGGACCACGTTCAACGACTTCCAGTGGGACCTCAACTGGGCCAACCCGGCGGTGCTGCTGGAGTTCGCCCGGATCGTGCTCGACCTCGCCAACCGCGGCGTCGACGTGCTGCGGCTGGACGCGATCGCCTTCATCTGGAAACGGATGGGCACGGCCTGCCAGGGCGAGCCGGAGGTGCACGCCCTCACCCAGGTGCTGCGCGCCGTGGCCCGGATCGCGTGCCCCGCGCTCGCCTTCCTGGCCGAGGCGATCGTGGCGCCGACCCAGCTGCTCGCCTACCTCGGCGCCGGACACTTCACCGGGAAGGTCAGCGACCTCGCCTACCACAACAGCCTGATGGTGCAGGTCTGGTCGATGCTCGCCACCGGCGACGTCCGGCTGGCCGCACACGCGCTGTCCCACCTGCCGCCGAAGCCAACGTCGGCGACCTGGCTGACCTACCTGCGCTGCCACGACGACATCGGCTGGGCGATCATGGACGAGGACGCCGCCGCCGTGGGGCTCTCGGGCGCCGCGCACCGGCGCTACCTCGCCGACTGGTACGCCGGCGACTTCTTCGGCTCCGGGGCCCGCGGACTGGTCTTCCAGCACAACCCCGAGAACGACGACCGCCGCACCAGCGGCACGGCGGCCAGCCTGATCGGTCTCGAGAGCGCCGAGCGCGGTCTGGGCGTGGGGGTCGGCACCGATCGTGCCGTCGCCGCGCTGCGCCTCGCCCACGCCCTGGTGGTCGGGTGGGGAGGCATTCCGGTGATCTGGAGCGGCGACGAGCTCGGCCAGCCGAACGACCCCGACTGGGCCTCCGAGCCCGGCCACGCCGACGACAGCCGCTGGGCCAACCGGCCGCGGCTCGACCTCGACCGGGCCGCTCGCCGGCACGACCCGAGATCGGTGCCCGGCCGGGTGTTCACCGACCTCGCCCACCTGGTCCGGACCCGCGCGTCCCTGGCGCACCTGCACGGCTCCGTGGAGACGAAGATCGGCCCGGTCGACGACGACGGCATCCTGGTCACCCTCCGCGACCACCCGGTCGGCCTGTTCGTCGGCGTCCACAACGTCACTCCCGAGTGGCGGTGCTGGCCCGGCTGGCGGATCCACGAGCTCGGTGCGGCGCACCTGCTCGACGCGCTCACCGGCGACGCGCTCACCTGGAACGACGACGGGAACGTCTGGCTCCCGCCGTACGCCGTGCTCTGGCTGGTCTGACATCCACCGCACAGCAGCCGCACAGCAGGGCTCCGCACGATGAGGGCATGAGCCACTCCCACGACTCCCACGATCGACTCCCACGACGAGCTCCACGACCACCACCGGGGCCTGTCCCACGACCTGCCCAGGATCCTCGGCCGCCGTCGGCTGCTCGCGGTGCTCGGCGGCGTCGGCGCCACCGTGGCCGTCGCCGCCTGCGGCACCGCCGAGACGTCGGCCTCGACGTCGTCGAGCAGCACCGGGCGGCAAGGGCCGTCCTCGCAGTCCGGTGCGACCGTCGCGGACGGTGAGATCCCGGAGGAGACGGCGGGGCCGTTCCCGGGCGACGGCTCCAACGGACCGGACGCGCTCGGTCAGAGCGGCGTGGTCCGCTCCGACATCACCTCCAGCTTCGGCGAAGCGTCGGGCACCGCGGAGGGGGTGCCGCTGACGATCCGGCTGAAGCTCCACGACGTCAGCGGCGAGGACGTGTCGCCGTACGCCGGTGCGGCGGTCTACCTGTGGCACTGCAACCGGGACGGGGAGTACTCGATGTACTCCGAGGCCGTGGCCGAGGAGAACTACCTGCGCGGGGTGCAGGAGGCCGACGACACCGGTGCGATCGAGTTCACCAGCATCTTCCCGGCGGCCTACGACGGCCGCTGGCCGCACATCCACTTCGAGGTCTACCCGACGCTCGGGGACGCCACCTCTGCCAGCAACCGGTTGCGGACGTCGCAGATCGCGCTGCCGGAGAAGGTGTGCCAGGAGGTCTACGCCGACGCGGACGGCTACGACGCCAGCGTCGCGAACCTGGCCCGCACGTCGCTGGCCACGGACCTGGTGTTCGCCGACGGCTACTCGTTGCAGCTGGCCACGGTGACCGGGAGCGTGGAGGAGGGGTACCTCGCCAGCCTGAACGTGCCGGTCTGAGGCCGCATAGGCTCCGGGCATGCCGACTGCCCTCCCCGACGGCGAGCCGGCGCCCGCCGACGGCTCGCTGCCGCCGTCGGCGCTCGCCGGGCTCGGCGAGCGACCGCTCGGGATCTACGTCCACGTGCCGTTCTGCCGGGTCCGGTGCGGCTACTGCGACTTCAACACCTACACGGCCGAGGAGCTCGGCGGCGGTGCCTCGCGCGCCTCGTACGCCCAGCAGGCGGTGTCCGAGATCCGGCGGGCGCGAGCGGTGCTCGGTGACGCGGCGCCGCCGGCCGCGACGATCTTCTTCGGCGGCGGCACACCGACGCTGCTGCCACCCCGTGACCTGGTGGCCGTGGTCGCCGCGGTGCGGGACACGTTCGGCCTGGAGCCGGACGCCGAGGTCACCACCGAGTCGAACCCGGACAGCGTGACGGCCGAGGACCTCGCCGCACTGGCCGAGGGCGGGATCAACCGGATCTCGTTCGGCATGCAGTCCGCGGTGCCGTCCGTGCTGGCCGTGCTCGACCGCACGCACGATCCCGCGCGGGTGCCACGGGTGGTCGCCTGGGCGCGCGAGGCCGGGATCGGCCAGGTCAGCCTGGACCTGATCTACGGCACCCCGGGGGAGTCGCTCGCGGACTGGCGGACGTCGGTCGACGCGGCGCTCGCGTGCCGGCCCGACCACGTCTCGGCGTACTCCCTGATCGTGGAGGACGGCACCGCGCTGGCCCGGCAGGTGCGCTCCGGTGTGCTGCCGATGCCGGACGAGGACGACCTCGCCGACAAGTACGTCGCCGCCGACGAGGCGTTCGCGGCGGCCGGGCTCGGCTGGTACGAGGTCTCCAACTGGGCGACCGGGCCGAGCACGCGGTGCGAGCACAACCGGCTGTACTGGACCGGCGCCGACTGGTGGGGGGTCGGTCCGGGTGCGCACTCCCACGTCGGCGGTGTGCGCTGGTGGAACGTCAAGCACCCGAGCGCGTACGCCGGACGGATCGCCGCCGGTGCCTCGCCCGCGCACGCCCGCGAGGTGCTCGACGCCGAGACCCGGCGGGTGGAGCGGGTGCTGCTCGAGATCCGGCTCGCCGAGGGGCTGCCGCTGGACGTGCTCGACGACCCGGCGCTGGCCGACGCCCCCCTCGCCGCCGGCCTCGCCGAGGTGGTCGACGCCCGGCTGGTGCTCACTCCGCGGGGACGTCTCCTCGCGGACGGCGTGGTGCGCGGGCTGCTGCCCTGAGGCGGGATAGTCCCGGCCATTCGGCACGTCACCGTCGGCGTGGCGGGTGCCGAACGGTCGGGACTATCCGGTCACGAAGTCGATCAGCTCCTCGACCCGGCCCAGGAACGCCGGCTCGAGGTCGGCGAAGGACGAGACCCGGCCCAGGATGTGCTTCCAGGCCCGGGCGATGTCGGCCTGGTCGCGGTGCGGCCACCCGAACGTCTGGCAGACACCCTTCTTCCACTCGATGCTGCGCGGGATCGTCGGCCAGGCCTCGACGCCGAGGCGTTCGGGCTTCACGGCCTGCCAGACGTCGACGTACGGGTGCCCGACGACCAGCACGTGCCTGCCGATCGGGCTCTTCGCGACCGCCTGCGCGATCCGGCTCTCCTTCGAGCCGGGCACCAGGTGGTCGACCAGCACGCCGACCTTGCGCTCGGGCGCAGGCCGGAAGTCGCGCAGGTGCTCGGACAGGTCGTCCACGCCCTCGAGGTACTCCACGACCACGCCCTCGACGCGCAGGTCGTCGCCCCAGACCTTCTCCACCAGCTCGGCGTCGTGGCGCCCCTCGACGAAGATCCGGCTGGCCCGCGCCACCCGCGCCCTGGTGCCCGGCACCGCGACCGAGCCGGACGCCGTGCGCGTGGCCTGCGCAGGCGGGCGCTTCGTGCTGGGAGCGACCAGGATCACGGGCACGCCCTCGAGCAGGAAGCCGGGGCCGAGCGGGAACGTGCGGCGCTTGTGCCGCCGGTCCTCGAGGGTGACCGTGCCGAGGTCGCGCTCGACCTTGACGATCTCGCCGCACCAGTCGGTCGTGACCTCCTCGACCACCAGCCCGGTGTCGGCGTCGATCTCGACTGCGCGGCCGCGGCGGGGTGCGCGCCAGTCGGTGTTGAGGACGTCGGTGCCGTAGCGGTCGTGAGTCACCGGCTCACGGTAGGGGCGGCGAGGGCCCGCGTCGGGGAGGCACGCGGGACTTGCGCCCAGAACATACGCGATATATCGTTGTTACATCGGGAGCGGCATCGCTCCCACCAGAGACAGGGAGGGGGTCCCGAGATGGGACACCGCAATCACACTTGGAACGGTCCCGGCGAACGGCGAGCCCGTGGTGGCTTCGGCGGTCGGCCGGGAGGGCCGCCGCCGTGGGTGGCCGAGATGTTCGGGCACGGAACGGGGCCCGGCGCGGGGCGTGGCTTCGGCGGTGGTCGTGGGCGTGGCCCGCGGGTGCGCCGGGGTGACGTCCGGGCCGCGATCCTGGACGTGCTCAACGCCGACGTCGAGCAGAGCCTCAACGGCTACCAGGTGATCCAGAAGATCGCCGAGCGCACCGAGGCTGCCTGGAAGCCGAGCCCCGGATCGGTCTACCCGACGGTCCAGCAGCTCGAGGACGAGGGCCTGGTCGCGACCGCGGAGGACGCGGGACGCAAGGTCCTGCGGCTCACCGACGCCGGCCGGGCGTACGTCGCCGAGCACCCCGACGAGATGGCGGCCGTGTGGGCGCCGTTCGACGAGGAGCGCGCCGCCGACGAGGGCGGTGACCTGAAGAAGGTGATCGGCCAGACCATGGGCGCGATCTGGCAGATCGCGTCCACCGGCACCACCGCGCAGGTCGACGAGGCCGCGCAGGTGCTCGCCGAGACCCGACGCAAGCTGTACACGATCCTCGCCGAGGGTGACCCGGAGTGATCGGTGCTGGTGTGTGGGAGGGGCGAAACACCAAGTTCTCTTGGTAATCAGTCACTTGTCATGGGCAATTGCCCATGACAAGTGACCGAACACCAAGAGAACTTGGTAATTGCCGCAGTGCCCCTAGACCAGCGGCAACCGCTTGGCAGCCCGGGGCAGCTCCCGGTAGCCCACCCGCACCGCCTCGACCAGGTCCTTCTTCGGGAACGGCCACTCGGCGGCGTCCAGCGCCTGGTCCAGCGGCACCCCGCGGCCGGCGAGGTCGCGGATCGTCTCGGCGACCGCCCCGATCGCGCCGCGCTGCTCGGTCACGAAGTCCTTGTCCACCGGATTGCCGTGACCCGGCACCACCAGCGTCGCCGGTCCGAGCAGGTCGAGCACCAGGTCGAGCGTGAGCGGCCACTCCATCGGGTGCGAGTCGGGGCCGAAGCCGGGCACGCCGTCGCGGTCACGCGACTCCTCGACCAGGTCCCCGGCGAACAGCACGTCGGCGTCGTCCACCCGTGCCACCACGTCGCCTCCGGTGTGCCCGCGCCCCGGATGCACCAGCTCGACCGCGCGGTCGCCGAGGTCGACGACGCGCACCGAGGCGAATGTCGTGTCCGGCGGCACGACCGTGGTCGCGTGGACGTCGGCCACCCGCGGGTCGTCGTCCGGCTCGGCCGGCCTGGGATCTGCCGCGACCGCGGCCAGCCTGGCGGCGGCCTCCTCGTGCGAGATCAGCAGCACGCCCGGGTACGACGCGCGGAACACGCCGTTGCCGAAGGCGTGGTCGAAGTGCTCGTGGGTGTTGACCACGGCCACCACGTCGCCGGTCAGCTGGCGCCGGAGGTGGTCGACCACCTCCCGGGCCGCCTTCTCCGACGCATGGGTGTCGATCACCAGCAGGCCGCGCGAGCCGGCGACGACGCTGACGTTGACGTCGAACCACTCGTGGCGCGCCACCCAGACCCGGTCGGCCACCTCGACGAACCCGGTGTCGCGGGGGAGCTCACGCACGGTCGGCATGCGCACCACGCTACGAGGGGTGGGCACAATGGCGGCGTGCGGCCCTACCTGATCCAGCGCCTCGACGAGCTGCTGGAGCAGCGTCCGCCGGACGACCAGGAGCTGGTGACCTTCACCGAGTCGCTGGCCACCGAGTTCGTGGAGGAGCTCAGCGAGCCGGGGGACCTGGTGCTGGACCCGTTCGCCGGCTTCGGCACCACGCTGGTGGTGGCCGAGCGGTTGGGTCGGCGCGCGCTCGGGATCGAGCTGATGCCCGAACGGGTCGAGCAGGTACGGCGCCGGGTCGGGCCGGCTGCGTCGGTGCTCCGGGGCGACGCCCGCGACGTCGCCCGGCTGGTGCGCGAGCCGGTCACGCTGTGCCTCACCTCCCCGCCGTACATGACCACCAACGACCACCCCGAGGACCCGCTCCAGGCCTACGCGGTCGAGGCCGGTGACTACCCGGGCTACCTGACGTCGCTGGCGGACGTGTTCGGCCAGGTCGCGCAGGTGCTCGTCCCGGGCGGTCACGTCGTGGTCAACGTGGCCAACACCACCGAGGCCGGCGTGTTCACGCCGCTGGCCTGGGACGTCGCGCGGGCCGTCTCGGTGCACCTGGTGCTGCTCGGGGAGACGTACGTGGCCTGGGACACCATGCTGCCGGGAATCGCCAGTGACCACTGCCTGGTGTTCCGGCGCCCCGAGTAGACTTGGCACTCACGCCGTACGAGTGCCAGCACGTGAGGGGAGGTCGCCATGCAGGAGGAGCGCAGGCTCGCGGTACTACGGGCGATCGTCCAGGACTACGTGTCCACGCAGGAGCCGGTGGGCTCCAAGGCGCTGGTCGAGCGGCACCGGCTGGGTGTCTCGCCGGCCACCATCCGCAACGACATGGCGGCGCTGGAGGAGGAGGGGCTGATCACCCAGCCGCACACCAGCGCTGGTCGGGTCCCCACCGACGCCGGCTACCGGTTGTTCGTCGACCGGCTCACCGCGATCAAGCCGATGTCGCAGGGGGAGAAGCGTGCCATCGAGACGTTCCTCCACGGTGCCGTCGACCTCGACGACGTCGTGCAGCGCAGTGTGCGGCTGCTCGCGCAGCTGACCCACCAGGTCGCGATCGTGCAGTACCCGACGCTCTCCGGCTCCACCGTCCGCCACATCGAGCTGGTCGCGCTCGCGCCCACGAAGCTGCTCGCCGTGATGATCCTCAGCACCGGGCGCGTCGAGCAACGGATCGTCGACCTCGGTGACGAGGCCGCCACCGACGACGAGGGGCTGGCCGAGGTGCGCGCCCAGATGCAGCGGGTCGCCGTGGGTGAGCGCATCCACGAGGCCGCGGTGGCCCTGGGCAGGCTGACCGACGACGTCGCTCCCGAACGCCGGCCCCTGGTCCGCAGGATCGCGGACACCCTGGTCGAGGCGATGTCCGACCACCGCTCCGACGAGCGGGTGGTGGTCGGCGGCACCGCCAACCTGACCCGTTTCGGCGACGCCTTCGACACCTCGCTCAAGCCTCTGCTCGAGGCGCTCGAGGAGCACGTGGTGCTGCTCAAGCTGCTCGGCGAGGCCGGCACGTCCCCGACCGTGACCGTGCGGATCGGTCATGAAGGGCCGCTGCAGGAGCTCGCGGCGACGTCGGTCGTGGCGAGCGGCTACGGGTCCGGCTCCGACGCGCTGGCGGCGCTCGGCATCGTCGGCCCGACCCGCATGGACTACCCCGGCACCATGGCCGCCGTACGTGCCGTGGCGCGCTACGTCTCGGCCATCCTCGACGAGACCTGATTCAAGAAAGTTGGAGTGAGTGGACCCCTACGCGATCCTCGGTGTCGACCGTGAGGCCGACGCCGACACGATCAAGAAGGCCTATCGCCGGCTGGCCCGGCAGTACCACCCGGACGTGAACCCCGACCCCGCGACCCAGGAGAGGTTCAAGGAGGTCTCGGCGGCGTACGAGGTACTGTCCGACCCGGACAAGCGGCGGGTCTACGACCTCGGTGGCGACCCCTTCGGCGGCCAGGGCGGGTTCGGCGGTCAGGGTGCCGGGTTCTCGTTCACCGACATCATGGACGCGTTCTTCGGCGGCGCGGCCGCCGGTGGGGGCCGCGGCCCCCGTCCGCGGATGCGACGCGGCCAGGACGCGCTCGTGCGGCTCGAGGTGACCCTGGCCGAGGCCGGCTTCGGTACGACGCGCGAGCTCAAGGTCGACACCGCCGTGCTGTGCACGACCTGCGCCGGCTCCGGTGCGTCACCGGGCAGCCAGCCGATCATCTGCGAGACCTGCCACGGCCGCGGTGAGGTGCAGCACGTGCAGCGCTCGTTCCTCGGTGAGGTACGCACCCTCCGTCCGTGCGCCGCCTGCCGCGGCTTCGGCGAGATCATCCCCGAGCCGTGCCGCGAGTGCGCCGGCGACGGACGGGTGCGCTCGCGTCGGGCACTCACGGTGAAGATCCCGCCCGGTGTCGACACCGGCACCCGCGTGCAGCTCGCCGAGCAGGGTGAGGTCGGTCCCGGTGGTGGTCCGGCGGGCGACCTGTACGTCGAGATCCGGGTCCAGCCGCACGCCACGTTCACCCGCTCCGGCAACGACCTGCTCTGCCACGTCACCGTGCCGATGACGGCGGCCGCTCTCGGCACCTCGATCACGCTGCCCCTGCTCGAGGCCGACCTCGGCTCCGACGACCCGGAGCTGGTGACCTCGGTCGACCTCGACATCCGGCCCGGCACCCAGTCCGGCACCGAGCAGGTGCTGCGCGGACACGGCATCCCCAGCCTGCGAGGCATGCAGCGTGGGGACCTGGTGGCGACGATCGTGGTCGAGACCCCGACCCGGGTCGACGAGCGGCAGCAGGACCTGCTCCGCGAGCTGGCCCGGCTGCGCGACGAGGAGTCACCCGACGGCCAGGTGCAGCCGGCGCAGAAGTCGGTGTTCGGGCGCTTCAAGGACGCCTTCAAGTGACGCTGCCGACGTTCGTGCACGACGACGCCGGCACGCTGTCGGCCGGGACGACCGTCGAGCTGGCCGGCGACGAGGGACGACACGCCGTCGTCGTCCGCCGGCTGCGTGCCGGGGAGCGGATCGTGCTCACCGACGGGCTCGGCGCCGCCGTGACCTGCACCGTCGCCGACGTCGGCAAGGCGTCGCTGAGCGCGACCGTCGACGACGTCGTGCATGTGCCCGCCGAGGAACCGGTGGTCACGGTCGTGCAGGCGATTCCCAAGGGCGACCGCGGCGAGCTCGCTGTCGAGGTGCTGACCGAGGTCGGTGCCGACGTGATCGTGCCCTGGGCCGCCGAACGCTGCGTCAGCGTCTGGCGCGGGGACCGGGCGGCCAGGTCGGTGGCGAAGTGGCGCGCGACAGCCCGGGAGGCCGCCAAGCAGGCCCGTCGGGTGCACTTCCCGACGGTCACCGAGCAGGCCACGACGGCCGAGGTCGCCGACCTGCTGGCCGGCGCGAGCGTGCCGGTGGTGCTGCACGAAGCAGCCTCCGGTCCGATCGGCAACCTCCCGATCCCCGGCCGCGGCCGGATCGTGGTCGTGGTCGGTCCCGAGGGCGGGATCTCCGACGCCGAGCTGGCGGCGTTCGCCGCCGTCGGCGCCGAACCTGTCCGCCTCGGCTCCTCGGTGCTGCGCACCTCGACCGCCGGCGTCGCTGCCGTCGCGGCGTTGCTGGCCCGCACGCGTCGCTGGGGGTAGGGCTGGGGGGCGGGGGCGTCGGTGGCGACGGTTTCTCAACACTTGTTGGGAAACTGCACCGATTTCGCGGAATTCCGTGCTGTTTCGGGACAACTGTCGAGAAACCGCGGCCCAGCCACCGCCCCGTAGCACCCCGCGCACCCGTCCGTCAGCCGGCGTCGTCGCGCTGCTCCTGGCTGAAATCGGTCAGGCCCTGCGCGGCCATCGGGGCGGCACCGGCAGCGACGGCTTCGCGGTAGCTGCCGACGTTCTTGCTGAGGTGGCCGATCGCGTCGCGGGCCTTGCCGCGCGAGTAGGTCATCGACTTGCCCGCGGCGAAGCCCATCTTCGCGCCCTCCTCGATCGCGTCCTGGTCGGCACCGAGGTACAGGAACTGCCAGCCGTACTCGTGGGACTGCTGCTCGATCAGGGACTTGATCCGGGCGTGCGTCCAGTCCCGGGAGGCGTTCTCGTAGCCGTCGGTCATCACGCCCACGATCACGCTGCCGGGGCGCTCCCGCTCGGGGAGCGCGGCCAGCCGCTCGCCGGCGGTCACCACGAGCCGGCCGATCGCGTCGAGCAGGGCGGTGGAGCCGCGGGGGACCAGGTGCAGCGACGGGACGGCGGCGATGTCGCGGTCGGCGTAGACCTCGTCGTACTCGTTGTCGAACTGCGCCAGCGTGACCCGGCACCGGCCGGGCGCGACGCGCTGCTCGGCGATGAAGGTGTCGAAACCGCCGATCGTGTCCTCGCGCAGGGAGACCATCGACCCGGAGCGGTCGAGGAGGAAGTACAGGTGGGTCAGGTTCGCGTCGGTCATGGCGGGGCTCCTTCGCTCTGCGAGGGCCCGGCCGGTCCGGGTCCCTAGTCCTTGCTGCGACGGGCCCGGAAGCGCAGTGGCGGCTTCGTGACGTCGTCGTCGGGTGCGAGGTGGCTCCCGCGCTCGATGTCGTAGAGCGCGCGCTCCACCCCCTTGGCCGTCACCCGCCCCGTGTCCGCGGAGTACGCCGCGAGGTGCGCGGTGCGCGCGAGGCGGGGACCGACGGCGTTCTCGGAGAGGCCGGCGAGCGCACCCGCCGCGCGGATGCTGCCGCCCTCCTCGAGGATCACCGCCGCCATCGCCTCGTCGATCGCCTCGGCCAGCCGCTCGGACGCCTCCCGCAGGTGGGGGAGTGCCTCCGAGGGCCGGTCGGGATCGACCCGTCCGAGCGCCTCCTGCGCCGCCGTCACTGCACGTCCCACAGGTCTGGTGGTGGCCATGTGCACGAGGATACCGCAGTTAGTGCGGCACCGCAACTGATGCGCAAACGCTGCTACTGCGCTAGTCGGGAGGTACGGCGAGCAGCGCCTCGACCCTGGCCACCTCCTCGTCCACCTCGGCCCGCTCGGACCTGGTCAGTCGACGCCACGGGTCCAGCGCGACCTTGCCGCCCGACACCGACCACAGCCCCTCCATCTCGCCGTCGACCAGCAGTGCGTTGCCGACGCCGCCGTTGGGACCCATCCAGCGCCGGCGTTTCTCCCTGGTGGCAACGCGATCCCGGCCGGCGTGGGAGAGCCAGACGTTGTCGTACTTGCCGAGCAGCCGGGCTGGCGCCGGTGCCTCCGGATCGGCGAGCGGCCCGTCCGGCACGTCGTAGAGCAGCGTGCCCGCCTCGTCGGTGTGCGTTGCCAGCTCGGGCGCGAGGTCGGTGAACACCGGACCGAGGTGGGTCACCCCTGACCACGTCGTCATGTCCGCGGCCGTCGCCGGGCCGTAGGCGCGCAGATAGCGCCGGACGAGGCCCGGCACGTCGGGCTCCACGAAGGCGGCGCCGAGCCACCGGTCGGCCAGCGCGTAGACGACGCCGCCCGAGCGCTTCCACCGGCCGCGAGGCGGCACCTGCAGCATCGGGACCCGTTCGCGGGCACGGTGTCCGAGCGCCTCCGCAGGCGCGTCGGGGAATCGCGAGACCAGCGCCTCCTTCAGCGCCGCGAACGGCACCGGGTCACCCGCCAGCACCTCCGCCACCCCCGCCCGGAACTCCTCCGTCGGCACGTGGTGCGACGGACCGCTGATCCGGCTGCGCTCGTTGACCCGGTCGAGGAACGGCTGCACCCACGGCCGCAGCTCGAGCGCGTCGGCGGCCGTCAGAACGTGGACGGTGCCGCGCATCGTGAAGAACCGCACGGCCGTGCGCTCCTCCAGTGCGGCCGACAGCTCCTGTGGGTCGAACCCCTCGATCCTCGCCGCCAGGGACAGGTACGGCGGGAGGTTGTCCTGCCCCTGCAGCCCGAGCAGGTGCCGCGTCATCTCCAGCGCCGAGAGGTGGCTGCGCTCCAGCAGGTGCTGGCGCAGCAGCAGCGTCCGGTTGCGGGCACGGGCGGAGAGCTGCACGGCAGAAACCCTAGGGGCGGGCGGAGACGCAGGCGGCAGGCTGGGGGGCATGACCCTTCGCTGGCAGTGCCTCGACATCGACTCCGCCGACCCGCGCCGGGCCGCCGACTTCTGGCAGGAGGCGCTCGGCTGGCGGCGCACCCACGAGAGCGACCAGGAGGTCGTGCTCGAGCCGCCGGCGGGCAGCCCCGAGGACGGCGTGAGCCCGGACCTGCTGTTCCTGCGGGTGCCCGAGGGCAAGACCGTGAAGAACCGGCTGCACCTCGACCTCCGGCCCGACGACCAGCACGCCGAGCTGGCCCGGCTGCTCGCGCTGGGGGCGCGCCGCGTGGACGTCGGGCAGGACGACCCGAGCTGGATCGTGCTGCAGGACCCCGAGGGCAACGAGCTCTGCCTGTTGCGCGAGCGCGAGGGCTACGAGATGCCCAACGGTTAGCGGACGGTCACTTCCTTCGTGTCCTGGTTGACCTTGTCGCCGCCGGACTCGTCGCTGTCGTGCACGACCAGCGTGTAGGTGCCCGGGGCAGCGTCGACCGCGAAGCGGTACGGCGACGGCGTGCAGCACTCCTCGGCGGTCGTGGACCCCCGCCGTACGACGCGGGCACCGTCCTTGAGCTCCCACTGCACGGTGGCCTCGAACGTCGCCGCCGTTCCGGTCACCGTGAACGGGGAGTTGACCGTCGACTCGTTGCCCGGGTCGACGATCCACACCGGCGCCTGCACCTGGTCCTGGGGGGCGCGGCGCAGCGGCTCGGCGGTGTCGACCCCGAGGACCGAGTCGGTGCGGGCGCCGTCGATCGTGAACTCCACCGGCACCGAGCTCTGCAGCACCGCGTCCACCGTGTACACGATCGCCTGGAGCGCCAGCGCGGCGTCGGCCCGGCCCGCGGTCAGGTCGGTGTCACCGCGCAGGTCGACGGTGACCGTGCTCGTTCCCTGGCTGACCCGGGCGCTCGTGCCCCTCGGGAAGGACGCGCGGTAGTCCGGGTCGGTCGCGTCGCCGAGGATCGCGCTGTTGACCGCGATCCGCAGCTTCGACCAGCCGGCGACACCCTGGTAGCGCCGGAACTCGCGGAACAGCCGTGCGCCGTCGGTGGTGTCACCGAGGAAGTACACCGGCACGGTGACGTCCTGCACCTGCGCCGGACCGTCGGTGCGCGAGTTGGTGGGCAGCGAGGTCGGGTTGGGGCGCGGCGGTTCCGTCACGGGCTGGCCCGACTGCACCATCACCGAGATCGCGGCGACGATGCCGATCACGACGAGTGCGGCTGCTGTGGTGGCCAGCCAGGGCCGCATCGTGCTCATCGCCTCACGGTAGTCAGGGTGGCTCAGCGTCGGACGACGATCGTGCGGGTGTCGGTGGTCGGTCCCGGGCCCTCTCCGTCGGACGGGTCGTCCGTGGAGGCGGCGAACGTGTACCGACCGGGCTCCAGGTCGGACACGTCGATCGGGTCCGTCTGCCAGGGGTACAGCTTGTCCAGCCAGCCGTCGGCGGTGGCGAAACCCTGCTTCACCACGACGTCACCCTGCCGGATCTCCCAGGGCACGTTGGCCTCGAACGAGCTGGCCACGCCGTTCGCGACGAACGAGCTCCCGACGACAGTGCCCTCGGCAGGGTCGCTGATGCTGACCAGGCTGAGGACGTCCAGCGGGGGGTCGTTGCCGACGGGGGCGGAGACGTCCACGCCCAGGAGGGAGCGCACCGCCTTCGTCTCCACCTGGAAGGTCACCGGTCGCCGCTCGCCCACCGCTGCCTGCGCGGTGTAGACGAGCTGCTGGACGGCCGTCTCCGCCTCGGCGTCGGACATCCCGGCCGGCCGCCGGGTCAGGTCCGTGGCGTCGTTGCGGAGGGAGAGCTCCACCGGACCCCTGCTGGAGGACACGGTCGCGTCGACGACGCTCCCGCGCGGCCAGGGCGATCGGTAGTCGGGGTCGTCCGAGCTCCGGAGAGCCCGGTCCACCGCCGCCAGGGTGGCGTCGCCCGTGGTCGGCAGCGACACCCGGTGGAACTCCCGGTACAGCCGCGGACCCTGCGAGGTGTCACCGACGAAGTAGACCGCCAGGGTCCGCGAGACGAGCCCGGGGGAGGACGACGAGCTGGAGCTCCCCGAGGCGGAGGGCGGACCGGAAGCGACCTGGGACGGCGAGCCGTGACGCTGGCTGGCGAGGGTGATGCCGCCGACGATGACCGCGACCGTCGCCGCAGCCAGGGCGACGGCGAGCACCGGCGGGAGACGACGTACGCCGGGGACCTCCCGGGTGCGCCCGCGGATCGCTTCCAGCGCCGGCTCGGGGTGCACGTCGGAGACCGCGTCGCGGAGCAGGGTGCGCAGGTCGTCGTCGTTCATCGGTGGTCCTCCAGCAGGTCTCGGAGAGCGGCAGCGCCACGCGAGGCGTGGGACTTCACGGCGCCCTGGCTGATCCCGAGCGTCTGGGCGATCTCACGCTCGGAGTAGTCGAGGTAGTAGCGCAGCGCGAGCACCTCGCGCTGACGGAGCGGCAGGGCACGCAGCGCGTCGAGCACGGCGCGGCGGCGGTCGCCGTCGAGCGACGAGGCGTCGGCGCCCGGCGCATCCGGCGGCGCGGTGGGCACGTTGCGGGCGACGACGGCACGGTGCCGGAGCACCGACCGGGCCCTGTTCACGACCGCGCTGCGCAGGTAGCCGACCGCACGCTGCTGGTCCTCGAGCCGCGACCAGCGGCCGTGCACGGCGACGAAGGCGTCCTGCACGACCTCCTCCGCGGTGCCGTGGTCACGCACGAGCAGGACGGCCAACCTCACCAGGCCCACGTAGTGCGCGTCGTACAGCGCCTCGATCGCGGTGTCCGCGTCGGTCATCGTCGTCACCCCCGCGGGCCGGGTCAGCAGTGCTTTCACGCTACTTCCACGCGCAGCTGCCCGGTCCGGTTCACACGCCGGTGCGATGACCTCCACCTATGCTCGAGGCGTGAGCGACCCCGACTGCCTGTTCTGCAAGATCGTGGCCGGAGACATCCCCGCCGACGTCGTGCACGAGGGCGCCACCACGCTCGCCTTCCGCGACCTCCAGCCGCAGGCACCCACGCACGTGCTGGTGATCCCGCGCAGCCACTACCCCAACGTGGCCGACCTCGCCGCCCATGAGCCCGACACCGCGGTGCACCTGTTCGACGCGGCCCGGGCGATCGCGCAGGACGAAGGTCTCGACGAGGGCTACCGGCTCGTGTTCAACACCGGTGCCGCGGCGCACCAGACCGTGTTCCACGCCCACCTGCACGTGCTCGGCGGCCGCTCGATGGGCTGGCCACCGGGATGATCCGCCCGCGCCGCTCCGGGGGCACCGCGGCTGCCGTCGTGGCGCTCGCGCTGGTCCTGACCGGGTGCGGCGGCGCGACCCCGCGGAAGGCCGGGGAGCCGGGTGCGTCACCCTCTCCGTCCGGACGTACGACGCCCGCAGCAGCCGACGAGGAGCCGACCACACCGAAGCCTGCGAAGTCGATCCCGCTCCGCCCGGGCGAGCGGCGGCAGGTGCTCAGGCTGGCCAGGCCCTACACGCCCTCGCCGCCCAACGGCGTCGGCACCGACGACTACCACTGCTTCCTGCTCGACCCGGAGCTCACGCACGACACCGCGATCACCGGCTTCGACATCCGGCCGGACAACCTCGACGTCGTGCACCACGTGATCCTGTTCCGGGTGCCGCCGGACAAGGTGGCGCAGGCCGAGCGGAAGGACGCCGAGACCCGCGGCGACGGTTGGACCTGCTTCGGCAACTCCGGCATCGACGACGACCCGGGTCTCGACGACGCACCATGGGTGGGTGCCTGGGCCCCCGGCGGCGGCGAGCGCCGCTACGGCAAGGGCCTGGGCACGCCGCTGGACAAGGGCTCCCGGATCGTCGCGCAGATCCACTACAACCTGCTCGAGGGCGACGCCCCCGACCAGAGCTCGGTGGTGCTGCGCGAGACGAAGCGCGGCCACGATGTGACCACGCTCCACACGATGCTGCTGCCGGCGCCCGTCGAGCTTCCGTGCCGCAACGGCCACGACTCCTCGCCGCTGTGCGACCGCGCCGCCGCGGTCGCGGACGTCAAGAAGCGGTTCGGCGTCGTCGGCAACGCCGCCGACCTGCTGCACCTGCTCTGCGGACCCGTCGTGGCCGGCAGCGAGCAGCACTGCGACCGGCCGGTGAGCCGCGCCATGACCGTCCGCGGCGTCGCCGGGCACCAGCACCTGCTCGGCACGTCGATCAGGATCGAGGCCAACCCGGGCACGTCCCGGGCGCGGACCCTGCTCGACATCCCGGTCTGGGACTTCGACGACCAGGCCAGCACGCCGATCACGCCGTACCACCTCCAGCCCTCCGACACGGTCCGCGTCACCTGCCACCACGCGCAGTGGCTGCGCGACCAGCAGCCGTCGTTCGAGACGCAGCGCGACGACCGCTACGTGGTGTGGGGTGAGGGCAGCACCGACGAGATGTGCCTCGGCATCCTGCTCACCACCGACGGGTGACGCCGCGCGTCACACGTGCAGCCAGTCCATCAGCCTCAGCAGCACCGGCACCCCGAACAGCACGAACAGCGCCAGCCAGGCCACGGCCTTGTGCGAGGCCTTGCGCCCGTTGAGCTGGGCGAAGAACGCGATCTCCGCGCCCTCCGGGGTGTTGCGGTCGAGCCCGATCCGGGCGGCGTCGGGGGTGCCGTAGTGACGGGTCACGCCGAGGGTCAGCGGGTCGTCGGAGTGACCCGGGTCGCCCGAGGGCGGCAGCCCGTGGCCACGGCCGTAGGCCTCGTCGTCCATCCGCCCTCCTGCCCGGACCCGCCCGCATCCGGCCGGATCCCCTCCGCCCAGCATGCCGCACCCGGGTGACGAGCAATCGTGATGACCCGCGCGGACCGCTCCCGTAGCATGAAGGGGCCAGACCACCGCACCGAGAGGGCCCACCCGGGCATCCATGACAGAGATCAGCAACGGGAACCGGCAAGACGTGGCCGCGACCTCCCACGTCGTCGTCGTGCCCAACAGCATCAACATGGTGTCCCTGCTCGGACCCGGTGACGAGCACCTCGGCCTGATCGAGGAGGCGTTCGAGGCGGACGTCCACGTCCGCGGCAACCAGGTCACGCTGCGCGGTGAGCCTGCCGAGGTCGCCCTCGCCGAGCGCCTGATCGACGAGCTGGTGACCATCATCCGCACCGGCCAGGGCGTCACGGGCGAGACCGTCGAGCGCGCGATCACGATGCTCCGCGCCGAGACGACGGAGCGCCCGGCCGACGTGCTGAGCCTCAACATCCTGTCCAACCGCGGACGCACGATCCGGCCCAAGACGCTGAACCAGAAGCGCTACGTCGACGCGATCGACAAGCACACGATCGTGTTCGGCATCGGGCCGGCCGGCACCGGCAAGACCTATCTCGCGATGGCCAAGGCGGTGCAGGCGCTGCAGGGCAAGCAGGTCAACCGGATCATCCTGAGCCGCCCCGCGGTCGAGGCGGGGGAGCGGCTCGGCTACCTCCCGGGCACGCTGAGCGAGAAGATCGATCCCTACCTGCGCCCGCTGTACGACGCCCTCCACGACATGGTCGACCCCGAGTCGATCCCGAAGCTGATGGCCTCCAACACGATCGAGGTCGCCCCGCTGGCGTTCCTCCGGGGCCGGTCGCTCAACGACGCGTTCATCATCCTCGACGAGGCGCAGAACACCTCCCCCGAGCAGATGAAGATGTTCCTGACCCGGCTCGGCTTCGGCTCCAAGATCGTGGTGACGGGTGACGTCACCCAGGTCGACCTGCCCACCGGCACCCAGAGCGGGCTGCGCGTGGTCGAGGGCATCCTCGACGGGATCGAGGACGTCTCGTTCAACCGGTTGACCGCGCACGACGTGGTCCGGCACCGGCTGGTCGGCAAGATCGTCGCCGCGTACGACGAGTTCGACGCGCGGCGCGAGAGCGGACCGCGCTCGACGACCGACCGTCGTCACGAACGCTGACATGACCATCGAGGTGATCGACGAGTCCGGCCTCGAGCTGGACGCCCGTCGTACCCAGCAGCTCGCGCGGTTCGTGATGGACCGGATGCGCGTGCACCCCCTGGCGGAGCTGTGCGTGAAGGCGGTCGACGAGGCCACCATCACCGAGCTCAACCAGAAGTGGATGGAGAAGGACGGCCCGACCGACGTCCTCGCCTTCCCGATGGACGAGCTCCGGCCCGGTGCCGTCAACGAGGACCCCGAGGAGGGGGTGCTCGGCGACCTGGTGCTGTGCCCGGCGGTGGCGGCGCAGCAGGCGGTGACCGCCGGCCACGAGGTCACCGACGAGCTCGACCTGCTGACCGTCCACGGGATCCTGCACCTGCTGGGCTACGACCACGCGGAGCCCGACGAGCACCGCGAGATGTTCGGGCTGCAGGCGCGGTTGCTCGCCGAGTGGCAGGGCGTCAGCCGCGGACAGTCGTTGACGGCGGAGCAGTGACCCGAGGTGAGCACCGTGGCGAGTGACTCGTTGCGCTCCCGCCTCCCCGGGGGCCCCTGAGATGAGCGGGCAAAGTCTCGGGCTGCTGGTGGTCGTGATCGGGCTGGTCCTGGTCGCCGGACTGCTCAGCAGCGCAGAAGCGGCTCTGTCCACGTTCTCCCGCGCCCGCGCGGAGGAGCTGGCCGACGCCAACCGTCCCGGCGCACGCCAGGTGATCGCGGTCCTCGACGACCCGCCCCGGGTGCTCAACACGACGCTCTTCCTGCGGCTGCTCGCCGAGATCTCGGCGATCGTGATCGCCACCGTGCTCGTGTTCGACGTCCTCGGACGGGCACGCGGCACGACATCCACGGTGCTGGTGGAGCGCTGGCCGTCGGTGGTGGCGTCGATCGGGATCATGCTGGTGATCTCCTTCGTCGGCATCGGTGTCGCTCCCCGCACCCTGGGCCGCCAGCACGCGGAGGGCATCGCCCTCAACTCGGCCGGCGTCCTGCTCGGGCTGACCCGGGTGCTCGGACCGGTGCCACGGCTGCTGATCCTGGTCGGCAACGCGATCACGCCCGGCAAGGGGTTCAGCGAGGGTCCCTTCGCCTCCGAGGCCGAGCTGCGTGAGCTGGTCGACCTGGCCGAGGCGTCCAGCCTGATCGAGCAGGGCGAGCAGCGGATGATCCACTCCGTCTTCGAGCTCGGCGACACGATCGCCCGCGAGGTGATGGTGCCGCGCACCGACGTGGTCTACATCGAGCGCAACAAGACGCTGCGCCAGGCGATGTCGTTGTTCCTGCGCAGCGGCTACTCCCGGATCCCGGTGATCGAGGACGACCTCGACGACATCGTCGGGTTCGCCTACCTCAAGGACATCTCGCAACGCGTCTTCGAGCGGCACGACGCGGAGAGCAGCGAGAAGGTCGGGTCGGTGATGCGGCCCGTGCACTACGTCCCCGACACCAAGCCCGTCGACGACCTGCTGCGCGAGATGCAGGCCGACCAGCGTCACGTCGCCGTCGTCGTCGACGAGTACGGCGGCACCGCCGGACTGGTGACGATCGAGGACATCCTGGAGGAGATCGTCGGGGAGATCGCCGATGAGCACGACCAGGCGGCGGTCGAGGTGGAGACGCTCGAGGACGGCTCGACCCGGGTGTCCTCCCGCTACCCGGTCGACGACCTCGACGAGATCTTCGGCATCCGGATCCACGACGACGAGGTGGACTCCGTCGGTGGCCTGATGGCCAAGCACCTCGGCAAGGTGCCGATCCCGGGGTCGGTGGTCGAGGCCCACGGTCTGCTGTTCGAGGCCGAGTCGGCCGCGGGCCGGCGCAACCGGATCGGCACGGTGCTGATCCGCCCGGTGCTCACGGTCACCGACGAGCCCGGACGGCGCGGCGGCGTCGCCCACGGCATGCCCGGCGACCGGATCCGCTGACGCCCCGGGCCCGGCAGCGCTAGCGTGGCGGGCGTGGTCCACGACGCACACCAGACCGGAGGGACGCTCACCGACTTCCTCGAGCGGTTGGGAGCCAGGAGCGCGACCCCGGCCGGCGGCTCCGTCGCTGCCCTCTGCACGGCGCAGGCGGCCGCGCTGGTCGCGATGGTCGCCCGCTACTGCGAGTCGGCGCCACTGGTCGAGGCCGCCGAGGAGCTGGTCGCGCGAGGTGTGCAGCTGGCCGCCGACGACGAGGCGGCGTTCGGCGCGGTCGCGGCCGCGTGGGACCTCCCGCGCGACGACGCGTCCCGTCGTACCGCCGTCGAGCGGGCACTGCTCGGCGCCGCCGAGCCGCAGGCGCGCGTGGTCGAGACGGCGGTCGAGGTCCTGGTGCTGGTCGACCGGCTGAGGCCGGCGGCGCGGGCCGGGGTGCGCGCCGACCTGGTGGCGGCCGCCGAGGTGGCGCGCGCCGGCTCGGCGATCGCCCGGATGAACGTGGAGTCCAACCTGCGCACGCTGCCGGACTCCGAGCAACGCTCGGGAATGCTGCGACGCATGGGTGTCGCCCGATGAGTGCCCCGATGAGTGCCCCGATGAGTGCCCCGATGAGTGCCCTGGAGAGGACCTGAGTTGCTGTCGGACATCGAGATCGCCAACGCCGCGGAGCTGCACCCGATCCTGAGGGTGGCGCAGGAGGAGCTGGGGATCGAGGCGGAGCACCTGGTGCCCTACGGCCACGACAAGGCGAAGGTCGACCTCGGCTACGTGCAGTCCCTCGACGCCCGGCCGCTCGGAAAGCTGATCCTGATGACGGCGCTGTCACCCACCCCCGCCGGTGAGGGCAAGACCACCACCACGGTGGGGCTGACCGATGCGCTGCACGGGCTGGGCCTGAAGTCCATGGCGTGCCTGCGTGAGCCGTCGATGGGACCGGTGTTCGGCATGAAGGGCGGCGCCGCGGGCGGTGGCTACGCCCAGGTGGTGCCGATGACCGACATCAACCTCCACTTCACCGGCGACTTCGCCGCGATCGCGGCGGCGAACAACCTGCTCGCCGCGATCATCGACAACCACGTGCACCACGGCAACGAGCTCGACATCGACGTGCGCTCGGTCGACTGGAAGCGCGTCGTCGACCTCAACGACCGGGCGCTGCGCGATGTCGTGGTCGGGCTCGGAGGGCTGTCCAACGGCTACCCGCGCGAGGAGGGTTTCGACATCGTGGTCGCCTCGGAGCTGATGGCGATCTTCTGCCTCACCGAGTCCTGGGCCGACCTCAAGCGCCGGATCGGCGACATCGTGGTCGGCTACACGCGGTCGAAGAAGCCGGTCACCGCACGGGAGCTCGACGCCCACGGCGCGATGGCCGTGCTGCTGCGCGACGCGCTGGCACCCAACCTGGTGCAGACCCTGGAGCATGCGCCGGCGTTCGTCCACGGCGGTCCGTTCGCCAACATCGCGCACGGCTGCAGCTCGGTCATCGCGACCCGCTCGGCCCTCCGGCTGGCCGACTACGTGGTCACGGAGGCGGGCTTCGGAGCCGACCTGGGTGCCGAGAAGTTCGTCGACATCAAGTGCCGCAAGTCCGGCCTGCGCCCGGACGCGGCGGTGGTCGTGGCCACGGTGCGGGCGCTCAAGTTCCACGGCGGGGTCGACGTACCGGATCTCGGCGCCGAGGACCTCGGTGCGATCGAGCGCGGCATGGAGAACCTCGCCCGCCACCTGCGCAACGTGCGCGAGGTCTACGGGATCCCGTGCGTGGTGGCGCTGAACCGCTTCCCGGCCGACACCGACGCCGAGGTGAGCCACGTGGTCGAGCTGGTCGACGCACTCGGCGTCCAGGCGTTCCCGGCCACCCACTTCGCCGACGGCGGCGACGGCGCGACCGACCTCGCGAAGGGCGTGCTGGACCTCCTCGAGAACGGTGACGCGTCGACGTTCGGGTTCACCTACCCCGACGACGTCCCCCTCAAGGAGAAGGCGGAGACGCTGGCGCACCGGCTGTACGGCGCCTCCAGCGTCACCTGGGACGGCCGGGCCAGGCGCCGCCTCGATCGGCTGGAGAAGGACGGCTACGGCGGGCTGCCCGTGTGCGTCGCGAAGACCCAGTACTCGTTCTCCACCGACCCCACCCTGCGTGGTGCCCCCAGCGGCCATGACCTCCACGTGCGCGAGGTCCGGCTCTCCGCCGGCGCCGGCTTCGTGGTCCTGGTCTGCGGCGACGTGATGACCATGCCCGGACTCCCCGCCACTCCCGCCGCCGCACGGATCGACCTGCTCGACGACGGCACGATCGTCGGCCTGAGCTGAGCGCGCCGGACTACCCGCCGTCGCGGACCGTCGCCGCCAGGTCGGCAGCCCGCTGCGAGGCGACCACGTCCTCGAGCAGCAGGGGGTTGCCGTCGGGGCCGGACAGGGGGACCCGCCAGTTGGGGTGCTCGTCGACGGTGCCCGGCTGGTTCTGGGTACGGCGGTCGCCAACCGCGTCGGTCAGCGCCACGCAGCGCAGTCGGGACGGGGTCAGGGCCAGGTACGCGTGCAGCCCGCGCACCGTCTGCTCGACCTCGGTGTCCTCGGTCTCCCGGGAGGGCTCCGGCGGGAGCAGACCACGCGACCGCACCTCGGCCAGCCACGACTCGCGCTCCGCCTCGTCGGCGGCCCGTTCCTCGGCCACCGGCCGGGTGAGCAGTCCCAGCTCCTCGCGCAGCCGCACGTGGTCGCCGGCGAGGAAGCCTGCGCTCGGCGGCATGTCGTGCGTCGTCACCGACGCCAGGCACAGCTCGCGCCAGCGCTCGGCCGGCAGCGGGTCGCCCCGCTCGTCGCGCTCGAACCACAGGATCGAGGTGCCCAGGATGCCGCGGTTGCTCAGGAAGTCGCGCGCGGACGGCTCCACCACCCCGAGGTCCTCACCCACCACGACCGCGCCGGCCCGCTGCGCCTCCAGCGCGAGCACGCCGATCAGGGCCTCGTGGTCGTAGCGCACGTAGGTGCCCTCCGACGGCGGCTGCCCACTCGGCACCCACCACAGCCGGAACAACCCGATCACGTGGTCGACGCGCACCCCACCCGCGTGCCGGAGCACGGCACGGACCAGGTCGCGGAACGGGGCGTAGCCGCTCTCCACGAGCCGCTGCGGCTGCCACGGTGGCTGGCTCCAGTCCTGGCCGAGCTGGTTGAACGGGTCGGGCGGGGCGCCCACGGTCACGCCCTCGGCGTACGTCGACCGCATCCGCCAGGCGTCCGCGCCCCCGGGGTGAACGCCGACCGCGAGGTCGTGCATCGTGCCCAGCGCCATCCCCGCATCGCGGGCGCTGGCCTGCGTGGCCGCGAGCTGCTCGTCGAGCAACCACTGCAGCCACATCTCGAAGTCGAGCGCCTGCTCACGCCACGTGCGCACCGCGGCGACCGCGTCGGAGGTCGCGTCGCGCAGGTCGGCGGGCCAGGAGCGGAAGTCCGTGCCGTGCTCGTCCGCGAGCACCCGCCAGGTGGCGAAGTCGTCGAGCGCGTCGCCCTCGGCCTCGCAGTACGCCCGGAACGCGGCCTCCCGCTTCTCGCTGCGCGGCTCCTGGTGCACGATCTCGAGTGCCGCACGCTTCGCGGTCCACGCCGTGTCGCGGTCGACCACGTCACCACCGTCGAGCGCGGTGTGCACGTCGGCCGCGATCGCGTCGACCCGGCTCCGCGCCCCGGCCGGCAGGGCGGCGTACTCCGGCACCTCCTCGACCCGCAGGTAGAGCGGGTTGAAGAAGCGCCGGGACGTCGGGAGGTACGGCGAGGGCTCCATCGGCGCCGACGGCTCCGCGGCGTGCAGCGGGTTGACCAGGACGAAGTCGGCGCCGAGCTCGCGCCCGGACCACACGGCGAGCCGGGCCAGATCGGCGAGGTCGCCGACTCCCCACGACTGCCGGGAGCGCACGCTGTACAGCTGCGCCGCGAACCCCCAGCCGTGCCGGTCCGCCAGGGATGCCGGCAGCCCGAGGAACGCCGGCGTCATGATCAGCGGCGCGGTCGTGCCGCGGCGACCGGAGGTGGCTCGGAGGACGTGGTACCCGATCGGCAGGTCACCGGGCACCTCGAAGGTCGCCTCGCCGACCGTCCGGCCGTCGAGCTCGCGGGGCTCCACCCAGTTGTCCACCTGGGGGAGCTCGCGGACCGTTCCGTCCTCGAGCTCGACCACCACCTGCACCTCGTCGCCGTGCGTGACGTGCACCGGCACCCAGCGCGCCCTGCCGCGGGTGGCCACCACGCAGGCCGGCAGCGACCGGCGCCACGGGTCCTCGCGCCGCCGCCGCAGGGCGGTCGCCGGATCGGCGAGGTCGACGCCCATCGCCGAGAGGACAGCCTGGATCGTGGCGGTCGAGACCTGGACCTGCCGCCCCTTCCAGTCCACGTAGTCGGTGACGACGTCGTAGGCGCGGGCCAGGTCGACGAGCTCGGGGGAGAGGGGCACGTCCAGATCCTAGGGACGTGCGCCTCTAGGGTGTGGCTCGTGTCCGAGCTGACCGACCCCGACGACCGCAAGCTGGTGACCCTGGCCCGAGCCGCGCGCGCCCGGGCCGGTGCGGCCGAGGGGGCTGCCCTGCGGGATGCCGACGGCCGCACGTACGCCGCCGCGACCGTCGACCTGCCCTCGCTCGGGGTGTCCGCCGTCGGGGTCGCCGTCGCGATGGCCGTCGCCTCCGGATCCCGGGGCGCCGAGGCCGTCGTGGTGCTCACCGACGCCGCCGGCGTCGCGGAGGCCGACCTCGCCGCCGTCCGCGAGTTCGCCGGCACCGGCGTATCGGTCCACCGGGGAGACGTCCGCGGCGAGCTGGCGGAGACCGTCTCCACATAATCGGAACCCGGATGCGCGCTGTCGGCGCACGTCGATATCCTTCAGTGGTGGGTCTGGTGGGGCGGGATCGGCACACCGCTGCGGTGCGGCGGCTGGGTGAGTCCTACGCGCGCATCCCCGCGGGCTCGCCGGTCCGGCTGGCCAAGCGCACCTCCAACCTGTTCCGGCCCCGCGCCGCCAGCGACACCCCGGGCCTCGACGTCAGCGGCCTGACCGGCGTGGTGGCGCTCGACCCGCAGGCCCGCACCGCCGACGTGCAGGGCATGTGCACCTACGAGGACCTCGTCGAGGTCACCCTCCAGCACGGTCTGGTGCCGCTCGTGGTGCCCCAGCTCCGCACGATCACGCTGGGCGGTGCCGTCACGGGCCTCGGCATCGAGTCCACCTCGTTCCGCAACGGGCTGCCGCACGAGTCGGTCCTCGAGATGGACGTGTTCACCGGGGCCGGCGAGCTGGTCACCGCGACGGCCGACAACGAGCACGCCGACCTGTTCGCCTCGTTCCCCAACTCCTACGGATCGCTCGGCTACGCCACCCGGCTGCGCATCGAGCTCGAGCCGATCGGCCCGACGGTGGCGCTGCGCCACGTGCGGTTCGACGATCTCGGGCTGCTCGCCAAGACAGTCGCGGAGATCACCGAGACCCGCACCTGGGAGGGGGAGCAGGTCGACGGCCTCGACGGCGTCGTGTTCGCGCCCGGCGAGGCGTACCTGACCCTGGCCCGCTGGGCCGACGTGATGCCGTCGGGCTCGACCACCCGGGTCCGTCCCAGCGACTACACCGGGCAGGACATCTACTTCGAGAGCGTGCGTCGCCGCGAGACCGACCTGCTCACCGCTTACGACTACCTGTGGCGCTGGGACACCGACTGGTTCTGGTGCTCCGGGGCGTTCGGCCTGCACGACCCCCGGGTGCGCCGGCTCTGGCCGCGGCGCTGGCGACGCTCCGACGTCTACTACCGGCTGGTCGGTCTCGACACCAGGTTCGGCATCATGCGTCGGCTCGACGCCCGCGCCGGGCGTCCCGAGCGCGAGCGCGTGGTGCAGGACATCGAGGTGCCGGTCGACCGGCTGCCCGAGTTCCTGGCGTGGTTCGACGAGCGGGTCGGGATGCGCCCGGTGTGGCTGTGCCCGCTGCGACTGCGCGAGCCCGACGGCCCCGGCAGTGCGCGCACCTGGCCGTCGTACCCGCTGCAGAAGGGCACCACCTACGTCAACGTCGGTTTCTGGGGCACCGTCCACGTCGGCCCCGACGCCCCCGGCGGACCGACCAACCGGGCGATCGAGGAGAAGGTCCTCGACCTCGGCGGTCACAAGTCGCTGTACTCCGAGGCCTTCTACGACCGCGAGACGTTCGACCGGCTCTACGACGGAGCCAACCTGACGCGGGTGAAGCAGCGCTACGACCCCGCGTCCCGGTTCAGCACCCTCTACGACAAGGCGGTGGCCAGCAGATGACGCAGACCTACGACAACCCGGCAGACAAGCGGGGGACCAGCAGGCCGGCCGCTCCGGACATGTCGATCGGGGAGATGATCGACCGGTTGATCAAGGGCGGCCTCCCGGTCCGGTTCACGGCGTACGACGGGAGCACGGCCGGCCCGCCGGACGCCACCATCGGGATGCACCTCCACAACGAGCGCGGGCTTCGCTACCTGCTGACCGCCCCCGGCGACCTCGGCCTCGCCCGGGCCTACGTGACCGGCGACCTCGAGATCACCGGCGTGCATCCCGGTGACCCCTATGCCGCGATAGCGCTGATGAAGGCGCACACCAAGTTCCGGATGCCGCCGCCCGCCGACGCGCTGCGGATGATCCGTGGGCTGGGACTGGCCCAGCTCAAGCCGCCGCCGGTGCCGCCGGAGGAGCACCTTCCCAGGTGGCGCCGCGTGGTCGAGGGCGTGCGGCACTCGTTGACCCGCGACGCCGAGGTGATCCACCACCACTACGACGTCTCCAACCGCTTCTACGAGCTGGTGCTCGGGCCGTCGATGACCTACACCTGCGCCTGCTACCCGCACGCCGAGGCCAGCCTCGAGGAGGCGCAGGCGTTCAAGTACGACCTGGTCGCCCGCAAGCTCGACCTCCAGCCCGGGCAGCGGCTGCTCGACGTCGGCTGCGGCTGGGGCGGCATGGTGCGCCACGCCGCCCGCGAGCACGGGGTGAAGGCGCTGGGCGTCACCCTGTCCGAGCAGCAGGCCGTGTGGGCGCAGGAGGCGATCAAGCGTGAGGGGCTCGACCACCTCGCGGAGGTGCGCTTCATGGACTACCGCGACGTGCCCGAGACCGGCTTCGACGCGGTCAGCTCGATCGGCCTGACCGAGCACATCGGGGTGCGCAACTACCCGGCGTACTTCACGTCCCTGCGCGACAAGCTCCGCCCGGAGGGCAGGCTGCTCAACCACTGCATCACCCGGCCCGACAACGCCGCCAAGGACACCGGGGCGTTCATCGACCGCTACGTGTTCCCCGACGGCGAGCTCACCGGCTCCGGCCGGATCATCACAGCGATCCAGGACTCCGGTCTCGAGGTGCGCCACGAGGAGAACCTGCGCGAGCACTATGCGATGACGCTCGCCGGTTGGTGCCGCAACCTGGCCGACAACTGGGACGCCTGCGTGGCCGAGGTCGGTGAGGGCACGGCTCGGGTGTGGGGGCTCTACATGGCGGGGTCGCGCTACGGGTTCGAGACCAACGAGATCCAGCTCCACCAGGTGCTCGCGGTGCGGACCGACCCGACCGGCCGGTCCGGGTTCCCGTTGCGGCCGACCTGGGCCAGCTGACACTCCCGTCCCTCCTGTCACAGCCGTCTTGCGGCGTTCGCGGGACAGGACCGCCCCGGCGCGGCGATAGTGGCCGTTCACGTCGTTCGTCACGGGGAGTCGTCATGCGCCGGTGGAGGCACCGCAGGGGTCGTCGTCCAGGCACGCTGGTGGGGCTCGTGCTGGGCGTCGCCCTGCTCGGCACCCTGGCACCGGCCGCGGCAACCGGGTTCCGGCCCGGTCCGGTCGGCAGCGACGAGTTCAAGGGTGGCCAGACCTACAGCGGTGACTTCCCGGACCCGTCGATCCTGCACGTGGGCGACACCTGGTACGCCTACGCCACCACGGTCGCGAACAAGAACCTGCCGGTGATCACCTCGACCGACCTGGTCACGTGGACCGCCCACAAGCCGTGGGTGTCCGGCGAGTGGTGGAACAACGACGCGCTGAACAAGTCGGCCGCGTGGGCGTCGTACAAGTGGGTCGGCAGCCGTCGGGTCTCGCCCACGTGGGCGCCCTCGGTCGCGAAGGTCGGCGCGAAGTACGTCCATGCGTACGCCACACCCGTGAAGGGCACCAGCCCGCGCAAGTTCTGCATCTCCGTGTCCACCGCGACGAGTCCGCTCGGGCCGTTCAAGGACAGCACCACCAAACCGTTGATCTGCCCGCCGCACCAGGGCGTGATCGACCCGCAGGTGTGGGTCGCCGCCACCGGCTCGCGCTGGCTGGTCTACAAGACCGAGGCCCGACCGGGTGTGGAGAACAGCAAGCTCTGGTCGCGTCGTCTCGACGACAGCGGCACGAAGCTGATGCCGGGCAAGCTCAAGCACCACCTGCTCTCGGTCGGGCAGGCCTGGGAGGGCTACGTCATCGAGAACCCCGCGATCATGCAGTACGGCGGGCGCACCTACCTGTTCTACTCGGGCAACAACTGGGCGACCGACCGCTACGCCGTCGGCTACGCGATCTGCTCGAAGGGCATCCGCGGTGGCTGCACCCGGCCGCAGGCGACCCCGCTGCTGGCGACCGACGGCGTCGTGGCCGGCCCCGGCGGAGCGACCCCGTTCGTCGGCCCGGACGGTGACCTGAGCTTCGTCTACCACGCGTGGACACCCGGCCGGGTCGGCTATCCGACCTCGACCGCCTGCAGGTCGACCACCCTCGGCTGCGCCCAACGGCGGATGCACGTCGCGACGCTGCAGGTGGACCCGGAGACCGGGAGACTGAGCGTGGCCACGCGCGGCTGAGGTCGTCCCCGCACGCCGGTGGGCCGCGCCGGCCGTTTCGCCGGCGAAACCCTCCCACCGGACCCATCTGTGGGGTGACACTGGGACCCCCGTCCCTTCAACCCGGAGGATCCGTGAGCCACGCCCGTCCGACGAGCCGCCGCCGCGGTGCGGCGCTGCTGCTGCTGGGCCTGTGCGGTGCGCTCCTCGCGAGCCTCCTCGGGGCGCCCGCGACGGCCTCGGTGGGCAGTGACCACTTCGTGCCCGGGCAGTCCTACCGGGGTGACTTCCCGGACCCGTGGATCACCAAGTCGGGCGACACGTACTACGCCTACGCGACCAACACCGCGAACCTCAGCCTCCCGGTGATGACCTCGAAGGACCTGGTCACCTGGACCGCCGGCTACAACGGCCTGCCCAGCGCTGCCGGCTGGGCGCAGCGGGAGCGTGCGAAGGGCCGCACGGTCACCCGCACGTGGGCGCCGTCGGTGACCTGGGTCAACGGCCGCTACGTGCTCGTCTACACCGCGCCGCTCGCGCACCGCTCTCCGCGCAAGAACTGCATCTCGGTCGCGACCGCCTCCCGGCCGGAGGGCCCGTTCACCGACAGCACGTCGGGACCGCTCGTGTGTCCGAGCGACCAGGGCGCGATCGATCCGCAGGTGTTCGTGGCCCGCAACGGGCAGCCGTACCTGATCTGGAAGACCGAGGGTGTGGTCGGCCGCGAGCCGACCCGGATCTGGTCCCAGCGGCTCACCGGTGAGGCGACCTCGTTCGCCGTCGGCACGACTCCCCGCGAGCTGCTCAGCACGACGGAGTCGTGGGAGGGGCACGTGATCGAGAACCCGGCGATGATCCGGATCCAGGGCCTCAACTACCTCTTCTACTCCGCCAACGAGTACGCCAGCTCCGACTACGCGATCGGGTACGCCGTCTGCGAGACCGTGATCGGCCCCTGCACCCGGCCGCGCTCGACCCCGTTGCTCGCCAGCGGGGGGCTGGTCTCCGGCCCCGGTGGCCCGGCGCCCTTCGTCGGGCCGAACGGCCAGCTGCGGCTCGGCTACGCCGCCTGGGACGAGGGACGGGTGGGTTACCCGCGCTCGCCCCGGTGCCGCCCGGGCTGCAACCAGCGCCGGCTCCACATCGCCCAGCTCCGGATCGACCCCGAGGGACAGCTGCACGTCGAAGACCGCGGCTGAGCGTCTCGCCCCTGCTCGCTGCCCGACCGGCTCGGACGCCCGATAGCCTCGGGACATGTCCTCCCGAGCCGGTGCCCCGACACCGGCACGCGTCCTGGAGCGCCGGGTGCTCTCGGACCACCTGGTGCGACTCCGGCTGCACCTGGACGGGTGGACCACCAGCGGCGTCCCCGACGAGTGGGTGGCGCTGACCGTGCCCGGGCAGTTCCAGACCCGCTACTACACCGTGCGCTCCGCGGCTCCCGACCAGATCGTGGTCGACGTGGTCGTGCACGACGAAGGCCTGGTGACCGGTTGGGCCAGTGGGGACTGCGAGGGTGACGTGGTCGGGATCTCGGTGCCGAAGGGATCCTTCACGTGGCCGGCCGACGCGCGCTGGCTGGTCCTCGTCGGCGACCTCACCGGACTGCCCGCGATCGCCCGGATCCACGAGTGGGTCAGCGAGCACCGGCCCGGCGTTGCCGTCACGTCGTACGTCGAGGCACCCGCAGGCACCGATGCTGCCTACCCGGGACTGCCGTCCGGCGTCCACTGGCTGGCTCCGCCGGCCGACGGCGAGAGCGCGCTGGCCGAGGTGGTGCGCGGGGTCGCGTGGCCGGACGGACCCGGCTACTTCTGGATGGCGGGTGAGTCCGCACAGATGCGGGAGATCCGGCGGCACCTGCGCCACGAGCTCGGGTTCGCCCCCGCGTCGTACGACGTGATGGGGTACTGGAGCGGCAGCCGTGGCCGGCAGGCGCGTGCCGTCGACCCGGGCCCGATCTACGCGCGCGGCAGGCGCGAGGGCAAGTCGGACGAGCAGATCTGGGCCGACTACGACGAGGCGAGGAACAGATGAGCACCCCGACGATCAGCTCGCTGCGCTCCCTCCTGGTCGGGGACCCCGGATGACCGAGCACCGCAGCGGGTTCGTGTCCTTCGTCGGGCGCCCCAACGCGGGCAAGTCCACGCTCACCAACGCCCTGGTGGGCAGCAAGGTCGTGATCACGAGCTCCAAGCCCCAGACCACCCGCACCGTCGTCCGCGGCATCGTGCACCGCCCCGACGCGCAGCTGATCCTGGTGGACACGCCCGGCCTGCACCGGCCGCGCACCCTCCTCGGCGAGCGGCTCAACGACCTGGTGAAGACCACGCTGGCCGAGGTCGACATCGTCGCGGTGTGCTTCCCGGCCAACGAGAAGGTCGGACCCGGCGACCGGTTCATCGTCAACGAGATGGCGAAGGTACGGCGCACCACGAAGGTCGCGATCGCCACCAAGACCGATCTCGCGACCGGTGAGCAGATCGGCAGGCACCTGCTCGACATCGCGGCGCTGGGGGACTCGACGGGCATCGAGTGGGCCGAGATCGTCCCGGTGTCGGCCCGGTCCGGTGACCAGGTGAAGCTGCTCGAGGACCTGCTGGTCGGCCTGCTCCCGGACGGGCCGCAGCTCTACCCCGACGGCGACCTGAGCGACGCCCCCGAGGAGGCGATCGTGGCCGAGCTGATCCGCGAGGCCGCCCTCGAAGGGGTTCGCGACGAGCTGCCGCACTCGATCGCGGTCGTGGTGGAGGAGATGGGGCTGCGCGAGGACCGGCCGGCCGACAAGCCGCTGCTGGAGATCCACGCCAACCTGTTCGTGGAACGCGACTCGCAGAAGGGCATCGTGATCGGGCACAAGGGCGCTCGGCTGCGCGACGTCGGCACCGCTGCCCGGCACCAGATCGAGGCGCTGCTCGGCACCCCTGTCTACCTCGACCTGCGGGTCAAGATCGCCAAGGACTGGCAGCGCGACCCGCGCCAGCTCCGCCGGCTCGGTTTCTGAGGCGGCGTCCCGGACGGCGCTAGGCCGCCTCGCCGCCACCCTTCTCGGGCACCCAGCACAGGCCGTAGCGCTGGCCGGCCGTGAAGGCCTCCTCGCTCGGCCACTGGAACGCGTACTTGATCTCCAGCGGGTCGGTCGTGCGCTGCTGCGCCTCCACCTGGCACGCGTCCTCGGAGGCCTTCTGGGTGTTCGGGCCCAGGTAGCGCGCGTCCTCGGGGATGTCGATCACCGAGACCGCCCGCCACGCATGAGGCTCCGCGCAGGCCACCGCGTCGAACGACTTCGTCGCGTCGTCGCGCGGGCCGCGGGGGCTGCAGGTGCCGAAGACGTCCAGCGCCGCGGGGTCGTCGAGGGCGCCCTTGGTGCGGGCGATCGTGGCGAGCGACTTCTCGCCGCGCTTGGCGACGAGGTCGCACCGGAACCAGTCGGCGCCCGAGTCGGACTCCTTCAGTGTCGGGCTGAACCAGGTGGTCTTGAACCGGCTCAGCTGTTGGTTCTGCTTCGTCCCGCCCACCCAGTCGCCGACCTTGGTCGGACACACTGCCGCGATCTGTGCCTGCACCTCGTCGCTGTCAACGGCCAGCAGGTGGCCGTCCACGATCGGGTCGAAGGTGCCGACGAAGATCGTCACGGTCGTGTGCTTCTCCTTGCACGGCACCGGTGGCACCTTGCTGGTGCCCTCGAGGCTCTGCTTGTAGGTCAGGGCGTAGCACTCGCCGACCTTCGGCGGGGGTGGTGGAGGTCCCGGGTTCGCCTGCGTGGCGGTGGCACTGGCCACGGCCTTCGGGTCGATCTTCGCCGACTTCAGCGACGAGCCGCAGCCCGACACCAGCAGGGTCACCGTCAGCGCGGCCGCGAGCAGCCCGCCCGTTCTACGTCGTGTCACGTGTCCGTCCTCGCCCAGCAGATCGACCGTCGGTTGCCAGCCTTCCACTCTGCCTCGTGGAACACCGTCACCCCGTACTCGTAGTTGGTTGCCGGATAGTTGAGCCAGGCTCCGACGGAGTCGGAGCAGAACTGCTGGCTGCGGATCTGCGCGATCCGGTCGCCGGGGTAGGGGTCCTTGGCCTGGCCGAGCTTGATCGTGGTGACCGCCCGCCAGTCGTGCTTCGCGGAGCACGGCACCTTCTCCGACCCGGCCACCTTGGCTCCTCGGGCGCACAGAGTCCAGTCCTCGTCGGGCTTGGCGCCCATGAAGCCCTTGAGGGTGCGGGGCAGGGCGCGGTACGACGCGGCGCCGATCGGGCCGCCGACCACGTCGCAGCGGTACCAGCGGGCCTTGGCCTTCCATGCCTTCTCCGACGGCCGGAACCAGGCCCAGCTCAACAGCGAGCGCATCGTCTCGGACTCGTCGCCACCCAGGAACGTGCGGTAGGCCTTGCCGCAGGTGGTGAACACGAAGCGGCCGAGTCCCTCGTCGTCGTAGTCCGCGCCGGCGAACCGGGAGGGGAAGGTGCCGATCGCGAAGGTCTCCGCGGTGTGCTCCTCCGAGCACGGGACCGGCTTCGTCGTGTCGCTCGACCGGGCCACGTCCTTCGCCGTGAGCGCCCGGCAGCTGCCGAGCTCCGGTGGCGTGACCCGACCGTCCGCGGTCGCCGAGGCGCCCGGCTCCGCGCCCCCGCAGCCGGAGAGCACGAGCGTCGCCAGCAGCACCCCGAGCGCGGGCAGCGTCGCGCGTCGTACGACAGGCGTGGTGGGCACGGGAGAGACCTCGACGGGGTCGGAGGGAAGCAGGTCTCCGCGATGGTACCGGGGTACTAGGGTCGCCGAATGGCAGCCGCCCCGAAACGTCAGCAGCTGGTGATCGACGTGCTCGAGCAGGCGTTCGCGCCGCTGATGAGGGCCGACCCCGCGGCGTTCCGTGGCAAGTACCGCAAGATGGCCGCGGACCCGTTCGCCTTCTATCGCGGCGCTGCCTGCCTCTTCGACCATGACCTGGCCGGGACCCGCGACCCCTGGGCCGACGAGCGCACCGGTCGGGTCTGGATCCACGGCGACCTGCACGCCGAGAACTTCGGCACCTACATGAACTCGCACGGCGAGCTGGTCTTCGACGTCAACGACTTCGACGAGGCCTACCTGGGCCCGTTCTCGTGGGACCTGCGGCGCTTCCTCGCGTCGCTGGCGCTGATGGGGTGGCAGAAGGCGCTGCCCGAGGGAGTGATCCGGGGGCTGTCGAAGGTCTACCTGGACGCCTACCTCGCGCAGGTGCACGGCTACGTCGACGGCGACCAGGACGGTGACTTCGCGCTGCGGCTCGACAACACGAGCGGCGTCGTCAACGAGGTGCTCAGGACGGCGCGGCGGGCGAGCCGGCTCGAGATGCTCGACGGGCTGAGCGAGATCGAGGACGACGAGCGGCGCTTCCGCGACGGTCCCGGGGTGCGCCGGCTGCCGAAGGCGGAGCACCGGTCCGTGATGTCGGCCTACCGCCGCTACCTGACCACGATCCCGGAGAACAAGCGCGCGGACCGCGAGCTGTTCTACGACGTCAAGGACGTCGTCGGGAGATCCGGGTTCGGCATCGGCAGCGCCGGCCTCCCGGCGTACAACCTGCTGCTGGAGGGCTACAACCAGGCGCTGGAGAACGACGTCGTGCTCTCCATGAAGCAGGCCAACGTGCCGGCTCTGTCGCGGGTGATCGACATCGCGGAGGCGCAGGAGTACTTCGAGCACGAGGGCCACCGGACCACGATCAGCCAGCGCTCGCTGCAGGTGCACGCGGACCCGTTCCTCGGCTACACCACGCTCAAGGGTGTCGGCTACGTCGTCGACGAGCTGTCGCCGTACGAGGCCGACCTGGTCTGGGAGGACGTCAACGAGCCCGAGGAGATGGAGGTCCTGCTCTGCGACCTCGGCCGGGCGACGGCGAAGATCCACTGCGCCTCCGACGCGGACAGCGACGAGTCGCTGGTTCGTTTCCAGACCGAGTACGCGATCGCCGACGCCCTCAAGGAGCGCGAGGACGAGTTCGTCGCCGAGCTGGTCGACTTCGGGGTCGACTACGCCGACCGGGTGCGCAAGGACCACGCGCTCTTCGTCGACGCCTTCCGCGAGGGCCGGATCGGCGGGGTCACGGCGACCCGGATCTGACTCGCGGCCCCTCGACAACGAGCCGCCCGGGGCGCACGATCAGGTGATGACGGGGATGCCGCGGACGGAACGACGACGGCTGGCGCAGCAGGACCGGACCTCGGCCCGGCTGGCCGAGCTCGGCACCATCGAGGGGCTGCTCACCGACGCCGCCGACCGGCTGCGCGCGGGCTGGGTGCAGGGCACCTGGGCGACGCGCGACGGGATCTGCCTGGTCACCTCGATCCGGGACGCGGGCGACGGCGGCCAGCGCACGGCGCGCACGCTCGACCTGGTCTGGCACACGCTGCACGAGGACCCGGACGGAGTCCGCTGGGTGGCCCCGCCGGCGGTCCGGCTGGCCCGGGTGCGCGACCTCGCCCGCTGGAACGACCGTCCGGGACGTCGACTGCCGGAGGTGCTGGCGCTGCTGGACGAGGCCGGGATGCGGGCCGGAGCCGAGCGCGACCGGCTGCGGGCGGCTCAGTCCGAGAGCAGCGCGGCGAGCGTGCCACCGAGCTGGTACGCCCGCTCCAGCTCCTCGTCGCCGACATCGCCGACCACCGACAGCACGTCGGCCGACTGCCGCCAGGAGAGCGCCTGCACGATCGAGGTCACCGACCGGATGGCGCCCTCGGTGTCGTAGCGCCCGTGCACGTAGAGCCCGAACGGCTTCCCGCGGCCCCCGCCCGGGCTCGCCGCCCCGTCCTCCGCCAGCGCGCCACCGGCCTGCAGGAAGATCGTGTCGAAGAAGTGCTTCAGCGCACCTGACATGTAGCCGAAGTTCGCGGTGGTCCCGAGCAGGTACCCGTCCGCGGCCAGCACGTCGTCGGCGTTCGCGTCCAGCGCCGCCCGGACCACGACGTCGACCCCCTCGATCGCCTCGTCACGCGTGCCCGCCAGCACCGCGTCGGTCAGCCGCTGCACGGTCGGCGTGGGGGAGTGGTGGACGAGGAGCAGGCGAGGCATGGGACCACGGTAGGTGCGCCGGGCTGCGACGGATCCCGCGAACCTTAGACAAAGGTTCGACAAGTGGGGTGCTGCGGGAGTACGTTCCGTCCGTGAACACGCGACCTCTGCGCCTGGCGATCGTCAACGACTACGAGGTGGTGGTGAACGGGCTGGCCCGCCAGCTGGCGCGGCACCCCGATCGCGTGGTCCTGGTCGACCTGGCCGTGGACGAACCGAGCACGGTGCCGGCCGACATCGCCCTCTTCGACACCTTCGCGCACCTCCGCGGGCTCGCGCAGGTGCTGGAGGAGTGCAACGCGCAGCGGTTGGTCGCCTACAGCTGGAACCTGAACCGCAGCCTGATCGAGTCGATGCTGGACCACGGCGCCTCCGGCTACCTGTCCAAGCAGCTCGACAACGCATCGCTGCTGAGCGCGCTGGAACGGATCGACTCCGGCGAGGTGGTGGTCACCTACGACGAGACCGACGTCGCGCCGCACAGCGACGCGGTCGGCGCCTGGCCGGGTCGCTCGGTCGGGCTGACCGAGCGGGAGTCGGAGATCATCGCGCTCGTCGCCCAGGGCCTGAGCAACGCCGAGGTCGCGGGGCGCCTCTACCTGAGCATCAACACCGTCAAGTCCTACATCCGCTCGGCCTACCGGCGGATGCGGGTCAGGTCGCGGGCGGAGGCAGTGCTGTGGGCCGTCGACCACGACTTCGTGCCCGGCCACCTCGGTCTCGCCGGTGCGCACGGGGACGTCCTGGAGGCGGTGCGCTCGCACCCGGCAGCCGGTCACCCCCGGTGGGTCCAGCGGGTCTGAGCGGACCGCGACCGGTCACGCCTCACCCGTCCGGTGCGTCCGCGGTGCTCCCGGGCTGCTGACCCGAGGCACCGAACTGCTCCACCCGGATCGCCTCGGAGCGCATCCCGGACTCACCGAGCAGGCGCTGGGCGTACGACGCGAAGCCGACCGAGCCGCAGACGTAGGCCCGCTCGGCGCCGTCGACCAGGGGAACGACCTCCTCCGGGTACGGCGGCGCGGCCACGCGGCCGTCGAGGTTCTCGCGGGTCAGGGCGACGAAGGCGCCGTACGCCCGGAGCTCGTCGGCGTACGGCAGCGTCTCCAGCGAGCGGGCGACGGCGACCACGCGGAGCCGGGACCGCACGCCGAGGCGGTGGGCGTAGCGCATCATCGCCACCACGGGCACCACGCCGGAGCCGCCGGCGAGGGCGACTGCCGGCACGTCGCCGGACCAGGTGAACCAGCCGCCGACGGGTCCGCGCAGCTCGAAGACGTCACCGACGCGCGCCTCGTCGTGCAGGAACGAGGAGACCTCGCCGCCGGGCAGGCACTCGACCATCAGCTCCAGGAGCGGGTCTGCAGGGTCGGACGCGACCGAGTAGGAGCGCTGCGCGGTGTAGTCGTCGGGGGCGCGGAGCCGGATCACGTAGTGCTGGCCCGGCAGGTGGTCGACCCGGTCCGCCACGGCGAAGCGCAGCCGCACCAGGTGGTCGGAGGGTCGGTCCACCTCCTCCAGCACCCCCGTCGTCCAGCCCCCGGTGGGAGCGGCCAGCGGGGGGATGCTCACGGGTCGCCCTGGTAGCGCTGCTCCAGCCACGGGTCACCGCGGTCGTGGTAGCCGTTCTGCTCCCAGAAGCCGGGCCGGTCCGTCGCCATCAGCTCCAGCCGGGTGACCCACTTGGCGGACTTCCAGAAGTACAGGTGCGGCACCAGCAGCCGGACCGGCCCCCCGTGGTCGACCGGCAGCGGTCGCCCGTCGTACTCCCACACCACCCAGGCCCTGCCGCCGGTGACGTCCTCGAGCGGCAGGTTCGTGGTGTAGCCGGTGGTCGCGTGCGCCATCACGTAGGCCGCCTCGGGCGCCGGCCCGGCCAGTGCCAGCAGGGTGTCCACGCTGACCCCGGTGAAGGTGGTGTCGAACTTGCTCCACGTGGTCACGCAGTGGATGTCCCCGAAGTACGTCGACCCCTCGAGCGCGTGGATCTCCCGCCAGTCCCAGGTCCGCGGCGTCACCACCAGTCCGTCGACGGTCATCGTCCACTGCTCCGGGTCCACCCGCGGCGTGGCTTCGGCGGTCAGCGCGGGCCAGTCCGCTCCGGCGTCGTACTGACCGGGCGGCAGGCGGTCGGCGCGCGCCGCGCGGTCAGCTCGGCGCGTGCCGACGAAACCTCGGGTGACGGGCATGCGGACGATTCTCCGCGCGCAGGATCAGCTCCCGGCGGTGGGGTCCCGGAAGTCGATGTAGGCGTCGCTCATCCGCTTGGCCTGACCCGGGGTGAACTCGTACATGCAGGTGTCCTGGGTGTAGTCCATGAAGTTGTGGATCGGGTCCTTGCCGGGCGCCGTGCAGGTGTCGGCGCCGGTGGGGCAGTCGAACTGCGGGTGCGCCTCGCGGGGGGTGTCGGCCACGCCGTCACCGCTGGCCGAGCAACCGCCCTGGAACGTGTGGTCGAGCATCAGCCAGTGCCCGACCTCGTGGGTCAGGGTGTCGCCGAACGCGTACTTGCCGGCGGTGCCGCCCGGCATCGACTCGTCGAGCATCACGACGCCGTCGATGAAGTCGCGGCCGTTGTTGTAGCCCTTGGGGAAGTACGCCCACCCGAGCAGTCCTCCGCCGATGTCGGCGACGTAGACGTTGAGGGTGGTGGCGTCCCCCTGGTGGAGCGCCCTCTTCATGTCGCGCTCGACCCCGGCCTTGCCCGGGACGACGTGGTACCAGGTCGAGTTCACCGTGTGCGTGGTCCCGGTGAGGTCGAACCGGAAGGGCGTGTCGGTGGCGAGTCCGCCGGTCCTGCCGGAGTAGGAGTCGTTCAGCACCTGCATCTGGGCGCCGATCATCGTGTTCATCCGCTTGTTCTCGGCCGTGGTCAGCGTGTGGTCGGAGATCACGTGGAACACCGTGTCGATGGTGACCGAGCCGTCGGACATCCGCGGGTGCGGCTTGATCACGCCGTACTTGTTGGCCTCGTTCTTGGAGTAGAGCGCCGGCTCCTTCGCCGTCGCTCCCTTCTTCACGCGCGCCGCCGACGGGCTGTCGTCACAGGCCACCACGGCCGGAGAGGCGCCGGATGCCGCGGTCGGCGCCGAGGCGGCGGTGAGTCCCGCACTGCTCAGGAAGGCGACCGCCAGGGCGCCGGTCGAAGCCAGGAGTCGTCGGGCACGCATCGCACTGCACCTCTTCCGCGGGGGCACGGGCGACCCGCCGCCCGGACAGTGGAGCCGTTCGGGGCGCGTCGGGTCAAGGTCTGTGGCCGGTTCGTCACCTTGTTCAGCACCCGGTCACCGGGTTCACCCCGATTCGTCCGGGCGCTAGGCTGACGACGTCATGACGCGCCGCCTCCTCCTTCGCTGCCGCAGCGAGGTCTAGAACCGGACCTCCTCGCTGCGGGGTTCCGTGATGCTCCGGCTCCGACAGACAGCGAAGGACAGACCATGACCCTGCAGAGCGAGCGGTTCGTCTCGGCCCAGCGTCCCGGCGGGATGCCGGTGCACCGCTACCGGCCGTTCCCGCCGATCGACCTCCCCGACCGCACCTGGCCGTCGCGGACCATCACCGGGGCACCCCGGTGGCTCTCCACGGATCTGCGCGACGGCAACCAGGCGTTGATCGACCCGATGAGTCCGGCCCGCAAGATGAAGATGTTCGACCTGCTGGTGCGGATGGGCTACAAGGAGATCGAGGTCGGCTTCCCGGCCGCGTCCGAGACCGACTTCGCGTTCGTGCGGCAGCTGGTCGAGCAGGACCGGGTGCCCGAGGACGTCACGATCTCGGTGCTGACCCAGGCCCGCGAGGACCTGATCGAGCGGTCGGTGCAGTCGCTCGTCGGTGTGCACCACGCCAACATCCACATGTACAACGCACTGGCGCCGCTGTTCCGCCGCGTGGTCTTCCACGCCGGCAAGGACGAGATCAAGGACATCGCGGTCCGCGGCACGGAGCTGGTCATGAAGCACGCCGAGAACTGGCTGGACACCACCGTGATCGGCTACGAGTACTCGCCCGAGATCTTCACCGGCACCGAGCTCCCGTTCTCGGTCGAGGTGTGCGAGGCGGTCTCGGACGTCTGGCAGCCCGAGGACGGTCGCGAGATCATCCTCAACCTGCCGGCGACGGTGGAGATGGCCACGCCCAACGTGTACGCCGACCAGATCGAGTGGTTCTCCCGGCAGCTGACCCGCCGCGACAGCACCGTGATCTCGCTGCACCCGCACAACGACCGGGGGACGGCGGTCGCCGCGACCGAGCTGGCGATGATGGCCGGGGCCGACCGGGTCGAGGGCTGCCTGTTCGGCCACGGTGAGCGCACCGGCAACGTCGACCTGGTGACCCTGGGGCTGAACCTGTTCAGCCAGGGTGTGGAGCCGATGATCGACTTCTCCGACATCGACGAGATCCGGCGCACGGTCGAGTACTGCACCCAGCTGCCGGTCCACCCCCGGCACCCGTACGCCGGCGACCTGGTCTACACGGCCTTCTCCGGTAGCCACCAGGACGCGATCAAGAAGGGCCTGGAGGCGCTCGAGAAGGAGGCCGAGGACGCCGGTCACCCCGTGGGCGAGCACCTGTGGGAGGCGCCGTACCTCCCGATCGACCCGAAGGACGTCGGCCGCACCTACGAGGCCGTGATCCGGGTCAACAGCCAGTCCGGCAAGGGTGGCGTCGCCTACATCCTGAAGGCGGAGCACAAGCTCGACCTGCCGCGCCGGCTGCAGATCGAGTTCTCCGGCGCCGTGCAGCGGCAGACCGACGGTGAGGGCGGCGAGATGTCCGCGGAGGCGATCTGGGACGCCTTCCAGGCCGAGTACCTGCACCGCACCGAGCCGCTCAGGCTGAACTCCGTGCACACCTCGTCGGCTGCGGGCGAGAAGGACGCGCTCACGGTCGGCGTCTACGTCGACGGCGAGCTCCGCACGCTCGAGGGCACCGGCAACGGCCCGATCGCGGCGTTCGTCAACGCGATCAACGAGCTCGGTGACGAACGGTTCGACGTCCGGGTGCTCGACTACGCCGAGCACGCGCTCTCGTCGGGCGGCGACGCGATCGCGGCGGCCTACGTCGAGTGCGTCGTGGGCGACGACATCGTCTGGGGCGTCGGGCTCGACCCGAACATCGTCACCGCATCGCTCAGGGCCGTGATCTCGGCGGTGAACCGGGGCCGAGCCTGATCCCGGCCTCGGACTGGGAGCGCCGGCCTCGGCGCTGCCTCAGCGCAGGGCGGCGAGCCGGCGTTCGGCTCGCGCCTCCGCGGCCGCGAACCTCTGGTCCGGCCTGAGCTGTGAGACTCGCACCGAGAAGGTCAGCGGCGTCGCGCTGGTCGAGTACACCTGCAGCCCGCTGCTGCTCGGGGAGTAGACCTTTCCGTCAGAGACGGTGACCGTCGCGTAGGGGGCGTTGGAGTACGTGCCCCCCGACCCTGCGTTCCACAAGGGCGGGCAGCCGGAGTAGCAGTTCACCGGGTAGGCGAAGACGTCGTTCGCGGTCGGCACGTAGACGACGCCGTTGGCGACCGTGGGCGCATAGGACGTGCCGCCGGCCGTGTCCGTCGACCAGAGTGGCGAACAGGTCGCCGCCCCGCAGGAGGAGCGGAACACGAAGAGGGTCGTGCCCTGGACGACGTAGAGCCGGGAGCCCGCCACGGTGACGGTCCGGGACGCCGCTGCTGGCAGGGTCCCCGACCACAGGGGCGTGCAGCCCAGGCAGGAGGCGCGCCGGACGACCACCGATGCGCCCTCGACCGTGTAGACGTAGCCGTTTGCGAAGGCCGGCGACGTGCTGCTGATCAGGCCGGACACGCTGCCGACGGGGGAGCAGGTCGCACCGCCGGTGCCGCAGTCGACGGCGAACGCGAGGAGGTCGTTGCCGAGGCGGGCGTAGACACGGCCCGCTCCCACCGCCACGCCCATCTCGGGGAAGTACGCCGAACCGCCGGCCAGGCCACCGGGCCCGATCCACAGGGGGGTACAGGTCGCGCCGCCGGTGCCGCAGGTGGTCTTGAACGCGTACAGGCCGTTGGTCACCGTGGTGGACCCTTCGGCCGCCACGTACACGACGCCCGCTGAGACCACCGGAGCACCGACCGCGGACGGGAGGGAGGCCTGCCAGACCAGCGCACCGGTGGTGATGTTGCGGGCCTGCATCTGGCCGGATCCGGTCGTGATCACCACGGCTCCGGAGGCAAGCGGTGGGATGAGCAGCGACGCTCCCGCGTTGACGTCGAACTTCAGCGCGTGGGTAGTTCGGTTGTAGGCGCGCAGGTGGCCGTCGTTGTTGACGACGTAGACGTAGGCTCCGGAGGTGACGGGCGCCGACGTCTCGCTCGTCGTACCCCCGGGAGCCCAATCCAGGTCCAGGTCACCCACGGTGCTGGTGTTCAGGACGTTCTCGAACCGGTTGTTCCCGCCGCCGGTGGCGTCGCCGCGCCACTGGGGCCAGTTGGTCCGGACCGTGTAGGTCGCCTGGACGGCGAGGCTGCCGTTGTGGGCCACCGCGGTGACGGTGTGGGCACCGGGCTGGGCACTCGCGGGCACGGTCAGCTGGTAGCCGAGCGCTCCTGCCGCGTCGGTGGCGACGAAGCCGACCTGTTGGTTGTCGAAGTACACGTCGACCAGGGAGTTCGCCGCGAACCCGGTGCCGTTGGCCGTGGTGGTCGTGGTGGGTGCCCCCAACGAGGGGGCGAGGGTGAGAGTTGGGCCGACCGCGTGGGCGGGCGCGCCCGTGAGGGCGCTCGCCAGCAGGAGAATCGCTATGACCAGGTTGCGTGACTTCGCCATGGTTCCCCTTTGGTTTGAGGACATCGTGGTGGCCCGGGAAGGCCCTGACAATGGCCCGAACGGGCGGTTGCGCGGTCGAGTCCGGGCCGCCGGCCGGGACCGCTCGTGTCCTGGAGACGACGCTGCCTCCTGCCCCGCCGCGGGCGCGAGGTTTTGCAGGGCGCTCGCGGCTGGCATGCTGGACTCACGTTGCACGTTGCACGGGGCCCTGGGGGCACTGATGACGGTCCACTATGACTACTTCGTCTCGGGTGACGGCATTCCCGGTGACGACGTGGTGGACACTCGATGGGTCGACCCTGCCCTCCACGTCGGTCGGTTGTACGCCCGGCTCACCAACCAGCCCTGGTCACCCGCGCTGGTCCAGCTGGTCCGGCTCGAGCACCTGCCCGCCATGGACGACGCGGAGGACTCCGAGACGCCCGGCCTGGAGCGGGTGCCCGACGAGGTGCGCGACGCGTTGGCGGACGTTCCGCCCGAGAGGCTGCAGAGCCTCGGCACGTGGTGGGCGAGCACCGACGAGCTCGTCCGCGACGAGGTGCCCGCCGACGAGGTGACCGCGCTGTTGCACGACCTGGTGGCCCTCTGCGTGACGGGTCGTGACAGCGGCCAGGGCCTCTTCGTCGCCCGCACCTACCGGGTCACGTAGGGCAGCGAACGGAGACCGCGCTCGAGGTGCCAGGAGAGGTACGCCGACACCAGGCCGGCGGCCTCCCGGCGCTGCCGGGCGTCGGCCGTCTCGACGACCGGCCAGTCGCCGGCGAGCAGCGCGCCGAGCAGGACGACCGTCTCGGGAGCGGGGTGGGCCGAGCCGGGAAGCCGGCACCCGGGACAGAGCATGCCCCCGTGGGCGGGGTTGAACGAGCGGTGCGGCCCCTCCAGCCCGCACCGGGCGCAGGCGTCGAACGACGGCGCGTAGCCGGCGACCGCCATCGACCGCAGCAGGAACGAGTCCAGCACGTCACCGGGTCGGCGCTCGCCGGACGTCATCGCCCGCAGCCCGCCGACCAGCAACAGGTACTGCTGGACGGACGGTTCGCGCTCCTCGGCCACCAGGTGCTCGGAGGTCTCGAGCATCACCGATCCCGCGGTGTAGCGGTCGTAGTCGGCGCTGATCCGGGCCCCGAACGGGTCGCGGGTGACCGCCTGCGTGATCGTGTCGAGGTTGCGGCCGACGGCGAGCTGGAGGTCGACGTGGGTGAACGGCTCGAGTCGCGACCCGAACTTCGACGACGTACGTCGTACCCCCTTGGCCACCGCGCGCACCACGCCGTGCTGGCGGGTCAGCAGCGTGATGATCCGGTCGGCCTCCGCGAGCTTGCGCGTGCGGAGCACGATCGCTTCGTCGCTGTAGAGGGGCACCCGGTCATTGTCCCCCGGACGGTCAGGTCGAGCGGACCTGCCGCGCCCGACGGGCCTGCTCGTCGTCGAAGCAGTCCGCGACGAAGCCGGCCGCCAGCTGGTCGAGCCGCGACGGCGTGAGCCGCCACTCCAGGATGCTCCGGGCCTCCACGAACACCGAGGCCGGCATCTCCTCGGCCAGCATCGCGGCGTCGGCGGCCGGGTGGATCGGGTCCCGCCCGTGGCCGACGATCAGGGCCGGCATGGTCAGCGACTCGCGCACCTTCGACGGCGGCGCGATCCGACCGAAGAACATCCCGTGCAGCGCCGCCGCCATCGGGCCGGACCGCTGGTTGAGGGTGTCGAGCACGATGCCGGCCCAGAACGGCACCAGACCGCGAGGTACGACGCGGGTGGCGATCCGGATCCCGTCGATGGTGAACGGCAGGAAGCGGGCGGCGAACATCAGCGGGCCGAACGCCACCAGGCCCGCGTGCAGCGCGTTGTCGAGCACCGGCATCTCCACGATCAGGCCGCGCACCCGCTCCGGCGCGAGCGCCGCCACCTCGAGCGAGACGTTGGCGCCGAGCGAGGTGCCGCCGACGACGGCCTGGTCGGCGCCGAGCTCGTCGAGGAGGTGCACGACCTGCTCCGCGAACGCGGTCATCGAGTACACCAGCGGGTCGTCGGGACGGTCCGACCGACCGTGGCCGAGCAGGTCCAGGGTGACGACGTGGTTGCCAGCCTCGGCCAGCGCGCGGGCCAGCGGCTGCTGCATGCGACGGGGCATCAGCTGCCCGTGCAGCAGGACCACCCACCGGTCCTCGCCGTTGCGCGGCCCGCCGTACTCGGTGTACTCCAGCCGCGCACCCTCGTGGAAGAACTGTCCGATCCGCTCCGACACGACCGTCATGGTCCGAAGATATCGTTCGCGCCGGCGCGGCAGGGGCTGACACCCTCTGGCTCATGGTGGAGCTGCGCACGATCGGGTCCGACGACTGGCAGGACTGGCGGTCGATCCGGCTGCGCGCCCTCGCCGAGTCGCCGGCCGCGTTCGGCTCCGACCTGACACGGGAGCAGGCGTTCACGGAGCGGGACTGGCGCGACCGCGCCGGCGGCGGTTCGGTGCTGGCCTACGACGACGGCGTACCGGTCTCGATGGGCGCCGGCTTCGCGGACGAGCGGCCCGGGTTCCTGATGGTGGTCGCGATGTGGACCGAGCCGGCGCGACGCGGCGAGGGGCTCGGCGGTCGGGTGCTGGACGCGGTGGTGGCGATGGCGCAGGAGCGGGGACTGACGGCGCACCTGTTCCTGATGCAGGCGAACCCGGAGGCGGCGCGCCTGTACGAGCGGCACGGCTTCGTGCGCAGCGGGCTGGTGGAGGAGCACGGCGGTCGGTTGGCCGAGCAGCTGGTCCACGCCCGGGGTCAGGCGGAGCCGTAACGCCGGTCGCGCTCGGCGTACGTCTCGATCGCGCGCCAGAGGTCGCGGCGGTCGACGTCGGGCCAGAGCACGTCGGTGAACACCATCTCCGAGTACGCCGCCTGCCACAGCATGAAGTTGGACAGGCGCTGCTCGCCCGACGTGCGCCACACCATGTCGGCGTCCGGCTGCTCGGGCACGTAGAGGTAGCGCTCGAAGGTGTCCGCGGTGATCCGGTCGGGGTTCAGCCGGCCGGCCTTCGCGTCGCGCGCCATCGCGGCGGCGGCGTCGGCGAGCTCCGCCCGGCCGCCGTAGTTGACGCACATGGTCAGCGTCAGGACGTCGTTGTCCTTCGTCAGCTCCTCGGCGACCTGGAGCTCCTTGATCACCGAGCGCCAGAGGCGTGGTGCGCGCCCGGCCCAGCGCACCTTGACGCCGAGCTCGTGCATCTCGTCGCGACGGCGCCGGATCACGTCGCGGTTGAAGCCCATCAGGAACTTGACCTCGGCGGGGGAGCGGGTCCAGTTCTCGGTGGAGAACGCGTAGGCCGAGATCGCCTCGACCCCGATCTCGATCGCGCCCTCGACCACGTCGAACAGGCTGCTCTCGCCCTGCTCGTGCCCGACGGTGCGTGGCTCGCCGCGCTGCTTCGCCCAGCGGCCGTTGCCGTCCATGATGATCGCGACGTGCGCCGGGACCAGGTCCTTCGGGATCGCCGGGGGCCGCTCGCCCGAGGGATGCGGGTCGGGCGGGCGCACCTGGTGCGTCGACGTACGGCGGGCCACGTCGGTGACTCTAGTGGGGCTGGTGTGGGGGCGGCGGGGGGCGGGGTGGCGGAGCGGCGGGGGTGGCAGGAGCGGCGGGGGCGTCATTTCCCAACACTTGTCCAGAAACTGCACGCGATCGCGCGATTTTCGTGCAGTTTCGGGACAAGTGTTGGGAAACCGCGCCTCAGCCCAGCACCACTACCGGCGCCGCGTCCGTCGCCTCGACGTCACCGTCGGTCGCCAACGCGCGCGTCGACCAGCCGGCGCCCGGCACCCGTTGAGAGCAGCAACCGCGCCGTCACGCGCAGGACGGGCAGGTGCCGAACAGCTCCAGGGTGTGGCTGACGTCGGAGTAGCCGTGCGCGGCCGCGACGGCCCGCGTCCACTTCTCGACCGTGGGGCCCTCGACCTCGACGGTCGCGCCGCACGACCGGCAGACGAGATGGTGGTGATGGGTGTCGCTGCAGCGCCGGTAGACGGCCTCGCCACCCTCGGTGCGCAGCACGTCGACCTCGCCGGCGTCGGCGAGCGTCTGCACCGTCCGGTAGACCGTCGACAGCCCGATCGAGTCGCCGCGACGGCGGAGCTGGTCGTGGATCTCCTGCGCGCTGAGGAACTCCTCGTTGGTGCCCAGCACCTCGGCGATCGCCCTGCGCTGCCGCGTCGGACGGACCGGTGCCGGGTCAGTGCTCGTCATAGTGACCTCCGTGCGGGGCGTGACGATGGCCGTCGTGGATGTAGTCGACGTGGTCGCCGTGCTCGACGGCGAGGTGGCCGCAGTGCGGGCCGTGCTCGTGGCCGTGGGACTCGTCCACGGTCTCGTGCTCCGGCACCGGGTCCGCCGGGAACGGGACCAGCGCCCGTCGGCGGCGCTGGACGAGGATGCCCACCGGCCAGGTCGCGACGAACCCGAGCAGCGCGACCAGCACGATCGTCGCGCCCGGAGGGACGTCGACGTACGCCGAGGTGCCGACCCCGACCAGCGCGGCGACGATCCCGACCACCATCGCGCCGGCCATCGTCGAGCGGAAGCCCCGGGCGAACTGCTGCGAGGTCGCCACCGGTACCACCATCAGGGCGCTCACCAGGAGCAGCCCGACCGTGCGCATCGCGACCGCGACGGTGACGGCCGCGAGCACGGAGATGGCCACGTTGTAGATGCGGACGTCGAGCCCGGCCGTGCGCGCGTAGTCCTCGTCGTGCGCGACCGCGAAGAGCTGGGGGAGCAGGGCCACCGAGAGCACGATCACGACCGCGGCGAGTCCGACACTGACCCACACGTCGTTCGCGGAGATCGACGTGATCGACCCGAACAGGTAGCCCTGCAAGGCGAACGCCCCGTTGCCGGCCAGTGAGATCAGCACCAGACCGCCGGCGATGCCGCCGTAGAACAGCAGCGCGAGCGCCACGTCACCGCTGGCCTTGCCGGTGCTCCGGATCAGCTCGATCAGCAGGGCACCGAGCACCGCGACCACGATCGCCGCCAGCACCGGAGACGTGCCGGTGAGCAGACCCAGCGCGACCCCGGTGACGCAGATGTGGCCGATGCCGTCGCCCATCAGCGACAACCGGCGCTGCACGAGGTAGGTGCCCACCGCCGGAGCAGCAAGCCCGGTGACCGCGGCCGCCACCAGCGCCCGGAGCATGAAGGGGGAGAGCAGGATGTCGAACATCAGTGCCCCTCGAACGGCGCCCGGACCCCGGGCACGAAGTCCGGTCCGGGTCGGGTCGGGTGGTGGTGGTGATGGCCACCGGAGGACTGGGGGTCGTGCCCGTCGACCACACCGGTCGGCGGCCCGTCGTACACGAGCCGTCCCTCGCGCAGCATCACCGCGCGCTGGATCAGCGGCGCGAACGGCCCGAGCTCGTGCAGCACGACCAGCAGCGTCGCGCCGGCCGCGGCCCGCTCGGCCAGGGTGTCCGCGATCCGGTGCTGGCTGTCGACGTCGACGCCGGCGTTGGGCTCGTCGAGCAGCATCAGGTCCGGTTCGCCGGCCAGCGCGCGGGCCATCAGGACCCGCTGCTGCTGCCCGCCCGACAGGGTCGAGACCGGCTGACCCGCGCGGTCACCGAGTCCGACGGCGTCGATCGCCGCGCCGACCGCGGCCCGGTCGGCGCGGGACGGGGGGAGCAGCAGCCGGCGTCGCGAGAGCCGGCCGGAGACGACCACCTCCCAGACGGTGGCCGGTACGCCGGTGGTGGCGGACGAGCGCTGCGGCACGTAACCCACCCGGTGCCAGGCGTCGTACGACGCGAGGGGGGAGCCGAACAGCCGGACCGACCCCCGGCTCAGCGGGTGCAGCCCCACCGCCGAGCGGACCAGGGTCGACTTCCCCGACCCGTTGGCCCCGAGCAGTGCGACCACCTCGCCCTGGGCGACCGTCAGGTCGATGTCGCGCAACACCGGACGACCGCCGAGCGAGACGGCGGCGCCGGAGAGGGAGAGCACCTCGCTCAGCTGCACGAGTTCGCCTTCCGCAGCTTGGTCAGGTTGCCGCGCATCAGGGAAACGTAGTCGGTTCCCGGAGGAGCGTCCTTCTGCACGCCCTCGATCGGGTCCAGCACCTCGCTGGCCAGTCCCAGGTCACCGGCGAGTGCCTCGGAGAGCTTCGGCGACGCGAGCGTCTCGGAGAAGACGGTGGTGATCCGGTCCCGGCGGATCAGGTCCTGGAGCTGCCGGACGTGCTTGGCCGACGGCTCGGCGCCGGGGGAGAGCCCGGCGATGCCCCGGACCCGCATCCCGTACGTGCCGAGGTAGCCGAAGGCGTCGTGGCTGACCACGATCGTGGTCACCTCGCAGTTCCTCAGCCCCACGGTGTACTCCCGGTCGAGCTTCTCGAGCCTGCTGCGCAGCGCGTCGGCCCGCGAGCGGTAGCCCACGGCGTGCGGCGGGTCGATCCTCGCGAGCTCGGCACCGATCGCGTCCGCGTAGTCGGCCATCCGGGCGGGGTCCTGCCAGAAGTGCGGGTCCACACCGTCGCTGGTTCGTTCCAGGTCGACCACCGCGCCGACCTCGAGCGTGTCCTGGGCGTTCTCCTCGACCGCGGAGTCGACGGAGGGCTGGAAACCCTTCTCGTAGAGCACGACGTCGGCGGCGGAGACCGCGGCCGTCTGCCGCACCTTGAGCTCGAGGTCATGCGGCTCCACGCCCGGGGTGGTCAGGTCCTCCACCGCGGCGTCCGGTCCGGCCACCTGCTCGGCGGCCCAGGCCAAGGGGTAGAACGCGGCCACGACGCGCACCGTGCCGTCGTCCTGGACGGCACACCCGGCCAGGAGCAGGCCGGCGACGGCGGCGGCGAGGGCGGTACGCAACATGACAATGATTCTCAGTCCAGATGAGAATGGTTGTCAAACGGTAGGGTGGTCGGCGTGCTGGTCGTGAACAGGTTCCGGGTCCCGGTCGCCGACGGCGGCGCCTTCCGCGCCGACCTCCAGGGGGCGTGTGACGTGCTGGCGCGGCAGCGCGGGTACGTCGACGGACAGCTCGGGCGCAACGTCGACGACCCGGAGCTCTGGACGATGGTCACCCGCTGGCAGGACGTGGGCAGCTACCGCCGGGCGCTCTCCACCTACGACGTGAAGCTGGGTGCGGTGCAGGTGCTGGGCCGGGCGCTCGACGAGCCGTCGGCCTACGAGTCCCTCGACGGCGAGCTCAACGTGCCCGGTGCCCGGGAACTCCGGTGAACCTGCGGCACCTGCCCGACTAGGCTGGGCCCTTCGCCCCGACGACCCGGCAGCCAGCCGGGCCAACCCCAGGAGTCCCTCCGTGAGAACCCACCCCCACCGACCACTCGCATTGCTCGCGCTCGGCCGGGGTTCCCGATGAAGAAGCCTCCGAGCGCCCTCGACAGCATCGTCTCGCTGGCCAAGCGCCGCGGGTTCGTCTTCCCCGCGGGCGAGATCTACGGCGGCACCCGCTCCGCGTGGGACTACGGCCCGCTCGGTGTCGAGCTGAAGGAGAACATCAAGCGGCAGTGGTGGAGGTACATGGTCACCGCCCGCGAGGACGTGGTCGGCCTCGACTCCAGCGTGATCCTGCCCACGAAGACCTGGGAGGCCTCCGGCCACCTGGCGACCTTCACCGACCCGCTGACCGAGTGCCAGTCGTGCCACAAGCGGTTCCGGGCCGACCACATGCAGGAGGACTACGCCACCAAGAAGGGCATCGACGACCCGGACACGGTCGACCTCGCGGAGCTGGCCTGCCCCAACTGCGGCACCCGCGGCGCGTGGACCGAGCCACGCAGCTTCAACATGATGCTGAAGACCTACCTCGGCGTGATCGAGGACGAGTCCGGTCTCCACTACCTTCGCCCGGAGACCGCGCAGGGCATCTTCCTGGACTTCCAGAACGTGGTCACGAGCACCCGCAAGAAGCCGCCCTTCGGCATCGCCCAGATCGGCAAGAGCTTCCGCAACGAGATCACGCCCGGCAACTTCATCTTCCGCACGCGCGAGTTCGAGCAGATGGAGATGGAGTACTTCGTCAAGCCCGGCGAGGACGAGGAGCTCCACCAGTACTGGATCGACGAGCGCACGCGCTGGTACGTCGACCTCGGGATCGACCCCGACAACCTGCGGCACTACGAGCACCCGAAGGAGAAGCTGTCCCACTACGCGAAGCGCACCGTCGACATCGAGTACCGGTTCGGCTTCTCCGGTCGCGACTTCGAGGAGCTCGAGGGGATCGCCAACCGCACCGACTACGACCTCACCCAGCACTCGACGCACTCCGGCAAGGACCTGTCGTACTTCGACCAGGCGGCCAACGAGCGCTACATGCCCTACGTGATCGAGCCGGCGGCCGGCCTGACCCGCAGCCTGATGGCGTTCCTGATCGACAGCTACACCGAGGACGAGGCGCCGAACACCAAGGGCGGCGTCGACAAGCGCACCGTGCTGCGCCTCGACCCGCGGCTGGCCCCGGTCAAGGCCGCTGTGCTGCCGCTGAGCCGCAACGCCGACCTGACGCCGAAGGCGAAGGACCTGGCGCAGCAGCTGCGGAGCGCGTGGAACATCGACTTCGACGACGCGGGTGCGATCGGCAAGCGCTACCGGCGCCAGGACGAGGTCGGCACCCCGTTCTGCATCACCGTCGACTTCGAGACCCTCGAGGACCAGGCGGTCACGATCCGGGAGCGGGACACGATGCACCAGGAGCGGGTCTCGCTCGACCAGGTGCAGGGCTGGCTCGCGCAGCGGCTCATCGGGTGCTGACCGGGGTGCCGGCCGGGGTGGTGGCCGGGGTGGTGGCCGGGGTGCTGGGGAGCCGCCGGTCGGCAGGCACGTGCGTTTCGCGTCGCGGGGACCGTTGCGCGGAGGCACAATGTCCGGCGTGATGCAGCCCGTGCCCGTCGTCCGCTCCGCCCGGATCCTCGCGCTCGTGGTTGCGAGCGCCCTCGTCCTCGGTGGTTGCGGCGCACAGGAGCCGGAGAAGAAGGTCGCGGCGGACCCGACGCTCTCCCTCCCGACCGAGAGCGTCTCGGCGCCGCCGGGCGTGGAGCTCACCGCGCCCGGTGCCGAGCTGAAGGTCGGGGAGACCGCGACGGTCGGCTTCGCCCCCAACGCCAAGCGCAGCACCGCGCTCCGGCTCAAGGTCCGCCGCCTGCACCAGGGCCGGATCGACGACCTCAGCCGCTACGACCTCGACCCGGCCGCCAAGGCCTCCACGCCGTACTACGTCAAGGTCGGCGTCACCAACGTCGGCGACGGCCAGATCGGACGCTCCGCGATCCCGCTGTGGGGCCTGGCCGACGACGACACCCTGATCGGCGCCTCCGGGTTCACCACCTCCTTCACCAAGTGCCCGTCGGGTCCGCTCCCGCGTGACTTCGGCAAGGGCGCCTCCACGCGCACCTGCCTGTTGTTCCTGATGCCGCAGGGCCTCGAGCTCGTCGGCGTCAGCTACCGCCCGGTGATGGCGGAGGCCCCGATCGTCTGGAAGGGCACCGTGGTGAAGCCGGTCGTGAAGAAGCCCAAGAAGAACAAGAAGGACAAGAAGAAGGCGTCCCGCTGACCTCCCCAGCCTTCGCGCCGCTCCGCCTCGGCTCGCTGCAGGTCGACACTCCCGTCGTCCTGGCGCCGATGGCCGGGATCACCAACGCCGCCTACCGCCGGCTCTGCCGCGAGCAGGGCGCCGGCCTGTACGTCTGCGAGATGATCACCAGCCGCGGGCTGGTCGAGGGAGACGCGACCACCCGGCAGATGCTGGTCTTCGACGAGAGTGAGGACGTCCGCTCGGTCCAGCTCTACGGCACCGACCCGACGTACGTCGGCAAGGCGACAGAGATCCTGTGCACCGAGTACGGCGTGGCGCACGTCGACCTCAACTTCGGCTGTCCGGTGCCGAAGGTGACGCGCAAGGGCGGAGGCGCGGCGCTGCCCTGGAAGCGCACCCTGCTCGGCCAGATCCTCGAAGCCGCCGTCGCCGCGGGGGAACGGCACGGCGTGCCGGTCACGATGAAGACCCGCAAGGGGATCGACGAGGACCACCTCACGTTCCTCGACGCCGGGCGGATCGCCCAGGAGTCGGGGGCCGCCGCGATCGCGCTGCACGGGCGCACCGCGATCCAGGGCTACTCCGGTGAGGCGGACTGGGACGCGATCGCCGAGCTGGTCGCGCACGTCGACATCCCGGTGCTCGGCAACGGGGACATCTGGGAGGCGAGCGACGCACTGCGGATGATGGAACAGACCGGCGCCGACGGTGTGGTCGTCGGCCGCGGCTGCCTCGGACGACCCTGGCTGTTCCGCGACCTGGCCGCCGCGTTCGCGGGCGAGGACGTGGCGACGCTGCCGACGCTGGGCGAGGTCCGCACGATGATGCGGCGGCACGCCGAGCTGCTGAGCCGGCACATGGGGGAGGAGCGGGGCTGCAAGGAGTTCCGCAAGCACGTGTCCTGGTACCTCAAGGGCTTCCGGGCGGGCGGCGACCTGCGCCACGCGCTGGCGCTGGTCTCCTCGCTCGCCGACCTCGACGCGCTGCTGCTCGATCTCGACCCCGACGAGCCGTTCCCGGAGCTCGAGCTGGGCACCCCGCGGGGGCGTCAGGGCAGCCCCCGTCGCAGCGTCGTACTGCCCGAGGGGTGGCTCGACGACACCGACGGCACCCGGCACCAGATCGTCGAGGACACGTCCGAGATGTCCGGTGGTTGACGTCGACCCCGCCGCAGGGTTGACTCGCTGAGGTCGCGACCGGCACGGGCATCGGGGGTGCCGAGGGTGTCGGGAGTCACGTCTGGTTGATTGTGCAACCTCCTTCGGGGTGTGGTTGCATGGCTGGCTTGTTCCCCCTGCCCCCGTCGATTGGAAAGCCCTTGCCCGCGGCTCCAGATCGCCACGCACCCACGCACCGCCACAAGCACAAGCAGAAGCAGAAGAACCGGACTCTCCGGATCGCCGCCGTCGCCGCACCCGTGTTCACGCTCGGTGTCGTCGGCGTCGGGGTCGCCAACGCCGGCCTGTCAGCCGGTACGGCTCCCACCAGCGCGCTGAGCGACACGATCGCCACGATCGAGGTGTCCCGCGCGGCCGCCGACCGCGACCGGGTCCAGCCGGTGACGCGCTCCGCCGACCGCATGGCCCAGGCCTCCCGCAAGGGCGAGTCGAAGCTGCACAAGCTGACCCGCTTCGCGACCACCGCCCTGAACCTCCGCACCGACCCACGCGAGAAGGCCACGGTGCTCACCGTCCTCAAGTCCGGCACCAAGCTGGTCGCCACCGGCATCACCGCCGGCGACTACGCCCAGGTGCTGACCAGGACCGGCGACTACCGCTGGGTCACCGCGGAGTACCTCTCCGCGGACAAGCCCGACCCGGCACCCGAGGCGATCGGCATCTCCGGGGACGCCTGCCCCGACGGGAGCGTGGAGAACGGGCTGACCTCCGGTGCGATCCGGGTCTACCGCGCGGTCTGCCACGCCTTCCCCGCGGTCACCTCCTACGGCGGGTACGACGGCCACGGTGAGCACGCCAGCGGACGCGCGATCGACATCATGACCTCCGACGTCGCGCTCGGCACCCAGATCGCGGACTACCTGCGCGCGCACGCCGCCGAGCTCGACCTCTACGACGTGATCTGGCGGCAGCGCATCTTCACCCAGGAGCGCGGCGGCGAGGGTTGGCGCTCGATGTCCAACCGTGGCTCGGCGACCGCCAACCACTACGACCACGTGCACGTGTCGGTGAACTGACTCTGGGAGTACCGGGCAGGTCGGGGCGGCTGACCTGCCGGGTGGTGGTGCGCGGTTTCCCCACACTTGTTGGGAAACCGCACAGGATTCGCCCGATCACGTGCAGTTTCCCAACAACTGTTGGGAAACCGCGCTCCCGACCCGGGCCCCTAAAACCCCGGCCCCCAGAACCCCGGCCCCCAGAACCCCGGACCCTAGAACCCCAGCCCCGCGTGTCGCAGCTTCGCCACGTGGGGCGGTGGCCCGTCGAAGGCCAGCCCGGTCACCTGGTCACGCCCGAACAGGAACAGCGTGATCTCCCCGGGGTCACCGGTCACTATCACCGGCTGGTCGCCGCTGCGGAGCGTGGTCTCCACGCCGGTCTCGTCCCAGCGGATCGCCACCGGCACCCCGGACGGGCGGACCAGGCCGCGGCCGGCGAACCCGATCGCCCTCCACACCTGCTTCTGCTCCCCGGCGGTCAGCTCGCGTGGGGTCCACCCGGGGTGCGCGCGCCGGATGTCCTCGTGGTGCACGAAGAACTCCAGCGTGTTCAGCGCCTTGTCCAGGCTCGGCAGCCGCGCCGGCGCCCACAGCGCGGGGCGTCGTACCCGGGCGACCAGGTCGGCGAAGCCGGTCCGTCCGAGGCTCCGTGACCGGAGGTCGGTGAGGAACCCGAGCGGCGGCAGCAGGATCCCGGGTGCGCCCACCGGGTCGCTGTCGCGGATCACGAGGTGCACCAGCAGGTCCTTGACGGTCCACTTCCCGCTGAGGGTCGGGGCGTCCGGACCGGCCACGAGGGCCGCGTCGCAGAGGCGCTGGCGTTCGGACTGCGCGAGCGAGGGCACCCGCCGAGCATAGGGAAGCCTGCGCCTGTCGGTGCCCGCGGATATCAAGGAGAGGGAATACCGACCCCGCACGTAAGTTGAGACCTTGTGACCACCACCCCCACCGCGCCGGCCGAGATCGAGGTCGACACGCTCGCCGACGACCGGCGGTCGACGATGCGCGACGGCTTCCGGGTGCTGGGGGTGGCGATCCGGCGCGAGCCCTGGATCTTCACGCTCTCCGCCCTCGGGAGTCTCCTGTTCGGCGCCCTCACGGTCGCGGACGCGTGGGTGCTCGGCTGGGCCACCGACCACGCGGTGCTGCCCGCCTTCCGCACCGGCGAGCTCTCGACCGGCGTCGCGGTGGCCGTGGTCGCGCTGTTCCTCGGGGTCGCGATCCTGCGCGCCGTCGGCATCGTCGCCCGTCGCCTCGGCGCGGGTGTCATGCAGTACCGGATGCAGGCCACCTACCGGCGCGAGGTCACCCGGCAGTACCTCCGGCTGCCCATGGAGTGGCACCAGCGACACCCGACCGGCCAGCTGCTCTCCAACGCGAACTCCGACGTCGAGGCCGCCTGGTCGCCGATCGCGCCGCTGCCGATGGCCGTCGGCACCATCGCGATGATGGTGATCGCGGTCGGCCAGATGCTGGTCACCGACGTCGTGATGGCGGTGGTCGGGCTGTTCGTCTTCCCGCTGGTGATCCTCGCCAACATCACCTACCAGCGGCTGTCGTCGCCGCTGATCACGCGCATCCAGGCGCTCCGTGCCGAGCTCAGCGAGATCGCGCACGAGTCGTTCGACGGCGCGATGGTGGTCAAGACGATGGGGCGCGAGGCCGAGGAGACCGAGCGGTTCCGGGTCAAGGCCCACCACCTGCGCGACATGGGCATCCGGGCCGGCCGGATCCGGGCGGCGTTCGACCCGCTCCTGGAGGGCCTGCCCAACCTCGGCATCCTGTTCGTGCTCGGCGTCGGCGTCTGGCGGGTCAGCACCGGGGCGGCCGACACGGGTGACGTGGTGACCATCGCCTACCTGTTGATGATCGTGGCCTTCCCGATCCGGTCGATCGGCTGGCTGGTGGGGGAGTTCCCGCGCAGCGTGGTCGGCTACCAACGCGTCCACCGGGTGCTCGACGAGCGCAGCAACACCTCGTACGGCGCCGCGACGCTGCCCGACAGCGCCACCCGACCCACCGGAGCCCGGCTCGAGGTCGACCACCTCGGCTACTCCTACGTGCCCGGTCAGCGGCTCCTCGAGGACCTCGACCTGGTGGTCGAGCCGGGGCGCACCGTCGCCCTGGTCGGCGCGACGGCCAGCGGCAAGAGCACCCTGACCACGCTGCTGATGCGGTTGGTGGACCCCGACACCGGCGCGATCCGGGTCGACGGCGTCGACCTGCGCGACCTCGAGCGGGGCGCGCTGGCCCGCGAGGCGGCGCTGGTCCCGCAGAGCGCGTTCCTGTTCGACGACACCGTCCGCGGCAACGTCACCCTCGGCGAGGAGGTCGCCGACGAGGACATCTGGGCCGCCCTGCGCACCGCCCAGGCCGACGGCTTCGTCGCCGCCCTCCCACGCGGACTCGACAGCCGGCTCGGCGAGCGCGGCACCACGCTGAGCGGCGGACAGCGACAGCGGCTGTCGTTGGCCCGGGCGCTGGTCCGGCGCCCGCGGCTCCTGGTGCTCGACGACGCCACCTCCGCGGTCGACCCCGAGGTCGAGCAGCGCATCCTGGCCGCGATGCGGCAGCGCACCGGCTCCACCACGATGGTGCTGGTCGCCTCGCGCAAGGCCACCATCGCGCTGGCCGACGAGGTCCTCTTCCTGGCCGATGGGCGGATCGTCGACCGTGGCACCCACGACCAGCTGCTGGGCCGCAACGAGGCCTACGCCCGGCTGGTCAACGCCTACGAGGGCGAGGACGCATGAGCGGCGTGACCGCGGAGCGCACGCCCGAGAACACCTCGATGGCCTCCGGCGACGAGATCTCCGCGGTGGCGACCCTGCGCCAGGGCTTCCGCTACTCACCCGAGCTCCGCGAGGGCCTGACCGTCACCCTGCTCCTCGCGCTGCTCGGCACCGCCGGGCGCGTGGTGGTGCCGATCGCGGTGCAGCAGACGCTCGACCGCGGACTCCACGGTGGCGCCAACGACACCGTCGACCTCGGCTTCGTGGTCACCATGTCGGTGTTCGCCGCGGTCGCGATCGTGGTCACGGGCATCTCGTCGTACCTGATGACGGCACGGCTGTTCACCGCCGCCGAGAGCGGCCTCGCCACGCTGCGGATCAAGGCGTTCCGCCACGTGCACGACCTGCCGCTGCTCACCCAGAGCACCGAGCGCCGTGGCTCGCTGGTCTCGCGCGTGACGAGCGACGTCGACCAGGTCTCGCAGTTCCTGGTGTTCGGCGGCATCGTCGGGATCATCAGCATCGGTCAGGTCGTGGTGGCCACGGGCGTGATGCTCTTCTACAGCTGGCAGCTCACGCTCGTGGTCTGGGTGTGCTTCCTGCCGCTGTTCCTCTCCCTGCGCTACTTCCAGCGCAAGCTCTCCGCGGCGTACGGCGTGGTCCGCCGGCAGGTCGGCGTGATGCTCTCCGCGATCTCGGAGCCGGTCGTCGGTGCCGCCGTGGTCCGCACCCACGCGATCCAGGACCGCACCCAGGTCCGGATCGACGAGGCCATCTCCCGGCACCAGCGGGCCAGCACCCGTGCCCAGGGGCTCACCGCTGTCTCGTTCTCGCTCGGAGGCATCTCGGCCGGTCTCGCCAACGCCGGAGTGATCGTGATCGGCATCCTGCTCGGGCTGGCTCCGCTGACAGGCGCGGGGCAGGGGGGACTGACCTCGGGCGAGGTGCTCGCGTTCGCCTTCCTGGTGACGCTGTTCGTCGGCCCGGTGCAGATCGGCACCCAGGTGCTCACCGACGCGCAGAACGCCGTCGCCGGCTGGCGTCGGGTGATCGGCATCCTCGACACCCCGGCCGACCTCGACGACCCGGGCCCCGACGGGGCCGACCTGCCGCCGGGCGCGCTCGACATCGACTTCCGCGAGGTCGACTTCGGCTATCCCGACGGGCCACTGGTGCTACGTGACGTCACCGAGCACGTGCAGGCCGGCACCCGGGTCGCCGTCGTGGGTGAGACCGGCTCCGGCAAGACCACCTTCGCCAAGCTGCTCACGCGGTTGATGGACCCGAGCTCCGGCCGGGTGGAGCTCGACGGCACCGATGTCCGCCGGATCGCCTTCGACGCGTTGCGCCGGCGCGTGGTCCTGGTGCCGCAGGAGGGCTACCTCTTCGACGCGACGCTGCTGTCCAACGTGCGCTACGGCAGGCTCACCGCCACCACCGACGACGTGCACGCAGCGGTCCTCGAGCTCGGCCTGGCGGACTGGCTCGAGAGCCTGCCGATGGGGCTCGAGACCCGGGTCGGCCAGCGGGGCGAGTCGATGAGCGCGGGGGAGCGCCAGCTGGTGGCCCTGGTCCGGGCTCACCTCGCCGACCCCGACCTGCTGGTCCTCGACGAGGCCACGAGCGCCGTCGACCCCGAGCTCGAGGTCCGGATCGGCCGCGCGCTCGAGGCGCTGATGAACGGCCGTACCTCGGTCACGATCGCGCACCGGCTGACCACCGCCGAGAACGCCGACGAGGTGATCGTGTTCGACAAGGGCCGCGTCGTGCAGCGCGGACCGCACGCCAGCCTGGTTGCGGAAGGCGGCGTCTACGGCCGGCTGCACGCCTCGTGGGTGGCCCAGGGGAGCGCCGACGGGGAGCGGGCGTCCACCGGGATACTGGAGTGATGGACGCGAGCCCGCTCGACCCCGCGGTGGCCAGCCGCCTCAAGCGTGACGCCGCCGGACTGGTGCCGGCGGTGGTCCAGCAGCACGACACCGGCGAGGTGCTGATGCTGGGCTGGATGGACGACGTGGCGCTGCACCGCACACTCACCTCCGGACGCACCACGTTCTGGAGCCGGTCGCGCCGGGAGTACTGGGTCAAGGGCGAGACCTCCGGCCACCGGCAGTGGGTCAAGGAGGTCCGGCTCGACTGCGACGGCGACACCCTGCTGGTCCGCGTCGACCAGGAAGGACCGGCCTGCCACACCGGCACGCGCACCTGCTTCGACGACGGCCTGGTCAGCGGTGGCTGAGGTCGCCACGCGCGCCCGCACAGGCTTCGGGCCCGTGGTGCTGCTCGGGCTCGCGTCGGCCGGCCTGGCAGCGGTCGCGGGCAACAAGCCGTGGGCGGTGACCCGGGCACGCACCGACTTCGTCCCCGGTGGCGCGCTGCAGCAGACCGCCGACCGGTTCCCGCTGGCGGGCGCGGTGGCGCTGCTGCTGCTCGCGACCTGGGGTGTCCTCCTGGTCACCCGCGGGGTGGTGCGCCGGCTGCTGGCCGGGCTCGGCCTGCTGGTCGCGCTCGGCATGCTGAGCCTCACGGTTCTCGGCCCGCCGGTGGTCCGCGACCAGGTCACCACCAGCGGCGCGGACACGCTGCACCTCGGCGGCTGGTACTGGACCTACCTGGTCGCAGCCGCGATCGCCGTGGTCGCAACCGTGCTCGCCGTACGCCTGGCACCGCGCTGGCCCGAGATGGGCACCCGCTACGACGCGCCCGCCGCCGCCCGGACACCGACCGAGGTCGATGCCGCCGCCGACGCCAGCAACCGCGACCTGTGGAAGGCGATCGACGACGGCCACGATCCCACTGGCTAGACTTCGCCACGACCGCCCGGCCGAGCCCCGTCGAGGAGCCCTTGCATGTCTGACAACCACGGCAACACCGTCGCGGCATGGAGCGCCGTGGGCATCGGCATCCTCGCGTTCGTGGTCGCCGGCATCGGCGCCATGATCCCGAGCTGGGTCGTCATGGGTGTCGGCGCCGTCCTGCTGCCGGTGGCCGGTTTCGTCGGCGTCGTGCTCGCGAAGATGGGTTACGGGGCGCGCGCCCACCACTGATGGCCGAGACGCGCGTGCTCACCGAGGTCGGCCGCGGCGTCGCCTCACGGGTGACCGCGCCGCTGGTGCTCGGCGGCATGGTGCTCGCGACCACGGTTGCGCTGCGGTTCCACGACCCGCACCAGCAGGGCTCCTGGGGGCTGTGCCCGTTCAAGCTGCTGACCGGCTGGGACTGCCCCGGATGCGGCGGGCTCCGCGCTGTCAACGACCTCACCCACGGCGACGTCGGTGCGGCGGCCGGCAGCAACCTGTTCCTCGTGGTCTCGCTCCCGGCGCTGGTCGCCCTGTGGGCCTGGTGGTTGTGGCGCACCTGGACCGGCCGGTCCGTGCGACCGCCGGGGCTGACGGTGAAGCCGCTGGTCACGGCGTACTTCGCGCTGCTGCTCGTGTTCACCGTCGTGCGCAACACCCCGTGGGGCTCCGCGCTCTACGCGTGAGACGCTGGAGACCATCCCGCACCACCTAGTGAGGTCCGCCATGTCCGTGCTCGACGACATCGTCGCCGGCGTGCGCGAGGACCTCGCAGAGCGGGAGCGGCAGACGCCGTTCGAGCGGCTCCAGGAGCTCGCCGTGCTCCGTCCGGCGCCGCGCGACCCGATGCCGGTGTTCCGTGCTCCCGGCGTCAGCGTGATCGCGGAGGTCAAGCGGCAGAGCCCGAGCAAGGGACACCTCGCCGAGATCGGTGACCCGGCCGAGCTGGCGCGGTCCTACGCCGACGGCGGTGCCGCGGCGATCAGCGTGCTGACCGAGCAGCGTCGCTTCAACGGCAGTCTGGGCGACCTGCGAGCGGTCCGGGCGGCAGTGCCGACACCGCTGCTGCGCAAGGACTTCGTGGTGACCAGCTACCAGCTGGTCGAGGCCCGCGAGGCGGGCGCCGACCTGGTGCTGCTGATCGTGGCCGCGTTGCCCGGTGACGAGCTCGCCCGGCTGTACGCCGAGGCGCGGGCGCTCGGCCTGACCGTGCTGGTCGAGGTGCACGACGAGGCCGAGACCCAGGCGCGCCGTCGACCTGGGGGCCGAGCTGGTCGGGATCAACGCCCGCGACCTCAAGACCCTCGACGTCGACCCCGACACCTTCGCCCGGCTGGCCCCGGCGCTGCCGGCCGGTGTGGTCAAGGTCGCCGAGTCCGGCATCCGGGGACCGGCCGACGTCGAACGCCATGTAGCGGAGGGGGCCGACGTGGTCCTGGTCGGCGAGGCGCTGGTGCGTGACGGCGACCCCGCCCGCGCCGTACGCGAGATGACTGGAGCGATGCTGTGAGCCACCACCTGGCCGACGAGCACGGCTACTTCGGCGGCTTCGGCGGCCGCTGGATGCCCGAGGCCCTGGTCGCCGCCCTCGACGAGCTGACCGAGGCCTGGCAGGGCGCGATGGCCGACCCGGAGTTCACGGACGCGTTCGCGGCGATCCTGCACGACTACGCCGGTCTGCCCAGCCCGCTGTACGAGGCCGAGCGGCTCTCCGCCAAGGTCGGGGCCCGGATCCTGCTCAAGCGCGAGGACCTCGCTCACACCGGCGCCCACAAGATCCGCAACGTGCTCGGCCAGGCGCTGCTCACCAAGCGGATGGGCAAGACCCGCGTGATCGCCGAGACCGGTGCCGGCCAGCACGGCGTCGCCAGCGCGACGGCGGCGGCGTACTTCGGGCTCGACTGCACCGTCTACATGGGCTCGGTCGACACCAAGCGGCAGGCCCTCAACGTCGCCCGGATGCAGCTCCTCGGCGCCGAGGTGGTGCCGGTCGACTCCGGCAGCGCCACGCTCAAGGACGCGATCAACGAGGCGCTGCGCGACTGGGTCGCCAGCGTCGACCGCACGGCCTACCTGTTCGGCACCGCGGCCGGGCCGCACCCGTTCCCGAGCATGGTCCGCGAGTTCACCCGCGGCATCGGCGACGAGGCCCGGCAGCAGTGCATCGACCTCACCGGTGCGCTGCCGGACGCCGTGACCGCCTGCGTCGGCGGCGGGTCCAACGCGATCGGGCTGTTCAGCGCGTTCCTCGACGACGACGTGGCGCTCTACGGCTACGAGGCGGGCGGGGACGGCGTCGAGACCGGCCGGCACGCCGCGACGATCGTGGCGGGGGAGCGGGGCGTGCTGCACGGCGCCCGCACGTTCGTGCTGCAGGACGAGGACGGCCAGACCCTGGAGTCGCACTCGATCTCGGCGGGCCTGGACTACCCGGGCGTGGGACCGGAGCACGCGCACCTCGCGGACACCGGTCGCGCGACGTACCTCGCGATCACCGACACCGAGGCGATGGACGCGATGTCCCTGCTGGCCCGCACCGAGGGCATCATCCCGGCGATCGAGTCGGCGCACGCCGTCGCCGGCACCGTCCGGCTGGCCCAGGAGCGCGCCGGACAGACCCTGCTGATCAACCTCTCGGGCCGCGGCGACAAGGACATGGGCACCGCGATCGAGTGGTTCGGCCTCGGGGACGTCGAGAGATGAGCGTCTCCGTTGCTTTCGAGAAGGCGCGCGCCGACGGTCGGGCGGCGCTGGTCGGCTACCTGCCGGCCGGTTTTCCCGACGTGCCCGGAGCGATCGACGCGATGCGGGCGATGGTGGACGCCGGCTGCGACGTGATCGAGGTCGGCCTGCCCTACTCCGACCCGGTGATGGACGGACCGACCATCCAGGCCGCGGCGCAGGCGGCGCTGGAGAACGGCGTCCGCACGACCGACGTGATCCGCACCGTCGAGGCGGTGGCGGCCACCGGCACGCCGACCGTGGTGATGACCTACTGGAACCCGGTCGACCGCTACGGCGTCGCCCGCTTCGCCGCCGACCTGGCCAGCGCCGGCGGGTCCGGCCTGATCACGCCCGACCTGATCCCGGACGAGGGCCAGGAGTGGGACGCGGCCGCCGACGCGCACGGCCTCGACAAGATCTACCTGGTCGCGCCGAGCTCCACGGAGGCGCGGCTGCGGATGACTGCCGAGCACTGCCGTGGCTTCGTCTACGCCACCGCCGTGATGGGCGTCACCGGCGCCCGCACCACCACCTCGTCGTTGGCCGGCCCGCTCGTCGGACGGGTCCGCGCGGTCACCGACCTGCCGATCGGCGTCGGGCTCGGGGTCTCGAACGGTGACCAGGCCGCCGAGGTGGCGTCGTACGCCGACGGCGTGATCGTCGGCTCCGCATTCGTGCGGGCGCTCCTCGACGCGCCCGACCGGGCCTCCGGCCTGGCCGCGCTGAGCACGCTCACCGCGGACCTCGCCGACGGCGTACGGCGTGCGTAGTCCCGGGACCCTGGCCGCGGCCCTGCTCGTCGTCGGGCTGGTCGCCGGGGGGTGCGGCGCGCGGGACGGCTCGCAGGCTGGGGGCAACGGCGTCGTCTCCGGCGTCTCCTCCTCCGACCACGACGGTTACGCCGGGGCGCTGCTGACCACGCCGTACGACGTGCCCGGCGTGACCCTGGACGACACCGACGGCAAGCCGTTCTCGATGAGGCGTGACACCCGGGGCCGGCTCAACGTCGTGTTCTTCGGCTACACGCACTGCCCCGACATCTGCCAGGTCGTGATGGGCACCATCGCGTCGGCGTACGCCAAGCTAGACCCGGCCGACAAGGAGCAGGTGCAGGTGCTGTTCGTGACCACCGACCCGGCGCGTGACACGGGGCCCGTTCTGCGCAGCTACCTCGACCGGCTGGACCCGTCGTTCCGGGGCCTCACCGGCGACCTCGGGGCCATCGACCGGCTCGGCAAGCCGCTCGGGGTCTTCATCAAGAAGGGCCAGAAGCTGCCGTCCGGTGGCTACGAGGTCAGCCACACCACGTCGGTGATCGCGATCGGGAGCCGGGGCACGGCACCTTTGGTGTGGAGTGCCACCGTGTCCCCGTCGGAGCTCGCCACCGACATCCGCTCGCTGCTGAAGAAGAAGGTCTGATCGTGTCCGTCGTCTCCGCGCACCTGGCCCAGCTGCCGGCGCTGTTCCTCCCGAGCCCCGGCCAGGGCGTGTGGCACCTCGGACCGCTGCCGATCCGGGCCTACGCGCTGTGCATCATCGCCGGCGTGATCGTCGCCGTCTGGTACGGCGAGCGGCGCTGGGCCGCTCGTGGCGGCACCAGGGGCCAGATCTCGGACCTCGCGATCTGGGCCGTGCCGTTCGGGCTGGTCGGCGCCCGGGCCTACCACGTCGCCACCGACCACGCCCTGTACTTCGGCGCCGGCAAGCACCCGATCGAGGCGCTCGAGATCTGGAACGGTGGCCTCGGCATCTGGGGCGCCGTCGCCGGCGGCGTGCTCGGCGCGATGGTCGCTGCGCGGCGGATGGGGATCCGGATGCTGCCACTGATGGACGCGCTCGCCCCGGGCCTGTTGCTGGCCCAGGCGATCGGACGGTGGGGCAACTACTTCAACCAGGAGCTGTTCGGCCGCCCGACCACGTTGCCGTGGGGTCTCGAGATCGACGCCGCCCACCGGCCCGACGGTTACGAGCAGTTCGCGACGTTCCACCCGACGTTCCTCTACGAGTGCCTGTGGAACCTCGGCGGCGTGGGGATCCTGATCTGGGCCGACCGCCGGTTCAACCTCGGCCGCGGCCGGGTGTTCGCGCTCTACGTGATGATCTACACCGCCGGGCGTGGCTGGATCGAGGCTCTGCGGATCGACGCCATCGAGCTCGACAACGTGCTCGGTCTGCGCTGGGGCGTCTGGATGTCGATCATCCTGTTCGTGCTCGCAGCGGGCTACTTCGTGTGGTCGCTGCGCGCGCACCCGGGTCGGGAGGCCTCGCCGTTCGTGGACGGGCGCGGGCCGGAGGTCGAGGAGACCGAGCACCCGGTGCCGGCCGAGGAGACGGCGACGACCGCGGGCGAGGACACGGCGGACGAGCACCCGACGGACCAGGACCGGGCGGGCGAGGACACGACGGACGGGGTGCGCGCGGGGGAGACCCCCACCAGCAAGGACCCCTGAGGGGACGACCCCTCGACGGCGACCACAGGCGGGCCGACGAGCGCCGTCCAGCGCGACGGAGGGCGGAGTACGTTCGGGCTCGTGAACCTCCTGCGCACGCCCGAGTCCCGGTTCGCCGACCTGCCCGGCTTCGACCTCGAGCCGCGCTACGCGGAGATCGGCGACGACGTCCGCATGGCCTGGGTCGAGGACGGCCCGGCCGACGGCCCGGTCGCTCTGCTCCTGCACGGCGAGCCGTCCTGGTCGTTCCTCTACCGGACGATGATCCCCGGCCTGGCCGCGGCCGGACTCCGTGTCGTGTGTCCCGACCTGGTCGGCTTCGGGCGGTCGGACAAGCCCACCGAGGTGTCCGACCACAGCTACGCGGCTCATGTGGAGTGGACCCGACGCCTGGTCTTCGACGTGCTCGACCTTCGCGAGGTGACCCTGGTCGCGCAGGACTGGGGTGGTTTGATCGGGCTGCGGCTCGCGGCCGAGCACCCGGAGCGCTTCGCCCGGCTGGTGCTGGCGAACACCGGGCTGCCGACGGGCGACCAGGACATGCCCGAGGTGTGGCACGAGTTCCGCAGGGCGATGACGAGTGCCCCCACGCTGGACATCGGCCGCTTCGTCGCCGCCGGATGCAGGAGGCCGATGACCGACGCCGTGCGGGCGGCCTACGACGCACCGTTCCCCGACGAGGCCTTCAAGGCCGGTCCACGGGCGATGCCGGGGCTGGTGCCCTACCGGCCGGACGATCCGTCCAGCGCGGCCAACCGCGCCGCCTGGGCGGTGCTCACTGCCAGCCCGACACCGGTGCTCGTGGCGTTCTCCGACGGGGACCCGATCACCGGCGGGATGGCACCGATCCTGGAGCGCGCGCTGCCGGGCGCCGCCGGTCGCACGCACCCGACGATCGCCGGCGCGGGCCACTTCCTGCAGGAGGATGCGGGACCCGAGCTCGCTGCCACGATCCTGGACTTCGTCCGGGCCACGTCCTAGCGGGCCGGCCCCACGCGGCGACCGGCAGGTTGGCTGGCAGGGTGAAGCCATGGACCTCAGGATCTTCACCGAGCCGCAGCAGGGTGCGACGTACGACGACCTGCTCGCCGTCGCACTCACGGCGGAGGAGCTCGGCTTCGGCGCGTTCTTCCGCTCCGACCACTACCTCGCGATGGGCGTCGAGGGAGGTCGCGGCCCGACCGACGCCTGGACGACCTTGGCCGGGCTGGCGCGCGACACCAGCACGATCCGGCTCGGCACCCTGATGACGTCCGCGACCTTCCGGCACCCCGGACCGCTGGCGATCACGGTGGCGGGCGTCGACCAGATGAGCGGTGGTCGCGTCGAGCTCGGGATCGGCGCCGGCTGGTACCAGGAGGAGCACACCGCCTACGGCATCCCGTTCCCGCCGGTGTCCGAGCGGTTCGACCGGCTCGAGGAGCAGCTCGCCGTGCTCACGGGACTGTGGCAGACGCCGGCGGGCGAGACGTTCTCCCACCGGGGCACCCACTACCCGGTCATCGACTCGCCCGCCCTTCCGAAGCCGGTGCAGAGCCCGCACCCGCCGGTGCTGATCGGGGGGAGCGGCAAGCGGCGCACCCCGGCGCTCGCGGCCCGCTACGCCGACGAGTTCAACCTGCCGTTCGGTTCGGTCGCGGACACCCGCACCCAGTTCGCGCGGGTCCGCGAGGCCTGCGTGGCGGCCGAGCGTGACCCGGACGAGCTGACCTGGTCCAATGCGCTGGTGGTCTGTGTCGGTGTCGACGAGGCGGAGTACGTCCGCCGCGCCAAGGCAATCGGTCGGGAACCGGACGAGCTCCGCGCGAACGGCGTCGCCGGCACCCCGGAGCAGGCGCGGGAGGCCCTGGCGTCGTACGCCGAGGTGGGGTCGCAGCGGGTCTACCTCCAGGTCCTGGACCTCGCGGACCTGGACCACCTGCGACTCGTCGCAGCCGAGCTGGCCGAGTAGCCCGTCTCACATGCTGTTCGGACTGTCTCGCCCTGCGGACGGCGGTCGCGGGTCCCCCCTGCGGTACGCTGGACTCTCCGCATGGGCCAATGTCGTCCCAGCACGCTCAGACCACGCCGCACGACCGCTCGACGGTCGCGCACGACGACGACGGGAGAGTGCACATGCAGGCATTCCCGCCGGCCCAGGGCCTGTACGACGGGCAGCACGAGCACGACGCGTGCGGTGTCGCCTTCGTCGCGACGCTGTCCGGCGAGGCCAGCCACCGGATCGTCCACCAGGCGCTGACCGCGCTCCGCAACCTCGAGCACCGCGGTGCCGCGGGTGCCGAGACGAACTCCGGCGACGGCGCGGGCATCCTGCTCCAGGTGCCGGACCGGTTCTTCCGCGAGGTCGTCGACTTCGAGCTTCCCGGCAGGCACGCCTACGCCGTCGGCACCGCGTTCATCCCCGGTGACGACGAGGCGGTCGCCAAGACCCGCCGCCGGGTCGAGGAGCTCGCCGAGGAGGAGGGCCTCCAGGTGCTCGGCTGGCGCGAGGTGCCGACCGACCCGTCCAGCCTCGGTGCCACCGCGCTGTCCGTGATGCCGACGTTCAGCCAGCTGTTCGTCGCGGCGGCCGGCAGCCGACTGCTCGGGATGAGCCTCGAGCGGCTCGCGTACTGCCTGCGCAAGCGCGCGGAGAACGAGGCGGAGGTGTACTTCCCGTCGCTCTCCAGCCGCACCATCGCCTACAAGGGCATGCTCACCACCGAACAGCTCGACCACTTCTTCCCCGATCTGGTCGACGAGCGGATCGAGTCGGCGATCGCGCTGGTGCACTCGCGGTTCTCCACCAACACGTTCCCGAGCTGGCCGCTGTCGCACCCGTTCCGGTTCATCGCCCACAACGGCGAGATCAACACGGTGATGGGCAACCGCAACTGGATGCGGGCCCGCGAGGCCCTGCTCGACTCCGACCTGATCCCGGGAGACCTCGAGCGGCTGTTCCCGATCATCACCCAGGGCGCGTCCGACTCCGCCTCGTTCGACGAGGTGCTCGAGCTGCTCCACCTCGGCGGGCGCTCGCTGCCGCACGCGGTGCTGATGATGATCCCGGAGGCGTGGGAGAACCACGCCGAGATGGACGACAAGCGCCGTGCGTTCTACGAGTTCCACTCCGCCCTGATGGAGCCGTGGGACGGCCCCGCCTGCGTCGCGTTCACCGACGGCACCCAGGTCGGCGCCGTCCTCGACCGCAACGGCCTGCGTCCCTCGCGCTACTGGGTCACCGACGACGGCCTCGTCGTGCTCGCCTCCGAGGTCGGCGTGCTCGACATCGACCCCGCCACGGTGGTCCGCAAGGGCCGGCTCCAGCCCGGCCGGATGTTCCTCGTCGACACCGAGGAGCACCGGATCATCGAGGACGAGGAGATCAAGGGCGAGCTCGCCGAGGAGCACCCCTACGACGAGTGGCTGCACGCCGGGCTGATCCAGCTCGACGACATCGCCGACCGCGAGCACGTGATCCACTCGCACGCCTCGGTCACCCGGCGTCAGCAGATCTTCGGCTACACCGAGGAACAGCTGCGCATCCTGCTCAGCCCGATCGCGAACACCGGCGCCGAGCCGCTCGGCTCGATGGGCACCGACACTCCGGTCGCCGTGCTCTCCGACAGACCTCGGCTGCTGTTCGACTACTTCAGCCAGCTCTTCGCGCAGGTCACCAACCCGCCGCTCGACGCGATCCGGGAGGAGCTGGTCACCTCGCTCTCCGGCACGATCGGACCCGAGGCCAACCTGCTCGACCCGACCCCCGCGTCGTGCCGCCAGGTGGTGCTTCCGTTCCCGGTGATCACCAACGACGAGCTGGTCAAGATCCGGCACATCAACCGCGACGGCGACATGCCGGGCTTCGTCACGCACGTCTCCCGCGGGTTGTACGACGTCCAGGGTGGCGGCGCCGCCCTCGCCCGCCGGCTGGAGGAGATCTGTGAGGAGGTCTCGGCCGCGATCTCGCTCGGCGCCCGGATCATCGTGCTCTCCGACCGGCACGCCCGCGCGGAGAAGGCGCCGATCCCGTCGCTGCTGCTGACCGCCGCCGTCCACCACCACCTGGTCCGTGAGAAGACCCGCACCCAGGTCGGCCTGATCGTCGAGGCCGGTGACGTGCGCGAGGTCCACCATGTCGCGCTGCTGATCGGCTACGGCGCCGCCGCGGTCAACCCGTACCTCGCGATGGAGTCCGTCGAGGACCTCGCCCGCGACCGCTTCTACGTCACCACCGAGCCCGAGGTGGCGGTCGCCAACCTGGTCAAGGGCCTGGGCAAGGGCGTGCTCAAGGTGATGAGCAAGATGGGCGTCTCCACCGTCGCGTCGTACACCGGCGCCCAGATCTTCGAGGCGCTGGGGCTCTCCCAGGAGCTGGTCGACAAGTACTTCACCGGCACCACCTCCAAGCTCGGCGGCGTCGGTCTCGACGAGCTCGCCGAGGAGGTCGCCCGCCGGCACCGGGTCGCCTACCCGCGCGACGGCATCGCGCCCGCGCACCGCGACCTGGAGATGGGCGGTGAGTACCAGTGGCGCCGCGAGGGCGAGCTGCACCTCTTCGACCCCGAGACCGTGTTCCGGCTGCAGCACGCGACGCGTGCCGGAAAGTACGACGTGTTCAAGCAGTACACCTCGCGCGTCAACGAGCAGTCCGAGCGGCTGCTGACCCTGCGCGGGCTGTTCCGGTTCAAGGACGCCAACGGCAGTGGACGCCAGCCGATCGACATCGACGAGGTCGAGCCGGTCTCCGAGATCGTGAAGCGCTTCTCCACCGGCGCGATGTCGTACGGGTCGATCTCGCAGGAGGCGCACGAGACGCTCGCGGTCGCCATGAACCGGCTGGGCGGCAAGTCCAACACCGGTGAGGGCGGCGAGGACGCCGACCGGCTGCACGACCCCGAGCGGCGGTCCTCGATCAAGCAGGTCGCGTCGGGTCGCTTCGGTGTCACCAGCGAGTACCTCACCAACGCCGACGACATCCAGATCAAGATGGCGCAGGGCGCGAAGCCCGGCGAGGGTGGGCAGCTGCCCGGGCACAAGGTCTACCCGTGGGTGGCCAAGACCCGGTACTCCACGCCCGGCGTGGGGCTGATCTCGCCGCCGCCGCACCACGACATCTACTCGATCGAGGACCTCGCCCAGCTGATCCACGACCTGAAGAACTCCAACCCGTCCGCGCGCGTGCACGTCAAGCTGGTGGCCGAGGTAGGGGTGGGCACGGTCGCCGCCGGCGTCTCCAAGGCGCACGCCGACGTGGTGCTGATCTCCGGTCACGACGGCGGCACCGGCGCGTCGCCGCTGACCTCGCTGAAGCACGCGGGCGGCCCGTGGGAGCTCGGCCTCGCCGAGACCCAGCAGACGTTGCTGCTCAACGGGCTGCGCGACCGGATCGTCGTGCAGACCGACGGGCAGCTCAAGACCGGCCGTGACGTGGTGGTCGCCGCGCTGCTCGGTGCGGAGGAGTACGGGTTCGCGACAGCTCCGCTGGTGGTGTCGGGCTGCATCATGATGCGGGTCTGCCACCTCGACACCTGCCCGGTGGGCGTGGCCACGCAGAACCCGGTGCTGCGTGAGCGCTACTCGGGCAAGGCGGAGTACGTCGTGACCTTCTTCGAGTACGTCGCGCAGGAGGTGCGGGAGCTGCTCGCCGAGCTCGGCTTCCGCACCCTGGAGGAGGCGGTCGGCCACGCCGAGGTGCTCGATCGCACCGATGCCGTGAACCACTGGAAGGCCGCGGGTCTCGACCTCAGCCCGATCTTCCACGTCCCCGACGTGAAGGAGCAGTTCGCCGGCCAGACCCGGTACTGCTCCAAGAAGCAGGACCACGGACTCGACAAGGCGCTCGACAACGAGCTGGTCGCCCTGGCGAAGGACGCCCTGGAGAAGGGCGAACCGGTGCGCGCGCAGCTCGAGGTGCGCAACGTCAACCGCACCGTCGGCACGATCCTCGGGCACGAGGTGACCAAGCGCTACCAGGGCGAGGGCCTGCCCGACGGCACCATCGACATCACCCTGACCGGGTCGGCCGGGCAGTCGTTCGGGGCCTTCGTGCCGAAGGGGATCACGCTCCGGCTCGAGGGCGACACCAACGACTACGTCGGCAAGGGACTCTCCGGCGGACGCATCGTCGTACGCCCCGACCGGGCGGCGCGGTTCGACGCTTCGGAGCAGATCATCGCGGGCAACGTGATCGGCTACGGCGCGACGTCCGGCGAGATCTTCCTGCGGGGACAGGTCGGCGAGCGCTTCTGCGTCCGCAACTCCGGCGCCGTGGCCGTCGTCGAGGGCGTGGGTGACCACGGGTGCGAGTACATGACGGGCGGTCGCGTCGCGGTGCTCGGTCCCACCGGCCGCAACTTCGCGGCCGGCATGTCCGGTGGCGTCGCGTGGGTCCTCGACCTCGACGAGGGCCGGGTCAACGGTGAGCTGGTCGAGCTGCGCCCGGTCGTCGACGAGGCGGGCGACGAGCTGCGGCAGCTGGTCGAGCGGCACCAGCAGGAGACCGGCTCCACGGTCGCCGAGGAGCTGCTCGCCGACTGGCCGGCAGCGCTGGCCCGGTTCACCGAGGTGATGCCGAGCGACTACAAGCGCGTGCTCGAGGCGCGCGAGGAGGCCCTCGAAGAGGGACTCGACGAGGACCAGGCCAACCAGAGGATCATGGAGGTGCTCCATGGCTGACCCGAAGGGCTTCCTCAAGCACGGCCGTGAGGTGGCTGAGCGTCGTCCGGTGGAGGAGCGCGTCCAGGACTGGAACGAGGTCTACCCCGGGGGTCCGGGGCGGGCGCTGCTGCCGATCATCACCGAGCAGGCCGGGCGCTGCATGGACTGCGGCATCCCGTTCTGCCACCAGGGCTGCCCGCTCGGCAACATCATCCCGGAGTGGAACGACCTGGTCTGGCGTGACGACTGGGACGGCGCGATCGAGCGACTGCACGCGACGAACAACTTCCCGGAGTTCACCGGCCGGCTGTGCCCGGCGCCGTGCGAGACCGCGTGCGTGCTCGGGATCAACCAGGACCCGGTGACGATCAAGAACGTCGAGGTCGCGATCATCGACCGCGCGTGGGAGTCGCGCGCCGTACGCCCGCAGCCGCCGGAGTGGCTCTCCGGCAAGACGGTCGCCGTGATCGGCTCCGGTCCCGCCGGGCTCGCGGCGGCGCAGCAGCTGACCCGGGCCGGCCACACGGTCGCGGTCTACGAGCGTGCCGACAAGATCGGTGGGCTGCTGCGCTACGGGATCCCCGAGTTCAAGATGGAGAAGAAGGTCCTCGACCGCCGGCTGGACCAGATGCGTCGCGAGGGCACCGTCTTCCGGGCCGGCGTCGACGTCGGCGCCAGCCTCACCGGCGACCAGCTGGTCGACCGGTACGACGCCGTCGTGCTGGCGATCGGCGCCACCGCGGCGCGCGACCTGCCCGTGCCGGGGCGTGAGCTCGGTGGCATCCACCAGGCCATGGAGTTCCTGCCGCAGTCCAACCGGGCCTCGCTCGGCCAGGAGGTCGAGGGTCAGATCCGGGCCGACGGCAAGCACGTCGTGATCATCGGCGGCGGCGACACCGGCGCGGACTGCCTCGGCACCGCGACCCGGCAGAACGCCCGCTCGATCACCCAGCTGGAGATCATGGCCCAGCCGGGGGAGGAGCGGCCCGGTCACCAGCCGTGGCCGACCTACCCGATGACGTTCCGCGTCTCCTCGGCGCACGAGGAGGGCGGCGACCGGGTCTACTCGATCTCCACCAAGGAGTTCCTCGGCGACGACGACGGCAACGTGCGCGCATTGCGGTTGGTCGAGGGTGAGTTCGCCGCCGGCACGTTCACCGAGATCGAGGGCTCCGAGCGGGAGATCCCGGCCGAGCTGGTGCTGTTCGCGATGGGCTTCACCGGGCCGGAGACCGACGGCGTCGTCTCCCAGATCGGCCCCGAGCTGGACGACCGGGGCAACATCGCGCGCGACGCGTCGTACATGACCAGCAAGGAGGGTGTGTTCGTGGCCGGTGACGCCGGCCGGGGTCAGTCCCTGATCGTGTGGGCGATCGCCGAGGGTCGGGCGGCGGCCGCCGGCGTCGACGCCTGGCTGACCGGCTCGACCACGCTGCCCGCCCCGATCCCGCCCACCGAACGCCCCCTCACCGCCTGACGCCGCCCCCCACCGCTGACCCGGCGCAGATGGTCGTGCTCGGGGCGCCGACCCGGCGCAGATGGTCGTGTTCGTGGCGATGACCCGGCGCAGACGGTCGCGTCAGGATCCGCCGACATGACGCCGGAAGTCGCGACGGAGCAGCTCGACGCAGTCCTGGTGCTGGCCGTACAGGTTGCCGCGTCGTACGACGCTGAACGCCCAGCCCTCGTGCTCCTCCAGCCACCCGCGACGGCGCCCGTCATGCTCGAGATGCTCGTCGGTCGAGTGGAACTTCTCGCCGTCGTACTCCGCCGCGTAGCGGAACTCGGGCGCCGCGAGGTCGAGCCACCAGCTCCGGCCCCTCGGCCCGGTCACCTCGTACTGCGGCTCCGGCGACGGGAGGCCCGCCGTCCGCCATCGCAGTCGCAGCACCGACTCCGGCGGCGACTGGGCCCGGCGGTCGGCGAGTGGCGCCAGGTGTCGCAGCTGGATGACGCCGCGAAAGCCCTTGTAGCGCGGGAGTTCTGCGATCAGCTCGCCGCGTCCGAATGCCTTCAGTCGGAGCATCTGGTCGAGAGCCGCGATCGCGTGGTCGGCGTGCCGGAGCCGGCCGAGGTCGCAGGCGGTGCGCAGCGGCGTGGTCACGATGAGGCCGCCGACCATCTCCAGGTCGCGCGAGGCGAAGCGCCTCTCGCCGCTGTCGCACAGGCGGTTGCGCAGCCGCGAGCCCGGGGTGCGCTGGAAGATCGTGACCGGAGGTACGGCGCCCGCGCGGCCGGGAGCGAGCACCATCTGTGCCCCGTGCAGCCAGCCTGCCGACTCGTCGGTCACCACTGCGTCGGCGGGGACCACGAGCGACAGGGCCCGCAGCCTGAGCCGCAGCGAGTCGGGGAGGTGCGCGTCGACGTACACGGAGCTCAGCAGTCTGCGGAGCGCACCACGCTCGGTGAGCATTCGCAGCCGGCTGCGGGAGATGCCGGCCGCAGCCGCCCGCCGAAGCGTGAACGGCAGCTCGGGGTCGAGCGGCCAGTCGGCCGGGAGTCCGGGAACGAGCGCGCGCATGCCACGAAGCGTCGCGATCACTGAGCCTCGGTGGGTCGACGACGATGCCTCCTGTGGACGGCGCCGCCATCTCGGTCGGGTGGGGACGCGAAACGTCGCCATCTGCGCCGGGTCGCGCGCCGTACCTCCACCATCTGCGACGGGTCAGCGTTCGGACCCCGAGTATTGGAACGATCCAACGAAGAGCGATAGGGTCGCTGCGTGCGTAGAGCAAAGATCGTCTGCACCATGGGACCCGCGACCTCGTCGCCCGAGAAGATCCGCGAGCTGGTGGACGCCGGGATGGACGTGGCGCGGCTCAACCTGAGCCACGGCACCCACGCCGAGCACGCCGAGGTATACCGCCGGATCCGCGAGGCGTCCGACGCGACCGGCCACGGCGTCGGCATCTTCGCAGACCTCCAGGGCCCGAAGATCCGGCTCGGCAAGTTCGAGCGCGGCAGCGAGACGATCGAGAACGGCGACCAGTTCACGATCACCACGCGCGACATCCTCGGCGACGCCACCACCTGCGGCACGACGTACGACGGGCTGCCCGGCGACGTGACCCCCGGCCACGACATCCTGATCGACGACGGCAAGGTGCGGCTCCGGGTCGACTCGGTCGACGGGCAGGACGTGCACACGACCGTTCTCGTCGGCGGCACGGTCAGCAACCACAAGGGGATCAACCTGCCGGGTGTGCCGGTGTCCGTGCCGGCGATGTCGGAGAAGGACATCGAGGACCTGCGCTGGGCGCTGCACCTGACCGTGGACTTCATCGCGCTCTCGTTCGTGCGCTCCGCGAAGGACGCCGACGACGTGCGGCAGATCATGCGCGAGGAGGGGGTCTCCCTCCCGGTGATCGCCAAGATCGAGAAGCCGCAGGCGATCGACAACCTCGACGAGGTGGTCAAGGCGTTCGACGGGTTCATGGTCGCGCGCGGAGACCTCGGCGTGGAGTGCCCGCTGGAGGACGTGCCGTTCCTGCAGAAGCGGGTGGTCGAGAAGGCCCGCCGCAACGCCAAGCCCGTGATCGTGGCCACCCAGATGCTGGAGTCGATGATCAGCAACCCGGCGCCCACGCGCGCCGAGGCCTCCGACGTCGCCAACGCCGTGCTCGACGGCGCCGACGCGGTGATGCTGTCCGGCGAGACCAGCGTCGGCAAGTACCCGATCGAGACCGTCAAGACGATGGCCCGGATCATCGTCTCCACCGAGGACCACGAGCTCTCGCACATGGCCGCGATCGACTGGCAGCCGCGCACGCGGGGCGGAGTGATCGCCAAGGCGGCCGCGGAGGTGGCCGAGCGGGTCGGGGCCACGCACCTGGTCGCGTTCACCCAGTCCGGCGACTCAGCCCGGCGGCTCTCGCGCTACCGGGGCCGGATCCCGGTGCTCGCGTTCACGCCCGAGGCCCAGGTGCGCTCGCAGCTGGCGATGACCTGGGGTGTCGAGGCGTTCAAGACCGGCTTCGTCGAGCACACCGACGAGATGGTCCGCCAGGTCGACGAGGAGCTGCTCCGGATCGGGCGGGTGAAGATCGGCGACCTGGTGGTGATCATCGCCGGCTCACCTCCCGGCATCCCCGGGTCCACGAACGCGCTCCGGATCCACCGGATGGGTGACGCGATCAACGAGCTCGCACCGGCGTACAAGCGCGCCTGACCGCTGTCGCTGCCGCTGTCGGTGCGGCACGGCAGGATGGGGCCCATGGCGCGCTGGGTGCTGCACGTCGACATGGACCAGTTCCTGGCGGCGGTCGAGGTGCTGCGCCGACCCGAGCTGGCCGGGCTGCCGGTGGTGGTCGGCGGCCGAGGTGACCCGACGGAGCGGGCGGTGGTGTCGACGGCGTCCTACGAGGCACGCGCCTTCGGCATCCGCTCCGGCATGGCGCTGCGGATCGCGGTCAAGCGCTGCCCCGACGCGGTGTTCCTGCCGGTCGACTTCCCGGTCTACGAGGAGGCGTCGGCGGCCGTGATGGAGGTGCTCCGGACCTACGGCGGCACCGTGGTCGAGGTGCTCGGCTGGGACGAGGCGTTCGTCGGGGTGGAGACGGACGACCCGGTTGCCATCGCGCAGGGCATTCGCGCGGCGGTGCTCGAGGCCACCCGGCTGCACTGCTCGATCGGGATCGGCGACACGAAGGTGCGGGCCAAGATCGCCACCGACCTCGGCAAGCCACGTGGCGTCTTCCGGCTCACCCGGGAGAACTGGTTCGAGGTGATGGGTGACCGGCCGACGAAGGCGCTGTGGGGGATCGGCAACCGGATCGCGCAACGCCTCGAGGGGCTCGGGATCCGGACCGTCCGCGAGCTCGCCGCCACGCCCGACGAGCCGCTGATGGGGGAGTTCGGCCCCAACACCGGCCCGCACATCGGTCGGCTCGGGCGCGGTGAGGGCAGTGCGCGGGTCGACGACACCCCCTGGGTCGCACGCGCCCACGGCCGGGAGACGACCTACCAGCACGACCTGACCACGGCGAACGAGGTCACCTCGGCCCTCCGGGCCCTCGCCGAGCAGGTGGTCGGCGACATCCGCGCCGAGGGCCGCGCCTGCGCCCGCGTGCACCTCAAGGTGCGGTTCGTGCCGTTCTTCACGTTCAACCGCAGCCGCAAGCTCGCCGCCCCGACGTACGACGCTGTCGTGATCGCCGAGGTTGCCCGCGACCTGCTGCTCGGGCTCGACGACGACCGACCGATCCGGCTGCTCGGCGTCCGTGCCGAGATGGTCCCGCCGGAGGGAGGCTACGAACCGCCCCGCACCCACGGGCGCCGCGGGAACCCTTGAGGCGTGGTCACCCCTTGAGCCCGATCAGGTCGTCGAGCCGGGCCACGCCCGGTCGGGTCGACACCGAGATCGTCTTCCAGTACGACTGGCGCCAGGGCACCTGCACCAGGTCGAGTGCCTCGCAGCACCAGGTGCGGATCTCGGCGGAGTGGTTGGTGAACTGCCACCTTGGGTAGTCGTAGCGCTTCATCTCGCCGGCGACCGGGCGGCGGGTCCAGTTCTTCGCCCGACATCCGTCCGAGTGGAAGAGTCCGCGCAGGAAATCGGCCGGAAAGGCCTCCCAGATCTCGCGCTGCCACGGCTCCATACCGAGAGTCCGCTCGTGCTTGCGGCCGGCACCGTGCTGGGGGAAGAGGCATGTCCAGTGCTTCCACCCCACCGTCACCACGACGCAGCCAGGGACGTCCCGGGTGTGCGGTCGGCACGCCGGCTTGACGAGACGCATCAGATCCTGAATCCGCGCAATGTCGTGCACGTAGGAGCGGTCGTTGAAGATGTGGAGGCTCTGCACACCGCGGCGAGAGGCTGAGATGTGCCCATCACCGAGGTACCAGCCGAAGAGCTCGGCGTAGGCCTGCGGCTCCAGCGCGCCGTCCTCGCAACGCGGGCAGCGCGCCGACAGGTGTGCCTGGCCGCGCGAACGGCCGAGGCGTTGGTACTCCCGCCGCCAACGGCGGATGGTCTTGACGGCGACTCCGTGCGCTTGGGCGTTGTCGGCGTCGCAGACGCCTTCGTCGGAGGCGCGCAGCGCACTCGCGACGACGGCGGCTGGTCGAACGTGGGGCACAGGTCAAGACTCGCGTGGACCACCGACATCGGTACCGGGTGTGGGATTCGAACCCACAAGTCCTTTCGGACAGTGGTGTTTGAGACCACCGCGTATACCGTTCCGCCAACCCGGCTGGGCAGCGGCAACGGTACCGGAACGGGCAGCGTCGCGCGCACGGTCCGCGCCCCACTAGCCTGCTCATCGTGACCCCGCCGTCCGAGAGACCCCGCGTCGTGATCGCCGAGGACGAGGCGCTGATCCGGATGGACCTCGCGGAGATGCTCGCCGAGGAGGGGTACGACGTGGTCGGGGAGGCCGGCGACGGAGAGCGAGCCGTCGAGCTGGTCGAGTCCCTGCGTCCCGACCTCGTGATCCTCGACGTCAAGATGCCCGTGCTGGACGGGATCGCCGCGGCCGAGCGGATCGCCCGGCAGCGGATCGCGGCTGTGGTGATGCTGACCGCGTTCAGCCAGCGCGACCTGGTCGAGCAGGCCCGCGACGCGGGCGCGATGGCCTATCTCGTGAAGCCCTTCGTCCAGGCCGACCTGGTGCCCGCGATCGAGATGGCGCTGAGCCGGTTCACGGAGCTCGCGGCGCTCGAGGCCGAGGTGCTCGACCTGACCGACCGGCTGGCCACACGCACGGCCGTGGAGCGGGCCAAGGGCGTGCTCCAGCAGGAGCTGTCCCTGACCGAGCCGGACGCGTTCCGGTGGATCCAGAAGACCGCGATGGACCTGCGGCTCTCGATGCGTCAGGTGGCCGAGGGAGTCGTGGAGCACGGGGTGCCGGGTCCGGTGGCCACCGGCTCCGACGACGGGGCCGAGCCGCCACCGGAGTGACTCTCCGGTTCAGGTCACGAATTGGCAACAGGCCGCGTCGCGAGGCGGGAGTCACAGACCCATGCACATAGGTTGTGCCTGTCTCTCGGGTGCAACCTGGGGAACTCGTTTCTCAAAAACATGAATGCGGAGGCTCAATGTATCGCCCCAACAAGCTCATGCGGGTTGCCGTCGTAGCGGCGGCGGGCTCCATGGTCCTCGCCGGCTGCGGTGGTAGCTCGGACAAGGGATCGACCACGACGAAGAAATCCGGAGTCCAGCTGTACTTCGTCGACGGCAACACTGCCGACTACTCGGAGGCGTTCGACAAGGGCACGCTCAACGGCGTCCGCGCGACGTACCCGGGTGCCGAGCTCGGCGACGAGTTCAAGCAGAAGCTGCTGAAGACCAACCCGAAGCTCAAGGACTTCACCTACGGCCCCGAGTCCTTCGACGCCACCGTGGTCGTCGCGCTGGCCGCGACCGCCGCGAAGAACGACAGCGGCAAGGCGATCGGCCAGAAGATGGCCGAGGTGACCTCGGGTGGCGACAAGTGCACCACCTTCAAGGACTGCGCCGCCATGCTGAAGGCCGGCAAGGACATCGACTACGACGGTGTCTCGGGTCCGATCGACCTGAACTCCACGGGTTCACCGTCGGCCGCCACGATCGGCATCTTCCAGTACGGCGACGACAACAAGTACACCAACCAGGACTACGTCACCGGCAAGATCCCGGACCAGACCTCGGTCAAGCCCAACCAGAAGGTCAGCGGCAACATCCCCAAGGGTGACGGCGTCCTGACCATCGGCACGCTGCTCCCCGCGACGGGTGACCTCGCCTTCCTCGGCCCCCCGGAGTTCGCGGGTGTCGCGACGGCAGTCACGGAGATCAACGCCGCCGGCGGTGTGCTCGGCAAGCCGGTGAAGCAGGTCAAGGCCGACTCGGGTGACGGTTCGCCGAACATCGCCCCGTCGGAGACCGACAAGCTGCTCCGTGGCAAGTCCGACGCCATCATCGGCGCGGCCTCGTCCTCGGTGTCGCTCAGCGTGATCGACAAGATCACCGGTGCCGGTGTCGTCGAGGTCTCGCCCGCGAACACCTCGACCGCCTTCGACACCTACGCCGACAAGGGTCTGTACTTCCGGACCGCTCCGTCGGACGTCCTCCAGGGCCAGGTGATGGCGCAGACGGTGTCCGGTGACGGCTACCAGAACATCGCCATCCTCGCCCGCCAGGACTCCTACGGTGAGGCGCTGGCGGACAACGTGAAGAAGTTCTTCACCGAGTCCGGCGGCAAGGTCGTCTCGTTCAAGCTGTACGACGCCAACGCGGCGAACTACACCGCCGAGGTCAACGCCATCAAGGCTCAGGACCCCGACGCGATCGTCCTGATCGCCTTCGACGAGACGAAGAAGATCATCCCCGAGCTGATCAAGGCTGGCCTCGGCCAGAAGAAGTAACCAGCTCAGCACCACCCAGCATCACGAAGGGCCCCCGGCTTCGCCGGGGGCCCTTCGCTGTACCGAGAACGCCCACATCCCACCCCGACCCGACCGCAGCAAGGCTCGGGTGGCGCGGGGTACGCCCGCAGCGGGGAGATGCCGCGCGAAGCGTAAAGCGACGCGGGGAGCCCAGCGAAGCGCGGCGTCAGCCGCGCGGAGGGTGCGAGGACGGCGTCACTCGCCGAGCAACGCGAATGACCCCACCCCGACTACTTCGCCGTCTTCGCCAGCGTCCCCAAGTACAGCTCGATCACCTTCGGGTCGTTCGCCAGCTGCTTGCCCGACGCCGTGTACGCGTTGCGGCCCTGGTCCAGCACGTAGCCCCGGTCGCAGATCTGCAGGCACCGACGCGCGTTCTGCTCGACCATCACCACCGACACACCGGCCTTGTTGATGGCCCGGGTCTGCACGAACACCTCGTCCTGCATCACCGGGGACAACCCCGCCGACGGCTCGTCGAGCAGGAGCACGGACGGCTCCATCATCAGGGCGCGGCCCATCGCGACCATCTGCCGCTCACCGCCCGACAGTGATCCGGCGCGCTGGTTGCGGCGGTCGCCGAGGGCAGGGAAGAGGTCGGTGACGAACTTGAACCGCGAGCTGAACTTCTTGGGGGCCTGGTAGCAGCCCATCTGGAGGTTCTCCTCGATCGTCAGCGACGGAAAGACGTTGTTCGACTGCGGGACGAAGCCGATCCCCTTGGAGACCAGCACATCGGCCCGCGCGTTCGTGACGTCGTCCCCACGCAGGCTCACGGTGCCGGTGCCCACCTTGACCAGCCCGAAGAGCGCCTTGAGCAGGGTCGACTTGCCGGCGCCGTTGGGTCCGATGATGCCGACGAGCTCGCCCTCCTGGCAGTACAGGTCGGCTCCGTTGAGGATGTTGACCCCCGGCACGTAGCCCGCGATCAGGTCGTCCGCACGCAGCACCGCACCCTCGGCGGCTTCCAGGTGTGCCTTCCGGACCTCCGGGTCCACCTGGGGAGCGTTGGGATCGGCCTCCGCGACGATGTCGTTGCCCTCGTCGTCCTGGCCGAGCACGATGTCGCTCATGCTGAGTCACCCCGGTTCCTGCGCAGGCCGCGTCGCGACGGTGGCGGCGGCTCCGACTGTAGCTCCGCCTCGACCTCTGACTCGACGTCGGCCTCCTGCAGCTGGCTGATGTCGGTGTCGTGGTGGGCGCCGAGGTAGGCGTCGATCACCCGCTGGTCGGACATGATCGAGTCCGGCGGACCCTCGGCGATCACCTTGCCCTGGGCCATCACGATCACCCAGTCGGAGATGTCGCGCACCATGTCCATGTCGTGCTCGACGAAGAGAACCGTCATCCCTTCCTCCCGCAGCGACTTCACGTGCTGCAGCAGGGACTGCTTCAGGGCCGGGTTGACCCCGGCCATCGGCTCGTCGAGCATCACCAGCTCCGGCTTGACCATCAGCGCCCGGGCCATCTCCAGCAGCTTGCGCTGCCCACCCGAGAGCGATCCGGCGAAGTCGGTCTCCTTCTGGTCCAGCTTGAACCGGCCCAGCAGGTCACGGGCACGGGTGGTGATGTCGTCCTCCTGGCTCCGCCACAGGAACCGCAGCGGACCTGCCCAGAACCTCTCACCCAGCTGTCCGGTGGCGCCCAGCCGCATGTTCTCCAGGACCGTCAGCTTGGACAGCACCTTGGTCAGCTGGAACGTGCGCACCATGCCCATCCGGGCCACCTTGAACGCGCCGACCCCCTTGAGGGACGTGCCGTTGAAGGACCAGTCGCCGGTGTCGGCCTGGTCGAAGCCGGTGAGCAGGTTGAAGAACGTCGTCTTGCCGGCCCCGTTGGGGCCGATCAGCGCGGTGATCACCCCACGCTGGATCTCGACGTGGTCGACGTCGACGGCGGTCAGGCCGCCGAACGTGCGGCGTACGCCGTCGGCGACGACGATCGGGTCCGGCTTGGAAACGCCGGGCTCGGTGTCGAGGCCCACGAGCGCGGCACGGGCGTCGGAGGAACCGGTGGTAGTGGTGGTGGCGGGCAGGTCAGCGGGCATCGAGCGCGATCTCCTTCCGGTCGCCGAAGATCCCCTGTGGTCGGTAGATCATCAGCAGCATCAGTGCGACCCCGACCAGCATCAGCCGGACGTTGGAGGCCTGGTCGGCGTTCATGAACCTCGCGATCGTGGCGTTGCCCGCCAGGTCGCTGAGGATCGTACCGATGAACGAGAGCAGCGCCCAGAAGATCACGGCCCCGACGACCGGACCGAGCACGCGGGCGGCCCCGCCGAGGATCAGCATGGTGAAGGCGATGAACGTGAAGTCGAGGTTGAACGTGTCGGCCTGGACCGACGCCAGACCGAAGGCGCCGACGAACCCGCCCACGCACCCGATGACGGCGCCCAGGACGAGTGCCTGCATCTTGTAGGAGTAGACGTTCTTGCCCAGCGAGCGCACGGCGTCCTCGTCCTCCCGGATGGCCTTGAGCACGCGGCCCCACGGGGAGCGCATCAGCAGCCACACCAGCACACAGCTGAGGGCGACGAGGGCCCAGCCGACGATCATCACCCAGAGGTCGCCGCGGCTGAAGGTCAGGAAGCCGTTGGGCATCGAGGGCAGGGGGTTGGCGCCCTTGAAGCCGTCGGCGAACCCGGTCACGCCGTCCTTGCCGTGGAAGTACTTGCGGAACGAGGTGCCGAACACCAGGCGCACGATCTCCGCGGCGGCAATCGTCACGATCGCCAGGTAGTCGGCCCGCAGCCGCAGGGTCGGGATGCCGAGGATCAGGGCCAGTCCGACCGTGAAGGCCAGCGCGATCAGGACCGCGACCGGCAGCGGCAGCCCCGAGGTGGCGATCGCGGCCCCCATGATGTAGCCGCCCACGGCGAGGAAGGCGGCCTGGCCGAAGTTCAGCAGCCCGGCGTAGCCGAACTGGATGTTGAGGCCGATCGCGGCCAGGCAGAAGGAGATGGCCACCGGCGAGATGCCGTCGTGGAACGCTCCCTGGAGTGCGTCGATCATTGTCTCTCCTCCCTCAACCGACTCGCTGCGATCGACCCAGAAGGCCCTGTGGCCTGATCAGCAGCACGACGATCAACAACAGCAGCGCCCCGGCGTACTTGAGCTGGGACGGGATGAACAGGGTCGAGACCTCCACGAACAGGCCGATGATCAGGGACCCCGCCATGGCGCCCCAGATCGAACCGAGCCCGCCGACGGTGACCGCCGCGAAGATCAGCAGCAGCACCTGCGCGCCGAGCTGGTAGGTCACCGACTGGGAGAAGCCGAGGAACGCGCCGCCCAGGCCGGCCAGCGCGGTTCCGACGATCCAGACCGTCGAGATCACCCGGTTCACGTTGATGCCGGTGGAGGCGGCGAGCGCCGGGTTGTCGGAGACCGCCCGGGTGGCGCGGCCGAGCCGGGTGTACTGCAGCGCAAGCGTCACCGTGATCAGCACCAGCAGGCTGACCACCACCAGGATCACGTCCCGGACGGTGTAGTCCACGAACCCGAGCGTGTGCGGCTCGGGGGTCACGTACGAGCGGTAGGTGAGCGCGCGGCCACCGGTGAAGTACTGGTAGAGGTTGCGGAGCAGGAACTGCAGGCCGATCGAGACGATCATCATCGCGATCAGGCCGGTGCCGCGGCGGCGCAGGGGTCTCCACAGGCCGCTGTCGTTGAGCCAGCCGAAGGCCGCCGACAGCACCACGGCCACCAGGATGGCCAGCGCGATCGGGAGCCCCCAGACGCGGTTGCCGAGATAGGTGATCACGGCACCGAACGTCACCAGCTCGCCGTGGGCGAAGTTGGTCAGCCCGGTCGTGCCGAAGACCATCGACAGCCCGAGCGCGGCCAGGGACAGCACGATGCCGAAGAGCAGCCCGTTGTAGAGCACCTGCGGCACCTGGTCGAGCTTGGTCTCGACCTGCCGGTTGTCGGCGCCGATCGGGAAGCTGACCACGACGTTGGTCAGGCTGCCGGTGGGCTTGCGGGTGTCGCTGGACCCCGAGCGCAGCTTGACCCCGTCGGGCAGCGTACTCGTGTCGAGCTTGACGGTCAGGGTGCCTGCGTCCTTGGCGGGGACGGTGATCTCGAACTTGCCGTCGGCGTCACTGGTGCCGGTGTAGCTGCCGCCGTCGCTGGTCTCGACGGTGAGGGTGACGCCCTCGACCGGGGCGTTGTCGCTGGCGGTGTTGAGCAGCGTGCCACGGACGACGCGGTCGCCGTCGGCGGCGTACGACGGGCCGGCGGCGATCGTGACCAGCGCGAAGGCCGCGATCAGGCCGGCCACGAGGCGGGCGACCCAGGAGGTCCGGGCGCGCGTTGCCGGTTCGAGGAGCGGGGCTCGGACGGGACTCTGCAGCAGCATGACTCTCCTGAAGACCAACGGGACGGGCACTGCTCCGAGATGGGGTGCCGAACTGTGGGGACTATAGGGCACGAGACGTTGCGAGGGTGTTACCCGCGCGTTCAGTGCCAGACGGCGACGACGGTGGTCAAGACCGGCGCGATCACCAGGGCCGGGAGCAGGTCGGCGACCTTGACCTGCTTGAGGTCGAGCAGCCGCAGGGCGACGCCGACCAGCAGCAGTCCACCCGTGGTGGTCAGGGCAGCCAGCTCGGCGTCGGGCAGGAAGTCGCCGAGCCCGGCCCCGAGGGCGGTCAACGAGCCCTGGATCGTGAGCACGGCGAGCGCGGCGGCCGCGACCCCCCAGCCGAACGACGCCGCGAAGGCGATCGCCGCGAAGCCGTCGAGCGCCGACTTCAGCAGCAGCTGGTCGGCCCCGTGGCCGACACCCTCGGTGATCGAGCCGAGGATGGTCAGCGGGCCCGCGCAGAAGATGATCGAGGCGGTCACGAACCCCTCGATGAAGCGGGCCCGGCCGCCGGAGCCCTCCCGGGACGCGAGCCGGCGCTGCAGCCACCCACCGAGGCCCTCGAGCCGGTCCTCGAGCCGGAGCAGCGAGCCGACGATGCCGCCGACCAGGATCGCCCCGAGCACGATCAGCACGGGCGCACTGTCGCCGACCGCCACCGCCCAGGCGTGGTCGGTGACCGCCGCGGCGGAGGTGGCCGCGATCAGCAGCGTGACCAGGCCGAGCCCGTCGGTGACCACCTTGCGGGTGCGCTCGGGGAGTCGGTGCCCCACGAGCACGCCGATGGTGGCGCCGGCCAGGACGGTGACCACGTTGACGAGCGTGCCGAATCCGATGAACACGGTGGCGCTCAGGTCAGGTTCTGCAACCGGACCTGACCGCGGGAGACCACCCGGTCGTCCGTGTCGCGGCTCTCGACCAGCCAGACCTGCTGGGAGCGGCCGCGGTGCAGGGGAGTGGCGGTCGCGGTGAGCACCCCGTCCGTGACGGCCTTGTAGAAGTCCGTGGTGTTGCTGACGCCGACCACCTTGCCGCGCTCGCCCATCCACAGGGCGGCGCCGACGCTGGCGAGTGTCTCCACCACGGCGGCGTGCACGCCACCGTGCACGATGCCGTAGGGCTGGTGCAGAGCCGGGTTCGCGGTCCAGGTGCCGACCACCTGGTCCTCGCTCGCCGACTCCAGGTGCAGGCCGAGGCGCTCGGCGAACGGGCCGAGCATGTCGCTGGTGATCTCCATGCCCGCGATTGTTCCGCATGGCGTACGACGGGCCACCGGGCGCACCGCGCGCCGTACCGACATTCGACAGAATCTTGGCAACTACGCAACGAGAGTGTAGAACGTAAGCATGACCGAGGACACGCGCACCGGAGCCGCACCCGCTCCGACCGGGCCGCTCAGCAAGATCGACTACTCCGAGCGGATCCCCAACAACGTCAACCTCAACGAGGACCGCCGGCTGCAACGGGCGCTGGAAGCGTGGCAGCCGAAGTTCCTGGACTGGTGGAAGACGCTCGGCCCTTCGCTGCCCACCAAGGACGTCTACCTGCGCACGGCGATCGCGGTCGGTCGCGACGGGTGGGCGCACTTCGACCACGTGCCGATGGAGGACTACCGCTGGGGGATCTTCCTCGCCGAGCGCAACCCCGAGCGCGTGGTCAGCTTCGGCAAGCACCAGGGCGAACCGGCCTGGCAGGAGGTGCCCGGCGAGCACCGGGCCGACCTGATGCGGCTGATCGTGGTGCAGGGCGACACCGAGCCGGCGTCGGTGGAGCAGCAACGCGTCCTCGGCAACACCGCGCCGAGCATCTACGACCTGCGCAACCTGTTCCAGGTCAACGTTGAGGAGGGCCGTCACCTCTGGGCGATGGTCTACCTGCTCCAGGCGTACTTCGGTCGTGAGGGCCGCGAGGAGGCCGAGCAGCTGCTGAAGCGCAACTCGGGCGACGTCGACGCGCCGCGGATCCTCGGCGCCTTCAACGAGGCGACCACGGACTGGCTCCAGTTCTTCATGTTCACCTACTTCACCGACCGCGACGGCAAGTACCAGCTCGGCACCCTCAAGGAGTCGGCGTTCGACCCGCTGGCACGCACCTGTGAGTTCATGCTCAAGGAGGAGGCCCACCACATGTTCGTCGGCACCACCGGCGTGCAGCGCGTCGTCGAGCGCACGGCGGCGGTGATGAAGGAGAAGGGCACCTCCGACGTCTTCGAGCACGGGGCGATCCCGCTCGACGTGATCCAGAAGTACCTGAACTTCCAGTTCTCCGTCTCGATGGACCTGTTCGGCTCCGAGCAGTCCACCAACGCCGGCAACTACTACACCTCCGGCCTGAAGGGTCGCTGGCAGGAGACCCGGCGCAAGGACGACCACGTGCTGCTCGACGACACGCGCGCGATGAAGCTGGTCGAGGACGGGGCGATCGTGGAGAAGGAGGTCCCGATGCTCAGCGCGCTGAACCTCGACCTCCGCGACGAGTACGTCGCCGACTGCGCCAACGGCGTCCGCCGCTGGAACCAGGAGCTCGAGGAGGCCGGGCTGGAGGAGCGGCTCTACCTGCCGCACGAGGGCTTCAACCGACGTGTCGGCGCCTACTCCCAGCACCACGTCAGCCCGGACGGTGAGGTGCTCGACGACGCTGCCTGGGAGCAGCGGGTCGGCGGCTGGCTGCCCGACGACGAGGACCGCCGAGCGGTGGCCGCGCTGATGGTGCCGGTCTACGAGTACGGCGAGTTCGCGTCCTGGATCGCGCCGCCGAAGACCGGCATCAACGACCAGCCGGTCGAGTTCGACTACGTGCACCTCGCCGAGGAGGGTGTGGCTTGAGCGAGTCGGGTGGTCGACCCGGTCGGGACCTGCGCTGGGTCCGCGAGGACCGACCGGTCTGGGACGACGAGAAGGAGCGCGTGATCGGGGGAGCGCCGCAGGGCGCGTTCGTGCTGACGTTCGGGCCCGGTGACGAGCTGCCGGGCGACTGGTGGCGCGTCATGGACGGCGACGAGGTGGTCGGCTACGGCCGGCTCGACACCACCTGGGGCGGTGACGCCGAGATCCTGATGGCGTCCGACCCCGCACGACAGGGCTCGGGTGTGGGCAGCTTCGTCCTGGCGCGGCTCGAGGACGAGGCCGAGTCGCGCGGCATCAACTACGTGCACAACACGATCCGGGCCGAGCACCCGCAACGAGACCTGGTGCACGACTGGCTGGTGGTGCGCGGCTTCCGGGGGACGGTCGACGGCGACCTGCGCAAGCGTGTCGGCAGCACCCGCGGCGCCGCCTCCCGTGCCACGCCGGCAGCGCCGGCGTCGTACGAGGTGGACAGCGACCCCGGCGGTCAGGCGCCCGGTCGCGAGGAGGCGGGCGGCTACGTCAACGTGGAGGACCACCGGTACTGAGTGTCGGGTAGTCCCGACCGTTCGGCACCGCTAGCGGGGCTCGCGAGGTGCCGATCGGTCGGGACTACCCGGGGGCGCCTCGAAGCAGTGCAGCCGGTACGACGGGTCGTCCCGCCAGGCGTCCATCGAGCGCAGGGTCCAGCCCTGGCGCTCGAACAGCCGCCGAGCGCTCGGGTTGGCGCTGACCACCTCGGCGACCGGGACCAGACCGCGCGCGCGGATGTCGTCGGAGGCCGCCTGCAGCAGCGCGGCGCCGTACCCCGATCCGCGGACCCGGCTGCGCACGTAGAGCCGGGACACGAGGGCGATCTCGTCCGGCGCGTGGCCGGTGAGCTCGCGCCAGTGCACGCCGGCACCGGTCACCAGGGAGACCGCGACGTGGCCGAGGATCTCTCCCTGCCGTTCGGCCACCCAGGCGTCGACCACGTCGGGCCCGTCGAGGAAGTCCCGGGGGCGATCGGGCCAGCGCAGCGGATAGCTGTCCTCGCCGTGCACGACCCGGAGCAGCCGCACCGCACGCGGCAGGTCCTGCGGGCGACGGCGTCTCAGGCCGCGCACGGTGGGGTTGAGCCGGGGCAGCTGGCTGGCGGGTGTCCCGCCGGGCAGGTGGGTGCGGTGGTGCGAGACGAACCGGTAGAGCGGCCACGCCACCTGGCGCGAGACCGGCGCGGTCAGCAGCCGGCCGACCTGCTGCCAGCGGCCGGTGCTGGTGCCGAGGTACGCCGCCACCGCATCCGGCCCGACCGCACGGGTGCCGTCCCGGACCCACTGCACGGTCTCGGAGCAGTCGTGATCGCCGAGACCCAGTGTTGCCAGGTCGGCGTACTGCCACGGCACCACCGCGGCGGTGCTCGTCGCGTGGCGCTGCAGCCACCCGACCGTCGTCGTGCAGAACCGGCAGTCCCCGTCGTAGAGGAGCGTCCCGTCCATCTCGTGCCTCCCCGTGCCTGGACGAGACCGACGATAGGCCCGGGCCGGGGTGCGAGTCAGGGGTCGGCGGCAGCGGTCTGGTCCATCCGGTCCCACTCGGCCTGTGCCCGGCGGTGCCAGCGGGCGTGCAGGTCGTGGAACACGGTGGCCGCGCGCAGTCCCGACCAGTCGTGGTCGAGCAGCTCGCGCGGCAGGTCGGGGTCCAGGAAGGGGAACCGGCGCCACTCCTGGACCAGCTCGACCTGGGCGACGAACGAGCCGGCGCCGCTCTCGGCCCGCCGCTTCTCGAAGCGGCGGAGGAAGGCGCGGTAGAGGTCCTCGACGACGGCCAGGTCCCAGGCGTCCTCCAGCAGCCGACGCTCGTCGCCGATGCCGGTTGCGGGTCCCACCCAGGCGAAGGAGTGGGCAGCGAGGTCGAGGTCGGCCACGGCCCGGCGCACCTCGTCGAGGTGTCCCGCGTCGGGTGTGACCCACAGCCCGGGGGAGGGGGATCCGAGGCCCAGCCAGGTCAGCCGGGTGCGGAGCTGGTGGCGCAGGGCTCGTTGTGTCTCCGGCAGCGACACGGTCAGCACCAGCCACCGGCCGTCCCACGGGTGCGAGCTGCGGAGGAAGCCGTAGATGCGCTCCGTGCCCTCGCGCAGCAATGACTCGCCGTGCGTGGTCAGAGACCACCGGACCCGGCGGCCCTCGCGGCTGGAGGTGAGCAGGCCCTCGCTCGCGGTGCGCGCCAGCGCTTGGCGGGCCGACTTCTCCTCGATGCCGAGCGCTGCCATCGCCTCGAGCAACGTCGAGGTCCAGACGGCTCGCCCGCGGGGATGGACGAACTCGCCGAGCACCGTCAACAGCAGCGACCGGGCACTGGCGTTGCCCACCTCACGCCGCCGGTTCGTGGCGGTGGTCGTCATCGGCGTTCCTCCGGCATCGTTCGACAAAGCATTGACGCCACGTCAATCATTCGTAGACTATCCCATATGACGCTCACGGACAGCAGCACCGAGCCGGATGCCCCCGCGGAGGCCACCACTCCGCCCGAGGTCGACTTCGACACCGCGCCCGACCGCTACCGGCACTGGACGCTCGGGGTCGACGGTCCGGTCGCCACCCTCACCCTCGGTGTCGACGAGGGCGGCGGCCTGGTGCCGGGGTACCAGCTGAAGATGAACTCCTACGACCTCGGCGTCGACATCGAGCTGTACGACGCCGTGCAGCGGCTGCGGTTCGAGCACCCCGAGGTCAAGGCGGTCGTGCTGACCGGTGGCCTCGACCGGATGTTCTGCGCCGGCGCCAACATCCGGATGCTCGCGCAGTCCTCGCACGCCTGGAAGGTCAACTTCTGCAAGTTCACCAACGAGACCCGCAACGGCATCGAGGACGCGACCGCCTCGTCGGGGCAGACCTGGATCGCCGCGGTGAACGGCACCGCGGCCGGCGGCGGCTACGAGCTCGCGCTGGCCTGCGACGACATCGTGCTGATCGACGACGGCTCCTCGACCGTCTCGCTGCCCGAGGTGCCGCTGCTGGGCGTGCTTCCCGGCACCGGTGGCCTGACGCGCGTGGTCGACAAGCGGCACGTCCGTCGCGACCGCGCCGACCTGTTCGCGACCAAGTCCGAGGGCTACCGCGGCAGCACGGCCGTCGAGTGGGGCCTCGTCGACGCCACGGTGCCCAAGCGGGACTGGGACGAGGCGATCGCCGAGCGCGCCTCGCGGGCGGTCGCGGCGTCGGACCGCAGGCCGGGGGAGCACGGTGTGGAGCTCTCGCCGCTCGAGCGGGAGGTCGACGGCGACACGGTCACGTACCCGTACGTGACCGCGACCCTCGACCGCACGGCGCGACGCGTCGACATCACCGTGGCGGGGCCCGTCGACGACCCACCGGCCGATGCGGCGGCGGCTCTCGCGCAGGGCGTCGCCTGGTGGCCGATGGCCGTCGCGCGGGCGCTGGACGACCTGGTCCTCCGGCTGCGCACCAACGAGGGCGAGCTGGGGACCTGGGTGTTCCGGACGTCCGGTGACCTCGACCGGGTGCTGGCGCACGACGCGCGGCTTGCCGAGTTGGCCGGCACCGACTGGTTCGGCGCCGAGGTGGCGGGGTTCCTCCGTCGTACCTTCAAGCGGCTCGACGTCACCAGCCGCAGCCTGTTCGCGGTGATCGAGCCCGGCAGCTGCTTCGGCGGCTTCCTGCTCGAGCTCGCGCTGGCCTGCGACCGGCAGTACATGCTCGAGGGCGTCTACGAGGACGTCGACCCCGACGCCGACCCCGCGGTGGTGGCGCTGACCGACGCCAACACCGGCGCCTACCCGATGGGCAACGGTCTGTCCCGGCTCGGCGCCCGCTTCCACGGCCACGACGATCTGCACGACGCCGCCTCGGCCACGGTCGGCGAGCGCCTCGCCGCCGCTCGGGCAGCGGAGCTCGGTCTGGTGACGATGGCGCTCGACGACATCGACTTCGAGGAAGAGCTGAGGATCGTGCTCGAGGAGCGCGCCTCGCTCTCTCCCGACGCGCTGACCGGGATGGAGGCGAACCTGCGGTTCGTCGGACCGGAGACGCTCGAGACCAAGATCTTCGGTCGGCTGACCGCGTGGCAGAACTGGGTGTTCGTGCGGCCCAACGCCTCGGGGCCCGACGGTGCGCTCCGTCGGTTCGGTTCCGGCCAGCGCGGCAGCTTCGACGAACGGCGCGTGTGATGGTCCCGGCAGGCTCGGCAACCGGTGGCGTCATCTCCGCCGGGTTCAACGCCGCGACGTACCTCCTCGGCCGGCACGTGGCCGAGGGCAACGGCGGCCGGGCCGCGGTGACCGGGTCGCGCGAGTCGCTGACCTACGCCGAGCTCGACGAGCGAGTCGGTGACGTCGCCGCCGCGCTCCGCGGGCTCGGACTGCGCCGCGACGACCGGGTGCTGCTGGAGATGTCCGACGACGTGGAGATGCTGACCGGCATCCTCGGCGCCTTCCGGGCGGGCCTGGTCGCGGTGCCGGTCTCGACCATGTTCACCGCACCGGAGCTCGGCGCGATCCTCGCCGACTCGGGTGCTCGCGCCGTGCTGGCCTCCTACGAGCATGCGGAGGCGGTGGCGGGTGCGCTCGCGACGGCGCCCGAGGTCGAGAACGTCGTGTTGCACGGGGACGCCGACCTCCCGGTGCCCGGGGCGGTGACGCTGCAGACCTGGGACGCCTTTGTCGACGGTGGTGCCGCCTCCGACCGTGAGCCGGTGGACACCGACCCGGACAGCTGGTGTCTGTGGCTCTACACCTCGGGGACGACGGGCACCCCCAAGGCGGCCATGCACCGGCACGCGAACATCCGGCACGTCTGCGAGACCTACGGCCGGCAGGTGCTCGGGATCCGGCCCGACGACACGACGTTCTCGGTGGCCAAGCTGTTCTTCGCCTATGGCATCGGCAACTCCGTCTTCTTCCCCTTCTCCGTGGGTGCGCGCACGGTGCTCGAGCCCCGGCGACCCACGCCCGACGTGGTGGCGGAGCGCGTCCAGCAGGAGCGGCCCACCTTGTTCTTCGCGGTGCCCACCTTCTACGCGGCGCTGGTGTCCTCGGACCTGCCGGACGACACGTTCGCGCCCGTCCGGCTGGCCGCGTCCGCCGGGGAACCGCTGCCGGCAGCGCTGCTGGACCGGGTCCGCTCCCGGTTCGGGGTCGACGTCCTCGACGGGATCGGGTCGACCGAGGCGCTGCACATCTTCCTGTCCAACCGTCCGGGCGAGATCCGGCCGGGCACGACGGGCGTGCCCGTGCCGGGCTACGACGTCGAGATCCGGGACGCCTCGGGAGTGATCGCCGGACCGGGCCAGCCCGGTGCGCTCCACGTGCGCGGTGAGTCGATCGCGCTCGGCTACTGGCGTCGTACCGCAGCGAGCCGGCAGGTGTTCCAGGGCGAGTGGCTCTCGACCGGCGACACCTACGTGCGTGACGACGACGGCTACTACATCTGCCTCGGCCGCAACTCCGACATGCTCAAGGCCGGCGGCATCTGGGTCTCGCCCGCCGAGGTGGAGGCGCGCTTGGTCGCGCACCCGCGGGTGCAGCAGGCAGCGGTGGTCGGCGTCCCCGACGAGCACGGCATCGACAAGCCGGTCGCGGTGGTCGTCGCCGAAGCTGTCGACGAGGCCGAGCTGGTGGCCTGGTGCCGGGACGGGCTCGCGCACTTCAAGGCGCCGCGCCAGGTGATCTTCGTCGACGACCTGCCGAAGACGGCCACGGGCAAGCTGCAGCGGTTCAAGGTGCGTGGCCTGTTCTCCGACAGCCCGGAGCAGGTCGCCCAGCTCGAGGACCAGCAGGACCAGCTCGAACCGACTGCCGAACCCGTCTGAGGGAAGGACCCCATGCCGTACGTGATCGCCAGCCCCTGCATCGACGTGAACGACAAGGCCTGCGTGGAGGAGTGTCCGGTCGACTGCATCTACGAGGGTGAGCGCAAGAGCTACATCAACCCGGGTGAGTGCATCGACTGCGGGGCCTGCGAACCGGTCTGCCCAGTCGAGGCGATCAGCCAGGACCGCCGGGTGGCGGACGGTGAGGAGCCGCACGTCGCCGACAACGCCGCGTTCTTCACCGAGGTGCTGCCCGGCCGCGACGGAGCGCTCGGCAACCCCGGTGGTGCGAGCAAGGTGGGCGACCTGGGCACCGACACCGAGCTGGTCCGGGGCAGCTGATGCTCGACGGCAACGTCCTCGTCGACGCGCACGTGCACGTGCCGGTGCTCGGGTCCCTGGCGCCCGCCTGGATCGAGTGGGCGCGCGAGTTCGGCCGCGACGGGATCCTGGAGGACCTCTGGGACGACAACGGTGTGCCACGCCCCGACCGGCTGGACCAGCTGTTCGAGGAGCAGGGCGTCGACCACGCGCTGCTGTTCTGCGAGTACTCCCCGAGGGCCACCGGCTACCAGCGCTTCGAGGACCTGCTGCCGATCGTCGAGCACAACCCGACCCGGTTCCGGCCGGTGGCGAACGTCAACCCGCACCTGCACTTCCCGATCGCCGACGAGGTGCGTCGCCAGCTCGACCTCGGTGCGGCTGCGCTGAAGCTGCACCCGGTGCACGGCGGGTTCCGGTGCGACGACGCCGCGCTCTACCCGGCCTACCAGGTGCTCGCCGAGCGAGGTGTCCCGCTGGTCGTGCACTGCGGCACGAGCAGCTTCCCGGGGTCGATGAACGAGCTGGCCGACCCGCAGCACCTGCTGCCCGTCGTACGAGACTTCCCGACGGTGGACGTGGTGCTCGCCCACGGCGGCCGCGGTTGGTGGTACGACGCCGCTGCCTTCATGGCGCTGGCCAACCCGACCGTCTGGATCGAGCTGTCCGGGCTGCCCCCGAAGCGGCTACCGGACTACTACGCCCGCTTCGACCTCGGCCGGCTGGCGCGGAAGTGGATCTTCGCCACCGACTGGCCCGGGGTGCCGAGCACGGCGCAGAACGCCCGGGCCGTCGTCGAGCTCGGGCTGGACGAGGGACGCGCCGCCGCGGTGCTGGGTGGCAACGCTAAGCGGGTCTACACAGGAGTGGGTGAGCAGTCATGAGCGACGCGTCCGAGCTGTCCGACGAGGAGCTCGCCGCCCAGGGCAAGCAGCTGCACGACTCCCGCAACTGGGTGTTCCTGCACGGCACCGCCGCGCAGTTCGAGACGCACACGCGGCGGATGCTCGAGCTCGAGCAGGAGTACCTGCGCCGGTTCCCGAAGCGCACCTGGCAGGGCGCCGCCGCCGACGCGCCCCCGGAGCCGGTCGACGACCCCGTGGTCGCGGTGCTGCGAACCGTGGCGGCCGCCCCCGACGGCCGGATGCACAAGCTCGAGGTGCACCAGGCCGCGCGCCTGGTCGGCCTCGACCGCGCCGAGCTGGCCCGGCTCTACACCGCCGAGCCGAAGCTGCTGGCCACCGACAAGCAGGACCGGATGATCACCGACGCCGGCCGGGCGCGGCTGTTGGCGGCCTCGGGAGCCTGATCCGGCACCGGGCACGGCGTTGTGTCACGTGGCACTGGTTGTTGCCCGTGCTGAGTGACCAAACACCAGGTTCTCCTGGTAATTGGCCGGCCCCCGCACCCCCTCCACCCCGTCGGCGGCGGCGGATAGGCTCGGCACGTGCCTGCCGAAGTGACCCCGCGACTCCTGCTCCTCGACGGCCACTCGCTGGCCTACCGCGCGTTCTTCGCGCTCCCGGTGGAGAACTTCTCGACCACCACGGGACAGCACACCAACGCTGTCTACGGGTTCACGGCGATGCTGATCAACGTGCTCCGCGACGAGCAGCCGACCCACATCGCGGTGGCGTTCGACGTGTCCCGGCAGACGTTCCGCAGCGAGGCCTACGCCGAGTACAAGGCCAACCGGTCCACCTCGCCGACGGAGTTCCAGGGACAGGTGTCGCTGATCAAGGAGGTCCTCTCCGCGCTGCGGGTGCCGTTCGTCGAGAAGGACGGCTTCGAGGCCGACGACATCATCGGCACCCTGGCCACCCAGGCGATGGCCGACGACTTCGAGGTGCTGATCTGCAGCGGCGACCGCGACTCCTTCCAGCTGGTCAACGACCGCACCACCGTGATCTACCCGATGCGCGGGGTCTCGGAGATGAAGCGGATGACGCCTGCCGCCGTCGAGGAGCGCTACGGCCTGCCGCCGGCGCGCTACCCGGAGCTCGCCGCCCTGGTCGGCGAGACCTCCGACAACCTGCCGGGGGTCCCCGGGGTCGGGCCGAAGACCGCGGCGAAGTGGATCGCCCAGTACGACGGGCTCGACAACGTCGTCAACCGGGCCGACGAGATCAAGGGCAAGGCGGGGGAGTCGCTGCGCGAGCACCTCGGTGACGTGGTCCGCAACCGGCAGCTCAACGCGCTCGTCACCGACCTCGAGCTCCCGCTGGTCCCGACCGACCTGGCGATGCAGCCGTGGGACCGCCAGGAGGTCCACACCTTGTTCGACGGCCTGGAGTTCCGGGTGCTGCGCGACCGGCTGTTCGAGACCCTCGAGTCGGTGGAGGAGGTGGACGGGTCGGGCTTCGACCTCGACGCCGCCCGGCCCGGGCCCGGCGAGGTCGGGCCGTGGCTCGACGAGTACGCCGGCTCCGGCCGCGTCGGCGTGCAGGCCGAGGGCACGTGGCGCTCGGGCACGGGAGAGGTCACCGGGCTGGCGATCGCCACCGGCGCCGGCGCCGCCGCCTGGATCGACCCGGCCGAGCTGGGGCCCGAGGACGACGCGGCAGTCGCCGCCTGGCTGGCCGACCCGAAGATGCCGAAGGTGCTCCACGACGCGAAGGGCCCGATGCTGGCGCTCGCCGCCCGCGGCTGGACCCTCGACGGGCTGGAGCGCGACACCGCGCTCTCGGCGTACCTCGCCCGGCCCGACCAGCGCTCCTACGACCTGGCCGACCTGACCGTGCGCTACCTCAAGCGCGAGCTCAAGACCGGACCCGTCGACGACGGCGACCAGCTCAGCCTCGACGGCATCGGCGACGACACGGCGGGTGAGACCGCGATGCTGCAGGCTCGCGCGGTGCTCGACCTGGCCGAGGCGCTCGACGAGGAGCTCGACGACCGTGGCGGCACCGCCCTGCTCGGTGACGTCGAGCTCCCGCTGGTGGGGGTGCTGACCCGCCTGGAGCAGACCGGCGTGGCCGTCGACACCGACCACCTCGAAGCCCTCGAGAGCGAGTTCGCCGACGGCGTGCGCCAGGCCGCGCAGGACGCCTACGACGTGATCGGCAAGGAGATCAACCTCGGCTCACCCAAGCAGCTCCAGGTGGTGCTCTTCGACGAGCTCGCGATGCCGAAGACCAAGCGCACCAAGACCGGTTACACCACCGACGCGGACGCGCTCCAGGGCCTCTACGAGAAGACCGAGCACCCGTTCCTCCAGCACCTGCTCCGCCACCGCGACGTGATCCGGCTCCAGCAGACCGTGCAGGGCCTGCTGAAGACGGTCGCCCCCGACGGCCGCATCCACACCACGTTCAACCAGCTGATCGCGGCCACGGGCCGGCTCTCCAGCACCGACCCCAACCTGCAGAACATCCCGGTCCGCACCGAGGAGGGGCGCCGGATCCGGGAGGCGTTCGTGGTCGGAGAGGGCTACGCCGCGCTGCTCACCGCCGACTACAGCCAGATCGAGATGCGGATCATGGCCGACCTGTCCGAGGACGCCGGCCTGATCGAGGCGTTCCGCTCCGGTCGCGACTTCCACTCGGTGACGGCCGCCCGGGTGTTCGGGGTCGAGCCGTCCGAGGTCACCTCCGAGATGCGGGCCAAGATCAAGGCGATGAACTACGGCCTCGCCTACGGGCTCTCGGCCTACGGCCTCTCCGCGCAGCTCCGGATCTCGACCGGCGAGGCCAAGGGTCTGATGGACGAGTACTTCGAGACCTTCGGCGGGGTGCGCGACTACCTCACCGGCGTGGTCGAGGAGGCCCGGCGCACCGGCTTCACCGAGACCATCCTGGGTCGCCGCCGCTACCTGCCCGACCTCACCAGCGACAACCGGCAGCGGCGCGAGATGGCCGAGCGGATGGCGCTCAACGCGCCGATCCAGGGCTCGGCCGCCGACATCATCAAGGTGGCGATGCTCAACGTCGACCACGCGCTGCGGGACGCCGGGCTCGGCTCCCGGATGCTGCTCCAGGTGCACGACGAGCTGGTGTTCGAGATGGCCCCCGGCGAGGAGCAGGGGCTCGAGGAGCTGGTCCGCGCCCAGATGGGGTCCGCGGCCGAGCTGACCGTCCCGCTCGACGTGTCGGTGGGCACCGGCCGCAGCTGGCACGAGGCCGCGCACTGATCAGGGGCCCTCGCGTGCCTCGTCCGCCGGCTGCGGGTCACGGGTGCGCCACAGGCTGAGCGCCAGGAGTACGACGAGCAGCGTGGTGTCGACGACGGTCACCACGTCCACCAGGCTGCCGACGTCCGAGACCGACTGGGCGAGCGCCACCAGCGCCAGCAGCGCGATCCAGATCAGGTAGACCGACCAGCGCGACTGTCGCGCGACCACGCTGTAGACCAGCAGCTGCAGCATCGACAGCACGGTGCCGAGCACGGCGAAGCGCCACAGCTGGTCCTGGATGGCGGCGTACTCCTGGCCACCGATGAAGGTGAGCGCGAGCGGGCTGAGCACCCGCGCCGCGACTGCCCCGACCGCGCCCAGCACCACGATCGCCAGCAGGCTCCGGACCAGGGCGTCACGCCGTGCCGACACCGTGGACATCGACGGGAACGCGACCACCACGACGAACTGGGGGAGGAACAGCACCGCCTTCACCAGGATCAGGCCTCCCGCGTACAGGCCGGACTCGTGCGCGTCGAGCACGCCGCGCGCCACGATCACGTCGGCGTTCGACAACGCGAAGAACGCCAGCAGGGCGTGGGAGTTGCGCGCTGTCTCACCCAGGACCGAGCGGCCACCGTGACTGCCGGGGGCGTCCGTTGGACCCTCGGCCCGGTCCCGCAACGCCAGCCACCCCACGACCGTCGGCGCGAAGAACGCGACGGCGACACCCATCACCGCCCAGAACTCCGTCGGCCGCCAGAGCAGCAGGGCGCTGCCGATCACCAGCCGGGGCAGCCCCGCGGCGAGGTAGAAGACGGCGAGAGCGGTCCAGCGGCGCTCGCCCTGGAGGATCCCGGCCTGACCACCCATCACCGTCATCGGCAACGCCACCAGGGCCACCAGGGCCGCAGTCCCCACGCTGTCGAGGTGGAGGGCGGCGTCGATCACAGGTGTGAGCAGCAGGCACAGCAGGGCCAGCGCGACCGAGGAGCCCCACGTGACCTTGCGCAGCGTGGCCTCGATCTCGGCGACGCCTTCGGGGTGTGCCGCGATCCGGCGGGCGCCGGTGGCCTGGAGCCCGAGCTGGAGCACGCCGACCACGAGCAGCAGGCCCATCACGGCGGCGAAGGCGCCGTAGCTCTGCGGGCCGAGCAGCCGGGCGGCCACGATCGTGTAGAGGTAGGTGGAGACGTTCATCAGGGCGATCGCGACAGCGATCGACCCGCCTCGGCTCACGGCGTCCTTGAGCCGGGCAGTCTGCGACACCACCGGGCAAGTGTTCCAGAGCGACGTCCGGCCACGGGGACGGGGCGACGAACGGAGTTCTCGGCACGCCACCGCGTCGACCAGGTTGTCAGATCCGGTATGTACCAGCGAAGCTCGCGATTATAGGGAACACGTTCGTCATGGTTTACGGTACCGGGCAGTAACGAGCGACATTCTGTCTTGCTCGACCGAGATGACTGCTCTCTCGGGTTCTTCTGTGGGAGGGAGAGGCGCACGCATGCGCAAAAATCTCATCGTCGGTGGGGTTCTGGCTCTGGCGGCCGGACTCATCGTCATCATCAGCTCGGCGCTCGACCTCGAGCTCGAGTCGGCTGCGCTGCTCGGTGGAGCACTCGGGGCGGTCGTCGCCCTGGTCCCCGACCGCAGCGCGGTCGTCCGACTGGGTGGCTTCGCGATCGGTCTGGTGTTCGCGTGGCTCGGCTACGCGATCCGGGCCGCGTTCCTGCCCGACTCCTCGAGTGGCCGAGGGGTGGCGGTGATCCTCACCGTGCTGCTCTGCGTCGCCGTGGCTGCTGCCACCAGCGACCGCATCCCGTTGTGGCCGCTGCTGCTCGGGACCGCGGCGTTCGCCGGGGCGTACGAGTTCACGTACAACGAGGCTCCGCCGGAGCTGCTGAGCACCTCGGTCTCCACCGCGACGACGCTGCTGTTCAACGTGGCAGTCGGCTTCCTCGCCGCGACGCTCGTGAGCCGGCCGGGCGCCTCCGACGAGAACCACGCTCACCGTCGTGAGACGTCACCGACCGACGACCACACCGACACCAAGATGGACGAGTTCATGGGAGCAGGAGCGAAGTGATCACCCGACGTACGTTCCGGCGCGGCAGCGCCATCCTCGGCAGCACCGCGCTGCTGGCACTTCTCGGCAGCTCACCGGCTCTGGCCGGTGCGACCACGGGCGACATCGACGTCGTCAACACCGAGACGGTTCAGGTGTACATGTCGGCCGACGGTTCCGTCGGCACCAAGCGCGTCTACGAGCAGCTCGCGATGACCGGCAACGGAGTCGCCGACCTCGCCAACCCGATCGAGACCAACGGCCTCCGCAATCTCGACGGCTTCTCCGGGATCAAGACCGTCGACGGCAAGCAGGTCATCCACGAGAAGGTCGACGGTGAGAAGAAGACCCGCTCGGTGAGCAACTACACCGGGAAGCTGCCGCTCGACGTTCAGGTCGCCTACTCCGTCGACGGCACGAGCGTGGAGCCGGGTGACGTCGTGGGCAAGAGCGGCAAGCTCCAGGTCGACTTCACGGTGGAGAACGTCACCGGCAAGCAGCAGCAGCTCGACATCCCCGACGGCAAGGGGGGCACGACCACCCGGACCGAGGACGTCGCCATCCCCATGGTCGGCTCGCTGAGCACGGTGGCACCGCCGAGCTTCACCAACGTGCGGTCCAAGCAGGCCAACATGGCCGGCGACGGTGAGGGCGGCACCAAGCTGTCGTTCACGATGACCCTGTTCGAGCCGATCGGGTCCACGACCGCGAGCTTCGGCTACACCGCCGACATCACCGACGGCGTCGTTCCGCGGGCCGAGATCACGGCGCTCCCGGTCAACCCGCTGCAGAGCTCCACCTTCGCGACCGCGGCCACCTCCTACCAGGGGGGTGCCGACACCGGGACCAAGCTGGTCGACGGTGCTGTCCAGATCGACGACAACCTGCTGAAGCTGCGTGACGGGTCCGAGGAGCTCCTTGCCGGGCTGATCAAGCTGCGTGACGGCGCCGACCAGCTCGATGACGGCCTCTCCGGTGAAGCGGCTCCCGGAGCGGAGAAGCTGGCGGCCGGTGCGGGCGCGCTCGATGCCGGCCTGGGCAAGCTGCAGGCCGGTGCAGGCAAGCTCGCCGGTGGCACCGGCGACCTGGCGGCCGGCACCGGTACGGCGCTCGACGGAAGCAAGAGGCTGACCTCCGGGCTGAAGCAGATCAGTGGTGGCCTCGGCCAGCTGTCCGGCCAGCTGCCCTCGGCTACCGACGGCATCGACAAGCTGAAGGCCGGTGTCAACCAGCTGATCGAGGGCATGGGCACGGAGGGTGACCCGCAGACACTGATCGGCGGGCTCAAGGCCCTCGACGACGGCCTCACCCAGCTCAAGGCCGGTTCGACGGACCTCAAGGGTGGGCTGTCGGAGCTGGCGACCGGTCTGGGCACAGCGAAGGGCGGCGTCGACCAGTCCCAGGCTGGTCTCGACGGCGCGAAGAGCCAGCTCGATGCCAAGCTCGCCGCGAACGCTGACATCGACGACCTCATCGGTGGCCTCAACGCTCTGGAGAACCTGATCCCTGCGTGCTCCGGCGACGCCACGTGCAAGGCGACGGCGGGCGGTCTGAAGGCGGGAGCCACGGCCGCCAAGAGCGACCTCCAGCAGCTCAGTGGTGGGCTCGGCCTGGTCTCCGGTGGACTCGGCCAGGTCTCCGTTGGCCTCGGCCGGGCGATCACCGGGCTCGACACCCAGCTGATTCCCGGAGCCGGTCGGATCGAGGGCGGACTCAGCCAGTCCCTGGCCGGTGTGGGCAAGCTGCGTGCCGGTGCCGGCGACGTCAAGGGCGGACTCACGCAGGTCAAGGGCGGGCTGGTTCAGCTGGCCGACGGTGTCACGGCCGCCATCGCCGGCGTGAACCGGCTGAACGCCGGCGCCGGCGATGCCTACAACGGCAGCTCGCGCCTGTCCGGTGGTCTCGGCAGGATCGACGACGGTGCCAACCAGCTCGACGACGGCGCCAACCAGCTCGCTGCCGGTGCCGGGGACGCCTCGGACGGTTCGGGTCTGCTGGCGGCGGGCGCCGCCAAGCTGTCCTCGGGACTCGGGGACGCCGCGGACGGCTCGACGAAGATCGCCAACGGTCTCGACGAGGCTGCCGCCGCCGCCCCACGGTTGCCTGCCGGCGCGCAGGAGCTGTCGGACAAGGGCACGCAGAAGCTGATCGCCGCCGGTCAGAGCACCACCCAGACGTACTCCGAGCTGGTGGCGATCATGAAGGCAGGCGCCGAGCGGGCCAACGCGTCGAGCATGGCGTACGGGGCTCCCGACGGCGCTGTCGGCCTGACGGCGTACAGCTACAAGATCAAGGGTGCGAGCGGCGAGGGCAACCGCAACCTGGTGCGCACGCTGGGCGGGTTGGTCCTGCTGGCCGGCGCGGCCGGCGGCCTCGCGCTCCGTCGTCGCCTGATCTGACCGGTCGACGAGAGGGGCGGCGACGGGTCGCCGCCCCTCTGACTCGCGGTCAGCGTGCCGGTGGCAGGTGGCTGACGTAGATCGCGGTGCCCGGGGTGAGCAGTCCCCGCACCCGGCTCCAACCACCCCAGGTGCGGTCGTGCCCGGCGGGCCACTCCGGCTCGACCAGGTCGTCGAGCACGAAGCCGGCGCGGGCAAGCGCGCGCACCCAGTCACCGAGGGTGCGGTGGTGCTCGACGTACCCCGCCTCACCGGTCTCGTCGACCACCTCGACGTACGGCGTGCGGTCCCAGTACGACGAGTCCGCGACCAGGCCACCCTCCGTCGGGTCGTCCGGGAACATCCAGCGCGTCGGGTGCGTGATCGAGAACGCGAAGCGTCCACCCGGCCGCAGCACTCGTGCTGCCTCGCCGACGACGCTGTGCTCGTCGGCCACGAATTGCAGGGCGCCGAAGGCGGAGAACACGACGTCGAAGGTCGCGTCCGCGAACGGCAGCGCCGTGCCCGTGGCCTCCACCGTGGGCACCCGGGTGCCGAGCTCGTCGTCGATCCGCCGACTGTGCTGGAGCTGGCGGTGGGAGAGGTCGAGCCCGACCGGGTGACCGCCGTGGGCGAGCACCCAGCGTGAGCACTGGCCGGCACCGCAGCCGATCTCCAGGACGGTGCGGCCGGCGACGTCGCCGAGCAGGTGCAGGTTGCTCTCCTCGGTGCCCTCCGGGGACCACACGAAGCCGGCGTCGCCGAGGAACCGGCCGTGTGTCTCCTGGTACTCGTCGGCGTAGCGGTCCCACTCACCGCGGTTGGCGCGCTCGGTCTCCGTCGCGTCGGACGCCCGCCGCTCGGGGCGCACCGGGTTCCCCATGCGGCCAACCTATCGACCTCATCGCGTCCTCTGGGAGAGTCGGCGCGTGACGGACTTCGGTGTCGACCTGCAGCCGCTGGCCGGCGGGATGAGTGGTGAGACCTGGCTGACCGACCACGCAGGGGAGCGGGCGGTGCTCCGCATCTACGGGGGTCGCTCGCTGCGGCGGGGACCGCGTGCCTCGGAGGTGGACGCGGCCGTGCTGGCGTGGCTGTCCGGGCTGCTGCCGGTGCCCCGCGTCCTGGAGGTACGGCGGGGTGACCCCGGTGCGGACCTGCCCGCGGTCCTGGTCACGTCGTACCTGCCCGGAGTGCTGCTCTCGGACCTGAAGCCGACCCTCGACGACACGGGTCTTGACCGGGTCGGCCGCGCGCTCGGCACCCTGCTCGGACGGCTCGCCCACGTGGCGCTGCCGCGGCCGGGTTTGTTCCGTGGCCCCGACCTGGGGATCGAACCGATGCCCGAGGTGCTGCAGGACCTCACCCTCTGGACCGAGCGGGCGGTTCCGGACCTGACCGGCTGGGACGGGGACGACCTGGCCGGCCTGCGGTCGCTCGCCGCCGACACCCAGGCGCTGCTGGACGAGAGCGTCCGTCGCACCTGTCTGGTGCACAGCGACCTCAACCCGAAGAACGTGCTCGTGGACCCGGAGACGCTCGAGGTCACGGGGCTCCTCGACTGGGAGTTCGCGCACGCCGGTTCGCCGTACGCCGACCTCGGCAACCTGCTCCGCTTCGACCGCGAGCCGGCCTTCGCGGAGGCGGTGCTCGCGGCACGGGAGGCGTTCGTGCCCGACCCCCGCGCGGATGCTCTCGACCTCGCTCGGGCGAGCGATCTGTTCGCGCTCGTGGACCTCGCCACCCGGCGCTTCGAGAACCCGGTTGGGGCCCGCGCCGATGCGCTGCTGCACCTTTTGGTGCGGTCCGGAGACCTGCATGCCTGGGATATACCGGACAGCTGACTAGACCTGAGGTCCGTTCTCCTGCGGTGGGCCGGGGCAAGGGCTACTTTCAGCGCAACTTTCTGGGGAGGAAGCTCGGGCGCGAGTCCGTGGGAATTCGAGGCTGGACATGCGCGCTTTCCGTTGGGGCGGGATCACGATCCTCGCTGCTGCTGCATCATTCGTGCTGGTGTCGGCGGGCCCGTCGACCTCGGCGCCGGCGTGCACGACGACGTTCAACAAGGCCTACCGGCGCCTGGACCAACGCCGCCAACTGGACCGCGGGAGTGCCCACCGCCTCGTCGTACGCCTGCGTGCCGACCGGCAGCACCGTCGGCCTCACCGGCGGCGGCGTCGCCGACGGCGTCCGGATCGACGGCACCCTCCAGGGCGCCGGAACGCTGACGGTCACCGACGCGGGACGGTCAGCGACTCCGAGCTGAACGGCACGGTCAACAACGCGAATCTGTTCGTTGCCGCTGGGCACCCTGGTGGTGAACCAGGGGTCGATGGGCGGTGCGGGCACCACGACGGTGGCGTCGGGTGCTCGATGCGGGTCGACGAACGCGGGTGGGTACTACGGGTTGATGCTCAACGACACGCGGTCGTTGGTGAACAACGGCACGGTGACGCTGGAGCAGTCGACGGACACGTCGCTTCCGTCGTTGCTGTTCAACGGGTCGGGCATGTCGGTGACGAACAACAGCGTGCTGGACCTCAAGAGCGGTGCCGACATCTCTGGCTAACGGCGTGCTGCGGGTCTCGGCGGCGGGCCTGATGCGGTCGTGACGGCGGGACGAGTTCGGAACGTTCCCCTGGTCCAGCTTGCGGGCCGTCTGGACGCGATGGCGTGGCACGTTGAGCGCCCGCCACCTCACGCCTGCGGCGGCTGGATCGACCACCGGAACGGTCGACGACCTCGGGTGGTTGCGTTGGAGCTGAGCCAGGTGATGGTGCCGGGTGGATTCGAAGCTCTCCACGAGGGCACGGGAGTCAAGCTGGACGGCACGGTGAACGGCGACGGTGCGTTCGAGGTGTCCACCGGGACTCGCTGTCGAGCAGGGGTCGGATGGCGTGGTGCGGGCACCACGACGGTGGCGTCGGGTGCTACGATGCGGGTGACCAATCGGGTGGCTACTACGGTCTGTATCTCTCAACGGCGCCCGGGCGGTGCTCAACAACGGCACGATGACGCTGCAGCAGAACTCGGACACGGCGCTCTCGCGTCGTTGTACATCAACGGCGTTCGGGAACACCTTGACCAACAACGGCGTGATCCAGCTGAAGAACGGTGCTGACGTCGAGGGTACGGGTGCTCTGGCCAACAACTCAACGGCACGATCACCAAGCCCGACGTTCCCGCGACCAGCAGCAACGTGCACGCTGCCGTCGAGAACGACGGCATGGTCCGCTCGGCAGCCGGAAGCTGAGTGTCGACGCCAGTGGCGCCCCGGGCACGTCGACCGGCACCTTCACGGCTGCGCCCGACGCCGTGACCGAGGTCGGCGGCGTGACTCTGGGGAACGGTGCCTCGCTGGCCGGTCCGACCGCTCCGGGTGCGGGGCGGTGCGGATAGCGGGCAACGCTGTCACGATCATCGCCGACGCGACGGTGGTGGCGACTGGCCGCACCGGGCTGTTCGGCAGCACGCTCGACGGCGCGGGCGACCTGGCGATCGACTCGGGCTCGTTCCTGGTGAGCGACGCAGGTCATGGAGGGGCGGGGGTGACGCAGGTGGCGTCCGGCGCTTCGATGCGTGGTGACCAATCCGGGCGGTACTACGGCTTGTATGTCCGGCACCCGGGCGCTGACCAACAACGGGACTTTGACGCTGCAGCAGAACTCGGACACGGGTCTCGCGTCGTTGTACCTCTCGGCGTTCGAGAACACGTTGACGAACAGCGGGGTGCTGGACCTGCAGAACGGTGCCGACGTCGAAGGCTCTGGTGTGGTGCGGGTGCCGGGGGCGGGGTCGGTGCGCTCGTCGACCGCGACGACCGAGTCACGGCTGAACGCTCCCGTGGAGCTGGCGGGACGTCTTGATCCGACGGCCGGGACGCTGAACGTCTTGAACCTGGGCCCGGCTGCGGGGGGATCGACGTCCGGCGTCGTCACAGCGAGCGGTGGAGCTGTCCAGTTGAACCAGGTCACCGTGCCGGTGGGTTCGAAGCTCTCCACGCAGGGGACCGGGGTCGTGCTGACGGGCTCGGTGTCGGGCGACGGTGCGTTCGAGGTGTCGACCGGGTCGCTGACGGTGCAGGACTCGGGGATGGCGGGTGCGGGGACCACGACGGTGGCCTCGGGTGCCACGATGGTGGTGACCAATCCGGGCTACTACGGTCTGTATCTCTCCGGCGCCCGGGCGGTGCTCAACAATGGCACGATCACGCTGCAGCAGAACTCGGACACGGGTCTCGCGTCGTTGTACATCTCGGCGTTCGAGAACACCTTGACCAACAACGGCGTGATCCAGCTGAAGAACGGTGCTGACGTCGAGGGTTCGGGTGCTCTGGCCAACAATCTCAACGGCACGATCACCAAGCCCGACGCCCCGGGGGCCATCAGCGAACCAACGCGACGCTGGACAACAATGGAACGCTCCGGTCGGAATCGGGACTGCTCGACATCGCCGGCCCGTTCCCAGCGATCAGCGGTAGCAGCCCTGAACCGTGGCACGTACGAGATGCTCTCGCCCGGCAAGATAAAGCTCCCGGCCGACATCACCAACAACAAGGCCACGATCCTGCTCGACGGTCCGAGCGCCCAGCTGCAGGACACCGTCAGCGGAGCGACCGTGGCCAACGGACTCGGCAACCTGACCGTGCACAGCGGCTCGCTGACCGTGCGCAACGGCAAGAGCCAGAGCGTCGGCTCGCTGGCGCAGTCCGGCACGGTCGTGATCGGCACCGGCTCCACGCTGGTCCTCCCGGCCTTCAACCAGAGCGCCGGCACCACGTCGTTGACAGCGGCGGACGCGAAGCTGCAGGCCTCTGGTGCCGCCAACGTCACGGGCGGCACCCTCCGAGGCATCGGTACCGTCCAGACCGGTACCGCGGGTCTGTCTGTGAACACCACCGGGCGGCTCGAGCCCGGCCTCTCCGGCCCGGGCACGCTCTCGGTCACCGGCAAGCTCACGCTCGACTCCGGCTCCACCCTGGGCATCGACGTCAACGGGACGGGCGCCGGCCAGTCCGACAAGGTGGTGGCGACGGGCGTCGCCACGATCGGTGGCAAGATCGACATCACGACGGGCTACGCGCCGAGTCTCGGCGACACCGCCGAGATCGTCACCGGCTCCTCGCGCACCGGCACGTTCACCTCGGCATCCGGCGGCGACCTCGCGGGCGACATCTCATGGGGTGCGACGTACGGCGCCGCCAATGTCGTGCTGCGCGCCTCGCGTCCGTCGGCCACCATCGGCGACGTGTCCGTGACCGAGGGCAACACAGGCACGAAGCAGATGACGTTCACCGTGACCCAGACCGAGACGCTGCTCACCCCGTCGTCGGTGTCCGCCCAGACCGCCGACGGCACGGCGCTCGTCGTCGGCCCGGCGTTCGGGGGCAGCGACTACGAGGCAACATCGGGCACGGTCACGATCCCGTTCGAGCAGACGTCGGCGACGTTCACGGTGCCGATCAAGGGCGACGAGGTCTACGAGCACGACGACGCCTTCACTGTCGGCCTCACAGCGCCCGACAACCTGACCCTCGGTCGCAGCAGCGCCACCGGCACCATCCAGAACGACGAGGCCACGCCGCGTCTGTCCGCCGGTAACCTCGGCGTCGTGGAGAAGGACACCGGCTCCACCACCAACGGCAACGTGCCGGTGACCCTCACGCCGGTCTCCGCGTTCCCGACCACGGTGGCCTGGGCCACCGCCTCCGGCACGGCCACGAGCGGCGCGGACTACACATCGGCTGGCGGCACCCTGAGCTTTGCTCCGGGCATCATCAGTCGCAACGCGGTGGTTCCGGTCAAGGGCGACATCGCCACCGAGGACGACGAGACCGTCCCGATCACGCTGTCCAACGCGAACCCTGCCGGTGACTCCGTGCTCGGCGACAACGGAGTGCTGACCATCCGGGACGACGACGCGCTGGTCTCGGTGTCCGACGTGAGCGTGGACGAGCCAGCAGCCGCCACCACCCTGCTGACTTTCACGGTCACGCTGTCGCACCCCAACCCGCGGTTGGTGACCTTCGACTGGGCCACCTCCGACGGCACCGCGACCGCGCCGGGTGACTACCTGGCCGGCAGCGGCTCCTCGCAGGTCGCCCTCGGGCAGACCTCGAAGAAGCTCACGGTCACCGTGAACTCCGACACGGTCGCTGAGCTCGACGAGACCTTCTTCACCACACTGACCAACATCGTCGGTGGTCAGCCCGGCAACACCAACGCCACGATGACGATCAAGGGCAACCGGTGCACGATCGTCGGCACCTCCGGCAACGATGTCCTCTGGGGCACGCCCAATGACGACGTGATCTGCGGGCTCGGGGGCAACGACACCATCTACCCGGGACCGGGGAACGACGAGGTCTACGGCGGCGACGGCACCCCGACCGCACCCGAGGCTGGTAACGACACGGTGGACTTCAGCCAGTACAAGCCTTTGCCGGACGCGGCTCCGGAAGCCACTTCGTGTGGCGTCACCGCCGACCTGTACAAGGCCGAGGCCGTCGGAAGCTGCACCGGCACGGACCAGCTCTGGAACATGGAGAACCTCACCGGCACCGAGTTCGACGACACCTTGCGTGGCAACATCAAGGCCAACGTGATCCGCGCCAACGGAGGCAACGACGTCCTGCTCGGTGACGCCGGCAACGACTCGCTCTACGGCGGCACCGACAACGGCTGCAACCCCGACCCGACGATCTGCGGCGACGCGGCGAGCTACGTCAGGTTCGTGGACGCCAACGGGGACGCCCACCAGGACCCGGGCAACGCGGCACCGGGCGTCACGGTCACCCTGAACACGATCAAGCAGCAGAACACCGTCGGCGCAGGTCTCGACACCATCCGTGAGGTGGAGAGCCTCTACGGAACCAACAGCGCCGACAACCTGACTGGCAGCAGCGGGGCCAATACGCTCTCCGGGCTAGGGGGTGACGACGTGATCCACGGATTGGTCGGAGCCGACATCCTCTTCGGAGGCGACGACCACGACGTCATGCACGGTGACGGGTCGGCCGACCGCCTTTACGGCGGCAATGGTCCCGACATCCTCAACGGGGACGCCGGCGTGGACATCGTCGACGGTGAGGGAGGTGACGGCGACATCGTCTTCGGTGGCACCGGCAACGAAGGCGCGAGCCGCATCCGGGGCGGCGACGGCGCCCACGACTTCTGTCACGAGGAGGACCTCGGCTCGCCAGTCGTCAACGGATCGGGCTGCGAGAACAACTGACTCGAACGAGACGCCACGGGTACTACGACCAAGGCCCAATGGCGTCTGCACCACCGCTGAACCCACGCTGGTCCCGACGCCGCAGCACCGCGGCGCACGAGCTTGGGAGTCAGTCATGGACAGCATCGTCGCCAAGAAGTTCCGGATCGTTGCCGCAGGCATGCTGGCGCTCGCCGTGGTGGGGGCTGGTGCCACGTCCGCCGAGGCCAAGGGTCGCGAGGTCATCCGCACGGGTGGCTGTGAGGGCTCCTCGGCGGTCTGGAAGCTCAAGGCCAAGGCCGACGACGGCAAGATCCAGGTCGACTTCGAGGTCGACTCCAACAAGGTCGGTCAGACCTGGTCGGTTCGGATGGGGGACAACGGCACCCGGTTCTTCACCGGCACCCGCACCACCACGGCGCCCTCCGGCTCCTTCACGGTCTCCCGGAGGATCGCCAACCGGGCAGGCACCGACCAGATCCGGGCCCGCGCCACGCGTGGTGCAGCGACCTGCGCCGGCGCCGTCAACTTCTGACGGCCGAGAGCCGAGCCTGAGACAATCGACCACCGGAGGAGTGACATGAAGCGCATCGAGGTGTATGCCGTGGGCATCCTGCTCGCGCTGGTCCCGGCCGTGTTCGGCCTCTGGGGCAACGCGTCGTTCTCCGAGGCGGTGCCGGTCCGGGTGCCCGAGCAGGCGCGTTCGACGACTGCCGCTCAGAGTCACGAGACCCGTGCGGTGCGTGCCGCACAGCACGCCGGTCGTGAGTCCGAGAAGCACCACGCCCGGCGCGGCGCGGACGACCCCGCCACCCACGACGCCGGCGACGACCACACCGGCGACGGCACCCGCGGACAGGCAGAGCCCGGTGACGACCGCGGGGGCAGGTCCGGCAGCGACGACAGCGGCCGCGACACAAGTGGCGGCGGCTCCTCCGGACGCGACTCGAGCGCGAGCGGATCCGGCAGGTCCGGCGGCTCCGACGACAGTCATCACTCGGGCGGCGGCAAGGACACAAAGGGGTCCGGTGGCCACGGATCCGACGACTGAACGGCCCGCTGAGTCCCCGACGGACATCTCCGTCGGGGACTCGGGCGCGTCCTCGGAGACCGGCTGGGTCACCGTCGCCGGACCCACCCACGACGTCGCCAGCGAGACACCGCTGCGGATGCGCCGGATCGTCACGCAGCTTGCGGTGGGCGTGGTCCTGCTGCTGGTCGCGGTCACCGTGGGCGGCACGCTGGCGGCCCGTCGGCTGGCCGAGCGCGAAGCCGTCAACGATGCTGCGAACACCGCCGACGTGCTCGCCGACGCCGTGGTCCAGCCGGCCCTGAACGACCTCCTGCTGGCCGGCGACCCGGAGGCGGTCAGGACGTTCGACAAGCTGGTCCGGTCGCAGATCCTGGGTGAGGGCGTGGTCCGGGTCAAGCTCTGGCGCCAGGACGGCGCGATCCTCTACTCCGACCAACCCGAGCTGATCGGGGAACGGTTCCCGCTCGATGCCGAGGAGCGCGAGGTCCTCGACGACCCCCGCACGGTGGCGGAGATCTCGGACCTCTCCCGGCCCGAGAACGCGCTGGACCGGCAGATCGGCGACAAGCTGGTCGAGGTCTACCGGCCCGTGTGGACCCCGTCCGGGGGTGAGGCGCTGTTCGAGATCTACGCGCCGTACGACGAGGTCAGCCAGCGCACCGGACAGCTCTGGCGGGGGTTCGCCGGCGTCACGCTGAGCAGCCTGCTGCTGTTCGTCGTCCTGCTCGCCCCGCTGCTGTGGCACCTCCTCGCGCGCGTACGACGGGCGCAGCGGCAGCGTGAGCTGCTCCTCGAACGCGCAGTCGACGCCTCCGCCACCGAGCGCCGACGGATCGCGGCGACGCTGCACGACGGGCCGGTGCAGGACCTTGCCGCGACGTCGTTCGTGATCGCCGGCGCCGCCGCACACGCCCGGGCGACCGGCCAGCACGCCGTCGTCGAGGAGCTGGGCACGGTGTCGGCGTCGGTGCGGACCAGCATCCGGGCGCTGCGCTCGCTGCTGGTCGACATCTACCCGGCAAGCCTCGCGCAGGCCGGGCTCGGTGCCGCCCTGGCCGACCTCGCCCAGACGGTGCGGGCGCAGGGGCTCGAGATGCACGTCGACACCGACGACGACCTCGGACTCGAGCCGGAGCAGGAGCGGCTGGTCTACCGGGTCGCCCAGGAGACGCTGCGCAACGCCGCGAAGCACGCGGCCCCGTGCACGGTGACGATCACGGTCTACCGGGCCCAGGAGCCGGACGACGCGGTCGTGCTCGACGTCGTGGACGACGGCAACGGCTTCGACGTGGAGGCTCAGTTCTCCGACCCGGAGCCCGGGCACTTCGGTCTGCGGTTGCTCGCCGACATCGCCACGACCGGGGGCGCGCTGCTCCAGGTCGCGTCGTCGCCCGGTGGCGGGACACACTGGCGGTTGCAGGTGCAGCGCAGAACCAGCAGCGGGGGAGAGGACGTCCGATGACCCAGACGACCGGGGGAGCCAGCGGGAGGATCTCCGTGCTGCTCGTCGACGACCACCAGATGGTGCGCACGGGCCTCGCCGCCCTGCTCGCGGCCACCGACGACATCGTGGTCGTCGGTCAGGCCGGTGACGGTGCTGCCGCGGTCGACGTGGCCGGCAGCACCCTGCCCGACGTGGTGCTGATGGACCTCTCGATGCCACAGGTCGACGGGGTGGAGGCGACCCGACGGATCCTGGCCGAGCAGCCCGATGCCAAGGTGGTCGTGCTCACCAGCTTCTCCGACCGCGACCGGGTCAGCGACGCCCTCGCTGCCGGTGCAGTCGGCTACCTGCTCAAGGACTGCGAGCCCGAGGACCTGCTGGCCGCCGTACGCTCCGCGGCCGCCGGTCATGTGCCGCTGGACCCGCGCGTGGCCCGGGTGTTGCTGCCCAACGCCGGCAGCGGCCGTCCGGAGGACGCCATGAGCCCCCGCGAGACCGAGGTCCTGCGACTGGTGGCGCAGGGCCTGGCGAACAAGCAGATCGGCCGGGCGCTGGGCATCAGCGAACGCACCGTCAAGGCCCACCTGGGCCGGGTCTTCCGCCAGATCGGGGTCGCCGACCGCACCAGTGCCGCCTTGTGGGCGCGGGACCACCTGCCGACGTGAGTCGCTTTCCGGACGTCGGGCCGGTTACCACGGTCCCGTGGTATCCATCCACTTCCCTCACGAAATTCCGCTAGGGAAGGGGACGAACACCACGGGACCGTGGTGTTCGGCAGCCGACCCACGCCCCCCGGCAGATCACAAGCGCACAACATCCACCGCCGCCGGTTGGACTCGCCGCATCACCTGCAGATATCCTCCAGGTGCACCGGAGGTCTGCGTTGAGTCTCAGACGGAGCAGCCTCTCGCTCGCTGGTGCCGGTCCCTGACCGGCCAACGGAATCCTTTCGTTGAAAGTGAAAGCGGCTTCTGCGTGCGCCCGTACGAACATCTGTCCACCTCCAAGGAACCCACTCCCCTATGACGAGCAGCACTCCCACTCTCACCGACCCGACGACCGAGCACCCGCAGGTCGCTGTCAACGACATCGGTTCGGAAGAGGACTTCCTCGCCGCCATCGACGCCACGATCAAGTACTTCAACGATGGCGACATCGTCGAGGGCACGATCGTGAAGGTCGACCGCGACGAGGTCCTCCTCGACATCGGCTACAAGACCGAGGGCGTCATCCCCTCCCGCGAGCTGTCCATCAAGCACGACGTCGACCCCAACGAGGTCGTCGAGGTCGGCGACAAGGTCGAGGCGCTCGTCCTCCAGAAGGAGGACAAGGAGGGTCGGCTGATCCTGTCCAAGAAGCGCGCCCAGTACGAGCGCGCGTGGGGCACGATCGAGCAGGTCAAGGAGGAGGACGGCGTCGTCACCGGCACCGTCATCGAGGTGGTCAAGGGCGGCCTGATCCTCGACATCGGTCTGCGTGGCTTCCTGCCCGCGTCGCTGGTCGAGATGCGCCGCGTGCGCGACCTCCAGCCGTACGTCGGCCAGGAGCTCGAGGCGAAGATCATCGAGCTCGACAAGAACCGCAACAACGTCGTGCTCTCGCGCCGTGCCTGGCTCGAGCAGACCCAGTCCGAGGTGCGTCAGGGCTTCCTGACCCAGCTCCAGAAGGGTCAGATCCGCAAGGGCGTCGTCTCCTCGATCGTCAACTTCGGTGCGTTCGTGGACCTCGGCGGCGTCGACGGTCTGGTGCACGTCTCCGAGCTGTCCTGGAAGCACATCGACCACCCGTCCGAGGTCGTCAACGTCGGCGACGAGGTCACCGTCGAGGTGCTCGACGTCGACATGGACCGCGAGCGCGTCTCGCTGTCGCTCAAGGCGACCCAGGAAGACCCGTGGCAGCACTTCGCCCGGACCCACCAGATCGGCCAGATCGTGCCCGGCAAGGTCACCAAGCTGGTGCCGTTCGGTGCGTTCGTGCGGGTCGAGGAGGGCATCGAGGGCCTGGTCCACATCTCCGAGCTGGCCGAGCGCCACGTGGAGATCCCGGAGCAGGTCGTCCAGGTCAACGACGACGTGATGGTCAAGATCATCGACATCGACCTCGAGCGTCGCCGGATCTCGCTGTCCCTCAAGCAGGCCAACGAGACCAGCGCCGCCGCCGACGTCGAGGACTTCGACCCGACGCTCTACGGCATGACCGCGTCGTACGACGACCAGGGCAACTACATCTACCCGGAGGGCTTCGACCCCGACACCGGCGAGTGGCTCGAGGGCTTCGACGAGCAGCGCGCGGTCTGGGAGGACCAGTACGCCAAGGCGCACACCCGCTGGGAGGCCCACGTCAAGCAGCAGGCCGAGGCCAAGCAGGCCGAGGCGGACGCGGGCGAGGCCACGTCGTACAGCTCCGGTGGCGCACCCGAGAGTGCCGAGACCGAGAGCGGTGCAACCGCCGACGGCGGCTCGCTGGCCTCGGACGAGGCCCTGCAGGCGCTCCGCGAGAAGCTGACCGGCGGCCAGGCGTAGGCCACCGCACCACCCGCAGCAGCCGAGCCCGGATCCCGCGAGGGATCCGGGCTCGGCTGCGTCCGCGGTGTTCCCGCAGCGCCCTGAGCGACCCCTGAGCGGCGCCTGAGCTGCACGGCCGCGCACAGGTGGTTGCCGATTCAAGGATTGGTCCCGAACTGGACCAAACCGTTCCCGTTGCGGTGGCGAACAACGTGCATGAAGAAGCCGCAGTCGCGAGACCTCCGGGGTGCCCTTGCCGGCATCCTGGCCGCAGCAGGGGGCGTCGGTGCCTCCATGCTGCTCGCCGCGCTGCTCGGCAGTGTCTCCTCTCCCGTGTACGCCCTCGGCACCACCGTCATCGGGATCACTCCCGGGTGGCTGAAGGACTTCGCGGTCGAGAAGTTCGGCACCAACGACAAGCCGATCCTGCTCGCCACGGTCTTCGTGGTGATGGCCGTGGCCAGCGCGGTCGTCGGCGTCGTCGCCTCGCGCCGGCTCCGGCTCGGCCTGGTCCTGGCGGCGGTGCTCAACCTGGTCGCCCTCGGTGGCGCGATCAAGACCCTCAACGGGCTCGACTTCTCGCTCGGCACGATCCTGCCGGGCCTGCTCTCGCTGGTGGTCAGCGTGGCCCTGCTCTGGTTCTTCGGCCGGTCCTGGGGTGCCGACCTCACCGAGAACGACGAGCCCTCCGGCTTCAACCGTCGGGTCTTCCTCGAGGCGGCCCTGGCCAGCGGCGGCGTCGCCGTCGTGGGCGCCGGCACCTCGACGCTGTTCGGCAACGCCGGTGCGTCCTCCCGTGACGGCGTCCAGCTCCCGGCCGCCGCCACGAAGGTGGAGCCGCTGCCCCGGGGTGCGGACCTCGACGTCAAGGGCATCACGCCGTACCTGACCAGCAACGACAAGTTCTACCGCGTCGACGTGGCCCTCAAGGTGCCCCAGATCGACGCCGGCTCCTGGCGGCTGAAGATCCACGGGAAGGTCGACAAGGAGCTCGAGTTCTCCTTCGACGACATCCTCAGGATGCCGCTGGTCGAGCGCCGGATCACCCTGACCTGCGTCTCGAACCAGGTCGGTGACCAGTACGTCGGCAACGCCACCTGGCTCGGGGTCCCGATGCGTGAGCTCCTCAAGCAGGCCGGCGTGAAGAGCGGAGCGGACTGCCTGGTCTCCACGAGCCAGGACGACATGACGATCAGCACCCCGATCGCGGCGCTGACCGACGACCGTGACGCTCTCCTGGCGGTGGGCATGAACGGCGAGCCGCTGCCGCTCAAGCACGGCTTCCCGGCCCGGATGGTGGTCCCCGGTCTCTACGGCTACGTGTCGGCCACCAAGTGGGTCGTCGACATGGAGGTCACCTCGTTCTCCGACGTCTCGACGTACTGGACCGACCGCAAGTGGGCCGAGCAGGCCCCGATCAAGACCGAGAGCCGGATCGACGTCCCGCGCCAGTTCGCCTCGGTCAAGGCGGGCAAGGTGAACGTCGCCGGCGTGGCCTACGCGCAGCGCCGCGGCATCCAGAAGGTCGAGGTCCGGGTCGACCAGGGCGACTGGCAGGAGGCCCGCCTCGCGACCGAGGACACGATCGACAACTGGCGCCAGTGGGTCTTCCCCTGGGACGCCACCAAGGGCCAGCACAAGATCTACGTCCGCGCGACGGACAAGACCGGCTACACCCAGACCTCCGATCGGGTACCACCTCGACCCGATGGGGCCACCGGATGGCACAGCACCACTGTGAACGTCGGGTGACCGTCGACGCGAGTCGGCCACACCAGAGGCAACAAACCCAGAAGGGAACATCCATGACCACGCTCAAGACCCGCAAGGTGTTCGCGGCGGCTGCCTGCTCCTTGGCACTGCTGGGAGTCGCTGCCTGTGGCAGCGAGACCAAGTCCACCGCCTCCTCCGACACGACCTCCTCGGCCACGCCGAGCGAGTCCGCCTCCGCTGACGCGACCGCCGACCTCGTCGGTCCCGGTTGCGCCGACTACGCCAAGGCGGTGCCGGACGGCGCAGGCTCGGTCGACGGCATGGCGCAGGACAAGGTGGCCACGGCCGCCAGCAACAACCCGCTCCTCAAGACGCTCGTCGCGGCCGTCTCCGGCCAGGTGAACAAGGACGTCAACCTGGTCGACGCGCTCAACGGTGGCGAGTTCACCGTGTTCGCACCCGTCGACTCCGCGTTCGCGGCGCTCCAGAAGAAGATGGGTCCCGACTTCGCGACCCTGACCAAGCCGGCTGGCGCGAAGACGCTCCAGACCGTGCTCACCTACCACGTCATCCAGGGCCAGCTGGCCCCCGACGCCATCGCCGGCAAGCACAAGACGCTGGCCGGCCCGGAGGTCGACGTCACTGGTGAGGGCGACAACCTGCAGGTCAACGGCGTTCCGGTGATCTGTGGTGGCGTGCACACCGCCAACGCGACGGTGTACCTGATCGGTTCGGTCCTCGACCCGACCAAGAAGAGCCACTTCTGATCCACCCGTGACTTCCTGAGTCACCAGTTGGGGTGAAGCGAAGCCCCGGTCCGCTGAGCGGACCGGGGCTTCGTGGTGCCCGGAGGGACTCGCGCCGGAGTCGTCGCGGCGGGTCACACGCAGTGCTGCTCGAACAGGTCGGGCTCGTGGGAGCGGGGCGGCTGGTGGGCCGAGGTCGGACGGCCGGCGCCGTCGTTGTGGATCATCCGCGCCAGCAGGAACGTCCAGGCGGCGAGGACCAGGATCAGGATGAGTGTCGTCGTGGTCATGGCAGATATTCTGCGACTATCGCGATCCTGCCAACAGTGGCAGAGATGACATGCATCATTGATTTTCTGCCAACCCGGGTGCAGGCTGGGGCCATGTCGAGTGCGAGGAAGCTGACCAGCGTGGCCGTGGTGGTCCAGGACGGCGCCGAGCCGTTCGGGCTGGGTGCGATGTGCGAGGTCTGGGCGGAGCCCTACCACGCCGAGGACGACAACCCGGTCTTCGACTTCGTGGTGTGCACGCCGCGGCCGGGGCGGGTGCGCGGCGCGTCCGGCTACGACCTGTTCGTCGAGCACGGCCTCGAGGTCGCCGACGACGCCGACCTGGTCTGCTTCGCGCCGCACCGCGAGTTCCAGACACCCGACCCAGCCGTCGTGGAGCTCGCTCGCCGGACCCACGAGCGTGGTGCCCTGGTCTTCGCCCACTGCACGGCCGCGTTCGTGCTCGGTGCGGCCGGCCTGCTCGACGGCCGCGAGTGCACGACCCACTGGCGGCACACGGACGAGCTGTCGGAAGCGTTCCCCGAGGCGAAGGTGAAGCCCGAGGTCCTCTACGTCGAGGACGAGGGCGTGGTTACCGGTGCCGGCGCGGCGGCCGGGATCGACGCCGCCCTCCACCTGCTGCGCACGTCGTACGGTCAGAAGGTCGCCGCCGATGCTGCCCGCCGGATAGTGCTCCCGCCGCACCGCGACGGCGGGCAGGCGCAGTTCATCCGGCAGCCGATGCCGGAGTGTGACGCCGAGACGTTGTCGCCGCTGCTCACCTGGATCATCGAGAACCTCGACTCCGACCTGTCCGTCGAGGCGCTGGCCGACCGGTCGGCGATGTCGCAGCGGACCTTCGCCCGCCGGTTCGTCGACGAGACCGGTGCGACACCGCACGGCTGGATCACCGCCCAGCGCGTACGGCGGGCCGAGCACCTGCTCGAGGCCAGCGACCAACCGGTCGAGCGGATCGCGCACCTGGTCGGCTTCGCCTCCGCCGCCACCCTCCGCCACCAGTTCACCAAGGTGCGCGGGATCAGCCCCCAGGAGTACCGCCGCCGGTTCTGCTGAGGCTCCGGTGGTCGCGCTCGACGGGACCTCTGGTTGCATGGTCGACATGAGCTACTCCGCGGCGGACGACCGCTACGACTCGATGCCCTACCGCTACGCCGGCCGCAGCGGGCTCAAGCTGCCGATGCTCTCGCTCGGGCTGTGGCAGAACTTCGGCGAGGACCGTGACGAGGACACCCAGCGCGCGATCCTGCGCCGTGCGTTCGACCGCGGCGTGACCCACTTCGACCTGGCCAACAACTACGGTCCGCCCTACGGCCGTGCCGAGGAGAACTTCGGGCGATACCTGCGCAAGGACCTGGCGCCCTACCGCGACGAGCTGGTGATCTCGACCAAGGCCGGCTACGACATGTGGCCCGGCCCCTACGGCCAGGGCGGCGGCTCGCGGAAGTACGTGCTGGCCTCGCTCGACCAGTCGCTCTCTCGGATCGGACTCGACTACGTCGACATCTTCTACAGCCACCGCTTCGACCCGGAGACGCCGGTGGAGGAGACGATGGCTGCCCTCGACCACGCGGTCCGCCAGGGCAAGGCGCTGTACGCCGGGATCTCGTCGTACTCGCCGGAGAAGACCAAGCAGGCCGCCTCGATCGCGCGTGAGCTCGGCACGCCGCTGCTGATCCACCAGCCGTCCTACTCGATGCTCAACCGCTGGATCGAGGGAGACCTTCTCGACGAGCTCGACGCGCAGGGCATGGGCTGCATCGTCTTCACTGCCCTCGCCCAGGGGCTGCTCACCGACCGCTACCTCGACGGTGTGCCCGAGGACTCCCGGGCCGCGCGCGCGGACTCGACGCTGACCGGCCTCGACGACGACGTGCTGCGCCGGGTGCGCGCACTCAACGAGATCGCAGTCGGCCGTGGCCAGAAGCTGGCGCAGCTCGCGCTCCAGTGGGCGTTGCGCGACGCGCGTGTGACCTCCGCCGTGATCGGGGCATCCTCGGTCGCACAGCTCGACACCAACCTCGACGCGCTGGACGGTCCGCCCCTGACCGACGAGGAGCTGGCCGCGATCGACCAGCACGCCGTCGAGGCCGGGATCAACCTGTGGGCCGCGTCCTCCGACGAGACGTGAGGTCGGACAGGTCCCGTCGGCGCACCTTGCCCGTCGGCGTGCGGGGGAGCGCGTCGACACGGTGGTACTCCTTGGGCCGCTTCGGTGGCGCCAACCGCTCCCGGGCGTAGGACGTGAGCGCGTCGACCTCGGCGTCGCCGACGTAGGCGGCGCACACCCGCTGCCCCCAGGCGTCGTCGGCGACCCCGAACACGGCAACGTCGCTGACGCCGTCGACCTCGCGAAGGACGTTCTCCACCTCGGTCGGGTAGACGTTCACGCCGCCGGAGATCACCAGGTCCTCGCGACGGGCGTCGAGGTACACGTAGCCGTCGTCGTCGATCCGGCCGATGTCCCCGACCGTGAACGCCGGTCCGGCAGCGGTCTCGCGCCACGCCGCCGCGGTCTTCTCCGGTGCCCCGAGGTAGCTGAACCGTGAGTGCTCGGGTACGACGCACCACAGGATCCCGTCGGCGTCGACGCTGATCGTGCGGTCCGGCCTGGCGCGGCCGACGGTGCCCGGACGGTCGCGCTCCTCCTCGCTGCGGCACGCGGTGAACTGGCCCTCGGTCGACCCGTAGAACTCCCAGGTCGCGCCGTCCGGAAACAGCTCCACCAGCCGCTGCTTGACCGCCGGCGGGCACGGGGCGCCCGCGTGCGCGACGAGCCGGTAGGACGAGAGGTCGGGCACACCGGCCACGTCCCAGTGCGCGAACAACCGCTGCAGGTGCGTTGGCACGCAGAACATGGTCGTCGGGCGGTGCTCCTCGATCGCGGCCGTGACCGTCGCCGGGTCGAACGGCCCGGGGGCGACGACGCGCCCGCTGGCGAGCCGGGTGCCCATCGCGAACCGCAGCGGTGCCGAGTGGTGCAGCGGGCTCAGCACCAGGTTGACGTCGTCGGCGGTGAACCCCCAGAGCTCACGCTCCTCGCGCACCAGCGCGGTGGCGGCGACCTCGTCCAGCAGCCCCGAGTAGACGCCCTTCGGACGGCCCGTCGTACCACTGGTGACGTGGATCGGCCGTCCCAGCGGCACCCCGTCACCCGGGCCGAGGTCCTCCAGCAGGGTGGCCACCTCGCTGGGGTCGGTGACCACGTGGTGCGGCTCGAGGTCGGCGAACAGTGGCTCCCGCTCCGACGCCGTCAGCCGGGGGTCCATCGGGATCGGGAACACGCCACGCCGCAGCAGCGCCAGCACGAGGTCGACGTACGCCGTGGATCCGGGCACCAGCAGCGCCACGCGGTCGCCGGGGGTGAGGTCCACGTCGTCATCCTGCCGCGCCGGCCGTTCGAGGCCGGAACCCGGGACGGGAACCTGCCGTTTCGGTGACACTTCTCCCGTGATCAAGATGGAGCTGTTCGTCGGCGTGGTGACCGTTGCCCTGTGGATCTTCAGCCTGGTGGACCTGATCGGGAGCGACGAGAGCCGGATCCGGCACCTGCCGAAGCTCTGGTGGCTGCTGATCGTGCTGTTCTTCCCGCTTGCCGGCTCGATCGCCTGGCTGATCACCGGGCGCCCGGAGGCCGACGCCGCGAGAGGCAGGCGCTTCGAGCGGGAGGCACCGCGTTCCCCGAGTACGACCGGCCCGGCCGGGCGGCCGCCATGGACCCGGAGGACGACGAGGCGTTCCTGCGTCGCGTGCGCGAGCGTGCCGAGGAGCAGCGCCGCCGCTACCGAGAGGCACCGAAGGCGAACCCTGACGCACCGGAGTGAGCGCTCGGCTGCGTCTCCGTAGCGCCTATCCTCGCCGCATGACACGGATCGGGCTCACCGGCGGGATCGCCTCCGGCAAGAGCACGGTGGCGCAGCTCCTTCGCGAGCTCGGTGCGGTCGTGATCGACGCCGACGTGCTCGCGCGCGAGGTGGTCGGGCGCGGTACGCCGGGACTGGCGGCCGTGGTCGCGGAGTTCGGGCCCCGCCTGCTCACGCCCGACGGCGACCTCGACCGGCCGGCGATGGGACGGCTGGTGTTCTCCGACGACGACGCCCGGCGACGACTGGAGGGGATCGTCCACCCCCTGGTCTACGAGCGGATCGCCGAGCTCGAGGCGGAGGCCCCGCCCGCTGCGGTGGTGGTGCACGACATCCCGCTGCTCGCCGAGAACGCCCGGGCCGGCGACTTCGACGCGGTGGTCGTGGTCGACGCGCCCGAGGAGGTGCAGGTCGAGCGGATGGTGCGGGACCGCGGCTGGACCGAGGAGGACGCGCGGGCCCGGATCGCTGCCCAGGCCACGCGTGAACAGCGCCGGGCGATCGCGACGTACGTCATCGACAACACCGGGACACACGAAGACCTCCGCCATCGGGTGGCAGAGGTCCTCGCGGAGCTGGCGGGCTAGCTGTCAGGCAGCCAGGTCGGGGTCGGCGATCTTGCGGAGCTTGGCGATCGCCTCGCGCTCGAGCTGCCGCACCCGCTCGGCGGAGATCCCGTGCCGGGCGCCGATGTCGGCGAGCTTGTGCTGTCGGCCGTCGACCAGCCCGTAGCGTGAGCGCACGATGTCGGCCGACCGCTCGTCGAGCATCTCGACCAGCTGCGTGAGCCGGTCGCGGGACTCGGTGTCGAGCACGGTCAGGTCGGGACCCGGCGTGCTCTCCTGGGCGATCAGGTCGCCCAGCGAGGTGTCGCCGTTCTCGTCGATGGGGGTGTCCAGGCTGACGTGGTCGCGACCCCAGGAGAGCAGGTCGATCACCCGGTCGACGTCCATGCCGAGCTCAAGGGCGATCTCGGTCGGGTCGGGCTCGCGGCCGAGCTGCCGCTCGAGCAGCCGGCGGGCGCCCCCGACCTGGTTGAGCTCCTCGACGACGTGCACCGGGAGCCGGACGACGCGGGCCTGCTGGGCGATGCCCCGCGTGATGGCCTGCCGCACCCACCAGGTGGCGTAGGTCGAGAACTTGTAGCCCTTGGCGTAGTCGAACTTCTCGACGGCACGGATCAGGCCGGTGTTGCCCTCCTGGACCAGGTCGAGCATCGGCATCGCGCTGCGGCCGTACTTGCGGGCGATCGACACCACCAGCCGGAGGTTGGCGTTGATGAACTGCTGGATGGCCGCCTGGCCCTCGGCCGCGAGCCACTCGAGCTCGGCCTGGGTGGCGTAGCCCGGGGCGCCGCCCTTGCGGCGACCGACGCGGCCCTCGGCCAGCAGTGCCTCGGCGAGCAGGCCGGCCTCGATGGTCTTGGACAGCTCGACCTCGGTGGCGGCGTCGAGCAGGGGAGTGCGCGCGATCTCGTCGAGGTACAGCCCGACGCTGTCGCGGCCCTCGATCTCACGGTCGTTCCGACTGGTGGTGCGAGTCGTAGTCACTGGTGCTCCCTTCCTACAGGGAAACCGGGTCTCGCGAACCGGCCTCTGGTCATCACAACGATTTCCCCGCTTCCGGGATTCCCGAACAGGTGCTCGGTGACCGGCGTCCGCAGGACGTGTTCCCTTGTGTAGATGAGGACGCACGAGGGGTGCCCGAAGTTGCCGTCTGCGACCACTTCTCAGTCACTTCTCAGAGTGGAGTTCGGCACCGACAACCGGGTGGATGGGACCGGGCCCGGACCGATCGACTCGGCTGGTCCCGCGCGGCGCAGATCGGCCGGTGCCGACTGCCCACGCGTCCTTGACGCTGCACACCCCCTCCGTGGCGTGTGCAGCGACCGTAACCCCGCGTTACAGCACAGTCGCGGCCTAACGCCGAGGACGGTGCATCGAGCTGAGGGCCGGGTCGTCGATCGCGAACGACATCACCTTGCCCGGCCCGGTCTCCGCGGTCTCGAACCGCACCGTGACCACGCCTCGCCCGGAGCCCCACACCCAGCCCTGCCCGTGGGCCTCGTGCAGGACGTCCATCCCGGGTGCGTACGTCGTGCGCGACGCCGGCAGCGCGGGGAGCACCGCGTCGAGCGCCTCCTCGGCGTCGGGCTCCTCGTCGCCGAACAGGTCGTCCTGGATCCAGTCCGCGAGCCCGGAGACGCCGACCCCGAGCAGTCGGACGCCGCCGGAGGTGTCCACCTCGCCGATCAGCGTGCGCGCCAGCCGCGAGACGACGCGGCCGTCGTCTGTCGGAGCCGGGAGGGTCGCGGACCGCGTGTGCGTCGAGAAGTCGTGCAGCCGGATCTTCACGGTCACCGTCCGGCCCGACATCTTCGCCGTGCGCAACCGCTCGGCGACCTTGGTTGCCTGCCGGTCGAGGAGCCCCTCGAGCAGCCGCTTGTCGACGTGGTCGGTCTCGTAGGTGTCCTCGATGCTGATCGACTTGGTCTCACGCTCCGCCACCACCGCCCGGTCGTCCTCGGCGCGCGCGAGCCGGAAGAGCCCGCGCCCGTGCGCCTGCCCGACCACGCGCACCAGCTCGTCCTGGCTGATCGTGATCAGCTGTTCGACCGTCTGCACCCCGATCCGGCGCAGCCGCTCCGACGTCGCCGGGCCGACGCCCGGGATCACGCTGACGTTCATCGGGCGCAGCAGCTCGAGCTCGGTGCCCGGCTCGACCACGACCAGGCCGTCCGGCTTGTCGAGGTCGCTGCCGATCTTGGCGACCAGCTTGGAGGTGGCGATGCCCACCGAGCCGGTGACGCCGCCGGTGACCTCGTGCACCTGCTCCTTGAGCCGCCGACCGAGGGCGGTCACGGACGCCACCGAGTGATCGGGCAGGTCGGCAGCCGCGAGGTCGAGGAACGCCTCGTCCATCGACAGAGGCTCGACGAGGGGCGTGATCGACCGCAGCAGCTCCATCACCTTGGCGCTGGTCTCGCCGTACGCGTGGAAGCGGCCGGTCAGGAACGCCGCGTGCGGGCACCGCCGCCGCGCCTCGGCGGTCGGCATCGCGGAGTGGACGCCGTGCACGCGCGCCTCGTACGACGCCGTGGCCACCACGCCGCGGCCACCGACCCCGCCGACGACGACCGGCTTGCCGCGCAGGGACGGCTTGTCCCGCTGCTCGACGGAGGCGAAGAACGCGTCGAGGTCGACGTGGAGGATCGTCGCCTCGGAACGCATGCCGCCATGCTTCCACGCGGCGCCGACGCGTTTCGCGCGCACAGGGTGCCTCGTCGGACGCGTCGTCCACAGGTGGCGTCGAGGCCCTTCGCCCGGCCGCTGCCGCGGGGGAGCGTTGCGGCATGACATCCACCAGCTACGTCGCCCGGTCCCCCGAGGACCTGATCGCCCTCGTGCCCTTCGTGCTCGGGTTCCACCCGGCGGAGTCCGTCGTGCTGCTGACCTTCGGCGCGCCCGACGGTTCGTTCCACGCGCGGGTCGACCTGCCCGACGGTCCGACCGACCGCCGGCAGGTGTGCGAGGTCCTCTGCAACGCGGTCCGGCGCAACCGGGCGCCCACCACCGCGGTGATCGTGTTCAGCTCCGATCCGCAACGCAGCGTCGCGATCTGCGCCGACCTGGTGCCCGCGCTGCTGGCGACCGGTGCCTCGGTGGTCGATGCGATCCGGGCCGACGGCTCGCACTGGTGGCCGGTCCTCGACGCCGACCCGGCCGCGCACCCCTACGACAGCCGGACACACCCGTTCACGGCGGAGCGGGTGTTCGAGGGGCATGCCGCGCTCGCCAGCCGTGCCGACCTCGTCGACTCGCTGGTCGGCGTCGACCCGGACGAGACCGCGCGGGTCTCACGCGCGGCCGACCGGGCCGTCGACCGGTTGCTCCCGGACGTGCGGGCGCGGCCACGCAGCGCCGGGCAGCGACAGGCCCGGTGGCTGCACCAGCGACTCACGGCGGCCGCTGCCGACGGCGAGCTGCTCCCCACCGCCGACGCCGGACGGGTGCTCGCGCTGATCGGGGTCCACGACCTCCGCGATGTCGCCTGGAGCGGCGTGACCCGGGATGTCGCAGGTGCCCACGTCGGCATCTGGCGCGACCTGGTCCGGCGGGCGCCTGCCGAGCTGCTGCCCGGTGCCGCCGCGGTGCTCGGCTTCCTCGCCTGGCTGTCCGGCGAGGGTGCGCTGTCCTGGTGCGCGGTCGAGCGCTGCCTCGAAGGAGACCCCCACGACCGGCTCGCGCACCACGTGGCTGCGCTCCTGCAGAACGCCGTCCCGCCCAGCACCTGGACGCCGATGCCGGCGGCGGAGATCCCGGCGCTCTCGGGTTGGTCGGAGCGTGCCTCGTGACGAGGTGGTTCCGGGAACCCTACGATCGACCCCGTGGCGGCCACCTGGGTGCGGGACAGCACGGTCGACGTGGGTGGACACCCGCTGACGGTGCGCGAGGCGGGTGACCCCGGTGGCACCCCTCTCGTCTACTTCCACGGCACCCCCTCGTGCCGGCTGGAACCGATGTTCGCGGACGTCGTCGCGGCGGAGCTGGGGATCCGGCTGGTCTGCTTCGACCGGCCCGGCTACGGAGACTCGCCCCCGGTCCCGTTCAGCCTGGCCTCCGTCGCCCGGGACACGGGCCTGGTCGCCGACGCGCTGGGCCTCGAACGGTTCGCAGCCACCGGCCAGTCCGGTGGTGGGCCGTTCTCCCTGGCATGTGCCGCGGTTCTCGGCGACCGGGTCAGCCGGGTCGGGGTGACGTCCGGGCCGGCCCCGTTCCAGGAGGCGCCGGGTGCGCTGGACCAGCTCGACGAGAACGACACGGCGGCGTTGGCCCTGCTGCCCGACCGGGTAGCCGCGGCCCGCCGGTTCGCCGCAGGCTTCGAGCCGTTGCGTGAGCGCGGACGCGGGAGCCACGCGGAGATCGTGGCGGGCTTCAAGACGATGAGCAGCCGTCGCGACGGCGAGGTGCTCGACCAGCCGGGGCCGGCCGGCGCGCTCGCGGCCGCCACGAGGGCCGCGCTGGTGCAGGGAACCGACGGTGCCGGCTGGGACAACGTGGCCTGGGTCGGCCCCTGGGACGTCGACCTCGCCGCGATCCGGCAGCCGGTCTTCCTCTGGTACGGCGACGAGGACACGTTCGTGGCCCCGTTCCACGGCGACTGGCTCGACCAGCACCTGCCCACCGCCACGCTCGTGAGGCGGCCGGGCGAGGGCCACATGGGTGTCATGGAGCACGCGCGCGAGATCCTGGAGACGCTCGTCCGCGACTGACCGCCCCGCCCTACGGGGGCTGCCGAGGTGAGCGATACGCCCTAGGGTCGGGCCATGGGCGAAGAGGTGGAGCAGCAGGAGTTCTCCGGTGCCGACCGGACGCGGCACCGCGAGAAGGTGCGCCGCAACCTCGACGTCTTCGCCCGGATGCTGGCCGAGGCCAGGTTCGACGCCGACGACCCGATGACCGGACTCGAGATCGAGCTGAACCTGATCGACGATCGGGCCGAGCCCGCGATGAAGAACGCCGAGGTGCTGGAGGCGATCGCCAACCCGGAGTTCCAGACCGAGCTCGGCCAGTTCAACGTCGAGATCAACGCCTCACCGCGCAAGCTGCGCGAGGGCGGTCTGTCCGGGTTCGAGGAGGCGCTCCGGGCCAGCCTGAACGACGCCGAGTCGAAGGCGGCGGCGTCCGGCGCGCACATGGTGATGATCGGCATCCTGCCGACGCTCGAGCAGGGCCACATGCAGGCGTCCTCGTTGAGCGCCAACCCCCGCTACAAGCTGCTCAGCGACCAGATCCTGGCCACCCGTGGCGAGGACCTGGTGATCGACATCGGAGGACCCGAGCGGCTGGTCACGACCAGCGAGTCGATCATGCCGGAGGCGGCGTGCACGAGCACCCAGCTCCACGTGCAGGTGAGCCCCGACCAGTTCCCCGCCTACTGGAACGCCTCCCAGGCGATCGCCGGCGTCCAGCTCGCACTGGGCGCCAACTCGCCCTACCTGCTGGGCCAGGAGCTGTGGCGCGAGACCCGGATCCCGCTGTTCGAACAGGCCACCGACACCCGCTCGGAGGAGCTGAAGACCCAGGGCGTGCGCCCCCGGGTCTGGTTCGGCGAGCGCTGGATCAACTCGATCTTCGACCTGTTCGAGGAGAACGTCCGCTACTTCTCGGCGCTGCTCCCGATCACCGATGACGAGGACCCGCTGGCGGTTCTCGAGTCCGGCGGCACGCCGGCGCTGTCCGAGCTCAGGCTGCACAACGGCACGATCTACCGCTGGAACCGGCCCGTGTACGACGTCGTCGACGGACTGCCCCACCTCCGCGTGGAGAACCGCGTGCTCGCGGCCGGGCCGACGGTGGCCGACACGATGGCCAACGCGGCGTTCTACTTCGGCCTGGTGCGGAGCCTGGCGACCAGCGAACGTCCGTTGTGGTCGCAGATGTCGTTCTCGGCGGCCGAGGACAACTTCCACGTCGCCTCGCAGATGGGCATCGAGGCACAGGTGTACTGGCCCGGGGTCGGGCAGGTGCCCGCGATCGAGCTCGTGCTCCGGCGGCTGCTGCCGATGGCACGGGCCGGGCTCGCCGACTGGGGCGCACCGGACGCCGAGGTCGAGCGCCTGCTCGGGATCATCGAGCAGCGCTGCCTGGTCGGGCAGAACGGTGCCTCCTGGTACGTCGACCGGGTCCACGCGCGGCAGGCGGCCGGAGACAACCGGCACGAGGCACTGCGTGCGACGCTGCTCGACTACCGCGAGCGGATGCACGCCAACGAGCCGGTGCACACCTGGGATGCGCCCTAGGCGTCAGCCCGTCTCCCGCAACGGCCGCACCCGCCGCCAGGTCCGGCGCTCCCCGGTGCGCAGGTCGAGCCAGCCGTAACGGGTGACCACGTGCCCGGCAGGGTCGTCGGCGCCGTACCTGCCGAACGCCGCGCGCGCCGCCGAGAACCACGCCAGGTCGGCGTCGCCGACGCTCAGCTGGCCACCGCGGGTCAGCCACATGCTGGTGTGCTCGCGCGCAGCGATCCGGGCCAGGGCCCGGGTGATCAGGTCACCCCGCAGTCCGGCGTCGTACGACGGGTCGGCAGGGATCGTGATCCGGTCGCCGGCCAGCTGGCCCACGTGCACCAGCGTCGGCAGGGCGCGGGCGGTGCCGCAGAGCGTGACGAAGCGTCGTACCTCCATCCGCAGCGCAGTCCCACGGTCCATGCCGACAGGGTGCCCCGGAAGCCCGCGCGCCGCGAATCGGTGTCCACAGGCCCGGTTCGAGTAGCCTCTCGGCAAGGACCGACGAAAGGCGACGGACGTGGGATCGATCGTGGTGGGCTACGTGCCCAAGGCGGAAGGCAAGGCAGCGCTCCTGCGCGCGGTCGAGGAGGCCAAGCTGCGCAACCTCAAGCTTGTCGTCGTGAACTCCAACCGCGGTGGCCGCGAGTTGAGCGAGACGGAGAACTCCGAGATCGAGCAGCAGCTCGACGAGGTCCGCGACGAGCTCAAGGGCGCCGGGGTCGAGCACGAGGTGCGTCACTTCGTGCGCGGTCTCGAGCCCGCGGAGGACCTGATCAGCATCGCCGTCGAGGTCGACGCCGAGCTGATCGTGATCGGTCTCCGGAGGCGCACGCCCGTCGGCAAGCTGATCCTCGGCAGCAACGCCCAGAAGATCCTGCTCGACGCCACCTGCCCGGTCCTCGCCGTCAAGGCCTGATGGAGCCCGAGCAGCCCGACCGGGCCGCTCCCGCATCCGGCGCTCCCGTCGACTGGTTGCTCACGCAGCACGAACGCGGCAACCCGCAGACCCGCCTCGACGACGACCACCCCGGTGACCAGGCCTGGTCGACGGGCAACCTGGTCCGGCCGCTGGTGCACGGGGCGACGTACTTCGCCGAGCTCTTCGAGCGGATCGAGGCGACCCGCGAGGGTGACCTGATCTTCTTCACCGACTGGCAGGGCGACTACGACGAACGGCTGACGGGCGAGCCCGGCAGCGAGGTCGGTGAGGTCCTGTGCCGGGCCGACGAGCGCGGTGTCGACGTCCGCGGACTGATCTGGCGCTCCCACTGGGAGGGCCTCGGCTTCACCGCGGAGGAGAACCGTCACCTCGGAGAACGCCTCCAGAAGCGCGGTGCGGAGGCGCTCCTCGACATGCGCGTCCGCGCCGGTGGGTCCCACCACCAGAAGGTGGTCGTGATCCGGCACCGTGGGGACCCCGAGCGGGACATCGCGTACGTCGGCGGCATCGACCTGTGCCACTCGCGCCGCGACGACGCCGAGCACGGGGGAGACCCGCAGGCGCTGGAGATGGCCGAGGAGTACGGCGAGACCCCGCCGTGGCACGACATCCAGGCCGCGATCACGGGACCGGCCGTGCGCGACGTCGAGACCGTGTTCCGCGAGCGCTGGGAGGACCCGGCGCCCCTGAGCCGCAACCCGCTCTACTGGCTGCAGGACAAGATCCTCCGGCACGACCTGACACCGGACCCGCTGCCCGAGCAGGCACCGGCCCCGCCACCCGTCGAGGGTGGCACGCACGTGGTCCAGCTCCTCCGCACCTATCCCGACCTGCGGTTCAACCGCGACTACGGCTTCGCCAACGGTGGTGAGCGCAGCGTCGCGCGGGGCTACACCAAGGCGCTGCTGCGGGCGCGAGGACTCGTCTACCTCGAGGACCAGTACCTGTGGGGACACCACGTGGGCGGCGTGTTCACCGAGGCGCTGGCCGACCATCAGGACCTCCGGGTGGTCGCGGTGGTGCCACTGGTCCCCGATCTCGACGGTTGGTCGCGCTACCCCGAGCTGCTCGGCCGCCAGCGGGCGATGGAGGAGATGCTCGCGATGGCACCCGATCGGGCGTTCTTCTTCGGCATCGAGAACCACGCCGGCACCCCGGTCTACGTGCACGCCAAGACCTGCGTCGTGGACGACACGTGGACCACGGTCGGGTCCGACAACTTCAACCGCCGCTCGTGGACCCATGACTCCGAGCTCTCCGCCGTGGTGCTCGACGAGCAGGGCGTCGACGGCGGCTACGGCCAGCGGCTACGGCTGACCCTGGCAGCCGAGCACCTGGACCGCACCGTCGACGACGACTCGCTGCTCGACGTGATGGCCGACTGCGTCGATCCGGCGGGCATGGTGCGGGCGTTCGTCGAGTCGGCCGAACGTCTCGACGCCTGGCACGACGGCGGACGGGACGGCGAACGTCCCCCCGGCCGACTACGCACGCTCCGCACTCCCGAGCTCGGCCGGGTCGCCCGCACTCTCTCCCTCCTGCCCTACCACGCGATGCACGACCCGGACGGGCGTCCGCGCTCGCTGAGGCGCCGCAACGAGTACTGAGCCGGGGCGCACGACGTCGCCGCCCGAGTGGCAGCATGAGGGCATGGCCACGATCCAGATCACCGGCGACCCGGCCGCCGACCAGGTGCTCACCGACGACCCGTTCGCGCTGCTCGTGGGGATGCTCCTGGACCAGCAGTACCCGATGGAGCACGCGTTCCGCGGGCCGGCCAAGATCCTCGAGCGCTTCGGCACCCTCGACCCGACGCGGATCGCGGAGGCCGACCCGGAGGAGTTCGCGACGATCTGCGCGACCCCGCCGGCGGTGCACCGCTACCCGGGGTCGATGGCGACCCGGCTGCAGGCGCTGGCCCGGATCGTGGTCGACGAGTACGGCGGGCACGCGGAGCGGCTCTGGCAGGAGGCGACGACCGGCGCCGACCTGGTGAAGCGGATCGAGGCGCTGCCGGGGTTCGGCAAACAGAAGGCGAAGATCTTCGCGGCGCTGGTCGCCAAGCAGCTCGCCGTACGCCCCGAGGGCTGGGAGCAGGCGGTGGGGGACTACGCGTTGGAGGGGTACCGCTCGGTGGCCGACGTGACGGACGAGTCGTCGTTGCAGAAGGTCCGCGCGTACAAGAAGGAGAAGAAGGCCGCCGCTCGCGCCTGAGCGGTCCCGCGGTCGCGCCCCGATCCTTGGATCTGCGGTCCGCCGTGCCAGAATGGAGTCGCGGCTGTTGACAGGTACGGTCTTTGCCGCGCCCAGAATCTGAAACCACTGTTTCGCAGCAGGAGAGGTTGTACGTGTCCCCGAGCTCCTCCCGGACCGCCAGCGCCGCCAAGAAGGCTCCCGCAAAGAAGGCTCCCGCCAAGGCCGCGGCCACTGCCAAGACGGCTGCCGCCACGACGGCTGACAAGCCGCCGGCAGCCAAGAAGGCGCCGGCCCAGCGCGCCGCCGCGAAGAAGACCCCGGCCAAGAAGGCCCCCGCCGCGAAGAAGGCCGCCGACAACGGCGCCGCCGACGTGGTCGAGGTCAAGCTCGGCCCCGACGGCAAGAAGATCCTGCCCGACATCCCGGACGCCGAGTTCGAGAAGGACGTCGCGACCGACCCGACGCTGAAGGAGGAGGAGGACGAGAGCAAGGGCTTCGTCGTCTCCCAGGCGGACGAGTCCGACGAGCCGATCCAGCAGGTCATGGTCGCCGGCGCGACCGCCGACCCGGTCAAGGACTACCTCAAGCAGATCGGCAAGGTCCCGCTGCTCAACGCGGAGATGGAGGTCGAGCTCGCCAAGCGGATCGAGGCCGGGCTGTTCTCCGACGAGAAGCTGGCCAAGGGCGGCAAGATCACGCCCAAGATCCTCGACGAGCTCGAGTGGATCGCCGAGGACGGACGCCGCGCGAAGAACCACCTGCTCGAGGCCAACCTCCGGCTCGTGGTCTCGCTGGCCAAGCGCTACACCGGCCGCGGCATGCTCTTCCTCGACCTGATCCAGGAGGGCAACCTCGGGCTGATCCGTGCGGTCGAGAAGTTCGACTACACCAAGGGCTACAAGTTCTCGACGTACGCCACCTGGTGGATCCGTCAGGCGATCACCCGCGCGATGGCCGACCAGGCCCGCACCATCCGGATCCCGGTCCACATGGTCGAGGTGATCAACAAGCTCGCCCGGGTCCAGCGGCAGATGCTCCAGGACCTGGGTCGCGAGCCCACGCCCGAGGAGCTCGCCAAGGAGCTCGACATGACGCCGGAGAAGGTGATCGAGGTCCAGAAGTACGGCCGCGAGCCGATCTCCCTGCACACCCCGCTCGGTGAGGACGGCGACTCCGAGTTCGGCGACCTGATCGAGGACTCCGAGGCGATCGTCCCGGCCGACGCGGTGAGCTTCACGTTGCTCCAGGAGCAGCTGCACGCCGTGCTCGACACGCTCTCCGAGCGCGAGGCGGGCGTGGTGAGCATGCGGTTCGGCCTCACCGACGGCCAGCCGAAGACGCTCGACGAGATCGGCAAGGTCTACGGCGTCACGCGCGAGCGGATCCGGCAGATCGAGTCCAAGACCATGTCGAAGCTGCGGCACCCGAGCCGCTCGCAGGTCCTGCGCGACTACCTCGACTGAGGCGCGCAACGCGACGGACGCAACGACCGACGGGCAGACGGGTGCGCCCGCTGTGCCCCCGTTCGCGCGCCGGTTGGTCCGTCCCGTTACGCGAGGCGCGATGATGTCCCGCACGTCAGTCCGTGCGGCCACGCCCTAGGAGGACCCGTGCTCGACATGAGCGGCTTCCTGACCCTCGTGGCGCTGATCGTGGTGCCGGGCCTGGTGCTCGCCGCGATCCTGCTGCGCGTCGTACGGCGCCGGGCACGGTCGGCGGGCACTGCGCTGGCGTCCGAGCTCGAGGTCGACCCTCCGGTGCTCGGACCCGAGCGGGCGGTGGCCCGGCCGGTCGCGGGCGAGGTGCCGCCGGTGACGGGCAACGGCGTGCTGGCGCTCACCCCCTCGCGCCTGCTGTTCCGCACGTCGACCGGTGCCGGAGTCGACGTCCCGGTGGCCGAGGTGACCGGTGTCCGGCTGGCGGAGCACGTCGACGGCCTGGCCGAGCCGGGACGGATCCACGTGGTCGTCGAGACCGCAGCCGGGGAGCGCGCCTTCCTGGTGGACGACGGCCACCGGTGGCGGAAGGCGATCGACAAGGCCCGGCCACAGGCGTGACGCAGATCAAGTGCCGCCGGGCCTGATCGGCTGGACCGGTCGCGATTGGATCGATAAAATCTAACCATGACCCTGACCCTTGTCGAAGAGCTCGACGCCCTGCACGCCAAGTACGTGTCCGCCGTCAACGAGGCCGTCGACGCCGACGACCTGGCCCGCGCCGAGGAGCTCGCCCTCGCCTACGAGGACGACGCGATCGTGCTGATGGCCGAGCGCGAGGGCAAGACCCATCTGCTCCCGCTGCAGCGACGCCGCCCCACGGACTCGCGACTGCGCCGCATCGTGCGGCTGCTCAGCCCGCGCGCCGCCTGACACCGGTCACGAGGGTCGCCCGCGACAGGTCGACGTGCCGCTCCGGGGAGGATCCCGGCAGGGTGCCGCCCGGTCGGCGACCGCTCAGTCGTCGAACGCGGTGACGACGTCCTGGTCGATGGTGTGCTTCGGACCGGTGAACCACTTCTTCGCCGAGACGTTCCACCAGATCGCCAGCACCACCAGGGTGCCGAGCGTGAGGACGGGTGCGTAGTTCACGCTGCTCCAGGCGAAGTCCTTGCTGAACGGCACGCCGCCGGGCGTGAACGGCAGGACGAAGTAGACGCTGATCACGGCGATCTCGATGATCGCGATCAGGTTCATCCACTTGTACTTCGCACCGTTGGTCCAGCTGCCGGGCTCGAAGGCGTCCCCGAGGCGCCAGCGCAGGAAGATCGGGATCAGGAACGCGAGGTAGAGCCCGATCACCGCGACCGACACCACGGCGTAGAACGCCACCGGGATGCCGCCGACGCTCTTCAGCGCGGGCAGGGTGATCACCACGCCGACGACTGCCACGAACATCACCGCGTTGGCGGGGATGCGCGTGCGGTGGTTGACCCTGGACAGCCACGAGGACCCCGGGATCGCGCCGTCGCGGCTGAACGCGAACGTCATCCGCGACGCGCTGGTCAGGCAGGCGGTGGTGCAGAACAGCTGGCCGGCGGTGGAGATCAGCAGCACCAGGAAGTGCCAGCCCTGTGGCAGCGCCTGCCCGAAGATCACGTCGACGGCGCCGAAGCCCTCGTTCACGCCCTCGACGTCCTGCACGGCGAACACGAACGCCAGCAGCAGCACGTAGCCACCCACGGCCGAGTAGAAGATCGAGCGCCAGATGCCCTTGGCGGCACCCTCGGCGGCCCCTTGGGTCTCCTCCGAGAGGTGCGCCGAGGCGTCGAAGCCGGTGATCGTGTACTGGGTGAGCAGGAACCCCAGCGGCAGCACCAGGAACCAGTAGAACCCGCTGCTGAAACCGGAGTTGTTGATCCGCTCGGTGAACACGAAGCTCGCGCTCTGGTGGTGGTCGGGGACGATGATCAGGATCAGGATCACGGTCGCGGCCCCGGCGACGTGCCACCAGACCGAGATGTTGTTGACCACGGCCAGCAGATGGCCGCTGAAGATGTTGGCGAGCGCGGCCAGGATCATGATCGCGATGAACAGGATGAACACCCGGGTCAGCGAGTAGCTGTCGGCGTACCCGCTGCTGATCGTGCTGATCGTCAGGTCGAGGAACGTGGCCGCGCCGTAGGCGACCGAGGCCGTGACGGCCAGCAACCCGATCAGGTTCAGCCACCCGGTGAAGAAGCCAGCCGCAGGCCCGCCCATCTTCGCGGCCCACCAGTAGATGCCGCCCGAGGTGGGGTACGCCGAGACCAGCTCGCTGAGCGTGAACCCGATGATCAGGATGAACGTCGAGATGATCGGCCAGCCCCACGAGATCGCGACCGGCCCACCGTTGTTCCAGGCCTGGCCGAACGTGGTGAAGCACCCGGCCAGGATCGAGATGATCGAGAACGAGATCGCGAAGTTGGAGAAGCTGGACCACGACCGACTGAGCTCCTGCTTGTACCCGAGTGTGGCCAGCAGCTGATCGTCTGCCGAGAGGTTGTCCGCGTCCCGGGTGGCGTCTGACATGGGCACTCCTGGGCTGAGAGGGGCGATGCGGGGAGGCTAGACCCGCTGTCGTGGGGCCGTCTACGGCTGCGCCGAAAAAGGTTTGAACTCAGACCATTGACGCGACGCCGGACGCGTCGTGAGACTGACCGATGTGACCGCCTTCGCCCACCCGGCGCCCGAGCCCGAGGTGCCACCCTCCCTGGGCGACGCGTTGCTGCGCCCGGTCCGCGGTCACCACGCCTTCGAGGCGTGCGTGGAGCAGCTCGGCACCGCGATCCGGCTCGGGGTCTACCCCCGGGACAGCACGCTGCCGCCGGAGCGCGAGCTGGCCGAGCGGATGAGCGTCTCCCGGGCCACCCTGCGCGAGGCGATGGCAGCACTCCGGGAGGCGGGACTGGTCCAGACACGTCGGGGTCGCAACGGCGGCACCGTGGTCACGTTGAAGCCGACGCTCCCGGCCCGTGCGTCCGCCCGTCGTACGGCGGCGCGGCGGTCCGACTGGCTCGACGCCCTCGACTTCCGGCGGCTGGTCGAGCCCGGAGCAGCCCAGCAGGCGGCCGGCACGGAGCTCTCACCCGCTTCCCGCCGCGCCCTGACCCGCGCTCACGACGCGGTGGCGAGCGCGACCGCGCCCGCGGCGCACCGGCAGGCCGACTCCCGGTTCCACCTCACGGTGGCGACCGTGACCGGCTCGCGCCGGCTGATCGAGGCGGTCACCTCGGTACAGGCGTCGCTGCACGAGATGCTGACCGCGATCCCGGTGCTGCCGCCCAACATCGAGCACTCCGACCGTCAGCACGCGCGGATCGTCGCGGCGATCCTCGCCGGCGACGCCTCGCGCGCCCGCCGCGAGATGGAGCACCACTGCGACGACACGGCCGCGCTTCTGCGCGGCCTGCTGGGATGAGACCACCGATGAGGGAGCAAGGATGCGCAACGACCGTCACCTGAGCGTGGAGCAGCTGACCGCGCGGATCGACACCGGCGAGATCGACACAGTGGTGGTCGCGTTCACCGACATGCAGGGTCGGCTGCAGGGCAAGCGGCTGCACGGTGCGTACTTCCGCGACGAGGTGCTGGGCCACGGCACCGAGGGCTGCAACTACCTGCTCGGCGTCGACATCGACATGAACACCGTCGCCGGCTACGCGATCACGTCGTGGGACAAGGGCTACGGCGACATGGAGTTCGTCCTCGACGAGGACACGATCCGGTTGCTGCCGCACCTGCCGGCGACGGCGATGGTGCAGTGCGACCTGAACTGGCCCGACGGCCGGCCGGTGGTCCAGTCGCCGCGCGCGATCCTGCAGGCGCAGGTCGACAAGGCGGCCGAGATGGGGTTCGTCGCGCTGGCGGGCACCGAGCTCGAGTTCATCGTGTTCGAGGACACCTACGAGGCAGCGCGCGACGCCAACTACCAGCGGATGACCCCGTCCAACCAGTACAACGTGGACTACTCGATCCTCGGCACCACCCGCGTGGAGCCGCTGCTCCGCGACATCCGGAACAGCACCTACGCCGCCGGCATGAACGTCGAGGGCGCCAAGGGCGAGTGCAACTTCGGTCAGCACGAGATCGGCTTCCTCTTCGACGACGTGGTGACCACCGCGGACAACCACGCGGTCTACAAGACGATGGCCAAGGAGATCGCGTCGCTGCACGGGAAGTCGCTCACGTTCATGGCCAAGTACGACGGTCGCGAGGGCAACTCCTGCCACATCCACCTGTCGCTGCGCGGCACCGACGACGCGATCGTGTTCTGGGACGACGACACGGGGAGCAGCACGCCGCTCTACGACCAGTTCGTCGCCGGCGTGCTCGCCGGCATGGCCGACTTCACCCTGCTGTTCGCGCCGAACATCAACTCCTACAAGCGCTTCGCGGACGGCTCCTTCGCACCCACGGCGATCGCGTGGGGCCAGGACAACCGCACCTGCGCCGTCCGCCTGGTGGGGCACGGCGTCGGCGCGCGGATGGAGAACCGGGTGCCGGGCGGCGACGTGAACCCCTACCTCGCGATCGCGGCGATGCTCGCCTCGGGGCTGCACGGGATCGAGAAGGGCCTCGAGCTGGAGCCGGCCCTGGAGGGCAACGCGTACGCCTCGGACAAGCCGAAGGTGCCGCACACGCTGCGGGCGGCGCGGGACGCGTTCAGCAGCTCGGCACTGGCGCTCGAGACCCTCGGCGAGGAGGTCGTGGCGCACTACACGAACATGGCCGACGTGGAGCTCCTCGCGTTCGAGTCGTCGGTCACCGACTGGGAGCTGCGGCGCGGCTTCGAACGGATGTGAGATGAGCACCTACACCGTCGTCAACCCCGCGAGCGCGGAGCCGGTCACGGACGTGCCGCTCGCGTCGGCCGAGGAGGCCGACTCCCTGATCGAGCGCGCGCAGGCGGCGTTCCCGGCCTGGCGCGACGTGGCCCCGGGGGAGCGGGCCCGGCTGCTGCGCGCCTTCGCCACCGTCGTCGACGCGCACGTCGAGGAGCTCGCCGAGCTCGAGGTGCGCAACGCCGGGCACACGCTCGGCAACGCGCGCTGGGAGGCCGGCAACGTCCGCGACTGCCTGAACTACTACTCGGCCGCTCCCGAGCGGCTGTTCGGTCGCCAGATCCCGGTGGCCGGCGGGGTGGACATCACGTTCCGTGAGCCGCTCGGCGTGGTCGGTGTGATCGTGCCGTGGAACTTCCCGATGCCGATCGCCGGCTGGGGTTTCGCACCTGCGCTGGCGGCCGGCAACACGGTGGTGCTCAAGCCGGCCGAGCTGACGCCGCTGACCGCGATCCGGCTCGGCGAGCTGGCAATCGAGGCCGGGCTCCCCGAGGGCGTGTTCACGGTGATCCCCGGCAAGGGCTCGGTCGTCGGCCAGCGGTTCGTGGACCATCCCGCGGTCCGCAAGGTCTGCTTCACCGGCTCGACCCAGGTCGGCAAGCAGATCATGGCCGGCTGCGCCGAGCAGGTGAAGCGGGTGACGCTCGAGCTCGGCGGGAAGAGCGCCAACATCGTCTTCGCGGACGCCGACGTCGCCGCGGCCGCTGCGACGGCGCCGTACGCCGTGTTCGACAACGCCGGCCAGGACTGCTGCGCACGCTCGCGGATCCTGGTGGAGCGTTCCGTGTACGACGAGTTCCTGGGCCGGTTGGAGACGGCGGTCAAGGGGATGCGTGTCGCCGACCCCGGCAGCGACCCGGCCAGCGAGATGGGTCCGTTGATCTCCGCCCAGCAGAAGGAGACCGTGACCAGCTACCTCGACGACGTGGAGGTCGCCTTCACGGGTCCGGTTCCGGACCTCGCCGGCTTCTGGGTGCCGCCGACGGTGGTGCTCTCCGACAGCCCGGACGAGCGGATCTGGCGCGAGGAGGTGTTCGGTCCCGTCGTCGCGGTGATGCCGTTCGACGACGAGGCCGACGCGGTACGGCTCGCGAACGACACCGAGTACGGACTGTCGGGCTCGATCTTCACCCGCGACGTCGGCAAGGCGCTGCGTGTCGCCCGTGGTGTGGAGTCCGGCAACCTGAGCGTCAACTCGCACGCGGCGGTGCGCTACTGGACGCCGTTCGGCGGCTTCAAGCAGTCCGGCCTCGGCCGCGAGCTCGGACCGGACGCGCCCAACGCGTTCACCGAGGAGAAGAACGTCTTCATCGCGCACGACTAGGTCTCGACAGGCTCGATCATCGGAGGACAGATGGCAGGACGGCTGCACGGCAAGGTCGCGGTGGTCACCGGCGGGTGCTCCGGCATCGGGCTGGCGACCGTGCGTCGCTTCGTCGAGGAAGGGGCCAGGGTCGTCATCGGCGACCTGAGCGACGTGCGCGGGGCCGAGATCACCGACGAGCTCGACGGCACGACCTACGTGCACGTCGACGTCACCGACAAGGACCAGGTCGACGCCCTTTTCCGCACCGCGCAGGAGACCTACGGCTCCGTCGACATCGCGTTCAACAACGCCGGCATCTCCCCGCCCGAGGACGACTCGATCCTCGACACCGACCTCGAGGCCTGGCGACGGGTGCAGGAGGTCAACCTGACCAGCGTCTACCTGTGCTGCAAGGCCGCCCTGCCCTACATGATCGAGCAGCAGCGGGGCTCGATCATCAACACCGCCTCGTTCGTGGCCGTGATGGGTGCCGCCACCTCGCAGATCTCCTACTCGGCGTCCAAGGGCGGCGTGCTGTCGATGACCCGCGAGCTCGGCGTGCAGTTCGCCCGCGAAGGGGTGCGGGTCAACGCGCTCTGCCCGGGCCCGGTGAACACCCCGCTGCTCAAGGAGCTGTTCGCCAAGGACGAGGAGCGGGCTGCCCGGCGCCTGGTCCACGTGCCGATGGGCCGCTTCGGCGAGCCCGAGGAGATGGCCAACGCGGTGCTCTTCCTGGCCTCCGACGAGTCCAGCTTCATGACGGCGTCGACGTTCCTGGTCGACGGCGGCATCTCCGGCGCCTACGTCACGCCACTGTGACCACCAGGAGCATCCCTCAGCAGCCCCTCCGCCCCCTGATCGGCGTCAGCACCTACCGCGAGCAGGCCCGGTGGGGCGTCTGGGACCAGTCCGCCGACCTGCTGCCCACCTCGTACGCCGAGTCCGTCGAGCGGGCCGGCGGCGTTCCGCTGCTCCTCCCGCCCAGCGCCCCGTACGACGAGGCGGCGCGGGCCGTGGTCGCGCGGCTCGACGGACTCGTGATCGCCGGCGGGGCCGACGTCGCGGCCTCGGAGTACGGCGAGCCGGCGCACCCCGCGGCCGGCGCCCCACGACCCGACCGTGACCTGTGGGAGCTCGCGCTGCTCCGCGCCGCCGACGAGCGGAGCCTGCCGACGCTCGGTGTCTGCCGCGGGATGCAGGTGATGGCCGTCGGTGCCGGAGGCACCCTCGAGCAGCACCTGCCCGACGCGGTCGGCCACGAGCGGCACAACCCGGGCGCGGACAGGTTCGGCGACGTCGCGGTGCGTGTCGCGGCGGAGAGCCTGCTGCACGACCTGGTGCGGACCGACGAGCTGGGAGTGCACTGCCACCACCACCAGTCGGTGCGGCAGCACCCCGGGTTCACCGCGGTCGCCTGGGCCGACGACGGCACGGTGGAGGCGATGGAGCGTCCGGGGGAGCGGTTCTGCCTCGGCGTGCAGTGGCATCCGGAGGTGGCGGCCGATGCCGGGCTGTTCCAGGCGCTGGTGGGCGCTGCGGCGGCGCGTGGCTAGCCAGCCGCGACGAGCGCCACGGTCATGCCGCACAGCACCAGCCCGATCGCCTGGGTGCGGTGGATCCGTTCGCGCAGCACGAGCGAGGCCAGGAGCACGGTCGAGGCCGGGTAGAGCGAGGTGAGCACGCCGGACACCGTGAGGTAGCCGCGCTGGGTCGCCAGCAGGAACAGCAGGGTCGCCGACGCGGCGAACGGGCCGGTCGCGAGAGCCCACCAGGCGCGGCGCTGGTGTGGCACCCAGGTCTGCCGGAGCGCCGTCGCCAGCAGGATCACCGCGGGCATCGCGACCGCCTGCACCGCGGCCAGCGGCCAGAGTCCGGACTCCCGGGGCACCTGGCCGAGCGCGGCGAACAGCAGGCCGAACCCGAGCCCGGCCAGGACCCCGTCGAGGAGTCCCGCTCGCGGTGTTGCCGGCTCCTCCTCTGACGACGCGACCGGGTCGGCGTCGGGCGCGCTCGAGACCAGCCAGATCGCCGGCATCGCGACCACCACTCCGAGCCAGACCAGCAGACCGGGGCGCTCGCCGCCGACCACGCCGAACAGCACCGGCACCAGGGCGGCGCCGACCGCGGAGACCGGCGCGACCACGCCCATCCGGCCGGTGGTGAAGCCCCGGTAGAGGAAGCCGACGCCGGCGCCGCTGCCGATGCCGCCGAGCACGGCCCAGGCGAAGTCGACCGGCTGCGGGTCGCCGGGGACGGCGAGTGCTGCCAGCGCGGTGAAGACGGTGGAGGAGAGCGTGCCGACCACGGCCACCTGCCAGGCGGACGTGAAGCGCGAGACCAGGCCGCCGATGAAGTCGGAGAGCCCGTAGGCCAGCGCCGCGCCGAGCGCGAGGAGGATCGCCAGCACCGGGTCAGACCAGCAGCAGGCCGACGGCCCAGGTGCCGGCGGCAGCAAGGCAGGCGACGAACTCGATCAGGATCGACAGGCCGACCGCCTTGAGCGCCGACACGGTGGCCGGCCAGGCCGGCTCAGGACCGAGGCGGCGGAGCTCGGCGAGGTAGATGCCGAGCACGAAGCCGACCACGATCCCGATCACCGGGATCACGAAGAAGCCGACGATGCCCAGGAGGGCACCGAGCAGCAAGGTGCTGGTGGGCACGCCTGCGCGGCGCATCCGGCGGCCGGGGATCGCGTACTTGACCACGGTGCCGAGCACGATGAACGCGCCGGCGGCGACGAAGACGGCCCAGCCGGTCGTGGTGCCGACCTCGAGTGCCCAGACCAGGATCGCGCCGGCGACCAGCAGCGACCCGGGCAGCCCGGGGACCACGATCCCGACCAGACCGACCGCGACCGCCAGCCCGACGAGCACGTTGGTCAAGGTCACCGACGCACCCTCTCATCCGGTCCGGACCTGCCCCGACCCACCCATGCTCAGGTCGGAGCAGCCCGGGACGAGCAAGGAGCCCCGGGTCGGTGACCCGGGGCTCCTTGCGACGTCGTGGTCTGCGGTCAGGCCTCGTCGGCCTGAGCGATGGCGGGCGTGTCGCCGAGCTTGTGGGTCTCGTCGTGGAACTCGGTGGCGACCTCGCGGAGCTTGGGGCCGTGCTCACGGGCGTGGTGGGCGCAGAAGAGCAGCTCACCACCCGCGGCGAGCATGACGCGGAGGTAGGCCTGGGCCCCGCACCGGTCACACCGGTCGATCGCGGAGAGCGCTGCGCTCGGGGCAATCGCTGTGGTCACTGGTCTCACTTCCCTTCCACTGTCCTGCACCTGGTCAACGGCGGTTCCCCCCAGGTCATTCCCTGGTGGTGTTCCGTTGACACCGACTTCAACATCCAATCACGGCGAGGAGTTCCCGTCGGAAGGGTGTCCACCGGTTCGTCCGGCGTGATCCTCCCCACCATGTCCCCCACCACCTGCTCTCGCAGGACCACCAGTGTGACGCCCGAGACCAAACATGGGTTGCATTTCGGAACAAACTCTCCCCACGACCCGAATCGTGATGCCAGCGATCATGCTCCACGCTCCGTCCCGATCCGTGGAGGCGCGCCTCCCGTCGTGTCGGAGGGGATTCGTCGCAGGGACGGCGGATAGATTGGAGGCGCAGCTGGCGTCACCGAACGGAGCAGGGACGATCGACAACACCTACAACGCTCATCACCTCCTGGTGCTGGAGGGGCTGGAGGCGGTCCGGAAGCGCCCCGGCATGTACATCGGCTCGACCGACGGCCGCGGGCTGACCCACTGCCTCTGGGAGATCATCGACAACGCGGTCGACGAGGCGCTGGGTGGCTTCTGCACGCACGTCGAGGTCACCCTTCACGCCGACGGCTCCGCGGAGGTCCGCGACAACGGCCGCGGGATCCCGGTCGACAAGGAGCCCAAGACCGGGCTCTCGGGCGTCGAGGTGGTCTTCACCAAGCTGCACGCCGGCGGCAAGTTCGGAGGCGGGTCCTACGTCGCCACCGGTGGTCTGCACGGGGTGGGGGCGTCGGTGGTCAACGCGCTGGCCACACGGCTGGACGTCGAGGTCGACCGTTCGCCGGCGACGCAGGCGATGAGCTTCCACCGCGGTGCGCCCGGCGTGTTCGCGGGCGACGGGCCGGAGGCGCCCTTCACGCCGCAGTCGGGACTGCACAAGGGCGGCCGGGTGAGGAAGGGCGTCACCGGCACCCGGATCCGGTTCTGGCCCGACCGGCAGATCTTCACCAAGGACGCCGAGTTCACCTTCGAGGAGCTGATCACCCGGGTCCGCCAGACCTCGTTCATCGTGCCCGGCCTGGAGCTGGTGATCCGTGACCTGCGCGGCGACCAGCCGGTCGAGGAGAAGTTCCGCCACGACGGGGGCATCGCCGAGTTCTGCGAGTTCCTCGCCCACGACGAGCCGATCACCGACGTACGCCGGCTCCAGGGCAGCGAGTCCTTCACCGAGACCGTGCCGATGCTCGACGACAAGGGGCACATGACCCCGCAGGACGTCGAGCGCGACCTGGGCGTCGACGTGGCGCTGCGCTGGGGCACGGGCTACGACACCGAGGTGCGTTCGTTCGTCAACGTGATCGCGACCCCCAAGGGTGGCACCCACCTCAGCGGCTTCGACGCGGCGCTGACCAGGACGTTCAACGACGCGATGCGCTCGGCCAAGGTGCTGAAGGTCAACGACACCGACGTGGTCAAGGACGACGTGCTCGAGGGACTCACCGCGGTGGTCACGGTGCGGCTGGCGGAGCCGCAGTTCGAGGGCCAGACCAAGGAGATCCTCGGCACGCCGGCGGCCCGCTCGGTCGTCCGCAAGGTGGTGTCCTCGGAGCTGAAGTCGTTCCTGACCTCCACCAAGCGCGCGGACAAGGCGCAGGCCAAGCTGGTGATGGACAAGGTCCTGGGCGCCTCCAAGACGCGCATCGCCGCCCGACAGCACCGCGAGACGCAGCGCCGCAAGAACGCCCTGGAGTCCAGCGCGCTGCCGGCCAAGCTGGCCGACTGCCGCTCCAACGACGTCGACCGCAGCGAGCTGTTCATCGTCGAGGGCGACTCGGCGCTGGGCACGGCCAAGCTGGCCCGCAACTCCGAGTTCCAGGCGCTGCTGCCGATCCGCGGCAAGATCCTCAACGTGCAGAAGGCCGGCATCGCGGACGTCCTGAAGAACACCGAGTGCTCCTCGATCATCCAGGTCGTGGGCGCCGGGTCGGGCCGCACGTTCGACCTCGACTCCGCGCGCTACGGCCGGATCATCTTCATGGCCGACGCCGACTCCGACGGGGCGCACATCCGGTGCCTGCTGGCCACGCTGTTCTTCCGCTACATGCCCGAGCTGGTCACGTCGGGACGGGTCTACACCGCCGTGCCCCCGTTGCACCGGATCGAGCTGTCCAACCCGAAGAAGGGCATGGACAAGTACGTGTACACGTACTCCGACCCCGAGCTGCAGCGCAAGCTGGCCGAGCTGACCAAGAAGAACGTGAAGTGGAAGGACCCGGTCCAGCGCTACAAGGGTCTCGGTGAGATGGACGCCAAGCAGCTCGCCGAGACCACGATGGACCCACGCCGCCGCACCCTGCGCCGGCTGACCGTCGACGACGCCGAAGGTGCCTCCGCGGTGTTCGAGCTGTTGATGGGCAGCGACGTCGCGCCCCGCAAGGACTTCATCGTGGCCGGTGCCTACGAGGTCGACGCGGACGCGATCGACACGTAGGACGCCCACCCCCCCGGGCACTTGCAGCCCGAGGCTGGAGGGCACACCATGACCGCGTCGGGCGTGACGCTCGATCACCCGGCACCGCCGGGCGACACGCACCCGCTCCAGGGGGATCCATGACCTACCAGCAGCCCGACGAGACGGCGAAGCCGGTCTCCACCAGCAACACGCTCTCGATCATCGGCATCGTCTGCGGGGCGATCGCGTTCGTCTTCCTGCCGATCGTCCTCGGCCCGGCCGGGCTGGTCCTCGGCGGTGTCGCGAAGGGCCGCAACGAACGGCTCGCCAACGTGGCGCTGATCGTGTCCGGCCTGGGCCTCGTCGTCGGCCTGGTCCTCGGCTACATCGTCTTCAAGAGCACCCGCGGCTAGTGGCACGGCCGTGACGGCGCTCGGGCCGACCGGGATCCCGGTCGACCACACCTCACGTCGAGGCAGGAGCTGATCAGGGTGCCCGAGTCGTCGGCCGAGGTCGTCGGCCTCGTCGTCTCACCCGGTCACAACTACTGGTTCTGGTCGCACGACCCCAGCGACGGGGTCGGTCCGCACCCGACGTCGTACCCGGACCACGTGGAGCTCCTCGCCGGCCGGGGGATCCGTGGTGACCGGTTCTTCGACCGCGCCACGCGGCTGGCGTCGTCGGTGTCGTTCGTGGCGACCGAGGCGATGGAGGCGGTCGAGCGGGAGCTCGGCCTGGCGACCGGCTCGCTCGACGCGCGGCTGACCCGGCGCAACGTGGTCACGCGGGGGATCGACCTGAACGCCTTGCGGCACCAGTCGTTCGGGCTCGACACCGGCGACGGGACGGTCTGGTTCGAGGCCGCCGGCGAGACCAGCCCCTGCGCGTGGATGGACGACCGGCTCGCACCGGGTGCCCGCGACGCGCTGCGCGGTCGCGGAGGGCTGCGCGCCAACCCGACGTCGTCGGGGCTGCTGCGACGGGGGCCGGCTCGGCTGGAGTACGACGGGCAGCACGACCCGCAGCGCGCGGGGGAGCGCGTGCGACGGGGGCGCGTGCCCCGCTGAGTCAGAGCCGGCGGTGCAGCAACCCGGTGTCCACGTCGTACAGGAAGCCCCCCACGGAGACCGTGGCCGGGATCAGCGGGTGCGCCCGCACCTTGCGGATGTCGTCCCGCAGCGCGCCCTCCTGGTCCTCGACGACACCGAACGACTGCCACGACGCGTCCTGACCGGCGGAGTCGCTGACCCGCTGCCGCAGCTCCTCGAGCGTGGCGGTGGCCATCGCGCACCGGGTGTGCGGGACGACCAGGATCCGCTCGACACCGAGCAGGTGCACGCCGAGGACCAGCGCCTCGAGGGCAGCCTCGGTGACCCGGCCGCCGGGGTTGCGGAAGATCTTCGCGTCGCCCGGCTGGAGGCCCAGCATCCCCAGCGGGTCGATCCGTGAGTCCATGCAGGTCACCAGGGCGATGCCGGCGTGCGCGACGCCGTCGAAGCCGCTGAGGGTGAAGTGCTCGGCAAACGCGCGGTTCGCGGCGAGCAGGTCGTCGAACTGGTTGTCTGTCTCGGGAGGCACGCGGTCAACGCTAACGGAGCGACGGCCCGACGTCGGGGTCAGGGCTTCGGTGGTCGCAGCTTGGCCACGAACCCCTCCTCGTAGGAGGACACCCACACGCCGCCCCCGAACTCCACCACGTCCCCACCGCTGGGCACTCCGTCAGTGCTGATCACCTGAACGGTCCTCCCGGTGCGTGGATCGACACGCATCAGGAAGTGGGAGGTGGTCCCCGTCTCGCGCACCCATACGCGGTCGTCGTACGCCCGGACGGACATGGACGTCTCGGCCGCCGCTGGTCGCCTGCTCATCACGCGCAGGGAGCGCGGGTTGACCTGGGCGAGACCGTTCCTGAATCCCACCCAGACCTCACGGGCGGCCGAGATGGCCGAAGCCTGGGGCAGTCCGGTGACGCGACCGGTCACCTTGCGCTTCCGGAGGTCCACCCGGAGGACGACGCCCTTGTAGGCACACGCGACCCACAGCACTCCGTCGCGGACGCGGTCGGCCACGTCGGTGCAGAAGGTTCCGAGCCGGATCGGGCTCCCCGGGCGGTTGGTGTCCTCGGACACCCCCACGAGCCGGTCTCCGTCACCCGTCAGGAACCACACCCGGTCCTCGAAGGAGACCAGGCGACCCTGGTCGTTGATCTTCGGCACGTCGACGATGGCGGCGATCTTGTTCGTCCCCGGGTCGATGCGGACCATCCGACCGGAGGTGGCGCAGCCCCAGACCGCGTGGTGGCTGACACCGAGGCCCTGGCAGACCGGTTGCTGGAAGATCCCGGCGTCGAACTCGGCCTCGATCGTGCCGTCCGGCGCGACCCGGGTGATCGCGGCACTGTCGCGACGCACCCACAGCGAGCCGAAACCGGAGGCGAGCCAGTCCGGCCCCCCGCCGCCCGGCATCTTCACCCGCAGCTCCTCCACCTGCTCGCGGGGCATGCGCCCGGTCGAGCGGTCCGACGTGGGGGAGGCCGACGGGCTCGAGGTCGGCGACCCTGAGCCCGGCGACGCCAGTGGCTTCGCGGATCGGGGCTGGCCCGAGGAGGAGCACGAGAGGGTCGCACCCACGAGCGCGAGAACCACAACGGCGGTACCGGCGCGGTGCCGGGCACGCTGCGCGTCCACGGCGGGGCTCCTCTCGTCGACCCGATGGTCGAGGGTAGGGAGCACTGCGAGCTCGCGGCAACCCCTAGTCGACCAGCGCTGGCGGGGCGTCCCGGCCGGCTCGCGTGCGCGCGCCGCGGAGCAGAACCAGCGACAGGACAGCAGCGATCACGGAGCACACGGCGGCGCCGACGAAGATCGCCTCGATCTGCACGAGCGCCGCCTCGAGCTCGTGCTCGGGGCGGAGCGCCGCGAAGTAGCGACGGAGCCCGATCGTGGTGAGGGCGGAGATGCCGACCAGCATCCCGACCATGCGGGCGACCACGACCAGCGCGCTGACCACCCCGTGCACGGACGCCTCGGTGCTCGCGAGCAGCGCGGCGTTGACGGGCGCGAGCGCCAGGCCGAAGCCGAGCCCGGTCAGCAGCAGCGGGATGTTGATCAGCTGGCTCTCCAGCGAGTGCGCCCCCCACTGGGACATCCACACGAAGCCGGCGGTCGAGAGCAGCATCCCGCCGGCGCAGACAGTGCCGGAGGGCAGCCGGCGGGTCAGGAAGCCGCCGACGACGGCGCCGACCGGGATCGCCACCAGCAACCGCAGCAGGACCAGGGCCGCCATCAGCTGCGAGGTCTTGTACGTCGTGAGCCGGGCGTAGACCGGGATGTCGACCAGGGCTGCGATCAACGAGGCACCGACGAAGAAGCTGACCAGCAGGCTGCCCCACGCCGGCCGGGAGCGCAGCGCCCCGCGCGGGACCAACGGGTGCGTGGCACGGTGCAGGTGCCAGACCAGCGCGACCGTGGCCACGGCGGACCCGGCCAGCAGCCAGCTCCCGACCGGGGAGAACACCTGCACCGCCGGGTCGGCCGAGGCGAACGCCAGGACCACGCCGGCCAGGGCCAGCGCCAGGTAGGCGGCGCCGAGCGGGTCGGCCTGCCGCAGGCTGCTGCCCCAGCTGCGCAAGTCGACCAACGGGTGACTCGCCACCAGGGACCGGGTGACGAGCGCGGCGCCGGTGAGCACGGCGACCAGGGCCAGTGGCGTGAGCCAGCGGCTGTCGGAGGTGATCGGCACGAACGGGAGGCCGAACGTGACGTCGCTGACCAGGGCCTCCGGTTCCCAGAGCAGCAGGACCAGTGCCGCCAGGGCGACGGCGAGGAGGGTGACCGAGACCACGTCGCGGCGCGGTCCCGACGCGCGTGCCGGCGCTCGCTGCACGACCGCCGAGCCTCGGGCGAGCCGCGACAGGGCCGCCGCGAGCACCAGTCCGACCGCGAGGTTCAGCCAGAAGATCGCCTCCCAGTCGCCCACAGCGAGCACCACGGCGCCGTACAGGGGGCCGATCACCGACCCGACCTCCTGCACCGCCGACACCACGCCCAGGGGTACGGCGCGCCGCTCGGCCGGGTAGAGGTCCGCCACCAGGGCGAGCGTGGCCGGCACCAGGCCGCCACCGCCGACGCCCTGCAGGAACCGACCGGTCACCACGGACGGCAGGTCGAAGGCGAGCGCGGTCACCAGGGAGCCGAACCCGAAGACCACCAGCGAGGCGACCAGCACCGGCACCCGGCCCCGGAGGTCGGCGATCCGGCCGATCAGCGGCAGCATCGTGACGTAACCGAGCAGGAACCCGGAGACGATCGGCGCCGCCCGCTGGAGCTGGTCGATGCCGAGCCCGACGGTGAGCATCATGTCGGGCAGCGCCAGCACCACGACGTAGGTGTCGGCGGCGGCGAAGGCGACCGCGACGGCCGAGAGCGTCAGCAGCGCCCGGGTCGCGCGGTCGCCGTCACTCACGGGCCGGTCACGGCGCCGTGACGATGGTGCTGCTGCCGTAGTCGCTGAAGGAGATCGTGTACATGACGTCGTCGGCCTTGGGGTAGAACGGCCCCTTCAGCACCACCTCGGTCAGGTGGTCGGTGTCGTCGAGCGTGAACGTCGCGTCGAACCCGGTGTCGGCCGACGCACTCGGGATCACCCCCGCGACCCGGCTGCCAGGGATCTTGCCCGTGATCGTGGAGAGGACCCGCTTGCCGTCGCGGGTGTCCTTGCCGGCCTCGGCGTCCTGCACGTCGCTGAGCAGGCTGGCCAACCCGCCGTCGGTCTTGAACAGGTCGGCGGGGTCGGGGGCGCCGAAGTCTGCCGGGTCGATGGCCTGCCAGCCGCCACCGAACTGGATGTGCACCTTGCCGTCGACAGCGCGCACCGGCACCTTGATGCTGAGGCCGTTCTGCACGACCGTGATCTCGCCCTTGAACGCCGGCTGCTTGGTGCCGACACCGGTGGCCTTGATGATCCCCTGCACACCCTGGGGGAGCTGGGGGGTGCCGAGCACGATCTGGACGCCGTCGGTCTTCTCCAGGAACTTCTGGGCGCTGGCGAGCCGCTGCGCGGCTGACTTGGTCGACTTCTCGGTGCCGCCGCAGCCGGAGACCAGCCCGACCACGAGCAGCAGCACACCGATCAGGACCGCAGGCTTCCTCATGGCGCCAAGGGTGCCATGAGGGAGGTCACCGGCCCGGCGCACGCGGCGATCGGCTGGCTGCCGGCCACACCGGACCCGTCACGGCGGACCACGGGCTCCGGCAGGTCGACGGCGGCACCGCTGGCCGCGGCCGCCCGCGGCGGCGCTGCGCCGGCCCAGGCGAACACCAGCACGTCCTCCCCCTGAGGAAGCGGTGGCACCGGACGCCGCCGGTCGCACGTCCCTTGCCGGGGTACTCGGAGAACGGTGTCACCTTGACCGAGCCGGCGTCGGTGCCCGGCAGCGCGGTGCTGGAACCGGAGGCTGTGACCACCACCGCGTCGTCCGCAGCCAGTGCGCCGAACCAGACCACGGAGTCGCCCGCGGCCAGCTTGATGCCGGCCATGCCGCTGCCCTGGCGGCCCTGGGGGCGCACCGCCGAGGCACCGAAGTGGAGCAGCTGCGCCTCGCCGGACACGAAGCACAGCTCTTCCTCACCCGTCGTGAGCTCCACGCCGCCGACCACCTCGTCGCCGTCGGCGAGCGTGATCACCTCCCAGTCGTCACGGTTGAGCCGCTCCGGCTTCACCCGCTTGACCACGCCCTGGCGGGTGCCGAGCGCGAGACCGGGGGAGTCCTCGGCGAGCGTGGTGAGCGCGAGGATGCGCTCCTCGGGCTCCAGTGACAGGAACACCCCGGCCGGGGCGCCGCCCTGGAGGTTGGGGTGGTTGGCGGTGGCCGGCAGCGTCGGCAGGTCGAGCACGCCGAGCCGGACCACCCGGCCGCGGCTGGTGAGGACCCCGATCTCGCCGCGCGCGGTCGCGCGGACGGCGGACACCACCACGTCGTGGCCGGCCCGCGCACCGTCGTCACCCGGCGGGTCGACGTTGCTGGTGCGGGCGAGCAGCCCCGTGGAGGAGAGGTAGACGAAGCACGGGTCGTCGGCCACCTCGAGCGGCGTCGTCGTGGTCAGCGTCTGGCCGGACGCCTCGAGCAGGACGGTACGCCGCGGGGTGCCGTAGGTCTTCGCCACGTCGGCCAGCTCGTCGGAGACCACCCGGCGCAGCTTGGCCTCGTCGCCGAGGACCTCGTCGAGCGCCGCGATGATCCCCTCGAGCTCGGCCTTGCGGCTGTCGAGCTCGAGCCGCGAGAACCGGGTCAGCCGGCGAAGTGCCATGTCGAGGATGTAGTTGGCCTGCAGCTCGCTCAGGTCGAAGACCGTCATCAGCCGCTCGCGGGCCTCGGCCGCGTTGTCGCTGGAGCGGATCAGCTGGATCACCTCGTCGATGTCGAGGATCGCCAGCAGCAGCCCCTCGACGAGGTGCAGCTCGTCGGCGGCCTTGGTGCGCCGGTGCAGGGAGCGGCGGCGCACCACGTCGAGGCGGTGGCCGAGGAAGACCTCCAGCATCTGCTTGAGCCCGAGGGTCCGGGGCTGACCGTCGACCAGCGCCACGTTGTTGATCCCGAACGACTCCTCCATCGGCGTCTGCCGGTAGAGCTGCTCCAGCAGCGCCTCGGGGACGAAGCCGTTCTTGACCTCGATCACCAGCTGGAGCCCCTTCTCACCGTCGGTGAGGTCGACCACGTTGCTGATCCCCTGGAGCTTCTTGGTCTGCACGAGCACCTTGATCCGCTCGACCACGCGCTCGGTGCCGACGCCGTAGGGCAGCTCGGTGACGACGATGCCCTTGCGGCGGGCGCTCACGGAGTCGACGCGGGCGCTGGCCCGCATCCGGAACGTGCCGCGGCCGCTGTGGTAGGCGTCGCGGATGCCCTCGAGCCCGACGATCTTGCCGCCCGTGGGCAGGTCCGGACCGGGGATGAACCGCATCAGGTCGTCGACGGTCGCGTTCGGGTCCTTGATCAGGTGGCGCAGCGCCTGCACCACCTCGACCAGGTTGTGCGGGGCCATGTTGGTGGCCATGCCGACCGCGATGCCGGTGCTGCCGTTGACCAGCAGGTTGGGAATCGCCGAGGGCAGCACCGACGGCTCGAGCTCGCGACCGTCGTAGTTGGCCTTGAAGTCGACCGTGTCCTCGTTGATCGAGGCGGTCATCGCCACCGCCGGAGGCCCCATCCGGCACTCGGTGTAGCGCATCGCGGCCGGCGGGTCGTCGGGCGAGCCGAAGTTGCCGTGGGCGTCGATCATCGGCAGCCGCATCGACCACGGCTGCGCCATCCGGACCAGGGCGTCGTAGATCGCGCCGTCACCGTGGGGGTGCAGGCGACCCATCACCTCACCGACGACCCGGGCGCTCTTGACGTGCCCGCGGTCGGGGCGCAGGCCCATGTCATTCATCGTGTAGAGGATCCGGCGCTGCACCGGCTTGAGCCCGTCACGGGCATCGGGGAGCGCGCGGGAGTAGATGACCGAGTAGGCGTACTCCAGGAAGCTGGAGCGCATCTCGTCGCCCATGTCGACGTCGACGATGTGTTCCTCGAAGTCCTCGGGCGGGGCAGGGGTACGGCGAGCCATACGGCGCATTCTCCCTCGCGCGACCCGTGGTGACGGCGGGGGCACGCCGCTCGGTCCCGACCGGCTCGACCGCCGGTGGCCGGAGCCGTCGTGACCGGTACATTCGCCGGTGTGACCGCCGCCCCCGAGCAGCCCGGCTACCCGGCCCACTGGGAGGCCGACGTCCTGCTGCGCGACGGGCACACGGCTCACCTGCGGCCGATCCGTCCCGACGACCGGGAGCTCCTGGTCAGCTTCTACGCGCGGGTGTCCGACGAGTCGAAGTACCTCCGCTTCTTCGCCCCGATGCCCCGGCTCTCCGAACGCGACGTAGCGCGGTTCAGCAGCGTCGACCACCACGACCGGGTGGCGTTCGTGCTCACGGTCGCCGGCCGGATGATCGCGGTCGGCCGCTACGACATCGTCGCCAAGGGCGAGGCCGAGGTGGCGTTCCTGGTCGAGGACCAGCACCAGGGCCGCGGCATCGCCCAGCTCCTCCTCGAGCACCTCGCCCAGGCCGGCCGTGAGAACGGTGTCGACCGCTTCGTGGCCGAGGTGCTGCCCGAGAACGTGAAGATGATCCAGGTCTTCCGCGACGCCGGCTACCGCGTCGAGGGTGGGTACGACGAGGGCGTGATGAGGCTGGTCTTCCCGATCGACCCGACCGACACCGCGATCGGCGTGATGCAGGACCGCGAGCACCGGGCGGAGGCGGCCTCGATCGCGGCGTTCTTCGACGCCCGCAGCGTCGCCGTGATCGGTGCGTCCAGGCGCCAGGACACGATCGGCCAGGCGCTGGTCCGGCACCTCGTCCTCGGGGACTACGCGGGTCGGATCTACGTCGTGAACCCGACCGCCGACTCGGTCGCGGGCATGCCGGCGTACGCCACCGTCGGGGACATCCCCGGCGACGTCGACATCGCCATCGTCGCGGTGCCGGCGGAGTCGGTGACCGACGTGGTGCTCGACTGCGCCGCCAAGGGCGTGCACGGGTTGATCGTGATCTCGTCCGGCTTCGCCGAGGCCGGCGAGGAGGGCTGGCAGCGGCAGCGCAAGCTGCTCGGCCTGGCCCGCAGCTACGGCCTGCGGCTGATCGGCCCGAACTGCCTCGGCATCATCAACACCGCGCCCGGGGTGATGCTGAACGCCTCGCTGGCACCCTCGATGCCACAGCGTGGGCGGGCCGGCTTCTTCTGCCAGTCCGGTGCGCTCGGGACCGCGATCCTGGAGAAGGCGTCCAACCGCGGCCTCGGGCTCTCGTCGTTCGTCAGTGCCGGCAACCGTGCGGACGTCTCCGGCAACGACCTCCTGCAGTACTGGGAGGAGGACCCGTCGACCGAGGTGATCCTGCTCTACCTGGAGTCCATCGGTAACCCGCGCAAGTTCTCCCGCATCGCCCGCCGCGTCTCGCGGCACAAGCCGATCGTCGCGGTCCGCTCCGGGCGGACGACGCAGGGCGTGCCGATGGGCCACGCGGTCCGCACCATCGGCGCACCGCAGGCGGCGGTCGACGCGATGTTCAAGCAGGCCGGCGTGATCCAGGTCGAGTCCCTCGACGAGATGTTCGACGTCGCCCAGCTGATCGCGCACCAGCCGCTGCCGCGTGGGTCCCGGGTCGCGATCGTCGGCAACTCCGACGCCCTGGCCCTCCTCGCCGCCGACGCAGCGGCCGGCAACGGCCTCGAGGTGGTGAAGTCGGTCTCGCTCGGGGCCGAGGCCACCGGCAGCGACTTCGAGGACGCGCTCGACCTGGCCATCGACGACGACGAGGTCGACTCGGTGGTGGCGGTCTACATCCCGCCGCTCAACACCTCGGGGGTCTCGGTGGCCAACGTGCTGGCGGCAGTGGGGGAGCAGTCCGACAAGCCGCTGGTCTCGACGTTCCTCGGCACCGAGGGCGTCCCCGAGCTGCTGCGCATCCCCGACCTGGCCGGCAACGTGGTCGGTCGCGGCTCGGTCCCGTCGTACCCGGCGGTGGAGGCGGCCGTCCGCGCCCTGGCGCGTGTGGTCGAGCACGCCGCCTGGTTGGAGAAGCCCGACTCCGGGGGCCCTCCGCTCGACGACGTCGACCCGACGTTCGCCAAGCGGATGCTCAACGAGGTGCTGATGCGCTCGCCCGAAGGCCGGGAGCTGACCTTCGTCGAGCTGCAGGAGCTGCTCGGCGCCTACGGCATCGAGGTGTGGGACCGCGCCGAGGTGACCAGCGCCGACGAGGCGGTCGCGGCCGGCGAGAAGCTGGGCTGGGACGTGGTCCTGAAGGCGACCGCGGAGCACCTGCGCAACCGCCCCGACCTCGCCCACGTCTGGCGCAACATCGACAACGAGACCGAGATGCGGGACGCCTGGGCCACGCTCACCGCACTGATCACCGACTCCGACGCGGCCGGGTTCATCGTCCAGCGCGTCGCGGAGCCCGGCGTGCCGGTGGCGATCGGCGGCATCGAGGACCCGCTCTTCGGCCCGACCGTGTCGTTCTCGATCGCGGGCTCGCTCACCGACCTGGTCGGCGACCGTGCCTACCGGATCCCGCCGGTGACCCCGCTGGAGGCGTCGGAGATGGTGCGCGAGCTGAAGGCGGCACCGCTGCTGTTCGGCTACCGGGGCAGCGAGCTGGTCGACGTCCCCGCGGTCGAGGAGCTGCTGCGCCGCGTCGCCCTGCTCAAGAACGACCTCCCGCAGCTGGGCTCGATCGACCTGAGCCTGGTGCACGCGACGGCCGACGGCGTGCGGGTGCTGAGCGCCAGGGCGCACGCCGCGCCGGTGACCGACGCGCGCTCCGACTGGTTCGCGCGCAGGCTGAGCAGCTATCCCGGTGACTCGCTTCCCGGCTGAGCCTGCGTGACAGACTGACCGCATGCGCAGCAACCCCGTGTCGGTCCCCGCTGACGACCCCTATCCCGACCGCTCCGGCGAGCTCTCCGGGGCGATCGAGCAGACCGGCTACTACCCCGTGGTGGTGTCTGCCGGCGTCGACGCCGCGGTCGCCGGCGAACCGGTGGTCTCGTTCCTGGTGCACCACGAGCCGACGATCGACCGCGACGAGGTGCGCCGGCACATGACGGTGGCGGTGCTGACGCCGAGCCGGCTGATCCTGGCGCACACCGACGAGAACCCGCCGGACAACCTGCTGCCGGAGCCCTACACCTCGACCTCGACGGAAGCGATCGGGCTGACCTCGATCCGCTCCGTCGTGGTCAACCGGATGGTCGCCAACCCGGCCAAGCTGCGCGGCAAGGTGCCGCCGCCGGCCGAGGCGGTGCTGACGGTGGGCTGGGGTGGCGTGGCCGGTGTCGACCTCGAGCCGGCGCTGTGCGACGACCCGCAGTGCGACGCCGACCACGGCTACACCGGCGTGATCCGCTCCGACGACTTCTCGCTGCGGGTGTCCTCGGCGGCGGACGGTCAGGACGCCGTCCACGGTCTGCTCGCCTTCGCGGAGGCGCTCAGCGCGCGCACCCAGCTGACCGGGTGACCCCGGAAGTGACCCCAGAAGTGACCCCGGAAGTGACCCCGAGAAATGATGGGGCGATGACCCAGGACGTCGGGGGCTTCGTCGCTCCTGCCTACGGCCGGCGGTCCCTCGGCGACGTGCTCCCCGCGGTCGCCGCCGCGCTCGGCGTCGACGCCGGGTTCCCCGCCGTGGGGCTCGAGCTCCCGGCGGCTCCGTCGTACGTCGTGATGCTGGTGGACGGCATGGGGCAGGAGCTCCTGGCCCGGCACCGCGACCACGCGCCGTACCTCCATGCGCTGCTGGCGGGCTCCGAGGGCGGGACGGCGGGCGTCCCGTCGACCACCGCGACGTCGCTGACCTCGCTCGGCACCGGGCTGACGCCGGGGGAGCACGGGCTGGTGGGGTTCACCTCGCGCGTGCCCGGCACCGACCACCTGCTCAACGCGCTGTACTGGGACCAGGACGTCGACCCGCTCGAGTGGCAGCCGCACGACACCGCGTTCGACCGGCTCGGGCGGGCGGGGGTGATCACCACCACCGTGAGCAAGCGGATCTTCGCGGGCTCGGGTCTGACCGTGTCGAGCCAACGGGGCGCCGAGCACCTGGGCGCCGACAAGATGGGCGAGCGGATCGCCGGCGCGGTCTCGTCGTCGGCGCGGGCGCCCTCGGTCACCTACGTCTACGACGGCGACCTGGACTGGATCGGCCACCGCCACGGCGTCGACTCACCGGCTTGGCGGCAGCAGCTGATGGCCCTCGACGGCGCGGCCGAGCAGCTCCGCGACTCGCTGGCACCCGCGACCCGGCTGGTCGTGGTCGCCGACCACGGCATGATCGACAGCGCCGTGGCCAGCCGCTTCGACGTCGACTCGACCCCGGGCATGCGCGACGGCGTCGACCTGGTCGGCGGAGAGGCGCGGTTCCGCCACGTGTACTGCCGCCCGGGTGCGGTCGAGGACGTCGCTGCCGTCTGGCGCACGATCCTCGGGCACGACGCCCTGGTCCTCACCCGGGACCAGGCGATCGAGCGCGGCTGGTTCGGCCGCGTCGAGGACCGGGTCCGCCCTCGCCTCGGGGACGTCGTCGTCGCCTGCGCCGGTGACACCGCGATCATGTCCTCGAAGGACTTCCCGTTCGAGAACAAGCTGATCGGCATGCACGGCTCGCTGACGCCCGACGAGATGCTGGTGCCGTTCCTGGTCGACTGACCCGGGCCTCGAGGCCGTCCAGGATCAGGTCGAGGCCGAACCCGAACTCGGCGCCGAAGTCGTAGTCGGGCCGCATCACGTGCCCGGCGGAGAACTCGGCGAGGTAGGGGAATTCCGCGGCAGGGATCCTCTCCATCATCGGGCCGGCCACCTCTGCGACGGTCTCGGGTCCGTTGATCGGCAGGGACGCCTCGGACAGCGCGAAGCCGTAGACGTAGCTGTCGATCAGCGCGTAGGCGTGCGCGGTCATCGCGACCGAGAAACCCGCCTCGCGCAGGGTGCCGATGTTGGCCTCGAGGTGCCGCACCGTCGCCGGACCGGGGTTCGGTGCGTGACTGCAGCAGCGGGATCGCCCAGGGGTGGTAGCCGCAGCACGCTGCGCACGGAGTGTGACCGGCGGCGCATCTCTGCGAGCCAGTCGCCACCCGGCGTGGGCACCGCGAACTCGGCGAAGACGAGGTCGACGATGCCGTCGAGGATCGCCTCCTTGTTCGTCACGTGGTGGTAGACGGCCATCGGCTTGACGCCGAATTGCCGGGCGAACGAGCGGATGGTGAGGGCGGTCGAGTCCGCCGTCGTCGGCGATGGTCATCGCTCCGCGGAGCACGCGCTCGTGGCTGAGCGGGGTCCTGGCGGGGGTGGGTTCGCGCTCCGGGTTCAGACATCGTCGAGGGCGAGGATAGCGAGTTTCGTACTTAGTACGTTACCCTCACCGTACTTAGTACGAAACGGAGAGAAGAGGCGACCCCATGCCCACCACGAGCAGCAGCACTCAGGAGCAGCGACGAGCACGATGCAGGGCGATCGTGCAGGACCGGTACGGCGCAGCCGAGGTCCTGCGTCTCGACGCAGGTCGCCCGCCCGGTGCCGGGTGACCGGAGGAGGTGCTCGTCCGGGTGCGTGGCCGCGGGCCTCGACCGCGGCACGTGGCACCTGATGACGGGCAAGCCCTACCTGATGCGGCCGGTGGTCGGATTCCGCGCCCCCGACAACCCGGTGCCGGGTCGCGACGTGGCCGGCACGGTGGTCGAGGTCGGGTCCGGGGTGACCAGGTTCGCCGTCGGGGACGCAGTGCTCGGGATCGCCCCGGGGTCCTTCGCGGAGTACGCCGTGGCTCGGGAGGACAGGCTGGCCCAGAAGCCGGCAGCCGTGTCGTTCGTGCAGGCGGCCGCCGTACCGATCTCCGGGATCACCGCGCTCCAGGCCTCGAGACCGGAGAGGATCCGGTCCGGGCAGTCGGTGCTGGTGCTCGGCGCCTCGGGCGGTGTCGGCAGCTACGTCGTCCAGCTGGCCAAGGCGTACGGCGCGCACGTCACCGGCGTCGCGAGCACGGGCAAGCGGGACCTGGTGCGTTCGCTGGGGGCCGATCAGGTCCTCGACTACACCCGCGAGGACTTCGCGGACGGGACCCGCCGCTACGACCTGATCATCGACATCGCCGGCAACCCCACGCTCTCGCGGCTCCGCAGGGCCCTGAACCCGCACGGCACGGCCGTGATCACCGGCGGTGAAGAGGGTGGCAGCTTCTCGGGTGGCATGAACCGGCAGCTCCGTGCCCTCGCGTTGTCGGTCTTCGTCGGTCAGCGGCTGACCATGTGCATCAGCAAGGAGAACGGGAGCGACGTCGAACGGCTCGCCGACCTGGTCGGTGCCGGCGCGGTGACCCCGGCGGTCGACCGGAACGTTCCGCTGAGCAGGGTCCCGGAGGCGATGCGCGGAGCTCGAGGCCGGGCGGGTGCGCGGCAAGATCGTGATCCGGGTCGGCGACGAGAGCACGTCCGGGGGGAGGTCGTGATCACCGTCGAGCACCTCACCAAGAGCTATCACGGCTTCACCGCCGTCGACGACGTCAGCTTCACCGCCGCGCCCGGCCGGGTCACCGGCTTTCTCGGCCCCAACGGGGCGGGCAAGTCGACGACGATGCGGGTGGTGGTGGGACTGACCTCGGCCGACGTCCGGATCGCGCAGGTCTGTGGTCGTCAGTTCCGCGACCTGCCCAACCCGGGACGCGAGGTGGGCGTGCTGCTGGACGCTTCCGCGCAGCACGCGGGACGCACCGGCCGGGAGATCCTCACCATCGCGCAGCGGACCATGGGCCTGTCCCCAGCGCGTGTCGAGGAGATGCTGTCCCGGGTCAGCCTGACGCCGACGGAGGCGGGGCGCCGGGTGCGCGACTACTCGCTCGGGATGCGCCAACGGCTCGGGATCGCGACCGCGCTGCTCGGTGAACCCGAGGTGCTGATCCTCGACGAGCCGGCCAACGGGCTCGACCCGGCCGGCATCCGCTGGATGCGGGACCTGCTGCGCGGCTACGCGGACGCCGGCGCCACGGTGCTGCTGTCCTCCCACCTGCTGCACGAGATCGAGGTGGTGGCGGACGACCTCGTGGTGATCGGCAACGGCCGCATCGTCGCCCGGGGGACGAAGGCCGATCTCCTCCGCTCGGCCGGGACCTTGGTCCGCTCCCCGGACCGCGCCGCCCTCGCTGCCGCGCTCAGCGCGGCCGGCGTCGGTCACGCACTCGGCACCGGGGTCGGGGGTGCCGACGCCCTGCGGGTCGACGCGGACCCCGCGCAGGTGGGCCGGGTCGCCCACCGCGCCGACGTCTCCCTCGTGGAGCTGCGCGCCGCCGACGGCACCGGGCTCGAGGAGATGTTCCTCGAGCTCACCGCAGCACGACCAACGAGAAGGAGCAGCAGCATGAGCGCGATCGCACTGGAAGCCGCAGCCACCCGTCCGGACCGTACGGCGCCGTACCCGCCCGTCCCGCTGGCCCGGATCGTGAGCGTCGAGCTCCGCAAGTCGTTCGACACCCGCACCGGCTTCTGGTTGGTGTCGAGCATCGGCATCGCCTCCGTCCTCGCCACCGTCGGTGTGGCGCTGTTCGCGACGCCTGCCCAGCTCACCTACAGCACATTCGTGCTGGCCATCGGGTTCCCGCTGGCGGTGATCCTGCCGATGATCGCGATCCTTTCCGTCACCGGCGAGTGGAGCCAGCGCACCGGACTCACCACCTTCACCCTGGTGCCGCACCGCGGGAGGGTCGTGCTCGCCAAGGGCGTCGTCGCCGTGGCGGTCGCCGTGGGCTCGATGCTGGCCGCCTTCGTGATCGGCGCAGTCGGCAACGTGGTCGGCACCCGGGTCGCGGGCTCACCGGCAGTCTGGGACCAGGACCTGGTCACGCTGCTCGACATCGTGCTCGCGAACACGCTGGTGGTCCTGTTCGGCTTCATGCTCGGCGTGGTGGTGCGCGGTTCGGCGGGCGCGATCGTCGCGTACTTCGTCTATGCGTTCCTGATGCCGACAGTGACCGACCTGCTGGCGGCCAGCCAGCAGTGGTTTCACGATCTCCAGCCGTGGGTGGACCCGGCGATCGCCCAGCACGAGCTGTTCCACGGTGCGCTGACGGTTGAGCAGTGGTCCCAGCTCGGAGTCACCTCGCTGATCTGGCTGGTGGTCCCGCTGTCGCTCGGCCTGCGAGCGCTGCTGCGGTCGAGATAAGTGGCTCAGTCGCCGAACGGCAGCGGCTCGGACCCGAGCGAGACCGCGTGGGCCCGAGCCGCCGTCATCCGGCGGCGGTGGTGCTGGCGGCAGAGCACCTCGTAGCCGACGACGGGCTCCGGGGCGTCGGCGTCGAAGGTGTCGCCGACCACGATCACCTCACCCTCGGTGACCATCTCGCCGTTCTCGGTGCGGGCGTTGTGGGTGGCCCGGCGGCCGCACCAGCAGAGCGCCTCGACCTGTAGCACGTTCATCCGGTCGGCGATCTCGACCAGCCGGGCGCTGCCCGGGAAGAGCACGGTGCGGAAGTCGGTGAGGATGCCGAACGCGAACACGTCGATCTGCAGGTCGTCGGCGATCCGGGCGAGCTGGTCGATCTGCCAGGGCTGGTAGAACTGCGCCTCGTCACAGATCAGGTAGTCGATCCGTGCGCCGTGGGTCAGCGCGTCGACGACGTACCGCCAGAAGCTGAACGACTCGTCGACCTCGATCGCCTCGTGCGTCAGCCCCAGGCGGGAGGACAACAGGGCCTCGCCGGCGCGGTCGTGGGCGGTGAAGATCCGGCCCTGACGCCCGCGGACCGCGTGGTTGTGGTTGGTCTGCAGCGCGAGCGTGCTCTTGCCGGAGTCCATCGTCCCGGTGAAGAACTGCAGCTCGGCCACGGTCGAAATCCTTCCACAGTCAGCAGGTCGGCCCCGAGGTTCGCAGCTCCTCGGTGATCCGGGCCCGCAGGTCGTCGTGCTGCGGACCCAGCGCGCTGGTCGGGTCGGACCAGCGCTCGCGACCGTAGCCCCAGACCGGGCCGCCGACGACCTCGGCCGGCTCCCACTCGTAGCGGGGCCAGACGTGCGCGTGCAGGTAGGGGTCGGTGTTGCCGAGGATCTCGAGGTTCATCCGGCGGAACTCCGGGTCGCGCTCGCGGCACACGGTGTCGACGGCCTCCGCCAGCCGCTCCATGCTGGCCAGGAACTCCAACCGGGCCGGCCGTGGCAGGTCGGTCAGCCGGCCGACCGTGGGGTCGTCGGTCAGCAGGACGCAGTAGCCGGGCAGCCACTGGACGTCGCCGATCACCGCGAACCCGCGGGGGAGCCGGGCCAGGACGGTCGGGTTCGCGCCGCGGAGGGCGGCCCCGATGCGGTCACGTCGCCAGTCGGTCACGCGCCGGACCTTGCCAGAGCGGCAGGATGGGCGCATGCGCGACCCCCTGATCTCGGCGGCCGACCTGCGCGAGGTGCTCGGCACCGTGACGCTGCTCGACGTGCGCTACCGGATGGGCGGCCCGCCGGGGCGCGAGGAGTTCGAGGCGGGCCACGTCCCCGGGGCGTCGTACGTCGACCTCGACCGGGATCTGGCGGCCGCACCGGGCCCGGGCGGCCGGCACCCGCTGCCCGAGCCGGATGCCTTCGAGGCGGCGATGCGCCGGGCCGGCGTCACCGAGGACCGGGCGGTGGTGGTCTACGACGACTGGGCCGGCCGCGCTGCAGCCCGCTGCTGGTGGCTGCTGCGCTGGGCAGGGCACCGCGACGTGCGGGTCCTCGACGGTGGCTGGTCCGCGTGGCTGGCGGCCGGTGGTGCACAGGAGCACGGGCTCACCCGGCCCGAGCCGGGTGACCTCACGGTCCGGCCCGGCAGCATGCCGGTCCGGCGGCAGGAGGACGTGCTCGCCGTCGGCACCCTGGTCGACGCCCGGGCGCCCGAGCGCCACCGCGGCGAGGTGGAGCCGGTCGACCCCGTGCCCGGGCGCATCCCCGGGGCGCTCAACGTGCCGACCGAGGCGAACCTCGACGCCGACGGCCGGTTCCGGGCGGTCGACGCCCTGCACGAGGTCTACGCAGGCGTCGACGGCGACGTCACGGTCTACTGCGGCTCGGGCGTCACCGCGTGCCACGACGTGCTGGCCCTGGAACGGATCGGCGTGCGCGCCGCGCTGTATCCCGGCTCGTACAGCGAGTGGGTGGCCGACCCGGAGCGCCCGGTGGAGCGTGGCTGAGGTGTCCCGCGCCTACGTCGGTGTCTCCGGCTGGACCTACGCCCCCTGGCGCGGCGACTTCTACCCGAAGGGCCTGGCCCAGGCGAAGGAGCTGGCGTACGCGTCCTCGAAGCTCACCTCGATCGAGATCAACGGCTCGTTCTACGCACTGCAGAAGCCCGCGTCCTACGCGAAGTGGCGCGACCAGACACCCGACGACTTCGTGTTCGCGGTCAAGGGCAGCCGCTTCATCTCGCACATGAAGAAGCTTGGCGACGTCGGGGAGGCCCTCGAGAAGTTCTTCGGCTCCGGCCTCTACGAGCTCGGACCCAAGCTCGGGCCGGTGCTGTGGCAGCTGCCGGAGACGTTCCGTTACGACGGCGACCGGCTGGCCTCGTTCTTCGCGCAGGTGCCGCGGCACACACCCGACGGCGGGCGCGTGCGGCACGCGCTCGAGTTCCGCAGCAAGACGTTCGACAACCCCGAGGCGCTGGCCATGCTGCGCGAGCACGACGTCGCCTGCGTGCTCGCCGACACCGCCGGCCGCTGGCCCAAGGTCGACGCCGACACCAGCGACTTCCGCTACCTGCGGCTGCACGGCGACAAGGAGCTCTACACCAGCGGGTACGGCGCCCCGGCCCTCGACGCCTGGGCGGACAAGGTGCGCGCCTGGTCGCAGGAGAAGGACGTGTTCGTGTACTTCGACAACGACGTCAAGGGGTATGCGCCGCACGATGCGCAGGCGCTGATCGGGCGGCTGGCCCAGCCCGGACTTCCCTAGCCGATCTGCCTCTTCCCTAGCGGCACGGCGCTAGGGAAGAGGGCGGATACCACGGGACCGTGGTATCCGGCCCGGCAACCTCACCAGTGGATGCCCTTCAACAGCCGCGCCAGCATGATCTGCTCGCCCTCGGACTTCCCGCTGCTCTCGCCTCGCGCGGCGGCGGAGTCCGGGAACACCTGGTAGGCCAGGTGCAGCACCCGGAACGCGACCTTCGGGGCCAGGGTGTGCGCCACCGAGCCGAGGTTGCCCAGCGCGGTGTTGATCTCGTGCGGCCGGTCGACCAGCGCGCTGATCACCTTGCTGGCGGCCTGCGCCGGGCTGATCGTGGGGAACTTGTCGTAGAGCTTCGTCGGCGCGATCATCGGCGTCCGCACCAAGGGCATGTGGATCGACGTGAACGAGACCCCGTCGCCGACCAGCTCCGAGGACACCACGTTGCTCCACGCGTCCAGGGCCGCCTTCGAGGCGACGTAGGCGCTGAACCGCGGCGGGCTGGTCTGCACGCCGATCGAGGAGATGTTCACGATGTGCCCACGCTTCTGCTTCCGCATCGCCGGCAGCAGCCCCATGATCAGCCGGATCGCACCGAAGTAGTTGAGCTGCATGGTGCGCTCGAAGTCGTGGAACCGGTCCTCGGACAGCTTCAGCGACCGCCGGATGGAGCGGCCGGCGTTGTTGACCACGAAGTCGATGTGGTCGTGGTCCTGCGTCAGCTGCTTGGTCAGCTTGTCGATCGCGTCGAGGTCGGAGAGGTCGCACTGGTAGGCGTGCGCCTCGCCGCCCTGGCTCTCGATCAGCGCCCGTGTCGCCTCGAGCTTGTCGATGCCGCGGGCGACCAGGATCGGGATGCCCCCGGCCTTCGCCACCTTGACCGCGGTCACCAGGCCGATGCCGGACGAGGCGCCCGTGATCACCACCGTCTTGCCGGTCAGCGCCTCGACGATCTCGGCGTCACCCTTGATCGAGTCGTCGAGGAAGTCCTCCCAGTAGCTCCACAGCGTCGACACGTAGCTCTCGAGGTCGGGCACCGAGATGCCGGAGCCCGCGAGCGCCTTGTCGGTACGACGCGTCGCGAACGTCATCGGGAAGGACACGTGGCCGAGCACCTCGGGCGGGATCCCGAGCCGGCCGATCGTCTGCTCCAACGCCATCCGCACCGGCGCCGTACGGCTGAGCGAGGCGAGCAACGACGTCGGCTGGAGCGCGCGAGGGAGCAGGTCGGTCGGCACGATGCCGGTGACGTTGCGGTCGACCGGCACCGCGAACTGCGGCGCCTGGGCAGCGGCGGCGAACGCGTTGACCAGCTCCACGGTGTTCAGCGGCTCCGGGTTGGCCAGGTGGAAGGCCTCCCCGTCCCGGTCGGGCAGGTGCGCGAGATGGTCCATCGCCTTGGCGACGTAGTCGACGGGCACCACGTTGGTGTCCCCGAGGTCGATGCCGATCAGCGGCACCCACGACGGCACGGTGTCGCGCAGCCGCTTGAGCAGCGGGAAGAAGTAGTAGGGCCCGTCGACCTTGTCCATCGCCCCGGTCTCGGAGTGCCCGACCACGACCACCGGGCGGTAGACGCGCCAGGGCACGGTCGACTCCTCGCGCACGATGCGCTCGGACTCGTACTTCGTGCGGTGGTACGGCGAGGGAAGCCCCTGGCCCTCGTCGAACATGGTCTCGTCGAACACGCCCCGGTAGTCGCCCGCCGCGGCGATCGAGGACACCTGGTGGAAGCAGCCGGCCCCCAGCGCACCGGCGAGCTCGAGGGCGCCGCGCGTGCCGCCGACGTTGAGCTGCTCGTTGGTCTCGTCGGTCGCCGTCATGTCGTAGATCGCCGCGAGGTGGAAGAAGTGGTCGATCGATCCGCTGTGCGCGGTGACCCACTGGTGGCTGATGCCGAGTCGTTCGGCCTGCAGGTGGCCGATCACCGGGGTCACCCGATCTGTGTCCCACTGCCGGACCAGTGCGTCGAGCTTTGCCTGGGACCCCTCGCGGACGAGCACGAAGATCTCGCCCCGGCGGTGGTCGACGAGCTCCTGGACGAGGTGCCGACCGATGAAGCCGGTCGCACCGGTGACGAAGTAGGCCATGCCCGAACAGTAATCAGGCGGGCCGCGCGCGTCTGCCCTCCGTCCAGCACCGGCGCGGGCGCCGGCACCGCGCCTGGCGTCGGGGGCCTCGGGGGTCAGTCCCCGCGGCCGCCGCCGAACATGATCTCGTCCCAGGTGGGCACCGAGGAACGGCCCCGGCCCTTCTTGGCTGCCCGCCGGACGGGCGCATCCTCGGCGGCCGGGTCCTCTGCGGCCGAGGATGCGGCGGCCGGGTGCTCGGCGACGGTCTCGGCGGCCGGTTCCGGTCGCTCCTCGGGGTCGGCGTCGTCCTGCGGCTCCGAGGCGGCGACGTCCTCGACCGGCCCGTCGACCTCCCGGTCAGCCACCCGCTCGTCGGGGGCCTCCGGTCCGTCGACCCATGCCGAGGCATGCAGCGGGGAGCCGTGGTGTCCCTTGTCGGGTGCGATCCAGTCGGCGTCGCCGGTGACCGCGTCCGGTTCTGGTGCGGCCGGGTGCTGGTGCGCCGCGGGCGCGACCGGGGCAGGCTGGCTCTGCGGGCTCCTCACGGACCAGCTCGATCGCGTCGTCGCCGAGCGGCAGCTCCTCGTCGTACCGCGGCACCGGCGTCAGCCGCCGGCCGGTGGCCGAGGCCTGCTGCTCGCGGGAGGGGAACTGGCCGTCGCCGACGAGCCAGCGGCCCTCGTCGTCGTCGGCGGCGACGAAGTGGCCGGGCTGGTCGTAGCTGAACCGGGCGCTGCGCGCCTCGCCGTCGTGGTGGTAGGACGCGACCAGGGTCCAGCGGCCGTCGTCGCGACGCCAGGCATCCCACTCGACCGACTCGGGGTCGACGCCCTCCTCGCGGAGCCGGGCCGAGGCGGACGGTCCGAGCGTGCGGACCGTCGACGACGGCTCCGCCGACGAACGGCGCACGGAGGAGGACTGGGCGCTGCGCGCGATGTGGGCGCGCTCCGCGAGCACCGGCGCGGCGAAGATCATGACCTTCTCGACGGACGTACCGGCCACAGCGGCCACGTCCTCGGGTGACTCACCGGCACGGATCCGGTTCTGGATGTCCCGCGGGCGCAGGGCACTCTCCATCTTCTGGTCCATTCTCTGGTCCACCTTTTCCCTGCGGATGCCCGCTGTGGGCATCGCGGACGTGGTGCCGGTCGCTGACTCCGCCTGTTCCAGGACCTTCCCGCGAGCGTTGCCCAGAACCTGGTGGATCCGGGCGATCGGAACGGCGTACTCCACGCCTTGGCCGTCGACCAGGACCAGCTGGGTGCCGGCCCCCGTCAGCCTCACGGGTGTGAGGTCCCGCATCTCGCTCGGAGCCTCCTTCCGGGAGTCCTCGTCGTGCTTGACGGCGAGCCTACTTGTTCACACGTCCTGCGACGCGGAGCGTGACACACGTGTTCGGGTCCCATCCACTGCTGGTCTCCCTCGAGCTGCTGGGCATCTTCGTGTTCGCCCTCTCCGGGGGGCTGGTCGCGGTGCGCAAGGACCTCGACATCTTCGGCGTCCTGGTGCTGGCGGGTACGACGGGCCTCGGCGGTGGGTTCCTCCGCGACGTCCTGATCGACGCCACGCCACCGGCCGCGCTGGAGGACTGGCGCTACCTGATGGTGCCGGTCGCCGCCGGCCTGGTCACGTTCTTCTTCCACCCGACGCTCGCCAGACGCCGTGCGGAGCGGGTGGTGACGTTCTTCGACGCGGCCGGGCTCGGGCTGTTCTGCGTGACCGGCGCACTGAAGGCGCTCGACCACGGGCTCGGGCCGGTGCCGGCCGCGCTGATGGGCATGGTGACGGGCATCGGCGGCGGGATCGCCCGCGACCTGCTGGCCGGCCGGGTGCCGGCGGTGTTCGGGACCGAGCTCTACGCGACCCCGGCGCTGGCGGGAGCGTTCTGGGCGGTGCTGGCCGACCGGGCCGGCCTCGGAGTGGTGCTGGTCGCGGTGCCGGGCGTGGTGATCTGCTTCGGCTGGCGGCTGCTGGCGCTCTGGCGCAACTGGCAGGCGCCGGTGCCGGCCGCGTCGTCCAGCGTGTAGGTCGAGTGCCCTGGTGGTCGCCCGGGCAGCCACCAGGGCACTCGACCCCGCTTTCAGTCGCCGAGCACCCGGCGCAGGTGCTCGTTGCCGAACACCCGGTCCGGGTCGAGCTTGTCGCGCAGGTCGGCGAACTCCTGCCAGCGGGGGTACGCCGGCTCGAGGTCGGCGGCCGTGCGGGTGTGGAGCTTGCCCCAGTGCGGGCGCCCGTCGTACCCCAGGAGGAGGCGCTCGACCTCGCCGAAGTAGGTCGCGTGGTCTGTCTGCTGGTTCATGTGGAAGGCCAGGTAGAGCGAGTCCCGGCCGGACGACGTGGACAGCGGGATGTCGTCCGCGGGGGTGACGCGCACCTCGACCGGGAAGCTGACCCGCCAGCGACGCTGCTCGACCAGGGCACGCACCTCGCGCAGCGCCTGCAGGCCGGCCTCGCGCGGGACGGCGTACTCCATCTCCCGGAAGACCACCCGCCGCGGTGAGGTGAACACCCGGTGGGCGGCGTCGCTGAACCGACGCTCGGACAGCGCCCGGCCGGCCACCTCGGCGAGCCCCGGCACCAGCCCGGGCCGGCGGTTGCCGAGGGCGTTGACCCACCCGAACACGGTGTTGGAGAGGAACTCGTCGTCCAGCCAGGCCCGCCAGCGGGGCAGTGGCTCGGCCGGGTCGAGGGTCCGGTTGTTCCGCTTCACGTGGAGGTGCTCGGTGTGCGGGAACCAGTACATCTCCGCGTAGTGGTTCTCCGTGACGATCTGGTCGAACGAGCCGAGCGCCTCGTCCCATCGCATCGGGCCCTCGTGGGCCTCGAGCGTGAACAGCGGCTCGACCCGGAACGTCAGCGCCGTGAGGATCCCGAGCGCGCCGAGCCCGAGCCGGGCGACCGCGAGGATCTCCGGTCGCTCCGTCTCGTCGGCGTGCAGCACCGAGCCGTCCGCGGTGACCAGGTCGAGCCCGACCACCTGCGCGGAGAGCGAAGCGACGGTGCCGCCGGTGCCGTGGGTGCCGGTGGAGGTGGCGCCGGCGACCGTCTGCTCGGCGATGTCCCCCATGTTGTGCAGCGAGAGGCCGAGGTCCTCCAGGGCGGCGTTGAGGACGTGGAGCGGAGTGCCGGCGAGCGCGGTGACCGTCATCGCCTCGCGGTCGACCTGGATGACGCCGGTCAGCTTGTCCGGCCGGAGCATGGTCCCCTCCGGGGCGCCGATCGCGGTGAACGAGTGCCCGGTGCCGACCATCTTCACGGTCCGCCCGGCGCCTCGGGCGGCCACGACGGCGTCAGCGACCTCGCCGACGGTCCGAGGGGTGAGCACCTGCTGCGGGTGGGCCGTCACCAGCCCGCTCCAGTTGGTCCAGGTGCTCATGCTCGAAGGATAGGAGGCTCCGGTTCGCCGACGGTCCGGGTGGCCCGGCCGGGGTCCGGGGTGAGCAGGCCCGCGAGGACCGCGACCGCGCCGCTCACCACGGCCACGCCGAACGCGGGTGCGCTGCCGTGGTCGTCGATCAGGAATCCGGCCAGCGCCGCGCCGGGCGCGATGCCGGCGCCAAGACCGGCCTGCAGCAGGCCCAGCGCCTCGCCCAGCCGGGAGCGCGGCGCGATCTCCTCGATCGCGGAGAACAGGGCGATGATCGTGGGCGAGATCGCGAAGCCCGCCACGAAGAGCAGGATCCCCATCGACAACAGGTTCGGCAGGAACGGGGTCGGCGCCATGGTCAGGGTCAGCGCCAGCGCGCCGACCCGGAACCGGCGGATCGTGGTCACCTTCCACGCGAGCAGGCCGGTCAGGACCCCGGACAGCAGACTGCCGAGCGCCCAGGTCGCGAGCAGCACCCCGGAGATCGCCTTGTGCCCGTTCTCGTCCGCGAACGCGACCGTCGCCACCTCGGTGGCGCCGAACAGCGACCCCAGCGCCGCGCTGCCCAGCGCCAGTGGCGCCAGCAACCGCCACGGCATGGGCGCCCGCAGTCCAGGATCGGGGGAACGGGGGTGCGCCGGCGGCTCGGTGCCGCGCTGGGCGGCGAGGCCCAGGGTGCCGAGCGTGCCGAGGACGACGGCGGCCGCGAGCCCGGCGACGGGGGCGAGGAGCGTGGCCAGGAAGGTGACCAGGGTCGGCCCGGACATGAAGACCGCCTCGTCGGCCACGGCCTCGACCGCGAACGCGGTCTGCTTCTCGTGCCGGTCCGGCAGCAGGTGGGTCCAGCGGGCCCGGACACTCGACCCGATCTGTGGCATCGCCACACCGGCCACGGCGGCGGCCAGGTGCGGCCACGGAGCGGACCAGTCGTGGACGACCGCGTAGCCGAGGACGCCGCCGCCGAGCGCGAACACCAGGCTGCCCGCGAGCAGGACCCTGGCCTGGCCCAACCGGTCGAGCAACCGGCCGTGCGGGACCGCCACCAGCGCGTTGGCGATCACGAAGGCCGCCGACACCTGGCCGGCAAGCGTGTAGGAGCCGGTCTCGGCGGTCACGAGGAGGACCACGGCGAGCGTCATCATCGAGATCGGCATCCGCGCCACGAGTCCCGTCGCCGAGAACAACGCAGCCCCCGGACGGCTGAGCACGTGGCGGTAGGAGTCGAGCATCGCTGGAATCCTAGGATGGGCCGGTGTCCACCAGCGAACGTGTTACCGACCTGACCGACGCCCGCGACGGCGGTGCCGACGTGGCGCCGTACGACGCGCTGCTGCTGGTCTCCTTCGGCGGACCGGAGCAGGCCGGGGACGTGGTGCCGTTCCTGCGCAACGTGACCCGGGGCAAGGACATCCCGGACGCCCGGTTGGCGGAGGTCGGTGAGCACTACTTCGCCAACGGTGGCCGCAGTCCGATCAACGACCAGAACCGCGCGTTCCTGGCGGCGATCCGGGAGGACCTCGCCGGCAACGGGATCGACCTGCCGGTCTACTGGGGGAACCGCAACTGGGACCCCTACCTGGCCGACGCCTGCCGCGAGATGGCGGCCGACGGCGTGCAGCGCGCCGCGTGCCTGGTCACCTCGGCCTACTCGTCGTACTCCGGCTGCCGGCAGTACCGCGAGGACCTGGCCGACGCCGTGAGCGAGGTGCCGGGCTCGCCGCGGCTGGACCGGCTGCGGCACTACTTCAACCACCCCGGGTTCGTGGAGCCGATGGTGGACGCCACGCTCTCCGGGCTGGCCGAGCTGCCCGACGACGTACGACGAGAGGCGCACCTGGTGTTCGTCACCCACTCGATCCCGACCTCGATGAACGAGACGAGCGGACCGCGGGGCCGGGCCTACGTCTCCCAGCACCGCAGCGTCGCCGCCGAGATCGTGGAGCGGGTGCGGCACGAGACCGGCACCCGGCACCGCAGCGAGCTGGTCTACTGCTCGCGCTCCGGCCCGCCGCAGGTGCCGTGGTTGGAGCCCGACGTCAACGACCACCTCGAGGAGCTGGCCACCCTGCACGCCGCGGCGGCCGTGATCGTGCCGATCGGGTTCGTGTCCGACCACATGGAGGTCATCTACGACCTCGACACCGAGGCGATGGAGACCGCGGGTCGGCTCGGCCTGCCCTGTGTGCGCGCAGCGACCGCCGGGGTGGACCCGCGGTTCGTGGCGATGGTCCGTGACCTGCTGCTGGAGCGCGCCTCGGCCGAGCGCGGCGCCGAGCCGGCCCGGGCCACCGTCGGCAGCCTGCCCGCCTCGCACGACGCCTGCCCGGGCGGATGCTGCGCCAACCCGCGCGCACAACGTCCTGCGCTCGGCGGGACGGAGGCCGGCCGATGAGCGAGCCGACGAGCGAGTCGTACGACGACCTGCTGGCCCTCGCGCTGGACGTTGCGGCGGAGGCGGCGGAGCTGGCGGTGCGGATGCGGGCCGAGGGAATGACGGTCGCGGACACCAAGACCTCGCCGACCGACGTCGTGACGGCGGCCGACCGCGCCGTCGAGGAGCTGATCCGCACCCGGCTGCTGGACGCCCGCCCCGACGACGGCTTCCTGGGGGAGGAGGGCGACGACGCGACCAGCAGCAGCGGTGTGCGCTGGGTGGTCGACCCGATCGACGGCACCGTCAACTACCTCTACGGGTCACACCAGTACGCCGTCTCGATAGCGGCCGAGCTCGACGGGCAGGTGGTCGCCGGAGTCGTGCACCGGCCACCCACCGGCACCGTGTACGCCGGCACCCTGGGTGGTGGGTCCAGCCGGGACGGGGTCCCGCTGCGGGTGCGCGACGTCGTACCCCTGGAGCAACGGCTGGTGCACACCGGCTTCAGCTACGTGCGCGAGGTGCGGGCGAAGCAGGCCGGATACATCGCCGCGCTGCTGCCGACGGTGCGCGACATCCGGCGACCCGGCTCGTGCTCCCTGGACCTCTGCGCAGTCGCCGCGGGGGAGGCGGACGGCTACGTCGAGGAGGGCGCCCACCTGTGGGACCACGCCGCCGCGGGACTGATCCTGGAAGAGGCCGGCGGACGCATCGACGTGCTGGTCAGCCCGTCCGGAAACCGCCTGTTGGCGGCCGCTCCGACAGGGGGGTTTCACGAGTTCCTGAACGCTCTGAAGAAGTGTGGCTTCGTCGGGAACACCTGAGCAGGTCGGTGCGTTGTGTGAGTCCGGCGACAGAACTGGACCAGGCCGTGCTTTTTTGGCCGGACTGGTGCACAATCTGCCGCCGACGAGGGTGACGAACGACGTGACAGCAGCAGGCGGCGCGCCGAACGCCGGCGACGACCGCAGGGGCAGGGAGACAAGACATGGCAACCGACTACGACGCGCCACGCAAGACCGACGAAGAGCAGAGCGAAGAAAGCATCGAGGAGCTCAAGGCTCGGCGTCACGACAAGAACTCCGGCAAGGTCGACGAGGACGAGGCGGAAGCCGCCGAGTCCTTCGAGCTGCCCGGTGCCGACCTCTCCCACGAGGAGCTGGCGGTCGAGGTGAAGCCGCGTCAGGACGACGAGTTCACCTGCATGAGCTGCTTCCTGGTGCACCACCGCAGCCAGCTCGCCGACGGCAAGAAGCTGATCTGCAAGGACTGCATCTAGAGCGGTGGGTTCGGGCTGGGGGATGCGCCCTGGCCAAACACCAAGATCTCTTGGTATTCAGTCACTCGGCATGGGCAATTGCCCGTGAGGTGTGACCGATTACCAAGAGATCTTGGTGTTTGTCGGGCCCGCAGGCTCAGCCACGCGCCTTCCGGCGAGCCCGGCGACCCTGCTTCCCGGCCGCGTCGGCGGCGCTGGCGGCCTCCTCCTGGGCGACCGCGGCGGCGGCCTTGGCCTCCTTGTAGGCGTCCGACTGGAGCTCCGGCGGCAGGTGGCCGGTCGAGCGTGCGTAGTAGCTGGCCGCGCGACGCCCGGCCAGCATCCGGGCGACACCGATCGCGGTGCCGCTGACGGTCGCCCAGAGCACGGCCTCCCAGATGTCGACGTCCGGGTCGGCCGGGTTGGCCGGCGGGGTCTTGCCGGTGGCGGCCCGCCAGCCGCCGTCGAGGGCCTTCCGCGCGACCATCGCGGCCGCGAGACCGGCGCCCAGGGACATCACCGACCACATCTTGGAGCTGTCCTGCTTCTCCTGCTTCTTGACCTTCTTGTCGATCTTCGTTGCCATCGGTGACTCCTCCGTCTGCGTCTTCCCCAACCCTAGAACGTGCCCGGTGGTCCAGACCTCACTCCGCGGGGTGGGACGCGGTGGCCGCGCGCAGCGCGGCGGTGAGCCGGTCGGGATGCCGGGTGCCGACCAGCCAGTACGGCGCCGGGTCGTCCGGGTCGGACACCGGCACCTTCACGGTGGCCTTCAGGTAGGGCCGGGTCGCGAGGTAGGCGCGGGCGTCGGCCTCGACCCCGAGCACCCGACGGGTCTGCTCGCGGTCCAGCGGCTGCGGGGTGCCGAGCAGCCGCAGCGGGATCCTGGCCCGCCCGGCCCGGAGGTCCCGGTCTCCGACCTCGACCACGGCCGACCCGACGTACGCCAGGAGCCCGAAGGTGACCGCGGTGCACGCGCCGGTCGCGGTCCAGGCGAGCCATGGCGGGGTGGCCACGACGAAGGCCAGCCAGAGCGTGGCCAGGAACATCGTCGCCTGCACCCACCACCGCAGCGGCACCACGAGCCGCTCGCGGTAGCGCACCGACGCGTCCTTGGTCACGAGGCAGAAGCCTGTCACCAGCACGGTCCGCCGCAGGCGGCGGGTAGGGTCGCCGACCGTGGTGGACATCGCTCTCCGGCGGCTCGACCCGGAGCTCCCGCTCCCGTCGTACGCCCATCCCGGCGACGCCGGCGCCGACCTCTTCACGACCGTCGAGGTGACCCTGGCTCCGGGGGAGCGGGCGCTGGTGCCGACCGGCATCGCGATCGCGCTTCCCGAGGGGTACGTCGCCCTGGTGCACCCGCGCTCGGGGCTGGCCGCCCGGCACGGGGTGTCGATCGTGAACACGCCGGGCACCGTCGATTCCGGCTACCGCGGCGAGATCAAGGTGCTGCTGGTGAACCTCGACCCGGCGACCCCGGTCAGCCTCGCCCGGGGCGACCGGATCGCCCAGCTCGTGATCCAGCGCTTCGAGAGCGCGTCCTTCGTCGAGGTGGACCACCTGCCCGACTCCCGACGCGGCTCCGGGGGTTACGGTTCAACCGGAGGGTTCGCCGCAGCGGCACCCGGATCGTCGGAGGAGCACGCGTGAGGTTCGGCCGCAAGGCAGTCACGGAGCCGGACGACGGCGACGACGCCCCCGAGAGCCCGGGCGATGCCACCCCACGGCTCGACGGTCCGCACGACGCGGATGGCCTCGACCTCGAGGACGATCCCGCGTTCGCGCAGCACATCGACCTCGGTGGACTGGTCGTGGCGCCGCCCCCGGCGGGTGTCGAGCTCCGACTGCAGGTCGACGAGGAGAGCCAGACCGTGCTCGCCGTGGTGCTGACCGCCGACGACGGTGCACTGGAGCTCCGGCCCTTCGCGGCGTCGCGCAACGGTGACCTGTGGTCCGAGGTGCGCCCCCAGATCGCTGCGGAGACCGCCCGCCACGGTGGCACCGCCGACGAGCAGGACGGGCCGTTCGGCACCGAGCTCCGCTGCCTGGTCCCCGTGCAGACCACCGGAGGCGGGTCCGCCACCCAGCCGTCCCGGGTGATCGGGATCAACGGTCCGCGCTGGATGCTCCGGGCGACGCTGGTCGGCCGGCCCGCCGTCGAGGACGATGCGGCCAAGCCGTGGGAGGACGTGCTGCGCGAGATCGTGGTCCGCCGCGGCACCGCGGCGATGCCTCCGGGGGAGCCGCTCGAGCTGACGCTGCCTCCGGACGCCGAGCAGCAGGCCTGATGGGGGAGCCGAGGAGCGGCGACAGGGGTGGCCTGCGGCGCGGCCTCAGTCGCTGGGCGAGCCACTCCCGAGAGGAGGCCCGCGAGCTGCGCCTCAACGCCGAGAGGGCCGGTCTGGTCACGATCGCCGAGGCCCCCGACCGCGAGCGGGTGGTCGTGCAGGGCACCCTCAAGACCGTCACCCTGCGACCCCGGGGCGGCGTGCCGGCCCTCGAGTCCGAGCTGTACGACGGGTCCGGCACCATCCTGGTGATCTGGCTCGGCCGACGCCGGATCGCCGGCATCTTCCCCGGCCGCCAGATCCGGGTCGAGGGCCGGATCGGCCGCCACAACGACGCCCGGATCATGTACAACCCGCGCTACGAGCTCCGGTCGTCGTGACCGTGGCCGAGCCCGCCCCCGCGTCCCCGCCCCCGCCGACCACGGAGACCGTCGAGGCCGCGGTGCGACATCAGCTGTCCACGGCGCTCGGCGGCGTGCGGGGGATGCTCGAGGCCGCCGTTCCGACGGCGCTGTTCACGATCGTGTTCCTGGTCGGCCACGATCTCCGTACGGCGCTGATCGCGAGCGTGGCAGCGGCGGCGGTGCTGCTCGTCGTACGCCTGGCGCAGCGGAGCAGCCCGCAGTTCGTGCTCAACGCCTTCTTCGGGATCGGCCTCGGCGCGCTGTTCGCCTGGCGGGCAGCGCGCGGAGGTGGCGACCAGAACGACCAGGCGCTCGCCTACTTCCTGCCGGGGCTGATCTACAACGCCGGCTACTCCGCCTTGATGGTGCTGAGCATCCTGACCCGGTGGCCCCTGGTCGGGTTCATGATCGGCAGCGTCACCGGCGACCCGACGGCCTGGCGCGCCGACCGGCAGGTGGTGCGGCTCTGCTCACGGCTGACCTGGCTGCTGGTCCTGCCGTGCATCGCCCGGATCGTGGTCCAGGCCCCGATCTACCTGGCCGCGAAGAACGGAGCGATCGACCCCACGGGAGCCGTGGCCGCGCTCGGCACCGCCAAGCTGCTGATGGGCTGGCCACTGCAGGTGGGTGCGCTCGCCGCCATGGTCTGGCTGCTCTCACGCAACACGACCCCGGTGGGCGGTCGCGAGGAACCCGCCTGACCGGACGGTCCTAGTGGTGCTCCTCGGGGGCGAGCAGGCGCTCCAGCTCGTCCTCCACGTCGGCGGACACCACGAACAGGAGCTCGTCGCCGGCCTCGATCGGCTGCTCGCGGTCGGGCACGTAGACCTGCCCGTCGCGCAGGATCGTGACCAGGGCGCAGTTCTCGGGGAAGGGGATCAGGCCCGACGGCTTCCCGATGTACGGCGAGTCGGAGGGCAGCGTCATCTCGACCAGGTTGGCGTTGCCCTGGCGGAACGTGAACAACCGCACCAGGTCGCCGACCGTGACCGCCTCCTCCACCAGGGCGGACATGATCCGCGGTGTCGACACGTTGACGTCGACACCCCAGGCCTCCGTGAACAGCCACTCGTTGTTGGGGTGGTTGACCCGGCCGACGGTGCGAGGCACCCCGAACTCGGTCTTCGCCAGCAGTGAGGTGACCAGGTTGGCCTTGTCGTCACCGGTGGCCGCGATCACCACGTCGCAGTGCTCGAGCCGGGCCTCCTCCAGGGAGGACAGCTCGCAGGAGTCCGCCAGCAGCCACTCGGCGTCGGGCACCCGGTCGGGCTTGATCGAGCCCGGGTCCTTGTCGATCAGGAGGACCTCGTGCCCGTTGCCGATCAGCTCCCGGGCGACGGACCGGCCGACCGCGCCGGCTCCGGCGATGGCCACCCTCATCGACGACCCACCATGTCAGTCCTCCTCGGGTCCGCGGTCCATGACCGCGTAGACGTCGGCGGCGGTCTCCTCGCGCATCACCAGGTGCAGCGCGTCGCCCTCCTGGATCACGGACTCGCGCGTGGACAGCACACCCTCGCCGAGCCGGTCGATCCAGGCGATGCGGGTGCCGGTCTGCTCCTGGAACTTGACCGCCCTGGTGCCGACCCAGACCTCGGGCGCCGGCACCTGGTCGACCCGGATCGTGCCGGAGGGGTCACGGAAGTCCGGCTCGGCGCCGGCCGGCAGCAGCCGGCGCAGCACCTGGTCGGCGGTCCACTTCACGGTGGCGACGGTGGTGATGCCCAGGCGTTGGTAGACCTCGGCGCGGCCGGGGTCGTAGATCCGGGCGACCACGGACTGGATGCCGAACGTCTCCCTCGCGACCCGCGCCGCGATGATGTTGGAGTTGTCGCCGCTGCTGACCGCTGCGAACGCGTCGGCCCGCTCGATGCCGGCCTCGGTCAGGACCGCCTGGTCGAAGCCGTAGCCGGTCACCTTGGTGCCGTTGAACATCGGGCCCAGCCGCCGGAACGCGTCCGGGTCTGAGTCGATGATGCTCACGGTGTGGTTGCGGTCCTCGAGGCTGCGCGCCAGCGTCGAGCCGACGCGCCCGCAACCCATGATCACGACGTGCACGGTCGGAACGTTACAGGTGACGCGACCGGTAAGTGAGCGGTCCCGCCGCCCGTGCTCTAGCGTTGACCGGCGTGGGAGTAGGCGATGTCTCGAAGCGGATCCTGCTGGGCCGCAAGCTGCGGAGCTCCCAGCTCGGGGAGACCCTTCTCCCGAAGCGGATCGCGCTCCCGGTCTTCGCCAGTGACGCGCTCTCGTCCGTGGCCTACGCGCCGGACGAGGTCTTCATCATGCTGTCGGTCGCGGGCGTGTCGGCCTACGCGTTCAGCTGGAAGATCGGGATCGCCGTCGCGGTCGTGATGCTGACCGTGGTCGCGTCGTACCGGCAGAACGTGCACGCCTACCCCAGCGGCGGCGGCGACTACGAGGTGGCGACCGTCAACCTCGGCAAGAACGCCGGCGTCACCGTGGCGGCGGCACTGCTCGTCGACTACGTGCTCACCGTCGCCGTGTCCGTCTCCTCCGGCGTGCAGAACGCCTCGTCGGCGGTGCCCTTCATGCAGGGGCACGAGACGACGTACGCCGCGCTGCTGGTGGCCGTGCTGGCGGCGATGAACCTGCGGGGCGTGCGCGAGTCGGGCGCGTTCTTCGCGATCCCCACCTACGGCTTCATGGTCGGCGTGCTGGGGATGGCGGTCTACGGGATCCTGCGCGCCCTCGCGGGCGACCTGCCGCAGGTGGAGAGCTCGAGCCTCAACCTGGAGCCGGACCCGTCGTACTCCGGCAACATCAGCCAGGTCGCGCTGATCTTCCTGCTGGCGCGGGCGTTCTCCTCCGGCTGCGCCGCCCTGACCGGCGTCGAGGCGATCTCGAACGGGGTGCCGGCGTTCCGCAAGCCGAAGAGCAAGAACGCCGCGGCGACCCTGCTGCTGCTCGGCACGATCGCGGTCACGATGCTGATGAGCATCATCATCCTGGCGCGGGAGATGGGCCTGAAGTACGTCGACCCCGACGACATCGCCCGGCTCACCAGGGCCAACGGCGACGCGCTGCCGGACGGCTACGACCAGCACACCGTGATCTCCCAGGTCTCCCGCGCGATCTTCGACAACTTCCCGCCGGGCTTCTACTTCCTGGTCGCGATGACCGGGATCATCCTGATCCTGGCCGCCAACACGGCCTTCAACGGCTTCCCCGTGCTGGGCTCGATCCTGGCCAAGGACGGCTTCATGCCGCGGGCGCTGGGCCAGCGCGGCGACCGGCTCGCCTACAGCAACGGCATCCTGATCCTGGCGGGCTTCGCGATCGTGCTGATCGTGGCGTTCCGGGCCGAGCCGACCCGGCTGATCCAGCTCTACATCGTCGGGGTCTTCGTCTCCTTCAACCTCAGCCAGCTCGGGATGATCCGGCACTGGACCCGACACCTGAGGGCCGAGAAGGACCACGCCGAGCGGCGGCGGATGTACCGCTCGCGTGCGATCAACACGTTCGGCCTGGCGATGACCGCCGTGGTGTTCGTGGTCGTGCTGCTGACCAAGTTCCTCACCGGCGCCTGGATCGCGATCCTGTCGATGATCGTGTTCTTCACGATCATGAAGGGCATCCGCCGGCACTACGAGCGGGTGGCCGAGGAGCTCGTGATCGACGAGTCCGACCAGGTGCTCCCCACCCGCGTGCACGCGATCGTGCTGGTGTCCAAGCTCCACAAGCCGACGATGCGCGCGCTGGCGTTCGCGAAGGCGACCCGCCCCAACGTCCTCGAGGGTGTCTTCGTCGACACCGAGGCCAAGGTGACCGACAAGCTGCTGGAGGAGTGGGACAAGCGGCGGATCGACATCCCGTTGAAGGTGCTCTACTCGCCGTACCGGGAGATCATCCGGCCGATCGTGCTCTACGCGATGAGCATCCGGGAGGCGAACCCGCGGGGCGTGGTCGCGGTCTACATCCCGGAGTACGTCGTCGGCCACTGGTGGGAGCAGCTGCTGCACAACCAGACCGCGCTGCGCCTCAAGGGTCGGTTGCTGTTCACGCCCGGTGTGATGGTGATCTCCGTGCCCTACCAGCTCCGCTCGTCCGAGATCGGTCGCGAACGCGAGGAGTGGGAGCTCGACCGGCTGCGTCCCGGCGACGTCCGTCGCGGCCGCACGGCGCGCCGTCGATGACCCGCGAGCAGCGCCGGACGCGGCGTCGTACCTCCACGCGGCCCTCGCGAGCCGGCGAGAGGCACGAGGTCGAGGCCGGGCCGATCGCCCACGGCGGCCACGTCGTCGCTCGCGTGGACGGGATCGTCGTGTTCGTCCGCCACGCGCTGCCGGGGGAGCGGGTGGTCGTCGAGATCACCGAGGGCCGCGAGGGCGACAGCTTCCTGCGCGGTGACGCGGTCGAGGTGCTGGAGGCGTCACCGCACCGGGTGGCCGCGCCGTGCCCCTACGCCGGGCCGGACGCCTGCGGGGGGTGCGACTTCCAGCACGTCGAGCCGGGGCACCAGCGCGAGCTGAAGGCCGCGGTGGTGACCGAGCAGCTGTCCCGGCTGGCGAAGCTCGAGGTCGAGGTCGAGGTGGAGCGGGTCGACCCGGTGCTCGGCTGGCGCTCGCGGATGCAGTACGTCGAGCTGCCCGACGGCGCTCGCGGGCTGCGCAAGCACCGGTCCCACGAGGTGGTCCCCATCGACCACTGCCTGATCGAGTCCCCGTCGGTGGCGCACCCGGCGGTCGAGCCTGCCGGGACGCCCGTCGTCGAGCGCGTGCGCGACAGGGCGTTCGCGGTCGAGCCCGACGGCTTCTGGCAGCCGCACGTGTCGGCGCCGCAGGTCCTCGTCGACGCGGTCGTGGAGGCGCTCCGGCCGCAGCCGGGGGAGTCCGTGGTCGACCTGTACAGCGGGGTCGGACTGTTCGCGGCGTTCCTCGCCGACGTGGTCGGCCCCGACGCCGAGGTCACCGCCGTCGAGGGTGACCGGCGGGCCGCGGCGCATGCCGCCGACAACCTCGGCCGCGAGAGCATCGCCGCCGACGTCCAGGAGTGGCTGGAGTCCGAGATCGTGCCCACCCACGCCGACCTGGTGGTCCTCGACCCGCCGCGCACCGGCGCGAAGCGTCGCGTGGTCGAGGGCATCGTGGGCCTGTCGCCGCGGGCGGTCGCCTACGTCGCGTGCGACCCGGCCGCCCTCGCCCGGGACGTCGCCGTCTTCGCCGAACACGGCTACCTGATGACCGGTCTCCGGGCCTTCGACCTGTTCCCGATGACGCACCACGTGGAGTGCGTCGCCCTGCTGGAACGAGCCTGACCGTGTCGTGCACCGTCGACGACGCCCTGGCTCTGCTGGGCCAGCTCGACGAGGTCGTCCGCACCGAGCTCACGCGCTACACGAAGCTCGAGGTGGAGGGCCACACGTTCGGCTACCTCTGGTACCCGACGCGCACGATCGGGCTCAAGCAGACGCTCGCCGAGCAGCTGGCGCTGGTCGCGGAGCGCCCCGAGGTCTTCGAGGTGCAGTTCACCTCCGGTGGCTTCGGCTGGGTGGTGGTCCACCTCGATCGCGTCGACCGCGACGAGCTCGCCGAGCTGGTCTTCGAGGCCTGGCGCCTGACCGCGTCGGCGCGGCTGCGTGAGCGCCGGGGGGAGCGGCTCCCGGAGGGATAGTCCCGGCCGATCGGCACGCAGATCGGGGCCCGAGAGGTGCTTTCTGGCCGGGACTACCCGGACCCCGCCCTCCACGTGGCCCGGTCCCGTCGTGCTAGAGTTATCTTGACATCAAGATACTTTGGGTGAGGGTGCAGCTGGACCCCGGCTTCCCCGGTCACGACCGGGTCGGCAAGATGGGCGGTGGACCCCCAGGAGCAAGGAGATTCCTCCATGGCCAGTGCTGACAGCTTCGGTGCCAAGGGCACGCTCGACGTCGACGGGACGTCGTACCAGATCTACCGGCTCAGCGCGGTCGAGGGTGACGGGCTCGACGTGGCGAGCCTCCCGTTCTCGCTGAAGGTGCTGCTGGAGAACCTGCTCCGCACCGAGGACGGCGCCGACATCACCGCGGACGACATCAGGGCCCTCGCCGGCTGGGACGCGGACGCCGAGCCGGACAAGGAGATCCAGTTCACGCCGGCGCGCGTGATCATGCAGGACTTCACCGGCGTCCCGTGCGTGGTCGACCTGGCCACGATGCGCGAGGCGATGAGCGACCTCGGTGGCGACCCGACCAAGATCAACCCGCTCGCGCCGGCCGAGATGGTCATCGACCACTCCGTGATCGCCGATGTCTTCGGCACCCCCGAGGCGTTCGAGCGCAACGTCGAGATCGAGTACGAGCGCAACCGCGAGCGCTACCAGTTCCTGCGCTGGGGCCAGGGCGCCTTCGACGACTTCAAGGTCGTCCCGCCCGGCACCGGCATCGTGCACCAGGTCAACATCGAGCACCTCGCCCGCGTCGCGTTCACCCGCGAGATCGATGGTGAGCTGACGGCCTACCCCGACACCTGCGTCGGCACCGACTCGCACACCACCATGGTCAACGGCATCGGCGTCGTCGGCTGGGGTGTCGGCGGGATCGAGGCCGAGGCCGCGATGCTCGGCCAGCCGGTGTCGATGCTGATCCCGCGGGTCGTCGGCTTCAAGCTCAACGGCGACCTGCCCGAGGGTGCGACGGCCACCGACCTGGTGCTGACGATCACCGAGATGCTGCGCGAGCACGGCGTGGTCGGCAAGTTCGTCGAGTTCTACGGACCCGGGGTGTCCGTGCTGCCCCTGGCCAACCGGGCCACCATCGGCAACATGAGCCCCGAGTTCGGCTCCACGATCGCGGTCTTCCCGATCGACGAGGAGACCGTCAAGTACCTCGAGCTGACAGGTCGCCCCGCGGAGCAGCTCGCCCTGGTCGAGGCCTACGCGAAGGAGCAGGGCCTCTGGCACGACCCCGAGGCCGAGCCGCGCTACTCCGAGAAGCTCGAGCTCGACCTGGCCACCGTCGTCCCGTCCCTCGCCGGGCCGAAACGGCCCCAGGACCGGGTCTCGCTCTCCGACGCTGCGCAGTCGTTCGAGACCGCGCTCGCCGACTACACCGAGGACCGTGACGCCACGGCCCAGGTGAAGCTGGCGGACGGCCAGGAGTTCGAGCTCACCCACGGCGCGGTGTCGATCGCGGCGATCACGTCCTGCACGAACACCTCCAACCCGTCGGTGATGATCGGTGCGGCGCTGCTGGCCAAGAACGCCGTGGAGAAGGGCCTGGAGCGCAAGCCGTGGGTCAAGACCACGTTGGCGCCCGGCTCGAAGGTGGTCTCGGACTACTACGAGAAGGCCAACCTCACGCCGTACCTCGACAAGCTGGGCTTCAACCTCGTCGGCTACGGCTGTACGACGTGCATCGGCAACTCCGGTCCGCTGATCCCCGAGATCAGCGACGCGGTGAACGAGAAGGACCTCGCGGTCGTCTCCGTGCTGTCGGGCAACCGCAACTTCGAGGGCCGGATCAACCCGGACGTGAAGATGAACTACCTCGCGTCGCCGCCGCTGGTGGTCGCCTACGCGCTGGCCGGCTCGATGACCGTCGACCTCTTCGAGGACCCGCTGGGCCAGGACCAGGACGGCAACGACGTGTTCATGAAGGACATCTGGCCGACGGCGTCCGAGATCGAGGACGTGATCGCCACCGCGATCACCTCCGAGATGTTCACCAGCGACTACGCCGACGTCTTCGCCGGCGACGCCACCTGGCAGTCGCTACCTACCCCCGACGGCAAGACCTTCGAGTGGGACCCGGAGTCGACGTACGTCCGCAAACCGCCGTACTTCGACGGCATGCCCGACGAGCCGGAGCCGGTCACCGACATCGAGGGCGCCCGGGTGCTGCTCAAGCTGGGCGACTCGGTCACCACCGACCACATCAGCCCGGCCGGCGCGATCAAGAAGGACTCGCCCGCCGGGAAGTACCTCGCCGAGCACGGCGTGCAGCAGCGCGACTTCAACTCCTACGGCTCGCGCCGCGGCAACCACGAGGTGATGATCCGCGGCACGTTCGCCAACATCCGGTTGCGCAACCAGCTCGCGAAGGGCACCGAGGGCGGCTTCACCCGCGACTTCGCAGGAGAAGGTGAGGTCACCACGGTGTTCGAGGCCTCGGAGAAGTACCTCGAGGCAGGTACCCCGCTCGTCGTGCTGGCGGGCAAGGAGTACGGCTCCGGCTCGTCGCGCGACTGGGCGGCCAAGGGCACGGCCCTGCTGGGGGTCAAGGCCGTGATCGCGGAGTCCTACGAGCGCATCCACCGCTCCAACCTGATCGGCATGGGCGTGCTGCCACTGCAGTACCCCGAGGGCGAGACCGCCGAGTCGCTGGGAATCTCCGGAGAGGAGGAGTTCTCGATCACCGGGGTCACGGCGCTCAACGAGGGCCCCACGCCGAAGACGGTGAAGGTCAGGGCCGGCGACGTGGAGTTCGACGCCAAGGTCCGGATCGACACCCCGGGCGAGGCCGGCTACTACCGCAACGGCGGGATCATGCAGTACGTCCTGCGCAGCCTGCGCAAGGCCTGACCGCGCCGGATCTGGGAGGGTGACGGCCATGCCCTCCCACGCAGCGTTGTCGAACCGGGCCGCAGCCGCGCGGCTGGTCGGCGCCTGGCTGGGGATCGCCGCGCTGACGGTGGCGGCCGGGTGGGTGCTGACCCATCCGCTCGAGCACCGGGTCGGTGACCCGGAGAACGACCTGGCGCGCTGGTTCGAGGACCGGCGGACCTCGACCCTGACCACGGTGGCCGACGCCTTGACGACGCCGGGCAACACCCCGGTCGCGCTCGGGCTCGCACTGCTGCTCGCGATCGGCCTCGTCGCGTGGCGACGATCGTGGCGATCCGCGCTGTTCGTGGCGCTCGCGGTCGGCGGGGTCTACGCGATCTACGTGCTCGCGTTCACGATCGACCACCGCGACCGGCCGCCGGTCAAGATCCTGGACCCCGGACTGGTGCCCAACCACAGCTTCCCGTCCGGGCACGTCGCCGCCGCCACCGTGCTGTACGGCGCCGTCGCCGTGCTCGCGCGGGCGTACCTGCCCGGCGTCGCGCGCTGGCTGGTCCCCGTGCTGGTGCTGGTCCCCCCGCTGGTGCTCGTGTCCCGGCTGTACCTCGGTGCCCACCACCTCAGCGACACCCTGGTCGCCCTGATGTTCGCGCTGGCCTGGCTGGTGGCCCTTGCCGCGACCCTGCGCCCCGGCCCGGAGGCCGATCGTTGACGATCCGCGACCAGCGCCCCGGTGACGAGGTCGGCCCGGTGATCCGGGCGGCCTTCGGTGGCGCGCACGGGGACGACGTCGCCGCCCTGTGGTCCGAGGTCGTTCGCGAGGGTCTGGACCTGGCCGGCCTCGTCGACCAGCAGGAGGACCGGATCGTCGGCCACGTCGGGCTGAGCCGGGCCTGGCTCGACGCCCGACGGTCCCTGGTGGACATCTGGATGCTCAGCCCGCTCAGCGTGCTCCCGGGCCTGCAGCGCACCGGCATCGGCGGCGCCCTGCTGGCCGCGGCGGTGCAGACGGCCCGGGCCTCCGGGGCGCCGATGCTGGTGCTCGAGGGCAGTCCGTCGTACTACGGCAGCCGTGGCTTCGTCCGCGCCGCCCGGCACGGCATCCGTCCGGCGTCGGCGCGCACGCCAGAGGCCGCCTGCCGGGTGGTGCTGTTCGACGCGCACCAGGAGTGGATGACCGGGCAGGTCGTCTACCGCGACGTCTGGTGGCGCCACGACGCGGCCGGCCTGCGGGACCCGCGCCTCGCCGACCTCGAGCGGCGGTTCGCCGGGCTCGACGACTGAGCCGACCTGTCCCAGCCTCGGGCGGGTCACCCGGGGCCGGGAGTCGCCGGGGAGGCAGGTCTGACAGGCTGGCCGCCATGAGGTCGGAGACGCTGGAGGTGCACACCGGCACCCGTGAGACGGTGCTCGACCTGACCCGCGAGTGCGCGGACTTCGTGGCCGGGGAGGACGACGGACTGCTGCACGTGTTCGTGCCCCACGCGACCGCGGGCATCGCGATCCTCGAGACCGGTGCCGGCTCCGACGACGACCTGCTGGCAGCCCTGGCCGACCTGCTGCCCGCCGACGACCGGTGGCGGCACCGGCACGGGTCCCCGGGGCACGGCCGGTCGCACGTGATGCCGGCCCTGGTGCCGCCGTACGCGAGCGTGCCGGTCCTGCACGGTCGGCTGGTGCTCGGCACCTGGCAGAGCATCTGCCTGGTCGACCTCAACGTCGACAACCCCGACCGCACGGTGCGGCTGTCGTTCCTGCCCGGTTGAGCGCCGCGCCGGGGCACTAGAACATGTGTTCGAACATCGGATAGGCTCCGTGCCATGCCCTCGTACGTCGCGCCGCCCGGCTGGCCCTCCGCCGTCCGTCCGCCCGGAGCACCGGACTGGGAGCGCACCGCGGGCAGCTGGCTGCTCGACATCTGCCCGCCCGAGTACCGCTCCTACCCGACGCTTCGTCGTCACGTCGTGGTGCTGGCACGGTTCGCCGTGCTCCACGTCGAGGGCTGCCAGACCGCCGTCAACCGGGGCCTGAGCGAGGCCCGCGGCGCACTGCGCGACGTGGCCGACGGCGACGCGGTGGAGGCGGCCGTCGACACCTACCAGCGCGAGTCGGCCCGGCTGATCGGCCAGCGACGTGCGGTCGGCCTGGTCGAGGAGGCGCTGCGCGGCCGGAGGTTCGTGGCCCGGCTCTGAACCACCAGCAGGGGCGACGTAGCCTCGCGGACATGCAGGCGTTCAGCAGCATCGTCCTGGTCGATGCGCGTGGCTGGGTGCTCCTGCAGGAGCGCGACGAGCATCCCGTGATCGACCCCGAGAGGTGGGGTTTCGTGGGCGGCGCCGTCGAGGACGGCGAGACCCACGAGGCCGGGGCCTACCGCGAGCTCGCCGAGGAGACCGGGCTGCACCTCGACGGCGGCCTGGAGCTCCACGGCGTCTTCTCGGTCTGGCACGAGCACTCGCAGTCCACGGACGAGTTCCGGCTGTGGGTGATGCGCGCCGACCTCACCGACGCCGACATCGTCTGCGGAGAAGGGCGGCAGATCGTGTTCGTCGACCCCGGTCAGGTGTCCACGCTCGACCTGTCCGCGGCGGCCCGCGTCGCGCTGCAGGCGTTCCTGGACTCCGACCACTACCGACGGCTGGTCGCATGAGCTCGCTCCCGGTGACGGTCGTCCCGGTGCCGGCGTACGGCGCCGAGGACGTGCTCGTCGTCGACGGTCTCGTCTACACCGGCACGGTCGACGGCAGCATCTTCCGGGTGCGTCCCGACGGCGGCCGGATCGACCGGGTCGGCCACACCGGCGGCCGCCCCCTCGGCCTCGAGCTCCTGCCCGACGGCAGGCTGCTGGTCGCCGACGCCGACCGCGGGCTGCTCGCACTCGACCCGTACGACGGGGGTGTCGAGCACCTGGTCACCACCGTGAACGGTGCCCGGATGCGCTTCTGCAACAACGCGGCGGTCGCGGCCGACGGCGACGTCTGGTTCTCCGACTCCAGCCGGCTCCACGGGATCGAGCACTGGAAGAAGGACCTGGTCGAGGCGACGCGCACCGGCCGGCTGCTGGTGCGACGTTCGAGCGGCCAGGTCGACGTGGTGCTCGAAGGCCTCGACTTCGCCAACGGCGTCGCGCTGGCGGCCGACGAGTCCTACGTCGCGGTCGCGGAGTCGGGCGGGCGCACCGTCGTACGCCACTGGCTCGGCGGCGCCCTCGCCGGACGACGCGACCTGCTGGTCGAGGACCTGCCCGGCTACCCCGACAACATCGCTCGCGGCTCCGACGGCCTGATCTGGGTCACCATCGCGAGCCCGGTCGACCCGGTGCTCGAGCGCCTGAAGCGCTCGCCCCGGTTCCTGCGCAAGCAGGTGACGCGGATCCCGGAACGGCTCCAGCCGAAGCCGAAGCGCACCGTGCGGGTGCAGGCGTACGACGACACGGGGCGGCTGGTGCACGACCTCCACGGCGACCCGTCGGCGTACCACATGGTCACCGGCGTCCGGGAGCACGCCGGCCGGGTCTGGCTGGGATCGCTGCACGAGCCCGCCGTGGCCGTGATCTCCGTGCCCTCTGCATAAACTCCCTGACATGGGTCACCTCGACAAGCTGACGGGTCCGGCGGACCTGCGCGCGCTCGACGACCGGGAGCTCGACGAGCTCGCCACCGAGATCCGCGACTTCCTGGTCACCCGGGTCTCCCGCACCGGCGGCCACCTCGGGCCGAACCTCGGCGTCGTCGAGCTGACCATCGCCCTGCACCGCGTCTTCGACTCGCCGCGTGAGCCGATCATCTTCGACACCGGTCACCAGTCCTACGTGCACAAGATCCTGACCGGCCGGGCCGCCGGCTTCGACCGGCTCCGCCAGGAGGGCGGCCTGTCGGGCTACCCGAGCCGCCGGGAGTCCGAGCACGACCTGGTCGAGAACCAGCACGCCTCGACGTCCCTGTCCTACGCCGACGGGATGGCCAAGGCCTTCGCGATCCGCGGCGAGGACCGTGCCGTGGCGGCGGTCATCGGTGACGGTGCCCTGACCGGCGGCATGGCCTGGGAGGCCCTGAACAACATCGCCGCCGGCAAGAACCGTCGGCTGGTGATCGTGGTCAACGACAACGGTCGCTCCTACACGCCGACCGTCGGCGGCGTGGCCGACCACCTGACCGCCCTGCGCACCAACCCGCGCTACGAGCAGGTCCTGGACGCCGTGAAGACCCGGCTCAACGGGGTCCGCGGGGTCGGCCCGGCGGTGTACGACGCCCTGCACGCGATGAAGAAGGGGATGAAGGACGCGCTCGCCCCGCAGGGGCTCTTCGAGGACCTCGGCCTCAAGTACGTCGGCCCGGTCGACGGTCACGACCGGGCGGCCGTCGAGCAGGCGCTCCGCCAGGCCAAGCGTTTCGGCGGCCCCGTGATCGTCCACGTGATGACCCACAAGGGCTTCGGCTACGGCCACGCGGAGGCGCACGTCGAGGACCAGATGCACTCGCTCGGCGCGTTCGACGTGGAGACCGGCGAGCAGAAGCCCAAGGGTCGGCAGTGGACCGACGTGTTCGCCGACGAGATGGTGGCGCTGGGCTCGGAGCGCAAGGACATCGTCGGGGTCACCGCCGCGATGCTCTACCCGGTCGGTCTCGACCGGTTCGCCGCTGCCTACCCCGACCGCACCTTCGACGTCGGCATCGCCGAGCAGCACGCGACCACCTCCGCCGCCGGCATGGCGATGGGCGGCCTGCACCCGGTGGTGGCGGTCTACGCCACGTTCCTCAACCGCGCGTTCGACCAGGTCCTGATGGACGTCGCCATGCACCAGCTCGGCGTCACCTTCGTGCTCGACCGGTCCGGCGTGACCGGGGACGACGGCGCCAGCCACAACGGCATGTGGGACATGTCGTTCCTCCAGGTGGTGCCGGGGCTCCGGCTGGCGGCACCCCGGGACGCGACCCGGCTGCGCGAGCTGCTCCAGGAGGCCGTGGCGGTCGGTGACGCACCCACCGTCGTCCGGTTCCCGAAGGGGCCGCCGACCGCGGACATCGCCACCGTCGACCGGATCGGCGACCTCGACGTGCTGGTCCGCGACGGTGCCCGCGACGTGCTGATCCTCGGCGTCGGCTCGATGGCCGAGACCGCGGTCGAGGTGGCCGCCCGGCTCCGCGACCAGGGCATCGGGGTGACCGTGGTCGACCCGCGCTGGGTCAAGCCCTACGACGCGGCGATCGTCGACCTGGCTCGCGACCACCGGCTCGTGGTCTCGATCGAGGACAACGGCATCGTCGCCGGCTGCGGTTCCAGCCTCCTCCAGCTGCTCAACGAGCACCGGGTGACCACGCCCGTGCGACTGCACGGCATCCCGCAGGAGTTCCTCGACCACGCCAAGCGCGCCAGCATCCTCGAGCGGATCGGCCTGACCGCGCAGACCATCGCGCGGCGCACGGTCGAGGACGTCAGCGAACTCGACGCCACGACGGTGCCGCACCCCGCCACCGACCAGGCCTGAGCGAGTGCGGCGGCTCGGGGCGGTCCTGGCCGCCCTGCTGGTGGTTCCCCTGATCGGCTGCGGCTCCGAGCGCGGGGACGAGAGCCTGCTGGGTCCGGGGAGCGCCGTGGCGTCGCCGAGCCCCTCCGCCACCCGGCCCACGACACCCCCGACGACGGCCCGGGAGCTGCTCGACGAGCGGGCCGAGGCCGTCCTCGTCGGGGACGAGAAGGCGTTCCTGGCTGCGGTGGTGCGCGACGACCGGTCCTTCGTGGCGTCCCAGCGTCGACTGTTCCGCAACCTCCGCGCGCTCCCGCTGGCCGCTCTCGACTTCCGCGCCGAGGGGACCCACACCGTCCGCCGTTCGGTCCGGCTGGCCGGGTTCGACACTGCCCCGGTCCGGGGACCGGCCGGGTTCGCGGTCGAGCGCCGTGCCGGCCGGGTGGTCGTGGTGCCCGCCGTCGGTGCCGACCAGCAGCCGCACGACCCGTGGGACCTGACCACCGTGCGGGTGCTGCGGCGTGACGGCGTGCTGCTGCTGTACGACGACGACGTGGCGTCGCAGGCGGACGACCTGGTCGACGCGGTCGCCGGCGGGATCGGCGACGTGGCGTCCGCCGTACCGGAGGAGTGGCGGCAGCGAGCCGTGGTCTACGCGTTCCGCGACGCCGGCGTGGTCGCGTCCTACGCGCAGGTGCCGGGGGGCAACGTGGACCACCTGGGCGCGCTGACCTTCCCGGTGCGCTCCGGCACCCGCGTGGTCGGCCAACGCATCGCGCTGCTGCCGACCGCTCTCGACGCCGACACGACCGCGCTCGGTCGGGTGGTCCGCCACGAGCTCACGCACGTCGCGCTCGGCACCCGTGACGACGCCCTACCGCTGTGGCTGGCGGAGGGGATTGCGGAGTACGTCGCCGCCACCTCGATCCCGCCCTCCAGGCAGCGGATCGCGACGCTCGCCGTCGACCGCGCCCGGGACGGCTCCTACCGGCTCCCCGGCTCGACGTCGTTCCACGACGCCGAGCAGGGCCTGCACTACTCCGAGGCCTGGATGGCCTGCGACTACCTCGCGCACGCGCAGGGTCCGGCGGTGCTCTGGGAGCTGCTCGACGCCATGCGGCAGGCCCGGGTCGGGCGTGAGGGGCGCGGCCAGGACGCCGTGCTCCGTTCGGTGACCGGGCTCGACGCGCGGGCCCTCGCGGGCAAGGCAGGACGGCGCACGCTGCGACTGTTCGGGCCCGAGGGTCGCTGACCCGAAAGGGTGAGATCCCTTGCCGTGACGCGGGCAGCTGTGCGTTTACTTCTCGTCGGGTCACTTTCCCGGCCCACTCGGCGCGTGTGGGAGGGGCTGCCATGGCAATCGGTGCATCGGGATGGTGGGCGACCAAGGACGTCTCCGACATCGTCGGGTCGACCGAGGAGGAGGGGCACTCCCTCAAACGGTCCGTCGGGCCGTTCGGGCTGACCGCCCTCGGCGTCGGGGCGATCATCGGCACCGGCATCTTCGTCGTGATCGGTGAGGGTGCCGCCAAGGCAGGCCCCGCGGTCGTGCTGTCGTTCGTGCTGGCGGCCGTCACGTGCCTGTTCTCGGCGCTGTCCTACTCCGAGCTCGCGGCGTCCGTGCCGGTCTCCGGCTCGGCGTACACCTACGCCTACGCGACGCTCGGTGAGCTCGTCGCGTTCATCATCGGCTGGGACCTGATCCTCGAGTACGGCGTGTCCGTCGCCGCCGTCGCCGTCGGCTGGGGCGGCAACTTCAACGCCTTCCTCGACTCCGCCTTCGGCTTCGAGCTGCCCAAGGAGATCGCGCTGGCGCCCGAGGACGGCGGCATCTTCAACCTGCCCGCCGTGATCATCGTGCTGGCCGTGACGCTGCTGCTGGTGCGCGGCACCCGCGAGAGCGCGACCGTCAACCTGGTGATGGTCGGCGTCAAGCTGCTGATCCTGGTCTTCTTCATCGTGGCCGCGTTCACCTCGTTCAAGTCCGGCAACATCCACCCGTTCAACCCCGAGGGGCTCAGCGGCGGGATCGTGCCGGCAGCGGGACTGATCTTCTTCGCCTACATCGGCTTCGACGCGGTGTCGACCGCGAGCGAGGAGTCGAAGAACCCTGCGCGCGACCTGCCGATCGCGATCGTCGGTTCGCTGGTGATCTCCACTGTCTTCTACATCCTGGTCGCGATCGGCGCGATCGGCCTGGTCCCGGCCAAGCAGCTGGGCGAGAGCGACGCGCCGCTGGCCACCGCGCTGGCGGACGGCGCCGGGCTGGACTGGGCGGCCGCCGTGCTGGCGTTCGGGGCGATCATCGCGATCACCTCGGTGATCCTGGTGATCCTCTACGGCCAGACGCGCATCTTCTTCGCGATGTGCCGTGACGGTCTGATGCCGCGCGGGTTCGCCCAGGTCAGCCCCCGGTTCGGCACCCCGGCCAAGCTGACCCTCACCTTCGGTGGGCTGATCGCGGTGCTGTCCGCGTTCGTTCCCCTCAGCGCGATCGTGGAGCTGGTCAACATCGGCACCCTGTTCGCGTTCATCCTGGTCAACATCGGCGTGATCGTGCTGCGCCGCACGCGGCCGGACATGGAGCGCCCGTTCAAGGTCCCGTTCTCGCCGGTCTTCCCGCTGATCGGCGTGGCCCTGTGCGTCTACCTCGCCCAGGACCTGCCGGGCCTGACCTGGATCCGGTTCACGGTCTGGATGGCGGTCGGCCTGGTCATCTACGGCCTCTACGGCTACCGCCACTCGCGGCTGCGCACCGCAGACCCGGCCGAGGCGAAGTGAGATGTCGGGCGACCGCCTGATCGTCGGGTACGAGGGCGGACCGACCGGCGCCGACGCGCTCGAGTTCGGCCGTCGCTGGAGCGCCGCGTCCGGGACCAGGCCGGTGGTGGTCACGGTCCACCCCGGTCAGGCGCCCCCGGGTCTGGGCCGGGTCGACGCCGAGTGGGGTGCCTACGTGCGCGAGGAGGCCGGCGCCCTGCTGGCACAGGCGCGCGCCCTGATCGGTCCCGATGCCGCCGAGTTCCGCTCGGTCGACTCCAGCTCGCCGGCCCACGGGCTCAGCGACCTGGTGGAGGCCGGCGACTGCGTCCTCGTGCTGGGCGCCCGACGTGCGCGGGGGCTGCGCCGTACCTATCCCGGGTCCACCGCCGAGCGCCTGCTGCACGGCTCGGCCAGCCCGGTCACGATCGTGCCGAGCGACTACGCCGAGCGCGATGACTCCGGACTCGAGCGGGTGACCGTCGCCTTCGTGGACACACCGGACGGTCACACCGCGCTGGCCCGGGGCCGCCGCTTCGCCGAACAGCTCGGAGCGCAGCTCCACGTGATCTCGGTGATCCCCGACACCCGGAGGCACGCCGGTGAGCCGGGGTCGTACGCCGCCGGCCAGCGCGAGGTCTACGAGGAGGCCCTGCAGCGAGCGGTCGACGGTCTCGGCGGCATCGCGGTCACCGCGTCCGTCGCGGAAGGCCCGGTCGTGGACACGCTGGTCGAGCTCGGGCCCGACGAGACCGACCTGCTGGTGTGCGGGTCGCGCGGCTACGGGCCGGTCGCCCGCGTGCTGCTCGGCGGTGTCTCCGGCCGCGTGGTGCGGCACGCCCGGGTGCCGGTCGCCGTGGTGCCGCGCTCGCGCTGAGGTCGGCCGCTCAGACGACGCTGAAGCCCGGAGGCAGCCCGCGCCGACCGGTCATCGCCAGCAGCAGGTCGGGTCCGAGGCCGCGCTGCGCCGCGACGGCCGCGCCGAGCGCACAGACCTCCTCGATCGCTCGAGGAGGCAGGTCCACCGCGACTCCGGTCGCGGCCGCGATGTCGAGCCCGTGGACGCACAGCTCGAACGTGCGCGTCGGCAGGTACGCCGCGACCCGCATGCCGCCCGCGATCGTGTGCACGACGAGCTCGGGATCGGTCGCCTCGGCGACCCGGACGGCCTCGTCCGCGAGGGCCCGGAACCGGGCACCGGGATCGTCGCCCAGGTCACGCGCAGCCCGGCGCCCGCGCTCGGTCACCGCGTCGGCGTCCAGGTCGGCTGCAGCGATCGCGGTGTAGTAGGCCGGCGCCGACCGCACGACCTCCTCGGCGACGGGTCGGGCGAGGTACTCGATGACGGTCACGAGCGAGCGACTCGTGTGACCGACGAGGTCGCGCACGGTCCACTCGCCGAGCCCCGGACGCTCCCAGGCGTCGTCGGGGATCCGCGCGACGGCGTCACTCACTGCGTGGGCCGCCGCGGTGAAGGTCGGCACGGTGGTGTTCATGCCGTCAGTCTCGCAAGAGGCGTGGTTGGGCGGTCCCCTCACCTCGGGCGTTGTGGAGCGTCATGCGATGCGGCCAGCGGGACGACCAGAACGCATGACGCTGCTCAGGACGTCATCCGGAGCGGTCGCTGGGACGACCGGAACGTATGACGTCCTGCCGGTCCGGACTGTTCGCGAGCCGAGATCAGCGTTCGGCCGGCGCGGGCTCCGCCTTGGGGTTCGGGCCGAACCGGTTGTCGGGCTTGCTGTCGCCGACGTACCAGATGATCAGGACGATCTGGCCGACCACCGGGATGATCCCGAGCAGCTGCCACCAGCCGCTGCGGTCGGTGTCGTGGAGCCGGGTAGCCGCCCGAGGTCGGCCCAGGAGCTGAGACCGACCTGGACCAGGCGCGCCTTCTGGCTCGCCTTGGGCCGCATCTGCTTGATTCCGGTGACGTCGTGCCCGAACTCGTCCCGCCCTCGATGCGGACTGTACGACCGCGCCCAGTCGTGCAGCTGCGGCGCGATCGCGGCCGGGTGCCGCTCCAGCAGGCCGCGGACCAGGTGCGTGGCCACCTGGTCGACGTGGTCCCACCAGGCACCGGTCACGACCAGGTGCCGGTAGAGGTCGACAGTGTGCGGCTGCTGGTGCTCCCGGTAGTGCCGGTGCCGGGCCAGCGTGGTCGCGGCGTACCGCTCCTCACGGAACGCCGCCTCGTCCCACAGCGCCAGCACCGCCTGCTGCCAGTCGTCCTCGTCGGCGAGGCGCTCGCGGTCGAACAGCTCGCGGCAGAATCGCGACAGCGGCTCGGCGCTCACGCCGTGGTAGGGCATCGACGACTTCATGTAGCGCTGCATCGGCCCGGCCTTGGCCGGGTCGGCGAGGGCCGCGATGCCGGCGCGGGTCTCGGCGACCAGGTCGGCTGCTGTCACCGTTGCCACACTAGGGTGCGGTGGTAAACCCTCGGCCTGCTGCGCGCCGCCCGGTACGCACGCTGGCGGCGTTGCCGTTCGGTCGACGTGGCGCCGCCACGCCTTCCCTCCGGCGCCTTGCCATCGCACGCACCGAACGTCGCTCGCGACGGCCCTGGGATTCACCAACGCACCCTAGGCTGGACCACCACGGAAGGAGCCGGATGACCCAGGCACGGTTCGTGCACATCGTGGACGACGTACCCGAGCTCGACGGGCAGGACCAAGGACCGGTGATGCTCGTCGTCCTCGACGGCTTCCTCGACGCCGGCAACGCCTCCGCGCTGGCCGTGGAGCACCTTCTCGGTGGCGGGGCCGCCTCGACCGGCTCGACCGGTGGTGACGCGGGCTCGGCCGGCAGCGTGGGCCGCGTCGTCGCGAGCTTCGAGGTCGACGAGTTCTACGACTACCGCGCCCGTCGGCCACCGCTGACGTTCCAGGAGAACCGCTACACCGACTACGAGGCGCCCCGGCTGGTGGTGCGGCTGATGACCGACCAGGAGGGCACGCCCTACCTGTTGCTGTCCGGGCCCGAGCCCGACATCCGCTGGGAGGCGTTCGCCCTGGCCGTACGCCGCGTGGTGGAGCACTTCGAGGTCCGGCTCGTGGTCTCGCTCGGCTCCGTGCCGATGGCCGTGCCCCACACCCGGCCGGTGCAGCTCACCAACCACGCGACGTCGGAGCACCTGCTGACGCAGGAGAACGTCTGGCGCGGCGAGCTCCGGGTCCCCTCGAGCGCCCAGGCGGTGCTCGAGCTCCGACTGGGGGAGTGGGGCGTCGACGCGCTGGGGTGGGTGGCGCACATCCCGCACTACGTCGCGCAGCTCGGCTACCCGCTCGCATCGGTGGCGCTGCTCGAGGCGACCGGCTCCTCGGCCGGCCTGTCCTGGGAGGTCGAGTCGCTGCGCGACGCCGGCGCCAAGCAGACCGTGGAGATCGAGAGCCAGCTCTCGGAGTCCGGGGAGGTGCGCGACGTGGTCCGTGGCCTGGAGCAGCAGTACGACGCGTTCCACCGGGCCGCTGAGAGCGAGTCCAACCTGCTCGCCGACGGCGAGCCGATGCCGTCCGGCGACGAGATCGGCGCCCAGTTCGAGCAGTTCCTGGCCGGCCTGGACGACAAGCCCGACGGCAAGCCCGAGGGTGGGGAGCAGTAGTGCCGGGGTCCGTCCAGGAGCTCGTCGAGCTCCTCGACCTCGAAGCGATCGAGGACAACCTGTTCCGGGGCACCCAGCCCGACACGCTGCTGCAGCGGGTCTTCGGCGGCCAGGTCGCGGCGCACGCCCTGGTCGCGGCGACCCGCACCGTGCCCGACGGCTACGCGGTCCACTCGCTGCACTCGTACTTCCTGCGCCCCGGCGACGTGAAGGTCCCGATCGTCTACGACGTCGACCCGCTGCGCGACGGCCGGTCCTTCGTCACCCGGCGCGTGGTCGCCCGCCAGCACGGTCGGCCGATCTACTTCCAGACCGCCAGCTTCCAGGTGCACGAGGAGGGCTTCGAGCACCAGGACACGATGCCCGAGGTGGCCGCCCCCGAGGACTGCCCGAGCCTCGGCGAGCTGTTCGGCCGGCGGTCGCCGAAGCACTCCGAGGAGTGGCAGCGCGAGTGGGCCGCGCTCGACGTGCGCTGGGCCGGCGACTCCCGTCCCGACGGCCAGCTCGACGCCAGCGTCCACCCCGCGCGGGCCCGGCTCTGGATCCGGGTCAACGGCGACCTGCCCAACGACCGGCTGCTGCACGACGCGGCCTTCACCTACGCCAGCGACATGACGCTGCTGGGCGCCACCCTGGTGCCGCACGGCGTGCACGTCTCCTCGCCCGAGGTGCAGTCCGCGTCGCTCGACCACACGATCTGGTTCCACCGGCCGTTCCGCGCCGACGAGTGGTGGCTCTACGACCAGCTCTCACCGTCGGCGTCCGGGGGCCGCGGCCTGGCGTTCGGCCGGGTCTTCACCCGGGACGGGCGGTTGGTCGCGACGGTCGCCCAGGAGGGCCTGGTCCGGCCCGCCCGCTCCGACCGTGACTACGGCCGGATCGGCAGCGGGCGTCCGGGCCGAACGCCGCCAGCGCGACCTCGCACCGTCCGTCACGGGTGCGGCACCGCAGCAGCGAGCCGTGCTGCCCGACGTCGACCACCCACACCAACAGGTCGGCCTCGTCCTCCCAGACCATGCTGCGCACCGTGACCATGCTCGGCAGGCCGAGCAGGCGTTCGCGCGTGCCGGTGTCCACCCGGATCGTGGCTCGGTCACCGGAGAGGGTTGCGGCGATCGCGTCGTCGGGCGACCACAGGGTCTGGCGGCCGGTGACCGTTGACCTGGGCTGGAAGGTCAGCGATCCGTCGAGGGTGCCGATCGAGGTCCGGTTCGACGCGCCGGTCCCGCTGGCCACCACCATCCGGCCGTCGCCCCGGACCGACACGACGGACCCGACGACCCCGTGCAGGGCCCTGGTCTCACCGGTGGCGGGATCCCATCGCCACGCCGACCCGGTCGACTTCGACGACGGAGGTGCCTGGCCGTAGACGACCCCCTGGTTGTCGATGCCGACCAGCTCGAAGCCGTCGTCCCGGGAGTCGAACGTCGCAATGCCTCCCCGGACGTCCTTGCGCAGGTCGAACACCTGCACCCGCACCGGCGAGGAGCTCCGGTCGTAGGGCGCCGCCGCCCAGTGGCCGTCCGCGCTGAGCGCGGCGGAGCCGGACAGATGGGAGTCGGGGGTGCCGTTCAAGGCGTCGTAGCCGGTTCCGTCGAAGCGCGAGTAGGTGATGCCGGGACCGAGGGCGTCCGAGACGACGACCACGTCGGGCCCGAGCAGGAGCGGAGGGTGGGTGAAGACCCGGCGATGGTTCAGGTCGGTGGTGACGATGTCGATCCCGTCGGTGTACGGGACCTTCGGACGGACCCCGACCGGCAGGTCCGCCACGCTGTTCGGACGGCCTGCCGGATCGGTCGTCGCGGGGTCGGGACGCAGCATCACCAGCGCGGCACCGGCGACCACTGCCAGCGCCAACAGTGCGAGTCCGGCGTCGCGGTGCCGGCGCCGTACGACGCCGCGGCCGTGGGCGACGAGCGCCGCGGTCGGTGCGGCCGGCACGTCCAGCCGCCGCGCCTCGCGCTCCAGCGCGTCGGTCAGCCGGTCCAGGTCACGCATGGTCATGGTGGACTCCCGAGCGCTCGACGACAGGGGTGTCCCCGAGCACGCCGCGCAGGGAGCGCAATGCGTCGGAGGCCTGGGACTTGACGGTGCCCGGCGCGCAGCCGAGCACCCGGGCGATCTCGGCCTCGGAGAGGTCCTCGTAGTACCGCAGCACGATCACGGCCCGTTGCCGGGGCGGCAGCGCCCGCACCACGTGCCACAGCGCAAGCCGGCTGTCGACCGTGTCGTCCGCGGGCGCGGGCGGCTCCGGCACCACCTCGACCAACCGCTCGCCGCGCCGTGTCCGGGTGCGTCCGCGGGAGATCGTGGCGTTGACCAGCATTCGCCGCACGTAGCCGTCGGGGGACTCCAGCCGGGCGATCCCGCCCCAGCCGAGGTACACCTTCAGCAGCACACCCTGGAGCACGTCCTCGCCGGCCTGCTGCGAGCCGGTGAGCAGGTGCGCGAGCCGGAGCAGGGAGGGCCAGCGCGTCTCGACGAACGCGACGTACGACGCCTCGTCCCGCATGCCTGACCCCTTCCCTCAATGGGGAGACGCCACCACTTCACTCCTCGGTTGGGTCCCGGTCACGGGGGGTGGGCGAACTACTGGGTTGTAGTTCGCCCGAGAGGGTCCGACGTTCGCGATCACGGGTACGGTCGGGTGCTGTTGTGACTCGTGTGACTAGTGAGGTTTCGCCGTGACCCGTTTCCGTATCCGATCCCTGCTCGCCGGACCCAGCCTGCTGCTGGCCGCCGGCCTCGCCTTGGGGACCCCGAGCGGTGCCACCGCGGCCCCGCGGGCGTCGACCCAGCCACCGGTCCCGACTACGAGATGCCGTTCCTGTGCGGCGAGGCCTGGACCGGGACGTCGCGCTCCTACCACTCGCCGAGCTACTACTCGATCGACTGGAACCGCACCGACGACTACGGGCATCCGTTGCTCGCGGCGGCCCCCGGCGTGGTCACCCGGGTGGTGCCCGACGGCAGCACCGGCTACGGCCGCTACGCGATCATCGACCACGGCAACGGCACCAGCTCGCTCTACGCGCACATGAAGGAGACCTGGCTGGTCGAGGGGATGACCATCGACCAGGGTCAGCCGGTCGGCTTCCTCGGCGACACCGGGAACGTGTCCGGCCCGCACCTGCACTTCGAGGAGCGGCTCAACGGCACCGACGTGGCGCCGTACTTCCACCGCACGACGTTCAAGATGAACAGCACCCAGACCTCCACCAGCTGCCCGGACACCCCGGTCACCGGCGACTGGGACGGCGACGGCAAGACCGACCTCGGTGTCTTCCACCGCACGGCCACCGGCTCGTCGTTCCAGAAGCTGATCGGCACCACGACGAAGACCTTGAAGTTCGGCATGGGCTGGGACCGGGTCTTCGTCGGCGACTGGAACGGCAACGTCAAGGCCGACGTCGGCGTCCGCCCGCCCGGGAGCGCGACGTTCGTGCAGCGCCAGAACACCGGGGCGCTCACCCAGACCCGCTACGGCAGCAACCTGGCGCTGCCGCTCGTCGGCGACTGGGACGGCGACGGCGACAGCCAGCTCGGCGTCTGGCGGCCGGACATCCACCGGTTCGCGATGCGCAGCGCGGAGGGCGTCTCCACCTACGCCACGTACGGCCTGGACGGTGACCTGCCGCTGGCCGGCGACTGGAACGGCGACGGCAAGGACGACCTCGGTGTCTACCGCCCTGCCGCCAGGAGCTTCCTGCTGCGCAAGGTCGCCGCCAACGGCACCGTCTCCACCTCGACTGTCGCGTTCGGCGCGGCGGGTGACCTGCCGGTCGTCGGTGACTGGAACGGCGACAAGGTCGACGACGTCGGCGTGTGGTCGCCGTCCAAGGCCGTGTTCACGCTGCGCTTCGTCTCCAAGGGCACGACCGCAGCCGTCACCAGGACGGTCGCGTACGGCGCCAAGCGCGGCTGAGGTCAGGCCGGCGTCGCCCGGCCGACCAGGTGCGGGGCGCCGTCCGCGGGCTTTGTCAGCGAGAACCCGACGGTGTCGTCGTCGATGCGTGAGCCGAAGGCGACGGAGCCGGGCAGGAACACCGGCTTCTTGAACTCCACGCGCACCGTCACCGCGTCGGGCAGCCGGTTGTCGAGCGCGGCCACGCAGCGGGCCTTGGTCCACATGCCGTGCGCGATCTGCCGCGGGAACCCGAACGCCTTCGCGGTCAGCGGGTACAGGTGGATCGGGTTGTGGTCACCGGAGACGGCGGCGTAGCGACGGCCGAGGTCCCCACCGAGGTGCCAGGTCGTCGGGCCGGCCGGCACCAGGTCGAGGGGCGGGTGTTCCGGCTTCAGGTCCTTGTCTCCCTTGCCGACGCGCAGGTACTCGGAGGTCGACTCCCAGACCGTCTCGTCGCCACTGGTCACCGTGGTCACCAGGTCGAAGACCCTGCCCTTCGGGTGCGGCCGCAGGTGCGCGGCGGTGGCGGAGATGTGGAGCCTCTCGGTCGGCAGCACCAGCCGGTGCTGGGTGATCGTGTTCGCCAGGTGCACGGTGCCGATCGCCGGGAACGGGAACGAGCCGTCGGTCATGATCCCCATCTGCAGCGGGAAGGCGAGCAGGTGCGGGTAGGTGAGCGGCAGGTGCTGGCGCGCCGGGAAGGCGCAGACCTCGGCGTACGCCGCGACGTGGTCGCTGTCGATCGCCAGGTCGGACCGGGTGAGGGTCAGGTCCGGCAGGTCGCCGCCCTTCTTCGCGATCCCGGGCACCAGGTTGACGCCGGGCAGCACCGGCAGCGCTGCCCTGAGCATCGTGGACAGGCCGGCGCCACCGCCCACCTCGCGGGTGGTCATGCGCCCAGCATCATCTGGCCGCAGACCCGGACCACGTTGCCGTTGACGGCGGTGGAGCCGGGGGAGGCGAACCAGGCGATCGTCTCGGCGACGTCGACCGGCTGACCACCCTGGCTCATTGCGTTGAGCCGGCGACCGACCTCGCGGGTGGCGAACGGCACGGCGGCGGTCATCTTGGTCTCGATGAAGCCGGGCGCCACGGCGTTGACGGTGATCCCCTTCGTCAGCTCGTCGGCGAGCGAGCCGACCAACCCGATCACGCCGGCCTTCGAGGTGGCGTAGTTGGTCTGGCCGAGGTTCCCGGCAATGCCGGCGATCGAGGAGACACCCACGATCCGGCCGTTGTCCTTGATCAGGCCCTGGTCGAGCAGCTCGCGGGTGATCCGCTCCGGAGCGGTGAGGTTGACCGCGATCACGGAGCTCCAACGGTCCTCGGACATGTTGGCGAGCTTCTTGTCGCGGGTGATGCCGGCGTTGTGCACGACGATGTCGACGGCGCCGTACTTCTCCTTCACGTACTGGGCGATCCGCTGCGGCGAGTCCTTGCCGGTGATGTCGAGGGTGAGGTTGTCGCCGTCGAGCTCGCGAGTGACCTCCAGGAGCTCGCTGGCCGCCTGCGGCACGTCGATGCCGAGCACGGTGGCGCCGTCGCGGTGCAGCACCCGGGCGATCTGCTCGCCGATGCCGCGCGAGGCACCGGTGACGATGGCGACCCTGCCGGCCAGCGGCTGGTCGAGGGACGGGACCGGCTTCGGCTTCCGGGAGCCGGTGGCGCCGATCCGCACCACCTGGCCGGACACGTACGCCGACTTGGGGGAGAGGAAGAACGCCAGCGTGGAGTCGATCGCGGTCTCGGCGCCCTCGGCGACGTACACCAGCTGGACGGTGCTGCCGCGGCCGATCTCCTTGCCCAGCGAGCGCGTGAAGCCCTCCAGCGCGCGTTGCGCGATCCTCTCCGGTCCGGACGCCTGCTCGGGTACGGCGCCCAGCACCAGCACGCGCGAGCACGGGAGGAGGCTGCGCATCAGGGGTGTGAAGAATTCCTGCAGGGCGATCAGGCCCTCGGTGTCGCGAATGCCGGTCGCGTCGAAGACCAGACCCTTGTACTTCTCGCCCTCCACCGCGCCGGTCGTGCTCGCGATGCCGAGCGCGTCGAGGGAGGCGGTCACCTGGTCGGCGAGCCGGCCGGTGCCCCCGGTGACCACCGTGCCGTCGACGAGCGGGGCGCCCTCCGACCAGCGGTCTAGCGGCACCGGGTCGGGCAGGCCGAGGTTGCGGACCAGCAGCTTGCCCAGCGAGCTGGAGGTGAAGGAGGCATAGCGATCGCTCATGCTGTCGAACGTAACGAGTGGTGTAACTCGGTGTCCATTCTTCGTGACGTGGCACTCACAACGTTTCGTTCGCACGGTCCGACGGACAGGATGGGGACATGAAGACCTCTACCCGACGGGTCGCCGTCCTCGGTGGCAACCGGATCCCCTTCGCCCGTTCCAACACGGCCTACGCGACCGCGAGCAACCAGGAGATGCTGACCGCCGCGCTCGACGGGCTGGTCGCCCGCTTCGGGCTCGAGGGCCAGCGTCTCGGTGAGGTCGTGGCCGGCGCCGTGCTCAAGCACAGTCGCGACTTCAACCTCACCCGCGAGTCCGTGCTCGGCTCCCGGCTCGCGCCGGAGACGCCGGCCACCGACCTCCAGCAGGCGTGCGGCACCGGCCTGCAGGCCACGATCTACGTCGCGAACAAGATCGCGCTCGGCCAGATCGACGTCGGGGTCGCCGGCGGCTCCGACACCACCTCGGACGCGCCGATCGCGGTGGGCGAGAAGCTCCGCAAGATCCTGCTCGAGGCCAACCGCGCGAAGACCACGCAGGGCCGGCTCGCCGCACTGGCCAAGGTGCGCCCGCAGCACCTGATCCCGTCCATCCCGCAGAACGGCGAGCCCCGCACGGGCCTGTCCATGGGCGAGCACGCCGCGCTGACGGCGCTCGAGTGGCAGATCACGCGGGAGGCGCAGGACGAGCTGGCGGTGGCGTCGCACCACCACCTCGCGGCGTCGTACGACCGTGGCTTCCAGGACGACCTGGTCACCCCGTTCAACGGCCTCGACCGCGACCAGAACCTGCGGGCGGACACCTCGCTGGAGAGGCTCGCGAAGCTCAAGCCGGTGTTCGGCAAGGGTGAGGCCGCGACCATGACGGCTGCGAACTCGACACCGCTGACCGACGGCGCCTCGACCGTGCTGCTGTCCTCCGAGGAGTGGGCGCAGGAGAACGGCCACGAGGTGCTCGCCTACTTCAGCGAGTGCGAGACCGCGGCCGTCGACTTCGTGCACGGCGGCGAGGGCCTGCTGATGGCGCCGGCGTACGCCGTGCCGCGGATGCTCGAGCGCGCCGGGCTGACGCTCCAGGACTTCGACTACTACGAGATCCACGAGGCGTTCGCGTCGCAGGTGCTCTCGACGCTCAAGGCATGGGAGGACCCGGTGTTCTGCAAGGAGCGGCTCGGCCTCGATGCTCCGCTGGGCTCGATCGACCGCACCAGGCTGAACGTCAACGGCTCCTCCCTTGCGGCCGGACACCCGTTCGCCGCGACCGGCGGCCGGATCGTGGCCAACCTGGCCAAGCTGCTGGCTGAGAGGGCCGAAAAGGACGGGCAGAGCGGCAGGGGCCTGATCTCGATCTGTGCCGCGGGCGGCCAGGGCGTGACCGCGATCCTCGAGCGCTGATCACGACGGTGGTTGGGCAAGGTGCTCTGGCGTTTGTCTCGAACGCCGCCCGCCGGCTGGTCAGTCGCGGTTGGTGAGCGCCAGCGCGTTGGCCACCAGGAAGTCCTTGACCTGGCCGGGGGAGAGCGGCGCGACGACGGGTACGCCGGGCGCCGCCTCCTTCACCAGCATCCCGACGCGCGCGAGCTGGAGCGCGCCGAGCCCGCTGGCGTAGAGCGTGTTGGCCAGCAGGTGCACGTCGGCGATCTCGAACTCGCCGCTGGCGACACCCGCCTCCAGCGCGTCGGTGACGTGGCGCAGGCACGACGCGATGCCGCGGCCGAGCCGGAACAGGGCGCTCTCGGAGATCTCCTCGAGCAGCTCCGGGCCCGGGCGACGCATCAGGGTCTGCGCGCAGTCGACGAACGCCGGGTGCTCCAGGCCGAAGTCGACGAAGGCCTCGGTCAGCGCCTTGACGCGCTTCCTGGGTCGGAGCCGGGTGCTGACCGCAGCAAGCCGCGCCTCGAGGTCGTCGAGGTAGCCGACCAGGGTGAGCGCGAACAGCTCCTCCTTGCCGGAGAAGTGCCGGTAGATGATCGCCCGGTTGACCCCCACCGCACGGGCGACGTCCTCGATCTGGGCGTCGCGCACTCCGCGCTCGTCGAACAGCGCCCGGGTGGCGTCGAGGATCTCGCGCTCACGGGCACGGCGTCGTACGAGTGCCGCGCCGCGCCGGCCGTTCGGACTGGTCGTCATGCAGGCAGCGTAACGCCGGAGGTAACCCGTAGTTGCACACCTGTGATGGGACCGCGGCCGGGACGATCCTCGACCGCGTGACCCGCCGGAACCCTCTCCATCGCGCCGTTCTCAGGCCAGGGCGCGCACCGACTCGATCGTGTCCGCCTCCTCGGCGCGCTTGTCGTCGCGGTAGCGCAGCACCCGGGCGAAGCGGAGCGCGAGCCCTCCCGGGTAGCGCGTGGAGCGCTGCAGGCCGTCGAAGGCGATCTCGACGACCTGTTCGGGGCGGACGTGGACCACGTGGCCCTCGCGGGAGGTCTCGAGCTCGAGGAAGCGCTCCGTCTGCCAGGCCAGCATCTCGTCGGTCATGCCCTTGAACGTCTTGCCCAGCATCACGAAGCCGTCGCCGTCGCGGGCGCCCAGGTGAATGTTGGAGAGCGTGCCCTGCCGGCGGCCGCTGCCCCACTCGACGGCCAGGACCACGAGGTCGAGGGTGTGGCGGGGCTTGACCTTGACCCAGCCGGAGCCGCGGCGGCCGGCCTCCCAGGGACCGCCCAGCGACTTCACGACGACGCCCTCGTGGCCGGCGGCGAGCACCCGCGCCTGGAAGTCCGCCGCCTGCTCGGCCGTCGTCGCGAGGCTGCGGGGCACGCGGTAGGTCTCCTGCACCAGGCCGGCGAGCACGTCGGCCCGCTCGCTGGCCGGAGCGTCGAGCAGGTCGCGGCCGTCGAGGTGCAGTACGTCGAAGAAGTACGGCGTCATCACCAGCTCCGACTCAGACCTCGTCATCGAGCGCGACGCGGTCTCCTGGAAGGCGCGTGGCCGGCCGGTGTCGTCGACCAGCAACGCCTCACCGTCGAGCACCAGCGACTCCGCGGGAAACGTGCGCACCAGGTCGACCAGCTCCGGGAACCGCGTGGTCAGCTCGTCGAGGCTGCGCGACCACACCGTCACCCGGTCCCCGTCGCGGTGCACCTGGATCCGGATGCCGTCGAGCTTGCCGTCCACGATGCACGGCAGCCCGGTCACCTCCAGCGCGGCGGGGAGGTCGGGGGCGCTGCCGGCCAGCATCGGCTGCACCGGGCGGCCGACCTCGAGGCCGATCGCGGCCAGCGCTGCCTCGCCACCGGTGGCGGCGGCGTGGGCGGCGTACGGTGCGGAACCGGCCAGCATCACCGCGCGCCGTACGACGGGCTTCGGGACCTCGAACGCGGCGGCGATGCCCTCGACCAGCACGCCTTCGAGCGCGCCGGTGCGCACCTCGCCGGTGACCAGGCCGCGAAGCAGCGCCTGCTCGTCGGCCGTGGCGGCGCCGAACAGCGCCTCGAGCAGCCGACGACGCTCGGCCTGCGAGCCCGCACCCGCGACGACGGAGAGCGCCTCGAACGCCGCGTCGACCGCGAGCACGGTCAGGGACGGCTCGTCGGCGGGCGCTGGGAGGCCGGTCAGGGACCGCCAGCCGACACCGGTGCGGCGCTGGGTCAGCGAGCCGGACAGGTAGGTCGCGACCACGAACACCTCGTCATCGGCCGCCAGTCGCAGGCAGTCGGCGACGGCCGCGGTCTTCTCCTTGCGCGACCGGGTGGCCCGGACGGCGTCGAACGTGGTCACCAGGTCGGTCAGCTGCACGGCCCCATTCAACCCGGCCGTCCCGACATCACGCGACGTCGACGTGCACGTGGTCCCGGTGCTCGAGGATCGCGGCGACGGCCCGTGACCGGCCGGCGGTGTCCGGCGCGTAGCCGCGCCAGCCCTGGAACGAGCGGCGCACGGTCCAGATCCGTCCGTCGAAGATCACGGTCGCCACGTGCAGCCGCTCCGCATTGGCGACCAGGTACTGCGCCATCGCCCAACCCCGGCGCAGGTTCGGCGCGCTCACCGGACGCACGAAGACGTCCACCGCCCGCCCCGCGTAGTGCGTCGACGTCGGGCTGTGCCCGGTGGACACCCCACCCGGCGCGAACCCGCCGACCTTCTGGGTGCCGAAGACCCGGTCGACCTCGCGCCGCACGTCGCGGGCGCGGGGGACCAGCCCGCTGGGGGTCAGTCGGGTGGACCCCGGTGCCGTGCCGGACTCGTACGTGCACGACAGCGCTGCCCGTGAGCGTCCGCTCAGCGCCGACGCCACCGCCCGTCGGTCGGCGGCAGCCAGGTCTGCGTCGACGAGCGGCCGCCGCCGAGGCCAGCGTCCCACCCTGACGTACGACGCGCGCCACGGCGCGGGACGCGGCGGCGGCCTGCTCGCCGCTGAGTCCCACCTCGCGCTGGCCCACGGTGACCGCGCAGTCCGGGGCGCCCGGCAGCAACCGACGCGCGTCGGTGCCGAGCGCCAGGAAGCCGACCGCGCCCAGCAGCAGGACCAGCCCGGTCGCGACCACCGCCGATCGCCGTCTCATGCCACCAGTGTCCGGACCCCGGCCAAGTCGGACCCCGCACCTAGGGTGGCGCCATGAGCACGCCACAGGTCCGGGTCTGGCAGCCCGGCTGGCCGTGCCCGGTCGCCCAGACCCTGCGGATCGTGCGTCGTGGCGGTGCCGACCCGACCTACCGCACGACCCCTGACGGCGCGATCTGGCGCGGCATCGGCACCCCGACGGGGCCGGCCACGCTCCGGGTGCTGGCCAGGCCGGACAGCGGCGACGTGCTGGGTGAGGCGTGGGGGAGCGGTGCCACCTGGGCCCTCGACCGGTTGCCCGCGATGCTCGGCGCCGACGACGACGTCACCGGCTTCGAGCCCCGCCATCCGGTGCTGGCGCAGGCGTGGCGCCGGCACTGCCACTGGCGGCTGACCAGCACGGGCCGGGTGATGGAAGCGCTCACCCCGGCGATCATCGAGCAGAAGGTGACCGGCCAGGAGGCGCTGGCCGGCTTCCGCAGGCTGGTCTTCCGCTACGGCGCGCGGGCTCCCGACTCCGGCCACGACGTGCGGCTGTGGGTGCAGCCCTCGGCCGAGACGATCCGGATGGTGCCGTCCTGGGCCTGGCTGGAGATGCACATCGACCCGGCCCGGTCCAGGGCCCTGGTGACGGCCGCGCGCTTCGCCCGCAACCTCGAGCACACCGTCGAGCTGGGAGCCGACGGCAGCGCCGAGGCCGACCGCCGGATGCGGGCGCTCCCCGGGATCGGCGTGTGGACCTCGGCGGAGGTGCGGTTCCGGGCCTTCGGCGACGCCGACGCGGTGAGCTTCGGCGACTACCACGTCGGCAAGAACATCTTCTACGCGCTCACCGGCGAGGTGGTCGACGACGACGAACGGCTCGCCGAGCTGCTGGAGCCGTGGCGTCCGCACCGCTACCGGGTGCAGCGGCTGGTGGAGCTGGCCCGGCTGGGCCGGCCGCGGCACGGCGCCCGGATGGCGCCGCGCACCCACCTGCCGGCGCGTTAGAGGGTCGCCCTCAGGTCGCCGAACATCTGGTCGAGCGCGCCGACACCCACGGAGAGGTGCCCTTCGCCCGGCACCAGGTGCGCCCGTGCGCCCTGCACGTGGGCGGCGAGCCACTCGCCGTGCGCGAACGGCACCATCAGGTCCTCGCTGCCCTGCCAGATCGCGACCGGCACCGTGAACGCGCCGACGTCGAACCCCCAGGGCCGCGTGAACGCGAGGTCGTCGTCCAGCCAGCCGTCGACGCCGTCCCTGATCCCGCCACCGATGTTGGCGGCGAGGTCCGCACCGAACTCGTCGGTGAGGTGGTCCCGGTCCACCTGCGGGAGCAGCGTCGCCATCCCCTCGATCACACCGGCCGCGTCGGTGTCGGCGAGCTGGACCCGGTCGGCCTCCAAGGACGGCCGGAGCACCGGCTCGCCCGCGAGTGCCGCGCCGAACTCGTCGACGTTCTGCTCGCCCATGCCGGCCAGGAACTCCAGCCCGTCGGCGTCGTACGGCGCGACACCGGCGATGCTGAGCACGCCCGCGACCCGCTCGGCCAGCAGCGCGCCCGTGGCCAGCGCGTGCGGCCCGCCGCCCGACCAGCCGGCCGTGACGCAGCGATCGGCACCGAGCGCGTCCAGCAGGGCTGTCATGTCCGGCACCACGTCGGCGACCGAGCGCCCGGGGTTGCGGGTCGACCCGCCGTACCCCGCGCGGGAGTAGGTCACGAACCGCAGTCCGTGCTGCTCGGCGGCCCGCAGCATCGACCCGAACGGGTGCCCGGACCCCGGTGTGCCGTGGTGGAACAGCAGGACCGGTCCGTCACCGCCGGCGTCGGTGTAGTCGAGGGAGCGGCCGTCCGGGAGGGTGATCGAGGTCATGCCCGGATCCTCGCAGAACCGCCGTAGGTTGGGGGCCCGACCCCGACCGTGTGGAGACAGATGCCCGAGCCCGACCGGCGGCCCCGCCAGCGGCACCTGCTCGACCTCGACAACCCGCGCCCGCGCCGGTCGGCGGCGGAGAGCGAGCGGTCGCTGGGCCGCGTGCAGCGGTGGGTGATGTCCGTGCTCGCGGTCACCACGATCCTGCACCTCGCCGCCGGTATCGCGATCGCGGCGATCTTCATGCCCGAGGACCGGCTGGACGCCAGGATCGGACTCAACGTGATCGCGGGCGCGATCGGGATCGTCGCCGCGGCCACCGGACGGCTGATCCACCAGAGGTCGCCGCTGAGCCCCTGGCTGCTGCTCGGGATCACTCCCGGAGTCGTGGGCGCCTTCCTCACGTTCCGCTGAGGGCGACGGGGTGTCACTGCCCGCCCGTCACCCGTAGGGTCACACCGGGTCACACCGGGTCACGGCGAAGGGAGCGTTCCATGGCGGGGCCGACCGGCTCGCTCTCCGACCGCCTCGCCGGCCTGGACCCGGACGCGCTCCGGGCGTTCTTCGCCGGGGGTGACGCGGCGGAGGTCACGGGCCTGATCCACGGGTGCTCCGACGCCGAGCTCCGGCGGCTGCTCGCCGCCGACGACGTCCGCGCCGCCGCGGTGCCCGCGCTGCTGGCACGGTTCCCCGAGTTCGCGGACGGCGAGCGGCTGGCGGCGATCCACGGCGCCGTGTGCTTCGACCTGCGCCGGGCGTCCGGGCTCGACGAGAGTCACGCGGTCCGGTTCGCCGGCGGTGTGGTCACCCTGCCAGACAGGGCGGGGCCCGACGAGGTGACGCCCGACGTGACCATCGGCGCCGACGTGCTCGACTTCGTGCGGCTGGTGACCGGTCAGCGCAACGCGGCCCTGCTGTACCTGTCCGACCGGCTCTCGATCGAGGGTGACGAGATGCTGGCGCTCGCCGTCGGCACCGTGTTCCGCGCGCCCGGCACCGACCAGCCCGCGGTCGACCCGTCGGCGCTCGACCCGGTCGACGTGGCCACGGCGGTCGCGCAGACCTCGGCCAAGCACATGCGTGAGGTGATGGCCGGCGGCTTCCGCGGGATCGTGCTGGGCGAGGTGTTCCGGCGGTTCCCGGAGTTCCTGGTGCCCGCGAAGGCCGAAGGGACCCGGATCAGCGTGGGCTTCCGGATCGGTGGCCGCACCGACGGCGAGGTCGACCGCTACCTCGTGCACGTGGCCGACGGCAGCTGCCGGGTCGAGGCCGACCCGGCGGAGGGATCCCCGCGTGACGCCACGATCAGCGTCGACGGGCTGAACTTCCTCAAGCTGGTCACCGGCCAGCTCAACCCGGTCAGGGGCGTGCTGACCGGGACCTTGAAGGTCAAGGGCGACAAGGGCAAGGCCCTCGCTCTCAGCGCCGTGATGGACCCGCCCCGGCCAGGCCCCGCAGCGCATCGCTGACCTGCCCGGTCGGGTAGTCCCTCTGGACGCTCGCCCGCCGGTCGGTGAGGATCACATCACCCCTCGAGGAAGGCACCCGATGCGCAGCACGATGCAGGACTTCCAGCTCACGATCGGCTCCATCCGTGAGCACGGCACCACCGTGCACCGCGACTCCGAGGTGGTCACGGCCACCGACAGCGGCTCGCGCTCCACGTCGTACGGCGAGCTCGGGGGACAGGTGGCCAGGCTCGCCAACGGACTGAGGTCGCTCGGGATCGAGGGCGACCAGCGGGTCGCGACGTTCCAGTGGAACAACACCGAGCACCTGGCGGCGTACCTCGCGGTCCCCTCCATGGGCGCGGTGCTGCACACCCTGAACATCAGGCTCTTCCCCGAGCAGCTCGTCTACATCGCCAACCACGCCGAGGACCAGGTGGTGATCGTCGACGACTCGCTGGTGCCGCTGCTCGCCAAGCAGCTGGGCAAGCTGGAGACGGTCAGGCACGTGCTGGTCGCGGGGCCGGACGCCGCATCGGCCGACCTCGACTCGCTGCGGGCGTCGGGCAAGGAGGTCACCTTGTACGCCGACCTGCTGGCCGACCAGTCCGAGGAGTACGACTGGCCCTCCGTCGACGAACGTGACGCCGCGGCCATGTGCTACACCAGCGGGACGACGGGCAACCCGAAGGGCGTCGTCTACAGCCACCGGTCCGCGTGGCTGCACTCGCAGGCGGTCTCCACCGGTGCCGTCGCCTCGCTCGACTTCCACGACCGGGTGCTGCCGATCGTGCCGATGTTCCACGCCAACGCGTGGGGTCTCGCCTACGCGGCGCTGATGAGCGGTGCCTCGTTGTGCATGCCGGACCGGTGGTTGCAGGCCGAGCCGCTGGTGCGCTTCGTGCAGGAGACCAGGCCCACGCTCTCCGGCGCCGTACCGACGGTGTGGAACGACGTCCTGGGCTACCTCGACAAGCACGAGGGGACGACCCTCGACTCGATCAGGCTGATCCTGTGCGGCGGCTCCGCCGTACCGGTGGCGCTGCAGAAGGCGCTCAAGGAGCGGCACGGACTCGAGATCCGGCAGGCCTGGGGGATGACCGAGACCTCCCCGGTCGCGACCGCCGCCGGCGTGCCGCTCGGCATCGAGGGCGAGACCGAGTGGAAGTACCGCGGCGGTCAGGGGCGGCTGCTCTGCGGCGTCGAGGGGCGCACCGTCGGCGAGGACGGTACGGTCCAGCCCCGCGACGGGCTGTCGGTGGGTGAGGTCGAGGTGCGTGGGCCCTGGGTCACCGGGAGCTACTACAACTCCGACGACCCCGACGTGGACGACAAGTTCCGCGACGGCTGGCTCCGCACCGGTGACGTCGGGATCCTCGACGACCTGGGCTACGTCCAGCTGACCGACCGCGCCAAGGACGTGATCAAGTCCGGCGGCGAGTGGATCTCCTCCGTCGACCTCGAGAACGCGCTGATGGCCCACGACGCCGTCGTCGAGGCCGCCGTGGTCGGCATCCCCGACGAGAAGTGGGACGAGCGCCCGCTCGCCTCCGTCGTGGTCAGGGAGGGCGCGTCGGTCACGTCCGAGGAGCTCCGGGAGTTCCTGGCCAAGGACTTCGCCAAGTGGCAGCTCCCGGATGCCTGGGCCTTCATCGACGAGGTCCCGCGCACCTCGGTCGGCAAGTTCGACAAGAAGGTCATCCGCAAGTGGTACGCCGACGGGGAGATCGACGTCGAGTAGGGACCTGGGTCGGTGAGCGCGGGTTCTCGACACTTGTCCCGAAACTGCACGAGATTTCGCCGATCCGCGTGCAGTTTCGGGACAACTGTCGAGAACCCGTACGGCCCCCGCCCCCCTAGTGCCCCCCGACCAACGGAGCCATCAACCTCGCGATCCGGCTCTGGCGGCCGGTCGCGTCCTCCTCGGCGTCGGCCAGCGTCATCGCCCTCAGGCCCGCGTTGATGCCGAGCCAGCGCAGCGGTTCGGGCTCCCACCGCCGGCTGACGTGGTTGACCCACGGCAGCGTCACCAGGTCCGAATCGGCGCCGGTGACCAGGTCCGCCAGGGTCCGCCCGGCGAGGTTCGTGGTGGCCACCCCGTCGCCGACGTAGCCGCCGGCCCAGCCGATCTTCGTGGCGCTGTCCAGACCGACGGACGCGGCCCAGTCGCGGGCGATGCCGAGCGGGCCGCCCCACTGGTGGGTGAACCGTACGCCGCGGAGCTGGGGGAGGAGCTCGCGCAGGACCCGTTGCAGCTCGTCGAACACCCGCGGCTCGGCGTCGTACTCCGGGCGGATCCGTGACCGGAAGTGGTACGGCGCACCCCGGCCCCCGAAGGCCAGCCGGCCGTCGGCGGTGCGCTGGCCGTAGATGATCAGGTGCCGGGCGTCGGTGAACGTCGGCCGGTCCGCGAGCCCGACCGAGTCCAGGGTCGCCTCGTCCAGGGGCTCGGTCGCGACCATCAGCGAGTACACCGGCGCCACGGCCCGGCCCAGCCCGGCGAGCCTCGGGGTGTAGCCCTCGGTCGCGCGGAGCACCACCTCGGCGGTCACGGGGCCGGCGTCGGTCTCGACCCGCCCGGGCCGGATCCCGCGGACCCGGGTCTGCTCGAAGATCGCGACCCCGGACGCCTCCACCACGCGCGCGAGCCCGCGCACCAGGCGCGCGGGGTGGATCGCCGCGCAGTGCGGGGTATACGACGCGCCGATCACCTGCTCGGCAGCCAGCATCGCGTGCGCCTCGCCGGCGTCGAGCAGCCGTTCGTCGTCCTCGGTGAAGCCGCGGGCGTGTGCCTCGGCGACGCCCGCCCGCAGCCGCTGGAACTGGACCTTCGTGCGCGCCAGGGTGAGCGTGCCGCCGCGTCGGTAGTGCGCGTCGATCCCCTCCGCGTCGGCCACCCGACCGACCTCCCGCACCGTCTCCTGCATCGCCCGGTGCATGCGCAGCGCGCCGTCGGCCGACGAGGCGGCGACCAGCTTGTCCCAGCCGGTGGGGAACAGCGCGCTGCACCACCCGCCGTTGCGGCCGGAAGCGCCGAACCCGGCCACCTCCGCCTCGAGCACGGCGATCCGCAGCGAGGGGTCGGCCCGCCGCAGGTAGTAGGCCGTCCACAGTCCGGTGAGGCCGGCACCCACCACCACCACGTCGTACGACGTCGCACCGGGCAGCGCCGGGCGTGGGACGAACGGGTCGTCAGCCGTGTCGTGCCAGAGCGAGAGGGACCGGTAGTCCGGTCGCGTTACCGGACGCCCCACGAGTAGGTCTGCTTGGTGAGCTTGAGGTACATGAACGTCTCCGTGGAGCGCACTCCCGACACGGCCCGGATCCGGGTCGACAGCAGCTCGAGCAGGTGGGTGTCGCTCTCGCAGACCACCTCGCAGAGCAGGTCGAAGCCGCCTGCGGTCATCACCACGTAGTCGATCTCGTCGATCTTCCCGAGCTCCTCGGCCACGGGGTCGAGCGCGCCGTCGACGTTGATCCCGATCATCGCCTGCCGGGCGAACCCGAGCTGGAGCGGGTCGGTGACCGCGACGATCTGCATGACTCCGTTCTCGGTAAGCCGTTGCACTCGCTGGCGCACCGCCGCCTCCGACAGGCCGACGGCCTTGCCGATTGCTGCGTAGGACCGGCGACCGTCCTGCTGGAGCTGCTCGATGATCGCCTTGGACACCTGGTCGATCGCCGCGCGACCGCCCGAGGGGTGGCGCTCGGCGCCGCTGGTGTCGGACATGGGGTCCATCGTGCTGCCTCCGCGGGCTCGCAGGCAAGGAGGTCGCCCAATCGCCACCTGCGGAATGCCCTGTCCGCACCGGCCCTTTCGCGGAATTGCGTTGTTCAACGCCATCGTGGCGACGGATTCGCTTGTGACCGATCGGTCGGCGTGCGAGGCTCGTGCCATGTCGGCCACGAGTACGTCGCGCGTGTCGGCGCTGGCCGACGTCACGCTGTCGCCGTACTGGCTCGACGACGACCGGCTGCCGCCGCCGCTGGCCCCGCTGGAGGGCACCGCCGAGGCCGACCTGGTGGTCGTCGGCGGAGGCTACCTGGGCCTGTGGACAGCACTCCTCGCCAAGGAGCGTGACCCGGACCGCGGCGTGCTCCTGCTCGAGGCTGCCACCTGCGGTCACGCGGCGAGCGGGCGCAACGGCGGCTTCTGCGAGGCCAGCCTGACGCACGGGTTCGGCAACGGCCGGGCCCGCTGGCCCGAGGAGCTGGACCAGGTCCTGCGGCTCGGCCACGACAACCTCACCGGGATCCGGAGCACCATCGAGCGGCACGCCATCGACTGCGACTTCGTCAGGGCCGGCTCCCTGGCCGTCGCGACGCAGCCGCACCAGGTCGCGCCGCTCCGCGAGGAGTACGGCGCGATGGGGGAGCACGGGCTCGACCCGGTCTGGCTCGACCGCGACGAAGTGCGCGAGCGGCTGGACTCCCCGACCTTCCTCGCCGCCGTGCACGACCCCGACGCGGCGATCCTCGAGCCGGCCCGCCTTGCCTGGGGACTCCGCGCGGCGTGCCTCTCGCTCGGCGTCCGGATCCACGAGCACTCGCCGGTGACCGGGCTCGACCGCCGCGGCGCGGGCGTCGAGGTCAGCACCGGCGCCGGCCGGGTGATCGCTCGGCACGCGGTCCTCGCGACGAACGCCTACCCGCCCCTGCTGCGCCGGCTTCGGTTGATGACGGTTCCGGTGTTCGACTACGCGCTGATGACCGAGCCGCTGAGCGACGGGCAGCGTGACGCGATCGGCTGGGCCGGCCGCGAAGGGCTCTCCGACACCGGCAACCAGTTCATCTACTCGCGCACGACCCGCGACGGCCGGATCCTCTGGGGCGGCTACGACGCGATCTACCACTTCGGCAGCCGGATCAAGCCGGAGTACGACGCCCGGCCGGAGACGTTCGACCTGCTGGCCGACCGGTTCTTCACCACGTTCCCGCAGCTGGAGGGCGTTCGCTTCACGCACGCCTGGGGCGGCATGATCGACACGTGCACGCGTTTCACTGCGTTCTACGGCACGGCGCTCGGCGGCCGCGTCGGCTACGCCCTCGGGTTCACCGGCCTGGGCGTCGGCGCGACGCGCTTCGCCGGCGACGTCCTGCTGGACCTGCTCGCCGGGGACGACACCGAGCGCACCCGCCTGGAGATGGTGCGCAGCAAGCCGGTGCCGTTCCCGCCGGAACCGATCCGGTGGGCCGGCATCGAGGCCACCCGGCGCTCGCTCGCGAGCGCGGACAAGCACGGGGGCAAGGAGAACGTCTGGCTGAAGGCGATGGACCGCCTCGGCCTCGGATTCGACTCATGAGGAGCACGCCATGACCCACGCCGACCTGCTGCAACGACACCGCGTCGTGATGCCCGACTGGCTGTCGCTGTTCTACGACCAGCCGATCGAGATCGTCAGCGGCCGCGGCCGCCGGGTGACCGACGGCGAGGGCAACACCTACCTCGACTTCTTCGCGGGCATCCTCACCAACATGCTCGGGTACGACGTACCCGAGGTGCGCGAGGCGATCAAGGAACAGGTCGACCGCGGGGTGGTCCACACCTCGACGCTCTACCTGCTGCGCACCCAGATCGAGCTCGCCGAGAAGATCGCCGCCCTCTCCGAGATCCCCGACGCCAAGGTCTTCTTCACCTCGTCCGGCACGGAGGCCAACGAGGCCGCGCTGCTGCTCGCCACGTCCCACCGCCGCAGCAACCAGGTGATCGCGCTGCGCAACAGCTACCACGGCCGCGCGTTCGCGACCGTCGGGATCACCGGCAACCGCGGCTGGGGCGTCTCCTCGCTGAGCCCCCTGCAGGTGACCTGGGCGCAGGGCGGCTACCGCTACCGCAGCCAGTTCCGGCACCTCTCCGACGCCGACTACGTCGCGGCCTGCACCGCCGACCTGCGTGAGCTGATCGACACCACGACCGCCGGCGACGTGGCCTGCATGATCGCCGAGCCGATCCAGGGCGTCGGCGGGTTCACCGTGCCGCCGGACGGCCTGTACGCGGCGTACGCGGAGGTGCTGGCGGAGTACGGCATCCTCTTCGTCTCCGACGAGGTGCAGACCGGGTGGGGCCGCACCGGGGAGCACTTCTGGGGCTTCCAGGCACACGGGATCACGCCCGACGCGCTCACCTTCGCGAAGGGGATCGGCAACGGCACCGCGATCGGAGGCGTCGTGGCCCGCCGCGAGCTGATGGACTGCCTCGACGCGCAGTCGGTCTCGACCTTCGGCGGCAACCCGCTCTCGACCGCGGCCGCCAGGGCCACGCTCGACTACGTGCTCGAGCACGACCTGCAGGCCCAGGCGCTGAGGGTCGGCACGCTGCTGCGCGAGGGCCTGGAGAAGGCGACCGCCCAGCTCCAGATGGTCGGCGAGGTGCGCGGCAAGGGGCTGATGATCGGCGTCGAGCTGGTCCGCCCGGGCACGCTGGAGCCCGACCCGGCGGCCGCTGCGGCGGTGCTGGAGAAGACCCGCGAGGGTGGTTTGCTGGTGGGCAAGGGCGGGCTGTACGGCAACTGCCTGCGGGTCGCCCCGCCGCTGACCCTGACCGAGGACGAGGCCCGTGAGGGACTGGAGATCCTGACCGACGCGCTGCACACCGTGGGAGACACCCGATGACCGAGCCCTTCCCCTCCGAGCTGCTCCGGCACTGGATCGACGGCGGCCCCTGGACCTCCGACCCGGCGCGCGTCGGCGACGTGCACAACCCCGCCACGGGCGAGGTCTCCCGGCAGGTCGCCTTCGCCTCGGGTGCCGTGGTCGACGCGGCGGTGGAGGCCGCGGCCAAGGCCGGCCGGGGCTGGGCGGCGACGTCACTGACCCGCCGCACCCGGGTGCTGTTCGCGTTCCGCGAGATCCTCAACGCCCGCAAGACCGACCTTGCCGCGATCATCACCTCCGAGCACGGCAAGGTGCGCTCCGACGCCCTGGGCGAGGTGTCCCGCGGGCTCGAGGTGGTCGAGTTCGCGTGCGGGATCCCGCACCTGCTCAAGGGCGGCTTCTCCAGCGAGGTCTCCGGCGGGGTCGACGTGTACTCGCTCCGCCAGCCGCTCGGGGTCGTCGCCGTGATCTCGCCCTTCAACTTCCCGGCGATGGTGCCGCTGTGGTTCGTGCCGATCGCGATCGCCGCCGGCAACGCGGTGATCCTCAAGCCCAGCGAGAAGGACCCGTCCGCCGCCCAGTTCCTGGCCGAATGCTGGCAGGAGGCCGGCCTGCCCGACGGCGTCTTCTCCGTCGTGCACGGTGACAAGGAGGCGGTCGACGGACTGCTCACCCACGACGACGTGAAGGCGGTGTCGTTCGTCGGCTCGACGCCGATCGCCCGCTACGTCTACGAGACCGGCACCGCGCACGGCAAGCGGGTGCAGGCGCTCGGCGGCGCCAAGAACCACATGGTGGTGCTGCCCGACGCCGACCTGGACCTGGCCGCGGACTCCGCCGTCAACGCCGGCTTCGGCTCGGCCGGCGAGCGCTGCATGGCGATCTCCGCGGTGGTCGCGGTCGACCCGATCGGCGACGACCTGGTGGCCAGGATCGCCGAGCGCATGGCCGGCCTGCGCACCGGGGACGGCGCGGCGGACGACGAGCCCGACATGGGGCCCCTGGTCACGCAGGCGCACCGGGACAAGGTAGCCGGCTACCTCGACGCCGGCGTCGAGGAGGGCGCGACGCTGGTCGTCGACGGTCGGTCCGTCGAACCGGCCGGGGGAGCGGACGGGTACTGGCTCGGGCCGACCCTCTTCGACCACGTCACCCCGCAGATGTCCGTCTACGCCGACGAGATCTTCGGTCCGGTGCTCTCGGTCGTGCGCGCGGCGTCGTACGACGAGGCGCTGGGGCTGGTCAACGCGAACCCCTACGGCAACGGCACCGCCGTCTTCACCAACGACGGCGGAGCCGCGCGCCGCTACCAGAACGAGGTCGAGGTCGGCATGGTCGGGATCAACGTCCCGATCCCGGTGCCGATGGCCTACTACTCCTTCGGCGGCTGGAAGTCCTCGCTCTTCGGTGACACGCACGCCCACGGGATCGAGGGCGTCCACTTCTTCACCCGCGGCAAGGTCGTCACCAGCCGCTGGCTCGACCCGTCGCACGCCGGGCTGGATCTGGGCTTCCCCACCCACGACGGCGGGTAGGGGCGCGGGCACGGGACCGGGCTTCGGCTGCTCGTGGACCCGCTCCTGGCGTCGGCTGCCCCGTGCCAGCGGCGAGCGCAGGGGCGGCGCGTCGTCGGCGCTCGCGCCGCAGCCCGGGTCCGCCATCGCCCCGTGCCCGCCGACTCTCGCTGCCCGCTGGCGGGGCTGGGGGCAGGTGCCGGACGTGCTCGGTCCGCTCACCTGATGGCAGCGGGTGCTAGCGACTGATCGTGGTTTCGACGTCGAGCCGTCCGAGCTTCGCGGGGTTGCGGACGGCGTAGATGCGACTGATCCGGCCACCTTCGACCACGAAGCTGATCGCGGTGTCGTAGCCGTCCTCGGTGCCCACGATTCGGGCGCCGACCGCGCCGTTGAGCCGCATCGGCAGGATCTGCGCTCCCGGAGCGAGCCGGCTGAACGGTCGCAGCAGGTTGGCCACCTTCTTCGCGCCGGTCACGGGGTTCACCACCGCCTGGGCGATCCCGCCACCGTCGGCCACGAGCACGACGTCGGGGGCAAGGACGTCGAGGAGTCCCTGCAGGTCGCCTCGGGTCACGGCTCCGACGAACCGCCGGACGACCTCTTGCTGCTCCCCGCGGCCGACCTCCATCCGGGGCTGGCGCGCGGCGACGTGCGCGCGGGCCCGGTGCCCGATCTGGCGCACGGCGGCCGGGGACTTGCCGACCACCGCCGCGATCTCGTCGTACGGCGTGTCGAACACCTCGCGCAGCACGAACACAGCCCGCTCGATGGGCGTCAGCGTCTCGAGCACCGTGAGCATCGCGATCGAGACGCTCTCGGCGAGCTCGACGTCGTCGGCCACGTCGGGGGAGGTGAGCAGCGGCTCCGGCAGCCACTCGCCGACGTACTCCTCGCGCCGCCTGGCGTTGGTGCGCAGCTGGTCCAGGGCCTTCCGGGTGACCATCCGCACGAGGAACGCGCGGGGGTCGCGCACCGAGGCGCGGGTCTCCTCGCCGATCGCGTCCCAGCGCAGCCAGGTGTCCTGCACGACGTCCTCGGCATCGGTCGCCGAGCCGAGCATCTGGTAGCAGATCGTGAACAGCAGGCTGCGGTGGGCGACGAACGCGTCATCGACCGTGCTCATGTCTCCGACCGTACGACGGTGGGTCGCGCGAGCGGCTTGAGCCCGCAGGCCGTGGCGAAGCCGTCCGACTCGATGCCGAGCGCGACGTTCGGACGGGTGGTGAAGTTGGCGAACCCGATGACCGCTGTGAGCTCGACCAGCGCGGCGTCACCGAGCTGGTCTCGCAGCGACGCCACCATCTCGTCGGTCACCGCCGGCTCGGTCACGGTCATCGCCTCGGCGTACGCGAGCACCTCGCGCTCGAGAGCCGAGAACGCGTCCGACTCCCGCCAGCACGGCACCTCGCGCGCCTTGTCCATGTCGAGCGACTTGTTGTGGGCCTCGAAGTAGTTGAAGTCCAGGCACCAGCTGCAGCCCACCTGAGAGGCGACCACCATGTGGGCGAACGACTTGAGCTGCTCGTCGCAGACGTCCCACTTCTGGATCTTGCCCCCGGCGCTGGCCATGCTCATCAGCACCTTCTGGTTGTGCCAGTAGACACCGAGCGAGGTCGGGACCTGGCCGAGGGCCCTCTTCGCGAACCGCTTGATCAACATCCCCTTGAAACCGGTGATCTCGGCGGCAGGGATGCGAGTCGTTCCCGTCATGTCTTCCTCCTGTGTGGGTCGGTACGACATGAGACGCCGGCCGGCCCTCAGATGTGACAACCCCGCTGCCCGACCGCAGGCCGTGGATGCGGCAGGGTCGGGAGCATGCACATCACCTCCGAGAAGCACCTCGACGACGGCGTCCTCGAACGCGAGTTCACCCTCGGCGAGATCCCGGGCATCCTGTGGACGCCCGGCTCTGCAGCTGCACCGCTGATCCTGGCCGGGCATCCCGGTGGACTGCGCCAGATGTACCCCCGGCTGACCGGACGGGCGATCCACTCGGCGTCGTACGGATTCGCGTCGGTCGCCATCGAGCTCCCGGGCAGCGGGGACCGGCCCCGCGCGGCCTCCGCCGAGCAGGCCCGCGCCGACCTGCGCCGGGCGCTGCGGGCCGGTGAGCCGGTCGACGAGATCGTCGACCGCCTCGTGCTCCCGCTCGTCGAGCAGGCGGTCCCGGAGTGGCAGGCCACCCTGGACGCCGTCCTCACCCTGCCCGAGATCGGCGGCCCGGTCGGGTTCTCGGGAGGAGTGATGGCCATCGGCATCCGGCTGGCGCTGGTCGAGCCCCGAATCGCGGCCGCACTCCTGTTCGCAGGGAGCTACGTGCCCCGCTCGATGTTCGAGGAGGCCCGCCGCGTCACCATCCCGCTGCACGTCCTGCTGCAGTGGGACGACGAGGGCAACGACCGGCAGCTGGCGCTGGACCTCTTCGACGCGTTCGGCTCGAAGGAGAAGACGCTGCACGCCAACCTGGGCGGGCACACCGGCGTACCAGCCTTCGAGGCAGATGCGTCGGCCCGGTTCTTCGTCCGGCACCTCGGCCAGACCGATGAGCTCCCGCACCGAGGAGAGTCGAACCCGGCATGACCCAATACCTGCTGTCCGTTCCGCACAATGCCGACAAGGAGCCGACCATGGAGACCATGGACCCGGCGGAGCTCGAGGCGACCCTGGCCGCCACCGGCGCGATCATCGAGGAGCTGACGTCGACCGGCGCCTTCGTCTTCGCGGGCGGCCTGGTGCCACCCTCGAGCGCGATCACCGTCGACAACACCGGCGAGTCCCTGAGCAGCGTCAACGCCCCCTTCGTCGAGGCTCCCGAGTACCTCGGAGGCTTCTGGGTGATCGACGTCGCGGACAAGGAGACCGCCCTCGACTGGGCCGCCCGCGCGTCGAAGGCCCTGGGCGGCCGCATCGAGGTCCGCGCCTTCCAGGTGCCGCCAGGAGCCTGAGGCCGGCTCGGCAGGTGGAGCGGACGCGAGGATTTGAACCTCGACTCCTTCCCTGGAAGGGAAGCGTGCTGCAACTACACCACGTCCGCGAAGCCAGCCTCTGACGAGCCCGACACGTTCGTAGTATGAACTACCGCCCCACAACTGTCTGAACGCCCCACGACGGCGGAGTCCGCGTCTCAGCCGGGAATGCCCGCGTTCCCGCTGACATGAGGCGGTGTGGGCGACATCGGACTCTCACACCCCGGTCACCCAGACGGGAGGACACCGCGGCGGTTGATCGGATTCCTCCAGTGGGTCGGCTACGCCACCACTGCGCTCATCCGGATGGAGACGAGTACTCCCGGGAGCTCGGGACCGAGTCGTGCCACGTATCGCGTCGGTGGGTCGACGGGAAAGTGCTGGGCGTAGGCCTCGTTGAGGCCGGCGAAGTCGTCGGGGCGGGCGAGCAGCACGCCGACGTCGACGATGTCGTCTCGCGTGCCACCGCCCGCCTCGATGATCCGTTCACAGTTCGTGAGCGCCTGCTGCGTCTGCTCCTGGATGGTGGGCCCGGCCATCTGACCGGAGGCTGGATCCATCCCGGTCATCCCGGAGACCCGGATCTCTGGCCCCACCCGGATCCCTTGGGCGAAGAGCGGTGACTGCGGGGCGTCCGCCGTGGTGATGATCTGACGAACCATCCTGACCTCCTGTGTCGCGACCATCGTTCGGTGGTCCATGGATTCTGGTCGTCAGCCTGACCGTTGGCCATCGATGGATGGCTGACACGTCATTGCCACCGTTCGATGGTGCTAGTACTATTAGCACTATGCAGTGGAGGATCGACCACTCGTCGCCGCAACGCCTGCAGGACCAGGTGGCTGCCTGCGTGGTGCGCAGTGTGCACCGCGGGGAGCTCGCGGTCGGCGAACAGCTCCCTCCAGCGACCGAGCTCGCCGCAGCGTTGTCGGTGGACCGCAACACCGTCCTGGCGGCGTACCGAGAGCTCCGGGAGGCGGGGATCCTCGAGTTTCGCCGCGGACGTGGTGCTCGTATCGCGGGAACCGCGAGGGCCGGCGACCTCGCGCCGATCCGTGACGCCGTCCAGTCGGTCCTCGAGCTCGCTCGTCGGTACGGACTGGACTCCGACGATGTCGTCACCCTGATCAAGGAGATGCGATGAACACCGTTGTCTACACCGGGCGGGCGACCAACTGGTCGAGCGTCGTCGTCAGCGGACTCCTGCTGATCCCCCTGATCGCCATGGGCCTCTGGTCCGGCTCGTCGCCGAGCGCCGGTGCGGTGGTCCTGCTGTTGGCCCTCGTCGGCTTCCTCGCCGAGGTGATCACGGCCTCGGACGTCCGGGCCACGTGCGGCGCCCGAGGCGTGGGGGTCCACTGGGGGTTCGGGGGCTGGCCTCGAGCGCGGTACGCGCTGGACGACATCCAGGACGCGTGGGTGGTCGAGATTCCCTGGTACTCCGTGAGCTACGGATTCTGGTGGACGCCCTGGCGGACGGTGTGCACCGTACGAAGCGGTCCCGCGTTGCGACTCCGGCTGCTCAGTGGTCGCACCGTCACCATCACCGTTCCCGATCCGCAGGAAGCGGTGGCGGCTCTGCGTGCCAACAGCCTCGACCTCGGCTAGTGGGTGCGAGGTGACGCCTGGCGACGACTACCGCGCAGGCGGGCGCGCTGCGCCGCACCGGTACTGATCGATCGCGGCGGATAGACGCAGGATCTGCGAAAGTCAGGTGTGGGGGCTCTATCCCTGTGGTGGCGCCGGGCGCATCCGGGCGACGAAAAAGTGCCGGCCGGCCGGCTGTCCGCGAGACTCGACTAGTAGCTCCACGGTGGTCTCGGTGCCGTCGGCACGCAGCACCGGTACGACGACGGTACGGCCCAGGAGAGGACTGCGGCCGTTGCTGAGGTGGAGCGTGAACCCCGCCAGGTGCGCCTGGTGGAAGCGGGCGGGGATGATCGCGACCAGCCGTCGCCCCAGCAACAGGCTCGGTGCCTCATATCCCAGCAGCTCGCAGGCTTGCTGGCTGACGCCGACTATCCGGTCGGTGTCGTCTGCCGCGATGAGGGCCTGCCCGTTCGAGTTCGCCACCTCGTCCTGCCACGAGGTCGGCGGGAGAACGGCAGTGGGCTCGGCGTCCGGGTCGCTCGACCACGCGGTCGGCCGTTGACCGCTGGCCTGTTGCGACACTTCGCTGCACAGCCAGCGGCGCAGTTCGCGCAGCTCGGGCTGGATCGGTGGAGTCAGGAGCGCCCCGGAATCTGCCAGGGCAAGGGCAGATTCCATCGCCCGGTCGAGGACCAGGAAGTGACGAACAGCGGTCCGAGGCACCGGGAGCACCTCTCTCTTCGACGACACGCCCGGTTCCACCGCGTGGGCCATCAACTCCTCGGGCTCGTCGCCGAGGTGCGGCGCAGGAATGTGCTCGTGCAGCAAAGAGATGGCGTCACTGGCACACGCGTGCGCCTCCAGGGCCTCCGTGGGGTCGTCGGTGTCGAGACTGACGAGCAGGTACTCGCGGAGGAGCCCCTCCGCGTGCTCGTACCACGCGGAGTGGAGCAGGAGTGGAATGTCAAGGAGAACGACGTCGATCCGGTCCTCGCCGGGCGCTCCCGACGTGACAACGACGTCGCTGGCAGCGGGCGTGGGCAACGAGGCGATTTCATCAAGACGATTGCCTGAGTCCAGCTCGAACCAGACTGTCTTGCCGTCCGGGTGGGCGAGTGTTCCCCACTGGTCGACAAGTTGCTGGACGAGCCGCAGTCCTCGACCGGTGCCGGCCATGGCTCCATGGCTGCGTAGGGCTGGTGCCTGCATGCTGCCGTCGGTCACCTCGACGCGGAGACCGTCGTCTCCGACGAACGCACGAATGCCAATGGGTGTGCCGGCGTGCATGAGTGCATTCGTGACCACCTCGCTGACCAGGAGCTGCGCGGTCTCGACCAGGTCATCGCGCCGTGCCGCAGTAAGGACATTGCGGACCAGCCTGCGGGCTACGGCGACGCTGGATGGGTGTGCTCGCAGCAGACCAGTAGTGGCGTCGTCGCCCCGGCGACCAGTGCCAAGAATGTCAGCACTGCCCATCATCCGCCCCCACCACCCACATCGAAGCCACTGCCCCCTGCGGTGCGACCATGCTCGTACAACGACCCCAACGGCTGGAGGCTACCCCTCGAAGCCAGCGAGCGCATGGGTAGATCAGTACTGGGTTCAGCGCCGACAGGCGGCGGTGTGACGCGAGCTCCGTCGTGACAGCGGTGGGGATCATCGCGGACGATGCAGCGTCTGGAGTCTGCCCCCGTCCAGCGGTGTGGCACGCCACGACACATCCGCTGTGCGTGCCGGTAGCGAGCAGACGATGTCCATCCGATGCGGTGTCTCCAGGAAGATCACCTCGACGATGAGGGCTTGCTCGTCCGCCCAGCCCCCCGATGCTGCGACGGGTACGACGTCGCCATGGGCGTCATGCGGCTCCGAGACGAGCCATTCACCGTCGGCGACCGGGAAGGTCACGGCGTTGTCCGGTTCGCTGATCGTGACCACCAGCCGGTCGTCTGCTCTCGCCACGGCGACCGAGGTGAGCAGCGCTCCGGCCGCGGGGTCCGTCGCCGGAGCCACCGAGAAGGGGGCCGCGGTCCAGTCCTGCCATCGCGCGGGGTCCGGCCGGGCTCGACGGGACGGAAGGTGCAATCCGCGCAGCCGAGCCTCGAGATCCGGGAGCGCGTCCTCCTCGGGCGACACAGAACCGAGCCCGGGGAGCAGGTGGTCCCACACGTGGTCCAGCACGCTCTGGGTTGCCTCGGTGCCTCCTGTCATCGCAACCACGGCGTCTTGCTCCGGCAGGACCAGGCAGAACTGCCCGAAGGCGCCGTCCCCGCGATAGCCGTGGCGGGACATCCAGAACTGATAGCCGTAGCCCTGTTGCCAGTCGACGTTCTCCATCGCCGGGGTCTGGATCTGCCGGGACGTGGCAACCTCGACGTACCGCTCGGCAATCAGCTGGCGCTCACCCCAGCGGCCGCGCTGGAGGTAGAGCTGACCCAGTCTGGCGACGTCCTCGGTGCGCGCGAACAGGCCGCTGAAGCCCATCTCCTGTTCCGCCGGTCGACACTGCCAACCCACGTCGCCGATACCGAGCGGGTCGAGGAGGCGCGGACGCAGGTACTCACTCAGCCGCTCGTTGGCCCTGCGCTGGATGATCGCCGCGAGGGTGTAGGTGCAGGGTTGGCTGTAGGCGAAGACGCTTCCCGGTGACTCGTCGGGTGGGACCAGCAGGAACCCGCGGACCAGGTCGTCGCGGTCGCGCTCTACGGCGTCGGCCAGCGCGTCGTGGTCGTGTCCGCTGGCCATCGACGCCAGGTGCCGGACGTTGATCGCCCTGCTGCGGGGGTTGGTGATCTGGTCGGCGAGCTCCGGGAAGTACGACACCGCGGTGTCGTCGAGGTCGACCAGGCCCTCGGCGAGGGCGAACGCAAGAGCCGTGGAGGTGAAGCTCTTGCTGAGCGAGTACAGCAGCCGGGTGCGCTCGGGCGTGTGTGGCGCCCACCAACCCTCAGCGACGACATGCCCGTGACGCAGCACCATCAGGCTGTGTAGCTCGATCGCAGGATCCGCGTCCACCGCCTCAACGAACGCGAGGACAGCGCCAGGGTCGACGCCCTGCTCGGTTGCTGCACTCCGCGGGAGACCGCTCATGCCCGTCAGACTAGACACCTCCCCACCGCTGGTGAGGTTGGCGCTGTCGCGGAGTGACGCGCGCTCGGGGGAGGGTTTGGACCAGCAGAGCCAACGCCCTGATCACGAGTGTCTCCACCGCCATTGTCCTTCGCTCCGTGGCGTCGGCGCTCCTCGACCATCTCTCGCTCACGCCACTTGTAGAAGCCTGATCGCGGTGAAGTGACGCATGGGGAGCCGTGTGCGTCAACGCGGAGGCTGCCAGGGCTGATCTTCGTGGCTGAGCCAAACCGCTTCGGGGTCCAGGCTTCGGATGAGGCGTTGCCCTTCGCTGGCAGGCTGGCTCAGCTGGTGATAGAAGACTGCAGTGTCGCCACAGATCACAGTGGGTCGTGGACCGATGTCGACGACGACGATCTGCGAACCGTCCGTGTGTCCAGGCGCGGGCAGCAGCCGCACTCCCGGAAGCAGCTCATGGTGACCGTCGATCTGGGTATATGTCACTCCCGGTGCGTCCACCCATTCCAGGATCGTGTAGTTCACGGCGTGGGCTTCCTCGAACTCTCGCCGCTGGACGTAGATGGGCTTGCCGGCGAACAGGTGATTGCCGCCGACGTGGTCGAAGTGCAGATGCGTGTTCACCACGATGTCGATGCTGTCGACGTCGAAAGACGGCGGCTCGTACCAGGGCTGGATCCGGGGGTCCATGTCGGCGGCTTCCGGGTGCAGCCGGGTCAAGCCGGTGTCGACCAGGACGCGACCGTCAGGGTGGTCGATGAGGTGCACGTTGATCGGCATCCGCTTGTCCTCGGCCAAGAGGTCCCCAACACGGATGCGGGTGACCGTGATGGGACAAGACCTCGAGGAAGTGGCGCCAGTGCTCACGACGAATTTCTCCTTGGCTGTGTGCTTGGGGTAGGTGGTGCCCGGCGTGGCGTCGGGCGACCGGGCTCGTTCAGGCGCTGGGCAGAATCGTGTACCGGTGAAGGGTGACGCCGGAGGCGAACCGCTTCTGCTCCATCAGCTCCAGATCGACGGGCCGGTCGTAGTCGTGGAACAAGGACCGTCCGAACCCGAGGACTGAAGGGTGGCTGTACAGCACGAGTTCATCGAGCAGTCCGGCGGCAAGTAGTTGGGTGGCCAGGTTCGATCCACCGACGGCGATCGGGCCGTCGACCTCGGACCTGATCTGGGCCAGGTCGGCAACCGCGTCGTCGCCACCGACGATGCGCGTGTTGAAGCCCGCTGTACTGCGGCTGCGAGAGACCAGCACCTTCGGCTTGGACACCCAGATTTGCCCATACTCGTGCACCACTGGAGGCAATGATGAGTCCGACGCGGCATCGGGCCACGCCTTCTCCATGATCTCGTAGAACACCCTGCCTTGGACGAACATGGAGCACTCGCGTGCCAGGGCATTGAAGTCCTCGTGGAGCTCCTCATCGATCCGAAGCCATGCACCGGCCCCGTGGTCGCCGGGCACTTGCTCGATCAGCAGGTCGACGGAGGTGTTCATGTTGTAGAGGAAGCGACCCATGGCTCACCTTGCTATAGTGATTGCTAATTGCAATCACTATAGTGAGAGGTCACTGGCTGTCAAGGGAGAGGACCCCGTGGACACCACCCCTGAGTGCCCCATCAATGCCGCAGTCGAGGTGTTCGGCGATCGATGGTGTCTGCTGATCTTGCGGGACGTGATCTTTGAGGACCGTCGCAACTTCCGCGCCCTCTTGCTCGGCTCACCGGAGGGCATCGCGTCCAATATCCTCGCCGACCGCCTCGTGCGCCTGGTTGAGGCCGGCGTTCTGATCAGAGGTCAGGGCCGACGCGGCCAGCGCGCGTTCTACAGCCTTACCGAAGCGGGCATCCAAGCCGTCCCGACCCTGAACCTGATGGCCCGGTGGAGCCAGACGTGGCGGGGCGGCGCCTCAGCATGCCGACACGCAGGCAGCAGCCGCTCTCACGACTCGGCGCAGGAGTCCGACTTGATGGCAGACCTGCGTCGCCGTCATCTCATGCAGGATTCCAATTGAGATGTCGGGCTGATCACCCAGAACCGCTTTGGGATGCGTCTCGAGTGTGAGTTCTGCGGCCTCCTGCAGGCGGTGGTGTGACGCAACTCCCGAGGGCCGGCTCTCGGCGGTATGACTGTCTGCGGGCCTAGTGCGTTTCGGCCAATAGGGACACCTTCAGTCAGAGTCCGAAGCGGTCGTTCAGAAGGGCGACGAGCGGCCAGGCGCCGTCGGTCCAGTTGGAGATCACGGTGTAGGTGAGCTGCTGGTAGGGGTCGTGCAGGCTGGTGAACGACACCCCTGCGTCGTACCCCTCGAGCCAGGCGGCGTCGCCCGTCGCCTGCAGGTGGAACCCCAACCCGTAGCGTCGAGATTCCTCGGGCCAGTCGCTGAGCGGCGTCGTCATCTGGGCGAAGGTGTCTGGGGAGACGATCCGTCCGGACTGCAGGGCCTGCCATAGGCGGTGGAAGTCGGCTCCGGTCGAGTAGGCGCCGCCGTCGCCCACGCCGACCACGGGGAGGTGCAGCACGTTGCTCCGCATTCCCTCGCGCGCCAGGTAGCCGCGGGCAGCTCGGGCGGGCAGCTCGTCAGAGCGGAGGAATGCCGTGTCGACCATGCGGGCGGGTTCGAGGACGCAGCGGCCCACCAGATCGTGATAGCCAATGCCGGTGGCTCGCTCGACGAGCAAGGCAAGGACGACGTAGCCGGCGTTGTTGTATGCGAAGCGCTCGCCGGCGGGGAAAGCCGTCGGGTGGCCGGACAGGGACGGCAGGTACTGCTCGGGTGTGGCGAGCTGGTGAACCGGCACCCGCATCACGTACTGGGTGATGTCGTCGAGCTCACTGTCGTCGAGGTAGTCGCCAATGCCGGAACGGTGCCCGAGCAGGTGCCCGACGGTGACGTCGCCGGCGATCTCTGGCAGGTCCTTGCCGAGCAGCGAGCGGGCAGTGGTCGAAAGCTCCAGCCTGCCCCGCTCGACCAGCGCCATCACCGTCAGCGCGGTGAACCCCTTCGTCGCACTGGCGGTCCCGAACTGTGTGCTGAGAGTGTTGGCGATCTCGTACGCCCGATCGGCAAGCCCGTAGGCCCTGGCGACCTCAGTCTTGCCGTGCCGGTCGACCCGGACCACGCCGGAGAATCCCTCCGCCTGGGCGGTGGCGTCCACGAGGTCCTCCAGAGACTCCATGGTTGCCAACCTATAGATCCGTTGGCCCGCGGATCAGCGGCTGCTGCCAGACCGGTCCAGACTGGCCCTGAGGGCCGCGGCATACAGATGCCGGCAGCAGGTCCGAAGCGGGCAGACCGCGGCACATGCGCCCTCTGGGTGAAACTCGAACCCACCCTCTCCCGCCTACATGATGTGCCCGTGCCCTTCGACGTCGTTACTGCACCGGCGCGTCCGGATCTTGAGGGGCAGGCCGCTGGGTATCAGGTGTGCATCGCGCGCAGGAGCAGCACCACGCCGCGCGCCGTGTCGAGGTTGGCCGCGACGGCGACGACGGCCAGCCCCCCGAGCGGTAGGCCGCTGATCGCCGCGAGGGCGAAGATCAGCAACCGGACTTCGCGCCGGAAGAGCAACCGCACGTCGGTGTCGCGGCCCACCGCGTGGATGTAGGAGATCAGCAGGCAACCGCACCCGGCGGCGAACCCCCAGGCCCAGGCCGTCTCCGTGTGGCCGGCGCCGATGACCAGGCCGACCACCACGGCGAGGTCGGCGTAGCGGTCCAGCAGCGTGTCCAGCGCCGCGCCGCGGCGCGAGGCCCGGCCGCTTACTCGCGCGAGCTCGCCGTCGACGCCGTCGAGGGCGGAGCCCAGCAGGACGCCGAGCCCGCCCGCGGCCATCGCCCACCGGTCGCCGACCGCGATCAGGCCGGACGCGACGAGCGTGGTGGCGAAGGCCAGCAACGTGGCCAGGTGCGGGCTGAGCCCGGTCCGCAGCAGCTGGCGGGTGAGGGGCCCCGAGATCCGCCGGTTGACGGTGCGGGCGATGATCTGGTCGGTCGGCTTGGGCCCGTACCGATGCCACATCACCCGCTCCAAGGCCCGCACTCCGTCGGGGGTGTCGATGGCCGCCCAGAGCCCGGTGAAGTCGCAGGTGGTCATCTCGAAGCCGTGGTCGAGCATCCGCCGCCGCACGGCGGCCCACGGCATCGCCGGTGCGTCGGCGGTCGCGGCCAGGACGTCGGCGACGTTCACGGAGCTGAGGCCGGCGTCGACCGCGGAGTACTCCTTCAGGTCGGCTGCCAGCTCGAGCAGTCGGCCGTCAGCCGCGGTCCGCACCCGGACGGGGGGCACACCTCCCAGGCCGCCCACCTGGCGCTGCGGGTCACGGTCGACGGCCAGCACGTTGCGACCCGGTGCGGCCATCAGCCGCCGTACGTCGTCGGCCTCGAACACGTGGTCGCCCATGACGACCAGGCACCGGTCCTCGTCGACCTGGTGGAGGCCGGCCAGCACCGCGGTCGACGTGCCCTGCTGCCAGTCCGGGTTGCCCACCAGCTCAACCGGGAGGCCGTGGGAGCCGATGGTCGCCGCCACGTCCTCGCTTCGGTAGCCGGCCACCACCACGATCCGGGTCACTCCTGCCTCGCCCAGCACCTTGACCGTGCGGTCGAGCAGGGTCACGCCGCCCACCCGCCGCAGCACCGTCGGCTGGAGTGAGCGGGACCGGTGCTTCGACTCCGCGGTCACCACGATCGCGCTCGTCGCCCGTGGCTGGGGATCGATCTCCGGGCGCGGGTCCATGGCTCGCAGTATGCGTCAGCACGCCCGTGCGCGCTCCGGGCTCGCGTGCGGGAAGACTCTTCCAGAGGCTTCGATATAGCGAGGATCAGGTGTCTACCTGGTAGTGCGCGAGGCGGTCGGAGTCCCTGCATTTTCTCGCTGATAGTCCGGCCGGGCGGTTCAAAGGCAAGGACCCGTCCGTGACATCCAACGTGCTCCAGCAAGCATGGGTCGACGGTGCGCAGGTGCTCTACGTCGGGAAGGCAAGCGCGGGCACAGAAGGACGTCACCACGTCGGGGAATCGCGAAGCGGCTGGACGAGTACCGGCGGCACGGGGCCGGCGAGCCGGTTGGGCATTGGGGCGGTCGCTACATCTGGCAGCTGGCCGACGCCGACTCGCTACCGGTCGCGTGGCGCGAAGCACCCGACTCCGACCCCGAGGACCTGGAGTCCGAACTCATCGCTCGGTTTGTGACCAAGTGGGGAGCGCGTCCACTTGCGAATCGGAAGGCTGGCCGCAGGATCGCTGCCAGCTGACTCCCGCGGCTCTTCCGCGTTCGTTGGCTGGGCCCCCGCCCGGCCTAGAGTGCGGCCATGACCGACCCGATCACACCCAAGCACCTCGCCGCAGAGCTGGGGGTTGCTCCTCGGACGATCCGCCAGTGGCTGAGAGACCAGGGCTGGCAGGGCGTGCCCTATGCCCGGTGGGAGTTGACGCAGGAGCAAGCCGATCAGGTCCGCACGAGGTTCAGGGCTTGAGGCGTGTCCTCATACAGCAGGCTCTGACCCGGAGGACAGGGCCGTTGGCGGCGGAGAGACCGCAGGTGTCGAACAGCGAACCACGCCTGTCGTGTGACGGACTCGTTTGAGAACGCCACTGTCAGGGATGGCCCATGCCGGGAGGCAGGCCTCTGTGCCGCTGGCGTGTCGCGTCAACTGGAGCGGTCCGTCAGTGGGGACCAGGCGATGGCAGTAGCCGGTTCGGCCTTTGAGGTCATCGGAAAAGGTGGGTGAACCCAGTGGTCGTCCAGCCTGCCCGGGAGAACTTCCCGATGCGGTCGGGAACCGGTCCGATGTGCGATAGGGCCGGTCCCGCGAGGCTCGGGTCATCGCGCCGACAGGGCGCGCTCGACCCGAGGAGACACGATGTCCGACACGATTTCCCACACCAGCCCAGCCGTTCCCCGACGCCTGTGGCAGGTCGCCGGCGGCCTGGCCATCGCCCATGTCGTCCTGATCCCCTTGGGGATCTTCCTCCAGGCCGGTCCGCTGTTCACCGACGGCGTGCGGGGGATCGAGGAGGACTACGTCGGGGGTAACCTGACGCGCAGCTTCACCGGCGGCATCCTCGAGAGCTTCGGCTTCATCCTGCTCATCGCCGTGATGACTTTCCTCGGGGGAGCGCTTGGCCGCGCGACGGAGGCGGGCCGCTGGGCGGCGCGCACCGGCCTCGCTTGTGGCTTGGCGTACGTCGCTGTCACGTTCGCGGTTGGGTTCCCTGCTGGTGCCGCCGCGATGTACGGCGCGCAGCACGGGCTCGACGTCGACACCGCGTTCGCCCTCAACAACGTCCGGATCTTCGGCTACTTCCTCAGCCTTCTGCTGCTCGGCGCCAGCACGATCGGCTTCGCTGCCGCGGGGCTCGCCGACGGCGTGCACCCTCGGTGGTTCGGCGCCTTTGGGCTGGCGACCGGCGCCTTGGTGATGGCGTCGACGCCGCTTGCCGGCATCGGTCAGGCGGACTGGGGCACGCTGGTGTGGATGGTCTGGATGGTGGGAGCGGGCGTGCTGATGCTGCGCCACCGGGCCGCGGAGGACGTCGCGATCCCTTCCTCGACCCGCGTGGCTTCGGGCAACATTGACGCGAGGTGAGGCCATGCGTTGGGTGAGGGTGTCGACGGTGCTGGCGCTCGGGGCGCTGGCTGTCGCCGGGGCCCTCACCCCGGTGCTTGTCGCCACCGGGCGAGGGCGGTTCGACGACGTGATGATTGCCGTGGTCGTGGCGACGTACACGGCTGTCGCCGTGGTGATCGAGCTCGCCCAACCCGGTCACCCGGTCGGGCGGACGATGCTTGCGGGCGCCACCGCTTGGGGGCTCGGCGAGGCGCTGCTCGCTGTGGGCGTGCGGGGCTGGGCGGATGGCTCGAGCGAGGCGGCGTACGTGCTGGCCGGAGTCCTCGGCGCCGCCATCCGGGGCGGGGGTTGGCTCGTACTGGTGGTCGGCCTGCCGCTGGTGTTCCCCGATGAACGGTCGCCGTCCCGGCCCTCTATGCGTCTCACCGCGGCGTGTGTGGTCGCGTTCACGGTGGCGAACCTTCTCACGCCGGAGCCGCTGGAGCGGCGGCTCTCGACCGCGGCCAACCCGATCGGACTCCCGGACGGCCTGCGATGGGTCACCGACCTCCTGGCCCTGGGCGGGATCGCGCTGGCCCTCGTCTGCCTCGGCCTGGCGATCGCTGGCCTGGTGCGCCGGTGGCGCCGCGGCGACGACATGCTGCGCCAGCAGGTGCTGGTGTTCGGCCTGGCCTTCGCGGTGCCCCTCCTCGTGCTGCCGGTGGTGGCGACATCGTGGGTGGCGCCGTGGCTGTTCGCGCTGGCCGTACTGCCGGTGCCGCTCGCCGTGGGGGTCGCCGTGCTCACCCGGCGGCTCTACGACGTGCAGCTCGCGGTCAACCGCACCGTCACGTACGTCGCGCTCTGGGCGGTGCTCGCTGCGACGTACGCCCTGGTGATAGGCGGTGCCGGCGCGATGCTCCAGGGCCGCAGCACCCCGTGGCTGCCGTGGGCGGCGGCGGGTGTCGTCGCCGTCATCTTCGCGCCCCTGCGTGCGTGGCTGCAGCGCGCCGCCAACCGGCTGACATACGGCGCCTGGTCGGCGCCCGCCAAGGTCCTCGCCGAGTCGAGCCGCCGGCTCGCCGACGCGGCGGACGGGCGGAGCCTGCTGCGCGACCTCACCGACGAGCTGGTCGTCGGGCTGGGGCTCCAGCACGCCGAAATTCGAGACCGCGACGGACACGTCCTGGCCGCCAACGGATCCGCAGGCGCCGCGGCCGAGCAGCTCGAGCTCACGGCGTACGGCGCGCGTGTCGGAACCCTGTCGTGGTCCGGTTCCGCCCTGCGACGGGAGGATCGGTCGCTGCTCCTCGACCTGGCCCACCAGCTAGGCGGTGTGGTGCACACCGCCGGGCTGGTCGAGCAGCTGCATGCCGCGCACGAACGGCTGGTGGTGGCGCGCGAGCAGGAGCGCCGCCGACTTCGCCGCGACCTGCACGACGGCCTCGGCCCGTCACTCGCCGGGCTCGGGTTCCAAGTGGACACCATCGGCAACCTGCTCGCGTCGGGCCAGCCCGTCGAGGAGCGCCTCGTGGCGCTGCGGTCCGGGCTACGCGGGACGGTCGTTGAGGTCCGACGCATCGTCGAGGGACTCCGGCCGGCCGCGATCGACGACCTCGGCCTCTTCGGCGCCGTCGCGCAACTGGGGCGCCAACTTGCGGACGGCTCGGGACTCGACCTCTCGTTGGACCTGCCGCAATCCCCCGTGCCGCTGCCGGCGGCCGTCGAGGTCGCGGCCTACCGCATCACACAGGAGGCGCTCACCAACGTTGTGCGTCACGCGGGCGCCGAGCACTGCCGGGTGGCGGCCCGGGTGACAACTGAGGTGCTCGAGGTGGAGATCGCCGACGACGGGCACGGAGGTGCCGGCGGACGTAGCGGCGTCGGAATCGGCAGCATGCTGGAGCGGGCCCAAGAACTGGGGGGCCTCGTGGAGGTGCTCGGACTCGAGCGCGGCACGGTGGTCACCGCACGGCTGCCGCTGCGGGCGGGGGTCGCGACGTGATCCGGGTCCTCGTGGTCGACGACCACCCGCTCTTCCGGGACGGCCTCACCGGACTGCTGGCCACGGTTGCCGATGTCGAGGTGGCAGGTACCGCCGGAGACGGCGACACCGCCGTGCGTCTCACGCACGAGCTCGCCCCGGACGTGGTGCTGATGGACCTCAACCTGCCCGGCACGCCGGGCCTCGAGGCGACCCGGCGGATCGTGGCGACGGCGCCGGCGTGCCACGTGCTGGTACTGACCATGCTGGCGGACGACGCAACGGTGGCGACGGCCCTGCGGATCGGGGCGCGAGGCTACCTGCTCAAGGAGACCGGCCAGGACGCCGTCGTGGCCGCGATCCGAACCGTGGCGTCGGGCGGCCAGGTCATCGGGCCCGGGCTTTCGGCGGGCTCGTCCGGCTCGCACGGTGCCGACCTGACTGCGCGTGAGTTAGAGGTGCTCGCGCTGCTCTCCCGCGGGCTCTCCAACAACGAGATCGCCCGAGAGCTCGACCTGAGCCTGAAGACCGTGCAGAACCACGTCTCGCACGTCCTTGCCAAGCTCCAGGTGCGTGATCGCACGCAGGCCGCATTACGGATGCGAGGGCTGTGAGGCCCGCAGGCTGACCGTTGGCCCGCCTTCGCCGGAACGCTCGGAGCGGCAAAGCGGTGGCGGATCGGGCGCGACGGGGCGCGTCAATGTGGGCGGTAGTACCGGCGCTGGCGACGCCGATGAGCGCTCACGCGACGGACCCATCGAGTCCGCGCGTGATTGCCTCGATCACCCGAGGCCGGAGCCGAGACACCGGGATCACCTCGTCCACGGAGCCCACGCGGACGGCCCGGTGGATGTCGTGGACGCGGTCGAACTCGGCGGCGACCTCGCTGATCTTCTCCGGCCGCACCGCTGCCCTCAGGTCGGCCAGCTCGACGACCAGGCGGCTGCGACCAGGTCCCGTGGCGTCGGCGATCATCTCCTCGACGTCTCGGACGCGAGGGTCTGCCGACGTACGCTTCTCGACTTCGCCTGCGAACACGACCGCCGCCGCCGGGGCACCACCGATGACCGACGCGTACGAGCCCTCCAGTGCGAGCACTGTCATGTTCGGGTTCAGCGCCTTGGAGAAGACCACGAACGCGCCGCCGTGGTAGCGCGAGATGACGCAGAAGACGATCGGGCCGTCGAAGTTGACGATCGCGCGGCCGATCTCCGCGCCGTACTCCAGCTGGAGGTTGCGCATCGAGTCCGGTGAGCCGTCGAAGCCAGACAGGTTCGCCAGCACGACGAGCGGTCGGTTCCCGCTCGCCGCGTTGATCGCCCGGGCCGCCTTCTTCGAGGAGCGCGGGAACAGAGTGCCGGCGGTGTAGGTGCCCGGTCCGTCCGTGGGCGGGAAACCGCGTCGTGGGACCGGCCGCGACTCAATCCCCAGCAGGCACACGGGATGTCCGCCGAGGTGTGCGTCCTGGACCACGGCGGTGTCCGCGTCGGCCATTCCGGCCCAGCGCTCCAGCGTCGGGTGATCCTGGTCGGCCAGGGCCCGCATCACGGTGCGGATGTCGAAGGCCTTCTTGCGGTCCGGGTTGGAGGCCGCCGAGAAGATCTCGCCGACCGTTGCGAAGTCGCTGTCGGCGGACAGGTGCGGGAACGACGAGACGTCGCGGTCCGTCGGGTCGCTGGTGAGGGCCTGCCGCGGCCGCGACTCACCGGGTACGACGTAGGTGTGGTCGTAGTGAGCCATCATGACGGCGAAGGCTCCGGCCAGGTCGGGCGCCCAGTACTGCGCCTGACCGTTCGGGCCCATCACCCGGTCGTAGCCACCGATGCCGAAGTTGTCCTCCGCGGAGACGCCGCCGGAGAAGTCGAGCGACTGCTTCCCGGTCAGCACCATCGCGCTGTCCGGGGTCATCACCAGGATGCCCTTGGTGTGCATGAGCATCGTCGCCTCGGCGTTCCAGTACGGCTGCGCCCCCACGTTGATGCCCGCGACGACGACGTTGATCTCACCGCCGGACTGGGTGAACTCGATGATCCGCTTGAGGCCGGCCGCGACCCAGTCCATGTTCTCCGTGCCGGAGTCCATGGAGATCCGGGCGCCTGCGGAGAGCGCGTACCACTCCACGGGCACCTGCATGCGCTGGGCCAGGTCGATCGCGGCGATGATCCGCGAGCACTCGGGCTCCGAGACCGCTCCCAAGGCCTTCGTCGGGTCGCCGCAGAGCACGACCCGGGTGACCCCCTCGGGGTGGAGCCCGGTCGGCGTGGTCACGACGGCGACGAGGATCCCGGCCTGGTTCTGCCCGGGTGGCCGGTCGACGGGCACCAGTGCGCCCGTGTCGTCGAGGTCGTGCTCGACGAAGCCCCCTTCCGGCCCGGTGAGCACCCCCGCGAGCTCGTACGGGTAGACCAGACCCCGGCGACGGGCCCGGGTGACGTTGGTGGCGTACTCGTCGAGCGGCTTGAGGGGTTCGGTCGGTGGTCCCTCGATGGACGCGGTGACACCGGCGCCGGGCCGGGCGTGGAACCGGATCGCGATCGGAGAGGGGCTGCCGTCGGGGCCGATCACCCGACCCTGCGCGAGCACCTCCTCGATGCCGGCGCCGTCGGTGAGCGGGGTGATCTTGTCCTGCAGCGTGGTGAGCTGATCCACCTCGGCCTCGACGATTGGCCACACCTGCACCCACACGTGGTTGGTGTCGAGCTTGCTTCCAGCAGCGCCGCGCGACGCACGGACCCGGCGGATGGCCTCGAGGCAGTTCTCCACGGCCTGCTCCGCATGGGGCAGCCCGGTGACCCTGCCGTCCTCGTCCCGGACGACGGCGAGCTGTCGCACCTGTGCCAGCGCGACGAGGCGCCGGTCGGCGGGGTTCTCGCGTGCGACGCACTCGTAGAGAAGCACGTCCTCGGGCGCCTCGACGCGGGTGACGTGGAAGTTGCGCAACCGCCAGAGATCGAGGCGGCGACCGACCATCGGGTGCACGCCGCGGACGAGGTCGTCCTCGACGACGCCGTCGCCGGCAACCGGACGGAAGGTGAAGTAGGTGACCGCCTTGCCGTCGCCAGGACAGACCGCCACCGCGATCCGGCGCACGTCGTGGGTGAGGGGCAGAGCTCCGACGATGCGGGCGAGCTCCTCGCTGGCCCGCTCCGGCGCATCCGGGGCGTCCGGCCAGTGCACGTAGAGGTCGAGCACCACCTGGTGATCGGCCGGAGCGGCGGCGACCTCGTCGCCGACGGCCGTGACCACCGCGCTGTCCGGACTGCTGAGCTCCGCGATGGTGCCGACGGTGGAGACCACCCGGGTGGGCCGGTCGTCGAGGATGTAGTCGGCCACCGCAAACGTGCGACCGGCGCGCACGAAGGACCGCAGTCCGTGCAGATCGTGCTCGCGATAGTGCCGGCGCACCAGTACCTCGAGCATCGGTTCCTGCTCTGCGATGCCGCCCTCCAGCCGCTCCGCGAGGAACCGCACGATCTGCTCGGGGATCGCAGCCAGCGCCTCCAGCCGCGCGGTCCGGTCCGGAGTGTCGGGTTCCGCCGCGAGGGCTGCCACCTCGTCCCGGACACCCGCCAGCACGGTTGAGCGTTCCTCGTCGACCAGCGGCTGGTCGAACCAGCGGAACCGAGTGCTGCGGGCCAGGTCGCCGATCACCGGGAACCGGAGCTGGGTGGATCTGACGAGCCGCTCGAGGAGGCCGCGCGCCGGGCCGGCCAGCTCCGCAGCCGGGGACGGCTCGACGATCCAGCGCTGGAGCAGCTCGGTCACCAGGCGCACCTCGGGCGCGGGACGCTGCTGCGCCAGGAAGATGCGGAACACCGCCTCCTCCAGCTGCGGGGTCCGGTCCAGGCCGGTCACGCCATACCGGGCGAGCACCCTGGTCAGGCGATCGCGGAACTGTTCGGGGAGCTCGCTCCGGTCCACGTCGAGGCTCTGGAGGAAGGCGTGGAAGTGCTCCTTCGGGCTGTGCACGCGCAGCTCGGTGTGCAGGTCCTCCCCCACGGGGCGGTTGCGGCTGAGCTCGGCGAGGTCGGCGAACAGGCCGAGGAGCTCCATCTCGTCGGTCACCACGTCGACGCCCGCCTCGACCAGCTGGTCGCGGACAGCGAGGTAGTCGGCAACCACGTCGCCGTCCTCGCTCGGGTCGACGTCGTACCCCATGACCATCGCCGCGACGTCGTCCCGGCTCCGTGCGGCGCGTTCGCGCGCGGAGCCGGCCGGCGCAGCAGGCGGCAGGTCGAGGGCCGGTCCGGTCTCTTCGCGCGGCGGCGTCGACTCGGTGGAGTCCTCCTCGACGGGCTCGAGGCGCACCAGCGGAGCACCGGTCTCCACCTGGCTCCCGGTCGGTGCGAGGAGCTCGCGGACCCGGCCCGCGAACGGCGCGCGCAGGACCGTCTCCATCTTCATGCTCTCCAGGACCAGGACCGGAGCCGCTGCCGCCACCAGGTCGCCGACCGCCACGGGAGAGGCGACGACCAGTGCGGGCGCCGGTGAGCGGAGCACACCGCCCTCGTCGCGGCTGACCCGGTGGGCCACGCTGTTGACCTCGACCGTGTAGACGGGCCCGTGCGTGGCGGTGACCAGGTGGTAACGCTGGTCGCCGACCGTCATCCGGCTGTGGAACTCGTCGAGCCGCTCGACGTCGGCGACCACCACGTGCTCGACACCGCCCCCCGCCACGCCGACCCGGAAGCGGCGCTGGCCGATCTGGATCACGGTGACCTTGTACGCGGTGCCGCGCAGCTTGAAGTCGACCGCCCGGCCGACCTTGTGCTGCACCTGGGGACGGCCTCCGCGGGCGCTCTCCAGCAACCGGGTGATCTCGACCTGCGCCTCGTCCTCGTACGCCTCGATGCCAGCCGCGACGACGGCGATCCCGGAATGCTCGTGCACGACGAGCCGTCCCTCGGCGCGGACCCGGTCGATCCAGCTGGTGTCGGCCCAGCCGGCCTCGCCGTCGACAACCTCGGACTGGTCCAGGAGGTCGAGGATGAAGCTCTTGTTGGTGGCACCCCCTTCGATCACCACGGTGGTCTCCGCCATCGCCCGACGCAGCCGGGCCAGGGCCTCCTCGCGGGTGCGGCCGTAAGCGATGATCTTGGCGATCATCGAGTCGAAGTCGGCGGGGATGGTGTCACCCTCGCCGACGCCGGTGTCGACGCGGATGCCCGGCCCCGAGGGCAGCTCGAGCAGCGCGATCCGGCCGGGCGACGGGGCGAAGTCGCGGTCCGGATCCTCGGCGTTCAGCCGGGCCTCGACGGCGTGCCCACGCTCGACCGGCTTCGGTCCCTCCAGCCGGCCGCCGGCCGCCACGTGCAGCTGCGCCGCGACCAGGTCGAGGTCCGTCGTCGCCTCGGTGATGGGGTGCTCGACCTGCAGGCGCGTGTTGACCTCCAGGAACGCGAACGACCGCTCACCCGGGTGGTAGAGGAACTCGACGGTCCCGGCACCGACGTATCCCACCGCGAGGGCCAGCCGCTCGGCGGACGCCTTGAGCTCGTCGGTCTGGCTCCGGTCGAGCAGCGGCGACGCCGACTCCTCGATCACCTTCTGGTTGCGCCGCTGCAGGCTGCAGTCCCGGACGCCGACCGCCCACGCCGTGCCGTGACTGTCGGCGATCAGCTGGACCTCGACGTGCCGTGCCCCGGTCACCAGGCGCTCGAGGAAGACCACGCCGCTGCCGAAGGCGCGCTCGGCCTCGTCGCGGGTGCGCTGGTAGGCGTCCTCGAGCTCGACGGCTGAGTCGACCCTGCGGATGCCCCTCCCGCCGCCGCCGGCGGTGGCCTTGAGCATGAGCGGGTAGCCGATGCGTTCGGCAGCGACCAGCGCCGCTTCCAAGGTGTCGACGCCGCCTCCGCTCCACGGCGCGACCGGCACGCCAACCTCCTGCGCGAGAAGCTTGGATCCGATCTTGTCGCCCAGCCGGCGCATCGCCTCGGCGCTCGGACCGATGAACGTCACGCCGAGGCGCTCGCACAGCTCGGCGAACGCGGGGTCCTCGGCGACGAACCCCCACCCCACCCAGACCGCGTCTGCCGCGCACTCGACCAGCACGCGCTCGAGGATCCTCAGGTCGATGTACGGGCGTGCAGCGGCGGGACCCAACGAGTACGCCTCGTCGGCCTCCCGCGCGAACATCGCCGTACGTTCCTCGTCGGTGTAGAGGGCGACTGTCCGGATCGGTGCCGCGCCACCGTGCGCGTTCAGGTCGCGGACGGCGTGGATCAGCCGCAGCGCGGCCTCACCGCGATTCACGATCGCAACTCGATTGAACAACGCGGGGCCGCTGGACTCTGCGGCCCCCTCCCGGAGTCCTCGTCGCGAGACTGTCACGTCTGTGAGGTTACTGGGGCTCGCACCTGATCGCCTCCATGCCCATCCGGTGGGCCACCCGGACCGAGCGACCCAGGCACGCCTTTCGGCTCGGAGCCGTCGCGGCTACGGAGTGACGATCGTCGGGGAACATGGGGAAGCTGTCCGGTCACACCCAGGTGGGCTTCGGGACCCAGCGACTGCCCGGCGCCTGGTTCGGTCTGCGCGCGGGACGTCGGTCCTGGAACAGCCGCCGGACCAGCCTCGGCTACAGCTTGGACTCCGCGCGCGTCAGCACGTCGCGCAGGATCGACTCGATCTCGTCGAAGTGGGCCTGGTCGCAGACCAGGGGAGGCGCCAGCTGGACGACCGGGTCGCCGCGGTCGTCGGCGCGGCAGTAGAGGCCGGCCTCGAACAGCGCCCCGGACAGGAACCCACGCAGCAGCCGCTCGGACTCGTCGGAGTCGAAGGTCTCCTTGGTGTCGCGGTCCTTGACCAGCTCGATGCCGTAGAAGTACCCGTCGCCGCGGACGTCGCCGACCAGCGGCAGGTCCTTCAGCTTCTCGAGCGTGGAGCGGAACGAGCCCTCGGTCTCGAGCACGTGCTCGTTGAGCTGCTCGCGCTCGAAGATGTCGAGGTTCGCCATCGCGACCGCGGTCGAGACCGGGTGCCCACCGAACGTGTAGCCGTGCTGGAAGGTGGTGTCGCCCTTGGAGAACGGCTCGAACAGCCGGTCGGTGGCGATCATCGCGCCGAGCGGCGAGTAGCCGGAAGTCAGGCCCTTCGCGCAGGTGATGATGTCGGGCTGGTAGCCGTAGCGCTCGGCGGCGAACATGTGGCCGAGCCGGCCGAACGCGCAGATCACCTCGTCGGAGACCAGCAGCACGTCGTACTCGTCGCAGATCTCGCGGACCCGTTCGAAGTAGCCGGGCGGCGGCGGGAAGCAGCCGCCGGAGTTCTGCACCGGCTCCAGGAAGACCGCGGCCACGGTGTCGGGGCCCTCGAACTCGATCGCCTCGGCGATCCGGTTCGCGGCCCACTGCCCGAACGCGTGCTCGTCGTCGGGGCCGAGGTAGGAGGTCTCGGCGGCGCGGTAGAAGTTCGTGTTCGGCACCCGGAACGTGGAGGGCACCAGTGGCTCGAACGGCGCCTTCATGCCGGGCAGGCCGGTGATCGAAAGGGCGCCCTGCGGGGTGCCGTGGTAGGCGATCGCGCGGCTGATCACCTTGTGCTTGGTCGGCTTGCCGGTGAGCTTGAAGTACTGCTTGGCCAGCTTCCACGCACTCTCGACGGCCTCACCGCCTCCGGTGGTGAAGAAGACCCGGTTCAGGTCGCCGGGCGCGTAGTCCGCGAGCCGGGCCGCGAGGTCGATCGCGCCCGGGTGGGCGTAGGACCAGAGCGGGAAGAACGCGAGCTCTGCCGCCTGCTTGGCGGCCGCCTCGGCCAGCTCGGTGCGGCCGTGTCCGGCTTGGACCACGAACAGGCCGGCGAGCCCGTCGAGGTAGCGCTTGCCCTTCGCGTCGTACACGTAGGGACCGTCGCCGCGCACGATCGTCGGCACCTCGTGGGTGTCGTACGTCGAGTGCCGGGTGAAGTGCATCCAGAGGTGGTCGCGGGCCTGCTGCTGCGGATCGGGAGTGCTCACCGGTCCATGGTGCCCGTGGCAGACGGTCCGTGCAAGCGATTCCGTAGATGTGGCGTGTCCTTGCCACGGAATCCATCGAACTATGGCCTGCATTCGGGCGCAACTGGTAGGACTTGGCCCCATGACACGATATGGCGCGCAGTTCGGTCCGGACATCACCTTCCTGGGTGTGGAGCCGGTGGACCTGGCCGACCACGCCGCCCTGGCCGCGGCTGACGTGGTGATCGTGGGTGCTCCGTTCGACGGCGGCACCTCGCACCGGCCGGGGACCCGGTTCGGCCCGCAGGCCATCCGCAGCACCGACTACCTGGCCCACGACGCGTCGCGGCCGCACATGGCGCTGCGGGTGGACGCGCTCCGCGACCTGACCGTCGTCGACGCCGGCGACGTCGAGATGCCGCCGGGGGAGATCGAGCGCGCGCTCGGTGCCCTCGAGGACGCGGTGTACGCCGTCGCCTCGGCCGGCGCGGTGCCGCTGGTGCTCGGCGGCGACCACTCGATCGCGCTGCCCGACGCGACCGGCGTCGCCCGGCACCTCGGCTACGGCAAGGTCTCGATGATCCACTTCGACGCGCACGCCGACACCGGCGACATCGAGTTCGGCTCCCTCTACGGGCACGGGCAGCCGATGCGCAGGCTGATCGAGTCCGGGGCGCTGCGCGGCGACCGGTTCCTCCAGGTCGGCCTGCGCGGCTACTGGCCGGGACCGGAGACGCTGGACTGGATGGCCGACCAGAAGATGCGGTCCTACGAGATGACGGAGATCGGCGCGCGCGGTCTCGACGCCTGTCTCGACGAGGCGTCCGCGATCGCGCTGGACGAGTGCGACGCGGTGTTCCTCTCGGTCGACATCGACGTCTGCGACCCCGGCCACGCGCCGGGCACGGGCACGCCGGAGCCGGGCGGGCTGTCCTCGCGCCAGCTCCTCGACGCGGTACGACGCCTCTGCCGGGAGCTTCCCGTGGCGGGCATCGACGTGGTCGAGGTCTCCCCGCCGTACGATCATGCCGAGATCACCGCCGCACTGGCCAACCGCGTCTGCCTCGAGGCGCTGTCGGGCCTGGCAGCTCGTCGGCACGGGACCCACCACGACCCGGCCGGGCCGCTGCTCGAAGGCCGCGGGACTCACGGAGCGTGACGCGCCGGTTTCCGCCGCGTAACGCGCCAAGAACTCCCGATTCCATTGCAAAACGGCGCGTTACTCTACCGATTTCGTTGTCCCGTGGTTAGGCTGCGCGCCATGGCTACAGCGTCAGGTTCCGGGGTGCAGTTCCGCAACGTCATCGGCGGCGAGCTGGTCGATGCGGCGTCGGGGGAGACCTACGACATCGTCGACCCCACGACCGGCGAGGTCTACGCGACCTCGCCGATGTCCGGCCCCGAGGACGTCGACCGGGCCTTCCGCGCCGCCGAGCAGGCGTTCGAGGGCTGGGGCGACACCACCCCGTCCGAGCGCCAGCTGGCACTGCTCAAGATCGCCGACGCGCTGGAGAAGCGCGCGCAGGAGTTCGTCGAGGTGGAGTCCCGCGACACCGGCAAGCCGCTCGGCTTCACGATCACCGAGGAGCTGCCGCCGGCGATCGACCAGATCCGGTTCTTCGCCGGCGCCGCGCGGGTGCTGGAGGGCAAGTCGGCCGGCGAGTACCTCAAGGACCACACCTCGTTCGTGCGCCGCGAGCCGATCGGCGTCGTCGGCCAGGTCACGCCCTGGAACTACCCGCTGATGATGATGGTCTGGAAGATCGCTCCCGCCCTCGCGGCGGGCAACACGATCGTGCTCAAGCCGTCCGACACCACCCCGGCCTCGACCACCCTGTTCGCCGAGATGTGCCAGGAGTTCCTGCCGCCGGGCGTCTTCAACGTCGTCACCGGTGACCGCGACACCGGTCGCGCGCTCGTCGAGCACCCGGTCCCGCAGCTGGTCGCGATCACCGGGTCGGTCCGGGCCGGCATGCAGGTCGCCGGCTCCGCGGCCCAGCAGCTCAAGCGCGTGCACCTCGAGCTCGGCGGCAAGGCGCCGGTGATCGTCTTCGACGACGCCGACGTCGAGGCGGCGGCCGAGGGCATCGCCGGAGCCGGCTACTTCAACGCCGGCCAGGACTGCACCGCCGCCACCCGCGTGATCGCCGGGCCGGGCGTGCACGACGACTTCCTGGCGGCGCTCACCGAGCAGGCCCGGGACACGAGGACCGGGATGCCCGACGACGAGGACATCCTCTACGGGCCTCTCAACAACGCCAACCAGCTCGAGCACGTGTCGGGCATGGTCGACCGACTCCCCGACCACGCCCAGGTCTCGGCCGGCGGCAAGCGGCAGGGGGCGTCCGGCTACTTCTACGAGCCGACCGTGCTCTCCGGCCTGCGCCAAGACGACGAGCAGATCCAGGACGAGATCTTCGGCCCCGTGATCACCGTCCAGAAGTTCGCCGACGAGGCGGAGGCGCTCGCCTGGGCCAACGGCGTCCGCTACGGCCTGGCGTCGAGCGTGTGGACCAAGGACCACGGCCGCGCGATGCGGATGGCCAAGAAGCTCGACTTCGGCGCCGTGTGGATCAACACCCACATCCCCATCGTCGCGGAGATGCCGCACGGAGGGTTCAAGAACTCCGGCTACGGCAAGGACCTGTCCATGTACGGTCTCGAGGACTACACCCGGGTCAAGCACGTGATGTCGTACATCGGGACGCCCGAGTGACGACGGAGGCCCCCATGGTCGACACCGAGGCAACGCAGACCGCCACGCACCCGGATCCCGACGCAGCCGCGATCGAGCTGATCGGGGTCGCCAAGCACTTCACCGCCGACGACGGCAACGTCCAGGCCGTGGAGCGGGTCGACCTGTCGATCGACACCGGCGAGTTCTTCTCGCTGCTCGGCCCGTCGGGCTGCGGCAAGACCACCACGCTGCGGATGATCGCCGGCTTCGAGGAGCCGACCTCCGGCCAGGTGCTGCTGTACGGCGAGAACATGGTCGGTGTCCCACCCAACCGCCGCGACATGAACATGGTCTTCCAGAGCTATGCGCTGTTCCCGCACATGACCGTGTTCGACAACGTCGCCTTCGGCCTGCGCCGCAAGGGCGTCGACAAGGGCGAGATCGACAAGCGCGTCAACGAGATGCTCGAGCTGGTCGACCTCGGTGGTCGCGAACGCCGGCGTCCCCGCGAGATGTCCGGCGGCCAGCAGCAACGGGTGGCGCTCGCCCGGGCGCTGGTCAACCACCCGCGCGCGCTGCTGCTCGACGAACCGCTGGGCGCCCTCGACCTCAAGCTCCGGCAGGCCATGCAGTCGGAGCTGAAGCGGATCCAGCGCGAGGTCGGGATCACCTTCGTCTACGTCACCCACGACCAGGGCGAGGCGCTGACCATGTCCGACCGGATCGCGGTGATGAACGCGGGCCGGGTCGAGCAGCTCGGCACCCCGCGCGAGGTCTACGAGCAGCCGCGGACCCGGTTCGTGGCCGACTTCATCGGCACCTCCAACCTGCTGACCACGCGGGCCGACCGGGTGGTCGACGGGGACGCGGTCGCTGAGTTCGGCGACCAGCAGCGGCTCGTCGTACCTCTCCGCGGCGCCGAGCCCCACGGCGACCTCGAGGTGACGGTCCGTCCGGAGAAGATCCGGATCGGCACCGCGCCGATCGAGGCGGAGTGCCAGCTGCGAGGCAGACTGGACGACATCGTCTACCAGGGCACGTTCACGGGCTATCTCGTCACCATCGAAGCGACGCACGACCAGGTGGCCGTGCACTGGCAGAACGTCGACGACTCCCGCGACGTCGCGGCGGTCGGCGACGACGTCTGGCTGTCGTGGAACAAGGACCACTCGTACCTCATCGACTCCGCTCCCGGGAAGGAAACGTCATGACCCAGAACCAGAGGCCGCTCGATCCGGCGATGCTCCGAGGCCTGACCAGGAGCCGCTTCGGTCGCCGCGACATGCTGCGGATGTTCGGTGCCGCCGGTGGTGCCGCCGCCCTCAGCGCCTGTGGCGGGATCAAGGCCCAGGGCAAGAAGGCGGACACGAGCAAGGACGCGGTCGACAAGTACTGGTCTGCCCAGAAGGAGACCAACGAGCTCACCTGGGCGAACTGGCCGCTGTACCTCGACACCGAGGGCAAGTCGAAGCACCCGACGCTGGAGAAGTTCCAGAAGGACTCCGGGATCAAGGTCAAGTACGTCGAGGCGGTCCAGGACAACGGACAGTTCTTCGCCAAGGTGCAGCCCACGCTGTCCGACGGCCAGTACAGCGGCTACGACCTGGCCGTGATCACGAGCGGCATCTACTTCAACAAGTTCCGCGACCTCGGCTTCTTCGTGCCGCTCGACCAGGACCGGCTGACGAACTTCCAGGCCAACGCAGGCGACTCCTACAAGGACCCGGCGTTCGACCCCGGCAACACGCTCTCCGTCCCGTGGCAGGCCGGGTTCACGGGCATCGGCTACAACCCGGAGAAGACCGGGCGCGAGATCACCAGCTGGGAGGACCTCACCGACCCCAAGTTCAAGGGTCACATCGGGATGATGGGCAACAACGAGGACCTGCCCAACATCGCGCTGCTCGCGATCGGCAAGGACCCCGCCAAGGCGACCCAGGCCGACTGGCAGAAGGCCGCGGACTGGCTGAAGAAGATGAAGCCGCTGGTGCGCAACTTCTACTCGCAGAACTACATCAACGGCCTCGCCCAGGGAGACGTGTGGATCTCGATGGCCTGGTCCGGCGACATCTTCCAGCAGAACCTGTCCGGCAAGAAGACCGGCTCGCAGCTCAAGTTCGTGATCCCGGAGGAGGGCGGCCTGCTGTTCACGGACAACTTCGTGATCCTCAAGGAGGCGAAGAACCCCGTGAGCGCGATGAAGCTGATGGACTACTACTACCAGGACGACGTCGCCGCCGAGGTGACCGAGTGGGTCAACTACATCTCGCCGGTCCCGGGCGCCCAGGACGTGGTGAAGTCGGACGCCGCCGCGGCCAAGGGAGAGGACAAGGACTACCTCGACGCCGTGGCCACCAGCTATGCGACGTTCCCGGACGAGGCGACCTACGCCAAGGCGTCGGTCGGTGCCGCTCCCAAGGCCGGTGCGGACCTCGACAAGTGGAACAGCATCTTCGAGCCGGTCTACCAGTCGTGACCGACGAGGAGCGGGACCCACGTGCGTAGCCGGCTCTCTGCCTACCTGCTGATCCTCCCCGGAGGGCTCTGGCTGGCCATCTTCTTCATCGTGCCCATGGCCGCGATGATCAACGTCTCGCTGCAGACCGGCTCGCTGGAGACCGGGTTCGCCCAGACCTTCAGCGTGCACACGTACGTCGACATGGTCAGCGCCTACCACGTGCAGCTCACGCGGTCGCTGCTGTACGGCCTGATGACGACGATCGTGGCCATCGTGCTGGCCTACCCGATGGCGTACTGGATCGCGTTCAACGGCGGCCGGCACAAGTCGACGTACCTGTTCCTGATCCTGCTGCCGTTCTTCGTGACGTTCGTGATCCGCACCATCTCGTGGCAGTTCCTGCTCGCGGACGACGGGCTCGTGCTCGGCAACCTGAAGAGCTGGGGGATGCTGCCGGACTCGTTCCACATCCTGGCCACGCCCACGGCTGTCGTCGGCGGCCTGGTGTACAACTTCCTGCCGTTCATGGTGCTGCCGATCTACGTCGCGCTGGAGCGCATCGACCGGGTGTTGCTGGAGGCCGCCTCCGACCTCTACGCCAACAAGCGCGAGATCTTCCGCCGGGTCGTGCTGCCGCTGTCGTTGCCGGGTGTCTTCGCGGGCGTGATCCTCACGTTCGTCCCCTCGGCGGCCGACTACGTGAACGCGCAGATCCTCGGTGGCAGCGGGCAGGTGATGATCGGCAACATCATCGAGACGCTCTACATCAGCAACTCGCAGTACCCGCAGGCGTCCGCGCTCAGCTCGATCCTGCTCGGTGCGCTGCTGATCGGCATCTTCGTCTACGCCCGGGTGCTCGGCACCCGCGACGTCCTCGACGCGAGCGCCGGGTGAGCGGGCGATGAGGGGAAAGTCGCGCCTGCTCCACGTCTACACGATCGTCATCATCTGCTGGCTGTCGCTGCCGATCCTGGTGATGGTCCTGTTCGGGTTCAACGACACGTCGGGCAAGTTCAACTTCGTCTGGCAGGGCTTCACCCTCCGCTGGTACCGCGAGCTGTTCGACATCCCGGACCTGACCACGGCGCTCGTCAACTCGATCACGATCGCCCTGATCGTCACCGTGGCATCGGCGCTGATGGGCACCATGATCGGCTACGCGATGGGCAAGTACAGCTTCCGCGGGCGCGGTGTGCTCAACGTGGTGCTGTTCGCCAACGTGGCTGCCCCCGAGATCGCGATGGGCACGGGCCTGCTCTCGCTGTTCCTGACCCTGGGCATCCCGCGCGGCTACTGGACCGTGGTGATCGCGCACATCATGTTCTCGATCGTCTACGTGGCGATCACGGTCCAGGCCCGGATGGCGGCGTACGACCGCTCGCTGGAGGAGGCCGCCCAGGACCTCGGGGCGAGCGCGTTCACGACGTTCCGGCTGGTCACGCTGCCGATCCTGATGCCCGGCGTGGTCGCCGGTTCGCTGCTGGCGTTCGCGCTCAGCATCGACGACTTCATCATCACCGAGTTCAACGCCGGCAGCATGCAGACCTTCCCGATCTGGGTCTACGGCAGCTCCCGGGTCGGCACCCCGCCGCAGGTCAACGTGATGGGCACGCTCGTCTTCGCGTTCGGCATCCTGCTGGTCCTGGGCAACACCTGGCTGCTGCGACGCCAGCGACTGCTGCGGGTCGCCGCGAGCGACTGACCCGCCGCCTCGGCCACCACCACCTGCGAAACGGAGCACCACGTCATGCGCATCCTCCTGGTCGGGTCCGGCGGCGTCGGCTCCGCCTTCACCGGGATCGCGGCCCGCCGCGACTTCTTCGAGATCTGCGTCGTCTCCGACTACGACCGGGCCCGTGCCGACACGGCGGTGGGCGCACTCGGCGACGACCGCTTCGTGGCAGCGCAGGTCGACGCCGCCTCGGCCGAGGCGGTCACCGCGCTGTGCCGCGAGCACCGGATCACGCACGTGATGAACGCGGTCGACCCGGTCTTCAACATGTCGGTCTTCGACGGCGCCTACGCGGCCGGGGCCGACTACCTCGACATGGCGATGAGCCTCTCGCGGCCACATCCCGCGACGCCGTACGAGGAGTGCGGCGTCAAGCTCGGCGACGAGCAGTTCGAGAAGGCCGGTCTGTGGGAGGGTGCGGGACGCCTCGCCCTGTGCGGGATCGGCGTCGAGCCCGGACTGTCCGACGTGTTCGCGCGCTACGCCGCGGACCACCTGTTCTCGGAGATCGACGAGCTCGGCACGCGCGACGGCGCCAACCTGGTCGTGACCGACGACGACGGCAACGAGGTCTTCGCGCCGTCGTTCTCGATGTGGACCACGATCGAGGAGTGCCTCAACCCGCCGGTGGTCTGGGAGGAGGGGGCGTGGCACACCACCGCGCCGTTCAGCGACCCCGAGGTGTTCGACTTCCCGGAGGGGATCGGTCCGGTCGAGTGCGTCAACGTCGAGCACGAGGAGGTGCTGCTGATGCCGCGTTGGGTCGACTGCAGGCGCGCGACCTTCAAGTACGGCCTCGGCGACGAGTTCATCAACATCCTCAAGGTCCTTCACACGCTCGGACTCGACCGCACCGAGAAGGTCCGGGTCAAGGGCGTCGAGGTGTCGCCGCGCGACGTCGTCGCCGCCGTGCTGCCCGACCCGGCCACCGTCGGCCCGCGGATGAAGGGCAAGACCTGTGCCGGACTGTGGGTCACCGGCACCGGCAAGGACGGGCAGCCGCGGTCGACGTACCTCTACCACGTGGTCGACAACGACTGGACGATGCGGGAGTACGGGCACCAGTGCGTGGTCTGGCAGACCGCGATCAACCCGGTGGTGGCGCTGGAGCTGCTCGCCGACGGCACCTGGACGGGGCAGGGCGTGCTCGGCCCCGAGGCGTTCGACGCGGTGCCGTTCCTGGACCTGCTCACGGAGTACGGCGCGCCCTGGGGTCAGCGCGAGGACACGTAGCCTGCCGTCATGACCGCCCGCAGCGCGACCGTGGCTGCCGTGCTCGTGCTGACCGGCGCGTGCGGTTCGTCCTCGGGAGCCGGGCCACCCGCTCCACGGGTGTCCCCGAAGCTGCCGAGCGTGATCAACCCGGCCGGCACCGTGGTGGTCACCTCCCGCAAGGACATCCGCTACACCCCCGACCTCAATAGCTGCGTGACCCGGGGAGCGTCGGCCGACATCCACCAGGGCGTGCGGGTGGAGGTCCGCACGAGCCGCGGCACGCCGACGGCGGCAGGGCCGCTCGGTCCGGGGTACTTCCGGGACGGTGGCTCGGCTCCCGTCGGTTGTGCGTTCGACTTCGCGATGACCAACGCGCCGGGCGGCAGCCCGAGCTACCGGGTCACGGTGGGGCACCGGCCGCCGCGGGTCGTCGACGCCGCGGACATCCTGGACGCCGTGCTGGTGTTTCCCTAGCCGCCCCGCCTGCTCCTTCGCCTGCGTAGGTTGGGGAGGTGACGAGAAGTGGGACGGCGGCGCTGGTCTCGCTGCTGGTGCTCGCAGGGTGCGGTTCGGGGAGCGCCGAGCCGACCGCGCACGGGCAGCGCGCGCCGGGGACGCCGGAACGGATCGTCTTCCAGGGCCGGGTGCTCGTGACAGCCCTGGCGGACATCCGTTCGACGCCGAGCCTCGAGCAGTGCGTGACCCGAGGTCGCTCGCGCGACATCGGGCAGGGCACCCGGATCGAGGTGCGGGACGACCGTGGCCGGAGGGTCGCGGTCGGCGCGCTCGACGCGGGGCGTCTGGTCGACGGGAAGGGCGGGCCGGCTGGGTGCATGTTCTTCTTCTTCGTGACCGGGAGGGGCAGCGGGCCGGAGTTCGCCGTGAGCCTGGGGGAGTACGTCACGGTGCGGGTGGCCGAGGCAGACGTCAGCAGGATCCTGATCCGGGTGCCGTGAGGTCTGCAGGCGGACCCTCGTTGTCGGGCAGAGCCGGCGCGCGACGAGACCTCGCCGAACACCCGGACATGCCGCGTACGGCACGCCTGCGGTGGGACGTCATACGTTCTGGTCGCCCCAGCGAGCAAAGTGCATGACGTCCCGGGCAACGTCGTACGGTCTGCCCGACATGGCAGCCGCTTCGCATGACATTCCCGACCGGCGAGGTGAACGCACTTGTCTGCCGCGATCCGTCGTGGGCTGCTCAGCCTTTGTCGGTCAGCACAGCAGCGGCGGGACGTCATACGCTCCGGTTGTCCTGACGACCAGAACGTATGACGTCCCAGAGCCCCCCACGCACGAGAGGACGCGGCGCCGTACCTGGCAACGGGCAGACCTCGTCTCAGGCCAGCGAGGTCACGACCTCGTCCAGCACGTCGAGGGCCTCGTCGAGCAGGTGGTCGGGCATCACCAGCGGCGGCAGGAAGCGCAGCACGTTGCCGAACGTGCCGCAGGTGAGGGTGAGCACCCCGGCCTGGTGGCAGGCGGCGCTGATCGTGCCGGCCAGCGCGGCGTCGGGCTCCGTCGTGCCCGGCTTCACGATCTCGACGGCCAGCATCGCGCCCCGTCCGCGCACGTCTCCGATCGCCGGGCACCTTGTTGGCCAGGGCGCTGAGTCGCTCGGTCATCCGGGTCTCGATCGCGCGGGCGCGGGCGTTGAGGTCGAGCTCCTTCATGGTGGCGATCGCGCCGAGGGCCGCCGCGCAGGCGACCGGGTTGCCGCCGTACGTGCCGCCGAGCCCGCCGGCGTGCGGCGCGTCCATGATCTCCGCGCGGCCGACGACCGCCGCCAGCGGCAGGCCACCCGCGACGCCCTTGGCCACGGTCACCAGGTCGGGGACGACGTCCTCGTGCTCGCAGGCGAACCAGGCACCGGTGCGGCACATGCCGGACTGGATCTCGTCGGCCACGAACACCACGCCGTTGCTCGCGCACCAGTCGGCGACCGCCCCGAGGAAACCGGGAGCCGGGACGACGAAGCCGCCCTCGCCGAGCACCGGCTCGATCACGACGCAGGCGACGTTGTCGGCGCCGACCTGCTTGTCGATCACCTCGATCGCGCGGGCCGCCGCCTCGGCGCCGGTGATCGGCGTCGGCTCGCGGAACGGGTATGACACGGGGGCGCGGTAGACCTCGCCGGCGAACGGCCCGAACCCGTGCTTGTAGGGCATGTTCTTCGCGGTCATCGCCATCGTCAGGTTGGTGCGCCCGTGGTAGGCGTGGTCGAACACCACCACCGCGTCGCGCCCGGTGTGCACCCGCGCGATCTTGACCGCGTTCTCCACCGCCTCGGCGCCGGAGTTGAACAGCGCGGCCTTCTTCGCGTGGTCGCCGGGTGTCAGCGAGGCGAGCGCCTCGCAGACCTCGACGTACCCCTCGTACGGCGCGACCATGAAGCAGGTGTGGGTGAACGCCGCGACCTGGTCGGTCACCCGGCGGACCACCTCGGGGGCGCTGTTGCCGACGCTGGTGACCGCGATCCCGCTGGCCAGGTCGATCAACGAGTTGCCGTCGACGTCGACCACGACGCCGCCACCGGCCCTCTCGACGTACACCGGCAGCACCGAGCCGACGCCCGCGGCGACGGCCGACGTACGGCGCTCGTGCAGCGCGCGTGACCTCGGTCCGGGGATCTCGGTGACCAGGCGCCGCTCCTGCGGCAGGTCGGGTCCTCCGGCGGCGGGTGAAGACATCGGCGCTCCTGGTGCGGTTTCGGTGGCTCAGGTCCGGTTCAGGAGACAGTATCCGTCGTCGGGTGTCGCTCGGGCAACAGATTCCGTCATCAGGAGCCGGCGCGTTGCAGGGCCCGACCGATCTCCTCGGGCAGCACGCCGGAGCCGACCACCCTCTCCCGCAGCGGAGCGAGCAGCTCGGCCAGGCGCACGGTGTCCTCGATGCCGATGTGCTCCCAGCCGGCCAGGCCGGCCGCGTCGGTGCGCTGCTCCACGTGCTGGCGCGCGTGGCGTCCCTTCTCGGTGAGGCCGTCGTCGTCCACCCAGCCGCGAGCCACCAGCGCCGCGGTGGCGGCCGCGAGCTGCTCCTCGCTCCAGCCGCGGGTGGTCTGCAGGAAGCTGCTGCGACCGGACCAGATCCCGTCCAGCACGGTCGCCTCCGCCGGACCGATCCCGCTGGAGGTCAGCACGGCCACGTGGCCGTCGCCGCGGTGCTCGCGGACCAGGGTCGCCGCGTGCCAGAGCGCCAGCAGGTCGTCGTCGGGCCAGTCCAACCCGGCGTGGGCGGCGTACAGCGGACGGCCGGGGGCCCGCAGACCCTCGGTGGCGCGGCGGGCGATGGCGAGCGCGTCGGAGACGTCGGGCTCGCCCAGGATCCGGGCCATCGCCTCGGCCGTCCCCTCGCGGCGGGCCCGCACCAGCCGCTCGGGCGTGGTCACCTCCCAGGCCGCGGGCAGCGCCTTGCGGTGCAGCCAGGGGGCGAAGACGTAGAACGTCGCTTCGCTCACCTCGGGTCCGACCGGCCCCATCGCGGCCACGCGCGAGGCGAAGTACGACAGGCGCGGGTGCAGTCCGAGCGCGACGTACTGGTCGCGCGGCTCCTCGGCGAAGTAGCCGACCACGTGCAGGGACTCGAGGCCGGACCAGGCGCGACGTGCCGCCTGGACGAGATCAGGGTCGGTCATGCCTCGAGCCTAGTGTCGGCGCACCGGGTTAGCGTGCTCGCATGAGCGACGAGCTGTCCGAGGGGAGGGGCCTGTTCGACGACCTCGCCGTCGTCCACCTCGGTCGCCCGCACGTGACGATGGGCCGGATGTTCGCGAGCGAGGGCCTGGCGGTGCGCGGCAAGATCTTCGCCTTCGTGGGCCGTGACGGCCGGTTGATCCTCAAGCTGCCCCTGGCTCGCGCCGAGGCGCTGAAGGCCGAGGGCGTGACCGAGCCGGTCACGCTGGGTGGCCGCACGATGCGCGAGTGGGTCGGCGTCCCGCTTCCCGTTCCTTCCCCCGGTGCCTGGCCCGGCCTGATGGACGAGGCGCACGCCTACGTCGCCGACCTCGCCGGGGCCGGCTGAGCCATCGACACCAGCAGGTGAGTCGGGGTACAAGGGGGCGTCGTCAGTCCCGTTCCACGGAGGAGTCGTCTTGTCGGACCCGAACGAGTTCCCGCCCGAGGACACCCCGGAGTCCGGGCCTCCGGCGTTCGACCCGGTCCCGGCGCCGTACTCCGGTGGTCTGGTGCAGCCTCCCGGCGCGTCCGCAGCGACGATGCCGACGATCGGCAGGGTCCGCAGCACCGGGACCTGCATCCTGCTCACGATCGTGACGTTCGGCTTCTACACCTGGTACTGGTACTACAAGACGCACGACGAGATGCGGCAGCACAGCGGCGTCGGCCTCGGTGGCGGGCTGGCGCTGGTCCTCGCGATCCTGGTCGGCATCGTGATGCCGTTCCTGACCTCCAACGACGTGGGCGTCCTCTACGAGCGTCGCGGACAGGCCCGTCCCGTGAGCGCCGTGACCGGCCTCTGGGCCCTGCTGCTCGGCTGGTTCTTCTTCGTCGGTCTGATCGTCTGGTTCGTGAAGACCAACGGTGCGCTGAACGCCTACTGGCGCTCGCTCGGCGCCCGCTGAGGCTCGTCAGAGCAACGTGCGAAGCGGGTTGAGCACCGCCTCGGTGAACCGGCGGTGCAGGCCGCGCTCCTCCCAGTCGCCCGCGCTGAGCTCGACACAGTTCGTGAGGTCGGTCTCGAAGATCTCCTCCAACGCGGCGGCCATCTGCGGGGCGATGAACTCGACGTTGATCTCGTAGTTGCCGCTCATCGAGAGCCGGTCGATGTTCGCGGTGCCGATCGTCGCCCAGGCGCCGTCGACGGTGGCGGTCTTGGCGTGCACCATCGCCCCGGTGAAGCGGAAGATCCGCACCCCGGCGCCGAGGAGCTGGCCGAAGTAGCCCCGGCTGATCCAGTCGGCGACGACGTGGTTGGAGGTCCTCGGCAACAGGATCCGGACGTCGACCCCGCGTCGGGCGGCCGCCACCAGCGCCTCGACGAAGTTCTCGTCCGGGATGAAGTAGGCGTGGGTCATCCAGATGTTGCGGCGGGCCCGGTCGATCGCCTCGAGGTACATCGCCCGGATCGGGAACGTCCACTGCCGCGGCAGGTTGCGGTGCACCCGGATCCGGGGCTCCCAGTCCGATGCCGTCTCGATCAGCAGCGGACGGGTGTCGCGGCGGTCCCGCCGGTGCACGTGCCGCTGCGCGTTCCAGAAGTCGGCGAACGCCCGCTTGAGGTCCCAGACCCCGGGGCCGGTGATCCGGCAGTGGGTGTCGCGCCACTCGGTGGCGTAGGGCGTGCCGATGTTGTAGCCGCCGACGAACGCGTAGTCGTCGTCGACCACCAGGATCTTCCGGTGGTCCCGGCCGTAGCGGCGCAGGTCGAAGAACCGCAGGCCCGCGTTGTAGATCGGGTAGGCCATCACCCGCAGCGACGCGGGGAACACCTTGAACCGCGGCGACACCACGATGTTGGCGAACGCGTCGTAGATCGCGTAGACCTCGACCCCGCGGCCGGCTGCCCGGGCCAGCGCCGCCTTGAACGCCTCCCCGGTCTCGTCGCCCTTCCAGATGTAGGACTCCAGCAGCACCTGGTGCTTCGCGGCGTCGATCGCGGCCAGCATGTCGTCGTACAGGTCCTGCCCGAACGTGTACGTCGTGACCGTGCCGTCGCCGATCGTCACCGACCGCGGCGGCGTGGTCGGGAACGGCTGCGACTTCCTGCCGCGGCGGCGCCACGAGTCGACCAGCGTCAGCGACAGGGCGAGCACGAGCTGGACACCGAGAACGGTGAGCAGGACGCGTCTCGCCGCCTGCACGAGGGGGTGCCCCATGTTGAACAGCGGTGCGGGCTTGGGCACGGCCCCATCCAACCAGACCGTCGAGGGCGGGCCCCGGGGGTGCGGGTCAGCGGGGGAGGTCGAGCAGCCGACCCAGCTTCTGCGGTGCGCAGAAGCGGTAGCTCTCGGTCACCAGCTCGGCGACCTCGGCCCAGTCGGTGTCGTCGTCGATGACCAGGCCGACGACGGTCGGGGACCAGTCCGGCTTGAAGTACGGCAGCCCTGCACTGGTCAGTGCCAGCAGCTCGTCGCCGGTTGAGCGGAACGTGAGCACGGTCGCCGGGCCGGGGAGCCCGGTCGCCTCGGAGTACGACGACGGCCGGTCGGGCAGCACCGTGATCAGGTGGGCGAACGTGGCCTGCCGCACCCGCCAGCGAGTGCCGCGCCAGGCCTCCTCCTCCCGGGTCTCCGGCAGCGCCAGCGCGATCTCGCGCATCCGGACGACCAGCTCCTCGGCCGGCGGCATCGGATCCATGCCCGCACCCTGCCACCGGGCGCCGACAGGTGGGTGGTTGTGGGCGCCGCGCCGCTGTAACGCGGGGTTATGGTCGCTGCACACGCGTCGTACGCCGTGTGCAGCGTCAAGAGCGCGTGGGGAGTGCCTGGTCCGGCACTGGTCGAGCGACATCTGCACCGTGCGCGCGATCTGCCCACGTGGTGTTGACGCTGCACACCCCTGATACGCCGTGTGCAGCGACGATAACCCCGCGTTACAGCTGCCGCCCGCCCCCGCAGGACACGTCGGGCCCAGCTGTCGGTGCCCGCCCGTAGGCTCGTCCCCATGAGGCCCGTGACCGATCTCGAGCGCCGCGTGGCGCCGTTCGACGTGCAGTCGGACTACCAGCCCTCCGGCGACCAGCCGGCCGCGATCGCGGAGATCCACAAGCGGATCGAGGGCGGGGTCAAGGACGTCGTGCTGCTCGGCGCGACCGGCACCGGCAAGACCGCGACGGTGGCCTGGGTGGCGGAGAAGCTGCAGCGACCGATCCTGGTGATGCAGCCCAACAAGACGCTGGCCGCGCAGTTCGCCAACGAGCTGCGGCAGCTCTTCCCCGACAACGCCATCGAGTACTTCGTCAGCTACTACGACTACTACCAGCCCGAGGCCTACGTCCCGCAGACGGACACCTACATCGAGAAGGACTCCTCGATCAACGAGGAGGTCGAGCGGCTGCGGCACTCGGCGACCAACTCGCTGCTCACCCGGCGCGACGTGATCGTGGTGTCCACCGTGTCCTGCATCTACGGCCTCGGCACGCCGCAGGAGTACGTCGACCGGATGCTGCGGCTCCGGGTCGGGCAGGAGCTCGACCGGGACTCGATCCTGCGCCGGCTGGTCGAGATCCAGTACACCCGCAACGACCTGGCCTTCACCCGTGGCACGTTCCGGGTGCGCGGGGACACCCTGGAGATCTTCCCCGTCTACGAGGAGCACGCCGTCCGCGTGGAGTTCTTCGGCGACGAGATCGAGCGGCTGATGGCGCTGCACCCGGTCACCGGTGAGGTGATCAGCGACGACCAGGAGCTCTACGTCTTCCCGGCGACCCACTACGTCGCCGGCCCGGAGCGCATGGAGCGCGCGATCAAGGGCATCGAGGAGGAGCTCGCCGAGCAGGTCGCCACGTTCCAGCGCAACGGCCAGCTGCTCGAGGCGCAGCGGCTGCAGATGCGCACGTCGTACGACGTGGAGATGATGCGCCAGATCGGCTCGTGCTCCGGCATCGAGAACTACTCGATGCACATCGACGGCCGCAGCCGGGGGAGCGCCCCCAACTGCCTGCTCGACTACTTCCCCGAGGACTTCGTGCTCGTGGTCGACGAGTCCCACGTGGCCGTGCCCCAGATCGGCGGCATGTACGAGGGCGACATGTCCCGCAAGCGCAACCTGGTCGACCACGGCTTCCGGCTGCCCAGCGCGATGGACAACCGGCCGCTGAAGTGGGAGGAGTTCCTCGACCGGATCGGGCAGACGATCTACCTCTCCGCGACGCCGGGCAACTACGAGCTGGCGAAGGGCGGCGGCGAGGACAACGTCGTCGAGCAGATCATCCGGCCGACCGGCCTGGTCGACCCCGAGGTGGTGGTCAAGCCGACCAAGGGCCAGATCGACGACCTGATCGCCGAGATCAACAACCGCACCGAGAAGAACGAGCGGGTGCTGGTCACCACGCTCACCAAGAAGATGTCCGAGGACCTGACCGACTACCTGCTCGAGGCCGGCATCCGCACCCGCTACCTGCACTCCGAGGTCGACACCCTGCGCCGGATCGAGCTGCTGCGCGAGCTCCGGATGGGGGAGTACGACGTCCTGGTCGGGATCAACCTGCTCCGCGAGGGCCTCGACCTGCCCGAGGTGTCGCTGGTCGCGATCCTCGACGCCGACAAGGAGGGCTTCCTGCGCTCCGACAAGTCCCTGATCCAGACGATCGGACGTGCGGCACGCAACGTGTCCGGGCAGGTGTACATGTACGCCGACAAGATCACGCCCTCGATGGAGAAGGCGATCGACGAGACCAACCGGCGGCGCGAGAAGCAGGTGGCCTACAACAAGGCGGCCGGGGTCGACCCGCAGCCGCTGCGCAAGAAGATCGCCGACATCACCGAGATGCTGGCCCGGGAGGACGAGAGCACCGAGGAGCTGCTCGCCACCTGGAACGGCACCGGTGCGCGCGGCAACAAGAGCAAGAAGTCGCCGACACCGGCGCTGCGCCGGCTCGACGGTGCGGTGGAGAAGGAACGCGAGCGGATGCCCGACCTGGCCGGGCTTCCCTCGACCGATCTGGCCGAGCTGGTGCAACAGCTCACCGAGCAGATGCACCAAGCCGCGGCCGAGCTCCAGTTCGAGGTGGCCGCACGGCTGCGTGACGAGATCCGCGACCTCAAGAAGGAGCTCCGCCAGATGCTGGAGGCGACGCGGTAGTGACTCCCGATGAGCCGGCCGGCCCGCCACCCGGGCTGCACCGGAAGCACCGACCACGAGGATGGGAACAGTGAGCGAAACCCCGACGATCCGGCAGATCCAGGTCACCTTCGACGCCGCCGACCCGGCCGCGCTCTCACGGTTCTGGGCGGAGGTGCTCGGCTACCGGCTCGACGACCCGCCGCCGCCCCACACCACCTGGGAGGAGGCGCTGGAGGCGTTCGGCGTGCCCGAGCACCTGCGCAACAGCGCCAGCGCGGTGCACGATCCCTCGGGCGCCGGACCACGGCTGTTCTTCCAGCAGGTGCCGGAGGGCAAGACCGCCAAGAACCGTGTGCACCTCGACGTCCGGGCGGCTCCCGGGCTCCAGGGCGACGAGCGGATGGCGGCGCTCGAGGCGGAGTGCGAGCGCCTGGTCGCGCTCGGTGCCTCGCGCGTCGAGCGGCACGAGCCGGCGCCGCCGATGAGCCACGGCTTCATCGTGATGCACGACCCCGAGGGCAACGAGTTCTGCCTGGACTGACCATGAGAGACTGGCACCCGCAGGAGGGGAGTATTCCTTCGCGGCGGTGTCGTCATCACGGTCCCCGGAACGCTCGGGCACCCGGCGCCGTCGGTCCGGCCGCCAGCTCAGGCGTCGGACGGGAGAGACCTCCGGAGCAATGACCTGTCGTCGTACTCCGGAAGGCACCTCGTGGACGTAGCACCCTGGGTCTGGTGGACCACCATCGCCGTCACCTCGGCGATCCTGATCTTCGACGTGGTGGTGATCGGGCGTCGTCCGCACACGCCCACGATGCGGGAGTGCGCGATCGCGCTGGCGGCGTACGTCGGTCTCGCGCTGGCGTTCGGCGTCGGGATCTACTTCACGTCCGGATCGCGCTACGGCACGGAGTTCCTGGCCGGCTGGCTCACCGAGTACTCGCTCTCGGTCGACAACCTCTTCATCTTCATCATCATCCTGGGCAAGTTCAACGTGCCGAAGAAGTACCAGCAGACGGCGCTGATGGTGGGGATCGTGCTGGCGCTGGTGATGCGCGGCATCTTCATCGCGGTCGGTGCCGCCGCGATCAACAACTTCTCGTGGATCTTCTACCTCTTCGGGCTGTTCCTCCTCTACACCGCGTGGAAGCTCGCGAAGGAGGGCGGTGAGGACGAGGACGACTACGAGGAGAACAAGCTCGTCCGATGGACCTCCAAGCACCTGCCGGCCACGGAGGAGTGGAACAGCAACAAGGTCACCGCGAAGGTCGACGGCAAGCGGGTGATCACCCCCATGTTCCTGGTGATCCTGACGCTCGGCACCACCGACCTGCTGTTCGCGCTGGACTCGATCCCCGCGATCTACGGGTTGACCAAGGAGCCCTACCTGGTGCTCACGGCGAACATCTTCGCGCTGATGGGCCTGCGACAGCTGTACTTCCTGATCGGGGGGCTGCTGGAGCGGCTGATCTACCTGTCCTACGGCCTGGCGTTCCTGCTCGGCTTCATCGGGGTCAAGCTCGTGCTGCACGCGATGCACGAGAACGAGCTCCCGTTCGTCAACGGTGGCGAGCACGTCACCTGGGCGCCGGAGATCCCGATCTGGCTCTCGCTCTGCGTGATCCTGGGGACGCTGGTCGTCACCACCGTGCTCAGCCTGGCCAGGAGCAAGGGGCTGAGCCACGCCGAGCAGGACGCCCGCACCGGACCGCGGCGGGACTGGGAGGACGACTCCTGATCCCGGGTGCTGGTCACGACGGCCCGCGGGGCGGGAGACTGGGACATCGACACGATGGACGTACTCGCCGAGAGCCAGTCCGTGTGGCAGTTCTCGGCGACCGGGGAAAGGACGCACGTTGGCCCAGCAGACCGTGGACCATCAACCACGCGAGGTGGAGGCCGACCTGCTGATCGTCGGCGCCGGCCCGGCCGGGCTCTTCGGCGCCTACTACGCCGGCTTCCGGGGCTGGTCGGTCGCGGTCGTGGACTCGCTGCCCGAGCTGGGTGGCCAGGTGTCCGCCCTGTACCCGGAGAAGGCGATCCTGGACGTCGCCGGCTTCCCCAACGTCAAGGGCCGGGTGCTGATCGAGCAGCTCGTCGAGCAGGCGGCCAGCGCGAAGCCGACGTACCTCCTCGACCGCACCGCGATCGGCCTGACCATCGACGCCGCGCCGGACGGCGGTGTGACGATGGAGCTCGACGACGGCTCGGTGGTGCGTGCCAAGGTCCTGATCATCACCGCCGGCATCGGCAAGTTCACGCCGCGCCCCCTGCCCGCCGGTGACGGCTGGGAGGGCCGCGGGCTGGTGTTCTTCGTGCCCTCGTTCGCGGAGTACGCCGGCCGCGACGTCGTGATCGTCGGGGGCGGTGACTCGGCGTTCGACTGGGCGCACAGTCTGCAGCCGATCGCGTCCTCGGTGACGCTGGTCCACCGGCGGGACAAGTTCCGGGCCCACCAGGCGACGGTCGACGCGGTGCTCGGCTCCGACGTCGAGGTGGTCACCAACGCCCAGGTCACCTCGCTGTCGGGTGACGGGATCATCGAGAAGGTGGAGATCACCACCAAGGACGGCGAGGTGCTGGTGCGGCCGGCGCAGGCCGTGGTCGCGGCGCTCGGCTTCGTCGCCGACCTCGGCGCGATGCAGGACTGGGGTCTCGACCTCGACAAGCGACACATCCTGGTGGACACCGCGATGGCCACCAACCTGCCGCGGGTGTTCGCGGCAGGCGACATCACGGAGTACGAGGGCAAGGTGCGACTGATCGCGGTCGGCTTCGGCGAGGTCGCGACCGCGGTCAACAACGCGGCGCTCGTGATCGACCCCGACGCCCACGTCTTCCCCGGTCACAGCAGCGAGGGTTCGTAGGTGGCGAAGGCTCGCGCCGCGGTCCGGCTCTCCGACGCGGAGGTGACCGGGTTCCTCGAGGACGCGATGAAGGTGCAGGTGGCCACCGTCGGGCCTCGCGGGGAGCCGCACCTGACCACCTTGTTCTACGTCCTCGACGAGGGGCGGATCGCCTTCTGGACCTACGCGCGCTCACAGAAGGTGGTCAACCTCCGCCGCGACGACCGGATCACCTGTCTGGTCGAGGACGGCGACGACTACTTCGAGCTGCGCGGCGTGAGCATCACCGGCCGCGCTCGGCTGCTCGAGGAGTACGACGAGGTGGTCGCGATCGGCTCCCGGGTCGCCACCCGGATGGCCGACGGCGCCGACCTCGGTGCCGACGGGGACGACCTGGTCCGGCAGCAGGCGCGCAAGCGGGTCGGCGTCGTGGTCGAACCGGAGAAGGTCACCAGCTGGGACCACCGCAAGATGGCCGGCCCTCAGGGCCAGGGGTGAGCACCATGAACCAGGAGGCAGCATGAAGATCCAGGTCGACTTCGACCTCTGTGAGTCCAACGCTCTCTGCGAGGCGATCGCGCCCGAGAACTTCGAGATCGACGGCGACGACTTCCTGCAGATCCCCGACGACCGCGTGACCGAGGACAACCTGGCCACGGTGGAGCGCGCCGTCGCGTCGTGCCCCCGGTCGGCGATCAGCATCGTCGACTGACGCCACAGGTACCGCGGAGGGACTCAGCGCAGCAGCAGGTGCGCTGCCTTCTGCAGCGACGCGGCCACGTCGTCGGTGGACGCTCGACCGGTCACCCAGGCGACCATGCTGGCCAGCCAGACGTCGCCGATCACGCGGGCGACCGCGAGCTCGTCGTCGGTGGACGGCTCGTCCTCGACGTAGGCGCCCCCCTGCATCGCCCTGCACAGCATCGTGGTCAGCTGGCTGCCGACCACGTGGATCTCGGGGGCGACGGACGCGTCGGCGAACATGAAGGCGCGGGTGAGTGCCTCGGCCAGCCGGGGTTCGCGCTGCAGCCCACGGGTCATGGCCCGGAGCACGTGCAGGACGCGCTCCTCGGCCGTCTCGCCCGGGATCGGCTTGCGGTCGAGCGCCGCCCGGGAGGCATCGAACTGACCGGCCAACGCGGAGACCAGCAGGTGGATCTTCGACGGGAAGTAGCGGTACAGCGTCCCGAGCGCCACGTCGGCCGACTCGGCCACCGCGCGCATCTGGACGGCGTCGAACCCGCCCGTGCCGGCGAGCGTGATCGTGGCCTCGAGGATCCGGCGCCGACGGTCGCGCTGAGCAGCCGAACCGAGGTCCTCCCGGGACAGCGAACCGGTCCTGGAGCCCTGCCCGGAGATCTGCCTGGCCACGTCGTTACGCTAACAGTCCGACCGCTCAGAACAGCAACATGTTCCAGTTCGGTGCCGCCCCGCCCGCGGGCCACCAGAAGGGCCCGGGGGTAGTCCACGTGCGCATCGCTCTCCTCTCCTACCGGAGCAAGCCGCACTGCGGCGGTCAAGGGGTCTATGTCCGGCACCTGAGCCGCGAGCTGACCGCGCTCGGCCACCGGGTCGAGGTCTTCTCGGGTCAGCCGTACCCCGACCTCGACGAGGGCGTGACGCTGACCAAGGTGCCGAGCCTGGATCTCTACCGCGAGCCCGACCCGTTCCGCACCCCCCGGCCTGCGGAGTACCGCGACCTGATCGACGTGCAGGAGGTGCTGACGATGTGGACGGCCGGCTTCCCCGAGCCGCGCACGTTCAGCAGGCGCGTCGCGCGACTGTTCCGGGACCGCACCGGCGACTTCGACGTGGTGCACGACAACCAGGTGCTCGGCCACGGCATTCTCGACATCGAGCGGATGGGTCTGCCGCTGGTCACCACGATCCACCACCCGATCACGTTCGACCGCCGGATCGACATCGCGAGCGCGGCCACGCTGCGCAAGAAGCTGAGCCTGTGGCGCTGGTACGGGTTCCTGTCCATGCAGGGCAAGGTGGCCCGGCAGCTCGGCCGGATCCTGACGGTCTCGGAGTCCTCGCGGCGTGACATCGCCCGCGACTTCCGGGTCGACCCGGAGCGGATCGAGGTGATCCCGCTGGGGGTCGACGAGGTGTTCCGGCCACCGACCGTGCCGCGGGTGCCCGGCCGGATCGTCGCGATGGCGAGCGCAGACGCGCCGATGAAGGGAATCGCGACGCTGCTGGAGGCGGTCGCCAAGCTGCTCACGGAGCGCGAGGTCGAGCTGCTGCTGGTCAGCCGGCCGACCGAGGGCGGCCGCACCGAGCAGCTGGTCGAGAGGCTCGGCATCGGCGACCGGGTGCGCTTCGTGCACGGGATCAGCGACGCCGAGCTGGTCGACGTGATGGGCTCCGCCGAGGTCGCCTGCGTCCCGTCCCTCTACGAGGGTTTCTCGCTGCCGACCGCCGAGCTGATGGCCTGCGAGACCCCGCTGGTCGTGAGCCGGGCCGGCGCGATCCCCGAGGTGGTCGGCCCCGACGGCGAGTGCGCCGACCTGTTCACCCCCGGTGACGTGGGCGAGCTGACCCACCGGCTGCGCGACCTGCTCGACGACCCGGATCGCCGGGAACGCATGGGGGCGGCCGGACGGCGCCGGGTGCTGGACACCTTCAGCTGGCGCGCGGTGGCGACGGCCACAGCCGCGGCGTACGAGCGCGAGCGATCGCCGAGAAGAGGAGCAGCGATGCTGACCGTTGACTTCGACCGGCTGGGTCTCCGGCCCGGTGACCGGGTGCTCGACATGGGCTGCGGCGCCGGACGGCACGCGTTCGAGATGTACCGCCGCGGTGCCGACGTGCTCGCTCTCGACCAGGATGCCGACGAGCTGTCGGGTGTCTCGGACCTGTTCGCGGCAATGCGTGACGCGGGTGAGGTGCCGCTGGGAGCCGAGGCCGACGTCAAGCAGGGTGACGCGCTGTCGCTGCCGTTCGCGGACGGGGAGTTCGACCGGGTGGTGGCCTCCGAGGTCCTCGAGCACATCCCGGCCGACGTCGAGGCGATCGCCGAGCTGGCGCGGGTGCTGCGCCCGGGCGGCACGATGGCGGTGACGGTCCCGCGTTGGCTGCCCGAGAAGATCTGCTGGGCCCTCTCCGACGCCTACCACGAGGTCGAGGGCGGACATGTCCGGATCTACACCGGCGACGAGCTGGTCGGGAAGCTCCGGGCTGCCGGCCTGGCCTATGACGGCAAGGACCACGCGCACGGCCTGCACTCGCCGTACTGGTGGATCAAGTGCGCGGTCGGCGTCACCAACGACGAGCACCCCCTGGTGAAGGGCTACCACCAGGTCTTGGTCTGGGACATCATGCGGACGCCGCGCGTGAGTGCGGTGACCCGGGCAGCCGAGCGGGTGCTGAACCCGCTGATCGGCAAGAGCATGGTGCTCTACCTGCACAAGCCCGAGGCGACCGCCTGAGATGGGCCACCGAGTCCCCAGCCTGTCCGGTGTCCTGACCGCTGCCGAGGTCGCCGAGACGGCGGCGTCGATCGTCGCGATGCAGGAGCCCGACGGTGCCGTGCCCTGGACGATCGGTGCGCACGTCGACGTGTGGAACCACGTCGAGGCGGCGATGGCGCTGCTGGCCGCGGGCGAGGTGGAGGCCTCCGAGCACGCCTACGACTGGTGTCGGCGCACCCAGCGGGCCGACGGCTCGTGGGCGATGAGGACCGTCGGTGGCGAGGTCGAGGACGCGAGCGGCGAGACCAACATGAGCGCCTACCTCGCGGTCGGGGTGTGGCACCACTGGCTGCTGCGGCGCGACCACGCGTTCGTCGAGCGGCTCTGGCCCGTCGTACGACGCGCGCTGGACTTCGTCGAGGGCATGCAGCTGCCCTTCGGCGGGATCGCCTGGTCCCAGGAGTGGGACGACGGCGCGCCTGCGACCGTCAACGGTGAGGCGCTCCTCGCCGGGTCGTCGAGCATCTACCAGTCACTGCGGGCCGGCGTGGCGCTCGCCGAGCTCGTGGGTGACCCCCAGCCGGCCTGGGAGCTGGCCGGTGGGCGGCTCGGCCACGCCCTGCGTGAGCACCGCGACCTGTTCCTGGACAAGGGAACGTTCGCCATGGACTGGTACTACCCGGTGCTCGGCGGCGCCGTGCGCGGTGCGGCCGGACGGGCCCTGATCGACGCCCGCTGGGACGACTTCGTGGTGCCCGGGCTGGGCATCCGCTGCGTCGACACCAACCCGTGGGTGACCGGAGCGGAGACCTGCGAGCTGGTGCTGGCGCTCGACGCCCTGGGCGACAGGGCGCGCGCGGTGCGGCTGCTCACGGATGTGCAGCACCTGCGCGACACCGGGGGCAGGTACTGGACCGGCTTCGTCTACCCGGACGACGTCATATGGCCGGCCGAGCACACGACGTACACCGCGGCGGCTGTGGTGCTGGCGGTCGACGCCCTGGCCGGGACCGACGGCGACGGCACGGCGGGCTCGGGAATCATGCGCGGCGACACGTTGATCGGCGACTTCCCCGAGCTCGACCTCGAGTGTGGCTGCGCGTCATCCGACGGGGTCGCCCGCAGCACCGCGCACGCGCGTTAGCACCCGCATCGAGCCGACCGTCCCGACCGGCTCGAACGCGCCGCCGGCCCGCGCCCGCAGCCACACGTGGAACGGCGGCTGGCCGCCGTCCTCGGGCCGCTCGAACACGTCGTGGATCACCAGCGCGCCGCCGGTCATCACCCATGGCCCGAAGCCGGCGTAGTCGTTCTGCGCGTGCACCTCGGCGTGCCCACCGTCGATGAACAGCAGCGACAGCGGCGTCCGCCAGTGCTGCGAGACGGTGGTGGACCGGCCGACCACCGCGACCACCCGGTCCTCCAGACCAGCCCGCTCGATCGTCCGCCGGAACGTCGGCAGCGTGTCCATCCGGCCCGACTCGGCGTCGACCAGGGACGCGTCATGGTGCTCCCAGCCGGCCTGGTTCTCCTCCGAGCCGCGGTGGTGGTCCACGCTGAAGACGGTGCCCCCCACCTCGCGCGCAGCTGCACCGAGGTAGATCGCGGACTTGCCGCAGTAGCTGCCGACCTCGAGCGCCGGGCCGTGGGGGAGGCGCTCGCGCGCCACCCGGTGCAGGAACGCACCCTCGTCCTCGGGCATGAACCCCTTCGCGGCCAGGGCGAATGCGAGCAGGTCGTCGGGGATCACGGCGTGGACCCGGACTGGTGGTCGTGCCGCGTCGCGCGGTGCCACTGGAGCCAGCGCTCGACGGCCTTGACCACGTGCTGGCTGCGGATCGAGGAGAACACCTCGAACGCGTGCTGGGCGCCGGGCAGCTCGGAGTAGGTGACGGAGGCCGTCGAGACCTCGCGCAGCCGCTCGACGAAGGCCCGCGCCTGCCGGACGGAGACCAGCGTGTCGTGCTCCCCGTGGATCACGAAGAAGTCCGGCGCGTCCGCCGAGATCCGGAGCAGGGGAGAGGCGGCCTCGAACGCCGGCAGGTGCTCGTCGTCCGCCGGGACGCGGAACACCCACTTCGCGAGGAACTGGTCGCGCATCCCTACCGCAGCCGCGTCGCCGGTGGCGCCGGCCAGGTCGTAGACGCCGTAGAACGGCACACAGCCCGCGACGCTGGTGTCCGCGTCCTCGAAGCCGGGCTGGTAGGCCGGGTCCCCCGGAGTGAGCGCGGCGAGCGCGGCGAGGTGGCCACCCGCGGAACCACCCGTGACCACGACGTACGACGGGTCGCCCCCGTACGCCTCGATGTGCTCGTGCACCCAGGCCAGCACCTTCTTGGTGTCGACGATCTGGGCCGGGAACAGGTGCTTCGGCGCGAGCCGGTAGTTCAGCGCGACGCACACCCAGCCGCGGGTGGCCATCCGGTTCATCAGCAGCTGACCCTGCTGCTCCTTCGAGCCGAGCATCCAGCCGCCGCCGTGCACCTGCACCAGGACCGGCGCCTTCTCGAGCGGAATGCCGTCGACCTCGCCGTCGCGCGGTCGGTAGATGTCGAGCCGGGCCCGCTTGCCTCCGGCTGTGTAGCCGATGTCGCCGATCCGCTCGACCTCCTGCTTGTGCATCCGGAACGGCCGCGCCACCTCGCGCCAGGGGGTGGCCAGGTCGCCGGCACTGGGCGCCACCGCGAGCCGGTCCTGGTAGTCGTCGCCCAGGCTCTCCTGCAGCGCGTCCTCGACCAGGTCGCCGACCCCGTAGGCCCGGTGGACGAGGGTCGCCAGCCCGGCCACCACCAACGCGCCCAGGGCGAGGTCGCGGTGTCGTCCGCGTCCCCGTGCCACTTCGTGCCCGGTGTCGAGTGCGGACACCGCGAGCAGGTGAGGGGCCAGCTCGCCGGTGAGCCAGCCGGCCACGAAGCTGGGGATCGCAGCCCGCCTGCCCGGGAGGGGTCGCAGCGCGTTCGCCACCAGCGCGGCGGTCACCAGCTGTCGTCGTGCATACGCCATGGGCGGGACCCTACGCGGAATAGAACACGTTCCAGATCGCGAGTGGGCCGCTGCCGGCTCTGGACGCTCGGCGCGCTCGGGTGCGACGCTGAGCCATGAGCACACCTCTGCAGCACAAGATCCTCCTCGACGAGGACGAGATGCCGACCCGCTGGTACAACGTGCTGCACGACCTGCCGACGCCGCCACCGGCGGTGCTCCACCCGGGCACCGGGCAGCCGGTCGGCCCGGACGACCTGTCGCCGCTGTTCCCGATGGACCTGATCATGCAGGAGGTCTCCGGCGAGCAGTACATCGACATCCCGCCGGAGGTGCTCGACGTCTACCGGCTGTGGCGGCCGAGCCCGCTCTACCGGGCGCACCGGCTGGAGAAGGCGCTGGGCACGCCGGCGCGGATCTACTACAAGTACGAGGGCGTCTCGCCCGCCGGCTCGCACAAGACGAACACGGCCGTGCCGCAGGCGTTCTACAACGCGAAGGCCGGGATCAAGAAGCTGAGCACCGAGACCGGCGCCGGGCAGTGGGGCACGGCGCTGGCGTTCGCGTGCTCCCAGTACGACCTCGAGTGCGAGGTCTGGCAGGTGCGCGCGTCGTACGACCAGAAGCCGTACCGCCGGATCATGATCGAGACGTTCGGCGGCACGGTGCACCCGAGCCCGTCCGACCTGACCGAGGCCGGGCGCACGATCCTCAAGGAGTTCCCGGACTCCACGGGGTCGCTCGGCATCGCGATCAGCGAAGCGGTCGAGGTCGCCGCGCAGGACCCGACCGTCAACTACGCGCTGGGCAGCGTGCTGAACCACGTGCTCCTGCACCAGACCGTCATCGGCGAGGAAGCACTCCTCCAGCTCGCGAAGGTGGGGGAGACACCCGACCTGCTGGTGGGCTGCACGGGTGGCGGCTCGAACTTCGGTGGGTTGATGTTCCCGTTCCTGCGCGAGAAGTGGGCCGGCAGGATGGCGCCGGTCGTGCGCGCCGTCGAGCCGGCGGCCTGTCCCTCGCTGACCCAGGGCACCTACGCCTACGACTTCGGCGACACGATCGGCATGACGCCGCTGATGAAGATGCACACGCTGGGCCACGACTTCGTGCCCGACCCGATCCACGCCGGCGGGCTCCGCTACCACGGCATGAGCCCGTTGATCAGCCACCTCTACGAGGAGGGCGAGATCGAGGCGATCGCCAAGAAGCAGTCCGAGTGCTTCGCCGCCGGGGTCCTGTTCGCACGCACCGAGGGCATCGTGCCGGCGCCGGAGCCGACACACGCGCTCGCGGCCACGGTGGAGGAAGCGTTGCGGTGCAAGGAGTCAGGCGAGGAGAAGGTGATCCTCACCGCCCTGTGCGGTCACGGCCATCTCGACCTGCCGGCGTACGACGCCTACCTCTCCGGCTCGATCGTCGACCACGACTGGGACGACGTGGAGCTGCGCGACGCGGTGGCGGCGGCGCTGGAGAAGCTGCCCGCCGGCGTCGGCTGAGGACCTCACGTCCGGCTGACCGCGCGTTCCTCCCTCACCCCCCAGGGACTTGCGGCCGCTGCGCCCTCATTCCGAGACCGCAGACACCACTTCGGATCGCTACCACGATTCTGGTGCACATCTGCGCGAACAGGTCTATCTTTCCCTTATCGGACAGACCCATCACAGGGGGTGAAGGTCGGGTCCGGTAGGGGGATCGATGGCCAACACACGACTGCCGATGAGGCGCCGCGCGGCTGTTGCGCTGGCGGGACTCGTGGCAACAGCACTGCTGCCGACGGGCTCCGCGCAAGCCACCACGGGCAACGATCCGTCCCGTGCCCTGCTCGACGGCGTCGGGGGCCTGCTCGACGGGATCCTCGGTGACGTGGTGCCCACGGGCTGGCTCTTCGACAGCTCGGTCACCACGATGCCCCAGGTGCGCGCAGCGGTCGGGGCGAACGCCCTGTGGACCCGCGGCTACAAGGGCAAGGGCGTCGGCATCGCCCTGATCGACACCGGCGTCGTGCCCGTGGCCGGCCTGGCCTCCAGCGACGTCAGCAACGGCCCGGACCTCTCCTTCGAGAGCCAGAGCTCGGAGATGCGGCACTTCGACACCTTCGGTCACGGCACGCACATGGCCGGCATCATCGCCGGTGACGGCCGGACCGGTCTGCTCGGGCTCGACCACTTCCAGGGCGTCGCGCCGGCAGCGAAGCTGACCAGCCTCAAGGTCGCGACCAGCGACGGCGCGGTCGACGTGTCGCAGGTGATCGCGGCGGTCGACTGGGTGGTCGCCCACCGCAAGGACGACCCGCTCAACCCGATCCGCGTCCTGAACCTGTCCTTCGGCACGGACGGGGTGCAGCGCTACCAGGCCGACCCGCTGACCCACGCCGTCGAGAACGCCTGGCGAGCCGGCATCGTCGTGGTGGTCTCGGGCGGCAACGAGGGGCCGCTCGCACCGCTGAACAACCCCGCCTACGACCCCTACGTGATCGCCGTCGGTGCGGCCGACACCCGCAACACCGCGGCGACGACCTCCGACGACCTGGTGATGGGGTTCTCGAGCCGGGGCGACGCGACGCGCCGCGTCGATCTCACCGCCCCGGGCCGATCGATCGCGTCTCTCCGTGACCCGGGCTCCTACCTCGACTCCGCGCACGCCTCCGCCCGCTACGGCGACGGGTTGTTCAAGGGCAGCGGCACGTCCCAGGCTGCCGCCGTCGTCTCGGGCGGCGTCGCGCTCCTGCTCCAGCAGCGCCCGGCTCTCACGCCGGACCAGGTCAAGGCACTGCTGACCCGCACCGCGTCCCCGATGCCGCTGGCGGACGTCGAAGCGCGCGGTGCCGGCGAGCTCAACCTCGCTGCAGCGAGCCTGGCGCAGGTGCCGAACGTCTCGCAGACCTGGCCGCGATCGGCCGGGACCGGCTCCTTGGAGCAGTCGCGGGGCACGCAGCACGTCGCCGACGGCGAGACCGAGCTGACCGGGGAGTTCGACATCCGCGGAGCGTGGAACGCCGCCACCTGGGCGCGACGGAGCACCGCAGGCACGTCCTGGAACGGCGGGAACTGGAACGGTCGACCCTGGGCAGGCAGCTGCTGGTGCGACGTGACCTGGACGGGTGCGACCTGGTCGTCGGCAGCCTGGACCGGCCGGAGCTGGGCTGGCCGCAGCTGGGCTGGCCGCAGCTGGGCGGGCCGGAGCTGGGCTGGCCGCAGCTGGGCCGGTGGCGCGTGGGCCGGTCGGAGCTGGGCCGGGCGCAGCTGGGCCGGCGTGGCCTGGCAGTGACGGAGGCAGGCGGTGAGCACCGGGTGAGCAGCGCGCGGAACGCCGCGATCTGGGTGCTCCTTGCCTGCACGGCCTCGGTCGCCGCCTGCGTGGAGCTGCTGGTGGTGCGCCCGCAGGTCGCCCAGGGGCGGGACTGGTCGCCGGTCTGGGTGCTGGCCGTCGCCGCCGGGTTCGTGGCCGCTGAGCTGCTGGTCGTGCACCTGCGCATCGGCCGCGAGGCCTACGCCTTCTCGCTGATGGAGCTCCCGCTGGTCCTCGGCCTGTTCTTCGTGCGTCCCGATCTGCTCGTCCTGTGCCGCGTGGCCGGCGCGGCGCTGGTGTTCGTCTGGGAGCGACGGGCGCCGCAGAAGGCTGCGTTCAACTGTTCCCTGTTCGCCCTGGAGACCGTGGGTGCGGTGGCGATCTGGAACGCCGTCCGCGGCCCTTCGGACGCGCTCGGTCCGCAGGTCTGGCTGGCCACCGGGCTCGCGGTGCTCTTCACCAGCATGCTGAGCTCCACCCTGGTCAGCGTCGCGATCACCATCGCCACGGGCACCCGACCGCGTTCGCTGAGCGAGATCTACGGCCTGGGCCAGCTCGGCGACCTGGCCAACGCCTGCTTCGCGCTGGTCGCCGTCTACATCCTGTACAACGACTGGCGCGCCTCCTGGCTGCTGCTGGTGGTGACCGCCGTGCTGGTCGTGGCGTACCGGTCGGTCGAGGCGGCCCGCCAGCGCACCGAGAGCCTGGAGCAGGTCAACCACTTCATCGGCCAGGTCGGACGCCAGGTGGACCTGACCCGGGTGGTCTCCGACGTGCTCGTGCACGTCCGCGACGCGTTCGCGGTCCGGCTGGTCCAGCTGCGCTGGACCGCCGAGGACGGCACCGCGCAGGACTGGGTGCTCGACGAGGACCAGCCGCGACCGGACCGGGCGCGGCTGGTCGACCGCTTCGCGCCGCACACGGAGGACGGTTCGCTACGGGTTCCGCGACACACGCGGGACCCCGAGATCACCGAGCTGCTCCGTGCGGAGCGTGTGCGCGACTGCCTGGTCGTGGCGTTGCACAGCGAGGGCCGCGCGGTCGGCAGCCTGGTCGTGGCCGACAAGCTGGGGGACACCTCGACGTTCACGGAGGGGGACCTGAGCAAGCTGCAGGCGCTGGCCAACCACGCTGCGGTCGTGCTCGAGAACGCGTCGCGTGCCCAGGCCATGATCCGGCAGGCGGAGGAGCGCGAGCACCTGGCCATGCACGACGAGCTCACGGGCTTGGCGAACCGCCGCCTGCTCGGGACGCGGCTCGCGTCCGCCGTGGAGGCGGGTCAGGTCGCCGTCCTGCTGATGGACCTCGACAGTTTCGCCCACGTCAACAACAACCTCGGGCACAGTGTCGGCGACCGGTTGCTCCGGATGGTCGCGGACCGGCTCCGGGAGGCCGTCCCCGACCACGGTGTCACGGCACGGTTCGGCGGCGACGAGTTCGCGGTGCTGCTGCCGGGCGCCGACGACGTCGAGGCGCTCGCCTGCGCCGGCGCCGTCCGCGACGCGTTCGGCCTCCCCTTCGACCTCGACGGCATCGCGGTCGGCGTGGACCTGAGCGTCGGCGTGGCCGTGGCAGAGCGGGACGCCGACCCGGTCACGGTGCTGCGCTGGGCGGATCTGGCGCTCTACGCCGCCAAGGGGAACCGCACCGGTCTCGAGGTGTACCGGCCCGAGCTGGATGCGGCGGGCTCGTCACGGCTCGGCCTGCTCGCCGACCTGCGCGACGCGATCTCCGACCGGGCCCTGACGGTGCACTACCAGCCGCAGGTCGACATCAGCAGCGGCCGGGTCGTCGGGGTCGAGGCGCTGGTGCGCTGGCAGCATCCCCGGTACGGCGCGCTCAGTCCCGACGAGTTCATCCCGCTCGCGGAGCACAGCTCGCTGATCACGCCGTTGACCGTGATCGTGCTCGAGACCGCGTTGCGCGACCTCAGGTCCTGGAACGGAGGCGACGGGCTGTCGATGGCCGTCAACATGTCGCCGCGCAGCCTGCTCGACCCGGGGATCGTCGAGCACGTCAGGCGCGCACTCGAGGAAGCGCAGGTGCCGCCCTCCTCGCTCACCCTGGAGATCACCGAGAACAGCCTGATGAGCGACCCCGAGGGCGCGATCGCGGCCCTCGAGAGCCTGCGGGCGCTCGGGGTCAGGCTCTCCATCGACGACCTCGGCACCGGCTACTCCTCGCTGGCCTACCTGCAGCGGCTTCCCGTCGACGAGGTGAAGATCGACCGGTCGTTCGTGATGGTCTTCCCCGACCCCTCGGCAGAGGCGGTGGTCGGAGCGATCGTGGACCTTGCGCACCGGTTGCACCGTCACGTCGTCGCGGAGGGAGTGGAGCAGGCCGAGACGATGGTGGCCCTGCAGGAGCTGGGCTGTGACGTCGCACAGGGGTACCACATCGCCCGGCCGATGCCGGCGGACCAGCTCGCCGCGTTCCTCGACGCACGTGACGTGCCGCGTCGGCAGCCGCTCCGCAGCGTCCTCTGACGGGTCAGGTCGTCCCGGGCGCGGGACCTGTCCTGTCGCGATGTCCTCCGCGCTCGTCGTCGTCGGCCCTCGGGTTGGTGGCGATCTGCTTCCTGCTGCTGTCGGTACCGAGGGTGCCGGACGCTGTGCAGCCTCGCCGGGAGCGCACGGCGTACGACGTGCCGACCAGCGGCGACGGGGTCACCGAGCAGCTGCGGGCAGCGCTCGAGGAGATCGTGGCGCGGTGGGTCTCGAGCTGCACCGCGTCGACGTCACCCTGCACCCCGGATCAGCCCCGGTAGTTCTCCACCGTCCCGGCGTCTCGCACCGCGGCGTTGTCCGGATCGTCGCCGAACTCACGACGGGCGTCACGCTGGCGCAGCAGGTCCCAGCACCGGTCGAGCTCGACCTCGGCCCGTCGCAGCCGCTCGTGCTCCTCGTCCTTGCCGATCTCGCCCTTCGCGAGGCGGTCGCGGAGGCTGCGCTCGACCGCGATCAGCTCGGTGATGTGCTGGCGGATGTCGACGTCGGAAGCCATGCCGCCATGGTCCTCCGGCCCAGCCTGACTAGGCAACCTGGCGCCCATACTGGGGCGAATCGGGAGTACAAACCGGACCTTTCCGTCAGTTGCCGAAGTTGGCTGCCGTGGCACCCCCGGGACCGGCAGGCTCGACGCGTTCCGGCGCGTGGCGGGGGCCACGTGCGCCGGCGGGGACAACGGGGGAAGACAGACACATGTTGACAGGAATCGCAGTTGGGTTCGTCGTCGTGGTGCTGGTGACCAGCACGCGTTACGTCCCCGCCGGCCATGCGGGACTCATCGAGCGCTCGGGCGCCTACCGCCGCACACTCCGTCGCCAGGTCGGCCTGGTGGTGCCGTTCGTGGAGCACCTCCGCCTGGTGGAGCTGCGACCGCACGAGCTGGTCCTGGGGTCGGAGCCGTTCCGCTCCGCCGACGAGGTCCAGCTGTTCGCCTCGGTGCAGCTGCGCTTCGAGACCCTCGACCCGGTGCGTGCGACGTACGGAGTCGAGGACCTGCGCCGCGGAGTGGAGCACTTCGCCGTCCATGAGCTGCGCGAGATCGTCGGCTCGGCCACGGGCGCGGAGATGCTCTGCAACGGTGTGGCGACCAGCGCCGAGGTCCAGAAGCGCATGCAGCGGCTCGAGAGCGCCTGGGGCGTGCGGATCGACGACGTGCAGGTCGAGCTGCGTCGGTTCCAGCAGCCGCCGAGGCAGCGCGACCCGCAGCTGCGTCAGCTCGACGTGTCGGCCTGAGCCGGGATCACGCGCGGGGCGTGCCGGACAGGTGCGGCATCACCACCGTGCCGCCGGCTACGCCGACATCCTCGGCGAGCACGGTCATGACCGTGACACGACGCAGTCCGACAGCACGGGAGACCCGTCGCGCTCGCCGCCGGCGATGGTGGCCTCGATGCGGATCTCGGCGTCGTCCACCCAGCCTCGCACGCGGATCGTCTCGCCCGGGAGCACGATGCCGGTGAACCGGGCGGCCATGCCGCGCACCGCCGACGCCTCTCCGTCGAGCAGGCCGTCGACGACGGTCCGCAGCACCACACCGTAGGAGCAGAGCCCGTGCAGGATGGGTGCCGGGAAGCCGGCGGCCCGCGCGAACGCCGGGTCGGAGTGCAGCGGGTTGCGGTCGCCGCAGAGCCGGTAGAGCAGTGCCTGCTGCGGCGTCGTGCGGTACGACGTGTCGAGGTCGGGCTCGTGCCCAGGTGCCTCGAGCCGGTCCGACGGCCCGCGGTCGCCTCCCCAGCCGCCCTCCCCGCGCACGAAGATCGACGAGCGCGTGGTCCACAGGACGGCGCCGTCCTCGCCGGTGGCGGTGCCCTCCTGGACGATCACGGCCGCCGTGCCCTTGTCCCAGACGTCGCTGATCCGGGTCGTCACCGTCGCCGACCCACTGGTGGGGATCGGCGCCTGCACCTCGATCGACTGGGTGCCGTGCAGCACCTGGGACAGGTCGATGTCGCAGCCGGGCAGCTCCAGCGGCGGCGGGTCGGTCAGGTGGAACGTGGGGGAGACGATGCCGAACGAGGGCAGCACCTGGAGCCGGTCACCCTCGACGGTCCACCGGAGCGCCTGCTCGGAGATGTTGTCTCCCGGCTCCGCACCCGCACCCACCGCGAGGTGGTAGAGCAGGACGTCGGAGGGGGTCCACGAGAACGGGATCTCCGGCAGTGCGGCACCGACGGCGACGTCCGGGTCGATCGGCATGTCGGTCCTCCAGCGTGGCGTGGCCCTCGGTGGGGTGGCTCGGCTCGACGATCCTAGGGGCGCCCGTCGCTGAGCACCTGGCCGATCGTGCGCAGTCCGCGTCCGGTGAAGGCGGGCACGGTCTCCGCGTAGTAGTCCAGGCCGACCACGGAGGTCGTGATCGCCCAGCCGCGGCCACGGCGCCAGGTGTGCGCGTCGTACCCCAGCGAGAAGCGGTAGCGGTCGCGGCCCTCGGCGTCGAAGACCGACCAGGCCGGCGCCACGTCGGCCGCGGGATCACCGAGCCCGAGGGCGCCGAAGTCGATCACGCCGGTGAGCCGCCCGTCGCGGGCGAGCAGGTTGCCGGCGAGCAGGTCGCCGTGGATCCATCGAGGAGGTGCGTCCCAGGGATCGGCCGCCAGGGCGTCCTCCCAGGCAGCGAGAAGTGCCGGCGCGTCGATCCGCTCCCGCTCCCGCTCGATCGCCTCGCGGGTCGCCGCGTCCCGCCGGGCCAGCGGCACACCGCGGTCGAGCCCCTCCTTGGGCTCTCCGCCTGTGGTGTCCTGGGTATGGAGCGCCCGCACGAAGCCGGCCAGGTCGTCGGCGGCGCCGGCCTGGTCGAGGGACTCGTGGGTCGGCGTCGAGCCGGGCAGCCAGCCGACCACCAGCCACGGGTACGGGTAGCCGTGGCCGGGCTCGCCGACCGCGACTGGTTGCGGCACCGCGAGCGGCAGGCGGGGCCCGAGCACCGGCATCCAGCGCAGGTCGCTCTGCACCTGGTCGACCGCCCAGTGGATGATCGGCAACCGCGCCACGAGGTCGTCCCCGAGCCGGTAGAGCGCGTGGTCGGTGCCGAACTCGGTCACCGGTGTCACCGGCAGGTCGGCCCACGCGGGGAACTGCTCGCGGACCAGCGCGCGCACCAGGTCGACGGAGGTGTCCACCTGGTCCTGGTGCATGCGCATCGGGACATTCGACCGTCTCACTCGCCCGGCGTCCACCGGATTGAGCTCAGCTGGTCGAGGTCAGCCCGGCCGGGTCGACGTGGTCGCGGGTGACCAGCAGGTACTCACCGATCATGTCGCCGAGCAGCGCACCTCCGGCGATGTCACTGGGGACGTGCCCCGCCATGTAGATCCGCGAGTAGTCGACCTGGTTTTCGGTGGCGCGGTACTCCTCCGCGCGTGCCGGCATCAGACCACCGAGGAAGGTACGGCTCGCGGCGGCCGCGCTCGCGTGCCGGGACGGATAGGAGCAGGGACAGACCTGGCCGGCGGTCACGTGGTGGTCGGGACGCAGCCCCGGCTCGAGCACGTACGGCGCGGACTGCCGGAAGCGGGCGCCGAGGGTGTCGGCGATCGACTTGCTCATCTTCAGCAGGTCCTTCTCTGCCTGCTTGCGCCGGTCACCGGAGGGCGTGGGGAGGAGCTCTGCCTGGTCGTGGACGTAGAGCTTCCACAGGTCCTTCTTGCCGTAGGCCTCCAGCCAGCTCGCCGCGCGGACCCCAGCGGGGGTGCGCTCCCGGTCCAGCCGACGCACCTCGGCCAGCTCGGCGGCCCGCGTCGACGTGGAAGGCGGAGCCGGAAAGGTGCGCCCCACCCAGGCCACGAAGGCCACGTCGTCCCGCGACCGGCCGTGCGCCGACCACCAGGCGGTCATCCGGCGGTGTGCCTTCCTCGACTCCGGCAGCACCAGGCTGTCCACTCGCGCGGCGGTCGCCGCAGGGAACAGCCGCGGCGGTGGGTCGGCAGCGATCCGATCCTTCGCGGACGGGCTCGCGAGGAGGGGGGCGGCCAGGCCGAGCCCGGTCGCGACCAGGGCGAGCACGACCACGACCACCAGCCGGGCGCGGGTCATCGGTCGGCTCCCGACGCACGGTCCACGTGGAGCTGGTGACCGAGCATCCGTCGTACGTCGTTGTCGCGCAGGTCGTCGTGCAGCAGCGACGCCGCCGAGACGTACTTGCTGAACCGGCGCGGCCGCGCGCCGGCGTCGACCAGGACCCGGTCGGCTCGGGAGGGGCGCACGTGTCCCTTGGTCTCCACCACGAGCACCGACGGGTCCAGCCAGACGCGCCCGTGGCCGTTCGACGACTGCACCTTGCTGTCGATCGTCAGCCGGGTGCCGCCCTCCAGATCGGCGAGCGTGGCGCGTTCGTAGGTCACCTCCAGCGTCGGGCGCAACGTCGTGCCGACCGCGGCGAAGTCCTGAAGTCCGAGCGTGTGGTCGACGAACGCGGTGCCCTCGGTGCCCAGCTCGCCGTACCCGGTGCCGGCCGCGGGGCCGATCGTCTTCAGGGTCTGGCCGCGCTGGGAGGTGGTCTTCACCTCGAGCTGGACACGCTGGTCCTCCCGGTAGAGACGTGAGCGGACCTTCCACCGACGCCGCCGACGTTGCAGGTGGTGCCGGCAGGTGGCCAGGTCGTCGGTGTCGAAGTAGGTGGTCGCGTAGGTCGTGGTCAGCCGGTCCCCGATCCGCAGCACGTGGTGCGAGTCGCGCAGGGCGGCGACCACGTCGGCGACGGTGTCCCGCGGCACCAGGTACTTGCGGTCCACCCGGTGCAGCGCCGAGGCGGCGGCGACCAGCTCGTCGAGACCGACACCGCGCAGCTCGCCCAGCCCGAGGTCGGCGACCAGGGTGCAGTCCTCAGCGCACATCGACGGACTCCCGTGGTTCGTCGCCGGTGGCCTCGGCCTGCTCGCCCGCGCCCAGCCACAGCCGGTCGTCGACGGGCACCCGCGCGGTCACCCGGGTGGTCTCGCGCACCCAGTCGATGTCGTCGATCGCCAGTCCCACCGGTTCGGCGCCCAGTCGCTCGGTCAGCTCGGCGCGCAGGGCGACCGGGTCGGTGAACACCCGCTCCAGGGTCAGCCGCACCACGCGCGTGGGGGTGAGCCGGGCGGAGGCGTCGACCAGCCACAGGGCGAGCAGCACCAGCACGTCGAGTGCCAGGACCACCGGGACGAAGCGGTCGGGCAACCCGTTGACCAGCGCCAGCACCAGGGCCGCGAACGTGTAGGCGATGTCTCGCAGCGTGAACGCGGCGCTTCGCAGCCGGACCAGGCTCAGCAGACCGAACAGGCCGAACCCGACTCCGGTGGGAAAGGTGCCGGTGCCGATCACGGAGACCGCGACGAACAGGCCGATGTTCAGTGCCGTGAAGACGAGGGTCATCTCGGGGGAGGTCATCCGGCGCCGGTAGAGCAGACCGACCAGGGCCAGCAGGGAGAGCACATCGAGCCCGGCGCGGCCGAGGAGCGCCAGGGCATCGGAGAGGGTCATGGGAGAGACGCTACGAATACTGGATGAAGGTGAGATGAAGACCGGGATCGGTGGTGCAGTCTTGCCGCATGCGGATCCTGGTCGCCGAGGACGACGCCCGGCTCGCCGGCGTGCTCGAGCAGACCCTGGTCGAGGCCGGCTGGCGGGTCGACGCGGTGCCCGACGGGCGGGCCGCGCTGTCCCGGGCGCTCGCGGGCGCGGCGTCGTACGACGCCCTGTTGCTGGACTGGATGCTGCCCGGCCTCGACGGCCTCTCCGTCTGCAAGCGGCTGCGCTCGGCCGGTGTCGTCCTGCCCATCCTGATGCTGACCGCCCGCGGTCAGGTGACGGACCGGATCGTCGGTCTCGACGCCGGGGCGGACGACTACCTGTCGAAGCCGTTCGACATCGACGAGCTCCTCGCCCGGCTGCGTGCCCTGACCCGGCGCGGTGCCTCGGTCGACGACCTCCCGGTGACGGTCGGGGACCTGGTGGTCGACCCGTCGTCGCGGCGGGTCCGGCGTGGGGGCACGGAGATCACGCTGTCCGCCCGTGAGTTCGACATCCTGTTCCTGCTGGTGTCACGAGCCGGCCAGGTGGTCACCCGGTTCGCGATCCTGGACGAGGTCTGGGACGGGGAGCCCGACCTGCGCAGCAACGTGATCGACGTCCACCTCGCCAGCGTCCGCGCCAAGATCGACCGGCCGTTCGGCACCGACACGATCACCACGCTGCGCGGGGTCGGCTATCGGGTGGAGACGGGGTGACCGGGCGATGGCATCCCGGCCGGCTGCCGATCCGGGTGCGGCTGGTGGCCGGCTTCTCGCTCGCGATGCTGGTGCTCCTCACCGCGGCGGGCTCCTTCGTGTTCTGGCGCGTCGAGTTCGCGCTCGACCGGTCCCTCGAGCGGGAGGTGTCGCGTGCCACCACCGCGCTGGCGCCGCTCGTGCGCGACGGCAAGGTGACCGACGACAACGCTGTGGCCTCGGCCGGGGTGACCTACCAGGTGCTGGACCGGGACGGTGGGCTGCTGTCCGGGAGCTCGGGGCGGCGAGTGGTCTCGGTCGAGGAGGCGCGGGCTGCGGCGACCGACCCGGTGGCCGTCGACGTCGGATCGCTGCTCCCGCCGTCCGACCGTCCGATGCGCGGCCTGCTCACCCGGCTGGGCGGTGGCTCGCACGACCTGCTCCTGGTCGCGGTCCCGCGCGACCAGCGAGACGAGGCACTGCGCGAGCTGCTGCTGCAGCTGGGGCTCACCGGTCTGGTCACGCTGCTGGTCACCTCGGCGATCGGCTACCGACTCGCCGGCGCCGCACTCGCACCCGTGGAGCGCTACCGGCGCCAGGCGGCGGAGATCGCCTCGGGCGCGACCGGAGTCCGCCTCGATGTCCCGGTCGAGCGCTCGGACGAGGTGACCCGGTTGGGCGCGACGCTGAACCAGATGCTGGCCGCCCTCGAGGGGGCGGTCGAGGCGGAGCGACGCTTCGTGGAGGACGCCAGCCACGAGCTGAGGACGCCGATCACGCTGTTGCGCAGCCGGGTGCAGCTGGCCCGGAGACGCGAGCGCAGCGTGGCCGACCACGAGGAGGTGCTCGGCGAGCTGGAGGCGGACATCGGCCGTCTGGGCACGCTCGCGGAGCGGCTGCTGGAGCTGGGGACGACGACTCCCCTCGCGCCCCGGCCCGCCGTCGACCTGGTGCCATCCTTGGCTCGCCTGGTCGAACGTCGTCGGGTGCTCGACCCTGACCTCGACGTCGAGCTCGCCACCGTCGCCGGCCCCGTGCTCGTCGGCCACGGTGACGACCTCGACCGGGTGGTGGAGAACCTCGTCGACAACGCCGCCCGGCACGGCCGGCCCCCGATCGCGATCGAGCTCCACGTGAAGGACACCTGGGCGCGGGTGGTGGTCAGCGACGCGGGAGCCGGCATGGACGAGGAGATGCTCGGCCGGGCACCGGAGCGCTTCGCCCGCTCGGCGGAGGCCCGCGGCCGACCCGGCTCCGGTCTGGGACTGTCCCTGGTCCTGGCCCTCGTCGTGGAGGCGGGTGGCGAGCTGCGACTGTGCGCCGCCGGCCGGCACGAGTCCTTCGGTCGTGCCGTCGACTGGGAGTGCGCCCACGACGACCGGATGACCGTGAGCGTGCTGGTCCCCCGGGTCTGATCGCTCCCCGCCCCACCGCTGACCCGTCGCAGATGGTCGCCCGGTTGTCGCTGACCCGTCGGAGATGGTTGCCCGGTGGTCGCTGACCCGTCGCGGATGGTTGCCCGGTGGTCGCTGACCCGTCGCAGATGGTTGCCCGGTTGTCGCTGAACCGTCGGAGATGGTTGCCCGGTTGTCGCTGACCCGTCGCCATCTGCGTCGGGTCAGCAGGCTTGTGCGTCGCCATCTGCGTCGGGTCGGCAGGCTTTGCGTCGCCATCTGCGTCGGGTCGGCAGGCTTTGCGTCGCCATCTGCGACGGGTCGGCGGGGGAGCGGGGTGAGGTGGGTGCCGGGTGCGCTGGGGGGTGCGACGTGGCCGGCGGACGGCAGCCCGGACAATGGGACGCGTGACCGATCACGCCGACAACCGCGAGGTGCCCGAGGGTCTGCGCCCGGACGTCGGCGAGCCCTGGCCCAGCCAGGAGCAGATCGACACGTGGCTCGGGGACCTCGACTTCGAGCTGCGCCCGGGCGAGCCCAGCCGGATCGACCGCGACGACGTGCACGCCGTCGAGCGGGCGCAGGCGTTCCGCGACGTGCTCGGGCGTTTCGCCACCGGCGTCGCCGTCGTCACCGCGATGTCGGACGGCGACCCGGTCGGCATGACCTGCCAGTCGTTCAGCTCGGTCTCGCTGAACCCGCCACTGGTGCTGTTCTGCCCGGCCAGGACCTCGCGGGCCTGGCCGCTGATCGAGCGCTCCGGGGCGTTCTGCGTCAACCTGCTCGCCGACGGCCAGCACGAGCTGTCGGACGTGATGGCCACGAAGGGCACCGACAAGTTCGCGGGCATCGGCTGGGAGCCCACCCCGCGCACCGGCTCGCCGCTGCTCAAGGGTGTGCTCGGCTTCGTCGACTGCACGGTCCACGCGGTGCACGAGGCCGGCGACCACTACGTCGTGCTCGGACGGGTCCAGGAGCTCGAGTCGTACGACGAGGTGACCGACCCGCTCCTGTACTACCGGGGCCGCTACCGCAGCACGGGCAACTGACGCAGCTTCAGGGCAGGTGGTGCCGGGCCGGCTTGATCGGGTTCGCGGTGGCAACGTCGGCCAGGGCGTCGACGATGTTGCGCAGGTTGACCAGCAGGGCGCCGTACACCGGCCAGTGCAGGGCAGCCAGGTCGTCGCGGGACAGCTCGCTGCGCAACGCGTCGAGCTCTACGCGCACCTCGCGGAGCGCGCCGTCGTCGGCGTCCGAGACGGCACGCCCGGTGCGGCGGAGCAGGGCCAACCACCGGTCCCGGAACACCGGGTCCCACTCGTCGGAGGTCGCGATCGAGGTGGCGAGGGTACGCGCCATGCTGCGGATCTCCGCGATCGACTGTTCCAGCAGGCGCAGCACCTCGCCGTACGTCGCGGACCTGCTGGCGCGGCCCCGGAGCCGGCTGCGCAGGTTGAGCCGGGTGCTCTCGCTGGCTTCGACGACCGCGCGCCAGGCGTGCTCGATGTGCCCGTCGAGCTCGCGCGAGCGGGCGACCCACTCCTCGGCGACGTCGACGTCGCCGCCCGCCGCGAGTCCCTGCGCAATGTCCGTGAGCAGGTCACCCGCCTCGTCGTCGATCCGGTCCACCAGCCGCGCGGCGGCGCGGTCGTTGACCGGGGGGAGGACGATCAGGTTCACCGCGATGCCGACCACGATCCCGATGCAGGTGTCGAGCAACCGTTCGGCCAGCGCGCCGGTGCTCGTGCTGTAGCCGGTGGTGAGCACGATCAGGGCCGTGGTCGCCACGGCCACGCCCTCGGCACGGAACATGGGTGCCGACCCGATCGCGAACCCGAGCAGGAGGGTCACCGCCAAGGTGGTGGCGTTGACCCCGACCAGGCTGCCGACCGCGAACGCGAGGAGAACACCGATCACGGCCGCGCCCACGGACTGGATGCCCCGGGTCAGCGTCCGGTAGACGGTGGCGTGGACGGTGAGCAGCGCCGACCACGGCGCGAGGAACGCCTGCTGGTGGCCGGCCAGCTTGATCGCGATCAGCCACGCGGCCACCGCGGCCACCACCGTCTTGAGGATCTGGAGCCCGTCGACCAGGTGCACCGGGTCGGTCAGCCACTGCCGAACCCGGACGCGGGTAGTCGTGCTGGCGGGCTTGCCTCCGAACGGCCTCACGCGTGTGCCCGTTCGGTGCGTGTCAGGTCGAACACGTGTGCCTGCCCTCCGTCGGCGTGACCCCCAGTCTTCGTGTCCGCGGGCCCCGAGTCGAGCCGTCCTCGTCCCGACCTGCCTCAGCTTGGGGGCCGTAGCGAGATCTTCGCGCAGTCTCGGCCCGCCCCGTCATCAGGGTGTCGCGGCCAGCGCGCCAGGGGAGCCACGACGGTCACGCGCGGTCAGGCGCGGTCGGGCGTGGAGCCGGGCCTCGAGCTCCTCCACCAGGAGCCGCCGACATCGCGCGAAGTGGTGCGTGTCCTCACCAGGTCAGGTCCGGCGGCGCCGGAACCAGCGCCGCCGTGTCGGCGGAGGCGGCGGCGTCGGGTCGCGCCCCGACCAGAGCTGGTCCAGTGATGCCACCAGGTAGACCAGACCGGAGACGACGTTGCCGGGAACCGGGACCTCGGGCTGGTCGGAGACCGGGACACACACGTCGAGCTCACCGAGCACGCTGCGGACGCGCGCCACGTGGAAGGCCCGACCGGTGTGCGAGTTGAGCTTCGTGGTGCCGTCCAGGACGACGCCGGAGAGCTGGGCGTAGGCGTGCGGCTCCTCGGGACCTGCGTCGCCGGCGAACAGCCCGTAGGACACGAAGGACTCGCTGGTCATCCGCATCGGCCGCGAAGGACCTGTGTGCACAGGGCTCAGCAGGCTGGCGGAGGAGGTGGAGTACGACGCCTCGTCCGCGTGCACCGACACCTCGATCCCGAACGCGGTCACCGAGGCCGTGCCCGCGACCGTGGAGTCGCCGAGGCATCGCCACTGCTCGAGCTCGCAGGCCATCCGGGTCAGCAGCTCGCCGTCCTCGTCGACGACGTCCGCTGCGGCCACCTCGGCGGCCAACAGACGCATCCCGGCCACGTGTACGCCCGGCCTCGCGTCGTACGACGGGACCAGGTCAGCGATCGCGTCGTCCCGGATCCCCAGGGTCAGACGTGCCCCCGAGCCGTCGGTCCAGCGGCACGCAACCACGCCGTCGTGCTCGCCGACCGGCACCGTGTCGGGGAACACCCCGCGCAGCAACGCCTCGAGGTCCGACTGGCTCTCGGTGTCGAGGCCGAGGCACCGCAGGTTCGAGCTCACCGGACGAGTATCGGTCGGCCCGCCCACGAAAACCAGACAAATCAGACAATGAGCGAGCGGTCAGGCCCGCTCGCCCTCCAGGCCGCGGATCGCCTCGTGCAGCGTGAGCGTGCGCTGCGCGGACTCGACGTGCAGGTTCTCGACCATCCGGCCGCGGTAGGTGACGACACCGCTGCCGGCGCCGTCCTCCCACGCCTGAAGGATCCCGCGCGCGTCCTCGACCGCCTGCGCGGACGGGGCGAACGTGGTGTTGGCGCCCTCGACCTGGCCGGGGTGGATCAGGGTCTTGCCGTCGAAGCCGAGCTCGCGACCCTGGCGGCACTCGGCGAGGAAGCCGTCGGTGTCCTTCACGTCGTTGTAGACGCCGTCCAGGATCGCGGTGCCGGTCGCGCGGGCAGCGAGCAGGCACAGGCCGAGTCCGGTCAGCAGGGGCTGGCGGTTCGGCACGTGCTCGGCGTACAGCTCCTTGGCGAGGTCGTTGGTGCCCATCACCAGCACGGTGAGGCGTTCGGAGGCGGCGGCGATCTCCTCGCTGTGCAGCATCGCGTAGGGCGTCTCCACCATCGCCCAGAGCTTCGTGTGCTCAGGAGCGTCGTAGCCGGCCATCGCCTCGACCAGTGCCAGGACCGCGTCGGCCGAACCCACCTTCGGGACCACGATCGCGTCGGGCCCGGCGGCGCACGCGGCCCGGAGGTCGTCCTGGTGCCACTCGGTGTCGGCGCCGTTGACCCGGATCGTCAGCTCCCGCCGGCCGTAGTCGCCGGACGCCGCAGCAGCGCAGGCGGCCTCGCGGGCGGCCGGCTTGGCGTCGGGCGCGACGGCGTCCTCGAGGTCGAGGATCAGCCCGTCGACCGGCAGCGTCTTCGCCTTCTCGAGCGCGCGCTGGTTGGAGCTCGGCATGTAGAGGACCGAGCGGCGCGGCCGGAACGCGTCGGTGTCGCTCATGCGTCGATCTCGATCGCGTCGTACTGCTTCCTGAGCTCGGGGTCGACCTCGGCGAGCTGCTCGGCCAGCCGCACCATCACCAGGCACTGCTTGAGCGACGCGTCGTCCTCCATCTTGCCGTCGAGCATCACCGCGCCGGTCCCGTCGCCCATCGCGGCCACGACGCGACGCGCATGAGCCACGTCCTCGACCGAGGGGCTGAACACCTTGTTGGCAATGGCGATCTGCTTGGGGTGCAGGCTCCAGGTGCCGACGCAGCCGAGCAGGAACGCGTTGCGGAACTGGTCCTCGCAGGCGACCACGTCGGCGATGTCGCCGAACGGGCCGTAGTAGGGGTAGATCCCGTTGCTGACGCAGGCGTCGACCATGCGGGAGATCGTGTAGTGCCAGAGGTCCTGCTGGTACGTAGGCCGGGCGGCGTCGATGTCACCGTCGACCGGGTCCTGGCGCACCAGGTAGCCCGGGTGCCCGCCGCCGACGCGCGTTGTCTTCATCCGGCGGTCGGCCGCCAGGTCGGCCGGGCCGAGCGAGAGCCCCTGCATCCGCGGCGACGCCGCGCAGATCTCCTCGACGTTGACCATGCCGCGCGCGGTCTCGAGGATCGCGTGCACCATCAGCGGCTTCTCCAGGCCGGCCTTCGCCTCGAGCTGGGCGAGCAGCCGGTCGACGTAGTGGATGTCCTCCGCACCCTCGACCTTCGGCACCATGACCACGTCGAGCTTGTCGCCGATCTCGGCGACCAGCGTGGTCAGGTCGTCGAGGCCCCAGGGGGAGTCGAGCGAGTTGACCCGGGTCCAGAGCTGCGTCGGCCCGAAGTCCGTGTCGCGGGCAATGCGGACCAGCCCGTCGCGGGCGGCCTCCTTGTTGTCGGCCTTGATCGCGTCCTCGAGGTTGCCGAGGAGCACGTCGACGCTGCCGATCATGTCCGGCACCTTCGCGGCCATCTTCGGGTTGGACGGGTCGAAGAAGTGGATCGCGCGGGACGGCCGGGCCGGGATCTCGGTCAAGGGAGCGGGCGCGCCGACGGCGAGAGGGCGGAAGAAGTCCTTGGCTGAGCGCATGTGGCGGACGCTAGCAGCGGGGGAGGGTGGCGGCGTGTGACGGATCCCACGGGCGGGGAGTTACCACGTCACCAGTTGTCTCACCCCTTCCCTCGGGAGATCTCGCTGGCGAAGCGGGCAGTTACCACGGGAACGTGGTAGACCGCCGACACCCACCCCGGCCTGCACCGGTGCCCCCACCACGTCCGCCTCGGAGCAGCGCGCGAACGGGTTCTCGTCGCGTACCCCGACGGTCGGCCCGGCGCTCGGGTCACGACGAACATGTTCCGTCTGCTGAACGCCGCGGGCCTCCGGCGCTCCGCCGACGGCGTGTGGGCCGGCCGCACGGCGCGGCCGTCATCTCGGAACGGCACGATCGACACCCGGCTTAAACGGGTGCACGCGCACCCTCCCTCGGGCACGCTTCGACCATGGACCTGAGGGAGTTCGCGGCAGACGACGCCGAGGCGGTCCGGCTCGCCGCCGAGATCGAGAACAGCCGCAATGCGATCGAGGCGCCCTGGGAGTGCCCGGTGAGCACGTACCGCATGGAGCGCAACGTCCGGTACGGGTGGGACGGTGAGCCCGACCGCTACTTCCTCGCCCACGACGGGGACGCCGTGGTGGGTCTCGGCCAGATCGGTTGCAGCGAGTGGGACAACCTCGACCTGGCGTGGCTGGACCTCAAGGTCCTCCCGGAGCACCGGCGCCGGGGCCACGGCACCGCGCTGCTCGACGCGCTGCTCGCCGAGGTGACGACCATGGGTCGGCACCTGGTGGGGTCGAACGCCTGGGACGGCACACCCGGCAACGCGTTCGCGACGGCGCACGGCTTCGCGCACAGGGCGCAGGACGTCAAGCGCCGCATGCACGTCTCCGAGGTGCCGATCGGCGAGGTGCGCAGGCTCCGTGACGAGGCGGCTGATGTCGCGGCGTCGTACGAGCTGGTCCGGCTGGCCGGACGGACGCCCGACGACCTGCTGGACGCCGTGGTCGGGTTGACCGCAGCGATCAACGACGCGCCGCTCGACGACCTCGAGATGGAGGACGAGGAGTTCTCGCCGGCGCGGATCCGCACCTACGAGGACGCGGTGATCGCGAGCGACTGGCGCTTCTACCGGCTGGTCGCGCGGCACCGCGAGAGCGGTGAGCTGGCGGGGCACACCGTGGTCGCGGTCGACGGTGACGCGCCTGGACGGTCCGAGCAGCACGACACCAGCGTGGTCGGCGAGCATCGCGGGCACCGGTTGGGGCTGCTGCTGAAGGCCGAGATGGTGCTCTGGCTGGCCGAGGTGGAACCCCAGGTGGAGACCATCGACACCTGGAACGCCGAGTCGAACTCCCACATGATCGATGTCAACGAACGACTCGGTTACCGGGTGCTGGGGCGCGAGCTGCAGTACCAGCGCCGACTGCCCTGATCCCGCATGGGTTTCGGTCCACCACCCGGGCGGTAGGTTGCGAGGACGCGCCGGGGCCGTCCCGGCAACAAGCACGGGGAGACACCTGATGGTGAAGAAGCTGGGTGCAACCGTCGCCGTGGCGCTCCTGCTCGCCACCTCGGCGTGCGCAGGGGGCCGTCCCTCCGAGGACGAGCTGTCGACGTCGATGCAGAAGGGCGTCAAGACCGACGACAAGACGGTCAAGCTGACCAAGAAGCAGGCCGACTGCGCGGCGAAGATCTTCGTGAAGTCCGACATCTCCGACGACGCGCTCCGGGCGATCGCCGATCGGGACGAGAAGTACAAGGAGTCGGACAAGGACCGCAAGGCGCTGACGAAGGTCACGCCCGATCTCGCCAAGTGTGTCTGAGTCGCCGCGGGGGCGCGGGGTCGGTGGCGCAGAGGTCGGTGGCAGAACACCAAGTTCTCTTGGTAAACAGTCACCCCGCATGGGCAATTGCCCATGCAGGGTGACTGTTGTCCGTGGTGAGTCGGCTCAGGGAGTCACGCGGCTCGCCGCATCAGCCTCCGGATGCGGTGAGCGGTGTAGGCGCCGTCATGGAGGTCCGACCAGATCAGCCGGATGAGGGCCCACTGGGTGACCTCGCGGAGCAGGTCCTCTCTCCGCTTCTCGCGGAAGACCGCATCGCTGGGCGTCTGGCCGGGCCCGAGTGACCGTCCGTACTTCAACCGGCCGTCGAACTCGCCGAGGAGGCGGTGCTCGGGCCAGGCGAAGTCCGTCCGACCGATCAGGTTTCCCGAAGCGTCGTACACCTCGAACTGGAGAACCGGTGCCGGCAGGCCGTGCCGCCAGCACAGGTAGCGGCCCCGGGTCTCACCCGGTGACTCGGCTCGGCCGTCTGCGAGCCGTACGACGAGCTGCAGTCGCTGTGTTCCGGGCCACCGCTCCATCAGCTCGAACTGGCGGGCTGCCTGCGAGGGCGTGACGAGCTCGGAGTGGAGCGCGGCGTCGAACGAGACCAGGCCGGACTCGATCGTGTTGATCGACGCGTGCTCGTAGATGGCGCGAGCCGGGGATGTCGCCAGGAACCCGGCGCTCGTGCGGACGAGCTCGCCGGGCTCGACCGCACCCTTGTGATGGATGACGCCGGCTTCGTGACGCCCGGAGCCGTGGTCGAGACGCGTGACGTGCACATGCTTGAGGTCCGCTCCCCAGACGGGAACGTCCTGCATGACCAGGCTCGACGTGTGGGTCAGCGCGACGGTATCTCCCATCAGTCTCGACACCGACGTGCACAGCATCCGGTGGCGGCCGACGTCGTCTGTGGCGGTCCACCGTGCCGGTGTCGTGTACGCACCTTGTCGGATCCGGATCAGGACCCCGTGGCGGACGGCTTCGCGGAGGTCGCGGTCCCTCACCCCGCGCTCGACCATCTCGCGTCGCAGGGCGATCCCGGTGTCTTCGATCAGTTGCAGAGCTGCGTCCATGCGGAGATGGTCGATCCGAACGAGCCTCGGGCGCCGGTCGCCAGCGGCGGGCTGTGGAAAGCCAGCCGGCTCGTGCGGGCTGGGGACGCCGAACGGACGTGGTGATCACTCAGCACGGCTGGTCAGTCACTCTGCATGGGAGACAACCCGGGCGGAGTGACTGATCACCAGGAGAACTTGGTGTTCTGCCCCGCCCTCCACCCCAGACCAGCCGCGACACAACACATCCAGCTCCACCCCGGGTCGGCTATGCCCGAGGACCCTCTTCGCGCACGCGCTGCACCTCGGTCATCGCCTCGCGGAGCTCACCCAGCCACTCCTCGGTGTTCTCGCCGACCAGGCGCACGCACCAGGCCAGGGCGTCGGCACGGCTCCGGGCGACGCCGGCGTCGACCAGGGTGTCCAGGGTCAGCCGTTCGGGCTGGCGAAGCCGGGTCATCACCGGCACCGCGATGTTGGTGAACACCACGCTCACCGGTCCGCACGCAGCGCCCCAGGCCACCTTCCGGCCGAACCGGTGCTCGGCCTCGCGGGCGATGCGGATCCGCTCGTCACGGGTGTCCTCACGGAACCGCGAGATCCGGCCCTTGGCGGCAGCGGTGGCCTCGGCCCCGTCCGGCTCGCCCTCCGCGCCCTCCGGTGCGGCCAGGGTGCCGACGACCAGGATCTCCTCGCGATCGGTGGTCACCTCGGCCGGTCCCGTGAACCAGGCGTCGGGCAGTCGCCCTCGGATCCAGCCGGCAACCTCGGTCTCGGTCGTCATCGTCTCTCCCTCCCATGCAACGGTGTAATGAAGTAATCATGTAAGCATCTGGGCGTGCAGGCAAGGTCTTCTGCTCTCGGCAGAACCGCCCGCGGCAGAACCGCTGGAACGGTGCGCGGCCCTCCGGCCACGCTGGCCGGACGGACGACACCCGACCAGGCACCCGGAGGTGCACCATGACCAGCCCGCCCATCCCGACCGGCTCGCTCGACGACCAGCTCACCGCCCGCCTGCTCCACCAACGGATCATCGTTCTCGGTCAGGAGGTCGACGACGCGATCGCCAACCGTCTGTGCGCGGAACTCCTGCTGCTCTCCGCCGAGGACGCGCACCGCGACATCAGCCTGTACATCAACTCGCCGGGCGGATCGGTCTCGGCCGGCCTCGCGATCTACGACACGATGCGGCTGATCCCCAACGACGTCAGCACCCTGGCGATGGGGCTCGCGGCCAGCATGGGTCAGTTCCTGCTCTCGGCGGGTACGCCGGGCAAGCGCTACGCCCTCCCGCACTCGCGGGTGCTCATGCACCAGGGCTCGGCCGGCATCGGCGGCACCGCGGTCGACATCGAGATCCAGGCCGAGAACCTCGAGCACACCAAGAACGTGATGATGCGGCTGATCGCGGAGCACACCGGTCAGACCCGGGAGAAGGTCGAGGCCGACGCCGTACGCGACCGCTGGTTCACCGCCGACGAGGCCAAGGACTACGGCTTCGTCGACCAGATCCTGACCGACGTCTCCGACGTCACGCCCGCGCGCCTCGCGCAGCCGGTGGGCCTGCGATGAGCAGCTACCCGATCCCGAGCGTGGTCGAGAAGACGATCCGGGGGGAGCGCGCCGTCGACATCTACAGTCGGCTGCTCACCGACCGGATCATCTACATCGGCACCGAGCTCGACGACGGCGTCGCCAACGTGGTGATCGCGCAGCTGCTGCACCTGGAGTCCGAGAGCACGGCGTCGCCGATCGACCTGTACCTGAACTCACCCGGCGGCTCGGTCACGGCGATGCTCGCCGTCTACGACACCATGCAGTACATCAGCGCACCCGTGGCGACCACCTGCGTCGGCCAGGCCGCGTCGTCCGCGGCGGTGCTGCTCGCTGGCGGGTCCGAGGGCAGCCGCAACGTCCTGCCGCACGCACGCGTGGTGCTGCACCAGCCGTCGGGCGGTGGCCAGGGCGCGCTGCCCGACCTCGCCGTCCAGGCCAAGGAGATCGTGCGGCTGCGCGCGGAGATGGAGACGATCCTCGCCCGGCACACCGGCCAGACCGTGCAGCGGCTCCGCGCGGACACCGGCCGAGACCTGGTGCTGACCGCCACCGAGACGGTGGCGTACGGGCTGGCGGACCGGGTGCTGCAGGGGCGCTAGGACGCGAGGGCGAGCGGCCCGGTCCGCCTCGCCGCCAGCGTGCGCGTCACCCGGGCGGTGAGGTCGACCAGCCGCAGCCCGAGAGCGCCGGCGATCGCGCCGAGCACCTCGGAGCTCGGCTCCTTGCGGCCGCGCTCGACCTCGGAGAGGTACTGGGTGGAGACGCCGGACCGATCCGAGACGTCGGTCAGGGTGCGCTCTTGGCGGTGCCGCTCCTCGCGGAGCTCGTGTCCGACGGCCTCGCGCCAGAGCGGCTCGACGACGGGTGCGCTCGACGGGGCCGGCTCCGGGAACGCGATCACCTCACCCATGGCCCGACTCTAGGCACGTCGTACGGTGCAGGGGAGCGTCGGCCACCGGCGTTCACCGAGGGCGAAACCGGGGATTGTCGGTGGCCGTGGGCACACTGCGGGCATGACACCTCAGTACGGACCCCACCGCTGGTCGGCGGGCCACCACGACGACGGCACCAACGAGGCGCTCCGCGGCACGACGTTCCTGGTCAAGGACCTGTCACGCACCCGCTTCGTCGACTGCGACCTGACCGGCGCCAAGGTGGTCGACGCGTGCCTGGTCGACGTCGACGTCTCCGGCTACGTCGAGGGCCTGGTGGTCAACGGCGTCGACGTCACGGCGTACGTCACCGAGGAGCTCGACCGGCGCCACCCGGAGCGAGTGCAGCTGCGCGAGATCCGGTCAGCGGACGGGTTCCGGGCGATGGGGGAGACCCTCGAGCGGCTGTGGGCAGATGCGACCGCGCGCGCCGAGCGGCTGCCCGAGGAGGCGCGCGTCGAGCGCGTCGACGACGAGTGGTCGTTCGCCGAGACGCTGCGCCACCTGGTGTTCATCGCCGACTCCTGGGTCAGTCGCACGGTCCTCGACGACCCGGCGCCGTTCCACCCGCTGGGGCTGGCGCAGACCGCCTACGCGCCGGATGACGCTGCCGCGCTCGGCATCGACCTCGACGCGCGACCCAGCTGGGCCGAGGTGCTCGAGGCACGCGCCGACCGGCAGGGGGTGGTCCGGCGGGTCCTCGACGACCTGGCCGACGCCGACCTGGGTCGTGGCTGCACGCGGGCGCCGGCACCGGGCTACCCGGAGGGGGAGCGCCCGGTCTGGGAGTGCCTGAGCGTGGTGATGGAGGAGGAGGTCGAGCACCTCCGCTTCGCCACCCGCGACCTCGCCCTGATCGAGGGGAGGGGCGCCTAGACGTCAGCCAACGAGACGCTCTCGTCGGCCAGCCGGTCCGGCGTGACGCGTGTGCCGACGATCCGGCGGACGTCCTCGATCGCGTCCCAGTCGTTGGCGTGCATGCCGGCCACCACCTCGTCGCCACGGAGCCACCAGGCCGTGAACGCGTACGACGCCGGGTCGCCGCGCAGCACCACGCGGTCGAAGCCGTCCGGGCCGGGGTTGCCGACGTACTCCATGCCGAAGTCGTACTGGTCGGTGAAGAAGTACGGCAGCGCGTCGGCCACGGCGTCCCGGCCCAGCACGTTCGCGGCCGCCACCTTGCCGTGCTGGATCGCGGTGTCCCAGTGCTCGACGCGCACCGGGCGACCGAGCCGCGGGTGGTCGACGTTCGCGACGTCGCCGGCTGCCCGGACGTACGGGTCGCTGGTGAGCAGGCGGGCGTCGGTCCGGATCCCGTTGTCGACGGTCAGCCCGGCCGCGCCGGCGGGCTCGACCACGGGCTCGACGCCGATGCCGACCACGAGCAGGTCGCAGCGGAGCGGGTCGCCTTCGCGCAGGTGCACGAGCGCGCCGCTGCCGAGCGCTCGATGCCGGTGATGCCGATGCCCGTGCGCAGGTCGACGCCGTGCTCGCGGTGGAGGCGCGCGAAGATCTCACCGACCTCGGGTCCGACCACACGCAGCAGCGGCTGGTCGAGCGGACTCCAGGACCGTGACCTCGGCGTCCACGTTGCGCGCGGCCGCGGCGACCTCGAGGCCGATCCAGCCGGCGCCGATGATGCCGATCCGGCTGCCGGCGGTCAGCCGGTCCTTGAGGCGGGGCGTCCTCGAGCGTGCGCAGGTAGGCGACCGGGGCGCCGCTCTCGTCGGCCGTGGCCAGCCGTCGCGGGCGGGAGCCGGTCGCGAGCAGCAGGTGGTCGTAGCCGAGCGTCTCGCCCCCGGCGTGCACCTCGCGCGCGGCCGAGGTCCAGGGACGGTGACCCGGGTGCCCAGGCGCAGGTCGACGTCGTGCTCGTCGTACCAACCCGCGTCGTGGACCAGCGGGTCGTCCTCCGCTGGCGTTGCCGAGCAGCAGGTCCTTGGACAGCGGCGGACGTTCGTACGGCGCGTGCGGCTCGTCGGTGAACAGCGTGATCGGGCCGTCGTGGCCGCCGTCGCGCAGCTCGGTGACGAACGTGCCGGCCGCGAGACCACCGCCGACGACGACCACCCGGCCGGTCATCGACCGGGTCCCGCGTCGCGGTGGTCAGGGCCAGGAACTCGGCCCTGGTCGCCGGGTCCTCGCGCAGCCCGGCCGAGGAGCCGGCGGTGACGGTGCGCGCACCCGCGGCCCGGGCGCCGCGGACGCTCATGCAGGTGTGCTCGGCCTCGACCACCACCCCGACGCCGTGCGGGGACAGGTGCTGCTGCAGGTGGTCGGCCACCTGCGCGGTGAGCCGTTCCTGGGTCTGGGCGCCGCGCGCGACGTGGTCGACGGTGCGGGCCAGCTTGGAGAGCCCGACGATCCGGGCGGCCGGCAGGTAGCCGACGTGGGCCACGCCGACGAACGGCAGCAGGTGGTGCTCGCACACCGACCGCAGCGGGATGTCGCGCACCAGCACCAGCTCGTCGTAGGCCTCGGTGTTGGGGAACGTGGTCATCTCGAAGGGTTCGGGGTCAGCAGCTCCGCGTAGGCCTGCACCAGCCGGCGCGGGGTGTCGACCATCTCCTCGCTGTCGACCGGGAGCCCGAGCGCGGTGAGCATGTCGTGGGCCGCGGCCGTCGCGACGTCGAGCCGCCGGTCGAGGAGTGGAGTGACGGACTGGCTCATCGGGCGGCTCCTGCGTGGACGGGATTTCTAAATGAGACTAGGCTGCACGTTAGTAACCCGGCGATCACCCGTCAAGGAGTAGCCCGATGGACGACTACACGGCAGCGGCCGCCCTGGCCGATCCGGTCCGGTTGCGGCTCTACCGCTACGTCGCCGCCCAACGCGAGGCCGTGGGCCGCGAGCAGGCTGCCGAGGGGGCCGGGGTGCCGCTGCACACGGCGCGCTTCCACCTCGAGCGGCTGGTCGACGAGGGGCTGCTGGAGTCCGGCTTCCGCCGGCTCTCCGGTCGCACTGGACCGGGGGCCGGGCGCACCGCCAAGGTCTACCGACGCACGGACCTGGAGATCTCCGTGCAGGTGCCGGAGCGCAGCTACGACCTGGTCGGCTCCGTGCTGGCCGGCGCCGTCGCCCGGTCGCTGGCGGGGGAGGCGCTGCCGGGCGCGCTCACGGCCGAGGCGCAGGAACGTGGTCACGCCGCCGGCAGGTCGTACGACGGGCAGGGGGACTCGTTCGACCGGATCGCCGGCCTGCTTGCCGACGAGGGGTTCGAGCCGGCCCGCGACGACGGCTCCGTGATCCTCCGCAACTGCCCGTTCGACGCGGTCGCCAGGGAGCAACCGGCACTGGTGTGCGGGCTGAACCGGGACTTCGTCGAGGGCGCGCTCGGCGGCCTCGGCTGCGCCGGCCTCGACGCGCGCCTGGATCCTGCGGAGGACCGGTGCTGCGTGCGGATCACCGCTCAGGACCCGTCGTCGAGCGCCGCCAGCAGCTGGTCGAGCCGGTCGTAGCCGGTGGAGAGCCCGTCGGTCATCCCGGACTCGAGCCAGCCGTCACGGGTCGCCCGGTCGGCGTAGCGCACGGTCAGCGTCATCGCGGTCGTGCCGTCGTCGCGGCCGGCGAGGGCGACCGTGTTGGTGCTCGGCCCGGCGAAGCCGTCGAACTGCTCGGTCGACACCAGCCGTCGGGGGCGCTCCACCTCGTCGAAGACGCCACTGACGCCCATCGCGTTGTCGCCGGCCGGGTCGCTGAAGACCCAGCGGTACGCGCCGCCGACGCGGACGTCCATCTCGCAGGTGGTCAGCGGGAAGTCCGGCGAGCCGAGCCAGCGCTTCAGGTGCTCGGGCTCGGTCATCGCCCGCCACACCCGGTCGGGAGGTGCGGCGAACCCGCGCTCGGCCACGATCGTGGCCTCGTCGGGCGTGCTGACGGCGAAGCCGGTGCGCCAGGGCGCCGTCACGGTGTCGTCCCCTCGTCGTCGTCCATGGTGGCCAGGTAGTCGTCGAGCCGGTCGTAGCGCTCACCCCAGAACGTGCGGAACTCCGCGGTCCAGGCCGCCACCTGGCGCATCGGCTCGGCCTCGAGCGTCACCGGTCGCGACTGGGCGACGCGCGCGCGGCTGACCAGCCCGGCCCGCTCCAGCACCCGCAGGTGCTTGGAGACGGCCGGGCCGGACATCTCGAACGGTTCGCCGAGCTCCGCGACGGTGGCCGGCCCGCTGCGCAGCCGGGTCAGGATCGACCGGCGGGTGGGGTCGGCCAGCGCCCGGAGCACCAGGCTCAGGGGATCACGGGCGTCGGTGCCCATGCCCCCGAGGGTGACGGTGCCGCTCATGCGGGCCGCTCGCCCCCGGAGCCGTCGGCCGGCCACTGCTGGAGCAGCCACGAGTTGCCGTCCGGGTCCTCGAAGCGGGCGAACAGCACGCCGCCGAGGTCCAGCACCTCGCCGACGTCGACGCCGTTGCCGATCAGTGGCGCGCGGGCCTGGCCCATGTCGGCCACGACCAGGTGCAGGCCCCTCTGCACGCCGACCGGCATGTCGGTGATCTCCGGGATGTTGCGACCCATCAGGATCGAGCAGCCGGAGCCGGGCGGGTTGATCTGCACGATGCGCATGTCGTCCATCTGCACGTGGTCGGTGAGCAGGTCCCAGCCGCACTGCTGGACGTAGAAGTCACGAGCGCGGTCGACGTCGCTGACCGGGACGTGGATCAGCTCGAGTCGCATCTGGACGGCGGTGGTCGTGGTGGACATGGGTGGTGCCTCCTCGCAGGAAACCATACGGTTAGATAACTAGTTGGTTTGTATCGCACGGACATCGACCCGTCAAGCGCTCTGACAGGGTGACGCCATGAAACTGGGACTGCAGCTCGGGTACTGGGGCGCGCAGCCGCCGGAGGGCGTCGGCGAGCTGGTCGCCGCGGCCGAGGACGCTCGGGTTCGACTCGCTGTTCACCGCCGAGGCCTGGGGGAGCGACGCGTTCACGCCGCTGGCGTGGTGGGGCGCGCGAGACCAGCCGGCTCCGGCTGGGCACGTCGATCGTGCAGATGTCCGGCCCGCACGCCGACGTCGATCGCCATGCACGCGCTCACGCTCGACCACCTCTCCGGCGGCCGGTTCGATCCTCGGGCCTCGGCGTCTCCGGCCCGCAGGTGGTGGAGGGCTGGTACGGCCAGCCGTTCCCCAAGCCGCTGGCCCGCACCCGCGAGTACGTCGACGATCGTCCGCCAGGTGCTGGCCCGCGAGGAGCCGGTCGACTACCAGGGCCCGCACTACCCGCTGCCCTACGCCGGTGAGGGCATCGATGGGCCTGGGCAAGCCGCTGAAGTCGATCACCCACCCGCTGCGGGCCGACATCCCGATCTTGCTCGGGCGCCGAGGGCCCGAAGAACGTCGCGCTGGCCGCCGAGATCGCCGACGGCTGGCTGCCGATCTTCTACTCGCCCGAGCGTCGGCGGGCAGTACCGCGGTGGCTGGACGAGGGCTTCGCCCGGCCGGGCGCCCGCCGCACCCGCGCCGACTTCGAGATCCCGAACATGGTGCACATCGTCGGTGACCGACGACGTCGAGGCCGGCGCTCGACGCGCTCCGGCCGATCGCTCGGCTTCTACATCGGCGGCATGGGGGCCAAGGAGGTCAACTTCCACGCCAGCAGGTGTTCGCGCGGATGGGCTACGGCGACGAGGCCGAGCGAGATCCAGGACCTGTTCCTCGAGGGCCGCAAGGACGAGGCGACGGCGCTCGTGCCCGACGAGCTGGTCGACCAGCTGCACATCGTGGGCGACGCCGCCAAGGTGCGCGACCGGGTGCAGGAGTGGGAGGAGTCCGGCGTCACCACGCTGCTGCTCAGCCTGCGCTCTGCGGCCGAGGTGCGCGACGTCGCCGAGCTCCTGGCGTAGGTCTGTGAGCGGCCGGGTCTCCGAGCATCGAGGACGACTCGGCCGAACCGGCGTTCGCTGTGCGGAGGCGTGGGTTGCGGGGGCAAACACCATGTTCTCTTGGTAAACAGTCACATGGCATGGGCCATTGCCCATAAGAAGTGACCGAACACCAAGAGAACTTGGTGTTTGACCCCAAACTCAATCCGACACCAACCGCGACCAGCACTCCATGTCCTCCCGCCGCCCGTTCTTCTGGTGCACCGACCGCAGCACACCCTCGAGCGTGTAGCCACCCTTCGCGGCGACCCGGGACGAGCCCGTGTTGGACACGGCGATCTGAGCATCGGCGCGGATGATCCCGTCGGCGAACGCCCAGCCGGTCAGCAGCCGCAGCGCCTCGGTGGCGTGGCCCCGGCCGCGCGCCCAGGGGGAGATCGCGTAGCCGAGCTCGGCGGTCGCGCCGTCGCGGTCGATCGGGCCGGTCACGGCGTAACCGACGAAGGAGTCAGCGCCGTCGACGATCGCGAAGTTCGCGCGGTCCTCGTCGACGAACTTCCGCCGCCAGACCTCGATCCAGCCGTCGGGCGTCGGCACCGGCGTCCCCGTGTACCGGAGGATCGCCGGGTCGCGGATCGTCTCCGCGAACGGCTCGACGTGCTCGTCGGTGAAGGCCACCAGCCGGGTCCGGCTCATGCCGGCAGCATCTCGACCTCGTGGCACCAGGCTCCCCCGGGCACCACGCGCGCCCGACTGCTCACAGCCCGACACCGGGCGCGGTGCGGACGCCCTCGTCCGCGAGCTCGAAGAACTCCCGGAGATCGAAGCCGAAGAGGCCGGCCACCGCGTTGGACGGGAACGTCGGCACCCGCGTGTTGTAGGCCCGCACGTTGCCGTTGTAGAACCGCCGCGCTGCCGCGATCCGGTCTCGGTGTTGGTGAGCCGGTCCTGCAGGTCCAGGAAGCTCGCGCTCGCCCTGAGGTCGGGGTAGGCCTCGACCGAGCAGCGACCTGCGCTACGGCCGTGCCCAGTCGCTCTCGTACGTCGTGCGCTGCTGGGGACCTTGGGCGCTGTGGGCAGTCGCCTGCTCGCGCGCCTGCGACGAGTGCCTGCAGGACGGCGCGCTCGTGCTCGGCGTAGCCCTTGACCGTCGCCACCAGGTTCGGAACCAGCTCGTGGCGCCTGGTCAGCTCGACGTCGATGTCGTGCCAGGACTCCTCGACCAGCGTGCGCTGCCGGACGAACCGGTTGTACATCACGATCGGCGACACCACGGTGAGCAGCACGAGCAGGGCGACGACCCCCCACGACCGGGTCCATGGCGCCGACCCTAGCTCTCCGCGGCCGGTCGGCCGAGGCAGCGCCAGACGAACTCCGGCACCCGGTCGACGATCCGTCGACGGCTGCCAGCTTGGTCGTCGACCTCCGCGATCGTGTGGCTGCCCGCGCGTACCGCGACCAGCGAGTCGCCCTCGAACTCCCAGCCGAGGTCCGGCATCCTCAGCAGGTACTCCATCATCTGCGGGTGCAGCACGTCGGAGGCGAACTTGCGGTCGTCCGCCGTCACCGTGAACGCCCGGTTGAAGTCCTCCGACTCCAGCTCGATGTCGCGGTTCGTGATCCGGCCGACGGCGCGGCTGAAGAACCCCTCGGGCGCGACCGAGAGCCTGGGGAACCGGGTTCCGACGTTCAGCGCCAGCACCGAGTACGGATGCACCGTCGTGCGCGAGTGGCCCTGGCTGTCCGTGCTGTGCGTCGAGTAGCGGTAGTCGAAGGCGACGAAGGCGCGCCCGTCGTACGTCCCGCCCAGGACGTTGATCGCACGACGGTCGCTGCCCCGGCCGAACGGCGGTCCCCGGAAACGCTCGCACCAGCGGTCGTCACGCTCGGTGTAGGTCCACTCCCGTTGCCGGGCGGTCGCGGCGAACTCTTCACGGCGTTGCTTCGCGGCCTGCCAGCTGAGGACGGCGGCGACCACGACGACAACGATGACGGCGACGAACAGGAACGCGAACAGACCCCCAGCCATGGCGAAAGACTAGGGTGCCGGCACCGAACCTGGGCCGCGCCACCTCGTCGTCGTTGCGTCGTGTTCGAGGCGCCGACGGTCACAGCTCCGCCAACCCGGTCCGGTGGCGCTGCGCGAGGTCACGGTAGATCCCCGGGTTGCCCTCCACCCACGCCTCGGCGCTGGTGCCCGCGATCGGGCCCTTGACCCGGCACGGAGTGCCCATCGCCAGGACCTCCGAGGGGATCTCGCCGGTCACCACCGACCCGGCGGCGACCAGGGCGCGCGCACCGACGGAGGCGCCGTCGAGCACCGTGGCGTGGTTGCCGATGAGTGCCTCTTCGCCGATCGTCGCGCCGTGCACGACGCAGGCGTGGCCGATCGTCGCGCCCGGGCCGATCTCCGTGACGATCCCCTCCGGGGAGTGCAGCACCGAGCCGTCCTGCACGTTGGCGCCGGCCCGGACCGCGATCGGGCCGAAGTCGCCGCGCAGCACGACGCCGTACCAGACCGAGGCGTTCTCCTCGATCGTCACGTCGCCGACCACCGAGGCGGTGGGGGCGACGAAGGCGGTGGGATGGACGGTGGGGGACTTCCCCTCGAAGGAGTACAGCGGCATGCTGCCCACATTACGCATCGGTAACCTCCGGCCCCGCCGCTCGTTGGTGTGGGAGGGAGAGATCGAGGGAGCGCCATGACCGAGCAGACGAAGCAGCAGCGAGCACGCAGGTCGGGCCTGCTCCGACTGGTGGTGGTCGTCCTCGGGTTGACGCTCGGCGCCACGGCTTTCGGCCTGTGGCCGTCCACGGCGGCCACCGACCCGTTCCCGGGCGCGCTCGGCAAGCCGACCTGCGGACCGGGCGCGCTGCGGGAGACGGGTCGCGACGGCCGGGTGCCGACCTCCGACTACGAATCGGGGCGCTACCGGAAGGGCTACCGCTGCAACACCGAGCTGGTGTCCCGGCAGGGTGACACCGGCGGCTTCAAGGTGGAGCGCTACGTCGACGACGCCGGCCACGTGTGCGCCTTCTACGACTCGACGCTGCTGTTCCCCAAGGACGTGCTGATGCAGGCGGCCAAGGGGCTCGGCGTCGTGGTGCTCGACATGAAGAACCCGGCCCACCCCGTGAAGACCGACCAGCTGGTCTCGCCCGCCATGCTCAGCCCGCACGAGTCGCTGCTGCTGAACACCAGGCGCGGGCTGCTCGGTGCCGAGCTCGGCAACCCCGCGACCAACGCCTCGGTGCTCGACCTCTACGACGTGCACACCGACTGCCGGCACCCGCGGCTGCTCTCGTCCACGCCGACCGGCGGGCTCGGCCACGAGAGCGGCTGGGCGCCCGACGGCAGGACGTACTACATCACCGGCACGGCGGGCAACACCTTCCAGGCGGTCGACGTCGGCGACCCGTCCGCGCCACGGGTGATCTACACCGAGTACGGCGTGAACTACCACGGGCTGCGCGTCAGCAACAACGGTCGCCAGCTCTACGTCGCCAACATCGGCAACTCCGGCGACGGGCGCTTCGCCAGCGGTGGCCTGCGGATCCTCGACGTCAGCCAGATCCAGGCCCGCGCCTCCGACCCGAGGGTGACCGTGCTCTCCTCACTGACCTGGCGGGAGATGTCCATCCCGCAGGCGGCCGAGCCCTTCACGAGGGACGGGCACCGCTACCTGCTCGAGTTCGACGAGTACGCCAACTACTCGGCCGCCGGCGGAGCCGACCAGTCCGGCTCACCGGTCGGCGCGGCCCGGATCATCGACATCCAGGACGCTCGCCATCCCCGGGTGGTCTCGCAGATCAGGCTCGCCGTGCACCAGCCTGCCGCCCGGCGGGGCGAGCAGAAGAACGACCCGGGCGCGGCCAGCCCGGTGCAGGGGTACGCCGCGCACTACTGCTCGCTGCCCAGGCGGACCGACCCCAACCTGGTCGCCTGCTCGATGATCCTGTCCGGGCTCAGGATCTTCGACATCCGGGACCCGGCCAACCCGAAGCAGGTCGGCTACTACAACCAGCCGATCGCGATCGGGGACAAGCCGGCCAACCCGAGCGTCGGTGGCGCCTACGCGATGTCGCAGCCGGCCTGGGACGTCGCTCGCGACTCGATCTGGTACTCCGACGGCAACTCCGGCTTCTTCGACGTCCGGCTGACCAACGGGCTGCAGGATCTGCTCTGAGGAACGCGCAGGACCAGACCACATCGGACGAAAAGGTGGAAACCCCCTCGAAAGGGTGAGCGGCTTCCTATTCTGTCGGGACCGGGACGCACGATCACCCGCCCGGGACGAAGGGGACGACGATGCAGTACCGCGAGGTGCCGTGGTCGGTGGACCACGTGCACTACCCGGAGCTGGTGCAGGACCTGCTGGACCTCGGCCTGCTGTCCGGTGGCTGCATGGTGCTCGACGGCGACACCGACATCACACCCATCCCGTTGCTGGTCGACCGCGAGGCGACGATGGCGGTCGAGGTGAGCGACTTCCACCGCACGCCCGCGATGCGGGTGCGCACCGTGCTCAGCAACGGCTACCTGGTCGAGACCAGGCTGCGCTGGGAGACCCTCCCGCGATGGCCCGAGCGGATGCAGAAGGCACGCCGGCTCACCGACGTCGACGCCGAGATGACCGCACACGCGGCCCCCGGCCGCTCGGTCGTGATCGAGACCGGGCCGCCGGAGCGGGTGCTGGCCCGGCACCAGGAGCACGTGCGCAAGGTGTCCCGCGAGCAGCTCTCCACCCCGGTCGAGCTGACCACGATGGACGACGCGCTCAACATCTGGAACGCCGCACTGGCGCACGACGAGCGGGTCGAGCAGACCTGGCGGGAGATGGTCGACCGCGGCCAGCTCGCCGCCTTCGTGGTCGCCGTGGTCCTGGTGATCGCCGGCTGGGCGACGGGGCGCTGGTGGGTGGTGGCGCTGACACCGCTGCTGGTGACCGCGACCTGGTACGCCTCGCCGTACGTCCTGGTGCTGCTGAGCACGTCACGACAGAGTCGGCCGGCGTTCACCTGGACCAGCCCCGACCCGCGCCGCCCGGTCGGCCCGGCTCTCTAGCACCCCCGGCCCGGGGTCATCGCTCATCGGTCCCGACCCGGGCCCACGTCTAGCGCTCGTCCACGTCCCCGATCACGGGCTTCACGTCCAGCACCGGTGTGCCGTCGATCGCCTCGAGCCCGCTCACGCGGAGCCGGTCGGGGTCTGCCGAGAGGACCGTGACCCGGTGCAGGCCGATCGGGTTCGGGCGGTCGGGGGAGCGGGTGGAGAAGACGCCGGTCTCCGGGCGGCCGGGGTCGCTCCGCGGCCGGGTGGTCAGCGTCGTGCGGTCACCCTCGTGGAGCCAGGTGAGCAGCAGCAGGTGGTCGCCGACCGTGATCCCGCCCAGCGCCGGGACGACGTCGTCCGCGAACTCCAGGTCGGCCGCCGGTGCGCCCTCGTCTCCCTGTCGCGGGGCGTCGGCACGCGAGGTCAGCGGGCTGCGGACGTGTCCGATGACGCGCAGGGTCAGGTCCATGCGGTCGAGGCTAGGCCGTGTGGGTCAGCGCCGGCGACGGACTCCGTCGGCCAGGCCGGCGAGCACGACCACCACGCCCAGTCCCATCAGCACGAAGCCGAACACCTCGGCGGGCCCGCGTTCGGCGGCGTAGGACAGCAGGCGCCCGAACAGGCCGAGCACGATGCCGCCGGTCACGAACGGCACTGTCCGCGAGACCTGGACCAGCTGGTCAGGGGTGGGCGCGAGAGACGGAGGCTTCTCCTCGTGCTGGGACCGGGCCAGCGTGGCGCCGCACCTGGGACAGACCTTGAGGTAGCTCTCGGCGACGGCGTGACCGTTGCTGCAGGTGCGCGGGTGCGGCTCAGCGGCCGCCATCGACCGGCTCCAGTCGCTTGACGAAGTGGACGTCCGCGGTCCCCGCGTGCGGGATGCCCTCCGACCGACCGCGCTCGACGTAGCCGTGCCGCCGGTAGAACTCCGGCGCCTGGAAGGTGAAGGACGAGACCAGGACCTGCCGGCAGCCGCGGCTGCGTGCCTCCCGCTCGGCCGCCTCGAGCAGCCGGGCACCCCACCCCGCGGCTCGATGGTCCTCGTGCACCCAGACCAGCTCGATGCCGGCGCTGGTGCCCCAGGTCCAGCCGCTCAGCCCGGCGATCAACGTGTCGGTCCCGTCCACGACCTTGACCGTGACCTCCCGCTGGTCGCGGACGCCGGTGACGGCCTCGTTGTACGCCGTGAGCTCGGTGCTGAGCCGCTCGTCGAGCTCGGGGTCCTGGCCGGCGACGGTGAGCTTCACCACCCGCGCTCGCGCCACTCGGCGACGTGCGGTCGCTCGTCGCCGATCACCGAGTCGTTGCCGTGGCCGGGGTAGAACCAGGTCTCGTCGGGCAGCCGGTCGAACAGCTTGGCCTCGACGTCGTCGACCAGGCGGACGAACGCGTCGGCGTCGCCGAACGTGTTGCCGACGCCCCCGGGGAACAGGCTGTCTCCGGTCCACAGGTGCGGGGTGCCGTCGGGGTCGTCGTACAGGAGCGCGATCGAGCCGGGGGTGTGCCCGACCAGGTGGATCACGTCGAGGGTGCACTGCCCGACGGTCACGGTGTCGCCGTCACCCACGCCGCGCGCGACCTCGACGCCGGTCTGCTCGGCGATCGCGGCGGCGTCGTCGGTGCCGGCGACCGTCGTGGCTCCGGTGGCGGACACGACGTCGGCCAGTGCCCGGTGGTGGTCCCAGTGCTGGTGCGTGGTGACCACGGTCGCGAGACCGCCCTCGCCGACCACCTCGAGCAACCGCGGCGCGTCGGCGGCGGCGTCGACCAGGAGCTGCTCGTCGGTGGCGCGGCAGCGCAGCAGGTAGCAGTTGTTGGACATCTCCTCGTCCACCGCGACCTTCGTGATCATCAGCTTCGACAGCTCACGGACGTCGGGGGTTCCACCGGGCCGCACACGGCCGCTGTATGTCGCCATGGGGTGATCCTAGGCAGGCGTCCTGACCGCCCACAGGGCCGCCACCGCGTCCGCAAGATCGTGCACGGCACGCGTGATGTCGTCCTCGCCCTCGAGCTGGAGGTCGAGCTGGAGACCCATGAACGTCGCGTCGAGCAGGGTGGCGGCGCGGCGGGCCGCGGGGGTCGGCACGCCGGACGCGCGCAGGTGGTCGGCGACGGCGTCCATCCAGACCTCGTTGGCCCGGGCGACGACCGACGCATAGGGCTCCACGCCGAGGACTCCGACCGCCGCCGCCTCGACGTAGAGCCGCTGGCAGCGCGCCTGGGACGGCGAGGTCACCGTCGCCCAGAGGTCCAGCACCGCCCGTCGTACGTCGGGGGACGGCGCGAGCGCGCGGATGCCCTGCACGGAGCGGTCGTTCGAGGTCCTGAGCACCGTCGCCAGCAGGTCGTCCTTGTCCCGGAAGTGGTAGAGCAGCATCCGGTCGCTGGTGCCGATCGCGGCCGCGAGCGGTCGCAGCGTCAGCCCGATCAGCCCGTGCTCGAGGACGTAGTCGGTGGCGGACTCGGCCAGCTCCTGCCTGCGGTCGGTCATCGGCTCCTGCTCTCCCGGAAGCTGGTGGAGCACCAGTGTAGCGAGTGCTACGTTTGTCGTGTAGCAGTCGCTACACCTGGCTGGAGGAGAACGACATGGGAATCGCGGTCCCGCTGCTGATGCTGGCGATCGCCGTGGAGGTGGCGGCGACCGCGGCGCTGCCGCGCGCCGACAGCTTCCGCGACCCGCTGTGGACGGTGCTCGTGCTCGGGGGGTACGGCGCCTCGATCTGGCTGCTGACCCTGGTGGTGCAGCACATGCAGGTGTCCGTCGCGTACGCGATCTGGGCCGGACTGGGCACCGCGCTGATCGCGGTCGTGGGAGTCGTCGCACTGGGCGAGTCCTGGGACGTGACCAAGGTGGTGGCGCTGTCGCTGATCGTGATCGGCGTGATGGTGCTGAACCTGCACGGCGCTGCCCACTGAGAGGACGCCCGCTCGGTCGCGAGGGGAACAACCTCGGGGCTTTCGTGCTTGGGCCTGGCAGTGCCCGCCCGGCGGCCTCCAGCACCGTGGCCGGAACCGGCCTGTCGGTGCCCCGTGAGAGGCTTGGTTTCGTGGGCGTGGCGCGCTTGCCAGGCTGTTGCCGGCGCCCGTTAGCATGGGAACACACGTTCGAAGAGCCGTCACTATCCCGAGGAAACCGTGGCCGACCAGCTGATCATCCGAGGTGCGCGCGAGCACAACCTCAAGGACGTCTCGATCGACCTGCCCCGCGACTCCCTGATCGTCTTCACGGGACTCTCCGGCTCCGGCAAGTCGTCGCTCGCGTTCGACACGATCTTCGCCGAGGGCCAGCGCCGCTACGTCGAGTCGCTCTCGGCCTACGCGCGCCAGTTCCTGGGCCAGATGGACAAGCCCGACGTCGACTTCATCGAGGGGCTCTCGCCCGCGGTCTCGATCGACCAGAAGTCCACCTCAAAGAACCCTCGCTCCACGGTCGGCACGATCACCGAGGTCTACGACTACCTGCGCCTGCTCTACGCCCGCGCCGGTCGCCCGCACTGCCCGGTCTGCGGCGCCACGATCGAGCGGCAGACGCCGCAGCAGATCGTCGACCGGATCATGACCCACGACGAGGGCACCCGGTTCCAGGTGCTCGCGCCCGTGATCCGCGGCCGCAAGGGTGAGTTCGTCGAGCTGTTCCGGCAGCTCCAGACCCAGGGCTTCAGCCGGGTCCGGGTCAACGGCGAGACCCACCAGCTGTCCACGATCACGGCGGGGGAGGGGCCCCGGCTCGACAAGCAGAAGAAGCACACGATCGAGGTCGTCGTCGACCGGCTCGCGGCCAAGCCCTCCAGCAAGCGTCGGCTGACCGACTCGGTGGAGACCGCCCTCCAGCTCGCCGGCGGGCTCGTGGTCTTCGACTTCGTCGACCTGCCGGAGAAGGACCCGGCCCGGGAGCAGAAGTTCTCCGAGAAGATGGCCTGCCCCAACGACCACCCGATCGACACCGACGAGCTCGAGCCGCGGTCGTTCTCGTTCAACTCGCCGTTCGGCGCCTGCCCCGACTGCCACGGTCTGGGCACCCGGATGGAGGTCGACCCGGAGCTCGTGGTGACCGACCCGGGCGGCAGCCTCGGCGACGGCGTGATCCAGCCCTGGAGCGGCGCCCACGTCGCGGACTACTTCAGCCGGCTGCTCGAGGCGCTCGGCGCCGAGCTCGGCTACGACATGGACACGCCCTGGCAGGACATCTCCCCCCGGGCGCAGAAGGCGATCCTCGGTGGCCACCCGACCAAGGTCCACGTGCGGCACCGCAACCGCTACGGCCGCGAGCGCTCCTACTACACCTCCTTCGAGGGGGTCATCCCCTACATCGAGCGCCGGCACCGCGAGGCCGAGTCCGACACCAGCCGCGAGCGCTTCGAGGGCTTCATGCGCGAGGTGCCGTGCCCCGGCTGCCAGGGCAGCCGGCTCAAGCCGGTGTCGAGGGCGGTCACGATCGGCGGGCTCAGCATCGCCGAGGTGTGCGCGATGTCGATCAACGAGTCCGCCGACTTCCTGCGTGAGGTCGACCTGTCGGCGCGCGAGCGGCAGATCGCGGAGCGGGTGCTCAAGGAGATCCAGGAGCGGCTGCGCTTCCTGCTCGACGTCGGTCTCGACTACCTCTCGCTCGACCGGCCGTCGGGCTCGCTGTCCGGCGGCGAGGCACAGCGGATCCGGCTGGCCACCCAGATCGGCGCCGGTCTGGTCGGGGTGCTCTACGTGCTCGACGAGCCGAGCATCGGGCTGCACCAGCGCGACAACCAGCGACTGATCGAGACGCTGGTCCGGCTCAAGGACCTCGGCAACACGCTGATCGTGGTCGAGCACGACGAGGAGACGATCCGCACCGCCGACTGGGTGGTCGACATCGGCCCGGGTGCCGGCGAGCACGGGGGACAGGTGGTCCACTCCGGTCCGGTGCAGGGGCTGCTGGAGCACCCCGACTCGCCGACCGGGCTGTACCTCTCCGGTCGCAAGGAGATCCCGCTGCCCGCCGTACGCCGCCCGCGCACGAAGGGTCGCGAGCTGGTCGTCCACGGGGCGCGGGAGAACAACCTGCAGGACATCGAGGTCGGCTTCCCGCTCGGGCTGTTCGTCGCGGTCACCGGGGTCTCCGGCTCCGGCAAGTCGACGCTGGTCAACGACATCCTCTACACCGCGCTGGCCAAGCAGATCTACAACGCCCGCACCGTGCCCGGGCGGCACCGCAAGATCAGCGGCCTCGAGCACGTCGACAAGGTGATCCACGTCGACCAGTCGCCGATCGGGCGCACACCGCGCTCCAACCCGGCGACGTACACCGGTGTCTTCGACCACATCCGCAAGCTCTTCGCCTCGACCCCCGAGGCCAAGATGCGCGGCTACCTGCAGGGCCGGTTCTCCTTCAACGTCAAGGGCGGCCGCTGCGAGGCGTGCGCGGGCGACGGGACGATCAAGATCGAGATGAACTTCCTGCCCGACGTCTACGTCCCGTGCGAGGTCTGCCACGGCGCCCGCTACAACCGCGAGACGCTCGAGGTGCACTACAAGGGCAAGACCATCGCCGAGGTGCTCGACATGCCGATCGAGGAGGCGGTGGACTTCTTCGCCGCGATCCCGTCGATCTCGCGGCATATGAAGACCCTGGTCGAGGTCGGCCTCGGCTACGTCCGTCTCGGCCAGCCCGCGACCACCCTGTCCGGCGGCGAGGCGCAGCGCGTGAAGCTCTCCTCCGAGCTCCAGAAGCGGTCGACCGGCCGCACCGTCTACGTGCTCGACGAGCCGACCACCGGCCTGCACTTCGAGGACATCCGCAAGCTGCTCCTGGTCCTCGGACGGCTGGTCGACCAGGGCAACACGGTGCTGGTGATCGAGCACAACCTCGACGTGATCAAGACCGCCGACTGGTTGATCGACATGGGTCCCGAGGGCGGCAAGCGCGGTGGCACCCTGGTCGCCGAGGGGACCCCGGAAGACGTGGCCGCCGATCCCACCAGCTACACCGGGCAGTTCCTGGCACCGCTGCTGGAGGGGCGCAGTCGCACGACGGCTCCCCGCAAGGCGGGTGCCCGGACGACCGCGCCGAAGAACGGCGCCGGGACCACGGCGAAGAAGCCCGCGAAGAAGACGGCCGCGGCCAGTGGTCGTACGACCAAGGAGCAGGCCTCTGCCCGCACGTCCACTGGTGGCCGGGGTGCGGCCGGGGAAGGATCGCCAGCGAGTTCACGGCGAGCTCCCAGCAAGCGGAAGACTGCTTCGTGACCTCCGGGCGGTAGCGTCTTCTCGACGACTCAACCGAAGGAGTCCGGTCCGATGCCCGACCACGAACCCCGCCCCACGCGCCGGATCGTCTTCCACGGTCTGGGGGCGCTCGGTGTCGCAGTCGCGCTCGCCGGCTGCGGCAGTGGCGACACCGGCGCGACCGAGCCCGCCCCCGACCAGTCGGGCGGCACCGGCAGCTCCCAGAGCGGCACCGCCTCCGGCAAGGAGCTGGCCACGACCAGCGAGGTGCCGGTCGACGGCGGCCTGATCCTGGCCGACGAGAAGATCGTGATCACGCAGCCGACCAAGGGCTCGTTCCTCGCCTTCTCCGCGGTCTGCACCCACCAGGGCTTCACCGTGACCTCGGTCGAGGGCGGCAGGATCATCTGCAACCACCACGGCAGCCAGTACGACGCGGAGTCCGGTGCCGTGACGCAGGGCCCGGCCCAGGCCGCGCTGAAGAAGGTCGGGATCGTCGTGAAGGGCACCAGGATCCTCGCCTCCTAGGCTCCCCGAGGACCGCGCCCGTCGGCGACGCCCGTGGGGAGGCGTCGGTGGCCGCCCGTAGGCTGGACAGCGTGCAGGACCCGTCGACCTACCGCCCGAAGCCCGGGTCGATTCCCACCCAGCCGGGGGTCTACCGGTTCCGGGACCCGCACGGCGCCGTGATCTACGTCGGCAAGGCGAAGAACCTGCGGGCGAGGCTGTCGTCGTACTTCCAGGACCTCGGCGGCCTGCACCAGCGCACCCGCACCATGGTGACCTCGGCGGCCGCCGTGGACTGGACGGTGGTGAACACCGAGGTCGAGGCGCTGCAGCTGGAGTACTCCTGGATCAAGGAGTACGACCCGCGCTTCAACGTGAAGTACCGCGACGACAAGTCCTACCCGTGGCTCGCGGTGACCTACGGCGACGAGTTCCCGCGGGTGATGGTGGGGAGAGGCGCCAAACGTCGGGGCACCCGCTACTACGGCCCCTACTCCCACGCCTGGGCGATCCGCGAGACCGTCGACCTGCTGCTGCGGGTCTTCCCGATGCGGTCGTGCAGCAACGGCGTCTTCCGGCGCTCCGCCCAGATCGGCCGACCGTGCCTGCTCGGCTACATCGAGAAGTGCTCCGCCCCCTGCGTCGGGCGCGTGAGCGAGGAGGAGCACCGCGCGATCGTCGACGACTTCTGCGACTTCATGGCCGGCAACACCAGCGCGTTCGTGAAGCGCGTCGAGCGGCAGATGTACGACGCGTCCGGGCGCCAGGACTACGAGAAGGCGGCCCGGCTGCGTGACGACCTCGGCGCCCTCAACCGGGCCCTCGAGAAGCAGCAGGTGGTGCTCGGCGACGGCACCAGCGCCGACGTGCTGGCGCTCAGCGAGGACCCGCTCGAGGTGGCGATGCAGGTCTTCTACGTGCGCAACGGTCGGATCAAGGGTCAGCGCGGCTGGGTGGCCGACCGCGTCGAGGACAGCGACACCGGGGCGCTGGTCGGCGACTTCCTGCTCCAGCTCTACGCCGGGGAGGCGAGCGACGCGATCCCGCGCGAGATCCTGGTGCCGGCGCTGCCGGAGGACGCCGTGACCTACGAGGAGCTCCTCGCAGAGTCCCGCGGTGGCAAGGTGTCGATCCGGGTCCCGCAGCGGGGCGACAAGAAGGCGCTCCAGGAGACCGTGGCCGCCAACGCCAGGCAGTCGCTGGCGCTGCACAAGACCAAGCGCGCGAGTGACCTGACCACGCGCAACCGGGCGCTGGAGGAGATCCGGGACGCGCTCGGCCTGGAGACCGCGCCGCTGCGCGTTGAGTGCTACGACATCTCCAACCTGCAGGGCACCGAGGTGGTGGCCTCGATGGTGGTCTTCGAGGACGGACTCGCCCGCAAGGGGGAGTACCGCCGGTTCGTGATCCGGGGCGTCGAGGGTCAGAACGACGTCGCGTCCATGCACGAGGTGATCACTCGCCGGTTCCGTCGGCTGCTCGACGAGCGCAGCCGGCTGCCCGGGCTCGACGGTGAGCAGGTCGACGAGGGTCGCCCTGAGTTCGACGAGAGTCCGAGCGGGCCGATGCTGGTCGACCCCGACACGGGCAGACCCCGCAAGTTCTCCTACGCACCGGGCCTGGTGGTGGTCGACGGCGGTCCGCCGCAGGTGGCGGCGGCGCAGCGTGCGCTCGACGAGCTCGGCATCGACGATGTGCCCGTGGCCGGGCTCGCCAAGCGGCTGGAGGAGGTCTGGCTGCCGTCGCAGGATGACCCGGTGATCATGCCGCGCACCAGCGAAGGGCTCTACCTGCTCCAGCGCCTCCGTGACGAGGCGCACCGGTTCGCGATCACCCACCACCGCTCCCGACGCTCCAAGTCGATGGTCGAGAGCATCCTCGATGACGTCCCCGGCCTCGGCGAGGTCCGGCGCAGGACCCTGATCCGGCACTTCGGGTCCCTCAAGAAGCTCCGGGGCGCCACCGTCGAGGAGATCGCCGAGGTGCCCGGCATCGGCACCCGCACGGCGACCGCGATCGCGGATGCCGTGGCGGCGGCCCCGTCGGGACGCAAGACTGTGTCGGTGAACACCGCGACCGGCGAGATCGAGGAGTCCTGATGACGGCCCCGAAGTCGGGGGCGCTGGGTGAGCTGGTCGTGGTGACCGGCATGACCGGCGCCGGCCGCAGCACCGCAGCCAAGGAGCTCGAGGACCTCGGCTACTTCGTGGTCGACAACCTGCCGCCCGAGCTGGTCGACGACGTGGTCCAGCTGGTCGACGAGCGCCAGGGTCGCGAGCAGCCGGTGGCGGTCGTGGTCGACGTCCGCGCCGGCTCGTTCTTCGGCTCGTTGCAGGAGCACCTCGCGATCGGCATCCCGTCACGCCGTACGACGCTGCTGTTCCTGGAGGCCTCCGACGACATCCTGGTGCGTCGGCAGGAGGCCGCCCGTCGGCCGCACCCGCTCCAGGGCACCGGCCGGCTCCTCGAGGGCATCCACCGCGAGCGCGCGGTGCTCGCCTCGTTGCGCGGCGACGCCGACCTGGTGATCGACACCACCAGCCTCAACGTGCACCAGCTCAAGGACCGGGTCGGCCAGCGGCTCGGCTCTCCGGAGCACCTGGGCCTGCAGGTCAACGTGGTCAGCTTCGGGTTCAAGTACGGCATCCCGGTCGACGCCGACCTGCTCGCGGACATGCGGTTCCTGCCCAACCCGTACTGGGTGCCCGAGCTCCGCGACCAGACCGGTCGTGACCCGGAGGTGGCCAGCTACGTCAAGGGCCGGCCGGACGCCCAGCTCTTCCTCGATCGCTACGTGCCCGTGATCGAGACCCTCAGCGACGGCTACCTGCGGGAGGGCAAGCGGTTCATGACGGTGGCGATCGGCTGCACCGGGGGCAAGCACCGCAGCGTCGCGATGACCGAGGAGATCACCCGGCGCCTGATCGCGCTCGGCATGGACGCCCGCGCGACCCACCGCGACCTGGGACGCGAGTGAACCCCGCACGAGTGGTGGGAGCAGGGCCCAAGGTCGTCGCGCTCGGCGGCGGTCACGGCCTGGCCGCCTCGCTCTCGGCGCTCCGCCACCTCACCACCGAGCTCACCGCCGTGGTCACCGTCGCCGACAACGGCGGGTCGTCGGGCCGGTTGCGCCAGGAGTTCGGCGCCCTGCCACCCGGCGACCTGCGGATGGCGCTGGCGGCGCTGTGTCGTGACGACGAGTGGGGCCAGACCTGGGCCTACGTGCTCCAGCACCGGTTCGAGTCCGGCGGCCCGATGCACGGCCACGCGGTGGGCAACCTGCTGATCGTGGCGCTCTGGGAGCTGTTCGGCGACGGACCCACGCCGACGGGCGAGGGGTTGGTGGCCGGCCTGGACTGGGTCGGCCGGCTGCTCGGCGCCGAGGGTCGGGTGCTGCCGATGGCGACCACCCCGCTCGACATCTCCGCCGTGGTGCGGGGCGGCCGCGCCGACGCCCCCGAGGAGCTGTCGACCGTCCGGGGCCAGGTCCAGGTCGCGACCACCCCCGGATCGGTGGTGTCCGTCGCTCTGGAACCCGAGGCACCCGAGGCCTGCCCGGAGGCGGTGGCCGCGATCCGTGAGGCCGACTGGGTGGTGATGGGGCCGGGTTCCTGGTACTCCAGCGTGATCCCGCACCTGCTGGTCCCCGCACTCCGGCAGGCGATCGAGGAGACCGATGCCCGGGTGCTGGTCACCCTCAACCTGGTCGCGCAGCAGGGGGAGACCGACGGACTGACCCCCGCCGACCTGCTCGACCGGCTGGGTCGTCACGCACCCGGCCTGGATCTCGACATGGTGCTCGCGGACGTCAGCTCCGTGGTCGATGCCGCGGTCCTCGAGCGGGTTGCGGCGTCGTACGGCGCGGGGCTGGTGGTCGCCGATGTGGCGCGAGAAGCCGCGATCGGCCAACACGACCACGAGAAACTGCGACGCGCCTATGCGGAGATCATGCTGGCGACATAGGGTGAGCCCTCGACGCCTCGGGCGGCGTGGTGCTTTCCGGAACGGCGAACGGGCAGGGATCGAACGCATGGCAATGACGGCTCAGGTCAAGGCGGAGCTCGCCAACACGAAGGTGACGAAGACCTGCTGCCGCAAGGCCGAGGTGTCGTCGATGCTCAGGTTCGCGGGCGGTCTGCACATCAGCGGTGGCCGGATCGTGGTCGAGGCGGAGCTCGACACCGGGGCCGCGGCGCGGCGGCTGCGCCGTGACATCGCCGAGGTCTTCGGGCACACCTCCGACGTCGTGCTCGTGCAGGGCAACGGCATCCGCAAGGGCAGCCGCTACGTGGTCCGGGTGGTCAAGGACGGTGAGTCCCTGGCCCGCCAGACCGGTCTGATCGACCAGCGCGGCAGGCCCGTGCGCGGGTTGCCGCCGCAGGTGGTCTCCGGGTCGGGCTGCGACGCGGTGGCCGCCTGGCGCGGCGCGTTCCTGGCGCACGGCTCGCTGACCGAGCCCGGCCGCTCCTCCTCGCTCGAGGTGACCTGTCCCGGACCCGAGGCCGCTCTCGCCCTGGTCGGCTCGGCCCGCCGGCTGAGCATCGCCTCCAAGGCGCGCGAGGTGCGTGGCGTCGACCGCGTGGTGATCCGCGACGGCGACGCCATCGGCGAGCTGCTCACCCGGCTCGGCGCCCACGAGTCCCTGCTGGCCTGGGAGGAGCGTCGGATGCGCCGCGAGGTGCGCGCGACCGCCAACCGGCTCGCGAACTTCGACGACGCCAACCTCCGCCGCTCGGCCCGCGCGGCGGTCGCCGCCGGCGCCCGGGTCGACCGTGCCCTGGAGATCCTCGGCGAGGAGATCCCCGACCACCTCCGCCAGGCCGGCCAGCTCCGGCTCGAGCACAAGCAGGCCTCGCTCGAGGAGCTCGGTCAGCTGCACGACCCGGTGCTCACCAAGGACGCGATCGCGGGCCGGATCAGGCGCCTGCTGGCGATGGCCGACAAGCGCGCAGAGGACCTGGGCATCCCCGACACGGAGGCGTCCCTGACGCCCGAGATGCTGGCCGAGGAAGCCTGACCGGACGGGCCGTCCGACCGGTCCCCTTGTTACCCGTACGTACGCCGGACAGCAGGCCCGGGCGTCTCCCGACCCCGCGATAGGGTCGAGTCTCATCGTGCCCGCTAGCCAGGAGTGAACTCGTGACCGTCCGTGTAGGCATCAACGGCTTCGGCCGGATCGGCCGCAACTTCTTCCGCGCCGTACGGGCGTCGGGAGCCGACATCGAGATCGTCGGCGTCAACGACCTGACCGACAACAAGTCCCTCGCCCCGCTGCTCAAGTTCGACTCGATCCTGGGACGACTCGACGCCGACGTGAGCGCCTCCGAGGACGAGATCCGGGTCGGTGACCAGGTGATCAAGACCTTCGCCGAGCGCGACCCGGCCAACCTGTCGTGGGGCGACCTGGGCGTCGACGTGGTCGTCGAGTCCACCGGCTTCTTCACCGACGCCACCAAGGCGCACGCGCACATCGACGCCGGCGCCAAGAAGGTGATCATCTCCGCCCCCGCCTCCAACGAGGACTTCACCGTGGTGATGGGCGTCAACGACGGGGACTACGACCCGGCCAACCACCACGTGATCTCCAACGCCTCGTGCACGACGAACTGCCTGGCGCCGATGGCGAAGGCGCTCCACGACGAGTTCACGATCGTGAAGGGCCTGATGACCACGGTCCACGCCTACACGGCCGACCAGAACCTCCAGGACAACATCCACAAGGACCTGCGCCGCGCCCGCGCGGCCGCGATCAACGTGGTCCCCACCTCGACCGGGGCCGCGAAGGCGATCGGTCTGGTGCTGCCCGAGCTCAAGGGCAAGCTCGACGGCTACGCGCTCCGGGTGCCGGTGCCGACCGGATCCGCCACGGACCTGACGTTCGAGGCGGGACGCGAGACCAGCGTCGAGGAGGTCAACGCGGCAGTCGAGAAGGCCGCCGACGGCAGGTACCTGCGCTACTCGACCGACCCGCTGGTGTCCTCCGACATCGTGACCGACCCCGCGTCGTGCATCTTCGACGCACCCCTCACCAAGGTGATCGGCAACCAGGTCAAGGTCGTCGGCTGGTACGACAACGAGTGGGGCTACTCCAACCGGCTCGCCGACCTGATCAGCCTACGTCGGCGAGTCCCTCTGACGTGTCGGGCATCGACTCCCTGGCCCCGCTGCTCGGGGGGAGTGTCCGGGGCAAGCGGGTCCTGGTGCGCTCCGACCTCAACGTGCCGCTCGACGGGGCGCGGATCACCGACGACGGCCGGATCCGGGCCAGCGTGCCCACGATCAAGGAGCTGGCCGAGGCCGGTGCCCGGGTCGTGGTCACCGCCCACCTCGGCCGGCCGAAGGGCGCACCGGAGGACCGGTACTCGCTGAAGCCGGTCGCCGACCGGCTCGGCGAGCTGCTCGGGTCGCCGGTGGCGTTCGCGACCGACACGGTGGGGGAGAGCGCGCAGGCGACCGTGGCCGGCCTCGGTGACGGCGAGGTCGCGTTGCTGGAGAACGTCCGGTTCAACCCGGGTGAGACCAGCAAGGACGAGTCCGAGCGCGGTGCGTTCGCCGACCGGCTCGCTGCCCTGGCGGACGCCTTCGTCAGCGACGGGTTCGGCGTGGTCCACCGCAAGCAGGCGAGCGTGTACGACGTGGCCCGACGGCTGCCCCACGCGATGGGCGGCCTGGTCGCCGAGGAGATCGCGGTGCTGCGCCGGCTGACCGAGGACCCCGAGCGCCCGTTCGTCGTGGTTCTCGGCGGTTCCAAGGTCTCCGACAAGCTCGCGGTGATCGACAACCTGCTCGGCAAGGCCGACAAGCTGCTGGTCGGAGGCGGGATGCTGTTCACCTTCCTCGCCGCACAGGGGCACCCGGTGGGCAGGAGCCTGCTCGAGGAGGACCAGGTCGACACCTGCCGGGAGTACCTGCAGCGCGCCGCCGACGCCGGTGTCGAGCTGCTGCTCCCGACGGACGTCGTGGTCGCCTCGGCGTTCCCGTCGGCGGACACCGCCAGCGACCCGGTCGTGGTGCCCGCCGACGCCATCCCGGACGACAAGCTGGGCCTGGACATCGGGCCCGACTCGGCGCGGGCGTTCGCCGCGGCGCTGGCCGACGCGAGGACCGTGTTCTGGAACGGCCCGATGGGCGTGTTCGAGTTCCCCGACTTCGCGGCCGGCACCCGCACCGTCGCCGAGGCGCTGACCAAGGTCGACGGGCTGTCCGTCGTCGGTGGTGGCGACTCCGCGGCCGCGGTCCGCCAGCTCGGCTTCGACGAGTCCGCGTTCGGCCACATCTCGACCGGGGGTGGCGCCAGCCTGGAGTACCTCGAAGGCAAGGACCTGCCCGGCATCGACGTCCTCGAATCCGACACGGAGCACTGATGGCAAGCAAGCGCGTCCCGCTGATGGCGGGCAACTGGAAGATGAACCTGAACCACCAGGAGGCGGTCGTCCTGGTGCAGAAGCTGGCCTGGACGCTGGACGACAAGAAGCACGACTACGGCAAGGTCGAGGTGGTCGTGGTGCCGCCGTACACCGACATCCGCAGCGTGCAGACCGTGGTCGACGGTGACCGGCTCAAGATCCGCTACGGCGCGCAGGACGTGTCCACGCAGGACGAGGGCGCCTTCACCGGCGAGATCTCGGCCGGCATGCTGGCCAAGCTCGGCTGCTCCTACGTCGTGGTCGGGCACTCCGAGCGCCGCGAGCACCACGCGGAGGACGACGCCACCGTCAACACCAAGGCCCACAAGGCGGTGGGCGCCGGGATGACCCCGATCGTGTGCGTGGGTGAGGGTCTCGAGGTCCGCAAGGAGGGTCGTCACGTCGAGCACACGCTGGCCGCAGCTCGACGGCTCGCTGGCCGGCTTCGAGGCCTCGCAGGTCGGCGAGCTGGTCGTCGCCTACGAGCCCGTGTGGGCGATCGGCACCGGCGAGGTGGCCACGCCCGACGACGCGCAGGAGGTGTGCGCGGCGATCCGGCGGCGCGTGGCCGAGACGCACGGCGACGAGGCGGCGGGCGCCGTACGCATCCTGTACGGCGGCTCGGTGAAGGCCAACAACGTGGCCGGGATCATGCAGCAGCCGGACGTCGACGGCGCGCTCGTCGGGGGTGCGAGCCTGCAGGCCGACGAGTTCGGTGGGATCTGCCGGTTCTACGCCATGCCGGTCATCTGAGGGCCGGCACCCGGTGGGTTAGGCTCCCGACGTGGTTACGGTCTTCGAAGTCCTGCTGGTGATCTCCAGCCTGGCGCTGATCCTGCTGGTGCTCCTGCACAAGGGACGCGGCGGCGGGCTCTCCGACATGTTCGGTGGCGGCATGTCCAGCAGCTCGGGCGGCTCCTCGGTGGCCGAGCGCAACCTCGACCGGATCACCGTCGGCATCGGCGGGATCTGGATCGCCTGCATCGTCGGTCTCGGACTGCTTCTCAAGACGGGCGCCTGACGCGCGCGCAGCGACGTACGCTTCAGGTCGCACCGACCCCTCAGCAACACCGTAGACAGGAGACCTCAGACGTGGCAGGTGGTGGCAGCGCCATTCGTGGGAGCCGGGTGGGGGCCGGGCCCATGGGCGAGGCGGAACGCGGCGAGGCCGCTCCGCGCCAGAACGTCAGCTATTTCTGCTCCCAGGAGCACCGGACGCTGGTGACCTTCTCGGTCGAGGCCACGGCACCGGAGACGTGGGACTGCCCACGCTGCGGCCTGCCGGCGAGCCTGGACTCGGAGAACCCGCCACCGCCGCCGAAGATCGAGCCGTACAAGACGCACCTCGCCTACGTGAAGGAGCGCCGCTCCGACGCCGAGGCGGCCGACATCCTCGACGAGGCGATCAAGTCCCTCCGCGACAAGCGCAAGCGCGGCGAGATCATCTTCTGACCGGTCAGAGATGTAGGCGCTGACCCCGCCGAGCGGTCAGAGATGTGCGGCGAATGAGCGTCGACCGGTCGTGTTCGTAGGCCTGTGGATTGCGAGTACGACGATCGCACGGTTTCAGGCATCGTGCGTTCATGGCCTACACCGACTGGCTGGACGCCTCGGGTCTCCTGCTCGGACATGGCGTTCCCGTTGCCGCTGGACGGGCCCTTCACCCGGACGACCGCCGCGGAAGCGGGTCTGACGGGTCCGGTGCTCGACCTCCTGGTGCGTCGAGGACTGCTGAAGCGACCGTTGCACGGCGTCTACGTCGCCGCCCAGGCCCCCGACACGCTGGCCATGCGCGCGCACACCGCTCAGCTGGTGGTCAGCGAGGACTCGGTCATCACCGACCGATCCGCGGCGTGGTTGCACGGCGTCACGATCCTCGAGCGTGGTGCTCACCTCGCGGCCCCGCGGATCAGCGCCTTCAACGTGAACGACAGCCGGATCCGCCGTGACGGGGTGCTGGCGGGCGCCGCGGACTCATGGACCGCGACGTGATGGAGCTCGGCGGTCTGCGCGTGACGACACCGGTGCGCACGGCGTGTGACCTCGGCCGGCTGTTGTGGCGCTTCGACGCGCTTGCCGCGCTCGACGGCTACCTCAGGATCGGTGTCGACCGGGATGAGGTCCTGCTCGAGATGCCGCGGTTCCGCGGCTATCGAGGCGTCCGGCAGCTCCGCTAGCTCGTACCTCTCGCGGATCCCCGCAGCGAGTCTCCGGGGGAGTCGGCGCTCCGGCTCCACTGGTACGACGCCGGACTCCCGAGGCCGGAGCCGCAGTTCTGGGTCCTGGATTCGTACGGGCGACCGATCTTCCGCGTCGACCTCGGGCTGCCCGAGCTGCGTTTCGCGGCGGAGTACGACGGCGAGGAGTTTCACTCCGACGACGAGGACGTCCACCATGACGACCAACGACGCCAGTGGCTCGGCCGACAGCACTGGATCGTCGAGGTCTTCGACAGGCGGATCTACGCTGGCGTCGACCCCGTGCCGCGGCTCCGGCAGCGTTTCGAGGACGCTCGCCGTTCGGTGAGCATCTGGACGCCGGGGCGGCCGGGTACATCTGTGACCGGTGGGCGCCTCCCCGTCGTACATCTGTGACCGGTGGGCGCCTCCTGCCCCTACTTCTGCGACCGGTCGGCGGAGTAGGCCTGGGCGCTGCGGAGGACCGGGGCGAAGCCGAGGGACTGGTAGAGGCGGCTCGGGGGCTCGTCGGCGTCGGCCAGGATCACCAGCCGGTCGCAGCCGCGGGCATGGGCCCAGTCGGCGGCGACGCCGAGCAGGTGGGAGGCGAGGCCACGGCGACGGTGATCGCCGTCGGTGAGCACGGACTGGTAGCGGGCAACTCCCTCGCCGCAGTCGACGATGCCGAGGTCGGCGACCAGGTCGTCGCCGGCGAACGCGCCGACCCAGGTGGCGACTCCTGATCGGGCCAGTCGGACCTTGGCCTGCGAGGACCGGGTCTCGAACGTCGCGTGACCCTCGTCGCCGCCGTACTCGTGGAGCGTGAGCCGGAGGTCCTGCGCCCAGTCGGCGTCCGTCTCCAGCGTGCGCACGACGTAGCCGTCCGCGAGCGCGACCTCGGCCGGTCCGGACCCGGCCAGCACGTCCTCGTGCTCGATCGCCAGGCCGTGCGCCTCCCACGCCGCGTCGTCGACGGGTCCGGCACGCCCGTCGTACTGCCTGACGTGCAACCACAGCTGACGCTTCGGCGCCTGTCCAGCAACCACGACTGACCTCTCGCGCGTCAGTCGGCAACCAGAGATGGCGTCTCGGCGGATGCCAAGCCCAGGGGCAACGCGCTCACAGCTGCGACGCCGCCGCCTCGTCGACGAACCAGAGGGTCGCCTCGCGCCCGGACACGCCACGCGCGGGGGTCTCGTGGACGTCACCGGTCCCCGCCAGCGCGCGGCGTACGGCATCGGCCTTCTCCTCGCCGGACACCAGGAACCACACCTCGCGACTCCGGTTCAGCGCCGCGAAGGTCAGGCTGATCCGCTCCGGCGGCGGCTTGGGCGAGTCGGTGACGCCGAGCGCGATCCGGTCCTCCACGTCGAGCGAGTCGTGGCCGGGGAAGAGCGACGCGACGTGGCCGTCGGGGCCGATCCCCAGCATCACCACGTCGAAGTCGCCTGCTCCGTTCGCCCGGAGGTCCGTGGAGTAGGCCGCAGCCCCGTCGTCGGGAGAGCCGAACCCGTCCGACGACGGCATCTCGTGCACCTGGGTGGCGCCCACGGCGTCGAGGAACGCCGCGCGCGCCTGGCCGGCGTTGCGGTCCGGGTCGTCGGGCGCGACGAACCGCTCGTCGCCCCACCACACGCCGACCCGCGACCAGTCGACACCGGAGTCGGCCGAGAGCCGAGCCACCTCTCGGTGCACCAGGTCGGCGATGGTCCCACCGGTGAGCGCGATCTGCGGCTCCCGGCCCGCGGCCTGGGCGGCGGCCAGCGACTCGAGCAACCGCGTGGCGACGTCGGCGGCGACCTCGCTCGCGTCCGCGTGCCGGAGGACCTCGGCGCTCACTTCCCGGAGGCCTTCTTGCGGGTGGCTCGCTTCTTCGCGGGCCGTGCGACCCCGGTCGCGACCAGCTTCTTCGCGGTCGCGGCGTACACGTCGTCCTCGTCCAGCCGGCGCAGCTCCTCGGAGAGCAGCTCCGGCACGTCGCGGCGCTTCAGCGCGACCGGCCGGTCGGGCTGGCCGGGGGAGCGGAACGTCGCCAGCCGTCCGTCCTTCCGCTGGATCTGGATCGGTCCCTCGGCGGTGTCGAGCACCACGTCGGTGATGCCGGGACCGGGAGACGTCTCCCGACTGACCTGGACCCGGAGCCGGTCGGCCAACCAGGCGCCGAGCAGGTCCGCACTCGGGCTGATCCGCTCGGCGGTGACCGTCGCCGAGCGCACCTTGAGCGGTTGCTGGTCGAGCGCCGCCGCCAGCAGCGCCCGCCAGGGCGTGAGCCGGGTCCAGGCCAGGTCGGTGGTGCCCGGCGCGTACGCCGCGCAGAGCCGGTGCAGGGCCTTCGTCTTACCGGTGCGTACGGCGGCGGCGTCGGTGATCCGGCGCATCGCCAGCTTGCCGATCGGGTCCGTCGCCGGGTCGTCCGGGTGGTCGTTGGCCCACCAGACCACGACCGGCGAGTCCGGCAGCAGCAGCGGGAGCACGACCGACTCGGCGTGCTTGACCACCTCGCCGGAGAGCCGGATCAGCGCCACCTCACCGGACCACCCGTCGCCGATCCCGATCTGGGCGTTGACGTTGGGCTTGCCGCGTGCCGACCCGAGGATCAGGCCGATCACCCGGGCCGGGTGCTCGTGGGAGGCCTTGCGGGCTGAGGCCAGGGCGTCCTGGGCGCCGTCCTCGTCGACGACGATCACCATCGTCATCACCATGCCCTGCGCCGGCGAGCCGTGCTGGGTGCGCTGCTTGACGAACGCCGCCGCGATCGCGGACGCGTTGGTCTCGATGAGCTCGATCATGTCGGGGTCCCTGCGGAAGGAGGAGCGACGCGGGTTCTTTCGTGGCTCGAGGTCATGGGCGCCTCCAGACGCGACCGGTGCGTGCGAGCATCTCGTGGGCGGACTCGGGTCCCCAGGTGCCGGACTCGTACTCGTCGGGCTTCCCGTGCTCGGCCCAGTACTCGAGGACCGGGTCGAGGATCTTCCAGGAGAGCTCGACCTCCTCGTGCTGCGGGAACAGCGGCGGGTCGCCGAGCAGGACGTCGAGGATCAGCTTCTCGTAGGCCTCGGGGCTGGCCTCGGTGAAGGTGCCGCCGTAGGCGAAGTCCATGTTCACGTCACGGATCTCCATCGCGGTGCCGGGCACCTTCGACCCGAACCGGATCGTGACCCCCTCGTCGGGCTGCACCCGGATCACCAGCGCGTTGTGCGTGAGGTCCTCGGTCTGGGTGTCGTTGAACGGCAGGTGCGGTGCACGCTTGAACACCACGGCGACCTCGGTCACCCGGCGCCCGAGGCGCTTGCCGGTGCGGAGGTAGAACGGCACACCGGCCCAGCGCCGGGTCTCCACGTTGAGCGTGATCGCGGCGAACGTGTCGGTGTGCGAGCTGGTCGGGATGTCCTGCTCGTCGAGGTAGCCGACCACCTTCTCGCCACCGGCCCACCCGGCGGTGTACTGCCCGCGCGACGTGGTCAGGTCCAGCCGCCGGGGGAGCACCACGGAGGAGAGCACCTTCTGCTTCTCGTAGCGCAGCGCGGCCGCGTCGAACGAGACGGGCTCCTCCATCGCGACCAGCGCCATCAGCTGCATCAGGTGGTTCTGGATCACGTCGCGGGCGGCACCGATGCCGTCGTAGTAGCCGGCGCGGCTGCCGATCCCGATGTCCTCGGCCATCGTGATCTGCACGTGGTCGACGTAGTTGGCGTTCCAGATCGGCTCGAACAGGTTGTTGGCGAAGCGCATCGCGAGGATGTTCTGGACCGTCTCCTTGCCCAGGTAGTGGTCGATCCGGAACACCGCCTCCGGCTTGAACACCCCGTCGAGGCTCTCGTTGAGCTCCCGCGCGGACGCCAGGTCGTGGCCGAAGGGCTTCTCCACGACGACGCGGCGCCAGGCACCGTTCTTCCCCGAGCCCTCCGGATCGGTCAGTCCGTGCTCCTTGAGCTGGTGCACGACGTCACCGAAGAACTTCGGCGGGATCGACAGGTAGAAGGCGTGGTTGCCGCCGGTGCCGCGGGCCTCGTCGAGCTCCTCGAGGGTACGACGGAGCGTGTTGAACGCGAGGTCGTCGGCGAAGTCACCCTGGACGAAGCGGAACCCCTCGGCCAGCTGCCGCCAGACCTCCTCCCGGAACTCGGTGCGCGCGTGCTCCTTCACCGAGTCGTGCACGATCTGGGCGAAGTCCTGGTCGGCCCAGTCGCGACGTGCGTAACCGACCAGCGAGAAGCCGGGCGGCAGGAACCCGCGGTTGGCCAGGTCGTAGATCGCCGGCATCACCTTCTTGCGGGCCAGGTCGCCGGTGACCCCGAACAGCACCATCGAGCACGGCCCGGCGATCCGCGGGAGCCGGCGGTCCTGAGGATCACGGAGCGGGTTGACCCACGGTTGGCCGGGAGCCTTCTCCTGCTCCTTGGGTGCCGTCATGCGGGGTACCCGCGAAAGCGCGAGCGCGCCGGGCGGTTCCGAGGGGTCGTCACGAGAGCGCCTGCTGCAGCCGGGCGACGCCGGATCCGACGTCGGAGAGGTGCAGCCTGAGCACCGGCCTGCCCTTGTCCGCGAGCACCTTGGCGTCGCCCGCGGCCTGCGCGGCGATGAAGCCGCCGAAGGTGAACGGTCGTCCGGGGATCTCGAGGTCCGCCACCGGCTCGGCCGTGACCTGGAGGTAGACACCGGTGCCCGGCCCGCCCTTGTGGTACTGGCCGGTCGAGTGCAGGAAGCGTGGGCCCCAGCCGAACGTGGTCGGTCGGCCGGTCTTCGCGGCGAGCGTCTCGCGCACCTCGGCGAGGGCAGCGTCGCGGTGCCGGTCGAGGTAGGCCTGCACGGAGAGGTACCCGTGCTCCGGATCGAGGTGGTCGAGCAGGGCGCCGATCGCGGCGTCGAGGCTGGTGACGTCCTCGGGCAGCCAGCCGCCCTCGTCGAACACCGCGACGTCCCCGTCGGTGAACGTCGGGTCGCTGCTGCTGGTGCCGCTGTCGAGCATGTCGCGGGCCGCGGCCTTGGCGCTCTCGACGTCGGGCTGGTCGAACGGGTTGATCCCGATCAACCGGCCGGCGACCGCGGTGGCGTACTCCCAGAGCAGGAGCTGCGAACCGAGAGCCGCGTGCACGCTGGCGCCCCAGCCCGACTCGGGGACGACGCTCGGTCCGTCGGGGCCGTAGGTGACCAGCACCTCGTCGGCGGTGCTGGGGGCGAAGTTCGGCGCGGCCTTGGACGGTACGACGACGGGGAGGATGCCCTTGCCGTCCTTGCCCGTGGACTCGGCCACCAGCTGCTCCGCCCAGTCGCCCAGACCCGGGAAGTCCGAGCCGCCGTTGGCCAGCACGAGCTTGTCGACACCCCGGAGGTTGGCCACCCCGAGCAGCGCGCCGAGCCGGAGCCCGGGGTTGTCGGGGTCGTCGGCCTCGAGCGCCGGGCGGATCGCCTCCGCCTCGTCGAGGAGCCGGGTCAGGTCGACACCGGCCAGGCCGGACGGCACCAGCCCGAAGGCGGTCAGCGCGGAGTAGCGGCCCCCCACGTCGGGGTCGGCCAGGAACACGCGGTAGCCGGCCTCGGTCGCCGACTCCGACAGCGGAGACCCCGGGTCGGTGACCACCACGATCCGCTCCGCCGGGTCGATGCCGGCCTCCGAGAACGCCTGCTCGTAGGCGCGGCGCTGGCTGTCGGTCTCGACGGTGCCGCCCGACTTGCTCGATACCACGACCACCGTGCGGTCGAGACGGTCGGCGAGTGCCGCGCGCACGAAGTCCGGGTCGGACGAGTCGAGCACGGTCAGCTCGGCCCCGCCGGCGGCACAGATCACCTCGGGCGCGAGCGACGAGCCGCCCATGCCGCACAGGACGACGTGGTCGAGCCCGCCAGCCTGGTGCTGCTCGCGCAGCTCGGCCACCTCGCCGATCAGCGGCCGGGACTCGTCGGCGAGGGCGACCCAGGCCAGTCGTTTCGCGGACTCAGCCTCGGCCTCCGGGCCCCAGAGGGTCGCGTTGCGCCCGGCAATGCCCGAGGCCACCTTGTCGGCGACCAGCTGCTGGACCGCGTCGGCGAAGGCCCGCTCGTCGCGGTAACCGAAGAACAGCTCGAACAGGCCGCCCCCGGAGGTGGTGTTCCAGGCGGTCACTGGCCCGCCTTCTCGAGCTGGCCCTTCACGGTGGCCAGGAGCTCGTCCCACGACGCCTCGAACTTCTCCACGCCCTCACGCTCGAGCACGTCGATCACGTCGTCGTAGTCGATGCCGGCCTCCTTCAGGTCGGCCATCACCTGCGCGGCGTGGTCGTAGTTGCCGGTGACCTGGTCGCCCAGGATCTCGCTGTGGTCGCGGACCGCGTCGAGCGTCTTCTCGGGCATCGTGTTCACGGTGTTGGGCACCGCCAGGTCGTCGACGTACATGGTGTCCTTGTAGTGCGGGTTCTTCACCCCGGTCGAGGCCCACAGCGGGCGTTGCTTGCGGGCGCCGGCGGCCTCCAGCGCCTCCCAGCGCTCACCGGTGAAGAACTCCTCGTAGGCCTTGTAGGCGAGCCTGGCGTTGGCGATGCCGGCCTTGCCGAGCAGGTCGTCGGACGCCCCGGTCGCGTTGAGGCGACGGTCGATCTCGGTGTCGACGCGCGAGACGAAGAACGACGCGACGGAGTGGATGGTGGAGAGGTCGTGGCCGTTGTCGCGGGCCAGCTCCAGACCCTTGACGAAGGCCTCCATGACGCCCCGGTAGCGGTCCAGCCCGAAGATCAGGGTCACGTTGACGCTGATCCCCGCACCGAGCGTGGTGGTGATCGCGGGTGCGCCCTCGGTGGTGGCGGGAATCTTGATCAGCACGTTGGGGCGGTCGACCTCGTCGCTCAGCTCCCGGGCGGACGCGGTCGTCGCGTCCGTGTCGTGGGCCAGGTCCGGAGCCACCTCGATCGACACGCGTCCGTCGACCCCGTTGGTGGCGTCGTGGATGGGCATCATCACGTCGCAGGCCTGACGGACGTCGCGCGTGGTGAGTGCGAAGACGGTCCGGTCCACGTCGGCACCGTCGGCCGCGAGCTCGCGGACCTGGTCGTCGTAGCGCTCGCCGTCGGCCAGCGCCGCCGCGAAGATCGACGGGTTGGTGGTGACACCGACGACGTGGCTGTTCTTCACGAGGTCGGCGAGGTTGCCGCTCTCGAGGCGCTCGCGGGACAGATCGTCGAGCCAGATGGAGACGCCGGCCTCCGAGAGCTCCTGCAGGTGATCGGACATGTGCTTTCCTCCTGGTGGAGTGGGTGGACTGGGTGGACCTGGGTGGACTGGGTGGTGGTCGGCCGGCCTTGCTCAGCCGGTGGCGATCCGGATGCTGTCCTCGGCCGCGTTGGCGACGGCCTGGGCGGTGACGCCGAACTCCTGGTAGATGCGGGCGTAGTCGGCGGAGGCCCCGTAGCGGTCGATCGACACGATCCGGCCGTGGTCGCCGACGACCTCGTGCCAGCCCTGCCTGACCCCGGCCTCCACGGAGACCCGGGCCTTGACGGTCGGCGGGATCACCGTCTCCCGGTACGACGCGTGCTGGGCGTCGAACCACTCCCGGCAGGGCATCGAGACAACCCGGGCCCGGATGTCCTTCTCGGCCAGCAGGTCGCGAGCCTCGACCGCGAGCTGGACCTCGGACCCGGTGCCGATCAGCACCACGTCGGGCTCGCCGCCGTCGACGTCGAGCAGCACGTAGCCGCCCTTGTGCACGTTCTCGACGCTGGAGAAGCCGTCCTCGTCGCGCGGGAAGACCGGCAGGTCCTGCCGCGAGAGGACCAGGCCCGCGGCCCGGCCGTTCACGAGGATCGCCCGCCAGCAGGCGGCGGTCTCGTTGGCGTCGGCCGGGCGGACCACGTCCAGGCCGGGGATCGCCCGGAGTGCCGCCAGGTGCTCGATCGGCTGGTGGGTGGGACCGTCCTCGCCGAGTCCGATCGAGTCGTGCGTCCACACGTAGGTCACGGGCAGGCCCATCAGGGCGCTCAGCCGGACTGCCCCGCGCATGTAGTCGGAGAAGGTGAGGAAGGTGCCGCCGAAGACGCGGGTGCCACCGTGCGCAGCGATGCCGTTCATGATCGCGCCCATGCCGTGCTCGCGGATGCCGAAGTGCAGCACCCGGCCGGCCAGCGGGTCGGCCTTCCACATCTTGGTGGCGCGATCGCCGGGCAGGAACGAGGGGACACCCTCGATGGTGGTGTTGTTGGAGCCGGCGAGGTCGGCGGAGCCGCCCCACAGCTCGGGCAGGGTGCCGGCGATCGCGTTGATCACCTTGCCCGACGCCACCCGCGTGGCCATCCCCTTCGGGTCGGCGGGGAACTCCGGGATCTTCGCGTCCCAGGCGTCGGGGAAGGTGCCGTCCTGGAGCCGGTCGAACAGCGCGGTGTCGGCGGACGGCTTGCGCGCCCACCTCTGGTACGCCGTGACCCAGTCGGCCTGCGCGGCCTTGCCCCGCTCGACCGCGAGCCGGGTGTGCTCGAGCACACCGGTCGGGACCTCGAAGGTCTGGTCGGGGTCGAAGCCGAGCACCTTCTTGGTGGCCGCCACCTCGTCGGCGCCGAGGGCCGAGCCGTGCGCCTTGCCGGTGTTCTGGGCGTTGGGCGCCGGCCACGCGATGATCGTGTGCAGCACGATGAAGCTCGGCTTGTCGGTGACCGCCTCCGCCTTGCGGATGGCGTCGTACAGGGCCGGGACGTCCTCGACGTAGCGGTTGCCGCCGTTGGTCCAGTCGACGTGCTGGACGTGCCAGCCGTAGGCCTCGTAGCGGGCGCCGACGTCCTCGGCCAGCGCGATGTCGGTGTTGTCCTCGATCGAGATCCGGTTGTCGTCGTAGATCAGCGTGAGGTTGCCGAGCTGCTGCACGCCGGCGATCGCGGACGCCTCGGCGCTGACGCCCTCCTCGATGTCACCGTCGGAGCACAGGGCGTAGATCTGGTGGTCGAAGGGGGACTCACCGAGCGCCGCGTTGGGATCGAGCAGGCCGTGCTCGCGGCGGGCCGCCATGGCCATCCCGACCGCGTTGCCGATGCCCTGGCCGAGCGGCCCGGTGGTGGTCTCCACGCCGGCCGTGTGTCCGTACTCCGGGTGCCCGGGGGTCTTGCTGCCCCAGGTGCGCAAGGACTTGACGTCCTCGATCTCCAGTCCCCAGCCCCCGAGGAACAGCTGCAGGTACAGGGTCAGGCTCGAGTGTCCGCAGGACAGCACGAAGCGGTCGCGGCCCGGCCAGTGCGGGTCGGCAGGGTTGTGCCGCATCACCTTCTGGAACAGCAGGTACGCCGCCGGGGCGAGGCTCATCGCGGTGCCCGGGTGGCCGTTGCCGACCTTCTGCACGGCGTCCATCGCGAGCACCCGGACCGTGTCCACTGCCTTGTCGTCGATCTCGGTCCAGTCGAGCTTTGCTGCGGCCACGAGGGTGGATCCTCCTGTTGTCGGGGAACGTGCTGACACACGGGTAACGATGACGGGGCCGGGACTTCTTCCTCCCAGGCGTTTCGAGCCTACTCACGTCCCGACCGCTCCACGACCCCCGAAGAGGCGGCGATAGACTCCGGTGGCTGCTCGTCGAGCAGGCACCCGCAACCGATGATTGTGAGGCGTGCGTGACCGCGGTCCACTCCGATGTGCCCGCCACCGGGCAGGACCACGGACCCGTCTCCGTCCGCGACGTGCTCGCCGCCTACGTCGGGCTGACCAAGCCGCGGGTGATCGAGCTCCTGCTGCTCACCACCGTGCCGGTGATGTTCTTCGCCCAGCGCGGGGTGCCGGCGCTCGGCCTGGTGGTGGCGACCGTCGTGGGCGGCACGTTGTCGGCCGGCAGCGCCAACGCGCTCAACTGCGTCTACGACCGCGACATCGACGAGCACATGCGGCGCACGCGCCGCCGAGCCCTCCCGCGCCACATGGTCAGTCCGCGGGCTGCGTTGATGTTCGGCCTGGCGCTGGCGGTCGTCTCGACTGCCGTTCTCGGCCTCTGGGTCAACTGGCTCTCGGCCGGACTCGCGCTCGGTGCCAGCGCCTTCTACCTGTTCGGCTACACGATGTTGCTGAAGCGCCGGACGACGCAGAACATCGTGTGGGGCGGTCTCGCGGGATGCTTCCCGGCCCTGATCGGCTGGACCGCGGTCACCGGCGAGCTGGCCTGGCCGCCGGTGGTGCTGTTCCTGGTGGTCTTCTTCTGGACGCCGCCGCACACCTGGGCGCTGGCGATGCGCTACCGCGAGGACTACGCGCGCGTCGCGGTGCCGATGCTGCCGGTGCTGCGTCCTGCCCGCGACGTCGCAGTGCAGATCCTCGGCTACTCCTACCTGATGGTGCTCACCTCGCTGGCCCTCTGGCCGGTCGCCGGGACCGGGCTGGTCTATCCGGTCGTGGCCCTGGTGCTGGGCGCCGCGTTCCTGCTCGAGGCGCACCGGATGCACGCCCGGGCGATGCGCTCCGACGACCTGGCGGTGGTCCGTCCGATGCGGCTGTTCCACTGGTCGAACATGTATCTGTCGCTTCTTTTCGTGACGGTAGCCTTGGACCCGTTACTGCATATACGGGTCTGAACCCAAAAAGATTTCGGGACACAATCGGACATACCCGGACAGAAGACCTTGCATCGGCAAACTTGCAGGTCAGACCATGTTTTTCGGGCATCGGGGCCGGGAACATCTGAGTCAGTACACACAGGTACACACCGTGGGCAGGTGGGGGAAGCCACGCCAACGGTTCCGGCACGACGCGCTGGTCGGTGGGGTACTTGGGCATCAGGGGGTTGTTGTTTCATCCCCCTGCGCACCGAGAACCGCTCCAGCGCTTGGGGAAAGGTCTGGAACAGCATCATGTCGCGCAGCCACAATGGAATTGACGGCACGAGCCTGGGGGAACGACTCGCGCCGATCCGCGCCGTTCGGGCGGTTCCACCGCTCCCGGTCAGCGTCGTGATCCCGACCCTGAACGAGGCCCGCAACATCGGGCACGTGCTCAAGCTGATGCCCGCGGTCGAGGAGCTGATCATCGTCGACGGGTGCTCGGACGACGGCACCGTCCAGGCCGTCCGGGAGCACCGGCCCGACGCCCGGATCATCCTGCAGAAGCCGGCCGGCAAGGGCACCGCGATGCGGGCCGGCTTCGAGATCGCGACCGCGCCGTACGTCGTCGCGATGGACGCCGACGGCAGCATGGACCCGCGTGAGCTCCCGGCCTACGTCGCCCTGTTCGAGCTCGGCTACGACATGGTCAAGGGCTCGCGCTCCGCGGTCGGTGGTGACTCCACCGACCTGACCCTGCTCCGGCGGGCAGGCAACCGCGGGCTGGTCGGGCTCTACAACGCGATGTTCCGGACCCGGCTCAGCGACCTCTGCTACGGGTATCTCGGTTTCCGTCGCGACAAGCTCGACCTGCTCGGCCTCTACGCGGACGGCTTCGAGATCGAGGCCCAGATGATCTCGCACGCCCAGCTGGCCGGGATGAGCATGGCCGAGGTCCCGAGCAGGGAGTCCGACCGGATCCACGGCGAGAGCAACCTGCGCACGTTCAAGGACGGCCACCGGGTGCTCCGCGCGATGCTGCGTACCCGGTTCCAGCCGGGCCGCGAGCTGTGGCGCCACCGCGCCTCCGACCTGCCCACGCACCGGACAGCCGTCGCCGACGTCGCGCCGGTTCCGGTCACCGACGAGACCCGGGTCGTTCCCAGTCAGCGACAGGTGCCCGGGCCCCGCGCACAGTCGTGAGCACGCGCGCGGTCCCGCGACTCCTGTGGGCCGCCCTTGCCACCGCCGTCCTGGTGACGATCGGTGTGGCGAGCGCGCAGTCGATGTCGCCACCGCCGCGGACCTCCTACACCGACCTGGCGCCCGATCCCGGGCGCTGGGCGGTCATCGGTCGTGACGGCGGCCTCGAGAGCGGCCGCGCCGCGCACCGTGACCTGGCGCTGCTGATCGCCGACAACGCGAGTCGACGGATCCTGATCACCGACTTCCAGGGCAAGGTCCTGTGGTCCTTCGGCAACCCGACCGGCCGCAGCAGCAAGTTCGCCGGCCCGCTCGGGGTCCGCTGGGTGAAGCCGGGCAAGATCCTGGCCACGTTCGGCACCGGCGAGGTGGGCCAGATCGACGTCGACTCCAAGACGTTCGACTGGAAGGTGGACCGCCTCGGCGGTGAGTACCTGAAGTCGCCGTACGACGCCCAGATCCTGCCCGACGGCCGGCTCGCGGTCGTGCTGCGCCGCAACCACGGTGGCATGGTGGCCGTCTACAACCGGGACACCGGCAACCGGGTGTGGCAGGTCCGGGTGCCAGAGGCGCACACGATGCTCTACCGCAGCCCGTCCGAGTCCTGGGCGACCAAGGGCCCGTCGATCATGATCGGCGCCAAGGGCCGGATCGCCGAGTACACCTACCAGCCAGGACGCAGCCCGCGCCTGACCTGGCAACGGCACAGCCGCTGGTCCCACGACCTCGTCGACGTCGGTGACGGCAGCTTCCTGAGCCAGGACGGCACCTACGTGCACCGGTTCCGCCACACCGGCGGCGACATCTGGCGGGTGGGCTCCCAGTACGTCTGGCGCCGGATCGCGATCGACCCGGCCGCACCCGAGCAGTTCGTCCAGGCCGGCGGCTCCCAGAGCAACGTGCAGGTACGTCGGCTCGAGGACGGCTCGCTGGTGCGCCAGTGGAGCCGACTCAGCGACGGCACCCGCCTCGACTGGCCCTACGGCCTGCGGATCGTGCCGCGCAACCAGCTGCCCGAGGACGTGTCCCGTGGCTGACCAGACCCGCGACCTCACCGCCTCCGTGATCATCTGCTGCTACACGCACGAGCGCTGGGACGACCTGACGGCGGCGATCGCCTCCGCCCTGGCCCAGAGCCCGGCGCCCGAGGAGGTCGTGGTGGCGGTCGACCACAACCCGGGCCTGCTCGAGCGGCTCCGCGACGCGTTCCCCGAGGTGACGCTGACCCCCAACGTCGGTGCGCCCGGTCTGTCCGGTGCCCGCAACACCGGCCTGAAGCTGGTCGGCACGGATGTGGTCGCGTTCCTCGACGACGACGCCCGCGCCGAGGCCGGTTGGCTCTCCGCCCACGTGGCGGCGTACGACGACGAGCGCGTGATCGGGGTCGGCGGCCGGCTCGACCCGGTCTGGGAGACCGGGCGCCCGGGCTGGTTCCCGCACGACTTCGACTGGGTGGTCGGCTGCACGCACACGGGCGTACCCGAGACCGCCGCGCCGATCCGCAACCCGATCGGGGCGAACATGTCGTTCCGCACCGAGGTGCTGCGCGAGGTCGGCGGGTTCAGCGAGGACCTCGGTCGGGTCGGCACCCGTCCGCTCGGCTGTGAGGAGACAGAGGCCAGCATCCGGGCCACCCAGCGCAACCCGGGCAGCCTGGTCTGGTACGTCCCCACCGCCGTCGTCGAGCACCGGGTGACAGCGGCCCGCTCCACCTGGACCTACTTCCGGAGCCGGTGCTGGGCCGAGGGCCTGTCGAAGGCGACCGTGCGCCAGCTCTCGCGAGAGCCGCTGGGCACCGAGCGCAGCTACGTCACCCGGACGCTGCCACGCGCGGTCGTCTCCGCCGTACGACGCGCCATCGGCGGTGACCGCCACGGCCTGCCCCGTGCGGCCGCGATCGTGGCCGGCGTCACCCTCACCACCCTCGGCTACCTCGCCGGGCTCGTCCACGTCCGTCTCGGGAGAAATCGCAAGGAGATCCCTCAGACATGAGCACCCCGAACGACACCGCTCGCGACCTCGCACGTCCGCGCGGGTCCCAGGAGCCCTCCCTCTTCGACATGCACGGCTACGTCACGCTCGAGGTCGAGTCCGGTGCACCCACCGAGCGGCAGCTGCGCGAGATGTTCCGGCCGTTCCTGGTCGACCACCTCGACGGTCCCGCCGACATCGTGGTGGGTGAGCCCGGGCCGCCACTGACCCGTGCCTCGCACGGCGAGCACGCGTTCCGGTTCACCGACGAGAGCGTCGACATCCTCGCCGACCGCGTGCGCGTGACCGTGCGCCCGGACGGCTACGAGGTGCGCGGCAAGGGCGAGCTGCTCACCAGCGTGCTCCCGCTCGTCGAGCGCGTCGGCGTCGAGCGCGGCGCCGCCATGGTGCACGCCGCGACGATCGCGATCGGCGACGCCGGCGTCTGCCTGCCCGCCTGGGGCGGTGTCGGCAAGACCAGCACCGTGGCCCGGCTCACCAGCCTGCCCGAGGGCCGGTTCATGGGCGACGACTGGGCGTGGGTCGACAAGAACCAGCAGCTTCTCGGCTACGCCAAGCCGATGTTCCTCAAGCCGCACCACCGCGAGCTCTACCCGCACGTGTTCGGGGCCAGCAGCAAGCCGTTGGCGCCGTCCGCGATGACCGACACCGTCGCCCGGCTCGCGACCGCCGTGCACCCGGTGATCATCCGCTACCCGCGCCTCGCCGACGTCACCCGGCGCTGGTCGCCGGAGCACATGATGGCGCACCCGGGTGACGTGTTCCCGCCCGAGAAGATCGCCACCAAGGTGCCACTGAAGCTGAACTGCTTCGTCGAGCGCTACGACGGCACCGACCTCGAGCTGCTCGAGCGGAGCACGAGCTGGATGGTGCGCCGGATGCTCGGCAACTTCCACTCCGAGCTGCCGCGGACCTCGCGCGAGCTGATCACGGCGCTCGGGGCGACCGGACTGATCGGGCTCGAGGACTACTTCGCCGACAAGGCTGCGGTGCTCGAGGAGTCGGTCGCCGGCATCCCGGCGTACTCGCTGCGCGTGCCGGCCGACTGGTCCGCCCCGCGCGCCTCCACCGCCATCGCCGACCAGGTCCTCGAGCTCCTCGGATGACCACCCCACGAGTCCGCTCGCTGTGCTCGAGCTTCAGCGGGGAGCCCGCAAGGCGATGAGCACGCACGTCCCGGCCGACGCCGCGTCCGACGTCGTCGCCCGCCACCGCACCGCCGAGACCGTTCCGGTCACGGTGGTGGTGCCGGTGCGCGACGGCGCCGACTTCGCCGATGCCTGCCTCGACGCGGTGCTGGCCAACCGGCCGGACGAGGTGATCGTGGTCGACGGTGGGTCGTCGGACGGCACCCTCGACGCCGTACGCCGGCGCGGACTGCGCGTGGTCACCCACGACGGCACCGGGCCGGCCTCGGCGCGGATGGCCGGTGCTGCCCTGGCCGGCAACGACGTGGTGGTGCTCCTCGACATCGACGTCGTGCTGCCCGAGGGTGCTCTGCACACCTGGCACGAGGAGTTCCTCGCGGGGGACCTCGCCGGACTCCAGGCCGACCTCGCGCCGGAGTCGCTCGAGCACCGCTACTGGGGTCGGTCGCTGGCCGAACACCAGCGGGTGAGCCGGGCCCGACGCTGGTTCACGCTGTGCGCGACCATGCTCCGCCGCGACGTGCTCCTCGACCACGGCATCGACGACTCGTTCGCGTCGGGGGAGGACATCGAGTTCCGGCACCGGCTGCAGCGGGCCGGGCTGCCGGTGGCGGTCAGCCGCACCGTGCGGGTGCGTCACCGCTTCCGCGACGACTTCGCCGACGCCCGGCACCAGTGGGACGACGACGGCGCCGGGCTGGCGCTGACGATCCGCAAGAACGGCCTCCGCGAGCTGCCGCTGCTCGGCATTCCGGCGGTCGGTTTCGTCCGCGGTGTCGCGCTGACGTGTCCTGCGCCGGCCGCAGATGTTGGCCTACTGGTGCTGCTACCTCTGGTTCAACTACGTGTCGCTCGGGCGCGGGCTGCTGCAGACCGACCCCGGTGGGCTCACGGGCAACAGCCGCTCGCTCGCGCTGACCCGCACGCTGCCGATGGGACTGGGCTTCCTGACCTGGGCGGCGGCGGCACGTGCGTTTCCCGCCTCCGACGTCGGGCTGGCGGCGGCGGCGTTCTCCGCCGCGACGCTGGTCTCGCACCTGGCCACGTCCGGTCCGGGCAACGCCCTGGTGCTGCTGGTGCCCCGGCGCCCCGGAAGCGCGCGCCGGCTGGCCAGGGCGGCCTCCGGCGTCGTGGTCGTGACCTCGTTGCTGGCCGGAGTTCTGATGGCGGTGCTGGCCGGCCGGTTCGCGCCCAGCCTGGCCCGGCTCGTCGACCACCCGGCCGGTTGGCTCGGGTTCCTGGCCCTGGTGGTCGCGATCTCCTGGGCCTACCTGTACGACCACGTCGCGATCGCCGTGCGTCGCTCGGCCGATGCGCTGCGTCGCAGCGTCGTCCAGGCCGGGCTGCTGCTGGTGGTCGTCCTCGTCCTGCTTCCGGTCGCTCCCGACCCCGCGTGGGCGGTGCTGGTCGGTGCCGGCGCGGCGGGGGGACTGGCGAGCGTGCTGCTGGGGATGGCACAGGCGCGGCACACGCTTCCCGTGGTCGGCTCGGGTCCGGCGGACAAAGAGCTGCGGGCGCTGCTCACCACCGGCACGCCCAACCTCGCGCTCACCCTGGTGCAGCGCGGCCCGATGCTGGTGCTGCCGTTCGTGGTCACCGAGGCGCTCTCGCCCGCTGCCAATGCGGCGTGGTACGTCGCCTGGATGCTGGCGCTCGCGATCTGGTTCGTGCCGAACTCGGTCGCCTGGAGCCTGCAGGCGCGGCTCGCCGGTGACCCCACGATCCACGCCGCGACCGAGGTTCGGGCGGCCCTTCGGACGGCCGTCCTCGCCACCGCGGTCGCCGCCGCCGGGATCGCCGTCGTCGGCCCGCTCCTGCTGGCCGTGATGGGGCACGACTACACGAGTGCGCGCACCGCGCTGTGGGTCCTGTGTGTCGCGGCGGTGCCGTCCGTGGCCGCGGAGATCTGGCTGGCCGTCCGCCGGGTGACGGGTCGTCAAGGTCTGCCGATCCTGATCTTCGGAGTGGTCGGCACGGCGGTCGTGGTCGGTGCCGGCCTGGTCGCCGGAGGCGGCGACCCGTCAGCGGGCCTGGCCCGGGTGGCGCTGGTCTGGTTCGTCGGCCAGGTGCTCCTGGGCGCCGTCGCGGCGGTGCGGCTCCGTTCCGACGCCCGGGAGGTGCGTCGTGGCTGAGCGAGTGCTCGAGCGGCGGCCGGTGCCGGGGCCGGCCCGCCTGTCGGAGCGACTGGTCTCGCGCCTGGTGCCCGCACCCGCTGAGCTGAACCAGCCGGACGCCACCACCGACGACAACCGGGTGGCGGTCGGGTCTGGCGCTGGGCGGCCTCGTCGCCTGGCTGATCGCGCTGCCGTACATCGACCCCCGGCGCTACACCGACCTCGGCTTCGTCTCCGCTGCCGGACCGTGGTTCTGGCTCGCCTTGTCGGTCTCGGTCGCGGGCTTCGTGTTCGCGGTCCGCGCGCGCCGGTTCCACTGGCAGGTCGCGCTGCTCACCCTCGGTGTGGTGGTGCTGATCCTGTACGCCACCCCGTCGGTCGTCGAGGGCGCGGCCCGGGTGGAGGCGTCGTACCGCCACCTCGGTGTCAGCGACCACATCGCCCGCAGCGGTGAGCTCGACCGCGGGCTCGACGCCTACTTCAACTGGCCCGGCTTCTTCGCGATGCTCGGCACCCTGCAGCGCGCCTCCGGTGCGCCCGACCTGCTGTTCCTGGCGCGCTGGGCGCCGGTGATGGCGGCGTTCGCCTACCTCGCGCCGGTGCTCCTGATCGCCCGGGCGCTCTCGGCACAGCCGCGGATCGCGTGGCTCAGCGCGGGCGTGTTCACGATGGTGAACTGGACCGGTCAGGACTACCTGGCCCCGCAGACGCTCGGCGTCTGGCTGATGCTCTGCATGGCCGGTGTCGTGATGACCGTGATCCGGCGGAACGACGACCCGCACTCCGTCGGTCCGTCGGCGCGGATCGTCGCCCCGAAGCCGCCGGACGGGATCAACCGGCTGTGGGTGGGCAACGAGGGCCGGCGGGTCCGGCTCGGCCTCCTGGCCTGGGCTGTCGTCCACGTGCTGGTCGTGCTCGCGATCGCCGCGGTCGTCGCCAGCCACCAGCTGACCCCGTTCATGCTGGTCCTGGTGTTCCTCGCGCTCTGGGTCGTGGGTCGCACACCGCACTGGCAGCTCTGGGTCGGCACGGCGGTGCTGGCCGGGCTCTGGCTGGTGGTGCCGGCCTGGCCGTTCGTCGCCGGGCACGTGACCGACATCCTCGGCGGACTGGGCTCCGGCGGCGCCAGCGCGAACCTCGGCAACCGCGTCTCCAGCGGCAACGCCGACCACAAGCTGGTCGTGACCGCCCGGCTCGTGCAGTCAGCCGTGGTCTGGCTGCTCGCGGCGTTCGGCACGCTCGTGCTCGTGGCCGAGCGTCGACGGGTGCGAGTGGTCGCGCTGCTGGCGCTCGTCCCGTTCCTGCTGCTGCCGCTCCAGGCGTACGGAGGGGAGATGCTGATCCGGGTGTTCCTGTTCGGGTTGCCCGTCGTGGCGTTCCTGGTCGCGGTGTTCCTGTTCTCCATCAGCGGGGGACCGGCGTGGCGTGGCGTCGCGCTCGGCGCCGTGCTGGTGGTCCTGGCCGCGACCACCGTGCTGACCCGCTACGGCAACGAACGCGGGGAGCACTTCTCGGTCGAGGAGGTCGGGACCTACGCCTGGGTCATGCGGCACAGCAAGCCCGGGGCGACGATCGTCGCCCTCGACCAGAACACGCCGTGGCGCTGGCAGCGCTACGCCACCGACACCTGGCTCAACGTGGAGGCCGCCGAGCCCGGCCCGCGCTGGGCCGAGGCGGTCACGCCGGAGCGGGTGCTGGCGGAGATCGCTGACAGCAAGGCCACCGGCCCCGCGTACGTCGTCTACACGCGGGCCCAGCAGGCGATGGCCGAGCTCTCGGGCAACATCAGTGCCGGAGAGCTCGACCGCACCGTGTCCGAGCTCGACAACGACCAGCGGTTCGAGGTCGTGCACCGCAACACCGACGGCGTGGTGTGGCGTGTCCGCTGACCCCCGTGCAGCAGACCCCCGCCGTGATGCCCGTCGGGGAGGCGGTTCAGCGCTCGATCGCGCCGATGTCGCTGCCGTTCTTGCCGTCGCCGTTCCCGTCGCGGGCCAGCACGGTGTTGTCGATGTCGACCATGCCCCAGTTCTTGGAGTGCGAGCTGTCGACGGCGGGGCTGTCCTTGCGCAGCGACAGGTTCCCGTGGGCGGCGTCCACGAACTGCGGGTTGCCGACCATGTCGCCGGTCTGCATCTTGAACTGCCGCTGGCCCCCGCTGTACAGGTTGTAGCCGCCGGCGTACGGGCCGTCGGCGTAGCCCGCCTTCAGCACGGCGCTGACCAGGTTGGCCTTCATGGTCAGGATCGAGGTGTTGCAGCCCGCGTGGCAGATGAAGCCCTGGCTGTGCGCCCCGGTCAGCGACACCGAGTTGTGGGCGAGGTAGGTGTTCTTGACCGGGCCCCAGCTGCTGCCGGCGCCGCGGGTGATCAGGAACGTTGCGTCGTCCTGCGCGGTGGTCACGACGTTGTAGCGGTACGTCGTGTCCTTGGTGCGCGAGTTGCCGAGCTCGCTGAACGTGTTGTTGTCGGCCGCCCAGTTGTGGTCGACCAGGGTGCCGACCGCACCGTAGATCTCGACGGCGGCACCATCCATCCCGTAGTCGTAGGACATCGCGTGGTGGCCGCTGATCGTGTTCCAGGAGACCATCGCGTGGTCGCCACGCACCAGCACGCCGAAGGCGCCGGAGTCGTCGGTGCCCCCCGGGGTGTTGACGGACATGCGCCGGTTGTCGATCACCTGGTTGCGCTTGACCTTGGCGTAGTCGGCACCGGGCCGCACGTAGATGCCGGCCACGTTGTCGGTGCTGACGCCGTCGAGCGCGCGGTTGTGGTCGCCGGTGATCCCGACACCCGACCAGTCGCACCTCTGGGTGCGGTAGAACGAGACGTCGAGGTAGTTGCCCTCGAGCTGGACGCAGCCGCCGGTGAACGTCGGCAGCGAACCCGTGCCGTAGGCGCTCATCACGATCCGCGCGCTGCTGGTGCCGGACGCCTTGATCCGGAGCGTGCCGGCGTACGTGCCGCCACGCTTGAACAGGACCTGGTCACCGGGGCGGAGGTCCGCCTTCGAGACGCGGTCGACGCTGCGCCACGGGTGGTCCTGGGAGCCCGTCGCCGAGTCGGATCCGGTCGGTGCCACGTAGAACGTCGTCGCGGACCGCGCCTCGGCGGGTCCGGCAAGGCTCAGTCCGGTGACGGCGGCCAGTGCCGTGGCCGCGATCAGACCGGCCCGGACCCGGTGTGGTGTACGCATCGTAAGCTCCCCATCAGTCCCAAGAGTGGTACCTGGTCACACACCAGGTTGTTTTGGAACGGTAAGCCCGTTTGGGGGAGTTATGGGCGATTTTGACCGATTTGTACGGTTAAAGGTGTCTCGCCAGGCGTGGATCCGGGTTCCGACGACGGCGGAAGCGGCCACCTGGCGGCTGCCGGCGGTGCTGGCGCTGAGCCTGCTGGCGCTGGTCGTGGTGGTGGTCGGTTCGCCCGGCGTGCTGGGTGTGCTGCTGGTGGGAACGTTCATGCTGGTCACCCCCGGACTGATGCTCGCCGAGCTGGTCCGGGTCGGGGACGGGCTGCTCTCGCTGGTGCTGGCGATGATGGTCGGGCCGGTGCTCTGGGTGCTGCTGCCGACCCTCGAGGTCTTCGCAGGCGTCTGGCACCCCGAGGCCACCGTCGGGTTCGTCGCCACGTCGCTCGGGCTGGTGGCGGCGGTGTTGTTGGTACGTCGCAGCCACGGGCCGGTGCTGCCCGCCCTGGCGTCGAGATGGCAGCTGCCGATCCGGGGCACCGGCCCCGCAGGGCGCGACGAGCCGACTCCCGTGCCGAAGCCGAAGCAGCTGCAGCCCGTCGTCCGGTCGCGGGCGGCCGACCGCTCTCCTGCGCCGGCGATGCCCGCGGTGGCGGAGAGCGCCGTGCCGGAGGTGCCTGCGACGACGAAGGCGGATCCGACGGAGCCCGCAGCGACGAAGACCGCAGCCGAGAAGCCCGCCGCCGAGAAGGCCGCAGCGAAGAAGACCGCAGCCACGAAGCCCGCCGCCAAGAAGACCGCAGCGAAGAAGACCGCTGCCAAGAAGACCGCCACGAAGAAGACCGCAGCCGAGGTGACCGCAGCGAGGAAGGCCGCAGCGAAGAAGGCCGCAGCGACGAGGAAGCGCCACAGAGAGAACCGCCTCAAGGAAGACCGCCGCCGAGAGGACCGCCCCCAGGGTGCCGGCCGCCAAGGGGACCGCCGCCGAGAAGACCGCCGCGCGGAAGACCGCCGCAAGGAAGACCGCAGCGACGAGGGCGCGGGCCCCGATGCCGGTCACCGACGACGCGGCGACCCGCCCGGAGAAGGACCTCAGCCAGGACGCTAGGCGCGCACCAGCAGCAGCATCCGGGTGACCACGGCCGACAGCACCGCCGCGCCGAGCAGGTGCAGGGCGACCAGCACGATCGGCAGGTCGGTGAAGTACTGGACGAAGCCGACGACGCCCTGCGCGAGCTCCACCAGCACCACGGTCCGGGCTGCCCGGACGGCGACCGGGTGGGCACCGGTGGCGCGCAGCACGAACCAGAGCCCGACGCTGAGCCCGACCAGCAGGAACACCAGGTCGGCGTGCAGCTGGCTGGTCTGTACCGGGTCGAGCCCGTTGCGCGGTGCCTTCACGTCCCCCGCGTGCGGACCTGAGCCGGTGACCACGGTGCCGAGGTAGAGCACGGCCCAGGTCACACCGAACGTCGAGCGGGCCAACCACACCGCAGGCGAGGCACGTACGACGGGTACCGACGGCCGGGCGAGCCGGAACAGGAACAGGACCGCGAGCCCGATCATCGCCAGCGACACCAGCAGGTGGAACGAGACCACCCACGGGTTGAGGTCCGTCAGCACGGTGATCCCGCCGACCACGGCCTGGGCCGGGATGCCGAGCGCGAGCAGCGCCGAGAGCCCGAGCAGGTCGCGCCGGGACGAGCGCAGGGTGGCCAGGAACGTGGCGACGGCGACCGCGACCAGCACGAACGTCAGCATCCGGTTGCCGAACTCGATCGCCGAGTGCAGGTCGAGTGCGCCGTGGGGGGTGAACGACTGGTCGGTGCACCGCGGCCAGGTCGGGCAGCCGAGCCCCGAGCCGGTCAGCCGGACCGCGCCACCGGTGACGACCAGCAGCATGTTGGCCAGCAGCGTGGCGATGCCGAGCGGGCGCAGCCAGCGGTCGGTGGTCACGCCCGGGGGAGCCGTGGTCACTCCCACGTGAACGTCCTCGCGGTCAGGGTGGCGCCGACGATCGCCCACACCACGAGGACCGCCACCGCGTGCAGGTTGAGGGTGCCGGTCACGAGCGCGTCCCGCAGCCCGTTGCCGAGCGCCCCCGACGGCAGCCACGCGGCGGCGTGCCCGAACGCGCCGTAGGAGGAGGTGGGCAGCACGACCGCACCGCCGGCCATCAGGAGCAGGTAGACCAGGTTGGCGGCGGCGAGCGTCGCCTCTGCCCGGAGCACCCCGGCCAGGAACAGTCCGAGCCCGGCGAACGCGGCGGTGCCGAGAGCCATCACCAGCAGCGCCGAGCCGACGGAGGCGCCGTCCAGCACCGGGTCCCAGCCGAGGGCGAAGCCGACCCCGCCGACCACCACGACCTGCAGCACCTCGACCAGCAGCAGCGCGCCGACCTTGCCGAGCAGCAGGCCGGAGCGGGGGAGCGGCGAGGCGCCGAGCCGCTTGAGCACCCCGTACCGGCGCTCGAAGCCGGTCGCGATCGCCAGCGACGCGAACGACGTCGACATCACCGCCAGCGCCAGCACCCCGGGCGTGAAGATGTCGACCGCGGCGTGGGCGAAGTGCAGCCCCACGTGCTTCGACCCGGTGACGGCCCCGATCAGCACGATCACCGGGATCACCACGGCCAGCAGCAGCTGCTCGCCGTTGCGGAGCAGCAGCCGCGCCTCCATCCGGGCCTGCGCGAGCACCTGACGGCCGAACGGCGCGGAACCGGGGAGCGGGGTGAAGGTGCTCATGCAGGTCCCCGCGCCGCGTCCCGGTGGTCGAGCTCCTCGAGCCCCAGCCCGCGCCCGGTGAGCTCGAGGAACACGTCCTCCAGGTTGCGCTGCCCGAGGTTCAACGACTCCGGCAGCACGTCCTGCTCCTCGCACCAGCGCGAGACCGTGGCGAGGGTGGTCGAGTCGGCGGGCCCGGAGATCAGCAGGCTGTACTCGTCGATCGGGGTCACCTCGGTGCCGGAGGACAGCGATGCCTGCAGCGACGCCGGTGCGCTCGGCGGGTAGGGCTCGCTCACGACCAGCCGGATCGTGGCGTGTGCGCCACCGCGGGTGAGCTCCAGCGGCGAGCCGGAGGCGATCAGGTGGCCGCGGTCGATGATGTGGATCCGGTCGGCGAGGCGCTCGGCCTCCTCCATGTAGTGGGTGGTGAGCACGACGGTCACGCCGTCGGTCCGGAGCTCGGAGAGCAGCTCCCACGTCGTACGACGGGCCGCCGGGTCCATGCCCGCCGTGGGCTCGTCCACGAACACCAGCTCCGGGCGGCCGACCACGGCCATGGCCAGGCCGAGCCGCTGCTGCTGGCCACCGGACAACCGCCGGTAGGGCGTGCGCCCGCAGTCGCCGAGTCCGAGCCGGTCCGCCAGCATCTCCGTGTCGAGCGGATGGGCGTGCAGCGCCGCGATGTGCCGGAGCATCTCCATCGCGCGGACCCCGGACCAGGCGCCCCCGGCCTGCAGCATCACGCCGATCCGGGGGAGCAGGTCGCGCCGGTCGCGCACCGGGTCGAGCCCGAGGACCTGAACCCGGCCGCTCTGCGCCCGGCGGTAGCCCTCGCAGGTCTCCAGCGTGGTGGTCTTGCCGGCGCCGTTGGGTCCGAGCACCGCGGTGATCGAGCCGCGCTCGACGCTCAGCGACAGGTCGTCGACGGCTGTCTTGTCGCCGTACCGCATCACCAGGCCGTCGACCAGGACGGCGGGGGCGGGGGAGGACACCCGCTCAGTCTAGGAAGCGGTCGGCCTCAGATCTCGACCGCCTCGGCCTCCTCGCCGTCACGGGGCAGCCGGGCGAACGCGGCCGGTGGGTCGCGCCAGGGCTCGGGTGTGGTGCCGGCCCGGGCGCGCTGGATCGCGGTCCAGATCCGGTGCGGCGTGCACGGCAGGTCGATGTGGCGGACGCCGAGGTGGCTGACCGCGTCGATCACGGCGTTCTGCACGGCCGGGGTGGAGCCGATCGTGCCGGACTCGCCGATCCCCTTGGCGCCGAGCTCGTTCAGGTCGGTGGGGGTCTCGGTGTTGGAGGTCTCCAGCGTGATCGTGTCGGCGGCCGTCGGCATCTGGTAGTCCGCGAAGGTCGACGTCAGCGGCTGTCCCTGTGCGTCGTACACGAACTGCTCCCAGAGCGCCTGCGACATGCCCTGGACCACGCCGCCGTGCTGCTGGCCGGCCACGATCAACGGGTTGAGGATGCGGCCGCAGTCGTCGACGGCGACGTGCCGGAGCGGGGTGACCTTGCCGGTCTCGGTGTCGACCTCGACGATCGCGACGTGGGCGCCGAACGGGAAGGTCGCCCCCTTCTGGGAGACGTCGAGGTCGGCGCGCAGGGACCCGTCGTCCGCGTCCGCGTGGCGGGCCAGGTCGGCCCAGCCGAGCCGGGTGCCGGGTACGCCGGCAACGCCGAGGCCGCCGCCGTCCACGTCGCTGATCACCTCGATGTCGGCCTCGTCGACCTCGAGCACCCGTGCGGCGATCCGCACCGCCTGCTCGTGGACGTCGCGGGCGGCTGCGGAGACGGCGCTGCCACCGAGCTGGAGCGACCGGGAGCCGCCGGTGCCCCCGCCGCTGCGGACCACGTCGGTGTCGGACTGGACGTAGGTGATCCGGTCGAGCGGGATGCCGAGCCGGTCGGAGACGATCATCGCGAACGAGGTGGCGTGGCCCTGGCCGTGGGCCGAGGTGCCGGACATCACCGTCGCGGTGCCGTCGGCGTTGATCGCCACGCTGCCGAGCTCGGACCCGCCGAAGCCGGTGATCTCGACATAGGTGGCGATGCCGATGCCGAGCTGACGGGATTCGCCCGACTCCCGGCGGCGCTGCTGCTCGGCTCGGGCCGAGCCGATGTCGGCGACCCGGAGGGCCTCGTCGAGGGCCACGGTGTAGTCCCCGACGTCGTAGGTGACGCCGGTGCGGGTCCGGTAGGGAAACGCGCCGGGGTCGATCAGGTTGCGACGGCGGATCTCCTCGGGCGCGATGCCGAGCTCGTCGGCGGCGAGGTCGAGCAGCCGCTCGAGCATCGCGGTGGCCTCGGGCCGGCCGGCTCCGCGGAAGGCGCCGTTGGGTGCCGTGTTGGTGAGGGCGGCGATCGCGTCGAACCGGACCTGGGGGATCTCGTAGGGTCCCTGCGCCATCATCCGGGTCGGTCCGACCGCGAGACCGCCGCCGAAGCCGGCGTAGGCGCCGCAGTCGCCGATCACCCGTGCCCGCAGACCGACGATGGTGCCGTCGCGCTCGAGGCCGAGCTCGCCGAACTGCACCTGACCGCGGCCCTGCATGGACAGCATCGCCTCGCTGCGGGTCTCGCTCCACGCGACCGGTCGGTCGAGCGCGCGAGCAGCCGCCACGATCGCTGCGTGGCCGTAGCCGATGCCGGCCTTGCCGCCGAACGCACCGCCGACGTGGGGGACAACGACGCGGACCTGCTCCTTCTCGAGGCCGGTGTAGCGCGCGACCATGTCGCGCGCGAGATGAGGCTGCTGGGTGGCGAGGTGGACGACCACCCGCTCGCCCTGCGGTTCGACCAGGATCGCGTTGCCCTCGATCGGGGCGACGGCGATGCGCTGGTTCTCCATCCGGAGCCGGACCACGACGTCGGCGTCGGCGAATGGGTCGGACTCGTCCTTGTCGCGGACGAAGGCCGCGACGTTGCTGCCGATCCCCGGGAACTGCAGGGGAGCGTCGTCGGCGAGCGCCTCCTCCATGTCGGCCACCACCGGCAGCTCGTCGTAGTCCACGTCGACCAGCTCGGCGGCGTCGACCGCCTGGGCGCGGGTCTCGGCGACCACCAGAGCCACCGGGTCGCCGACGTAGCGGGCGGCGTCCCCGGTCAGTGCAGGACGTGCGCACGCCTTGTTCACCTCGGCGAAGGGCGGGACCGGATCGGCGCCCAGGGACTGCGCGGTGAACACCGCCACCACGCCGGGCGCCGCCTGCGCCGCGCTGGTGTCGACGGCGGTGATCCGCGCGTGGGCGAAGGGGCTCCGGACGAAGATCGCCTGCAGCGTGTCCGCCACCCGGAGGTCGTCCACGTAGTCGCCGGCGCCGACGACGAGATCGGGGTCCTCGACCCGCCGTACGGCGTTTCCGAGGATCGATCCGGTGCGCATCTCGGTCATGGATCCGAGCCTAGTGCCGCAACCGTCGGCCCCTCCGCTCGCGGTTGACACCACCGTCTCTCGAACTTAGGTGACCCTTGGTTGATGCGCTCCGCCAATAACGTCACACTGGTGTTGTGGAAATCGACGAGCGCCCGCACCCGGCCCCGGACGGGCCCACGCGCGAGCGCGTCGCCCGGTCCATCCTGGTCAAGGGTCCCTCGACGACGGCTGCCATCGCGGAGCGGTTGGACCTGACGCCTGCCGCCGTCCGCCGTCACCTCGACCAGCTGGTCGAGGAGGGCATCGTCGAGTCGCGCCAGCCGCGGCTGCAGCCGGTGCGCGGACGCGGTCGTCCGGCACGGGTGTTCGCGCTCACCGACGAGGGCCGCGACTCCTTCGACCAGCAGTACGACGACCTCGCCGTCCAGGCGTTGAGGTTCCTCTCCGAGACCGGCGGTGACGACGCCGTGCGCGAGTTCGCGCGACGTCGCGTCGCCTTCGTCGGGGAGCGGTTCGACAAGGTCGTGGGGCAGCGCCCCGGGATCGACCCGGCCGAGGCCCTGGCCATCGTCTTCACCGACGAGGGTTACGCCGCGTCCGTTCGGTCCGGACCGGTGGGAGAGCAGCTGTGCCAGCAGCACTGCCCGGTCTCCCACGTCGCCCACGAGTTCCCCCAGCTCTGCGAGGCCGAGACCGAGGCGATCGGCAAGGTCCTCGGCAGCCACGTGCAGCGGCTGGCCACGATCGCGCACGGCGACGGGGTGTGCACCACCTGCATCCCGACTGCGGTCTCGACAGGCCCGACGACCGGGATCGCCACCAGGCACCACTCCACCAGACACGCCACCGAGAGGAAGGTCGCTCGATGACCACCATCGAAGAGCTCAACCCGGAGCTGAAGGGGATCGGCCGCTACGAGTACGGCTGGTCCGACAAGACCGACGCCGGCGCCGGCGCCACGCGTGGCCTCTCCGAGGCCGTCGTCCGCGACATCTCCTCGAAGAAGGACGAGCCGCAGTGGATGCTCGACCTGCGGCTGAAGGGCCTCAAGCTCTTCCACCGCAAGCCGATGCCGACCTGGGGCTCCGACCTGTCAGGCATCGACTTCGACAACATCAAGTACTTCGTGCGCTCCAGCGAGAAGCAGGCGGCGACGTGGGACGACCTCCCCGAGGACATCAAGAACACCTACGACAAGCTCGGCATCCCCGAGGCGGAGAAGCAGCGCCTCGTCTCCGGTGTCGCGGCACAGTACGAGTCCGAGGTCGTCTACCACTCGATCCGCGCCGACCTCGAGGAACAAGGTGTGCTGTTCCTCGACACCGACACGGCGCTGCGTGAGCAGCCCGAGCTGTTCCAGGAGTACTTCGGCACCGTGATCCCGGTCGGCGACAACAAGTTCGCCGCCTTGAACACCTCGGTCTGGTCCGGCGGCTCGTTCATCTACGTGCCCAAGGGTGTCCACGTCGACATCCCGCTCCAGGCCTACTTCCGGATCAACACCGAGAACATGGGTCAGTTCGAGCGCACCCTGATCATCGTCGACGAGGACGCCTACGTGCACTACGTCGAGGGCTGCACCGCGCCGATCTACTCCTCGGACTCGCTGCACTCGGCCGTCGTCGAGATCATCGTGAAGAAGGGTGGTCGCTGCCGCTACACGACGATCCAGAACTGGTCGAACAACGTGTACAACCTGGTCACCAAGCGCGCGACCTGCGAGGCCGGCGCGACCATGGAATGGGTCGACGGCAACATCGGCTCCAAGGTGACCATGAAGTACCCCGCGGTCTACCTGATGGGCGAGCACGCCAAGGGCGAGACCCTGTCGATCGCCTTCGCGGGCGAGGGCCAGCACCAGGATGCCGGGTCGAAGATGGTCCACGCGGCGCCGCACACGTCGTCCTCGATCCTGTCCAAGTCCGTGGCCCGAGGTGGTGGACGCACGTCGTACCGCGGCCTGGTCCAGATCAACGAGGGCGCGCACCACTCCAAGTCCAACGTGCTGTGTGACGCGCTGTTGGTCGACCAGATCAGCCGCTCGGACACCTACCCGTACGTCGACATCCGCGAGGACGACGTGTCCATGGGCCACGAGGCGACCGTCTCGAAGGTCTCCGAGGACCAGCTGTTCTACCTGATGTCGCGCGGGATGGAGCAGGACGAGGCGATGGCGATGATCGTGCGCGGGTTCATCGAGCCGATCGCCAAGGAGCTGCCGATGGAGTACGCGCTGGAGCTGAACCGGCTGATCGAGCTGCAGATGGAAGGTGCGGTCGGGTAGGTGTCTCTGTCCGACGGTGGGTGGCGGTCCATGGTGGCGGCCCCTCCCGACGGACGCACCACCCACCCACCCCAGCGTCCGCCGGGAGGGCCCGCCAATACGGCCCACCCGCCGTCTGGCTTGTCTTTGGGTGGTTGAGGAGGTTGCGCAGCAACCGTCTCGAAACCCCGATCCGCAGATGTGAGAGAGAGAACTGAGTAGTGACTGTGACCGAGAACCCCGTGCAGGGGGCCGTCGAGACCGTCCCGACCGGGACGATCTCCAGCCACCTGCACCCGGTGGGGTCGTTCGACGTGGCCGACTTCCCGGTGCCGACCGGGCTGGAGGAGATCTGGCGGTTCACGCCGCTGAAGCGCCTACGCGGGCTGCACGACGATGCGCCGCTGGACGGCGTCGGCAGGGGGGTCTCCTCGGACATCGACGAGGCGGCCACGGCCGAGTGGGTCGGCCGCGACCACGTGCTGCGGGGCTCGTCGGGCATGGTGCCCATCGACCGCGTGAGCGCACGAGCGTGGCAGGCGGCCCCCGGCATGTTCCTGGTCGACGTGCCCGCCGAGGCCGAGGTGGTCAAGCCGCTGCTGATCGGCGTGACCGGTCTCGGCACGGGCAACGCGATCGCCGGGCACGTCCTGATCAACATCGGTGCACACGCGCGGGCGACCGTGGTGCTGCGCTTCGAGGGATCGGCCGTGCTGGCCGACAACGTCGAGATCGTGGTCGGCGACGGAGCAGACCTGACCGTGGTGTCGATCCAGGACTGGGCCGACGACGCCGTCCACCACACCAGCCACCACGCGAGGGTCGGCCGCGACGCCCGGCTGAAGCACGTCGCGGTCTCGTTCGGCGGTGACGTGGTGCGGATGGACGCGACCACGGAGTACGACGGTCCGGGCGGCGAGGTCGAGATGCTCGGGTTGTACTTCGCGGACGCCGGACAGCACATCGAGCACCGGCTGTTCGTGGATCACAACGAGCCTCGCACGCGCAGCCACGTGACCTACAAGGGCGCGCTGCAGGGCGAGGGTGCCCACGCCGTGTGGATCGGCAACGTGCTGATCCGCAAGGAGGCCGAGGGCATCGAGACCTACGAGGAGAACCGCAACCTGGTGCTCACCGACGGCTGCCGGGCAGACTCGGTGCCGAACCTCGAGATCGAGACCGGCGAGATCCAGGGCGCGGGCCACGCGTCCGCCACCGGCCGGTTCGACGACGAGCAGCTGTTCTACCTGCGCTCACGCGGGATCGAGGAGACCGAGGCGCGCCGGCTGGTGGTGCACGGCTTCTTCAACGAGCTGGTCCGCCGGATCGGCGTACCCGAGATCGCCGAGAGCCTGGTGGCCACCGTCGAGGCGGAGCTGTCCGCGACGGTCGGTGTCGCGAAGGGCGTCTCCGCATGAGCTTTGACACCCCACGAAACCGCTCGCTGCGCTCGCGCTTCCGCGGGGGCCCCGCATGAGCTTTGACACCCCACGAAACCGCTCGCTGCGCTCGCGCTTCCGCGGGGGCCCCGAATGAGCTTTCAGCGCGCGTGCGCGCTCGCCGAGCTGACGGAGGGCACGCCCCTGAGGGTCGAGGTCGACGGCCTCGACCTGGCCCTGGTCCGCGAGGGCGAGGACGTCTTCGCGATCGAGGACGAGTGCTCGCACGCCGCGGTCGCGCTCTCCGAGGGCGACGTCGAGGGCTGCACCATCGAGTGCTGGATGCACGGCTCGCGCTTCGACCTCCGCACCGGCAAGCCGACCGGCCCGCCGGCCACCGAACCGGTACCGGTCTACCCGGTCCGCATCGACGGACCCGACGTACTGATCGACCTGGACACACCAATGGGAGACAACTGAGATGGCAACGCTAGAGATCAAGGACCTGCACGTCAGCGTCGACACCGAGGACGGCCCCAAGGAGATCCTCAAGGGCGTCGACCTGACCATCCGTGACGGCGAGACGCACGCGATCATGGGCCCCAACGGCTCCGGCAAGTCGACGCTGGCCTACTCCATCGCGGGACACCCGAAGTACACCGTCACCAGCGGTTCGGTGACCCTCGACGGCGCCGACGTGCTGGCGATGTCGGTCGACGAGCGCGCACGCGCCGGGTTGTTCCTCGCGATGCAGTACCCGGTCGAGGTGCCGGGTGTCTCGGTCAGCAACTTCCTGCGCACCGCGAAGACCGCGATCGACGGCGAGGCGCCCAAGCTGCGCACCTGGGTCAAGGACGTCAACGCGGTCATGGAGCGGGTCAAGATGGACCCCGACTTCAGCCAGCGCTCGGTCAACGAGGGCTTCTCCGGCGGTGAGAAGAAGCGGCACGAGATCGTGCAGCTCGAGCTGCTCGACCCCAAGGTCGCGGTGCTCGACGAGACCGACTCCGGCCTCGACATCGACGCGCTCAAGATCGTCTCGGAGGGTGTCAACCGGTTCAAGGAGAAGGGCGACAAGGGTGTCCTGCTGATCACCCACTACACCCGCATCCTGCGCTACATCACCCCCGACTTCGTGCACGTGTTCGTCAACGGCCGGGTCGCCGAGGAGGGTGGCCGCGAGCTCGCGGACCAGCTCGAGGCCGAGGGCTACGACAAGTACGTCACCGCGGCGGCGAACTGACATGACCACGGACGCATCCACCCTGACCGGTCTGCTCCCGGGACTCGAGGTGGTCCGCAAGGACTTCCCGATCCTGCAGCGCACGCTGGCCGGCGGGATGCCGTTGGTCTACCTCGACAGCGCCAACACCTCGCAGAAGCCGCAGGTGGTGATCGACGCGATGGTCGACCACCTCGAGCGGCACAACGCCAACGTGGCCCGCGCCATGCACCAGCTCGGCGCGGAGTCGTCGGAGGCGTTCGAGGCCGCCCGCGACACGGTGGCGTCGTTCCTCAACGCGCCGTCGCGTGACGAGGTGATCTTCACCAAGAACGCCTCCGAGGCGCTCAACCTGGTCGCCAACACGCTCGCCTGGGCCACCGGCCCGCTGGCGATCGGCGAGGGCGACCGGGTGGTGATCACGGAGATGGAGCACCACTCCAACATCGTGCCGTGGCAGCTGCTGACCGAGCGCAAGGGCGCGGAGCTGCGGTGGTTCGGGCTGACCGACGACGGACACCTCGACCTGTCGAACATCGACGAGCTGATCACCGAGCGCACCAAGGTGGTCTCGCTGACCTGGGTGTCCAACATGCTGGGCACGATCAATCCGGTCGCGGAGATCGCCCGTCGCGCCCACGAGGTCGGTGCCGTGGTGGTGGTGGACGCGTCCCAGGCCGCTCCTCAGCTGCCGGTCGACGTGCAGGCAGCGGGCGTGGACTTCCTGGCCTTCACCGGCCACAAGGTGGTCGGCCCGACCGGCATCGGCGTGCTCTGGGGGCGGCGCGAGCTGCTCGACCAGCTGCCACCGTTCCTGGGTGGTGGCGAGATGATCGAGACCGTGACGATGGAGCGGTCGACGTACGCCAGGCCGCCGCACAAGTTCGAGGCCGGCACGCCCCCGATCGTCGAGGCGGTCGGTCTCGGCGCGGCGATCGAGTACCTCACCCATCTCGGCCTGGACACGATCCATGCGCACGAGCAGGCCGTCACCGGCTACCTGCTCGAGGGGCTCGCCTCCGTCGGCGGCGTGACCGTGCTCGGTCCCACCGACCCAGCGCAGCGTGGGGGAGCGGTCTCCTTCGAGGTCGAGGGCATCCACCCGCACGACATCGCCCAGCTGCTCGACTCGCGTGGGGTGGCCGTGCGGGCGGGGCACCACTGCGCGAAGCCGGCCCACAGACGCTACGGCGTGCAGAGCTCCACGCGCGCCTCGTCGTACCTGTACACGACGCCGCAGGAAATCGATGCGCTGATCGAGGCGTTGCACCACACCAAGAGCTACTTCAAGGTGGGTTGAACCGAGCAATGGATGTCGATGCCCTGTACCAGGAGATCATCCTGGACCACTACAAGAACCCCCAGCACGCGGGGCTGCGCGAGCCGTACGAGGCCGAGGTGCACCACGTGAACCCGACCTGCGGCGACGAGGTGACCTTGCGGGTCCACCTCGACGGCGACACCGTGCAGGACGTGTCGTACGACGCCGAGGGCTGCTCGATCAGCCAGGCCGCGGCCTCGGTGATGACCGACCTGGTGATCGGCAAGAAGGTCACCGACGCACTGTCGGTGCACGACACGTTCCTGGAGCTGATGCAGGGGCGCGGCCAGGTCGAGCCCGACGAGGACGTGCTGGAGGACGGTGTCGCCTTCGCCGGCGTCGCCAAGTTCCCCGCCCGCGTCAAGTGCGCCCTGCTGCCGTGGATGGCCTGGAAGGACGCGACCGCACAAGTCATGGAGGAAACCAGATGAGTGAGCAGACCGACCTGCCCGAGGTCGACGTGACCGGTGGCGGCACCACGACCACCGTCGACGACGTGACCGAGGCGATGAAGGACGTCGTCGACCCCGAGCTGGGGATCAACGTCGTCGACCTCGGCCTGGTGTACGACGTGCACCTCGACGACGACACCCGCTGCGTCCTGGACATGACCCTGACGTCCGCGGCCTGCCCGCTGACCGACGTGATCATGGACCAGACCAACGCCGCGCTCGAGGGCATCGTCAACGACGTCACGATCAACTGGGTCTGGATGCCCCCGTGGGGTCCGGACAAGATCACCGAGGACGGCCGCGAGCAGCTCCGGGCGCTCGGCTTCAACGTCTGACCCCGTCGCCGACCCGGCGCAGATGGCGGGTCTGGGACCATCGACCCGGCGCAGATGGCGGTTCTGAGAGCATCGACCCGGCGCTGATGGCGACGAGCGTTGCTCGCCCCGGCGCCATCGACGACGGGTCGGCGCCGTCGACACGACCATCTGCGCCGGGTCAGCGGGAGGGGGCGAGCATGGCGGAGGTGCCGGTGCCGGTCGCGCGAGTGCCGCGCTGGCTGGAGAACTTCGCGACCTCCCACGGCGCGACCACGCTGAGCACGGTCGACGGCGCCCTGTGCGGTACGGCGGAGGACGGATCCACGTTCGCGGCCCGGCTGCCCTTCGGCCGGGGGTACGACGGGCCGGCGGACCTCGACGCGTTCCTCCCGGGCGTGCTGCCACCGGACCGCTGGGGCGTCCTGCTGGTGCGCAAGGGCGGGTTCGCGGTCGCCCGGCTGGTGGGTGACGCCGTGGTCGAGTCCAAGGTCGGCCGCCGACACGTGCAGGGGCGCACCAAGGCCGGCGGTCAGAGCCAGCAGCGGTTCGCCCGACGGCGCGACAACCAGGCTCGGCAGGCCTACGAGGCGGCCACCGAGCACGCTGCCCGGATCCTCGGGCACCGGCTGACCGCGCTGGTGACCGGAGGCGACCACGTCGCGGTCGACGCCGTGCTGTCCGACCCGCGACTGGCCGGCTTCCCGGTGGTGGCTCCGTGGCTCGCCGTACCGGACCCGCGGCGTGGGGTGCTGGAACAAGCGGTCCGGGACGCCTGCTCTGTCAGGATGAGCGTGACCAACCGCTGAGCAGCATCACCTGGAGGTCAGGGAGCGTGCCGATCACCCCACGATGCCGTCGGGCTCCCGGACGATGGTGACCGACGCCGCCTGGCAGCCCGACCCGGGCTGGCAGTCCGTGCCCGGAGGACCGGCGAGCACCGGGGTCTGGCTGGCCGAGACCGCGCAGCGCACCGTGGTGGTCAAACGCCTGACGCCGCCGGACCCGGACGACCGGGAGGCTCTCCGCCCCCGCGCCGCCTCGTTCTGGAGGCGCGAGGCCGACCTCGCCCTCGACGGACTGCTCGAGGCGTCGGTCGGCGTGCGTGCGCCCGAGGTGCTCCGGGTCGAGGAGGACGCAGCCGGGATCACGCTGTGGACGACCCGTGTCGACGACGCGGCGAACAACGGGCTCTTCCTGGCCCACGCCCTCGGCCGGTTCGCCGGGAACGCGGCCGACGACCGGCCCTGGCTCGCCCGCCAGGTGCTCGCGGGCCGGCTCGACCGCTTCGCCGAGCGCGGTGGCTGGCCGACCCTGGCCCGCACCACGCTGGCCGACGTCGCCGACCGGCTCTGGCAGCGGCGCGGTCACCACCTGGCGGCCCTCGAGGCCCTGCCGACGGTGCTCACCCACGGCGACGCGACGCCCCGCAACCTGCTCGGCCGCGACGGCGACGACGTGGTCGGCGTCGACTGGTCGACCCTGGGCCTCGGCGCCGTCGGCAGCGACCTGGGCTACCTCGCGCTGTCGGTGCGCGCGGACCTCGACACCCTGCTCGCCGCGTACGGCGAGGGGCGGGGTGCGGCAGCGGACGAGGCCCGCGCCGGTGCCACGATCACGGCGGCGTACACCGCGCTCTGCCGGGCAGAGTGGGCCCTGGCGCGGGTCGCCACCGGCCCGGGCGCCCTGGCCGGGAAGTACCGGCACCCGTCGGTGGCGCCCTACCTGCGGTCCCTGCAGCGGCTCTTCCCCCAGCTCGAGGCGTTGCTGTAGGACCCCGGTCCGCCACTCAGCCGCGCAGCAGGAACGCGAGCACCACCAAGCCCACCGCGATCGCGGACAGCAGCACGAGAAGCACCGGCGCGAGCGTGGCGACGCGGGACCCCGGAACCAGGACCGGGGAACCGGTGAACAGCTCCTCCAGCGACGACTCGGGCAGCACCGGTGCGGGGGCAGGCACCCCGTCGTCGTCGTGCGCTCCCTGTGACTGCCCCGGGATCAGCGGTCGGACCAGCTCCTCGAGCGGTGGAGCGCCGGCAGCCAGCGCCGGATCGGTCGTGACCGTCAGCGTCACGCGGGGCCAGAGACGGTGGTGGTCGGTCCGCTCCATCACCACGGGGTCGTCGTACGCCTCGCGTGCGAAGGACAGGGCGGACTCGAACGAGCCCGCCGTCACCCGCCACGTGGGGGCGCGGCCGGCGACCTCGACGCGGTCCTCGATGGCCTCGACCAGTGCGCTGATGCCTCGTGGGAGGGGCACCCCACCACCTGCTTCCTCTCGAGGATCCCAGCCTAGTGCCGCGTCGCCCGGCCGGCGCCTGTCACACGCCGCCGACCCTGGGTGTCCGCGGTCGCTCGGGGACGAAAGCGACAAATGGGCAGATGCCCGTACGAACCCGTTACGGACGGATCCCGATCGGACTGACTGCCCGATTGGGACCACGCCATGACGGATCTGCAGGCTTCGGGCACGGACGTCGCGCCGCACGTCGATGCCGGGTCACCCTCGGGGTTGCTGACCCCGGGAGAGGTGGCCGTGATGCTGGACGTCGACGCCAACACCGCCGCGCGGTGGTCGGAGCGGGGGCACTTCCGCAACGTCCGGACGCCGGGGGGACACCGGCGCTACGTCGCGGCCGACGTCCTTGCGTTCGCGAGGCGTGCAACGCCCTGACACCCACGCGCGGTCGGACCGCCCGGCGCCGCCGGTCAGTCGTCGACACCGCGGGCGGCGAGCGCCTCGCCGAGCGCGTCCGCGTGCCGCAGCGACCGGACGACGAGCGGGACGGCGAACGCGCGGGGTGACGCACCGAGCCCCCGCGCGAGCTGTGCCTCGCGCACCTCCTGGGCCAGCCCGACCACGACCGGCACGGACCGGATGCCGAGCGAGAGCAGCAGCCCGATCCGCTCCGGGTCGACACCGAGCGAGCTCAGCGGCCGGCAGACCCGCACCACGACGTCGATCAGCGCGGTGGTGCGGGTGGTCAGGGTCACCAGGGCGGCGAGGAGCACCAGCCCGGCGAGGACGCCGACCACGACGTACGCGCGCGACCAGCCGGACGCGAGTCCGTGGAAGAGGCCGAGCAGGACCAGCACCCACCACAGCGAACGCACCTGCCGCCACATCGTCACCGGCGACAGCTCCGCCATCAGGTACAGCAGCAGGACCGCGCCGAGCCAGGCGGTGACCTCGCCCGGGGACCGGAGGAAGACCGACCCGGTGCCGGCCAGCACCAGGGCCAGCAGCTTGACCCCGGCCGGCAGCGCGTGGATCACGGACGAACCCGGACGGAACAGCCCGATCGGCGTCATCGGCTCATCAGCTCGCGGTAGTGCGCGACCGCCGCATCGGGCGGGGCGTCGCACACGATCCGGCCGCGGTCGAAGACCAGCACCCGGTCGAAGCCCTCGAGCAGGTCGAGGTGGTGGGTCACCAGCACCACCTGCTGCGGAAGGCCGGCGACCAGCGCACTGATCCGGCGGGCGTTCGCCAGGTCGAGCAGGGTGGTCGGCTCGTCCATCACCAGCAGGTCCGGGTCCGTGACCAGCACGGAGGCGATCGCGAGGAGCTGCTTCTGCCCGCCCGAGAGCAGGTGGGCGGGATGGTCGCGGTGCTCCGCCAGCCCGTACGACGCGAGCGCCCGGTCGACCCGGTCCGCGACCTCCGGGCGGCTCAGCCCGCGCCTGCGCAGGCCGAACGCGATGTCCTCGGCCACGGTCGGCATCACGATCTGGGCGTCCGGGTCCGTGAAGCAGAAGCCGACCCGGCGTCGCACCTGGCGGCCCTGCTTGTCCGGGTCGAGGTCGGCCACCCGGACGGACCCGGACGTCGGGACGACCAGGCCGTTGAGCATCCGCACGAACGTCGACTTGCCCGACCCGTTGGCGCCGATCACGCCGAGCCGGTGCTCGTCGAACCGCACGCTGACGTCGCGCACCACCGGGCGGTCGCCGTACTGGTGGGAGACGCCCGTCGAAGACGATCAGCGACACGACTCCACCACCATCGCCACGCCCTGGCCACCCCCGACCGCGATCGCGGCCAGCCCGTACCGACCGCCGTCCGGTCGCATCAGCTGGCTGAACAGGCGCACCGCGAGCACCGCCCCGCTGGCACCCCACGGGTGCCCGAGCGCGAGCGCCCCCCCTTCCGGGCAGACCCGCGCGGGGTCGAGGTCGAGCGCCGCGCAGCAGGCGAGGACCTGTCCGGCGAACGCCTCGTTGAGCTCCACGACGTCGATCTCGTCGAGGGTGAGCCCGGCCCGCCCGAGGGCCGCTCGGGTCGCGGGCACGATGCCGAGCCCGGGCCGGTTCGGGTCCACGCCGGCGGACGCGGTGGCCAGGATCCGCAACCCGGGCAGGTCGGTGTCCCCCGGCACGAGCGTGACTGCGGCCGCTCCGTCGTTGACGCCGCAGGCGTTGCCGGCGGTCACCGTGCCCTCGGGCCGGAAGACCGGTCGCAGCCGCGCCAACCGGGCGGCGCTCATCCCGGCCCGCGGCCGTTCGTCGGTGGCAACTCCCGCCACGGGCACGATCTCGTCCCGGAAGGCTCCTGCCTGCTGGGCCTGCCAGGCGCGGCTGGTGCGAGCGGGCGGCGTAGGCGTCCTGCGCCTCCCGGCCGATCCGGTGCTCGGCGGCGAGCAGGTCGGCAGCCAGTCCCATCTCGGGGTCGCCGATGGCGGCGGGCGAGAACGGCGCCCGGTCGAAGCGTTCGGGTGGTGCGTCCCCCGCGGGTGGCCAGAAGCGCCACGGCGCGGTCGAGGCCGACTCGACGCCCCCCGCGATCACCGGTCGGTGGCTGCTCCGCACGAGGGCCGCGGCCACCTCGATCGCGGCCAGGCCGCTTCCGCACTGCCGGTCCACGGTCAGCGCGGGCACGTCGTACGGCAGCCCCGCGGCCAGCGCGGCCACCCGGGCCACGTCCCCGCCGGGTCCGGTGCAGTTGCCCAGCACCACGTCGGAGGGCGTCACCTGACCGGCGAGCCGGGCCAGCACCGGCGCCGCCAGCGACGCCGCGTCGACGTGGGCGAGCGCGTGGCCCGCGGTGCCGATGGGCGTGCGGGCAGCGGCGACGATCAGGGGAGCCGTGGACACGGTCGGTCCTCAGCCCTCGCCGCGAAGGAGGCCGCGCTTGTGCCGCTCCCAGCGCTCGGCGAGCTGCTCCATCTCGCGGGTGACGAACAGCAGGAACTCGCGGGTCAGCTCGAGCCGGTGCCGTTCGGGGGCGTCCGGGGCGATGTCGTGGATCGCGCGGTCGAGCGCCTCGGTCATCGGTGCGTAGAGGTTGGTGTTGTCGGCCATCGTGTCGTGCCAGGCGTCGTCGTCGACGACGTAGACGTCGCGCCGGGAGCCGGCCACCCGCTCGCGCCGGATCATGTTGACCCGGGTCAGGTACGTCACAGCGCCGGAGACCCCGGCCGGGCTGATCTCCAGCGCCTGCGCGAGCTCTGCGGACGTCATCCGGCCGTCGTCGTCGGCCAGCAGCGCCGAGAACACCCGGGCAGGCAGCCGGGGCAACCCGGCCTGGTTCAGCGCCGCGGACATCTCCCCGACGAACCGGTTGCGGGCGCTGGACATGGCGTCACCGTACTGGCGCGACCCGGCTCCCGCAGAAAAGGCACAAAGGGTGTGCAGATCTCGACCCTTGCTTTCACCGGCATCTGAGAGCAAGGGACTCTCTGCACCTGGGAGCCCATCGACGAGCCTCGCGATCCTGGTCGACGGAACGGCGGTTCGGTTGCTCGCCTACGTGCCCGGAGACGTCTCGCTGTGGCCCAACCTCAGCGGCGGCGAGGTGATCGACCTGCTGGTCAGGATGCGCGGTGGTGACCCGGCAGGATCGCGACGCGACCAGCTCCTCGAACGGTTCGAGCTCGACCCGACGAAGAAGTGCCGCGCCTACTCGAAGGGCAACCGGCAGAAGGTGGCACTGGTCGCGGCGCTCGCCAGCGACGTCCCGCTGCTGCTGCTCGACGAGCCGACCTCCGGCCTGGACCCGTTGATGGAGCGGGCGTTCTCCGAGCAGGTGCGCGAGTGCGCCTCGGCGGGGCGCACGGTGCTGCTCTCGAGCCACATCCTCAGCGAGGTGGAGGCACTCTGCGACCGGCTGACGATCATCCGCGCAGGCCGGGCTGTGGAGACCGGGTCGCTGGCCGACCTGCGGCACCTGCGACGCACCCGGGTGCGTGCGGAGCTGGTCGGGGCGGTGGACGGCATCGCGTCGGTGCCCGGGCTGCACGACGTGGACGTGCGTGACGGAGTGCTCACCTGCACGGCGGACCCGGAGGCGATCAGCGACCTGCTCGGACGGCTGGCCGGAATCGGCGTGCACGGCCTGACCTGCTCGCCGCCGTCGCTCGAGGAGCTGTTCCTCGACGCCTACCGCACCCGGGCGTGACAACCGCCCGGGCAGCCCGCTCGCTGCGATCGCGCCCTTTCGGGGGCCGCGGCCGGGCCGAGTCCCTGGTCGGCACGACCCGACTGGTGCGGCTCGCGCTGCGCCGCGACCGGGTGCTGCTGCCGGTCTGGTCGGCCGCGCTGGTGCTCGGCTCGGTCGGCTCGGTGCGGGCGACGGTCGACCTCTACCCGGACGCGGCCTCCCGCGCCGAGGCGGCCCGCGGCATCAACGACAACCCGGCCCTGGTCGCGATCTACGGGCCGGTCTCCGAGATCGACTCCGAGGGCGCAGTGGCGACCTTCAAGCTCCTGCTGCTCGGCGGCGTCCTGCTGTCCATGCTCTGCAGCGTGCTGGTGCGCCGGCACACCCGGCTGGAGGAGGAGTCCGGTCGCGCGGAACTCCTGTCGGCCACGGTGCTGGGGCGGCACGCGCTGCTCGCGGCGGCGGTGCTCGAAGCTGCGACGGCAGCGGTCCTGACCGGGCTGCTGACCGCGCTCGGCAACACCGCGGCCGGGCTCGACCTCGCCGGGTCCCTGGCCTTCGGCCTCGCCTGGACCGGTCTCGGCCTGGCCGCCACCGGGATCACCGCCCTGTGCTGCCAGCTCACCGCGAGCACCCGCACCGCCGGTGGGCTGGTCGCGCTGGTGCTGGGCGTGGCCTACGTCCTGCGTGCCGTCGGTGACCTCTCCGCCGGTTGGCTGACCTGGCTGACCCCGTTCGGCTGGGCCTCCCGGGTGCGGGCGTACGGCGAGGAGCGCTGGTGGGTGCTCGCGCTGTCGCTGCTGCTGGGACTGGCCACCCTGGCCGGCGCCGTCACCCTTGCCGGCCGCCGTGACGTCGGGGCGGGGCTCGCGAGCGAGACATCGGCTGAGTCACGGGCGGCGAGTCCCGTAGTGGTTGCCGCCGTCAGGTCCGACGCGCCAGGGCCCTGCGGTCGACCTTGCCGGCGGGTGTCAGCGGGATCTCCTCCACGACCGTCCAGACCCGGGGCCGGTGGCTGGCCGGGAGCCGGTCACGCGCCAGCGCCTTGAGCGCCGGAAGGCTCCCGGGATCGGTCACGGCGGCCGCGAGCACCTCGCCGACCGACGCACGGACGACAGCGAAGCAGGTGACCCGGGCGTCGAGTGCGGCCTCGACATCGGCGAGCACGACCGTGGCGCCGGCGGTCGTCACCGCGTCCGGCCGACCGGTCAGGTGCAACCGGTGCCCGTCCCAGGTGCCGGTGTCGCCGACGCTCTGCCAGCCCGGTTGCGCGGTGTACGGCGAGCGCACCCAGACCACGCCGGAGCGCAGCTCGATCTCGACACCGGGGAAGGCGCCGAGCGACGTCGCGTCACGCCCACAGGCCACGAACGACAGCTCGGCTGCCCCGTAGTAGTGGGCGACCGCGAGCCCGCCCGCCTCAGCACGGTCGGCGAGCGCGGGGGAGAGAGCGTCGCCGGCCACGGTCACCCTGGCCCCGGTCGGCAGCGACCCGAGGTGCCGGTCGAGCAGGGCCGGGGTCAGGCACGCGTGCGTCGCCCGGTCAGCCTCGACGAGGGTCGCGCCGACCGCGTGGGCGTGCACCGCCGCGAAGAGGTTCATGGTGCCGCTGAGGGGGCCGGGCACCCAGACCCGCGACCCGGCAGTGACGCCGGACAGCTCGGAGTAGGCGGCGAACGACGTCCACCACGAGTCCGTGGAGCGCACGACCGTGCGGCGTGCGCCCGTCGTACCGGAGGTGGCCAGGGTGAGGTCGCGTCCCTGCTCCCGGGCGGCCAGCACGGCCGCGACCGGGTCAGGAGCGGGCGAAGAGGCGGGGGCGTCGGGTGCCACCGAGCAGTCCCGGGTAGGCGCGGTGGACGCCGACCGCGACCGACGCCGCGATCACGGCCTTGATCAGGTCGCCGAGGATGAACCACAGGTCCGTGGCGACGGCAGCGTCGAGGGACAGGCCGAGCCGGATCATCAGGCCCACCAGGCCGAACGCGTGGATCACCAGGATCCCGCCGATCACGTTGATCCCGAAGCCGGTCGAGAAGTCGTAGTGCGAGCGACGTCGCTCGGACAGGAAGCCGATCACGAAGCTGCCGACGATCCAGCCGACGAAGTAGCCGACGGACGGGCCGACGAGGATGCCGAGGCCGCCCCGGCCCCCGGCCAGCAGCGGAAGGCCCAGGGCCACCAGCGCGAGGAACAGCAACGCGGCGCCGGCGCCCCGGCGCGCGCCGATCACGGATCCCGCCAGCATCACGCCGAGGGTCTGAGCGGTCACGGGGACGGCGAGACCGGTCGGCAGGTAGCCGGGGACGAGACCGAGTGCCGCGATGACGCCCGCGAAGGTCGCGACCAGGGCGAGGTCGCGTGAGCTGAAGCGGGTCATGCCAGAACTCCTGGGGTCGGGGAGAGTCGTGCTCAGAACAGGTTGCAGGCCTTGACCGTGCCGGTCGTCAGGCCCTCGTTGAACGCCTGCTGCCGCTGTTCGGCGGAGCCGTGCGTCCAGGACTCGGGGTTGACCCGACCGCCGCTGCGCTTCTGGATGCGGTCGTCACCGACCGCACTGGCCGAGTCGAGCGCGTCGGCGATGTCCTGCTGGGTGAGATCGGTGATCAGCGGCTGGCCACCGGCGTCGTCGGTCTCCTGCGCGTGCTTGGCCCAGGCGCCGGCCAGGCAGTCGGCCATCAGCTCGAGCTTCACGGAGTCGCTGTTCGCGCCCTTGCTGCTGCGGACCTTCCCCATGATGCCGAGCAGGTTCTCGACGTGGTGGCCGTACTCGTGGGCGACGACGTACGCCTCGGCGAACGGTCCGCCCTTCGCGCCGAGCTGGCCCTGGAGCATGTCCTGGAAGAAGCTCAGGTCGAGGTACACCCGCTGGTCGTTGGGGCAGTAGAACGGCCCGACGTCGGAGCTGGCGGTCCCGCAGCCGGTGGTGCTGACCTGGCCGGTGAAGGAGACGGTCTTGATCGGCACGTACTTCTTGCCGGTCTCCTTCGGGAACTCCTCGGTCCAGAACGCCTGCACGGAGTTGGTGATCGCGACCAGCCGGCACTTCTGTGACTTGTTCGCGTCGGCACCTGTCTGGCACTTCGCGAAGCTGTTGTCGGTGCCGCCGCTGCCGCCGGGCGACGATGTGCCCGCCGCCGCCACCGATCTGCGAGAAGACGACGATCAGGATGACCGTGAGGATCAGTCCGCCGATCCCGCCGCCCACCCGGATCCCGCCCGGGAGGCCGCCGCCACCGCCGCCGCCGGGGAACCCGCCGCCGCCGCCGCGGCCCTCGACCTGACCGGGGTCGAGGCGAGCCTTCGGGTTGAAGCGCATCTGGGTCCTTCCGCTGGGCAGTGCGGCCTTAGACTAGTGCTTCGCGTGAGGCGAGCAGCACCCCCGCAGGTGCGATGCAGACGCCCACTCCCTGCGCTCCACACCTGACCCGACGACGAAGGCTGCCCCCGTGATCACCGCCCACCAGCTCGAGGTGCGTGCGGGTGCACGGCTGCTGATGGACGGCGTCAGCTTCCGGGTCGGGGCGGGTGACCGCGTCGGGCTGGTCGGCCGCAACGGCGCCGGCAAGACCACGCTGACCCGGATCCTGGCCGGCGAGGCCGTGCCGGCGGCCGGCAAGGTCACCTCGACCGGCTCGGTCGGCTACCTGCCCCAGGACCCGCGCACCGGCGACCTCGCTGTGCTGGCCCGCGACCGGATCCTGTCCGCCCGCGGGCTGGACTCCGTGGTCCGCCGACTCCGCGACGCCGAGGACAAGATGGGCAGCGACGACCCCGCGGTCGCCGAGAAGGCGATGCGCCGGTACGCCGCCGCGGACTCCGACCTGCACGCCAACGGGGGGTACGCGGCCGAGTCGGAGGCGGCCCGGATCGCGGCCAGCCTCGGCATCGAGGACCGGTTGCTCGGTCAGCCGCTGAGCACCTTGTCCGGTGGCCAGCGGCGCCGCGTCGAGCTGGCCCGGATCCTGTTCTCGGGCGCCGAGACGCTGCTGCTGGACGAGCCGACCAACCACCTCGACGCCGACTCGGTCGTGTGGCTGCGGGAGTTCCTGCGCACGCACAAGGGTGGGCTGGTGGTGATCAGCCACGACGTGGTGCTGCTCGAGGCGTGTGTCACCAAGGTGCTCCACCTCGACGCCAACCGGGCCGAGATCGACGTCTACAACATGGGCTGGGCGCCGTACCTCCTGCAGCGGGAGACCGACGAGAAGCGCCGCAAGCGCGAGCGGATGAACGCCGAGAACAAGGCCAAGACGCTCACCGACCAGGCCAACAAGATGCGCGCGAAGGCGACCAAGGCGCAGGCCGCGCAGTCGATGCTCAAGCGTGCCGAGAAGCTGCTCGCGGGCATCGAGGGGGAGCGCAGGGCCGACAAGGTCGCGCGGATCCAGTTCCCGGCCCCGGCGCCGTGCGGCAAGACGCCGCTGACGGCCGCCGAGCTGTCGAAGTCCTACGGCTCCCTGGAGGTGTTCACCGACGTCGACCTGGCGATCGACCGCGGCAGCCGGGTGGTGATCCTCGGTCTCAACGGCGCAGGCAAGACCACGCTGCTGCGGATCCTGGCCGGCGTCGACGCACCGGACACCGGTGCGGTGGCCCCCGGCCACGGGCTCAAGATCGGGTACTACGCACAGGAGCACGAGACTCTCGACGTCTCGCGCTCGGTGCTGGAGAACCTGCACGCCGCGGCCCCGCAGCTCACGGACACCGAGGCCCGGTCCGTGCTCGGCTCCTTCCTGTTCTCCGGTGACGACGCGCACAAGCCCGCTGCCGTGCTGTCGGGTGGTGAGAAGACCCGACTGGCGCTGGCGATCCTGGTCGTCTCGTCGGCCAACGTGCTGCTGCTCGACGAGCCCACCAACAACCTGGACCCTGCCTCCCGCGAGGAGGTGCTGGCCGCGATCCGCACGTACGCCGGCGCGATCGTGCTGGTCACCCACGACGAGGGCGCCGTCCACGCCCTCGAGCCGGACCGGGTGCTGATCCTCCCCGACGGCGTGGAGGACCTCTGGACCCCTGACTACGCCGACCTGGTCTCGCTCGCCTGACTCGATAGTCCGTCACGTCCGGCACCCGAAACAGGGGCCGGTCGGTGCTTTTCGTGACGGACTACCCGCCTGCGCCCTGCTCGAGCACCTCGCGGAGCCGGGCGGCGAAGGCCTCGGGCTCGCCACCGTGGCCGTGCTCGTCGCCGAGGAAGCCACCGTGGTGACTGGGGAACTCCACCAGTGGCACGTCGAGGGCCAGTGCGGCGGCGGCCGCCGTGCGACCGGTGACGGCGTCGCGTGACTCGGCTCCGACGGCCAGCAGGACGCGCGTCGGGGCCGCGGTCACGGCCGCGACGTCGGGGCGGTACGCCGTCACCGGGTCGGAGACGCCGGAGAGCAGCGGGTCGGTACGGGAGCCGTCGTCCTCCGTCGGCAGTCCGTACGTCGCCGGGTCGGGTGCGGGCTGGGCGGCGTAGGCGTCGGTGAGCTCACCCCGCCACGACGTCAGGGCCATGAACTGCGCCATCCCTGCTCCCCAGCCACGTGCGTGGTAGGCGTCGTGCACGGCGCGCTCCGCGGCGAAGGCCGCCTCGGCGTCGGGGAGCAGTGCGAGCAGCGGCGGCTCGTGCGCCACCAGGGTCACCACGTCGTCGGGGTGCGCCGCGACCAGGGCGAGACAGGTCACCGCGCCACCGCTGCTGGCGAGCACGTCGACCGGCCCGACGCCGAGCGTCTCGACCAGCCGGTGCAGGTCGTCGGCCTGGACAACGGGGTCGTTGACCTGCGAACCGTCGCTGCGGGTGCTCCTGCCCAGGCCGCGGGGGTCGTAGGTGACCACCGTCCGGTCGGGGAGGTACGACGCCAGGGTGCCGAAGCCGGAGGCGGTCATGGGCTGGGCGACCATCAGCAGGGGCGGGCGGCCGTCGTCGGTCGGCAGGTTGCCGTGCACGTCGTACACGATCCGCGCGCCGGGCACCTCGATGCTCAGGTCGGTGGCCATGGGCGTGCTCCCGTCTTCGAAAGAGGGTGGTGATCGGACTGACCCGCCCAGCGTGCCGCAGTCATCGGTCATGCTGGACCCGTGAGCGAACGCAACGTCCTCGGCGGCCCCCTCGACCCCTGCGGCACGGATCCGATGACCGGGTTCTTCCGCGACGGCTGCTGCAACACCGGCCCCGAGGACCTGGGGAGCCACACGATCTGCGCGGTGGTGACCAGCGAGTTCCTCGAGCACCAGCGCAGCATCGGCAACGACCTGGTGACCGCGCGCGCGGAGTTCGGCTTCCCCGGCCTCCGACCGGGTGACCGCTGGTGCGTCACGGCCGTCAACTGGGCTCGGGCCGATCGCGACGGTGCCGCCGCGCCGGTGGTCCTCGCGGCCACCAACGAGCGGGTGCTGGAGATCGTGCCGCTGGAGTCGTTGCGCCACCACGCCGTCGACGTCCCTGCCGATCCGGGCGCTCTCGACACCTGACCACCCCGCCGACCCGTCGCAGATGGTTGCCAGGCGGGTGCCGACCCGTCGCAGATGGTTGCCAGGCGACAGCCGTTTGCGCCGGGTCAGCGGCTGTGGCGCCGCCATCTGCGCCGGGTCGACGGGTGTGGCGCCGCCATCTGCGCCGGGTCAGCGAGGGGCGGCGGGGGAGAGCAGGGCGCCGGCATGTGGGGGGAGCGAGAGCTCGGGGCCGGCGGACACCCCGTCGCTGGTGCCGAACAGCAGGTCCGTCGCGTCACCGAGCGGCATGGACACCGGGGAGTCTGCGAAGTTGACCACGATCTCCAGCGCGCCCCGGCGCATCCGGAACAGCCGGGCGTCCTCGTCGACCGTGCAGTCGACGCGGTCGAACCGGGGGTCGGTGAGGTCGGCGTACGTACGCCGGAGCCGGGCCAGGGCGCGGTAGACGGACAGGATCCGTGCGTGTCGGCCGGACGACAGCTCGGACCAGTCGAGCTTCGAGCGCAGGAAGGTGGCCTCGTCCTGCGGGTCCGGTACGACGGCGGGGTCCCAGCCCATCGCCTCGAACTCCGCCAGCCGGCCCTCCGCCGTCGCCCGGCCGAGCTCGGGCTCGGGGTGGCTGGTGAAGAACTGGAACGGGGTCGACGCGGCCCACTCCTCCCCCTGGAAGAGCATCGGTGTGAACGGCCCGCACAGCGTCAGCAGCGCCGCGCACGCGAGCTGGTCGTCGTCGAGCACCTCGGCGATCCGGTCGCCGCGGGCGCGGTTGCCGATCTGGTCGTGGTTCTGGCTGGAGACCACCAGCCGCCAGGTCGGCACCTGCGCGGTCTCGATCGGCACCCCGTGCTCGCGGCCGCGGAAGGACGACCAGGTGCCGTCGTGGAAGAAGCCGCGCTCGCAGACCTTGGCGAGCGCGCCGAGCGGCTCGAAGTCGGCGTAGTAGCCGTCGGTCTCCCGAGTCAGTGCGACGTGCAGCGCGTGGTGGAAGTCGTCGCTCCACTGCGCGTCGAGCCCGTACCCGCCGGCCTCGCGCGGGGTGACCAGCACCGGGTCGTTGAGGTCCGACTCCGCGATCACGGTCAGCGGCCGTCCGACGTGGGCGGAGATCGCGGAGACCTCCAGCGCGAGCTCCTCCAGCAGGTGCAGGTCGGAGGTGTCCACCAGTGCGTGCACGGCGTCCAGCCGGAGCGCATCGACGTGGAAGTCGGTGAACCACATCGTGGCGCTGTCGAGGATGTACCTGCGCACCTCGGCGCTGCCCTCGCCGTCGAGGTTGACCAGCGAGCCCCACGGGTTCGCACCCTCGGACTTGAGGTAGGGCCCGTAGCGCGGCAGGTAGTTGCCGCTCGGCCCGAGGTGGTTGTAGACGACGTCCTGGACCACGCCGAGGCCGGCCGCGTGGCAGCCGTCGACGAAGCGCTGGTACGCCGCCGGCCCGCCGTACTCCTCCTGCACCGCGGACCAGAGCACTCCGTCGTACCCCCAGTTGTGGGTGCCGTTGACCGCGTTGACCGGCAGCAGCTCGACCAGGTCGACGCCGATGTCACGCAGGTGGTCGAGCCGCTCCAGCGCGGCGTCCAGCGTGCCCTCGGGAGTGAACGTGCCCAGGTGCAGCTCGTAGATCACCGCGCCCGCGAGCTGGCGACCGTTCCACGAGCCATCGGTCCAGGCGAACGCGGCCGCGTCGAACGTGCGCGACCGTTCGTGCACGCCTGCGGGCTGGCGCCGCGACCTCGGGTCGGGCAGCGGCGTCTCGTCGTCGTCGAGCAGGTAGCCGTAGTCGACCTCGCCGACGGGCAGCGGCTCCGTCGTGGTCCACCAGCCACCGCCCCGCTGCCGCATCTCCAGGGTCTCCGCGTCGATGCTCAGCCGCACGCGGCCGGCGTACGGCGCCCAGACGTCGAACCTGTTCACGGCCGCACCAGCAGCGCGACCGGCGAGTCCGCCAGCACCTCGGCCACCAGGACGGGCGTGTCGAGCCGGAGCACCGTGTCGCCCCAACCGCCGCCCGCGGCCAGACCGACCGGCAGCCTGGTGACGACCGTGACCGCGCCTCCGCGGTCGAAGGCCAGCACGTGGTCGGCGGCCGGCCCCTCCGCCACGACGGGGGTGTACGACGTGAACAGCTCGGGCCGGTCGCGTCGCAGGGTCAGTGCCCGGCGCACCACCCGCAGCTTCTCCGCGCCCTCGGCGTCCTCGCCGGCGAGCACCCGGCGCCTCAGCTCGGCGTCGACCGGCCGCCGGTTGTCCGGGTCGACCAGGCTCAGGTCCCACAGCTCGGTGCCCTGGTAGACGTCGGGCACGCCCGGCATCGTCAGCGCGACCAGCTTCGCGGCCAGAGCGTTGCTGCGGCCGGGCTCGAGCACCACCTCGAGCAGCCCGTCGAGCACGGCACCCACCTCTGCGTCGTCGTACGACGCGTCGACGGCGGCGTGGACCGCGGACTCGTACGCCCGGTCCGGTGACAGCCAGCCGGTGTGGTCACCGGCCTCGCGCATCGCCTTCTCGGCGTACGCATGCAGCCGGTCCCGCGCGATCGGCCGGGCACCCAGCGCGGCCTGCCAGAGCAGGCTGCCGAAACCGGCGTCGGGCAGCGGCGCGAGCTCGAGCAGCCGGGTCAGCGCCTCGCGCCAGACCCCGGGCACCTCGGCCAGCACCGCAAGCCGGGCGCGCACGTCCTCGCTGCGCTTGGTGTCGTGCGTGGACAGGGTGGTCATCGCGGTCGGCCAGTCCCGCTGCCGCAGCGCCATCGCCTCGTGGAAGGCGTCGGGGGTGACCGCGAACGTGGCCGGGTCGGCGCCCACCTCGGTGAGCGACGTCAACCGCGACCAGCGGTAGAACGACTGGTCCTCGACGCCCTTGGCCATCACCATGCCGCTGGTCTGCTGGAGCCGGAGCGCCGGGGGCGCGGCCGGATCGGAGAGCACCGGCGCAACGGTGTCGAGCTGTGCGGCGAGGTCGGGCCGGCGTGCGCGCGCGGCCGCGAGTGCCTGGTCGAGGTGATCGCGACCCTCGGGCAGGTAGGAGCGGTAGACCGGGAAGCAGGCCAGCACCTCGGCCACGGCGTCGTCCGTCGAGCCCGTCGAGACCCCGGCCACGGCCAGCTCGCGCGCGATCCGCTCCACCTCCGGCCGCAGGTCGGTGTCGGCGACACGCCGCTTCGCGTCGTGCACCACCGCCGGCCAGTCCACGGGACCGCCGCGGAGCGAGGTCTCCAGGTCGTCCAGCGGCAACTCACCGGCGGGGTCGGTGAGCACCCGGTCGACCAGCGCCAGCGCGTCGTACCCGGTGGTGCCTGCGGTCGCCCAGTCGCCCGGCAGGTCCTCGCCGGGCTCCAGGATCTTCTCCACCAGCACGTAGGGGCTGCCGGTGAGCTCCGCGAGGTCGTCGAGGTAGCCCTTCGGGTCACGCAGCCCGTCGGGGTGGTCGATCCGCAGCCCGTCGACGAGTCCTTCACGGAACCAGCGCGCGACCTCCACGTGGCTGGCCTCGAACACCTCCGGGTCCTCCACCCGCACGCCGGCAAGCGTGCTGACGGTGAAGAACCGGCGGTAGTTGAGGTCGCCGCCGTTGTCCGCGCCGGGCAGGACCAGCCGGCCGTCGCCCGCGGCCCAGTCGACGTCGAAGTACGACGCGTACGCCGACCGCTCCCCGTGCTCGACCAGGTCGGCCCACCAGGGGTTGGCCTCCGGGGTGGCCACACCGACGTGGTTCGGCACGATGTCGACCAGCACGCCCATCCCCAGCCGGCGCGCCTCCGTCGACACCGCCGCCAGCCCTTCGGGCCCCCCGCGGCTGTCGTCGACGCGCGTCGGGTCGACCACGTCGTAGCCGTGGTCGCTGCCGGGCTCGGCCTGGAGGATCGGGGAGAGGTACACCCAGTCCACGCCGAGGTCGTGCAGGTAGGGCAGCAGCCGGGCCGTGGCGTACAGGTCGTTCTCCGCGGTCACCTGCACCCGGTAGGTGCTCGTCGGTGCCCGTTCAGGGGCCCGTTCAGGTGCCCGTTCAGGGGCCCGTTCAGTGGCCCCCACGTCAGCGTGCCCTCTTCCGACCCGCCGCCGTCTGCTCGGTGGGCTGCGAGTAGGCAGCCAGCGACGCGGCGACGGAGTGGTCCGGCTCGGCCTCGGGCTCCGCGTGCTCGCGCAGCACGATCATGCTCCCCTCGGCGAGCGTGAGAGTGGACCCGGGCTTGTGCACGGCGCTCTCGGTCGATGCCCCCGAGGTGTCGAGCACCACGTCCCAGGCGGCGGCGTACTCCTCCGGCGGCAGCGTCACGGCGGCGTCCTCGTGGGCGCCGTTGAAGTACAGGACGAAGTGGTCGTCGACGATCGCCTGGCCCCGGGCGTCGAGGCCGGCGATGCCGTCGCCGTTGAGGTACATCCCGATCGCCTGGTTGTCGGCCTCCCAGTCCGTCGTCCTCCATCGGGGTCCCGTCGACGTGCAGCCAGACGATGTCGTTGAGCCGCTCGCCGTCGCCGGCGCGGACCGTCTTGCCGGTGAAGAAGCGCTTGCGGTGGAAGGTCGGGTGCGCCTTGCGCAGCTTGGCGATGGCGGCGGTGAACTCCACGAGCGGCTCGGTCGACGCGGTCCCAGTGCACCCAGCTGATCTCGGAGTCCTGGGCGTAGGTGTTGTTGTTGCCGTCCTGGGTGCGTCCCAGCTCGTCACCGTGCAGGATCATCGGCACGCCCTGGCTGAGCAGCAGCGTGGCCAGGATGTTGCGCTGGGCGCGGGCCCGTGCCTCGAGGACGGCGGGGTCCTCGGTCGGACCTTCGACGCCGCGGTTCCAGGACCGGTTGTGGCTCTCGCCGTCGTTGTTGTCCTCGCCGTTGGCGTCGTTGTGCTTCTCGTTGTAGGACACCAGGTCGCGCAGGGTGAACCCGTCGTGCGCGGTCACGAAGTTGATGCTGGCGAACGGTCGCCGGCCGGAGTGCTCGTAGAGGTCGGACGAGCCGGCCAGCCGGCTCGCGAACTCGCCCAGCGAGGGCTCGCCCCGCCAGAAGTCGCGCACCGTGTCGCGGTAGGCGCCGTTCCACTCGGTCCACAGCGGCGGGAAGTTGCCGACCTGGTAGCCGCCGGGCCCGACGTCCCAGGGCTCGGCGATCAGCTTGACCTGGCTGACCACCGGGTCCTGCTGCACGAGCTCGAAGAACGTCGCGAGCCGGTCGACGTCGTAGAACTCGCGCGCCAGCGCGGCCGCGAGGTCGAAGCGGAAGCCGTCGACGTGCATCTCGGTGACCCAGTAGCGCAGCGAGTCCATGATCAGCTGCAGCGAGTGCGGGTGCCGCACGTTGAGGGAGTTGCCGGTGCCCGTGTAGTCCATGTAGTACTGCTGGTCGTCCTCGACCAGCCGGTAGTACGCCGGGTTGTCGATGCCCTTGAAGCTCAGGGTCGGCCCGAGGTGGTTGCCCTCGGCGGTGTGGTTGTAGACCACGTCGAGGATCACCTCGATCCCCGCCTGGTGCATGGCCTTGACCATGGTCTTGAACTCCTGCACCTGCTGGCCGTTCGTCGCGTTGGCGGCGTAGCCGGCGTGCGGGGCGAAGAAGGCGAGGGTGTTGTAGCCCCAGTAGTTGCGCAGGCCCTTCTCCAGCAGCGTGTTGTCCTGCACGAACTGGTGCACCGGCATCAGCTCGATCGCGGTCACGCCGAGCCGGGTGAGGTGCTCCGTGATCGCCGGGTGCGCGAGGCCGGCGTACGTGCCGCGCAGCTCCTCGGGCACGTCGGGGTGCAGCTGGGTCAGGCCCTTGACGTGGGCCTCGTAGATGATCGACTCGTTGTAGGGCACGTTGAGCCGGCGGTCGCCCTCCCAGTCGAAGTAC
>CAWAGN010000006.1:0-275413 GCA_963781545.1 uncultured Actinomycetota bacterium
TCCGACCCCACGCTGCGCGCCGTCTTTGCCGAGGACGCCGCGGCGCTGGTCGGACTGGTGATCGCAGCACTCGGGATCTTCCTGCACCAGGTCACCGGGCAGGCGGCGTACGACGCGGTCGGCTCGATCCTGGTCGGACTCCTTCTCGGAGCCGTCGCCGTGGTGCTGATCAACCGGAACCGATGGTTCCTGACCGGGCAGGAGAGCAGCCCGGGCATCCGGGCGCGGGTGCTCGACCAGCTGAAGGAGATGCCGGAGATCGCGAAGGTGTCCTACCTGCGACTGGAGTTCGTCGGCCCCCGGCAGCTCCTGCTGGTGGCCAGCATCGACCTCACCGGCGAGCTGCCGGAGTCCCGCGTGGCCTACACGCTCCGCGATCTGGAGCACCGGATCGAGAGCGACCCGAACCTGGTGGACGCCGTGCTGACCCTCGCCACGCCGGAGGAGCCTGCCCTCTGAGCCGGTCGGCGGACCTGTTAGTGTCGGCGCCGATCGACATCCTTTAACGAGCCGTCCTGTGAGGCGGAGAAGGAGGTCCGGCACTGGTGTCCGTGTCCACACCTCAGCCCGCACCCCACGGTCCGACCGATCCGTCAGCAGACGGTGGTCGGACCGTTCTCGATTCCGAGGCCATCGGCCGGGCACTCACCCGGATCGCGCACGAGATCCTCGAGCGCAACCGCGGCGGCGAGTCCCTGGTCCTGCTCGGGATCCCGTCCCGCGGTGTGCCGCTCGCCGAGCGGATCGCCGCGAAGATCACCGAGGTCGAGGGCGCCGCGGTCCCGGTCGGGTCGCTCGACGTGACGATGTACCGCGACGACCTCCGGATGCGGCCCGCCCGCACGCTGCTGCCGACCCAGATCCCTCCCGGTGGCATCGACGACCGGACCGTCGTGCTGGTCGACGACGTCCTCTACTCCGGCCGCACGATCCGGGCCGCGCTCGACGCGATGAACGACGTCGGCCGCCCGCGCTCGGTGCAGCTCGCGGTCCTGGTCGACCGCGGCCACCGGGAGCTGCCGATCCGGGCCGACTTCGTCGGCAAGAACCTGCCCACCTCCCTGGCCGAGACGGTCGCGGTGCGGCTCGAGGAGCACGACGGAGAGGACGCGGTGATCATCCGATGAAGAGACACCTGCTGAGCGCGGCGGACCTGACCCGCGACGACGCCGAGCTGATCCTGAAGACCGCCGAGGAGATGCGCTCGCTGGCCGACCGGCCGATCAAGAAGCTGCCCGCCCTGCGCGGCCGCACCATCGTCAACCTGTTCTTCGAGGACTCGACCCGCACCCGGATCTCGTTCGAGGCGGCGGCAAAGCGGCTCTCCGCGGACGTCATCAACTTCTCCGGCAAGGGTTCGTCGCTGAGCAAGGGCGAGTCCCTGAAGGACACCGCCCTGACGCTCGAGGCGATGGGCGCCGACGCGGTCGTGGTCCGGCACTGGGCCTCCGGCGCGCCGCACATGCTGGCGAACGCCGGCTGGTCGCGGTCCTCGGTGGTCAACGCCGGCGACGGCACCCACGAGCACCCGACGCAGGCGCTGCTCGACGCGTTCACGATGTGGCGCCACCTGGCCCCCTCCGACGGGGGGAGTCTCGACGGCCGGCGGGTGGCGATCGTCGGCGACGTCCTGCACAGCCGCGTGGCACGCTCCAACGCGCTGCTCCTGCAGACGCTCGGCGCCGAGGTCACCCTGGTCGCGCCGCCGACCCTCCTGCCGTACGGCGTGGACACCTGGGGTGTTGCGACGTCGTACGACCTCGACGCGGTGCTGCCCAAGGCAGACGTGGTGATGATGCTGCGCGTGCAGCGCGAGCGGATGAACGCCTCGTTCTTCCCCACAGTGCGCGAGTACAGCCGCCGCTACGGCCTCGACGGCCGCCGGATGGCGACGCTCCAGGACCACACGATCGTGATGCACCCCGGCCCGATGATCCGTGGCATGGAGATCACGGCCGACGTGGCCGACTCCCAGCGCTCGGTGATCGTCGAGCAGGTCACCAACGGCGTCGCCGTGCGGATGGCCGTCCTGTACCTGCTGCTGGGCGGGTCCGACTCTGCGATCGGCGGGAACGCCGGAGGAGACGACGCATGAGCACCTACCTGATCCAGGGCGCCTCGATCGTGGGCGGCGACGCCACCGACGTGCTGGTCCGCGACGGCGTCATCGGCTCGATCGCCGACGGCCAGGGGACCGAGGGCGTCGAGCTGGTCGACGGGCGCGGGATGGTGCTGCTGCCCGGCCTGGTCGACCTGCACACCCACCTGCGCGAGCCGGGTCGTGAGGACGCCGAGACCGTCGAGACCGGCACCATGGCCGCCGCGATGGGCGGCTTCACGGCCGTGCACGCGATGGCCAACACCGAGCCGGTCGCCGACACCGCGGGCGTCGTGGAGCAGGTCTGGCGGCTGGGCCGCGAGGCCGGCCACTGCGACGTGTTCCCGGTCGGCGCAGTCACGGTCGGCCTCCAGGGTGAGCGCCTCGCCGAGCTGGGCGCGATGGCCGACTCGGCCGCCCGGGTGCGGGTGTTCTCCGACGACGGCAAGTGTGTCTCCGACCCGGTCCTGATGCGCCGGGCCCTGGAGTACGTCAAGGCATTCGGGGGCGTCGTCGCCCAGCACGCCCAGGAGCCACGGCTGACCGAGGACGCCCAGATGAACGAGGGCGAGCTGTCCGGCAGGCTCGGGCTCCGCGGCTGGCCGGCTGTCGCCGAGGAGGCGATCATCGCCCGCGACTGCCTGCTCGCGGCCCACGTCGGCTCGCGGCTGCACGTCTGCCACGTGTCGACGGCGGGTTCGGTCGAGCTGATCCGGTGGGCGAAGGCGAAGGGCTGGAGCGTGACGGCCGAGGTCTGCCCGCACCACCTGCTGCTGACCGACGAGCTGGCGACGTCGTACGACCCGATCTACAAGGTCAACCCGCCGCTGCGCTCGGCCGACGACGTCGAGGCGCTGCGCGCGGGGCTGGCCGACGGCACCATCGACGTCGTTGCCACCGACCACGCCCCGCACCCGCACGAGGACAAGGACTGCGAGTGGCAGGCCGCCGCGTTCGGCATGCTCGGGCTCGAGACCGCGCTGTCCGTCGTGCAGGAGACGATGGTCGACACCGGGCTGCTGACCTGGGCCGAGGTCGCCGATCGGATGTCCTGGGCGCCGGCCCGGATCGGGCAGCTGTCCGGCCACGGCCGTCCGGTCGCCGAGGGCGAGCCCGCCAACCTGGTGCTCTACGACCCGTCGGTGCGCCGCGTCGTCGACTCCGCCGAGCTCGCCTCCCTCTCCCGCAACACGCCCTATGCGGGCATGGAGCTGCCGGGTCGGGTGGTCGCGACCTTCCTGCGCGGCGAGCCGACCGTGCTCGACGGGAAGCTGTCGGCGCACCACGAGGACACCCGCTCCGTTCCCGCCGGGACCCCGGCATGACCTCGGCGATCCTGGTCCTGGAGGACGGCCGGGCGTTCCGCGGCGAGGCGTACGGCGCGGAGGGGGAGACGTTCGGCGAGGCCGTGTTCTCGACCGGCATGACCGGCTACCAGGAGACCCTCACCGACCCGTCGTACCACCGCCAGGTCGTGGTGATGACCTCCCCGCACGTCGGCAACACGGGGATCAACGACGACGATCCCGAGTCCGGCCGGATCTGGGTCAGCGGCTACGTCGTGCGCGACCCGGCCCGGATCCCCTCGAGCTGGCGCTCCGTGCGCTCGCTCGACGAGGAGCTCCGCAGCCAGGGTGTCGTCGGGATCAGCGGCGTCGACACCCGCGCACTGACCCGGCACCTGCGTGAGCGGGGGGCGATGCGGGTCGGCATCTCGACCACCGCGACCGACGCCGACGACCTGCTGGAGCGGGTCCTGGCGTCGGCGGAGATGACCGGAGCGGAGCTGGCCGGTGAGGTCTCGACCGAGCGGGCCTACGTGGTGCCGGCGGTCGGCACGAAGCGGCTCACCGTCGCTGCCGTCGACCTCGGGATCAAGGCGAACACCCCGCGGATGATGGCCGAGCGCGGCATCGAGGTGCACGTGCTGCCGGCCTCCGCGACGCTCGACGACGTGCTGGCGGTCGAGCCCGACGGGCTCTTCTTCTCCAACGGTCCCGGCGACCCGGCCGCGACCACCGGTCAGGTCGAGCTGCTGAGGTCCGCCCTGGAGCGCGGGCTGCCCTACTTCGGGATCTGCTTCGGCAACCAGCTGTTCGGCCGGGCGCTCGGCTTCGGCACCTACAAGCTGACCTACGGCCACCGCGGGATCAACCAGCCGGTGATGGACCGCACCACCGGCAAGGTGGAGGTGACGGCGCACAATCACGGGTTCGCGGTCGACGCCCCGCTGGACACGTCCACGCAGACGCCGTACGGCGTGGCGTCGGTCAGCCACGTCTGCCTCAACGACGACGTGGTCGAGGGCCTCGAGCTCAGACGAGGCAGCAACGGGCGCCTGGTGGCCTTCTCCGTCCAGTACCACCCCGAGGCAGCGGCGGGACCGCACGATGCGGCGTACCTGTTCGACCGGTTCGCCGATCTGATGCTCGAGCTCTCGGAGGTGCCTGTCTGATGCCGAAGCGCGAGGACATCCAGAGCGTGCTGGTGATCGGCTCCGGGCCGATCATCATCGGGCAGGCCTGCGAGTTCGACTACTCCGGCACCCAGGCCTGCCGCGTGCTCCGCGAGGAGGGCATCCGGGTGATCCTGGTGAACTCCAACCCGGCCACGATCATGACCGACCCGGAGTTCGCCGACGCGACGTACATCGAGCCGATCACGGCGGAGTACGTCGAGAAGGTGATCGCCAAGGAGCGCCCCGACGCGTTGCTGGCCACGCTCGGTGGCCAGACCGCGCTCAACGCCGCGATGGCGCTGGACAAGGCCGGCGTGCTCGACAAGTACGGCGTGGAGCTGATCGGCGCCAGCATCGAGGCGATCGAGCGCGGCGAGAACCGCGAGTCCTTCAAGAAGATCGTGGAGTCGCTGGGCGGGGAGGTGGCCAGGTCGGTGATCTGCCACTCGCTCGAGGACTGCCTCGCCGCGTCGGAGACGCTCGGCTGGCCGATGGTGGTGCGGCCGTCGTTCACCATGGGCGGCACCGGCTCCGGGATGGCCTACGACGAGACCGACCTGCGCCGGATCGCCGGCTCGGGACTGGCCGCCAGCCCGACGACCGAGGTGCTCCTCGAGGAGTCGATCATCGGCTGGAAGGAGTACGAGCTCGAGGTGATGCGCGACACCGCCGACAACGTGGTGATCGTCTGCACGATCGAGAACCTCGACCCGATGGGCGTGCACACGGGCGACTCGATCACCGTGGCGCCCGCGATGACGCTGACCGACCGCGAGTACCAGCACCTGCGCGACCTCTCGCTCGGCATCATCCGCGAGGTCGGCGTGGACACCGGCGGCTGCAACATCCAGTTCGCGGTCAACCCTGCCGACGGCCGGGTGGTCGTGATCGAGATGAACCCACGGGTGTCGCGGTCCTCCGCCCTGGCGTCGAAGGCCACCGGGTTCCCGATCGCGAAGATCGCCGCCAAGGTGGCGATCGGCTACACCCTCGACGAGATCCCGAACGACATCACGCGACAGACCCCGGCCAGCTTCGAGCCGGCCCTGGACTACGTCGTGGTGAAGGTGCCGCGGTTCGCGTTCGAGAAGTTCCCCGGCGCCGACCCGGTGCTCACCACCCACATGAAGTCGGTCGGCGAGGCGATGGCGATCGGCCGCAACTTCACCGAGGCACTGCAGAAGGCGCTCCGCTCGCTGGAGAGTCCGAAGGCGGTCTTCGACTGGTCGCACGACTGGGTCGACCTCGACCGGGTCGCCCTGCTGGAGCAGGTGAAGGTGCCGCACGACGGTCGGCTGCGGCTGGTGATGGACGCGCTCCGGGCCGGTGCCACCGCTGACGAGGTCGTCGAGGCGACCGGCATCGACCCCTGGTTCGTCGACCAGCTGATGCTGATCAACGAGGTCGCCGCGCGCGTGATCGAGGCGGCCGAGCTCACTCCCGGGCTGCTGCGCCACGCGAAGCGGCACGGCTTCTCCGACGCCCAGCTCGGCCGGATGCGCGACATGCCGGAGGCCGTCGTGCGCGGTGTGCGGCACGCGCTGGGGGTGCGCCCGGTCTACAAGACGGTCGACACCTGCGCCGCCGAGTTCGCCGCGACCACGCCGTACCACTACTCGTCCTACGACGAGGAGACGGAGGTCGCGCCGCGCGAGAAGGAGGCCGTGATCATCCTGGGCTCCGGTCCGAACCGGATCGGCCAGGGCATCGAGTTCGACTACTCGTGCGTGCACGCGTCGCTGGCGCTCGGCTCGGGCGAGGGCGGCGCCGGCTACGAGACGATCATGGTCAACTGCAACCCGGAGACCGTGTCGACCGACTACGACACCTCCGACCGGTTGTACTTCGAGCCGCTCACCCTGGAGGACGTGCTCGAGATCGTGCACGCCGAGCAGGCCGCCGGCCCGGTGGCCGGCGTGATCTGCCAGCTCGGCGGGCAGACGCCGCTCGGCCTGGCCCAGGGACTCGAGGACGCCGGGGTCCCGATCGTGGGCACGTCACCGGCCGCGATCAACCTCGCCGAGGAGCGGGGCGCGTTCGGCCGGGTGCTCGCCGAGGCCGGGCTGACCGCGCCGAAGCACGGGATGGCGACGTCGTTCCCGGAGGCGCAGTCGATCGCCGCCGAGATCGGCTACCCGGTGCTGGTGCGCCCGTCGTACGTGCTGGGCGGGCGCGGCATGCAGATCGTCTACGACGACGACGCGCTGGCGTCCTACATCGAGGCCGCGACGGAGATCAGCCCCGACCGACCCGTGCTGGTCGACCGGTTCATCGACGACGCGGTCGAGATCGACGTCGACGCGATCTTCGACGGCACCGACCTCTACCTCGGCGGCGTGATGGAGCACATCGAGGAGGCCGGCATCCACTCCGGCGACTCGTCGTGCGCGCTGCCGCCGATCACCCTGGGTGCCGCCGAGATCGACCGGATCCGCGAGGCCACGCTGGCGATCGCGCGAGGTGTCGGGGTGGTCGGGCTGCTCAACATCCAGTACGCGCTGGGATCCGACGTGCTCTACGTCCTCGAGGCCAACCCACGCGCCAGCCGCACGGTGCCGTTCGTGTCCAAGGCGACCGCGACGCCGCTGGCCAAGGCGGCGGCGCGGGTGATGATGGGGGAGTCGATCGCGTCGCTGCGGGTGGCCGGTGTGCTGCCCGAGGGACGTGACGGCGGCGACCTGCCGAGCGACGCGCCGATCGCGGTGAAGGAGGCCGTGATGCCGTTCAACCGGTTCCGGTTGCCCGACGGCAGCCACGTCGACACGGTGCTCGGTCCGGAGATGAAGTCGACCGGCGAGGTGATGGGCTTCGACGCCGACTTCGGCAGCGCGTTCGCGAAGGCGCAGACCGCGGCGTTCGGCTCGCTGCCGACCAGCGGCCGGGTGTTCGTCAGCATGGCCAACCGGGACAAGCGCACCATGATCTTCCCGATCAAGGTGCTCGCCGACCGGGGCTTCGAGGTGCTCGCCACCCAGGGCACCGCGGAGGTCCTGCGGCGCAACGGGATCAAGGCGACCGTGGTGCGCAAGCACTTCGAGGGGGAGGGCCCCGACGGTGAGCCGACGACCGTGCAGATGATCCTGGCCGGTGAGATCGACCTCGTGATCAACACCCCGCACGGCTCGACCAAGGGCGGCTCGGCGCGCATCGACGGCTACGAGATCCGCACGGCGGCGGTGCTCGCGAACATCCCGTGCATCACCACCGTGCAGGGCCTCGGTGCCGCCGTGCAGGGGATCGAGGCGCTCCGCGCGGGAGACGTCGGGGTGCGGTCGCTGCAGGACTGGGCGCGACGGTGACGGCGCCCTACCGCTTCCTGTTCGACCACCTGGCGACGCACACCGACGCCGAGCGGGCGCACCACGTCGGCTTCCGCGCCATCCGGGCCGGTCGTCCGTTGGCGCGACACACGCTCGGCCGTGCCGGCGGGCAGGCCGTGCAGCGGATGGGCCTGACGTTCCCCGGGGTGCTCGGGCTGGCGGCCGGGTTCGACAAGAACGCGGTCGGGATCGACGCGCTCGCGGCGCTCGGGTTCGGGTTCGTCGAGGTCGGCACGGTGACCGGGCGGCCACAGCCGGGCAACCCGAGGCCGCGGCTGTTCCGGCTGCCGGCCGACCGGGCGATCGTCAACCGGATGGGCTTCAACAACGACGGTGCCGAGATGGTCGCCGCCCGACTCGGGTCCCGGCGACGTACCGGCGTCGTCGTGGGCGTCAACATCGGCAGGAGCAAGGCGGTGCCGGAGGCCGAGGCGATCGACGACTACCGGTCGAGCGCCCGGCTGCTGGCGCCGCACGCCGACTACCTCGTGGTCAACGTCAGCTCGCCCAACACACCCGGCCTGCGCAACCTCCAGGCGGTGGAGAAGCTGCAGCCGCTGCTGACCGCCGTACGACGCGAGGCAGAGCTCGCCGCCGACCGGCACGTGCCGTTGCTGGTCAAGATCGCGCCGGACCTCGACGACGACGACGTGCTGGCCGTGGCCGACCTGGTGGTGGCCGAGCGCCTCGACGGGATCGTGGCGACGAACACCACGATCAGCCGCGACGGCCTGCACAGCAGCGCCGCCGACGTCACCAGGGCGGGTGCCGGTGGTCTGTCCGGAGGTCCGCTGGTGCACCGGTCGCTGGAGGTGCTGCGGCTGCTGCGGTCGCGGACCGGCGAGGAGCCGACGCTGATCGGGGTCGGTGGCATCGCCACGGTCGGCGACGCGGTCGAGCGGCTCGCGGCCGGGGCCGACCTGCTGCAGGCCTACACCGCCTTCGTGTACGAGGGGCCGACTTGGCCGGGACGGATGAACCGCGCGCTGGCCCGTCGTACGGCGCCTGCGCTCGCGGGGAAGGACACGCGATGAAGCAGCAGGACCGCCCGTTCGGGGCGCGGCTCCGCGAGGCCATGGACGACCGGGGACCGCTGTGCGCCGGGATCGACCCGCACCCGGGACTGCTCGACGACTGGGGCCTGACCGACTCGGTCACCGGGCTCGAACGCTTCGCGCTGTCGGCCACCGAGGCGCTGGCACCGGTGGCGGCGGTGGTCAAGCCGCAGTCGGCGTTCTTCGAGCGGTTCGGGTCCGCCGGGATCGCGGTGCTCGAGCGGGTCGTGGAGACCGCCCACCAGGCCGGCGCGCTCGTGCTGCTCGACGTGAAGCGTGGCGACATCGGCACCACCTCCCAGGCCTACGCCGATGCCTACCTCGACCCGAGGTCGCCGCTGTTCTGCGACGCGGTCACCGCCTCGCCGTACCTCGGGTTCGGCAGCCTCGACCCGCTGATCGCGAAGGCGCGCGCGCACAACGCAGGGGTCTTCGTGCTGGCGCTGACCTCCAACCCGGAGGCACCCTCGGTGCAGCACGCCCGGTCGTCCGACGGCCACAGCGTCGCCGGTGGGGTGCTGACCGCTCTGACCGACGCCAACGCCGGCGCGGAGCCGATGGGGTCGTTCGGCGCCGTCGTCGGCGCCACGATCGGCGAGACCGGGGAGGACCTCGACATCAACGGTCCGCTGCTGGTGCCCGGCGTGGGCGCCCAGGGGGGCTCGACCGCGACGGTGCGCCGGATCTTCTCCGGGGTGCTGCCGCAGGTGCTGCCCGCGAGCTCGCGGGAGATCCTCGGGGCCGGACCGTCCGCGGCCGGCCTGCGGGCGGCTGCCGAGCAGACCGCTCAGTCCTTCGCGGCGCTGCTGGACGAGCGTCCGTGAGGCGGTGCGCTGCCCCGGCTCTGGCGTCGGCGTTGGCGCTGGCCCTGGTCACCACCCTCGCGGGGTGCGCCAGCACCGAGGAGAAGTACTGCGACGCGCTCCGGGAGGACCGGGTCCGGATCGACGAGATGATCAACGGGTCGGGCAGTGACGCGCTGCTCCGCGGGCTGCCGCTGTTCCACGACCTCGCGGACCAGGCGCCGGACGACCTGACCGACGAGTGGCAGACGTTCCTGAACGCCGTCGAGGGCCTCCAGGACGCGCTCGACGGTGCCGGCCTCGAGCCCGCGGACCTCCGCGACGGCACGATCCCGGCGTCCGTGACCGGCGACGACCGGCAGTCGATCGTCGCCGCCGCCGACACGCTCAGCTCGCCGGCCGTGGTCAACGCCGTCTCCGGGATCGAGACGCAGGGGCGGGACGTGTGCAAGGTGAACCTGGGGCTGTGAGGGGTGGGGGCCAAACACCAAGTTCTCCTGGTAAACGCTCACTTGACTCGGTGAATTGACCGGGCGAAGTGTCAGAACACCAGGAGAACCTGGTATTTGTCCGGTTCCGCACGAGGCTCGCGTTGCAGCGCCCACACCCGATGGCTAGATTGCGCCAAGCGGCCAGTGCGGACCGCGCGGACGTCACCCCCCGACGCACCCGGACGGAAACGAGGTTCCCCAGTCGTGCCCCTGCCGGAGCTCACTCCCGAACAACGCCAGGCTGCGCTCGACAAGGCGGCCGCCTCGCGTCGGGAGCGCGCAGCGGTCAAGAACCGGCTGAAGCACTCCGGTGCCTCCATCTCCGAGGTCCTCGACGAGGGCCACCACAACGAGGTGATCGGCAAGATGCGGGTCTTCGACCTGCTGCAGTCGATGCCGGGGGTCGGCAAGGTCCGCGCGCGGCAGATCATGGAGCGGCTCCACATCTCCGACAGCCGCCGGGTCCGGGGCCTGGGGGCCAACCAGGCCCAGGCGCTGGTCGCCGAGTTCGGCCGCGGTGAGTGACGACGTACGACCCTCGCGGCTGACCGTCCTCGCCGGTCCGACGGCGGTCGGCAAGGGCAGCGTCGCGGCGTACGTCCGTGAGCACCACCCCGAGGTCTGGATCTCGGTCTCCGCGACCACGCGGCCGCGTCGGCCGGGGGAGGTCGACGGCGTGCACTACCACTTCGTCAGGGACGAGGAGTTCGACCGGCTGGTCGCCGACGACGCCCTGCTGGAGTGGGCGCTGGTGCACCGCTCGGCTCGTTACGGCACCCCGCGGGCGCCGGTCGACGAGGCGCTGGCCGCCGGTCGCCCGGCGCTGCTGGAGATCGACCTGCAGGGCGCGAGGCAGGTGCGGGAGCGGATGCCGGGCGCCCTGTTCGTCTTCCTGGCGCCTCCGTCCTGGGAGGAGCTGGTGAGCCGGCTGGTCGGCCGCGGTACCGAGGGTGAGGCCGAGCGGGAGCGCCGGCTGGAGACCGCGCGGGAGGAGATGGCCGCCGAGCAGGAGTTCGACGCGGTGGTGGTCAACCGGGAGATTCCCGCTGCGAGCGAAGAGTTGGTAGCCTTGATGAGGCTGCCCCGGTGAACCGCCGGTCGTTCGCGAGCCTTTGCCTGTCTTCTAGCTACCCATGTGAGGCGTGACACACGTGCCCGGTCCTTTGCCCATCGCCGAGGGGATCACCAACCCCCCGATCGACGACCTGCTGACCAAGACCGACTCGAAGTACCAGCTGGTCCTCTACAGCGCCAAGCGCGCCCGGCAGATCAACGCCTACTACTCCCAGCTCGGCGAGGGCCTGCTGGAGTACGTCGGTCCGCTCGTCGACACCCACGTCCAGGAGAAGCCGCTCTCGATCGCGCTCCGCGAGATCAACGAGGACATGCTCACCTGCGAGGAGTTCGACCCCGAGGCCGAGGCCGCCGCGGCCGAGGAGTCGGCCTCCGAGTGACCGACGGGGCTGTGACGTCTCGATCCCGTCCTCACGTCGTGCTCGGCGTGAGTGGCGGGATTGCTGCGTACAAGGCCTGCGAGCTGCTCCGGCGGCTCACCGAGTCCGGCCACGACGTGACCGTCGTGCCGACCGCCGCCGCGCTCGAGTTCGTCGGTGCGCCCACCTGGGCCGCACTGTCCGGCAGGCCGGTGGCCACTGACGTCTGGACCGACGTCCACGAGGTGCCCCATGTCCGGATCGGCCAGACCGCCGACCTGGTCGTGGTCGCACCGGCCACCGCCGACCTGCTGGCCAAGGCAGCCCACGGGCTGGCCGACGACCTGCTGACGAACACCCTGCTGACCGCACGCTGCCCGGTGGTCTTCGCGCCCGCCATGCACACCGAGATGTGGGAGCACCCCGCGACGCAGACCAACGTGGCGACGCTCCGCGGCCGCGGAGCCCACGTGATCGAGCCCGCCGAGGGTCGGCTGACCGGCGCCGACTCGGGCAAGGGGCGGCTGCCGGAGCCGGACGAGATCCACGCGGTCCTGGTCGACCTGCTCGCCCGTCGTACGGCGAGCACGCGCGACCTGTCCGGGCGACGCGTCGTGGTCTCGGCCGGCGGCACCCGCGAGTACCTCGACCCGGTGCGGTTCCTGGGCAACCGGTCGTCGGGCCTGCAGGGCTTCGCGCTGGCCCGCACCGCCGCCGCGCGTGGTGCCGAGGTGACGCTGGTCGCCGCGAACGTCGCGCTCGCCGATCCGGCCGGGGTCAAGGTGGTGCACGTGGAGACCACCGATGAGCTCCGGCGCGAGGTGGTGGCTGCATCCTCCGGCGCCGACGCGGTCGTGATGGCTGCCGCGCCAGCCGACTTCCGGCCGCTCACGGAGTCCGGCTCGAAGATCAAGAAGTCCCTCGACGGAACGACGCCCACGATCGAGCTTGCTCAGACGCCCGACATCCTGGCCGGCCTCGTGCGCGACCGCGACTCCCGGGCAGACACCCAGGTCGTGGTCGGCTTCGCGGCCGAGACCGGTGACGACGACGGCTCCGTCCTCGACCACGCTCGCGCCAAGCTGGCCCGCAAGGGCTGCGACCTCCTGGTCGTCAACGACGTCGGCGGTGGCGCCGTGTTCGGCAGCCCCGACAACGAAGCGGTGGTGCTGGCCGCGAGCGGTGAGACCGTCTCGGTCCCGCGCGGCTCGAAGGAGGCGCTCGCGCATGTGGTCTGGGACCAGGTGGCCGCGCTCCTCGACGTACGCCTGGACGAGAACCCGACCTGACACCCACCTGAGACCGTTGTCGGCGTGCCGGCGCGCACGGGATACCGTTCTCACTCGAAACCCGACCGATCCGGTCGACCACGTACAAGGGAGAAGTTGTGGCTGGACGCCTGTTCACCTCGGAGTCCGTGACCGAGGGGCACCCGGACAAGATCGCCGACCAGATCAGTGACTCGGTGCTCGACGCGATGCTCGAGCAGGACCCGCACAGCCGGGTCGCGGTGGAGACCCTGCTGACCACCGGTCTCGTGGTCGTGGCGGGCGAGGTCACCACGACGGGCTACGTCGACATCAAGCAGAAGGTCCGCGAGCGGATCCTCGCGATCGGGTACGACTCCTCGGAGAAGGGCTTCGACGGCGAGTCCTGCGGCGTGATGGTCGCCATCGGCGGCCAGTCCGGTGACATCGCCCAGGGTGTGGACTCCGGGCACGAGAGCCGCACCGGCTCCGTGGACGCCATGGACAAGCAGGGCGCGGGTGACCAGGGGCTGATGTTCGGCTACGCCTGCGACGACACGCCCGAGCTGATGCCGCTGCCGATCACGCTGGCCCACCGGCTCTCGGAGAAGCTGACCGAGGTCCGCAAGGACGGCACGCTCGACTACCTGCGTCCCGACGGCAAGACCCAGGTCACCATCGAGTACGACGACGACGAGCGCGCGGTCCGCGTCGACACCGTCGTCCTGTCGACGCAGCACGCCGAGGGCGTCGACCTCGAGACCCAGCTCGAGCCGGACATCCAGAAGCACGTGATCGACCCGGTCCTCGCCGACTTCGACATCGACTCCGAGGGCTACCGGCTGCTGGTCAACCCGACCGGCAAGTTCGTGGTGGGTGGCCCGATGGGCGACGCCGGGCTGACCGGCCGCAAGATCATCGTGGACACCTACGGCGGCATGGCTCGCCACGGCGGAGGCGCCTTCTCCGGCAAGGACCCGTCGAAGGTGGACCGCTCCGCGGCCTACGCGATGCGCTGGGTGGCGAAGAACATCGTCGCCGCCGGTCTGGCCCGCCGCGCCGAGGTGCAGGTCGCCTACGCGATCGGCAAGGCGCAGCCCGTGGGCGTCTTCGTGACCACGTTCGGCACCGAGAACGTGCCGGTCGAGGTGATCCAGAAGGCCGTCCTCGAGGTGTTCGACCTCCGCCCGGCCGCGATCATCCAGGACCTGGACCTGCTCCGCCCGATCTACGCCAAGACCGCGGCGTACGGTCACTTCGGTCGGGAGCTTCCGGAGTTCACCTGGGAGGCGACCAACCGGGTCGACGAGCTGAAGAAGGCTGCGGGGGTCTGACGGCTGGGGCCTGCGGGTGGGTGCGGGCGTGGGCGCGGTTTACCAGGAGAACCTGGTGAACAGTCACTTCGCACCGGGAACACTCCGTGCCAAGTGACCGAAACCTGCGCCCAGTGACGCTGGCGCGACCAATTACCAGGAGAACTTGGTAATTGGCACCCTGTCACCCATGGACCAACGCATCAGCTTCATCACCCTCGCCGTCGCCGACCTCGACGCCACCCGGCGCTTCTACCTCGACGGGCTCGGGTGGGAGGCCTCGCTCGACGCGCCGGGCGAGGTGCTGATGATCCGGACGGGGGAGCACCTGGTGCTCTCGCTCTGGGCGGAGTCCGGGTTCGAGGCGGAGGTGGGACCGATCCGGCGTGGCGCGGGACTCCTGCCGATGACGCTCGCCCACAACGTGCCGACCCGGCAACAGGTCGACGAGGTGCTGGCCACGGCACGTGCGGCGGGGGCCGACCCGGTGCAGGACGCCGAGGAGCGCGACTGGGGCGGCTACACCGGCTACTTCGGCGACCCGGACGGATTCCGCTGGGAGATCGCGTTCAACCCCGGCCCGATCGGGCAGGTGGTGCTGCCATGAGCGTGGTCTTCCCTCGTCCGCTGCGCCCGGGCGACCGGATCGGCGTCACCGCGCCGTCCAGCGGGGTCGAGGAGCCGCTCCGGCCGCGGATGCAGGCCGGGATCGAGGCCCTCGAGCGGCGCGGGTACGACGTGGTGCTCGGCGACTGCCTGGACGGCACCGGCCCGACCTCTGCCCCCAAGGCGCAGCGGGCCGCAGAGCTCACCGCGATGCTGGCCGACCCGGCGATCGCGGCCGTGGTCCCACCCTGGGGCGGGGTGCTCGCGATCGACGTCCTCGACCAGGTCGACTGGGCCGAGCTCGCGGCGGCAGAGCCGACCTGGCTGGTCGGGTTCAGCGACGTCAGCACCGTGCTGCTGCCGGTCACGCTGCGACTCGGTTGGGCCACCCTGCACGGCAGCAACCTGATGGACACGCCGTACCTGCCGGCCGACGGGCTCCTGCACTGGACCGACGTCGCCTCGGCCACGGCGCCGTTCACCCAGCGCAGTCCCGGACGGCATCGTGCCGACGGCTGGGACGACTACCGGAACGACCCCGGCGTCAGCCGGATGACGCTCCCCGACGCCGGCGGCTGGTCGGTGCTCGACGGGTCCGACGTCGACGTGACCGGCCGGCTGGTCGGCGGCTGCATCGAGACCGTCGGCTCGCTCACCGGCACGCCGTACGGTGACGTGCCGGCGTTCGGCGCCGCCCACGCCGACGAGGGGCTGATCGTGTACCTCGAGGCCAGCGAGGACGACGCGTTCACGATCGGCCGGACGCTGCACGGGATGCGGCTCGCCGGCTGGTTCCAGCACGCCCGCGCGGTGCTGGTCGGCCGCACCCCGGCGCCGGACTCCGACGGACTCACCCAGCACGAGGCCGTGGCGGACGCGCTCGGCGGACTCGGGATCCCGGTCGTGCTCGACGTCGAGTGCGGCCACGTGCAGCCGTTCCTGCCGCTGGTCAACGGAGCCCTCGCGCACGTGGTGGCCGCGGGCGGCCGGCAGCAGATCACCCAGGCGCTGCGCTAGCGTCCGGGGGATGGTCGACCGTCTCGCCGAGGGCTCCCGGACCTACCTCCGCGCCGTGACGCACGCCGACGCCGACGAGTTCGTCGCCGCGAGCGTGGCCAGCCGCGACCTGCACCATCCCTGGACCGACCCACCGAAGGACGCCGTCGCGTTCGCGTCGTACGTCGACCGGATCGGGTCGGACCCGGCGAAGATCGGGATGCTGTTCTGCACCCGGGACGACGACCGGATCGCCGGCTCGGTCAACATCAGCAACATCGTGCACGGCGCCTTCAGGTGCGGCGCGCTGGGCTACTCGGTCTTCGCCCACGCCGCCGGGCAGGGGCTGATGGGCGACGCCCTCGCGACCGTGGTCCGCTACGCGTTCGGTCCGCTCGGGCTGCACCGGCTCGAGGCGAACGTGCAGCCCGGCAACACCCGCTCGCAAGCGCTGGTGGAGCGGCACGGCTTCCGGCTGGAGGGGTACTCGCCGGACTTCCTGTTCATCGACGGCGCGTGGCGCGACCACGAACGCTGGGCGATCACCACCGAGATGCTCCCCGGCTGAGTCGATCCGGCTGCGCACCCGTCCACAGGGAGACGTGGGCACCGTGCCCGCGTCGGCAGCGGCTGGTTGGATCGGACCGTGACCGAGCCCGACGCCGCAGCCGACCCGGCCCAGGAGCAGCTCTCGCTGCCCGGCCTGGTCCGCGCTGAGGCTCGTCGGGCCAGGCCGCCGAAGGAGCGGCCGCCGATCCGCGCGGCCGAGGTCGACCCGGTGGCCCTGGTGCTGGTGGACGTCCCGCTGGCGCACCTGGACCGGCCGTTCGACTACCTGGTGCCGGACACGATGGCCGACGACGCCGTGCCCGGGGTGCGGGTGAAGGTGCGGTTCGCCGGGCAGGACGTCGACGGTTTCGTGCTCGCCCGGGTCGCCGGGTCCGCGCACCCCGGCCGACTGGTGCCGCTGCGCCGCGTGGTGAGCGCGGAACCGGTGCTGACGCCCGAGATCGCGGCGCTGACCGGCGAGATCGCGGCGCGCTGGGCCGGCACCCGCTCCGACGTGCTCCGGCTCGCGGTGCCTCCCCGGCACGCCACCACGGAGAAGAAGCCGCCCCAGCCTGCGCCCGCCCTGCCACCACCTCCCGGTCCCTCCACCCCCTGGGCGTCGTACGACGGGGGAGCGGCACTGCTGGACGCCCTGGCGACGGGTGGCTCGCCACGCGCCGTCTGGTCCTGCCTGCCCGGCGACGACTGGGCGCCGCTGCTCGCCGAGGTGGCCGTGGCCACCGCACGCTCGGGCCGCGGAGCGCTCGTGTGCGTGCCCGACCACCGCGACGTGGCCCGGCTCGACGCCGCGATCACGGCGTCGGTCGGCGCCGGCCACCATGTCGTGCTGACCGCCGACGCCGGGCCGGCGAGGCGCTACGCCGCGTTCCTGGCCGTCGAGCGCGGGTCGGCCCGGATCGTGATCGGCACCCGGGCGGCGGCGTTCGCCCCGCTCCGGGACCTGGGCCTGGTCGTGGTGTGGGACGACGGCGACGACCTCTACGCCGAGCCGCGCGCGCCGTACTGCCACACCCGCGACGTCCTGCTCCTCCGCTCCCGGCAGACCGGCTGCGCGGCCCTCGTGGGCGGCCACGCCCGCAGCGCCGAGGCGCAGTACCTGCTCCGCACCGGCTGGGCACACGAGGTTGTCGCTCCCCGTGACACCGTGCGAGCGCGCGTCGCGGTCTCGGTCGCGGGCGCGACGGACTTCGACCTGCAACGGGACCCGCTGGCACGGAGCAGTCGGCTGCCGCAGGAGGCGCACCAGGCGATCGCGGCCGGTCTCAGGCTGGGGCCGGTGCTGGTGCAGACCCCGCGGTCGGGCTACGCGACCCGGCTCGCCTGTGACCGGTGCCGCACGTCCGCCGAGTGCGGCCTGTGCCACGGTCCGCTGCGGATCCTCGCGTCCGGTGCCCCGCCCACCTGCGCCTGGTGCGGCACTGCGGCGCCGGGCTGGACCTGCCCCGAGTGCGGTGGACACGGCCTGCGGGCCCCGGTGCTCGGAGACCGGCGCACGGCCGAGGAGCTCGGCCGCGCGTTCCCGGGCACGCCGGTGCGCACGTCGTCCGGTGACCGGGTGCTGGAGCGGGTCGGTGAGGAGCCGGCGATCGTGGTGGCGACGCCGGGGGCCGAGCCGGTCGCGAAGGCCGGCTACGCGACGGTCGCGCTCCTCGACACCTGGCTGCTGCTCGCGCGGTCCGACCTGCGCGCCGACGAGGAGGCCGTGCGGCGCTGGAGCAACGCCGCCGCCCTGGTGCGACCCACGACCGAGGGTGGCCGCGTGGTCGTGGTCGGGGACCCCGGCGCTGCAGCGGTGCAGGCGATGGTTCGCTGGGACCCGGGTGGCTTCGCCGAGCGGCTGATCGAGGAGCGGCTCTCCGCCCACCTCCCGCCCGCCTCGCGCGTGGCCACACTGACCGCGACGCCCGCCGTTCTCGAGGAGGCCGAGGCCGCGCTGGTCCTGCCGGCGGCGGCCGAGGTGCTCGGGCCGGTGCCGCTGCCGCAGGCCGAGATCGACCGGGCGAGCGACGACGACCTGGCCCGGCTCGTGCTCCGCGTGCCCCGTGCCGAGGGGCCCGCGCTGTCGGCCGCGCTGGCCGACCTGCAGCGCGGCCGCTCGGCGCGCAAGCAGGCCCACGTCCGCGTGGAGGTCGACCCGATCCGGCTGGGCTGACCCCCGCCCTAGACTCGAGCTCTCCCACCCCACGAACGAGAAGGTCCTGCATGTCCGTCCAGCCGATCCGGCTCTTCGGTGACCCGGTGCTGCGCACGTCGGCCGCCCCGGTGCTCGACTTCGACAAGGAGATCCGCACCCTCGTCGCCGACCTCACCGAGACCATGCTCGACGCCCCCGGGGCCGGCCTGGCCGCGCCGCAGATCGGGGTCGGGCTCCGGGTCTTCACCTGGCACGTCGACGGTGAGCTCGGACATCTGGTCAACCCCGACCTCAGCCTGTCCGAGGAGCTCCAGGACGGCCCCGAGGGCTGCCTGTCACTGCCCGGGCTCAGCATCGACTGCAGACGCGCCCTGCACGTGGTCGCGCGAGGTTTCGACATGCACGGTGAGCCGGTCACGATCGAGGGTTCCGAGCTGCTGGCCCGGGCGATCCAGCACGAGACCGACCACCTCGACGGGATCCTGTTCCTCGACCGGCTCGACCGCGAGGCGCGGCGCGAGGCGATGCGGATCGTGCGCGAGTCGGAGTGGTTCGGCGGGTCGGCACCCGTTGTGAAGCTCTCCCCGCACCCGACCCGTGGCCTCGGCCTGTGAGGGTCGTCTTCGCGGGCACGCCGGAGGTGGCGCTCCCCGCCCTGGAGGCCGTCGTGGCCTCACCCCACGACCTGGTCGGCGTCGTCACCCGCCCCGACGCGCCGTCGGGCCGGGGTCGCCGGCTGGTCGCCTCGCCGGTGGCGACCCGCGCCGAGGAGCTCGGCGTGCCGGTGCTCAAGCCCGCGCACCCGCGCGAGCCCGACTTCCAGGCCGCGCTCGCCGCGCTCGCTCCGGAGTGCGTCGCGGTCGTCGCGTACGGCGCGCTGCTGCCGCAGTCCGCGCTCGACATCCCGCCGAAGGGCTGGGTCAACCTGCACTTCTCCGTGCTGCCGAGCTGGCGCGGAGCCGCACCGGTGCAGCACGCGATCTGGGCCGGCGACGAGGTGACCGGGGCGACCACCTTCCGGATCGTGCGCGAGCTCGACGCGGGCCCGACGTACGGCCTGATGACCCAGACGATCCGGCCCACCGACACCGCCGGCGACCTGCTGGCCAGGCTGGCCGAGGGTGGCGCCGGGTTGCTCGCGGCGACCCTCGACGGGATCGCCGACGGGTCGCTGGTGGAGCGCGAGCAGCCGGCGGACGGGATCAGCCTGGCGCCCAAGATCTCCGTCGACGACGCCCGCGTGGCCTGGCACGAGCCTGCCGTGGGCGTGGACCGCCGGGTCCGCGCCTGCACCCCCGCGCCCGGCGCGTGGTCGACGTACGACGGCGAACGGATCAAGATCGGTCCCGTGCTCCCCGACCCCGACCAGCAGCGGCTCGCGCCGGGCGTGGTCGCGATCGCGAAGAACAGCGTGCACGTCGGCACCGCCACCGACCCGGTGCGGCTCGGCACGGTGCGGGCGCACGGCCGCAAGGAGATGCCCGCCGCCGACTGGGCGCGCGGGCTGCGCCTCGACGCCGGCGCCCAGGTCAGGTTCGACTAGTGGCGCGCGCGAAGCCGGCCGACGTCGACGCGATCTGCGCCGCTCTGCCCGAGACCGAGCTCGGCACCTCGTGGGGCGACCGTCCGACCTGGAAGGTGCCGGCCGGCAAGAAGGGCCGCGGCTTCGTGCTGCACCGCGCGCCGCAGAAGAACGTGGCAGACCCGGTCACCGGCGAGCCCTATGACGACCTGCTCGTGATCTCCGTGCCCGACGAGGCGGCCAAGCTGGCCCTGGTCGAGAGCGACGGGCCGTTCTTCACGATCCCTCACTTCAAGGGCTACGACGCCGTCCTCGTGCAGCAGTCCCGCCTGGGCGAGATCAGCCGGGCCGAGCTGGCCGAGGTGCTCACGGAGGCCTGGGCGGCCGTCGCGCCCGCGCGCCTGGTCAGGGAGCACCTTGGCGACTGACCGCGGGTTCAGGGACCAGTCCCGGCTGGCGGCGTACGACGTGCTGCGGGCGGTCTCCGCGGACGACGCGTACGCCAACCTGGTCCTCCAGCAGCTGCTCCGCGAGCGCGGCCTGGCCGGGCGCGACGCGGCGCTGACGACCGAGCTGGTCGGCGGCACGCTCCGCGGCCGGGGCACGTACGACGCCGTGCTGGCCGTCCTGGCCAACCGCGCGGTCGACCCGCCCGTGCTGGACGCGCTCCGGCTCGGCACCCACCAGCTGCTGGCGATGCGGGTGCCCGGCCATGCCGCCGTCGCCACCACCGTCGACCTGGTGCGCTACCGGGTCGGGCACCGCCCGGCTGGGTTCGTCAACGCGGTCCTGCGCAAGGTCTCGGCGCACGACCTGGCCGGTTGGGTGCGCCGCGTCGCCCCGGACCCGGCCTCCGACCCGACCGGGCACCTCGCGGTGGCCACCTCCCACCCGCGCTGGGTGGTGGACACGCTCGCGGAGGCCCTGGGCCGGCCCGAGGAGCTCGACGCGCTGCTCGCCGCCGACAACGAGCGGCCGCGGGTGACGCTGGTCGCCCGGCCCGGACTGTCCACCGTCGCCGAGCTCGGTGGCGAGCCGACGCCCAGCCCGCTGGGCGTGAGCCTCGACGGCGGCGACCCCGGGGCGCTCCCCGCCGTGCGCGACGGGAGGGCCGGTGTGCAGGACGCCGGGTCCCAGCTGGTCGCCCTGGCGCTCACCCGCGCCCCGGTGGCCGGCGGCGACGAGCACTGGCTCGACGTGTGTGCCGGCCCCGGTGGCAAGACCGCACTGCTGGCGGCGCTGGCGGCCGACCGCGGAGCCACGGTGCTGGCCGCCGAGCTCCAGCCGCACCGGGCGCTGCTGGTCCGGCAGGCGCTCCGGGCCGCGAGCCGAGGTGTGGCCGGGGTGGTCACCGCCGACGGCACCCGCCCCGCCTGGCCGGCGGGACGCTTCGACCGGGTGCTGGTCGACGCACCCTGCTCGGGCCTGGGGGCGCTGCGTCGGCGACCCGAGTCGCGCTGGCGCCGGCAGCCGGCCGACGTCACCGCGTTGGCCGGGCTCCAGCGTGCCCTGCTGGACGCCGCACTCGACAGCACCCGGTCCGGCGGCGTCGTCGGCTACGTGACCTGTTCCCCGGTCCTCGCCGAGACCGTCGACGTGGTGCGTGCCACGCTGGCCGACCGCGCCGACGCACGGCTCGACGACGCCGTTCCACTGCTCCCGGAGGTCGAGGACGCCGGCTGTGCGAGCCTCCCCGGTGCCGTCCAGCTGTGGCCGCACCGGCACGGCACGGACGCGATGTTCCTGGCGGTCCTGCGCAAGTCCTGAGACCGGACGAACCTGGCGGCCGCCCCGCGCGTCTGGTGGAGTGACGAACCGACAGGGGGACACGGGTGACCACCGATGACTACACGGCCTACGTAGAGGGATCCTGGCAGCGGCTGTTCCGCACCGCCTTCGCCCTCACCGGTGACGTGCGCCAGGCCGAGGAGCTGCTCCAGAGCACGCTGGTCAAGGTCTTCGTGTCCTGGCGCAAGGTCTCGCGGGCCGACTCCCGGGACGCCTACGTCCGCCGGGTGATGGTCAACCAGGCGACGTCCGGCTGGCGCAGCCGTCGCAACCGCGCGGAGGTTCTCAGCCCGGAGCCGCGGCGGGCCGACGACGCCGTGCCCTCCTTCGACACGGATCTCGCCACGAGCGACGAGCTGTGGGGGCTGGTGCAGGGGCTGCCGGCGCGGCAACGAGCCGTCGTCGTCCTGCGCTACTACGAGGACCTGAGCGAGCGCGAGATCGGGAGCGTGCTCGGGATCGCGCCCGGCACCGTCAAGAGCCTCGCCCACGCGGCGATGGCCAAGCTGCGCGCGCAGATGAGCCAGAAGAGCACCACGACCGCAGGAGGATCCCGATGAGCACCGACTTCGACGAGCGGCTGCGCGACAGCCTCGACCGCCACGTGCACGCCGCGGTACCGCCCCGTCCGGACGTCGATGACCTGGTCCGGCGCGGTCGTCGTCGGCGCAACCGCCGGCTTGCTCTCACCAGCGCGCTCACGGTGGGCGCCGTCGCCGCGGTCGCCACGGTCGGCATCAGCCTCGCGACCGGGTCCGGTCCCTCCGACCGACTCCGCACCCAGCGCGCGGGCATCCCGATCGCCACCGGCGGCGCGACCGGCCCGGAGTCGGTGCCGGGACCGACCGGGCTGTTCGTGACCCGCTCGCGGGTCTACCTCGACGGCACGTCGTACGACGTGAGGCTGCCGTGGGACACCGGCGCCCACGTCGGCAAGCTCGGCGTGGCCTACCCGGCGCCGGGCAGCCACCGGCCGACCCTGCTCCTGCGTGACGGCACGGTGAAGACGCTTGCGGAGCGTCCCGACTTCTCGGGCGCGGTGTTCGACAACTGGGTCGCGGCCGACGGCAACGGCACGCTGGTCGCCTGGGCGGAGCACACCGACGGGGCGGCCGACATCGTCGCCTACGACACGGCCACCGACCGCGTCGTCGGCCGGACCACCATGCGCTGCCACCAGGGCGACGACGGCGCCGGGACGTTCTGTCCCCGGCCCTACGTCGTCTCCGACGGCACCGTGTTCATCTCCGCCTACGGCGGCGGGCGGGCGTGGCAGCCGCCGGACCCGATGCTGGGACCGCTGCTCGACGGTGACATCGCGCAGGCGCACCACAAGGTGTACAGCACGTTCGAGGACCGCGGCACCGTGCCCGTCGAGCAGATCGGCGAGGGGTGGGAGCAGGCCCACTCACCGAAGGGGGTCGAGGGGATCCTGTCCTACGACGGCGGCTGGATCCTCGACAACGGCGGCAACCCGAAGGTCGTGAACTGGCGCGACCCGTCGCAGACGATCACCTACCGCCCGCCGGGGACGGTTGCCGCCGCCGTGTTCGACACCGACGGCAGCGTGCTCGTGGTCACCCGCACCGGCGACCCCACCGCCATGACCGCCGACGGCGAGACCGGTACGGACGTCACGTGGACCGGCTGGGACTGCCCGCTCGAGGCTGCCTGCTCGGTTGTCGTGCCGGAGCAGAAGCAGGAGATCCGGCTGGTGGCCTGGGACCTGTAGCCGCCTCCCTCGGCGGCCTACGATCACCCGCATGACCCCCGTCGTCGACATCCACCAGAAGCTCGCGCTGTTCTCCGAGCACTGGTCGCCGAAGGTGGTGGCGCGGCTCAACGACTACGAGATCAAGCTGGTCAAGCTGAAGGGCGAGTTCGTGTGGCACGCCCACGACGACACCGACGAGCTCTTCCTGGTGGTCGAGGGGTCGCTGACGATCCAGCTCCGGGATTCCAGTGGAGTCGAGCAGAGCGTCACGCTCGGGCCCGGCCAGCTGTACGTCGTCCCGCGCGGGGTCGAGCACTGCCCGATCGCCGAGGGCGACGTGAGCGCGATGCTGATCGAGCCGGTCGGCGTCGTCAACACCGGTGACGCCGACACCGACCGCACGGCGGCGTACGACGACTCGCTTCTGGAAGGCTGAACCCATGGGCATCCAGATCACCCCCAGCATCCTGAACGCCGACTTCGGCAACCTGGCAGCCGAGGTGGCGCGCATCCCGAGCGCCGACATGGTGCACGTCGACGTGATGGACAACCACTTCGTGCCTAACCTGACGCTCGGCCCGACCATGGTCGAGGCCCTCGCGAAGGCGACCGACCAGCCGATCGACGTGCACCTGATGATCGAGGACCCCGACCGTTGGGCGCCCGCGTACGTCGAGGCCGGAGGAGCCAGCGTGACCTTCCACGTCGAGGCCGCGGCCGCTCCGGTGCGGCTGGCCCGGGAGCTGCGCGCGAAGGGTGCGAGAGCGGGCATGGCGCTCAAGCCGGCCACGGCGGTCGACCCCTACGAGGACCTGCTCCGCGAGCTCGACATGCTGCTGCTGATGACGGTCGAGCCGGGGTTCGGGGGCCAGAAGTTCCTCGACCTGTGCCTGCCCAAGATCACTCGCGCCCGCGAGCTCGCCGACAAGCACGGCCTCGGCGTGTGGCTCCAAGTGGACGGCGGGGTGTCGCCGGAGACCATCGAGCGCGCCGCCGCCGCAGGGGCCGACGTGTTCGTCGCCGGCTCGGCCGTCTACTCCGCCGACGACCCCGACGCGATGGTCGAGCAGCTGCGCGCGCTGGCGGAGACGGCCACCCCCGCCTGACCCGCGCCGGGCCGGTGTGGCCGGGGTCACCTCCCGGTCCGGGGACGTCCGTGGCATTCTTGGGAACGACGAGCTAACGCTCGCGTGCAACTGGGGTCGGTGAAATTCCGAGCCGGCGGTGAGAGTCCGCGACCCGGTCACAGCCAGTGGCCGGTTGACCAGGTGAAACTCCTGGACCGACGGTCAGAGTCCGGATGGGAAGTCGCACGCGCGGTGGTCGCCGACCCGTTGCGGGGAGGCGATGCCGTACGTCGAGCCCCGGTGTCCGTGAGCCGGACCGAGAGGGCATCGATGTTCACCGCCGCCGAGACGCGCGCCATGCGCCGTGCCCTCGGGCTGGCGCGCACCCCCGGCGTCCCGCTGGGTCCGAACCCCCGGGTCGGCTGCGTCCTGCTGGCGCCGGACGGCGGCGAGATCGCCGCGACCGTCGCGGAGGGCTACCACCGCGGCGCCGGCACCGCGCACGCCGAGGCGGCGGCCCTGGCCAACGCCGGTGCCGACGCCCGCGGCGCGACCGCGGTGGTGACCCTGGAGCCCTGCAACCACACCGGCCGCACCGGTCCGTGCGCACGGGCGCTGGTGGACGCCGGCGTCGCCCGCGTCGTCTTCGCCCAGGCCGACCCCAACCCGGTCGCGGCCGGTGGCGCCGAAGCGCTGCGGGCTGCCGGCCTCGAGGTCGCCGCCGGGCTGCTGCTGGACGAGGCCCGGGCGCTCAACCGGGCGTGGACGTTCGCGATGGACCACGGTCGGCCGTTCGTCACCTGGAAGCTCGCCACCACGCTCGACGGTCGCAGCGCGGCGAAGGACGGGACCAGCCGCTGGGTCAGCTCGCGTGCGGCCCGCATCGACAGCCACCGGCTCCGCGCCGAGTGCGACGTGATGATGGTCGGCACCAACACCGTGGCGGTCGACGACCCGGAGCTCACCGTCCGCGACGAGTACGACGAGCCGCTGCCGCACCAGCCGTTGCGCGTGGTGGTGGGGGAGCGCGACCTGCCCGCGGGCAGGCGGGTCTTCGACGACCGCGCCGAGACCGTCCAGCTGCGCACCCGGGACCCGCACGCCGTGCTCGCCGCGCTGTTCGCCCGCGACCGCCAGCACGTGTTCCTCGAGGGCGGCCCCCGGCTCGCCGCCGCGTTCCTGCGGGCCGACCTGGTCGACGAGGCGGTCGTCTACGTCGCGCCGAAGCTGCTCGGCGCCGGTGCCGGCGCCGTCGCCGACCTGGGGATCACCACGATCACCGACGCGGTCGACCTGCGCATCACCGACGTGACCACCGTCGGCTCGGGTGCCGACGCCAACGTTCGGATCACCCTGACCCCGACCCCGACCCCGACCCCGACACCGACACCGACACCGAAGGAGAGCTGATGTTCACCGGCATCGTGGAGGAGCTCGGCACGGTCGCCCGGCTCGAGGACCTGGGAGACGCGGTGCGGCTCACCATCGACGCCAGCACCGTGCTCGAGGACGCGGCGCTCGGTGACTCGATCTCGGTCAACGGCTGCTGCCTGACGGTCGCGAGCCGCGCGGACGGCGCGTTCACGGCCGACGTGATGCGCGAGACGCTCGACAGCACCGGGATCGGCGGCCTCGTCTCCGGTGACCGGGTGAACCTCGAGCGCGCGGTGACGCCCACGACCCGGCTCGGTGGCCACCTGGTCCAGGGGCACGTCGACGGCACCGGAGTGGTACGGCGCCGTACCCCCTCCGAGCACTGGGAGGTGGTCGAGCTGGAGGCCCCCGCCGACCTGTTGCGCTACCTGGTCCCGAAGGGTTCGATCACCGTCGACGGCATCTCCCTGACCGTCGTCGACGTCCTCGACGACGGGTTCACCGTCTCCTTGATCCCCGAGACGCTCACCCGCACCACCTTGGGTCTCCGACGGCCCGGCGACCGGGTGAACCTCGAGGCCGACGTCATCGCCAAGCACGTGGAACGACTCCTGCAGCACCGGGAACACCTCAGGGAGGACCTCTCATGACCAGCATCAGGCTCGACAGCATCGAGCGGGCGATCGCCGACATCGCCGCCGGCAAGGCCGTCGTCGTCGTCGACGACGAGGACCGCGAGAACGAGGGCGACATCATCTTCGCCGCCAGCAGGGCGACGCCTGCGCTGATGGCGTTCACGATCCGGCACTCCAGCGGCGTGATCTGCGTGCCGATGCCGGCCGCCATGCTCGACCGCCTCGAGATCCCGCTGATGACGCCGCACAACAAGGACAAGCTGCGGACGGCGTACACGATCTCCGTGGACGCGCGCGACGGCGTCAGCACGGGCATCTCGGCCGCCGACCGGGCGCACACGGCCCGCGTCCTCGCCGACTCCGCGACCGAGCCCTGGGAGGTGACCAGGCCCGGTCACGTGTTCCCGCTGCGCTACCGCGAGGGCGGCGTCCTGGTGCGACGCGGGCACACCGAGGCCGCCGTCGACCTGTCCCGGCTGGCCGGCCTCACCCCGGCCGGTGTGCTGGTCGAGGTGGTCAACGACGACGGCACCATGAAGCGCGGACCGGAGCTCCGGGAGTTCGCCGACGAGCACGGGCTGGCCCTGATCTCGATCGACGACCTGGTGCACTACCGACGTCGCACCGAGAACCACGTCGCCCGCGTCGCCGAGACCCGGCTGCCCACGCGGCACGGCGACTTCCGGGCGTTCGGCTACCGGATCACGATCGACGACTCCGAGCACGTGGCACTGGTGTACGGCGACCCGGCCGACCTGGCCAGCGGGGAACCGGTGCTGACCCGCGTGCACTCGGAGTGCCTGACCGGCGACGTGTTCGGCTCCGAGCGCTGCGACTGCGGACCCCAGCTCGACGAGGCGCTCGAGCTGATCGTCAAGGAGGGCAGGGGAGTCGCGATCTACCTCCGCGGGCACGAGGGACGCGGGATCGGGCTGCTCGCCAAGCTGCAGGCCTACCAGCTGCAGGACGGGGGGCGCGACACCGTCGACGCCAACCTCGATCTCGGCCTGCCTGCGGACGCGCGTCACTACGGTGCCGCCACCCAGATCCTGCGCGACCTCGGGATCGGCGCGGTCCGACTGCTCACGAACAACCCGGACAAGACGAAGAGCCTCGAGGCCTACGGGATCACGGTCACCGAGCGGGTGCCGCTGACCCCGCGGCCGAACGACCACAACTTGACCTACCTGCGCACCAAGCGCGACCGGATGGGCCACGTGCTCCCCGGCCTGGCTCCGCTGGCCGAGCCGGTCGAGGCCACCACGGAGGGCCGGGCATGAGCGGCGACGGAGCCCCGGACACCAAGCCGTTCGACTGCCACGACCTGCGGGTCGCGGTGGTCGCGTCGAGCTGGCACGAGACCATCATGGACGGGCTGGTCGACGGCGCCACGCGGGCACTCAGGGCGCACCAGGTCGAGGCGCCGGTCGTCGTACGGGTGCCGGGGTCGTTCGAGCTGCCGGTGGTCGCCTCGGCGCTCGCCGGGCAGGGGTACGACGCGATCGTGGCGCTCGGCGTGGTCATCCGCGGAGGCACCCCGCACTTCGAGTACGTCTGCTCGTCGGCCACCGACGGTCTCAACCGGGTCGCGCTCGACACCGGTGCCGCGGTCGGGTTCGGGCTGCTCACCTGCGACACCGAGGAGCAGGCGCTCGACCGGGCCGGGCTCGACGGGTCCCGGGAGGACAAGGGCTACGAGGCGGCGCAGGCGGCGCTCCTCACGGCGCAGACCCTGCGCCGGATCCGGCGCCGTCAGCTCAGCGACTGAGGGCTGCGCTGGTGCCGAGTCGTGCCGTGACGGCCGAAAGCCTGGGCGCCTGGGTGGTGAAGGCCAACCCGGCGCTGACCTCCGTCGCCTCGATGGCCGGGGACGGTTACGCCGGCGTGTCCCGCTGGTGCGTGCGCCCGAGCTACCGGACGAGCCTGGTCGCGCCCGGCCAGCCCGTGCTGCTCTGGGTCAGCGGTGACGACCCCGACTTCCCGGCCGGGTTCCACGCCTCCGGCGAGGTGACCGGACCGTGCCGCCTCCGCAACGGGCAGCGGGAGATGCCGATGCGGCTGCGGGCCCTCCCGGCGCCGGTCCGGCGGTCCGAGCTCCTGCTCGTCCCGGTGCTGGCCCGGGCCGAGGTGGTCCGGATGCCGGCCGGCAGCAACCCGTCGTACCTCGACCGGCGGCAGTACGCCGCTCTGCGGGCGGCGTCCGCGTGCGCGTCGGGCAGCGCCTAGGCTGAGCGGGTGAAGACGTTCGAGGAGCTCTGGGCCGAGCTGAGCGAGAAGGCACAGACCCGGCCCGAGGGGTCCGGGACGGTCGCGGAGCTCGACGCCGGCGTGCACGCGATCGGCAAGAAGCTGGTCGAGGAGGCCGCCGAGTCCTGGATGGCCGCCGAGCACGAGGGTCATGAGCGGGCGGCCGAGGAGATCAGCCAGCTGCTGTACCACGCGCAGGTGCTGATGCTCGCCGCCGGACTCTCCCTCGATGACGTCTACGCACACCTCTAGGAACTTCCCATGTCAGTCCCGTCCGAGTCCGCTCTGCTGCGGATCGCCCTGCCCAACAAGGGTTCCCTGTCCCAGCCGGCCGCCGACATGCTCCGCGAGGCGGGCTACCGGCAGCGCACGGACTCCAAGGAGCTCGCGCTGACCGACGTCGAGAACGGCGTCGAGTTCTTCTTCCTGCGCCCGCGCGACATCGCGCTCTACGTCGGCGAGGGCACCCTCGACATCGGGATCACGGGACGCGACCTGCTGCTGGACTCCCGCTCCAAGGCCGAGGAGGTGATGGCGCTCGGCTTCGGGTCGTCGCGGTTCCGCTTCGCGGCCCGTCCCGGCACCGCGTCCAGCCTCGAGGACCTGTCCGGCAAGCGGATCGCCACGTCGTACGCCGGAGTGGTGCGCGGCTTCCTCGAGGAGCGCGGGATCGAGGCCACGGTCACCCGGCTCGACGGTGCCGTGGAGACCTCGATCCAGCTCGGGGTGGCCGACGTGATCGCGGACGTGGTGGAGACCGGCAGCACCCTGCGCCAGGCCGGGTTGGCCGTGTTCGGCGACGTGATCCTGGCCTCGGAGGCGGTGCTGGTGACCCGTGCCGGCAGCGACCGGCCGGCCGGGCTCGAGGTGTTCCGGCGCCGGATCGAGGGTGTGATGGTGGCCCGGAGCTACGTGATGATGGACTACGACATCCCCACCGACGCGGTCCCGGCCGCCGTGGACCTCACACCGGGCATCGAGAGCCCCACCATCTCGCCGCTTCATCGCGACGGCTGGAGCGCCGTACGCGTGATGGTGCCGCGCAACGGCTCCCAGCGGTTGATGGACGAGCTCTACGACCTCGGTGCCCGCGGCATCCTGGTCACCGACATCCATGCCTGCCGACTCTGAGGCCGCGCCGGCGCTGCCGCACACGTGGCGCCCGCTCGGCGTACGCGTGGTCGGGCTGATCGCCGGCGTCGCCCTGCTGGCGCTCTGCGTCGCCGCGTGGATCGCGTTGGGCGAGGACATCCGGAGCCGGTTCACACCGTTCCAGAAGTCGACGCTGGTCGCGCTCGGCCTGCTCGGGGCCGGGGTCTGGTACGCACTGCTGCGCTCCCGGCTCAGCGCGACCGACGACGACGTGGCGGTCGTCAACGGCTTCCGCGCCCGGCACCTCGACTGGGCGCAGATCGTCGCGGTCCGGCTGCGCCGAGGCGCGCCCTGGGCCGAGATGGACCTCTCCGACGGCACCACGATCCCGGTGATGGCGATCCAGGGCTCCGACGGCGACCGGGCGAAGGCCGCCGTCCGCGAGTTCCGCCGGGTCCTCGCCGCCCGCAGCCGGACCGACCGCAACGACTGAAGCACCCCGCGACCCGTCACTAATGGTTGCCCAGCACTCGCCCAGAGGTCACAACTGGTTGCTCGAAAGGCGCCGACCCGGCCGGAGCGTACGACGAGCGCCTACGTCCGTGACCGGTCGGCGTCGCACGGCCCCCCATTTTTGACGGGTCGGCGCGAAGTCAGCAACCAGCAGTGACCTCTCGCCGGCCTATCGGTCGACCGGGTACTTCGCCCTGGCCCCTCCTGTGCGAGGAGCCGCGGATCAGGTGAGGGCCCGGATGCCCCAGGTCGCGGCGAACGTGGCGTCCGGCTCCAGGGTGACCAGGTCGTCGCCGCTGGCGAACGCGTCGGGCGGCGCCGTCATCGGCTCCACCGCCAGCGCGGTGCGGGCGGTGTCCGCGTCCTGGTCGTCACCCGAGTAGGCCTGCAGCCAGCCGAAGCGCTCGTCCGCCCACAGCTCGACGCCGTGCCCGGCGGGGGAGCGGAGACTCACCCGGGCGCGACCGTCGGGGGCGCGGGTGAGGTCGGTGAACGCGTGGTCGAGGACGGTGTCGCCGATCGGCCGCTCCGCTCCGAAGTCGTACGACGAGCCGGCGACCGGCTCGCGTCCGGTCGGGAGCTTGCGCTCGGCGTCGGTGAGCAGCCGGGTGGCGCCGGGCAGCGTGAGCACGTCGTCGTCGACGCGGGGGGAGCCGCTGGTGAGGTACGGGTGGGCACCGCAGGCGTACGGCGCCGCCGACTCGGCGAGGTTCGTCGCCGTCATCGTCACGGTCAGGCCGTCATCGCCGAGCGCGTAGCGGCAGCCGAGGTCGAGCGTCCAGGGATAGCCGGTCTGCGCCATCAACCGGTAGCGCATGGTGACCGACGACGCGTCCTGCTCGGTGGCCGACCATGACACCCACCGGACCAGGCCGTGGCTGGCGTTGTGGCGTCCAGGCTCGGACAACGGCAGCTGCTGGCGGCTGCCGGCGAAGGTGTAGGCGCCGTCGCGGATCCGGTTCGGCCAGGGCATCAGCACCTGGCCGGAGCCGCCGGACGGCATCCCGTCCTCGGCGAAGCCCTGCACGAGGTCACGCCCGTCGTACGCGAGGGCGCGGAGCGTGGCGCCGCCCTGGGTGACCACCGCGCGGTAGCGACCGTGGGTGAGCAGGTGCTGGTCGCCGCTGGGAGCCGTCACCCGCCCGACGCTACCGTTGACGAGGTGACCATGCAGCAGACCGGACGTCGATCGCCCACCTGGGTGACGGCCGGCCTGGTCAGCCTCGGCTTCGTCGGCGTGCTGTGGGTGCTGGAGATCGTCGACGCCGCCAACGGCCACGCCCTGGACGCCTACGGCGTGCAGCCGCGGAGCCAGGAGGGCCTGGTCGGCATCCTGTTCGCACCTCTGCTGCACGGGGGCTGGGGCCACCTGGAGAGCAACACCCTTCCGGTGCTGGTGCTCGGATTCCTGGTGCTCCTCGGCAGCATCGCGCGCGGCCTCGCCGCCACCGCGGTGATCTGGGTGGTCAGCGGTGTCGGCGTCTGGCTGGTGTCGCCGTCGAACTCGATCACGCTCGGCGCCTCGGTGCTGGTCTTCGGGTGGCTGGTCTACCTGATCGTCCGCGGCGTGTTCACCCGTCGCAGCAGCGAGATCGCCACCGGCGTCGTGCTGCTGGTGTTCTTCGGGGGGCTCCTGCTCGGCGTGCTGCCGGGACAGCCCGGCGTCTCCTGGCAGGGGCACCTGTTCGGCGCGATCGGTGGCGGCCTGGCCGCCGCATGGGTGTCCCGGCGACCCCACCGGCGACCCCACCGGCGACCGGGATAGCGATCGGGACGGGGACCGGGACGGGGACCGGGACGGCGACCCGGACGGGGCTACGCCGACCTCAGCTGATGTCGCGCCTCGACAGCAGCCAGGACCCGATCCCGGAGAGTGCCGCGGCGTAGCCGAGCAGGATCAGACCGCACACCCACCAGTCGAAGTACGGGCTGGCGTCACCGCCGGCCCCGTTGGTCGGGTCGGAGGTGACCAGCATCCCCTGGCTCAGGCTGTTCGGCAGCAGCTTGGGCGCGGTGTCCCAGCCGAGCGCGCTGAACAGGATCTGCAGGATGATCTGCGCGATCAGGGCGATGCCCAGCGCGATGAAGACCGCCGCGAGCTGGTTGCGGATCAACATCCCGAAGCCGAAGCCGAGAAGTGCCCAGAGCACGAACACGAACAGGATCATCGCGAAGGTGCGCCAGACCTGGGCGTTGCCGAGGTAGGTCGGCTCACCCTTGATCCCCAGCACCAGCGCGCCGAAGACCGCGGACGAGATCACGCTGACGACTCCGTACAGGACACCGATGACCACCACGGCGATCGTCTTCGAGATCAGCACCTGCCAGCGTCGTGGCGCGGCCAGGAACGTCGAGGAGATGGTCTGGTGCCGGAACTCCTGCGTGATCAGGATGACGCCCAGGGCGAGCGGGATCAGCGGGGCGATCAGCCAGAAGAAGCCGGCCGCGTAGATCAGCTGTGCGGTGCCGAGGGACATCGTGAGGAACGGGTTGTCCGCCGGGTCGGTGCCGGCGTTCGTGGTGCCGACCAACGAGGCGAAGAGGGCCGAGACGCCGCCGCCGATCAGGATCACCCCGGACAGCAGGCCCCACCACAGGCGGGTGGTGAAGATCTTGCGGATCTCCGAGCGGATCGCGCCTCCCATCACGCGCCGCCTTCCGTGGTCGCGAGGTTGCGGTTGGCGTTCTCCGGGGACTCCGTGAGCTGGAAGAACAACGCCTCCAGGTCCGCGCTCTCGCCGCGCAGCTCGTGGATGGCGATCCCCGCCGACAGCGCGACGTCCCCGATCTGGCGCAGGTCACCGGTGAGCACGGTCAGCGCCCCGTCGCCGGTGGCCGAGGCGGTGAGACCCGCTCGCTCCAGCGCGGCACCGAGCGCCGCGGTGTCGGCCGAGCGCACCAGGGAGGTCGCCTCGCCGTGCAGCTCGCTGATCGGACCCTGCTTGATCAGTCGGCCGTTGGCGATGATCACCACGTCGTCGACGGTCTGCTCGACCTCCTGGAGCATGTGGCTGGAGACCAGGATGGTGCGGCCCTCGCCGGAGAGGTGGCGCAGGAAGCCCCGCAGCCAGCGGATGCCCTCGGGGTCCAGGCCGTTGGCCGGCTCGTCGAGGAGCAGGACCTGTGGGTCCCCGAGCATCGCGGCGGCGAGCCCGAGCCGTTGCCGCATCCCCATCGAGTAGCCGCCCGCTCGACGCCGCGCGGCGGCCGGGATCCCGACCAGCTCGAGCATCTCGTCGACCCGCCCGGCGTCGACGCCGGCGGTGTCGGCCAGCACCCTCAGGTGGTTGCGGCCGCTGCGGCCGGGGTGGAAGTTCGTGGCCTCGAGGGCCGATCCCACCACACGCTGCGGCGAGGGGATCTCGGCGTACCGCCTGCCTCCGATGGTCGCGGTGCCGCTGGTCTGGCGCACCAGCCCGAGAAGCATCCGCAAGGTGGTGGTCTTGCCGGCGCCGTTGGGTCCCAGGAACCCGGTGATCCGGCCCGGTGTGACCGAGAAGCTCAGGTCGTCGACGGCGGTCAGGCTCCCGAACCTCTTGGTGAGCCGGTCGACGACGATCGTGCCGGACCCGATGGCTCCCTCGTCCGTGGCGTGCGTCATGGATCTCCTCCCCGTGGGTTCCCAGCCAACCAGACGCAGGGGGCCGCCGCGCAACTGCCTTTTGTCACGGCTCCACGGGGCAGGAGGGGACCACTAGAGCGGGCCCTCCGGCAGCGCCCGGGCAGGTGTCCCCAGCGGATCGGGGGCGGCCACGGCGCCCACGACCTCGAACTGGGTCATCATGTCGTGGTCCTCGTGGGTCAGGTTGTGGCAGTGCTCCATGTACCTGCCGATGCCGTCGTCGAACTTGATCAGCACCCGCACCGACTCGTTCTCGCCGAGGTAGACCGTGTCCTTCGGGCCGACCTCGTGGGGCAGCGGTGGCTTCCCGTTGCGGCTGAGGATCTTGAGGTCGATGAGGTGCAGGTGCGCCGGGTGGTGCCACCCGCCGGAGGGGTTGCGGAGCTCCCAGATCTCGAGGGCCCCGGCGGTCGTGCGTGCTGCCACCTTTGTGAAGCGGCTGCGCACGATGTCGTCCCAGGTCTGGCCGTTGATCGTCCAGAGCCCGTTCTTGCGGACGAAGTCCATCCGCCGGGTCGCGGTTGCGTCGGACTCCTTGAGCAGCATCGTGGGCTGCGTGGGGTTCAGCTGGTCGGGGATCTCGTTGTCGGCTCCGTCGAAGGGTTCGTCGGTCACCACGAACTGCATGGCCTTGTCCGTGTTCGCGAAGCTGATCGTGTTCCTGGGCGCCGCGTTGCGCAGCGTGATCCGATCACCTGCCTGGTGCTGGGCGAAGTCGATGACCACCTCGTAACGCTCGGCCACGCCGTGCCGGAAACTCGTGACCGGGATCGGTCGCGGTGCCAAGCCGTCGTCGGTGCCGATGACCGTCATCGTCGCGCCCGAGTCCAGCGACCACTTGAACGAGCGCGCGGGGCAGCCGTTGAGGAACCGGAACCGGTACTTGCGTCGCTTCACCGGCATCATCGGCCAGGCGCGACCGTTGACCAGGATCACGTCGCCGTAGAGGCCCTTGTTGTCGTTGTTGTCGAAGAGGACCGAACCGTCGGCGTTGAAGGAGATGTCGGCGAACATCAGTGGCACGTCGAACTCGCCGTGCGGGATGGGGAGGCCCCGCTCGTGGTCGTCGTGGATCAGGTAGAAGGCGCACAGGCCCATCTGGACGTTCTCCGCCGTGTGGTGGAGCCCGTGGTCGTGGTACCACAGGGTCCGCGCCTCCTGCCGGTTGTGGTACTCGTAGTCCTTGTAGGAGCCCGGGTTGGTGACGTCGCTCGCGTACCCGTCGTACTGCGGGAGCGACGAGTGCCCGTGCAGGTGCACCGACGTCCAAGGCGTGAACCCGAGCGTCGGGTGCACCTCGGGAAGGCTGTTGACGTGGCGCATCCTGGTGGGCGTCCTGCGCTGGACCTCGACCGTCGGCCCCGGGTAGGTCCCGTCGTAGCCCCACAGCTCGGTCTGCAGGCCGGGCACGATCTCGGCGCGGAACGGACGCATCTCGATCCGGTAGATCTCGGTGCCCGTCACCGGGTCGGTCCGGAACGGGACCGCCACCGGGGGCCGGGTGAACGTGCTGGTGAAAGGTTTCGGCAGGAGCCGCTCCGCAATCCGGTTGCCCGAGACGGAACCACCCAGGGCGTGGGAGACAGGCAGCCCCACTGCCGCACCCGAGAGGACCGAGACCTTCATGACGTCGCGCCGGGTCAGACCCATGGTTTCCCCACTCTCCAGAAACCCCTCGGCCGAGACTCTAGGACCGGCACCTTGCGGATTGCTGGGGCCCCGGGTCGGTCCAGGGCAGGTTCAGGGCGTGGGCACGACGAGATGGGCACGTGCCCGGGTGCGTTCGACCGCGTGCAGGGCGTCCTCCCGGACCGACCAGCGACGCCAGTGGTCGGCGATGTCCTGACCGCCACGCGCCAGCCCGCGCTGCACCCGCAGCGCGCGTGGCGCCTCGACGAAGACCAGCGTCGTGGTCAGGGTGTGCCACGCGCGAGACCCGGACCCGACACCCTCGAGCACCAGGAGCCCCCCGGGGCGGACCCGGTGCCACTCCGAGAACCGGCCCCGGAACCAGTCGTAGCGACGCCACGGGCCGGACTCCCCGGTGCTCAGGGGCACGAGCAGTCGCTGGACCAGGGACGGCACCTCGGCCAGGCCGCCCCAGCCCGGGTACAGGTCGTCCATGTGCACCACCTGCGCCCGGGTACGGCGCGCGACCTCGTCCGCGAGCGTGGTCTTGCCGGAGCCTGCGGGGCCGTCCACGCACACCAGCCGCCCGTTGCCGAGTGTCGGAGGTCGGGACAGGGCGTGCTCGACGACCCGGGTGGCCGCGGCCTCCGGCGTCACGCGCGTCGCATCGGCACGTGGAGGATGCCGTCGTCGAGGAACTCCGGCCCGGTGACGACGTAGTCGAAGCCCTGGTACCAGCCGACCAGCGGCGCCTGGGCGTCCAGCACGGACGCCCGGTCGCCGATCTCCTCGAGGGCGGCACGCATCAGCTCGTCCGCCAGCCCGTGGCCGCGGAACTCCCGGGCCAGCAGCACCCGCCCGATCCGTGCGGTTCCGGTCCCCGAGCCGGCCGGCTCGTCCAGGATCCGCAGGTAGCCGGCCAGCGCGCCCCCGACCTCCAGGGTCAGGTGGCGGGTGCCCGGCTCGACGTCGCGGCCGTCGAGGTCGGGGTAGGCACAGTCCTGCTCGACCACGAAGACGTCCTGGCGCAGCCGCCAGAGGTCGTACGCCGGGCGCGCGTCGAGGTCGCCGAACCCGCGGGAGCGAACCGTCACCGTCGCGCTCACCAGGCCAGCCCCAGCCCGCGGTACGTCGGCACCGTGTCCACGATCCCGTCACCGCTGAGCAGGTGTACCAGGTTCGCGTGCTCGGCGAGCTCGCCGCCCTTCGCGTGCCGGAACCAGACCAGGTCACCGATCGTAAGGGTCGCTGCCCCTGGCCCGGTCAGCGGCGTCTGCACCTCGCCGGCGCCCTCGAGCCCGGTCAGGTGCAGCCCGGGTGGCGCCCAGGGCCGCGGCAGCCGGTCCTTGCTGGCCGGTCCGCTCGCGACGAAGCCACCACCGGTCACCGTCGCGACGCCCGTGGAGGGCCGGCGCGCGACCCGGAGTCCGAAGTACGCGGCCGGACGGGGCTCGAAGGAGTCGTAGTGGTCGAAGAGCCCCGGCACCAGCAGTCCGGAGCCCGCCGCGACCTCGGTCACGGCCGGGTCGGCCGCGGTCGACTCCACGCTGCCGGAGCCGCCGGCGTTCCAGAACTCCAGGTCGGCGACCTCGCGGAGCCCGGCGGCGATCCGGGCGCGGCGCTGGGTGAGCTGGCTGATCGAGGCGCTCTTGAGCCGGCGGACGAGCAGCGACCTCGCCCGCTGTCCCGGGGCGTGGTCGGGCAGGCCCGCGACCTGGCCCTCGTAGGTCATCACGCCGACCAGCACGAAACCGGGCCGCTCGGCGACCGTCCGGGCCAGCTCGACCACCTGCGCCTCGTCGTACAGGGGGGAACGCTTGGGGCCGACGTGCGAGCCCCCCATCCGCAGCCCGGCGTCCACGTCGATCGCGACCCGGACAGTGCCGTCCCGCCCGGCCCGCACCGCGTCGACGATCTCGAGGTGCGCGGGATCGTCGATCATCAGCGTGACGGCGGCCAGAGCCCGTTCGTCGCCGAGCAGCCGGTGGAGGGCTCCGCGGTCGACGCTGGGGTAGCCGAGCACGACGTCGTCGCTGACGCCCTCGCCGACCAGCCAGAGGGCCTCGCGGACCGTGTAGGCGAGGACTCCGCGGAAACCCGGTCGAGCGAGCGCCCGCCGGGCGAGCGCGGGGATGCGCACCGACTTCGAGGCCAGCCGCACCGGCTTCGGGTCGGCGCGCCGGACCAGGTCGGCGGCGTTGGCGTCGAACGCGTCGAGGTCGACCACGACCAAGGGAGCAGCGGGGTCCTCGAGCCGGGCCGTTGCGGCGCTGAGGCGTCGGGCGAGTCGGTGCCGCTCGACGTCGCCGAGGAGGTCGTCCACCCGTGGCCTACGAGATCCCGTGCTTCTTCAGGATCGCCGACACGTCGTCGTCGACGAGCCGCTCCTGGCGGGGTGCCTCGACCTGCTTCCGCTCCGTCCGCGGTTCTCGCTCCCGGGTGCCGAGGCTGCGGCGCCGCATCACCGACGACGCACCGAAGAGCACCACGGAGACACCGGCGAGCACGATCCCGAGCCAGGTGGTGGGGTTGAAGACCAGGCGCGCGGCCCACGAGGTGACGTCGTCGAGCACGTTGCCGGCCAGCCGCAAGGTGCCGGTGAGCCAGGCCGCCACCGGGATCAGCGTCCACGCCACCCCACGGACGCCGGCGGCCGCGCCACGACGGCGCCAGGTGACGTAGCTGTACGTCGCGCCGCCCGCGGTCAGCAGGAGCGCGAGGGCTGCCCAGGTGGTGGAGTCCAGCGACACACCCCGAGCCTACGGTCTCTACGATCGCCCGGTGCGCACCATTCCCGACCCCGGCTTCGCCGGCGACGACGGCACGGCTCCGGCCGCGCTCGTCACGGCGCTGGCGGCGTACGACCGGGACCCCGACGCGTGCTACCTGCCGGCGCTGGCCGCGCTGGCTGCCACCCGGGTGCTGGTGCCGGTGGTCGCGATCCTCGGCGAGACGGAGTACGACGAGGCCGGCCTGGCCCACGACAAGTCCTCGGACATGGCGGCCGTGCTGATGCAGCGGCCGGACGGCCGGAGGGCCCTGCTGGCGTTCACCGGCACCGCCGCGCTCGCGGGGTGGAACCCCGAGGCCCGGCCGGTCCCCGTCTCCGTGGTCACCGCCGCCTCGTCGGCGGTCCAGGAGGGCGCGGACACGCTGCTGCTCGACGTCGCCGGCCCGGTGCGGTTCGTGGTCGAGGGCGAGGACCTGACCGCGCTGGCCCGGGGCTGGCGACCGGTGCGCCTCGAGGACGGCTGGGGCTGGCTGACCCTCCCGGACCACGCCACCTGAGGGTGGTCCACGACCGCCTCCGGAGCGGATGTGCATTCCGGAGCAGCACCTTGTAACCTTGTGCGAGACCGATCGGTGCTCGTCCAGGCCGGTCCAGCAAGCGGGATCCGCACCTCGGGTCCCCACCCGCACCGGCCGTCGCACGATCAGGTCGTCGGGTTCGGGTCCAGCGAGATGCGGCGCCGCACGAAGAGCGTCGCACCGCGATGGCTTCCGCTTGCGAGCGGGAGCCCTTTTTCGTTTCGGGAGAGCTGCCGGGTCGACCACGTCGTACGACCCAGGAGGACACATCAGCACCGAGCTACGCATCAACGACCGGATTCGGGTTCCCGAGGTCCGGCTCGTCGGCCCCAACGGCGAGACCGTCGGCATCGTGCCGACCGACCAGGCACTGAAGCTGGCCCAGGAGGCGGACCTCGACCTCGTCGAGATCGCGCCGCAGGGCAAGCCTCCCGTCTGCAAGCTCATGGACTACGGGAAGTTCAAGTACGAGAACGCGCAGAAGGCCCGCGAGGCTCGGCGCAACCAGACCAACGTGGTGATCAAGGAGATGAAGCTCCGTCCCAAGATCGACCAGCACGACTACGAGACCAAGAAGGGTCACGTCGTGCGGTTCCTGAGGGCCGGCGACAAGGTCAAGATCACCATCATGTTCCGCGGTCGTGAGCAGCACCGCCCCGAGCTCGGCTTCCGGCTGCTGCAGCGGCTGGCCGAGGACGTCACGGAGCTCGGCTTCGTGGAGTCCGCCCCGAAGCAGGACGGCCGCAACATGATCATGGTGCTCGGGCCGCACCGCAAGAAGTCCGAGGCGAAGGCCGAGGTGAAGGCCGAGCGCCAGGAGAAGGCCGCCGCCCGCCAGGCCGAGAAGGACGAGGAACGCGCCGAGTACAAGGCGGCCCACACCGGGCCCGCCGCCCAGAAGAGGGAGCGCGGTCGCTCCGAGAACCTCGACCCTGAGATCGAGGCGTGACGAAGTCACGCCTCGGTCGAGATCCGATCAGGACCTGAGCACATCCGGCGTTGGTGCTCGATGACACCGATCACACCAAGCCGCCACCAAGGAAAGAGAATGAGATGCCGAAGAACAAGTCGCACTCCGGTGCGGGCAAGCGCTTCCGGGTGACCGGGACGGGCAAGATCCGCCGCCAGAAGGCCGGCCTGCGCCACAAGCTGGAGAAGAAGCCGTCGAAGGTGACCCGCCGCCTCTCGGGCACCACCGAGGTCGCGAAGGCCGACGTGCCGCGCGCCAAGAAGCTGCTCGGTCTCTGAGCGACCACCCGACATCAACGTTTCAGCAACAAGGAGTTTCTAGTGGCACGCGTCAAGCGGGCGGTCAACGCCCAGAAGAAGCGCCGGGTCGTCCTCGAGCGCGCCTCCGGCTACCGGGGTCAGCGTTCGCGGCTCTACCGCAAGGCCAAGGAGCAGGTCACCCACTCGCTGGTCTACAGCTACAACGACCGGCGCAAGCGCAAGGGTGACTTCCGCAAGCTGTGGATCCAGCGGATCAACGCCGGCGCCCGCGCCGAGGGTCTGACCTACAACCGGTTCGTCCAGGGCCTGCGCCTGGCCGGTGTCGAGGTCGACCGCAAGATCCTGGCCGACCTGGCGGTCAACGACCTCCCGGCGTTCGTCGCCCTGGTCGAGGTGGCCAAGGCCGCCCTGCCCGAGGACGTCAATGCCCCGGTCAATGCCCCGGTCAATGCCCCGGTCGGCGCCTGAGTCACTGAACGACTCCGTGGCGAGCCTTCCCGCGGACGCACCGCTCTCCAGGAGCAGCGGTCGCGTCAAGAACGCGAGGAGGCTCGCCCGTCGTTCGGCCCGGGCCGAGCAGGGCCTGTTCCTCGCCGAGGGTGCCAAGGCGCTCGCCGAGGCGCTCCGTGTGCCCGGCTGCGTGAGCGAGGTCTACGCCACCGCTGAGGCGACCGAGCGGCACCGTGATCTCGCCGCCGCCGCCGACCTGCCGTGGCACCTCGTCGACGACGCCGCGCTGGCGTCCCTGGCCGACACGGTCACCCCGCAGGGGATCGTGGCCGTCTGCCGGGTCCTCGACGTGCCGCTCGCCGTCGCCGCGCAGGACGCACGGCTGGTCGCCCTCTGCGCCGACGTGCGGGACCCCGGCAACGCCGGCACCGTGATCAGGTGCGCCGACGCCGCGGGTGCGGACGCCGTGGTCCTGGCCGGCCACAGCGTCGATGCCTACAACGCGAAGACGGTGCGAGCAACGGTGGGCAGCCTGTTCCACGTCTCCCTCGCGCTGGTGGACGAGCCGGCAGCGGCCGTGGCGGCGCTGCAGTCCGCCGGCCTGCAGGTCCTGGCCGCCGACGGGGCGGGCGAGACCGACCTCGACGACGCCGTCGACGACGGACTGCTCACGGTCCCGACGGCCTGGCTGTTCGGCAACGAGGCCTGGGGGCTCCCCGCCGACCTCGCGGCGCTCGCCGACCACCGGGTGCGGATCCCGATCCACGGCCGGGCGGAGAGTCTCAACCTGTCGACCGCGGCGGCGGTGTGCCTCTACGCCTCCGCGCGCGCCCAGCGCCGCCGACCGCCCGTCTGATCTGCACACAACCTTCACGAGTTGCGCGCCGCTTCCGACGCCCGGCGCTCCTAGCCTCGGAGCATGCCGAACCCACGCCGGATCCTGCTGGTCGAGGACGACCCTGTCATCAACCGGACCGTGGCCGACCGGCTGAGCGCCGAGGGGTACGACGTGGTCCGGGCGTACGACGGGCCGGGGGCCGTCGCGGCGTGCGCGGAGAGCGAGCCGGACGCGGTCGTGCTGGACGTCATGCTGCCCGGCTTCGACGGGCTCGAGGTGTGCCGTCGGATCCAGGCCGAGCGGCCGGTGCCGGTGCTGATGCTGACCGCCCGCGACGACGAGTCCGACATCCTGGTCGGCCTGGGCGTGGGTGCCGACGACTACCTGACCAAGCCGTTCCGGATGAAGGAGCTGGTGGCCCGCATCTCCGCCCTGCTCCGCCGGGTCGAGCGCGCCGGCGAGCTTGCCCGCGACCCGTCACCCGAGATGACCGTGGCCGGGCTGCGGATCGACCCGGGTGCCCGTCGCGCCTGGGTGGGCGAGGAGGAGACGCGGCTGACACCGACCGAGTTCGACCTGCTGGTCTGCCTCGCCCGCTCCGTCGGCCGGGTGCTGACCCGCGAGCACCTGCTGGCCGAGGTGTGGGGCTGGCCCGGCGGCTCGGGCTCGACGCGCACCGTCGACAGTCACGTGAAGGCGCTGCGCGCCAAGATCGGCGGCGACCGGGTCCGCACCGTGCACGGCGTCGGCTACTCGCTCGAGGAACCCACGTGAGCTCCCCGTCGACGACCCCGCTGGCCCGGGTCACCTCGATCAAGCTCAAGCTCGGCCTGCTGGTGGCGGTGAGCGTCGTGGTCGCGGCGGTGCTGGGCACGGTCAGCGGTCAGGGCGGTGTCCCGCCGTGGCTCGCGATCCCGGTGACGGTGCTGCTGGCGCTCGGGGTCACCCAGCTGCTCGCGACCGGCATGACGTCGCCGCTGGGGCAGATGACGGACGCGACGCGGCGGATGGCGCAGGGTGACTACGCCGTACGCATCGTCACGGAGTCCTCCGACGAGATCGGCCAGCTCGCGAGGGCGTTCAACCGGATGGCGTCCGATCTCGCCACCGTCGACCGGCAGCGCCGCGACCTGGTCGCGACGGTCTCCCACGAGCTGCGGACCCCGCTGGCCGGACTGATCGGGGTGCTCGAGAACCTCGAGGACGGCGTCGTCCCGGCCGACCCGGACGGGATCCGCACCGCGCTCACGCAGGCCGAGCGGCTCAGCACGCTGGTCCGCGACCTGCTCGACCTGTCCCGCGTCGAGGCGGGCGTCACCGCGCTCTCCGATGACGAGATCCGGGTCGCGGACTTCCTGCGGGCCGCGGTCGAGGAGGCCGGCACCCTCGCCCGCCAGGTGACGTACGACGTGCGCGTCGTACCCGACGACCTCACCGTCCACGCAGATGCGGCTCGCCTGCACCAGCTGGTCGCGAACCTGCTCGACAACGCGTCCCGCCACAGTCCGCCCGGAGGAGTGGTGCGGGTGTCCGCCGAGGCCGAGCCAGCTCCGGCGGACGTCCCGCAGTGGCGGCTCGAGGTCGCCAACCCCGGAGTCGGCATCGCGCCCGCCGACCGGGACCGGGTCTTCGAGAGGTTCGGCCGGCCCAGCGACCCCGAGAGCGGTGGTACCGGGCTCGGCCTGGCCATCGCCCGTTGGGTGACCACGCTCCACGGCGGCGAGATCGGGGTCGTCGACCCGGTGCCGGGGGAGACCGGCACCCGGCTCCGCGCGCGGATCCCGCTCCATGCGGCCCGTCCCACCCCGACCGAGGAGGTCCCGATGACCCCGCCCGCCGCCGCGCACCCTGCGGCACCCGTCCCGTCCGCGCCCGTCGTCGTCCCGCAGGTGACGATGCCCTTGCTCGAGGGCCTGACCGTCGGGAGGTGGCCGGACCGCAAGCCGGACGGCCGACGCTCGCTGCTGCTGTCCAGCCTGGCGGTGGGGGTGCTGGCGGCCCTGCTGCTGCCGAACCACGACATCGGACTCGGCACCGTGCTCGTGCTCCTGGCCGGCGGGGCGTCCGTCTACGCGGCCAGCGCTCACCGGCGCGACCCTTTCACCCTGACCTGCGCCGGTCTTGCCGCCGTGCTGAGCCTGATCATGGTGGTGCGTGACGCCGAGTGGATCTCCGTGCTGTGCGCGCTGGCCGCCACGGTGCTGTGCGTGGCCGGGTCGGCCCGCGCCCGCAGCTTCGGAGGGATCGTGCTGGCCGGGGTGCTGTGGCCGCTGTCGGCGCTCCACGGGCTGCCGTGGCTGGGACGCACGGTCCGGCAGCTGGTGCCCGGTGGCCAGTGGACGACCGTCGCGCGCACGGTGCTCTGGTCGGTCCTCGGAGTAGTCGTGTTCGGGCTGCTCTTCGCCTCGGCCGACGCGCTGTTCGCGAGCTGGGTCGACGCGGTGACGCCCAGCCTGGAGCTGGACAACGTCGTGCTCCGGGTGTTCGTGGGAGTCGCCGTCGGCGGTCTGGTGCTGGCCACCTGCTACTTCGCGATGACCCCGCCGCAGGTCGAGCCCGACGGCGTCACGCCACCGCGACCGGTGCAGCACCGCTACGAGTGGCTGGCGCCGGTGCTCCTGGTCGACGCGGTGTTCGGCCTCTTCCTGGTCGCCCAGGCCGCCGCCACGTTCGGTGGCCACGACTACCTGCGTCGTACGACGGGCCTCACCTACGCCGAGTACGTCCACCAGGGGTTCGGCCAGCTCACGTTCGCCACCCTGCTGATGTTCCTGGTGGTCTGGGCGGCGAGCCGCAAGGCCGCCACCGCCACCGCCGCCGACCGGGCGTGGCTGCGCGGGGCTCTGGGCCTGTTGTGTGCGCTCACGCTGGTCGTCGTCGCATCTGCGCTGCACCGGATGGACCTCTACCAGCAGGCCTACGGCTTCACCCGGCTCCGGCTGCTGGTCGACGCGTTCGAGGGCTGGCTCGGCCTGCTCGTGGTCGCGGTGGTCGTCGCCGGCGTCGCGCTCGAGGGCGCCTGGCTGCCCCGCGTCGCGCTGGTCTCCGGTGCGGTCGTGCTGCTCGCGCTGGCGCTCAGCAACCCCGACGCCTGGATCGCCCGGCACAACGTGGACCGCTACCAGGAGACCGGCAAGGTCGACTGGGGCTACCTGCAGGCGCTCTCGGACGACGCCGTTCCCGAGCTGGTGGACCTGCCGGAGGCGGACCGCAACTGTGCGTTGGCCGGCCGGGAGACGACGGACGTCGGGCTCGTCGACTGGAACCTCGGGCGGGCCAGGGCTCACCACGCCCTGGACGGAACCGACTGGACCCGGCACGGGACGCCAGCCTGCCGCTGACGGGTCGCACTAGGGTGACGCCGTGGACTCGGAAACCCTGGCGCACGACGCCCTGCCCGACGGGCTGGTCGTCGCCGACGGCGACGGGATCGTGGTCCTCACCAACGACGTGGCCCGCGAACAGCTCGGGCTCGACGGCGACGGGGGGATCGGTCGTCCGCTGCGCGACGTGCTGCTGCTGCGCAACCGCGACGGGGCGGAGTGGTGGACCACGCACCGGCCCTACGTCGGGCTCTCCACCCGGGTCTCCTTCACGGAGCAGTCGTGGATCCTGCCGCGCGGCGACGAGGTGCTGGTCACCGGCCGGCTGGTGCGCGACGAACGTGGCGGCCCGGTCAGCCGGGTCGGGGTCGTGCTCCGGTCCGCGCGCGGCCGGGAGCGGCTGGACCGCGAGCGCTCCGACCTCGTCGCCACGGTGGCGCACGAGCTGCGCTCGCCGCTGACCGGCGTCCGTGGGTTCGTCACCACCCTGATCAACCGCTGGGAGTCGTTCAACGACGAGCAGAAGAAGCTGATGCTGGCCACCGTCAACAACGACGCCGAGCGGCTCGGGCGACTGATCACCGAGCTCCTCGACGTGGCCCGGCTCGACACCGGCCGGCTGCCGCTCTACCCGCGGCCGGTGGACATGGGGGCGCTGGTCACCCGGGTGATCGTGAGCAGCCAGATCGGCACCAACCGGGAGTTCGAGGTGCACGCGGTGGACGGACTTCCGCAGGTGCACGCCGACCCCGACAAGCTGGTGCAGGTGGTCACCAACCTGGTCGAGAACGCGGTCCGGCACGGTGAGGGCACCACCACCGTGACGCTCGACCAGGACCGGGGCGCCGTACGCCTGGTCGTCGACGACCAGGGCGAGGGCATCCCGGAGGAGATCCGCAAGCGGGTGTTCACCAAGTTCTGGAAGTACGGCCAGCGAGGCGGCACCGGGCTCGGCATGTACATCGTCAACGGCCTGGTCGCCGTGCACGGAGGCACGCTCGAGATCGGCGACGCCCCGGGCGGCGGAGCCCGGATCACGGTGCACTGGCCGGTTGCCCAGACGTACTGAGGTCCGCGTGGGCGAATCCCGCATGCAGCGCGTGCTCGCCACTTCCTAGACTTGCCCGCGGCGCGTCGGACCACCGGCGCGGCCGCACCTCCACGAAAGGCAGTCATGTCCGGCCCGAACACCGAGTACGACCCCGTCGAGGTCACCCCGCTTCGGGAGGACGAGGTGGTCCGGATGCGCGACGAGGCGCTCGCGGCGGTCGCGGCGGCCGCGGACCTGGCCGCGCTGAAGCAGGTCCGGGTGGACCACGCCGGCGACCGTTCGCCGCTGGCGCTCGCCAACCGCGAGATCGGGGCGCTGCCCCCGCAGGCACGCAAGGAGGCCGGCCTCCGGGTGGGCCAGGCCCGGGGCGCCGTGAGCAGCGCGCTCGCCGAGCGCGAGGTGGTCCTGGGAGCCGAGCACGAGGAGCGGATGCTGGTCGAGGAGACCGTCGACGTCACCCTGCCGTGGGACCGTCGCCCGCGCGGCGGCCGGCACCCGGTGACCACGATGTCGGACCGGATCGCCGACGTGTTCGTGGCGATGGGCTGGGAGGTGGCCGAGGGACCGATCGTCGAGGCCGAGTGGCTGAACTTCGACGCCCTCAACCTCGGCGCCGACCACCCCGCGCGCACCATGCAGGACACGTTCTGGACCGAGCCCGCCGACAACGCGATCGTGCTGCGCACCCACACCTCGCCCGTGCAGGCGCGCACCATGCTCACCCAGGAGCCGCCGATCTACGTCGTGTGCCCGGGACGGGTCTTCCGCACCGACCCGTACGACGCCACGCACAGCCCGATGTTCCACCAGGTCGAGGGGCTGGTGGTCGACAAGGGCATCACGATGGCCCACCTGCGCGGCTCGCTCGACCACATGCTCGAGGCGCTGTTCGGCGAGGGGATCAGCACCCGGTTCCGCCCGTCGTACTTCCCGTTCACCGAGCCGTCCGCCGAGATGGACATGGTCTGCTTCGTCTGCCGTGGCCTGGCCCCGGCCGTCGAGACCTGCCGCACCTGCCGTGGCGAGGGCTGGATCGAGCTGGGCGGCTGCGGCGTGGTCAACCCGCGGGTGCTGGTCGCCTGCGGGATCGACCCCGAGGTCTACTCCGGCTTCGCCTTCGGGTTCGGCATCGACCGGATGTTCATGTTCCGCCACGGCGCCGAGGACCTGCGCGACCTCTTCGAGGGCGACGTCCGGTTCGCCGGTGCCTTCGGGAGCGAGCTCTGATGCGCGCGCCCCTGTCCTGGATCCGTGAGTACGTCGACCTGCCGGAGGACGTCACCGTCGACGACCTCGCCGACCGGCTGACCGCGCTCGGGCTCAAGCTCGAGGCGCTCGAACACCCCGGCCACGACATCACCGGCCCGCTGGTGGTCGGTCGGGTGCTGACCATGGAGGCCGAGCCGCAGAAGAACGGCAAGACCATCAACTGGTGCACCGTCGACGTCGGGAGCGCCAACGACACCGGCGAGCCGCAGGGCATCGTCTGCGGCGCGCACAACTTCGCGGTCGGCGACCTGGTCGTGGTGGTGCTGCCCGGCGGCGTGCTGCCGGGTGACTTCGCGATCTCCGCGCGCAAGACCTACGGCCACGTCTCCGCCGGCATGATCTGCTCGGCCAAGGAGCTCGGTCTCGGCGACGACCACGCAGGGATCATCGTGCTGCCCGCCGACGCGGGGGAGCCGGGTGACGACGCGTTCGACCTCCTCCACCTGCGCGACGACGTGATCGAGTTCGAGATCAACCCCGACCGCGCCTACGCGCTGTCGCTGCGGGGGATCGCGCGCGAGGCGGCACTGGCGTACGGAGCGCCGTACACGGACCCGGCAGCGCGGGAGACACCGGAGCCGAACGACGGCGGCTACCCGGTGCGGATCGAGGCGCCCGACGGCTGCCCGGTCTTCGTGACCCGCACCGTCACCGGATTCGACCCCACCGCGCCGAGCCCGCGCTGGCTGGCCCGGCGGGTGCAGCTGGCCGGGATGCGCCCGATCTCCCTGGCCGTCGACGTCACCAACTACGTGATGCTCGAGCTCGGCAACCCGATCCACGGCTACGACGGCGACCGGCTCCAGGGGCCGATCGTGGTCCGCCGGGCTCGCGAGGGCGAGTCGATCACCACGCTCGACGGGACCGTCCGCACGCTCTCCGCCGAGGACCTGCTGATCACCGACGACTCCGGGCCGATCGGCTTGGCCGGTGTGATGGGCGGCGAGAGCACCGAGCTCGGGGACGGCACGACCACGGTCGTGATCGAGGCGGCCCACTTCACACCGGTCGGCATCTTCCGCACCCAGAAGCGGCACAAGCTGCCGACCGAGGGTGCCAAGCGCTGGGAGCGCGGGGTCGACCCGACGCTGCCGGCGGCCGCGGCCGACCGGGTTGCCGAGCTGCTGGTCAGGTACGGCGGCGGTGAGGTCGCGCCCGGCGTGACCATGATCGGCGAGCCGCCGGCGATGCCGAGCATCACGATCGGCCCCGACCTGCCCGCCCGGATCACCGGCATCGCCATCGACGCCGAGACCACGCTGGCCCACCTGCGCGCGGTCGGTTGCACGGTCGAGGCAGAGGTCGACCGGCTCGTCGCGACGCCGCCGCCGTGGCGCCCGGACATCAGCGACCCCTACGACCTGGTCGAGGAGGTCGCCCGGATCGTCGGCTACGAGGACGTGCCGTCGGTCCTGCCCGACGCGCCGTCGGGTCACGGACTGACCCGCGTCCAGCGACTGCGACGACGCGTCGGCCGGGTGGTGGCCGGAGCCGGCTGCGTCGAGGTGATCTCGTTCCCGTTCGTGGGACCGGCGACGTTCGACGCGCTCGGGCTGCCCGCCGACGACGTGCTGCGTCGTACCGTCCGGCTGGCCAACCCGCTCTCCGCCGAGGAGCCGGAGTACACCACCACGCTGGTGCCCGGGCTGCTCAAGGCCGCGGCCCGCAACCTGGGTCGGGGCGCCTCGGGCCTGGCGCTCTACGAGATCGGCACGGTCGCGTTCCCGAGCGGCACGGCGGCGCCGATCCTGCCGGTCGACCGGCGGCCCACCGACGAGGAGCTGGGCACGCTCGACGACGCGGTGCCCACCCAGCCGCTGCTCCTGGGTGCGGTCCTGACCGGAGAGCGTGAGCGGGCCGGCTGGTGGGGCCCGGGTCGCGACGCCGGCTGGGCCGACGCGATCTCCCTGGTCCGTGAGCTCGGTGCCGAGCTGGGCGTGGAGGTCCGGGTGGAGGCGGCGCGGCGGATGCCGTGGCACCCCGGCCGCTGCGGCCGGCTGTTCGTCGGCGAGGCGGAGCTCGACGGCGCTCTGGGCTGGGCGGGGGAGCTGCACCCCCGGGTGAGTGCGGCATTCGGGCTCCCGGCCCGGACGGCGGTCCTCGAGATCGACCTCGGCGTCCTGTTCGCGGCCGCACCGGACGTGCCGACCGCTCCGGTGCTCTCCGGCTACCCGGTCGCGAAGGAGGACGTCGCCCTGGTGGTGTCAGGCGAGCTGCCCGCCGGGCACCTGGCCGCGACGCTGCGCGAGGGTGCCGGCCCGCTGTGCGAGTCGGTGCGGCTGTTCGACGTCTACACCGGCGCCCAGGCCGGCGAGGGACGCAAGTCCCTGGCCTTCGCGCTGCGCTTCCGAGCCTCCGACCGCACCCTGACCGAGGCGGAGACCGGTGCCGCCCGCGACGCTGCGGTCGCCCTCGCCGTCGAGCGCCACGGAGCCGAGCCTCGCAGGTGAGCGCACCGGCGCCGGGGGCGGTCCCGGGCCCACGAGCAGGCAGGATGAGCGGGTGAAGTCCCTGCAGGTCGCCACCGCGCTGCTGCTGGTGGTCGCTGCGGCCGGCACCGTCGGCTGGTACGCCCTCTGGCGCGGCCGGGTCCGACTGGCCCGGATCACGGGCCGCACGGTGTCCCGCCGTCCCCCGACCGGCCTCTTCGTGGTCTTCAGCCTGGCCGTGGCACTGGCGGCCACGCCGCTGGTGATCGCGCTCGTCGACCCGGCCGAGAGCATCGACCGGATCGGCGCCGCCGTGCTGCTCGTGGTGATCGCGGTTGCCTGGGCCACGGTGGCGCGTCGGAGCCTGCGCCGCGACCCCTGAGCGGGTTCGCACGAGCATGCACGAACCTGTATGGTCATGCACATGACCGAGAAGAAGCGGGTCGCCGTCGTCGGTGCCAGCGGGTACGCCGGCGGCGAGGTGCTCCGCCTGCTGCTGGGGCACCCCGGTGTCGAGATCGGCGCCCTGACCGGTGCCTCCAACGCCGGCCAGCCGCTGGGAGCACTGCAGCCGCACCTGGTGCCGCTGGCCGACCGGGTGCTCGAGGAGACCACGCTCGAGGTGCTGTCCGGGCACGACGTGGTGTTCCTCGCGCTGCCGCACGGCGAGTCCGGAGCCGTTGCCGCCGGGCTCGGTGACGACGTCGTGGTCATCGACTGCGGCGCGGACTTCCGGCTCACCGACGAGGCCGTGTGGCAGAAGTTCTACGGCACCGACAGCACGACGGGGTACTCCGGCTCCTGGCCCTACGGCCTCCCCGAGCTCCCCGGCCAGCGCGAGGTGCTCTCCGGCGCGACCCGGGTCGCCGTCCCGGGCTGCTACCCGACCGTCTCGACGCTGGCCCTCGCACCCGCGGTGTCCGCGGGTCTCGTCGAGGCCTCCGACCTGGTCGTGGTCGCCGCCTCCGGCACCAGCGGTGCCGGCAAGGCGGCCAGGCCGCACCTGCTCGGCAGCGAGGTGATGGGCAACGCCAGCGCCTACGGCGTCGGCGGCGCCCACCGGCACACCCCCGAGATCCTGCAGAACCTGGCCACCCTGACCCGGACGGACGTCCGGGTCAGCTTCACGCCGCTGCTGGTCCCGATGTCCCGCGGCATCCTCGCCACCTGTTCCGGACCGACCACGGCCGACGTCGCCGAGGTGCGCGCCGCCTACGAGAAGGCGTACGCCGCCGAGCCGTTCGTGCACCTGCTGCCCGAGGGCCAGTGGCCGCAGACCAAGGCCGTGATCGGCTCCAACGCGGTCCACCTCCAGGTGACCGTCGACGCGGCGGCCGGCCGGATGGTCGCCGTCGGTGCCGTCGACAACCTGGCCAAGGGCACCGGGGGAGCGGCGGTCCAGTGCATGAACCTGGCCCTGGGCCTCCCGGAGGCGACCGGCCTGAGCACGGTAGGACTGGCACCATGACCGACACCTTCACGCTCCACCAGTTCCCCGAGAAGCTCGTGGTCGCCCGGCTCGCGCCCGGCGCCGAGGTGCCCGCCTGGGCCGAGTCGTCGTCGTTGTTCTCGATCACCGCGACGGCCACCGAGACCTCGGTCGTGTGCGCGGGCCGGAGCGTCCCGAAGAAGGTCCAGCAGGCCGGGCCGTTCACCGCGTTCGCGGTCGCCGGAACGCTGGACCTGACGGCCACCGGGATCCTCGCCGGCCTGCTCGCGCCGCTCGCGGACGCGGAGGTCCCCGTGTTCTGCGTCTCGACGTACGACACCGACTGGGTCCTGGTGCCGGTCGGCCGGGCCGGCGACGCCGCCGAGGCGTGGCGACGAGACGGGCACACCGTCGAGCCCGCCGTCCCCGTCTGACCCCCTGCCCCGAGAAGGAACCCCCATGAGCGTCACCCATCCCGCCGGTTTCCGCGCCGGCGGCGTCGCCGCCGGGCTGAAGTCCGGTGGTGGCCCCGACCTGGCCCTCGTTGTCAACGACGGGCCGTCGCACGCCAGCGCCAGCGTCTTCACCGCCAACCGCTGCATCGCCAACCCGGTGATCTGGAGCAAGGAGGTGGTCAAGAACGGCGTGGTCCGCGCGGTGGTCCTCAACTCGGGTGGCGCGAACTGCTACACCGGCCCCGACGGCTTCCAGACCACCCACGCCGTGGCCGAGCGGGTGGCGCAGAGGCTGGGGATCGGCGCGGTCGACGTCGTGGTCTGCTCGACCGGCCTGATCGGGCTGACCAACCCGCGGGAGAACCTGCTGGCCGGCGTGGACGCCGTGCTGCCCGAGCTGACCGGGCTGACCGGGGACGGTGGCGACGCGGCCGCCCACGCGATCATGACCACCGACTCGGTGAGCAAGCAGGTCGTGGTCGAGGGCGGTCCGGCCGACGGGGGCTGGAGCATCGGCGGCATGGCCAAGGGGGCCGGCATGCTGGCGCCGCAGCTGGCCACGATGCTGGTGGTGCTCACCACCGACGCCGACGTCGACGCGGAGACCTGCGACCACGCGCTCCGGACAGCCACGGCGGTCACGTTCGACCGGCTCGACTCCGACGGGTGCATGTCCACCAACGACACGGTCACCCTCCTCGCCAGCGGTGCCTCCGGCGTACGCCCCTCCTTCGAGGAGTTCTCCGGCGCCCTGGTCCGCGCCTGCTCCGAGCTCGCGATGCAGCTGCTCGCCGACGCGGAGGGCTCCGACCACGAGATCGCGATCACCACCGTCAACGCCGCCACCGAGGACGACGCGATCGCCGTCGGTCGCTCGGTGGCGCGCAGCAACCTGTTCAAGGCCGCGGTCTTCGGCAAGGACCCCAACTGGGGCCGCGTGCTGGCCAGCATCGGCACCACCGACGCGGCGTTCGACCCGGGCGACCTCGACGTCGCGATGAACGGGGTCTGGGTGTGCCGGAGCTCCGCCCCGGCCGAGGACCCCGCGTCGGTCGACCTCTCCGACCGCCGGGTGACCGTGACCATCGACCTCAAGGCCGGAGACGCGCTGGCCACGATCTGGACCAACGACCTCACCCACGCCTACGTCCACGAGAACAGCGCGTACTCCTCATGAACGCCGAGCCGGACCAGACCCCGGAGGAAGGGCTCCACGCCTCCGCCCGCGCCCTCCAGGCGGCGCAGGACAAGGCGGCCACGCTCGCCGACGCGCTGCCGTGGCTGGAGAGGTACCACGGCAAGGTGCTCGTGGTGAAGTACGGCGGCAACGCGATGACCGACGACGTCCTGAAGCGGGCGTTCGCGGAGGACATCGTGTTCTTGCGCTACGCCGGCTTCCGCCCGGTGGTCGTGCACGGCGGCGGTCCGCAGATCAGCGCGATGCTGGACCGGCTCGGCATCCACAGCGAGTTCAAGGGCGGCCTGCGGGTCACCACCGACGAGGCGATGGACGTGGTCCGGATGGTGCTGGTCGGCCAGGTGCAGCGAGAGCTGGTCGGCCTGCTCAACCAGCACGGGCCGCTCGCGGTGGGGCTCTCCGGTGAGGACGCCGGCCTGTTCACCGCACGTCGTACCGGCACCGTGGTCGACGGCGAGGAGGTCGACCTCGGCAACGTCGGCGAGGTGGCCGACGTGCGCCCGGAGGCGGTGCTCGACCTGGTGGAGGCCGGCCGGATCCCGGTGATCTCGAGCGTGGCGCCCGACCCCGACGGACAGATCCACAACGTCAACGCCGACACGGCCGCCGCCGCCCTCGCGATCGCACTCGGGGCCGAGAAGCTGCTGGTGCTCACCGACGTCGAGGGCCTCTACCGCGACTGGCCCGAGAGCGACGACGTGATCGGGGAGATCAGCCCCGAGGCCCTCGCCGAGATCCTGCCCGGCCTCGCCGCCGGCATGGTCCCGAAGATGACGGCCTGCCTGCAGGCAGTCACGTCCGGTGTCCCGCGGGCCACCGTCGTCGACGGCCGGGAACCTCACGCCGTGCTGCTCGAGATCTTCACCGACGAGGGCGTCGGCACCCAGGTGCTGCCGGGCGTCACCACCAAGATCCGCACCGCGATCAGGAGGGGGACCAGATGACCGTGAAGGACCGGTACACCGAGGCCGTGATGAACACCTTCGGCCCTCCCAAGCTCACGCTGGTGCGCGGCGAGGGCACCCGGGTCTGGGACGACACCGGCAGGGAGTACCTCGACCTGCTCGGCGGCATCGCGGTCAACGCGCTCGGCCACGGCCACCCCGCCCTGGTCGCGGCGGTCACCCACCAGCTGGAGACCCTCGGCCACGTCTCGAACTTCTTCGCGACCGAGCCCCAGGTGGCGCTCGCCGAGCGGCTGCTGTCCCTGGCCGGGCGCCCGGGCAGGGTGTTCTTCACCAACTCGGGCGCCGAGGCCAACGAGGCCGCGCTCAAGGCCACCCGCAAGACCGGCCGGACCCACCTGGTTGCCGCGGAGGAGTCCTTCCACGGCCGCACCATGGGCGCGCTCGCGCTGACCTCGAAGGCCGCCTACCGCGAGCCGTTCGAGCCGTTGCCCGGCGACGTCACCTTCGTGCCGTACGGCGACGCCGACGCGTTGGCCGCCGCGGTCACGGACGAGACCGCGGCCGTGGTCCTCGAGCCGCTGCAGGGGGAGGCCGGCGTCAACGTCGCCCCGCGCGGCTACCTCGCTGCCGCCCGCCGGGTCACCCGCGACCACGGTGCCCTGCTCTGGCTTGACGAGGTGCAGACCGGCATCGGCCGCACCGGCCGCTGGTTCGCCGCGGCCACGGAGGTCGACGTCGAGCCCGACCTGGTCACCCTGGCCAAGGGACTCGCCGGCGGCATCCCGGTCGGCGCCTGCCTGGCCTTCGGGGACGCCGGCACGCTGCTCCAGCCCGGCAACCACGGCACCACGTTCGGCGGCAACCCGGTCTCGGCCGCCGCGGCGCTCGCCGTGCTGGACACGATCGACGCCGAGGGGCTGCTCGACCACGTGACGAAGCTCGGCGAGCACCTGCGTGACGGCCTCGCGCACGAGCACGTGACCGAGGTCCGCGGCGAGGGCCTGCTGATCGGGATCAGCCTGGACGGCGAGGTCGCCGCGGCAGTCGTGCAGGCCGCGCAGGACGCCGGCTTCATCGTCAACATGTGCACGCCCGACCGGCTGCGTCTCGCGCCCCCGCTGGTGCTGACCGAGCAGGACGCGGACGAGTTCCTGGCCGCCTGGCCCGCGATCCTGGCCACCGCCCACGAGGAGAAGCCATGAGCCACCCCACCGAGCCGCTCGCTGCGCTCCCGCCCCGCAGGGGACCCCGGAACAGCATTCGACACTTCCTGCGCGACGACGACCTGACGCCGGCCGAGCAGGCCGAGGTGCTGGCCCTCGCCGCGGAGCTCAAGGCGGCGCCGTACGACGCCAAGCCGCTGGCCGGACCCCGCACCGTCGGCATCGTCTTCGACAAGCCGACCCTGCGCACCCAGGCGTCGTTCGTCGCCGGCATCGCCGAGCTCGGCGGCTACCCGATGGTGGTCGACGGCAACCTCGCGAAGATCGGTGTCCGCGAGTCCGTCGCCGACGTCGCCCGGGTGCTCGGCCGGCAGACCTCGATGATCGTGTGGCGCACCGGCGACCAGTCCCGGATCGACGAGATGGCGGCGCACGCCGGCGTGCCCGTCGTCAACGCGCTCACCGACCAGTTCCACCCCTGCCAGCTGCTCGCCGACCTGCAGACGATCGCCGAGCGCAAGGGCACGCTCGCCGGCCTGCGGCTGACCTTCCTCGGGGACTCGGCGTGCAACATGTCGCACTCGTTCCTGCTGGCCGGCACCACCGCCGGGCTGCACGTGACGGTCAGCGGCCCGGACGGGTTCGAGCCTGATCCGGAGATCCTGTCCCGCGCGCAGCAGATCGCGAAGGAGACCGGTGGCTCCGCGGCTTACGTCAGGGACGCCGTCGAGGCCACCGCCGACGCCGACGTCGTGGTCACCGACACCTGGGTCTCGATGGGCAAGGAGGACGAGTCCGCCGAGCGGGTCGAGGTGTTTCGCGCCTGGCAGCTCGACGCCGAGCTGCTCGCGCACGCCGAGGCTGACGCGTTGGTGCTGCACTGCCTGCCCGCCTACCGCGGCAAGGAGATCACCGGGGACGTGATCGACGGTCCGCAGAGCGCAGTCTGGGACGAGGCCGAGAACCGTCGGCACGCCCAGAAGGCGGTCCTCACCTGGCTCCTGGAGCACGCCGGGGAGCAGACATGACGAGTGCCGCGCACAGCCCGCTGACCAAGAACGCCCGCCAGCAGCGCATCGTCGAGCTCCTCGAGAGCACCCCGGTGCGCTCCCAGACCGAGCTCGCCGACCTGCTCGCCGACGCCGGCGTCACGGTGACCCAGGCCACGCTCTCCCGCGACCTGCTCGACCTCGACGCGGTCAAGGTGCGCACGACCAACGGCGCGCTCGTCTACGCCGTACCCGCCGAGGGCGGTGACCGCACCCCGGTCGGCCCGCGCGACTCCGCTGCCGCCGAGGGTCGTCTGGCCAGGCTCGCGACCGACCTGCTGGTCAGCGCGGAGGCCTCCGGCAACCTCGTCGTCCTCCGCACGCCCCCGGGCGCGGCGCAGTTCCTGGCCTCGGCCCTGGACAAGGCCGACCTCGGAAGCGTGCTCGGCAGCATCGCCGGCGACGACACGATCCTGGTGATCGGCCGCGACCCGGACGGCGACGCCCTGGCACGACGCCTGCTCGACCTCGCCAGCAACCACCACCCCGACATCCTCAAGGACACTGTGTGAACACCCCACCGACGTACTCGCCTCGCTCCCATCTCGCCGGGGACCCCGTATGAGCAAGGTCCTCACCTCCCTCCCCGTCGGCCAGCGCGTCGGCATCGCCTTCTCCGGCGGACTCGACACGTCCGTCGCGGTCTCCTGGATGCGCGAGAAGGGAGCCGTCCCGTGCACCTACACCGCCGACATCGGGCAGTACGACGAGCCCGACGTCAGCGGCGTCCCCGGCCGAGCCGTCGAGTACGGCGCCGAGATCGCCCGGATCGTGGACTGCCGGCGCACCCTGGTCGAGGAGGGACTGGCCGCGATGGCCTGTGGTGCCTTCCACATCCGCTCCGGAGGCCGCGCCTACTTCAACACCACGCCCCTCGGGCGGGCCGTGACCGGCACCCTGCTGGTGCGGGCGATGCACGAGGACGGCGTCGACATCTGGGGCGACGGCTCGACGTTCAAGGGCAACGACATCGAGCGGTTCTACCGCTACGGCCTGCTCGCCAACCCCGAGCTGAGGATCTACAAGCCGTGGCTGGACGCCGACTTCGTCACCGAGCTCGGCGGTCGGCACGAGATGAGCCAGTGGCTGACCGACCGCGACCTGCCCTACCGCGACAGCCAGGAGAAGGCGTACTCCACCGACGCCAACATCTGGGGCGCCACCCACGAGGCGAAGACACTGGAGCACCTCGACGTCTCGCTGGAGTCCGTCGAGCCGATCATGGGCGTGAAGTTCTGGGACCCGCTGGTCGAGATCGCGCCCGAGGACGTCACGATCCGGTTCGACGGCGGGCGACCGGTCGCGATCGACGGCACCAGGTACGACGACCCGGTCGAGCTCGTGCACCGGGCCAACGCGATCGGCGGTCGCCACGGTCTCGGCATGTCCGACCAGATCGAGAACCGCGTGATCGAGGCAAAGTCGCGCGGCATCTACGAGGCGCCCGGGATGGCGCTGCTCTGGCTCGCCTACGAGCGGCTGCTCAACGCGATCCACAACGAGGACACGATCGCCAGCTACCACGTCGAGGGGCGCCGGCTCGGCCGGCTGCTCTACGAGGGCCGCTGGCTCGACCCGCAGGCGCTGATGCAGCGGGAGGCGATCCAGCGCTGGATCGCGTCGCTGGTCACCGGCGAGGTGACGGTGCGGCTGCGCCGCGGCGAGGACTACTCGATCCTGCGCACCGACGGCCCGTCGTTCTCCTACCACCCCGACAAGCTGTCGATGGAGCGCACCGAGTCCGCCGCGTTCGGGCCGGTCGACCGGATCGGCCAGCTGACGATGCGCAACCTCGACATCGCCGACTCCCGCTCCAAGCTCGAGCTCTACGCCGCCCAGCCGTTCGACCAGGGCCAGGTGCTGGTGGAGAACGGCGCGCTGCTCGGCGAGCTCGAGGCAGGTGGCGGCGACCGGATCTCCCGCAACCCCGCCGCCGAGGGTGACGAGAGCGACGCCCTGCTCGACCACGCGGCGATGGAGTTCGGGACCGACTGATGTCCACCACCAACGAGGGGAAGCTCTGGGGCGGCCGGTTCGCCGGAGGTCCCAGCCCGGCGCTGGAGGCGCTGTCCAAGTCCACCCACTTCGACTGGCGGCTGGTGCCCTACGACCTGGCCGGCTCCCGGGCCCACGCCCGCGCCCTGCACGCCGCTGGCCTGCTCGACGACGCCGAGCTCGCCGGACTGGTGGCAGGACTCGACGCGCTGGGGGAGCGGTACGCCGCCGGGGACCTGCACCCGGACCCCTCCGACGAGGACGTGCACGGCGCCCTGGAGCGCCTGCTCCTGCCGAGGTCGGAGTCGACCTCGGCGGCCGGCTCCGGGCCGGGCGCAGCCGCAACGACCAGGTGGCCACCCTGTTCCGGGCGTTCCTGCGCGACCACGCCCGCACCGTCGCCGGCCAGGTGCTCGACCTGGCGGCAGCGATCGCCGACCAGGCCGAGACGCATCTCGGAGTGCCGATGCCCGGCCGCACCCATCTCCAGCACGCCCAGCCGGTGCTGCTGTCCCACCACCTGCTCGCCCACGCCTGGCCGCTGCTGCGCGACGTCGGCCGGATCCGCGACTGGGACGCCCGCACCGCCGAGTCGCCGTACGGCGGGGGAGCACTGGCCGGCTCCAGCCTCGGCCTCGACCCGGAGCAGGTCGCCCGCGACCTCGGGTTCGAGCGGTCCAGCCCGAACTCGATCGACGGCACCGCCGCTCGTGACTTCGCAGCCGAGCTCGGTTTCGTGACCGCGATGATCGGCGTCGACGTGAGCCGGCTGGCGGAGGAGGTGATCCTCTGGGCGACGCACGAGTTCGGGTTCGTGCGGCTCGACGACGGCTACTCGACCGGCTCGAGCATCATGCCGCAGAAGAAGAACCCCGACGTCGCCGAGCTCGCCCGCGGCAAGGCCGGACGGCTGGTCGGCAACGCGACCGGTCTGCTGACCACGCTGAAGGCGCTGCCGCTGGCCTACAACCGCGACCTCCAGGAGGACAAGGAGCCGCTGTTCGACTCGGTCGACACCCTCGAGGTGCTGCTGCCGGCGTTCACCGGCATGGTGGCGACGCTGGCCTTCGACACCGAGCGGCTGGCGGCGCTGGCCCCCGAGGGCTTCTCGCTGGCGACCGACGTCGCCGAGTGGCTGGTGCGCGAGCACGTGCCGTTCCGCGAGGCGCACGAGGTCGCCGGCGCCTGCGTCCGCCGGTGCGAGGAGCTCGGGCCTCGGCCTGGCCGAGCTGACCGACGCCCAGCTCGCGGAGATCGACGCCCGGCTCACGCCCGGGGTGCACGAGGTGCTGACCGTCGAGGGCTCGATCGGCTCCCGCGACGGCCGCGGCGGCACCGCGCAGGTGCGCGTGACCGAGCAGCTCGCCGAGCTCCGCGGCGTGCTCGACGAGCACCGTTCCTGGCTGGGCTGACCCGCGCTCAGCGGCGGCCGACGGTGTAGCGGACCTCCCAGACCAGCTCCCCGTCGAGGATCTCGGCGGCCCGGCGGCGGACGTCGGGCGAGCTCGGCGTCGGGCACCCCGGCCCACATCGCGCGCTGGCCCGTCGTACGGGAGAAGCGTTCCCAGGCCGCGACGTCGGCGAACGGCAGGGTGACCTTCTCCACCGCCATCTCGACCTCGCCCACCCCGCTGCCGCGCACCAGGTCGAGCGTCGCCTCGGCGCTGGAGAACGGTCCCTGCGTGCCCTTGGTACGCGGGTCGAGCAGGCCGGGCGGGGCGTAGGGCAGCAGCAGCGCGTCGAGCGCCCGCGAGGCCGTCGTCCAGGCTGCCGAACGTGGTGAGCCCGACCCGGCCACCGTCCTGCGAGCAGGGACACCCAGCCGGCGAGCGCTGCGGCGGGGTCCGGCAGGAAGAAGAGCACCAGCGACGACGTCACCACGTCGTACGGCCCCGGCAGGCCGAGGTCGGCGGCGTCACCGACGGCCACCTGCACCTGGTGCAGCCCGGCGGCCGAGGCCAGGTCGCGGGTGGCGGCCACCATCGCGGGGGAGACGTCCACGCCGAGCACCGCGCCGTCCGGCCCGACCGCCTCGGCGAGCGGCAGCGTGACCGCGCCCCGACCGCACCCGATGTCCAGCGCCCGTTCGCCGGCGCGGGGAGCGACGTGCTCGACCAGGCGCGCACCGACCGGCTGGAAGAACGGCACCCCGGTCTGGTCGTAGGTCGCCGCCAGCGCGTCGAACAGGTCGGCGGGAGACGGTCGGCTCGGCATGGGCCATGGTCGCGTGGCTGAGCCCGGTTCGGGCAATGGCACGATCGTCCGGTGCCGACCCCGATCGTCCCGGTGCTCTCCGGGCCCGTCCTCGACGTGGCCCCGCGGCTCCTCGGCGCCCGCTTCGAGCACGGCGGCGTCACGGTCCGGATCACCGAGGTCGAGGCGTACGACGGGCCGGGCGACCCGGGCTCGCACGCCCACCGCGGCCGCACTCCGCGCAACGAGGTGATGTTCGGCCCGCCCGGCCACCTCTACACGTACTTCACCTACGGCATGCACTGGTGCTGCAACGTGGTCACCGGACCCGAGGGCGCCGCCAGCGCGGTGCTGCTGCGCGCCGGCGAGGTCGTCGACGGGCTCGACCTGGCCCGCGAGCGCCGTCCGGGCAGCACCGACCGTGACCTGGCCCGCGGCCCGGCCCGGATGTGCAAGGCCCTCGCGATCGGACGCGAGCAGAACGGCCTCGACCTGCGCGACCACCTGCAGCCTCGCCGTACGTGCCCCGGGCCAGTCACGGATCAGCACCGGCCCCCGGGTCGGCCTCCGGCTCGCCGCCGACCGCCCCTGGCGCTTCTGGCTGACCGGCGAGCCCACGGTGTCGCGCTACGTGCCGGCGAAGCGGCTGCCCGGGTGAGTGCGTGGTGCCGGGGGTGGCGTCATGCGTTCCGGTGGCGTGAGGGTCCGGCTCGGATGACGCACCGCCGGACGTCATCCGCCTGCGCCCAGCCTGCGTGTGAGGAGCGCCGACTCCTGATCCGGCGGAACCGGCAGGCGCCGTCGGCAGCCGATGGGGCAGGCTAGGTGCCGTGAACACCGACCCCCACCTCTGGGACGACCTCGAGTGGCGCGGCCTGGTCGCGCACTCGACCGATCCCGACGTCCTGCGCGCAGCCCTGGCCGAGGGCAGCGTCCGCTACTACGTGGGCTTCGACCCGACCGCGCCGAGCCTGCACATGGGCAGCCTCGTGCAGATCCTCACCGCCAAGCGGCTGCAGCGGGCCGGCCACACGCCGTACGTCCTGGTCGGCGGCGCGACCGGCATGATCGGCGACCCCAAGGAGTCGGGGGAGCGCACGCTCAACACCCTCGACACGGTCAAGGGCTGGGTGGAGAAGGTGCGCTCGCAGATCGAGCCGTACCTGTCCTTCGAGGGCGCCAACGCGGCCACCATGGTCAACAACTACGACTGGACCGCGAGCCTGTCCACGATCGACTTCCTGCGCGACATCGGCAAGCACTTCCCGGTCAACCGGATGCTGGCGCGCGACGTGGTGCGCACCCGGCTCGAGGCCGGGATCAGCTACACCGAGTTCAGCTACGTGCTGCTGCAGTCGATGGACTTCCTCAACCTCTACCGCGACCACGGCGTCACCCTGCAGTTCGGTGGGTCCGACCAGTGGGGCAACCTCACCGGCGGTGTCGAGCTGATCCGGCGGGCCGACGGCGGCAAGGCGCACGCGTTCGCGACGCCGCTGGTGACGAAGGCCGACGGCACCAAGTACGGCAAGACCGAGGGCGGTGCGCTCTGGCTCGACCCCGAGATGATGTCGCCGTACGCCTTCCACCAGTTCTGGCTCAACGCCGAGGACGAGAAGGTCGGCGAGCTGCTGCGGATCTTCACGTTCCTGTCCCGCGAGGAGATCGAGGACCTCGACCGGCAGACGGCGGAGGCGCCGTACAAGCGAGCGGCGCAGAAGGCGCTCGCCGACGCGGTGACCACCGAGGTGCACGGCGCCGAGGAGACCCAGCACGCGAAGGACGCGGCCGCGGCGCTGTTCGGCGGGGGAGACCTCCGCGAGCTCAGCGCCTCGACCCTGGCCGCGGCGCTGCGCGAGGCCGGGGCGGGCCGGGCCGCGCGCGGCACCGGCATCGTCGACCTGCTGGTCGAGTCCGGGCTTGCGAAGAGCAAGGGTGAGGCCCGGCGCACCATCGGTGAGGGCGGCGCCTACCTCAACAACGAGCGGGTCACCGACCCCGAGCACGTGCCCGGCGACGGCGACCTGATCGACGGCACCTGGCTGGTGCTGCGGCGCGGGCAAGAAGCACCTGGCCGGCGTCGAGGTCCACTGAGATGACCGAGGCCGGGGGCCGGTGGATCGACGCGCTCCCGGACCTCGCGCGGGCAGCGGCTGCCCGGCGCCGGTCTGGCAGTACTTCGCCACGGGCGCGGACGAGGGCGTGAGCGCGGCCGAGGCGGTCGCGGCGTGGCGCCGGGTCCGGCTGGCACCCCATGCGCTGCGCGACGTGACCACCGTGGACACCTCGGTGGACCTGCTCGGCACGACGTACGCCCAGCCGTTCGGGATCGCGCCGACCTCGATGCAGCGCGCTGCCGACCCCGAGGGCGAGCGGGCGATGGCCCGGGCCGCCACCGCAGCCGGAGTGCCGCACGTGGTCTCGAGCAACGCCGGGTTCCCGCTGGCGGAGATCGGCGCGGTCGGCCCGTGGTGGGTGCAGGCGTACCTGACCGCCGACCGGGCTGACGCCCTGCCGGTGCTCCGGCGGCCGCCGACGCGGGTCCGGCGCCGGGCGGTGGTGCTCACCGCGGACACCCCGGTCGTCGGCACCAAGCGAGGCGTGGTCGACGCCGACTGGGGCGACGTCGACCTGTCCTGGCACCGCAGCAACTTCGCCGAGCACGTGCGCGACGACCCCGGGCGTGTGGGCGCGGGACCTGACCGAGGCCGACATCGGCTGGCTGGCGAGGCGACGGGTCTGCCGGTCGTGGTCAAGGGGATCCTGCGTGCGGACGACGCCCGGCGCTGTGTCGCGGCCGGCGCGGCGGCGGTCTGGGTGTCCAACCACGGCGGTCGCCAGCTCGACCGCGCGGTGGCGTCGGCGACGGCGCTGCCGGAGGTGGTCGCGGAGGTCGGTAGGCAAGGTGCCGGTGTACGTCGACGGGGGAGTGCGGTCCGGCCTCGACGTGCTGACCGCGCTGGCCCTCGGTGCGGACGCGGTCTTCCTCGGCCGGACGCCGCTCCTGGCGCTCGCGCGCCGCGGGGGAGGAGGGCGTCTCGCGGGCGCTCGGCGACTCGCCGGCGAGCTGCTGGAGGCGCTGCGGCTGGCCGGCTGCCGCGACGTGGCTGCGAGGCCCGGCGACCTGCTGCCCGCCGCTACCAGATTCGCCTGCTGGGTAACGGCAAACGCGCCGCGGCCGGCGTGTGACCGGCCCCACCCGGGCGCGATTTGACTCCCGTCGGGGGGACCTCCTAGTGTTCTGGATGTCGCCAGGGTGCGGCGGGACGCAAGGCCGGGAGGTCGGGCGGCCGGCCCCGAGGCGAGACCCCTTCACATCACCTTTGACCGGGTGGTTCGAGTGTGCGCTCAGTCGGCCTCGAGGATCCCGGTTCGACAGGCGTGCGGTGGGGCCGGTGAGAGACCAGGAACCGATTTGACTGGCCTGGTCCCAACCGGTAAGTTTTACCAGGTTGCCCCCTAGCAAGGCCGAGAGGCCGAACTACGGTGCGCGCTTGATCCTTGAGAACTCAACAGTGTGCCAAAAGTCGACGAATTAGTTTGATACCCGTCCGACTGCAGCGATCCGGTTCGCCGGAGCGTGAGGTCGGCGGTTCCTTTGGTAAGACAAACGATGATTCTGACAATCTTGTCAGTAATCGTTCTCTTGCCGGGACATCTCCAAAATTGGCGGCTCACCTCCGGGTGGGGCGTCGCAAGATTTCAACGGAGAGTTTGATCCTGGCTCAGGACGAACGCTGGCGGCGTGCTTAACACATGCAAGTCGAGCGGTAAGGCTCCTTCGGGAGTACACGAGCGGCGAACGGGTGAGTAACACGTGAGCAATCTGCCCTTCACACTGGGATACCCCCCGGAAACGGGAGCTAATACCGGATACGACCACTTCAGGCATCCGATGGTGGTGGAAAGTTCTGGCGGTGAAGGATGAGCTCGCGGCCTATCAGCTTGTTGGTGAGGTAATGGCTCACCAAGGCTTCGACGGGTAGCCGGCCTGAGAGGGTGACCGGCCACACTGGGACTGAGACACGGCCCAGACTCCTACGGGAGGCAGCAGTGGGGAATATTGGACAATGGGCGAAAGCCTGATCCAGCAACGCCGCGTGAGGGATGACGGCCTTCGGGTTGTAAACCTCTTTCAGCGGGGACGAAGCGAAAGTGACGGTACCCGCAGAAGAAGCACCGGCCAACTACGTGCCAGCAGCCGCGGTAATACGTAGGGTGCGAGCGTTGTCCGGAATTATTGGGCGTAAAGGGCTCGTAGGCGGTCTGTTGCGTCGGGAGTGAAAACTCAGGGCTTAACCCTGAGCCTGCTTCCGATACGGGCAGACTAGAGGTATGCAGGGGAGAACGGAATTCCTGGTGTAGCGGTGAAATGCGCAGATATCAGGAGGAACACCGGTGGCGAAGGCGGTTCTCTGGGCATTACCTGACGCTGAGGAGCGAAAGTGTGGGGAGCGAACAGGATTAGATACCCTGGTAGTCCACACCGTAAACGTTGGGCGCTAGGTGTGGGACTCATTCCACGAGTTCCGTGCCGCAGCTAACGCATTAAGCGCCCCGCCTGGGGAGTACGGCCGCAAGGCTAAAACTCAAAGGAATTGACGGGGGCCCGCACAAGCGGCGGAGCATGCGGATTAATTCGATGCAACGCGAAGAACCTTACCTAGGTTTGACATATACGAGAAGCCTCTAGAGATAGAGGTCTCTTTGGACACTTGTATACAGGTGGTGCATGGCTGTCGTCAGCTCGTGTCGTGAGATGTTGGGTTAAGTCCCGCAACGAGCGCAACCCTCGTCTTATGTTGCCAGCACGTAATGGTGGGGACTCATAAGAGACTGCCGGGGTCAACTCGGAGGAAGGTGGGGATGACGTCAAGTCATCATGCCCCTTATGCCTAGGGCTTCACGCATGCTACAATGGCCGGTACAAAGGGCTGCGATACCGCAAGGTGGAGCGAATCCCAAAAAGCCGGTCTCAGTTCGGATTGGGGTCTGCAACTCGACCCCATGAAGTCGGAGTCGCTAGTAATCGCAGATCAGCAACGCTGCGGTGAATACGTTCCCGGGCCTTGTACACACCGCCCGTCACGTCACGAAAGTTGGCAACACCCGAAGCCAGTGGCCCAACCTTAGGGAGGGAGCTGTCGAAGGTGGGGCGAGCGATTGGGACGAAGTCGTAACAAGGTAGCCGTACCGGAAGGTGCGGCTGGATCACCTCCTTTCTAAGGAGCATCAACTGGCAGACCGGTTCGCCGGCGCTGTCCAGGCAGTCTGTAACGAGGACGTTCGTTCCTCGGCAGGCACTGCTCACTAGTGGAACGTCGACTATTTGGTCTGCTCTCCCTGGGAGGGCTCGTCAGTACTGCTCCATCAGCCTCTGTTCATTCAGTGGCGGGTGCAGCGTGGAAACTCGAGCTTCGACCAGGGGAGCGCATCAGGCACACTGTTGGGTCCTGAGGGATCGAGCGATCGAACCTCACGGGCCATCCCCCTCCTCGAACTACCCGGTCGTTTCGCGGCCAGGCAAGCGGGACACCAGGGGTGGCACCGCCCGTATCTTGAGAACTACACAGTGGACGCGAGCATCTTTGTAGCAAGACAAGCTACTAAGGGCACATGGTGGATGCCTTGGCACCAAGAGCCGATGAAGGACGTAGGAGCCTGCGATAAGCCCCGGGAAGTTGGCAACCGAGCTGTGATCCGGGGATTTCCGAATGGGGAAACCCAGCTGGAGTCATGTCCAGTTACCTCTGCCTGAACACATAGGGCAGTTGGAGGGAACGTGGGGAAGTGAAACATCTCAGTACCCACAGGAAGAGAAAACAAAAGTGATTCCGAGAGTAGTGGCGAGCGAAATCGGAAGAGGCCAAACTCGATCAGTGTGATAGCCGGCAGGCGTTGCTGGTCGAGGGTTGTGGGGCCGTTTAGTTGGTTCTGCCGAACCAACACAGAGTAAGAAATCATTGATGAAGTCGAAGCGGACTGGAAAGTCCCGGCGTAGAGGGTGATACCCCCGTACACGTAAGTCAATGACTCTGAAGCGTCACCCCAAGTAACACGGAACCCCTGAAATTCCGTGTGAATCTGGCGGGACCACCCGTTAAGCCTAAATACTCCTTGGTGACCGATAGCGGACAAGTACCGTGAGGGAAAGGTGAAAAGTACCCCTGGCGGGGAGTGAAATAGTACCTGAAACCATGTGCCTACAATCCGTTGGAGCTGAGACTTCGGTCGAGGTGACAGCGTGCCTTTTGAAGAATGAGCCTGCGAGTTTGCGTTGTGTCGCAAGGTTAACCCGTGTGGGGAAGCCGTAGCGAAAGCGAGTCCGAATAGGGCTACTGAGTGGCACGATCAAGACCCGAAGCGAAGTGATCTATCCATGGGCAGGTTGAAGCGCGGGTAAGACCGCGTGGAGGACCGAACCCACCAGGGTTGAAAACCTGGGGGATGACCTGTGGATAGGGGTGAAAGGCCAATCAAACTTCGTGATAGCTGGTTCTCCCCGAAATGCATTTAGGTGCAGCGTCGCGTGTTTCTTTCCGGAGGTAGAGCACTGGATGGTCTAGGGGGCCCACAAGCTTACCGAAATCAGCCAAACTCCGAATGCCGGAAAGTGAGAGCGCGGCAGTGAGACTGCGGGGGATAAGCTCCGTAGTCGAAAGGGAAACAGCCCAGACCATCAGCTAAGGTCCCTAAGCGATAACTAAGTGGAAAAGGATGTGGAGTCGCACAGACAACCAGGAGGTTGGCTTAGAAGCAGCCACCCTTGAAAGAGTGCGTAATAGCTCACTGGTCAAGTGATTCCGCGCCGACAATGTAGCGGGGCTCAAGTTATCCACCGAAGCTATGGCATTCATGCTCAAGACAGGCCCGGCTTGCCGGGTCCAGTTGCATGGATGGGTAGGGGAGCGTCGTATGGCGAGTGAAGCAGCGGAGTGATCCAGTTGTGGACGCCATACGAGTGAGAATGCAGGCATGAGTAGCGAATGAAGAGTGAGAAACTCTTCCGCCGAATGATCAAGGGTTCCAGGGTCAAGCTAATCTGCCCTGGGTAAGTCGGGACCTAAGGCGAGGCCGACAGGCGTAGTCGATGGACAACGGGTTGATATTCCCGTACCGGCAAAACAGCGCCCATGACGAACCCGGTGATGCTAAGTGCCCAAAACCTTCGGGATCCTTCGGGACGATGAAGGTGGAGCGCACGACCCGAACCGGTAGTAGTCAAGCGATGGGGTGACGCAGGAAGGTAGTCCAACCGTGGCGATGGTAGACCACGGCTAAGGGTGTAGGGCTGACGATAGGCAAATCCGTCGTCTGCATGCCTGAGACCTGATGGGGAGTCCGAATGGACGAAGTGGATAATCCTATGCTGTCGAGAAAAACCTCTAGCGAGCTGTGCGCCGCCCGTACCCCAAACCGACTCAGGTGATCAGGTAGAGAATACCAAGGCGATCGAGTGAACCATGGTTAAGGAACTCGGCAAAATGCCCCCGTAACTTCGGGAGAAGGGGGGCCGGATTTGTTATTGCACTTGCTGCATGAAGCAATGATGGCCGCAGAGACCAGGCCCAAGCGACTGTTTACTAAAAACACAGGTCCGTGCGAAGTCGTAAGACGATGTATACGGACTGACTCCTGCCCGGTGCTGGAAGGTTAAGGGGACGTGTTAGCTGATTCGTCAGCGAAGCGCAGAACTTAAGCCCCAGTAAACGGCGGTGGTAACTATAACCATCCTAAGGTAGCGAAATTCCTTGTCGGGTAAGTTCCGACCTGCACGAATGGAGTAACGACTTGGGCGCTGTCTCAACCGTGGACTCGGCGAAATTGCACTACGAGTAAAGATGCTCGTTACGCGCGGCAGGACGGAAAGACCCCGGGACCTTTACTACAATTTGGTATTGGTGTTTGGTTCGATTTGTGTAGGATAGGTGGGAGACTTTGAAGCGGCGACGCCAGTTGTCGTGGAGTCAACGTTGAAATACCACTCTGATCGTATTAGATATCTAACCTAGGTCCGTTATCCGGATCAGGGACAGTGCCTGATGGGTAGTTTAACTGGGGCGGTTGCCTCCTAAAATGTAACGGAGGCGCTCAAAGGTTCCCTCAGCCTGGTTGGCAATCAGGTTTCGAGTGTAAGTGCACAAGGGAGCTTGACTGTGAGAGTGACAACTCGAGCAGGGACGAAAGTCGGAACTAGTGATCCGGCGCTGGCATGTGGAAGCGGCGTCGCTCAACGGATAAAAGGTACCCCGGGGATAACAGGCTGATCTTCCCCAAGAGTCCATATCGACGGGATGGTTTGGCACCTCGATGTCGGCTCGTCGCATCCTGGGGCTGGAGTAGGTCCCAAGGGTTGGGCTGTTCGCCCATTAAAGCGGCACGCGAGCTGGGTTTAGAACGTCGTGAGACAGTTCGGTCCCTATCCGCCGCGCGCGCAGGAAACTTGAGAAAGGCTGTCCCTAGTACGAGAGGACCGGGATGGACGAACCTCTGGTGTGCCAGTTGTTCTGCCAAGAGCACGGCTGGTTAGCTACGTTCGGAAGTGATAACCGCTGAAAGCATCTAAGCGGGAAGCACGTTTCAAGATGAGGTTTCCCACCGGGTTAACCGGGTAAGGCCCCCAGTAGACGACTGGGTTGATAGGCCGGAGGTGTACAGCAGTAATGCCTAGCCGACCGGTACTAATAGGCCGAGGGCTTGTCCCTCAAAGATGTTGCGCGTCCACTGTGTGGTTCCCGAGTTACGGTCGGGGACCGAAGCCCCTGAAGAGGGGCGACTGTCTCATCACGACAGGTGCGATCTAACTCCATAGAGTTTCGGCGGCCATAGCGAAAGGGAAACACCCGGCTCCATTCCGAACCCGGAAGTTAAGCCTTTCAGCGCCGATGGTACTGCAACCGGGAGGTTGTGGGAGAGTAGGACGTCGCCGGACATTCTTTTGGTAAGGGCCACCCATTTGGGGTGGCCCTTACTGCTTGTTGCGGATGTCTCGGTGATGCGGCAGGTGGCCGCAGGAGGAAGGGTTTCAACATGTCGCAGGAGCGAGGCTCCGGAGGTCGCGACCGCCGGCCGACCGGCCCCCGTGGAGGTCGGTGCGGCTGCTGGTGGCGCCGGCCGAGGCGGTTCTGGCCGCGGTGACGCGGGTCGCGGCGGTCCGACCGCCGCGGCGGTCGCGATGACCGCCCGCAGCGCGGCGGCTACCAGGGCAGCAAGCCCGACGGGCTGACTCCGCAGGAGCGCACCGAGGCCCAGGCCCGCTACGACGGGCCGCCGATTGCCCGAGGAGATCACCGGCAAGGAGCTGGACCGTTCGGTGCTGGCTCAGCTGCGCAGCCTGCCCGAGAAGCTCGGCCAGCGCGTGGCCCGCCACCTGGCGGCGGCCGGCGCGATCATCGACGAGGACCCGAAGACGGCCTACCAGCACACGCTCGCGGCCCGGGCGCGGGCCAGCCGGCTGGCCGTGGTCCGCGAGGCCGTCGGCGAGGCGGCGTACGCCGCGGGTGAGTACAGCGAGGCGCTGACCGAGCTGCGGGCCGCGCGCCGGATGAACGGCGCCCAGGACTACCTGGCCGTGATGGCCGACTGCGAGCGCGCCCTCGGACGTCCGGACCGGGCGCTCGACCTGGTGCGCAAGGTCTCCGCGCGAGGGACCTGTCCAACGACCTCCAGGCCGAGCTGACGATCGTCGAGGCCGGTGCCCGGCGCGACCGTGGCGAGCTGGACGCGGCGCTGCGCGCCCTCGAGCTGGCCCCGCTGCAGTCGAAGTCCCGCGCCGGCGTGGGTGGTGCGGCTGCGCTACGCCTACGCCGACACCCTGCTGGCGGCCGGCCGGCCGTCCGACGCCCTCGCAGTGGTTCCACCGCACCGAGGCGATCGACGGCGAGGAGACCGACCGACGCCGCCGAGCGGGCCCAGCAGGTCGAGGCCCAGCTCGGCGACGCCTGAGCGTTTCGCGTCCACAGGCCGCTCGGCCGACCGCGCTCGGTCCACAGCGGTCGCGCGACGCCCGGGCGCCCGGCCGCATCCTCGGCCACGCTTGCCTCATGGCGAGTGGAGAGGACGACGGCAGATGGGTGACAGCGCGACGGACGAGGGCGGCAACCAGGTCGAGCTGCGGGGGAGGCTCAGCACCGACCCGGTCGACCGGGAGCTGCCCAGCGGCACCCCGATCGTGTCGTTCCGGCGTGGTCGATCCCGCGCACCACGACGGTGATGACGCGCGGGCTCCAGCCAGCGGTCGGACTGGATCGACTGCACCGCCTGGAGCTGCGGCCACGCGCCGCCGGGCCGCGGGCTGGCGGGTCGGGGACACGGTGGAGGTGGTCGGGCGCGCTGCGCCGACGGCACTACCGGGCCGGTGAGCGTCGGCGGCAGCCGGGTCGAGATCGAGATGCTGGGCGGCCGCATGGTCGAGCGCGCCGAGGGGCCGGCGAGGCGTGGCGCCGGCCGGGCGGCGCCGAGACGGGGTGACCGCGGTGACCGCGCGCCGGTCTGCGAGGATCGGCCGGTGCTGGGATCGAGCGAGTCGCCCCTCTGGCAGGCCTACGACGTGGCGGTCCTCGACCTCGACGGCGTCGTCTACGTCGGTCCCGACGCGGTGCCGGGGGCACCCGACCACCTGGCACGCGCCCGCGAGGCCGGGCATGCACCTGGCCTACGTCACCAACAACGCGGCGCGACCGCCCGGCGACGTGGCGGAGCACCTGCGTGAGCTGGGCGTCGAGGTGGAGGACTGCCGACGTGGTGACCTCCGCGCAGGCCGCGGCGCGGCTGCTGTCGGAGGAGCTGCCCGAGGGCAGCAAGGTGTACCTGATCGGTGGCGCGGGGCTCGACACCGCGCTGCGCGAGCGCGGTCTGCGTGCCGGTGACCAGCGCCGGACGACGAGCCGGTCGCGGTGGTCCAGGGCTACGGGCCCGACATGCCGTGGCGGCAGGTGGTGGCCGGCGCGATCCTGGTGCGCGACGGCTTGCCGTGGGTGGCGTCCAACACCGACCTGACGATCCCGACCGCCGACCGGGGTCGGCCCCGGCAACGGGGCGCTGGTCCGGCTGATCGCCGAGTACGCCGGCCGGGAGCCGGTGGTGGCGGGCAAGCCGGAGCCGCCGCTGTTCCGCGAGACGCTGCGCCGGGTCGGTGGCGAGCACCCGCTCGTGGTCGGCGACCGGCTGGACACCGACATCGCGGGCGCCCACCGGGCCGGCTGGGACAGCCTGCTGGTGCTGACCGGGGTGAGCGGGCTCGAGGACCTGGTGGCGGCCACGCCGGAGCTGCGGCCGACGTACATCTCCCCGGACCTGGCCGGACTCGGGGAGGCGCACCGGGCACCCGAGCAGGACGGCACCCGGGCGAGCGCCGGGGGCTGGACGGCGTCGGTCGACCGGGGCCGGCTGCGGGTCGACGGTGACGGGGAGCCCGCGGACTGGTGGCGCGCCGTCGCCTGCTGCCGCGTGGGGGCACCTCGACGAGCGCGGCGAGCCGGCCGACACGTCCGGGCTGTCGGTGCCGGACGCGGGCCGCGGGTAGCGTGAGCGCCATGGACGAGCCGGACGAGACGAGGGTCGACGACGAGGGCGGGCAGCCCGCCGACGACGCCCCCGCGCCCGCAGCTGCCCCCGGACGTCACCCGGTCGACGGCACCGGCCACCCCGCGGTCGATGCCGTGCTGGCGTCGCTGGAGGGACTCGACGACAAGCCCGTGCGCGAGCACGTGGCCGTGTTCGAGTCGGCGCACGAGCAGCTCCGGCGCGCGCTGGACGAGGCCGACGACGAGCCGAACCCCGAGCCGAACGACGAGCCGAACCCCGAGGCCAACACCGAGGCGGTCGTGCGGGAGTCCCCGGCCGACGAGCCGGGCCGGGGCTGAGCGGTGCCGCCACGGCGGCTGCGGCTCGACGCCGAGCTGGTGCGCCGGGGGGCAGCGCGTTCGCGGGAGCACGCCTCGGAGCTGATCGCGGCGGGGCGGGTGAGCGTCAACGGCGGCGTGGCCGGGAAGCCGGCGACCGGGGTGACGCGTCGACGCGGACATCGTGGTGCGCGACGACCCGGACCGGCCCGACTACGTCTCGCGCGGGGGCCACAAGCTGGCGGGCGCGCTGGGTGACTTCGCCGAGCTGGGGCTCCGCGTCTCCGGCCGGCGGTGCCTGGACGCCGGAGCGTCGACGGGTGGGTTCACCGACGTGCTGCTGCGCGCGGGAGCCGCCGAGGTGGTGGCGGTCGACGTCGGCTACGGCCAGCTGGCCTGGTCGCTCCGGCAGGACCCGCGGGTGCGGGTGCACGACCGCACGAACGTCCGCGAGATCACCCCCGAGCTGGTCGGTGGGGCGGTCGACGTGGTGGTCGGCGACCTGTCGTTCATCTCCCTGGAGCTGGTGCTCGACGCCCTCCTCGGGGTGACCGTCCCGGACGGCGACCTGGCGCTGATGGTCAAGCCGCAGTTCGAGGTCGGCAGGGAGCGGCTCGGTCGCGGCGGCGTGGTCCGGGAGCCGGCTCACCGGGTGCAGGCCGTGGAGAAGATCGTGGCGGCGGCCGACCGGCGCGGTTGGGGTGCGATGGCCGGCACGGTGAGCTCGCTGCCGGGTCCGGCCGGCAACGTGGAGTTCTTCGTGTGGCTGCGCCACGGCGAGCGGAGGCTGACCCGAGCCGCCGTCGAGGCGCTCGTGGCCCGCTCCCCGGATCTGGGGGTGCCTGGTGAGAAGGTGAACCCGTGAGCACCCCGCGCCGGATCCTGCTGCTCGCCCACACGGGGCGTGCGGATGCGCGTGAGGTCGCCTGCGAGGTGGTCCACGCCCTGCGCAAGCACGACATCGCGGTCCGGCTGCTCGCCGACGAGGCGGCCCAGCTCGGGCTGTCCGAGCCCGAGGTCGAGATCATCGCCGGTCCCGACGGTGACACCGCCGCCGACGACTGCGAGCTCGCCGTCGTGATCGGCGGGGACGGCACGATCCTCCGCGCCGCCGAGGCGACGCACGCCCACGGCACCCCGTTGCTCGGGGTCAACCTGGGCCACGTGGGGTTCCTCGCCGAGTCGGAGTTCGACGACCTGGACTTCACGATCGACGCGATCGTGACCCGCCGCTACACCGCCGAGGACCGGCTCACGATCGACGTGGCGGTCTACCAGGAGGGCCAGCTGGTCACCAGCACCTGGGCGCTCAACGAGGCCAGCGTCGAGAAGGCCGCCCGCGAGCGGATGCTCGAGGTGGTGGTCGAGGTCGACGGCCGGCCGCTCTCCCGCTGGGGTTGCGACGGTGTGGTCTGCGCGACCCCGACCGGCAGCACCGCCTACAACTTCTCCGCCGGCGGGCCCGTGGTCTGGCCCGGGGTCGAGGCGCTGCTGATGGTGCCGATCAGTGCGCACGCGCTGTTCGCACGGCCGCTGGTCGTGGCGCCGACGAGCGTGCTCGCCGTGGAGGTGCAGTCCCGCTCCGCGAGCGCGGGCGTGCTCTGGTGCGACGGCCGGAGGATGGTCGAGCTGCCGCCCGGAGCGCGGATCGAGGTACGCCGGGGTGCGATGCCGGTGCGCCTGGCCCGGCTGCACTCGAATCCGTTCACGGACCGGCTGGTCGCCAAGTTCGGGCTGCCGGTCGAGGGCTGGCGCGGGGCGGCCCGGCGCCGACGCAAGGACAACGGCGGCGACGCGTGATCGAGGAGCTGCGGATCCGCTCACTGGGGGTGATCGACGAGTCGGTGCTCGAGCTCGGCCCCGGACTCAGCGTGATCACCGGCGAGACCGGCGCCGGCAAGACCATGCTGGTCACCGCGCTCGGTCTGCTGCTCGGCGGACGGGCCGACTCCGGTGCCGTCCGCACCGGCGCGCGGACCGCACGCGTGGAGGGCAGGTTCCGCGCCGACGACGCGCTCAGGGAAGCGGTCGAGGACCTGGGCGGCGAGCCGGACGACGACGACACCGTGCTGTTCGCGCGGCAGGTCTCGGCCGAGGGTCGCTCGCGCGCGTTCGCCGGGGGCGCGTCCGTGCCGGCCGGCAGCCTCAGCGACCTGACCGACAGCCTGGTCGCCGTGCACGGCCAGTCCGACCAGCACCGGTTGCTGCGCCCGGAGGCGCAGCGCGACGCGCTCGACCGGTTCGCCGGTCCCGCGGTGGCCACGCCGATGCACGGCTATGCCGAGGGCTACCGCCGGCTGCGGGCCCTGGAGCGGGAGCTCGACGAGGTGGTGCGCAGCGCCCGTGAGCGCGCCCGCGAGGCCGACCTGCTCCGGCACGGGCTCGACGAGATCGAGTCCGTCGGACCTGCGCCGGGCGAGGACCAGCAGATGGCGGCCGAGGAACAGCGTCTCGGGTTCGCCGACACCCTGCGCACGGCTGCCGAGCAGGCCCGCGAGGTGCTCTCCGCCGACGACGGCGGCGCCGACGCGCTGGGGGCGATGGCGGCCGCCAGGCGCGCCCTCGACGGGGTCCGTGAGCACGACCCGCAGGTCGCCGGCCTCGCCGACCGCCTGGCCGAGGCGTCGTACCTGCTCAGCGACCTCGCCGCCGACGTCGCCTCCTACGCCTCGGGGCTCGAGTCCGACCCGGCCCGGCTTGCTGCCGTGTCGGAGCGGCGCGCGGCCCTGACCGCGCTCACCCGCAAGTACGGCGAGGACATCGACGAGGTGCTGGCCTGGTCCACGGCGTCCGCGCGGCGGCTGCTCGAGCTCGACGACACCGACGACCGGATCACCCGGCTGCGCGCGGAGCGCGACGAGCTGCGCTCCGAGCTGGGGGTGCTGGCCTCGGCGATCTCCGCCGCCCGGCACGACGCCGCTCGACGTCTCGGCGAGCAGGTCACCGGCGAGCTGTCGCTGCTCGCGATGCCGCACGCGAGGGCGAGCGTTGCCCTGGCCCGGCACGACGACCCGGACGGGATCGAGGTCGACGGGCGCGAGCTGCGGTTCGGCCCCGACGGCGTCGACGACGTGGAGCTGCTGCTGGCCGCCAACGTGGGCGCCGATCCCCGGCCGCTGGCGAAGGGGGCCTCCGGGGGCGAGCTGTCCCGGGTGATGCTCGCGCTCGAGGTGGTGCTGGCGGCGACCAGCCCGGTGCCGACGTTCGTGTTCGACGAGGTCGACGCCGGTGTCGGCGGCAAGGCGGCCGTCGAGGTCGGCCGGCGGCTGGCGATGCTGGCCCGCTCCGCGCAGGTGGTCGTGGTCACCCACCTGCCCCAGGTGGCGGCGTTCGCCGACCGGCACGTGGTCGTGCACAAGTCCAGCGACGGCCTGGTCACCACCTCCGGCCTCCAGGTGCTCGACGACGAGACCCGGGTGCGGGAGCTGTCCCGGATGCTGGCCGGGATGGAGGAGTCCGAGACCGCGCTCGCGCACGCCGAGGAGCTGCTCGCCGCGGCGCGCGAGGTCCGACACAGCTGAGGCCCCCGGGTCCACGGGTCGCACAGGCCACCGTGGCAGCATGGGCGACGCCATGAAGCTCCCTTCCCGCCGCGACGGCGCACCCGATTTGCCGGGACTGTCGGGCAAGGCACGGGTCGAGCGCCGTTCCGGCGCCCTGGCCACCCGACTGGCCGCCGGCGACATCGCCGTCGTGCATCGCACCGACCTCGACGCCGCCACGGCCCGTGACCTCCTCGAGCACCGGGTCTCGGCCGTCCTGAACAGCGCCCCGTTCGTGTCCGGCAGCTACCCGACCCTCGGCCCGCAGCTCCTCGCGGACGCGGGCGTGCTGCTGCTGGAGGCGAGTCCCGAGGACGTCGCCAGGGTCGAGGACGGCGCCAGGCTCCGGATCCACGAGGGTCGTGTGCACGGGGCGGACGGCGAGCTCCTGCAGGCGCGCGTGCTCGGCCCGGCGGACGTGAGCCGCCGCCGCAACGCGGCCCGGATCGGACTCGGCCGACAGCTGGAGGCGTTCGCGCACAACAGCTCGGAGTTCCTGCGCCGCGAGCAGGACCTGCTCCTCAACGGCGAGGGTCTCCCCGAGCTGACCACCCGGATCGAGGGCCGGCCGGTCGTGGTCGTGGCACGGGGGCCCCGCCACGACGCGGAGCTCGAGGAGCTCCGCCAGTTCGTGCGCGAGCAGCGTCCGGTGCTGGTGGGTGTCGACGGCGGCGCCCGGGTGCTGCTGGCACACCGGCTGCGACCCGAGATCGTGCTGGTGTCCGCCGGGCTGGTCGGCACCGACCACGACGACGCGCTGCCCGAGCAGGTCCTGCGGCAGGCCCGCGAGCTGGTCGTTCACGAGCGCCGCGCGGAGCCTGCGGCGGGCGCCGAACGGCTGCAGCGCTGGGGGGTCACCGGGCCGCGGGTGACCAGCGACGCCGACCCGTTCGACCTGGCGCTGCTCCTGGTCCACGCGGCCGGGGCCTCGATGATCGTGCCCGTGGGTCGCGACGCGGGGTTCGAGGAGTTCCTCGATCGCGGCCGGTCCGCCCAGGCCAGCACCTTCCTGACCCGGCTCCGGGTCGGCCACCGGCTGGTCGACGCCTCCGCCGTGCCCGCGCTCTACAGCGGCCGGGTCCGCACCTGGCACCTCCTGCTGATCCTGTTCGCCGCTCTCGTCGCGTTGTGGCTGGCCATGGCCACCACCCCGATCGGCAACGTCTGGTGGCACGACGTGGGCGACTGGACGCAGGCCCGCACCGACGACATCAAGGGACTTATCACATGATCACGTTCCGCTACCACATCGTCTCGCTGGTCTCGGTCTTCCTGGCCCTGGCCATCGGGGTGGCCCTCGGCGGCGGCCCGCTCAAGGGCGAGGTCGACAACAGCCTGGTCAAGGAGCTCGCTGCCCGGAAGAAGGCGCAGCACGAGCAGCGGCAGGAGATCCGGCGGCTCCAGGCGACCTCGAGGTTCGACGACGGCTACGCGAAGGCCACCGCACCGACGGTCCTGGCCGGCCGGCTCAAGGGGGTGCCGGTCGCGATGGTCAGCCTGCCCGGCGCCGACCGCGACACGGTTTCGTCCCTCCAGGACCTGGTGCAGACCTCCGGAGGCAGGCTGGTCGGGCGCTACCGGGTCGGGGACAAGCTGGGTGACGACCAGAACAAGGGTCTCGTCGACCAGCTCGGCACCCAGCTGATGGCCGAGGCCGAGGACGTGCAGATGCCCGAGGACGTGTCGTCCTACCAGCGCTTCGGCCTGCTCCTCGGTCGCGCCATCGGCACCAAGGTCAAGGGTGGGCAGCGCTACGACGCCACCAGCTCCAGCCTGGTCGCCGGCTTCGGCACGGCGGGACTGGTCTCCGCGGTCGGCGCTCCCACGGGCCGGGCCCGGGCGGTGCTGGTGGTGACCGGTCCGGGCGCGAACACCGGCACCCAGGCCGGCATCGACGAGATCCACGCCGTCGTGGCCGACGCGCTCGCGGACGAGGTGTCGACCGTCGTCCTCGCCGGCCCCGCCGACGCAGCTCGCGCCGGCGGGCTGATCCGCAAGGTCCGTGACGACGTCGGCCTCAGCTCCGCCCTGTCCTCCGTGGACAGCGCGGGCACCGGCGCCGGGGCCGTGGTCACCCTCCTCGCCGCCTCCCAGGACCTCAAGGGCGGCACCGGTCAGTACGGCGCCGTCGACGCGGCGGACGGCCCGGTGCCGGGCGCGTCCACCGGGTGACCGTCGGGCTCGGCGTGACTTCGGGCACCTCTTCGGCCGTGTCGGCGCTGCGGGTCCGGATCGGTTGCTAGGCTAGAACCCCGTGGAGGCATCGCCGCTTCGCACTTCGCCCTCGGCCCACGGGAGTCCTCGTTGGTAGATCGCCAGCCGACCAAGCACGTCTTCGTCACCGGGGGCGTCGCGTCCTCGCTCGGCAAGGGTCTGACGGCCTCCAGCCTCGGCAACCTGCTGAAGTCGCGCGGGCTGCGGGTCACGATGCAGAAGCTCGACCCCTACCTCAACGTCGACCCCGGCACCATGAACCCGTTCCAGCACGGCGAGGTGTTCGTCACCGACGACGGTGCGGAGACCGATCTCGACGTCGGTCACTACGAACGGTTCCTCGACACCGAGCTCGACCAGATCGCCAACGTGACGACCGGCCAGGTCTACTCGACAGTGATCGCCAAGGAGCGCCGCGGCGACTACCTGGGCGACACCGTCCAGGTGATCCCCCACATCACCAACGAGATCAAGGACCGGATCCGCGCGATGGCACGGCCGGCTCAGGCCAAGGACGGGCAGAGCCACATCGACGTCGTGATCACCGAGATCGGCGGCACCGTCGGCGACATCGAGTCGCTGCCGTTCCTCGAGGCGGCGCGCCAGGTCCGCCACGACATCGGCCGTGACAACTGCTTCTTCCTGCACGTCTCGCTGGTGCCCTACATCGGGCCGTCGGGTGAGCTGAAGACCAAGCCGACCCAGCACTCGGTCGCCGCGCTGCGCTCGATCGGCATCCAGCCCGACGCGATCGTGTGCCGGGCAGACCGCGAGCTGCCCAGCTCGATCAAGAGGAAGATCTCGCTGATGTGCGACGTCGACGAGGAGGCCGTGGTGACAGCGGCCGACGCGCCGTCGATCTACGACATCCCCAAGGTGCTGCACCGCGAAGGGCTCGACGCCTACGTCGTACGCCGGCTCAACCTGCCGTTCCGCGACGTCGAATGGACGCTGTGGGACGACCTGCTCCGCAAGGTGCACCACCCGAGCGAGGAGGTGACGATCGCCCTCGTCGGGAAGTACGTCGACCTGCCCGACGCCTACCTCTCCGTGGTCGAGGCGCTCCGGGCGGGTGGCTTCGCCAACGACGCCAAGGTCAACGTCGAGTGGGTCGCCTCCGACGACTGCGAGACGCCCGACGGCGCGGCCAAGCGGCTATCCGAGGTCGACGCGGTCTGCGTGCCCGGCGGGTTCGGCATCCGCGGCATCGAGGGCAAGGTCGGTGCCCTCACCTACGCCCGCACCCACGGCCTGCCGACACTCGGCCTGTGCCTGGGCCTGCAGTGCATGGTGATCGAGTTCGCGCGCAGCGTGGCCGGCCTGGAGAAGGCGGCATCGACCGAGTTCGACCCCGACTGCCCGGAGCCGGTGATCGCCACCATGGCCGAGCAGCACGCGTTCGTGGAGGGCGCCGGTGACCTCGGCGGGACGATGCGGCTCGGCCTCTACCCGGCCGACCTGCTCGAGGGCTCCGTCGTCCGGGCGGCGTACGGCGCGGCACGGGTCGACGAGCGGCACCGGCACCGCTACGAGGTCAACAACAGCTACCGCGAGACGCTCCACGACGCCGGCCTGGTGTTCTCCGGCATGTCGCCCGACCGCAACCTCGTCGAGTACGTCGAGCTCCCCGCAGACGTGCACCCGTACTACGTCGCCACCCAGGCCCACCCGGAGCTGCGCTCGCGTCCGACCCGGCCGCACCCGCTGTTCGCGGGCCTGGTCGGCGCCGCCATCAACCGGCAGCGCGAGCTCCGGTTCCCGATCGACGAGTCCGGCCTGCGCCGACCGCCGACCGACGAGAGCTGAGCCGCGCGTGGCCGACCTGCGGGACGAGCCGGCGCGGTGGCCCGTCGCAGGGTCGAGGTACCTCCACCGCGGTGACTGGGTGCTGTCGCTGCGCGCCGACGACCTCTCCGCACCGGATCGCCCCGACGAGCAGTTCCGCCGGTTCGTGGTCGAGCTGCCGGGTGCGGTGATGATCCTGGCCGTCGACGACGACGAGAACGTCGTGGTGCTCCGGCAGTACCGGCACGCGGTCGGGTCGCGGCTCGTGGAGCTCCCCGCCGGACTGCTGGACGTGCCGGGGGAGGACCCGGTGGAGGCGGCCCGGCGCGAGCTGCGCGAGGAGACCGCCCTCGAGGCGGACCGCTGGAGGCACCTGGTGACGGTGCTGCCGTCACCGGGGATCAGTGAGGAGACGCACGCGATCTACCTCGCGCGCGGCCTGCACGAGACCGATCGCGGCGGCTTCGAGCCGGCCCACGAGGAGGCCGAGATGAGCCTCGAGCGGGTGCCGATGGGCGACCTCCTCGACGCCGTCCTGGCCGGCCGGGTGCGCGACGCTCCGTTGGTCACCGCTGTGCTCGCCTACGACGTCCTGACCCGGCGCGAGGGCGGCACACCGAGCGAGTAGGGTCACCGCGAGGAGCCCCTCGACGACGGCGTCGGGACGGGTGCGCAAGGGAGGAATCCTGTGAAGTTCGGCGTTCCGAAGGAAGTCAAGAACCACGAGTACCGCGTCGCGATCACGCCGATCGGGGTCCACGAGCTGGTCGCCCACGGCCACGAGGTGGTGGTGGAGAGGGACGCCGGCGTGGGGTCCTCGATCCTCGACGAGGAGTACGTCGCGGCCGGGGCGAAGATCCTCGACTCCGCCGACGACGTCTGGGGTGAGGCCGAGACGGTGCTGAAGGTCAAGGAGCCCGTCGCGGAGGAGTACCCCCGGATGCGCGAGGGCCAGCTGCTCTTCACCTACCTGCACCTCGCCGCCGACCTGCCGCTGACCGAGGAGCTGATCAGGCGCAAGGTGACGGCCATCGCCTACGAGACCGTCCAGCTGCCCTCCGGCGGGCTGCCGCTGCTCTACCCGATGTCCGAGGTCGCCGGGTGCCTGGCGCCGCAGGTCGGCGCGTACTCGATGATGAAGGCACAGGGTGGCCGCGGGGTGCTGATGGGCGGAGTCGGCGGTGTCGCCAACGCCAAGGTGGTCGTGATCGGCGCCGGGGTCTCGGGCCAGAACGCCGCCAACATCGCGCTCGGCATGGGCGCCGACGTGACCCTGCTCGACACCGACCTCGACAAGCTGCGGATGTCGTTCTGGCGCTACAACAACCGGGTGCACGGGCTGGCGTCGTCGGCGCTGGCGATCCGGCAGCAGGTGCTCGAGGCCGACCTGGTGATCGGGGCCGTGCTGATCCCCGGCGCCAAGGCACCCAAGCTGGTCAGCAACGACCTGGTCGCGGAGATGAAGCCGGGCTCGGTGCTGGTCGACATCGCGGTCGACCAGGGCGGCTGCTTCGAGGACACCCACGCCACCACGCACGCCGACCCGACCTACCAGGTGCACAACTCGGTGTTCTACTGCGTCGCCAACATGCCCGGCGCCGTACCGAACACCTCGACCTACGCGCTCACCAACGCGACGCTGCCCTACACGGTCGCGCTGGCGCGCAAGGGCTGGCAACAGGCCTGCCGCGACGACCACTCGCTGGCGCTCGGGCTGAACACCCACGCCGGCAACCTCACTAACGGCCCGGTCGGCGAGGCCCACGGCATCGACGCGGCCTCGCTCGACGAGGCCCTGGCCTGAGGCTCAGCTCGCTCGACCCGACGGGCTGGACGTGAACTCGGCAGGCTCGACCACCGGACTCGGACGAGACCTGCGCACCTACCTCGACCACCTGGTGGTGGAGCGCGGTCTCGCCGAGAACACCCTCACCTCCTACCGGCGCGACCTGCGGCGCTACGTGGGGTTCCTGCTCGACCACGACGTCACCGAGATCGGGGCCGTCACGGAGGCCACGGTCACGGAGTTCCTGATGGCGCTTCGCGAGGGTGACGCCGACCATCCGCCCCTCAGCGCGTCGTCGGCGGGGCGCACGGTCGTCGCGGTGCGGGGCTTCCACAAGTTCGCGGTCCGCGACGGGATGGCCACCCACGACCCCTCGGCGGGGGTCCGACCGCCGTCGCCGGCGAAGCGGCTGCCGAAGGCGCTGGCACTGGGTGACGTCGAGGCGATCCTGGAGGCGGCAGGTGCGGCGGGCACGACCCTGGCCCAGCGCGACCGGGCGCTGCTGGAGGTGCTCTACGGCACCGGTGCCCGGATCTCCGAGGCGGTCGGGCTCGACGTCGACGACGTCGACCTCGAGGACGGCACGGTGCTGCTGCGCGGCAAGGGCAGCAAGGAGCGGATCGTGCCGGTCGGGCAGTACGCCCGCGACGCGGTCACGTCGTACGTCGCCGGCGCCCGGACCGACCTGGTCCGCGCCGGGGGCTCGACCGCGGCCGGAGCGCTGTTCCTCAACGCCCGGGGTGGCCGGCTGTCGCGGCAGAGCGCCTGGACCGTGATCGTCCGCGCCGCGGACCGGGCGGGGGTCACCGCGGAGGTCTCTCCGCACACCCTGCGGCACTCGTTCGCGACCCACCTCCTGGAGGGCGGTGCCGACGTCCGCGTCGTCCAGGAGCTGCTCGGCCACGCGTCGGTGACCACCACGCAGATCTACACCCTGGTCACCGTCGACAACCTGCGCGAGGTCTACGCCGCGGCCCATCCGCGAGCGCTCGAGTGACCCGAAGGCGGGCCCGCTGAGTGCACAGGTTCGTCCACACCCTGGACCCTGCCTGTGCACTCCCCGCCTGACGAGCGCACACGCAATCCCCAGATTCGTGCCGTGTCCAGTTCGTCCGCGCGGTGGCGTTGAGATCGGGTCCCCGGGTGCATAGAGTCGCGCGCGTCGCCGCGACATATGTATCTGTCGACATGGAGTGCGACACCATCCGAGGCACATCACAGGAGGCCGTTCAATGAGTGCTGGGTACCCCGGCAAGGAGGAGCTCGTCGAGGGTTCCGGGCCGGTACCTCCGTCCCAGCGTGACCATCGGTCGCCCGAGGAGCCACGGCGCCGGTCGGTGCCCGCCCAGGCCAGCCAGCAGGCCCCCCGCGAGGAGCCGGCGGCGCCGTCCGCTCCGACCCTCGAGGACATCATGGCGGCGGCCCGCACGGGCGTCCCCGCACCGGCACCCGCCGCCAGCACCGTCGCCGCACCGGAGCGGCCCAAGGGCCCGACCGGTCGGCCGATGATCGACATCCCCGAGCCCGAGCCGATCGCCCACCACGGCCCGGCCCGCGTGGTCTCGATGTGCAACCAGAAGGGCGGCGTGGGCAAGACCACGACCACCATCAACCTGGGCGCGGCACTCGCCGAGTACGGCCGCAAGGTCCTGCTCGTCGACTTCGACCCCCAGGGCTCGCTCTCGGTCGGGCTCGGCATGAACCCGCACACCATGGACCTGAGCGTCTACAACCTGCTGATGGAGCGCGAGGTCACCCTCGACGACGTGGTGGTGCCGAGCGGCATCGAGAACATGGACCTGCTGCCCTCCAACATCGACCTCTCGGCCGCCGAGGTGCAGCTGGTCCACGAGGTGGCGCGCGAGCAGACGCTGCAGCGGGTGCTGCGCCCGGCGCTCAAGAAGTACGACGTGATCCTGATCGACTGCCAGCCCTCGCTCGGGCTGCTCACCGTCAATGCCCTGACCGCGTCCGACGGCGTGATCGTGCCGCTGGAGTGCGAGTACTTCGCGCTCCGCGGCGTGGCGCTGCTGAAGACCACGATCGACAAGGTGCTGCGAGCGGCTGAACCCCGACCTGGAGATCGACGGGGTGCTCGGCACCATGTTCGACGGACGCACCCTCCACGGCCGCGAGGTGATGGCCCGGCTGGTCGAAGCCTGGGGCGACACCGTGTTCCACACCGTGATCCGGCGCACCGTGAAGTTCGCCGACTCCAACGTGGCGGGAGAGCCGATCACCAGCTACGCGTCGAGCTCGGCCGGCGCGGTCGCCTACCGACAGCTCGCCAAGGAAGTGCTGGACCGGTGGCGCGACGAGTGAGCCTGCCGGCGGCCGACGACCTCTTCCGCCCCGCAGACACCGGGCAGGGTCGGTCGTCGGACGCCCCGCAGGACGAGCGAGACCCGGGCCACGAAACAGGCCGCGAAACGGGCCGCCGCAGCCGCCGGCCGAGCGGTCGGGTGCGCCACGACGAGAAGATGACGATCTACGTGACCGCGGCCGAGCTGCTGGAGATCGAGCACGCGCGGCTGTCGCTGCGCAGCATGCACGGTCTGGCCGTCGACCGGGGCCGGCTGGTCCGCGAGGCGGTGGCGATGGCGCTGGCCGACCTGGACTCCAACGGCGACGACAGCCAGCTGGTCCAGCGCCTGATCGGGCGATGAACCACCGATGAGCGCGCTCGAGGCCCCGGAGGAGATCGACGCCGCGTTCTCGCTGCGGCTGGACAACTTCGAGGGTCCCTTCGACCTGCTGCTGAGCCTGATCGCCAAGCACAAGCTCGACGTCACCGAGGTCGCGCTGTCCTCGGTCACCGACGAGTTCATCGCGCACATCAAGCGCGGCGCCGACGACGACCCGTCGCACCAGTGGGACCTCGAGCAGACCACGTCGTTCCTGGTGGTCGCCTCCACGCTGCTCGACCTCAAGACCGCCCGGCTGCTGCCCCAGGGAGACGTCGAGGACGAGGAGGACCTGGCGCTGCTCGAGGCACGCGACCTGCTGTTCGCCCGGCTCCTGCAGTACCGCGCCTTCAGGCAGGTGGCGTCGGTGCTGGAGGACCGGATCGGCGCCGAGGCGCGCCGCCACCCGCGCGCGGTGGGTCTCGACGAGCGGTTCGCCAACCTGCTGCCCGACGTGCTGATCGGGCTCGGCCTCGAGGAGTTCGCCGCGCTGGCGGCGAAGGCGCTGGAGCCCAAGCCGGTCCTCGAGCTGTCCCTCGCCCACATCCACGCGCCGACCGTCAGCGTCAAGGAGCAGGCGGTGATCGTGGTCGAACGACTGCGGCGGCAGGGCACACTGACCTTCCGGGCGCTGGCCGGCGACGCCCCCGACATGCTGACCCGGGTGGCCCGTTTCCTGTCCCTGCTCGAGCTGTTCCGCGAGGGAGTGGTGGCGTTCGAGCAGATGAGCCCGCTCGGGGAGCTGACCGTCCGGTGGACCGGCACCGAGGACGGCGAGATCGAGATCACCGACGAGTTCGACGGCGAGCCCGTGCCCGACGAGGCGCCGGCCGTGGAGGAGACCCCCGATGACTGAGACCCAGACCGACGAGCAGACCGACCAGCAGACCGACCAGCAGGCCGACCGGGAGGCCGACGAGGTGCTGGCGGTGCCCGTTGCCGAGCTGCGGCCCGCGCTCGAGGCGGTGCTGATGGTCGCCGACCAGCCGTTGGACCAGGTCACCCTGGCCACCGCCGTCGGCTACCCCGTGAGCGAGGTGGCGGAGGCGCTGTCCTCCCTTGCGGGGGAGTACGACGAGCAGCTGCGCGGGTTCGAGCTCCGCAACGTGGCCGGTGGCTGGCGCTTCTACACCCGCGACGCCTACGCGACGGTGGTCGAGAAGTTCGTGCTCGACGGCCAGCAGGCGCGGCTCACGCAGGCCGCCCTCGAGACCCTGGCCGTGGTCGCCTACAAGCAGCCCGTCAGCCGCGCCCGCGTCTCCGCGGTGCGCGGGGTCAACGTCGACGGCGTGATGCGCACGCTGCTCACCCGCGGGCTGGTCGAGGAGGCCGGCAACGACCACGAGACCGGGGCCCACCTGTACCGCACCACCGGATACTTCCTGGAGCGGATCGGGCTGACCGCGATCGGCGACCTGCCCGACCTGGCGCCCTTCCTGCCCGACATGCTGGAGATGCAGGACGTCGATGGGTGGGACGACGGCCAGGAGGACGAGTCGCCGGTGCCGGCGCCGGGCGACGACCGCCAGTCGTGACCGACCTCCCCGAGGGCCTGTCCGCCGACGCCGACGGACTGGTCCGGCTCCAGAAGCTGCTCGCCCAGTCCGGCGTCGCCAGCCGGCGCAAGTGCGAGGAGCTGATGCTGGCCGGCGAGGTCGAGGTGGACGGCGAGGTGGTCACCCGGCTCGGCACCAAGGTCGACCCCGTCACCGCCGTGGTCCGGGTCTCCGGCAAGCGGCTCCCACCGGTCAGCGCGCACGTCTACCTGGTGCTGAACAAGCCACGCGGCGTGGTCTCCACCATGTCCGACCCGCAGGGCCGCCCGACACTGACCGACTACGTCGCCGACCGGCCCGAACGGCTCTTCCACGTGGGCCGGCTCGACACCGACACCGACGGACTGATCTTCCTGACCAACGACGGCGACTTCGCGCAGCGGCTCGCGCACCCGTCGTACGAGATCGACAAGACGTACGTCGCGGAGGTCACCGGGGTGGTCAGCAAGGCGACGCTGCGGGTGCTGACCGACGGGGTCATGCTCGAGGACGGGCCGGTCGAGGTCAGCGCCGCCCGGGTGATCTCGAGACACGCACCTTCGGAGAAGCTGAGCCGCAGCATCGTCGAGGTCGTGATCCACGAGGGTCGCAACCGGATCGTGCGTCGGTTGTTCGACCACGTCGGACACCCGGTGCAGCGGCTCACGCGCACCCGGGTGGGTCCGGTGGAGATCGGGCAGCTCAAGCAGGGCACGGTGCGCGAGCTCGACCGGGCCGAGCTGGGCGCGCTGCTGGACACCGCCGGGATGTGAACCCGCTGCTGGTTAGGCTTCCCGGGTCGTGAAGGAGGGATCCATGTCGGTGCGTGCGGTGCGCGGAGCCACCCAGCTCGAGGCGGACACCCGGGAGCAGATGCTCGACCGGGTCGCCGAGCTGGTGCGGGCCGTGATGGACGCCAACGCCCTCGAGGTCGACGACTTCATCAGCGTGGTGTTCACGGCGACCGGCGACCTGCACGCGGAGTTCCCTGCGTACGCCGCCCGCCAGCTCGGCTTCGGCGAGATCCCGCTGCTGTGCGCACGCGAGCTCGAGATCGAGGGCTCGATGCCTCGGGCGGTGCGACTGCTCGCCCACGTCGAGACCGAGCTGCCGAGGGCGGACGTCACCCACGTGTACCTGCACGGAGCAGCCACGCTCCGCAGCGACCTCACCCGGGTCAGGTCCGTGCCGGATGAATGAGCTGACCGGCCGGATCCACGTGATCGGCGCCGGTCTTCTGGGCACCTCGATCGGGCTGGCGCTGGCCCGGCACGACATCGAGGTCTGGCTCAGCGACCGCTCCCAGGACAACGTGCGCACCGCTGCCGGGCTGGGTGCCGGCGTGCCGGCGCCGCCGGACATGATCTCGCCGATCGTGGTCGTGGCGGTGCCACCGGTCGCCATCCCGGAGGTGGTGGCGTCCGCGCTGAGCGACGGCTCGATCGTGACCGACGTCGGCAGCGTGAAGGCGCCCCTGGTCGAGCGGATCGGGCGTCTCGTGAGTCCGGAGGCCCTCACCAACTACGTCGGGAGCCATCCGATGGCCGGCAGCGAGCGGTCCGGGCCACTGGCGGCGAGCGCGGCCCTCTTCGACGGACGGCCCTGGGCGATCACGCCGCACGCCACCTCGTCCGCCGAGGCGGTCGACCTGGTCGAGCTGCTGGCCGCCGGGTGCGGTGCGGGCACGATGCGGATGACCCCGCGACAGCACGACCGCGCCGTGGCGCTGACCTCCCACCTCCCGCACCTGATGGCGGTGCTGGTGGCCGGGCGCCTGGTCGAGGCCGACCCCCGTCAGCTGGCGCTGTCCGGTCAGGGCGTGCGCGACGTGACCAGGATCGCTGCCGGCGACCCGGCGCTGTGGCAGCAGATCCTGGTCTCCAACGCTCCCGCCCTCCGCGAGGTCCTGGCGGACATCCGGCTCGAGCTCGACGATCTGATCGGGGCCCTCGACCAGCCGGCCGAGCTCGACACGGTGCTGCAGCGTGGTGTCGCCGGCACCCGCGCGATCCCCGGCAAGCACGGGGGACCGCCGGAGTCCACGGCCTCGGTCCACGTCTCCGTGCCCGACCACCCCGGTGAGCTGGCTCGGCTGTTCGGCGACGTGGGGGAGATCGGCACCAACATCGAGGACCTGCGGATCGACCACGACCCGGGTCGCCCGGTCGGCCTCGTGGAGCTGGTGGTGAAGGACACGTCCGCCGACCCGCTCCGCGACGCTCTCGAGGCAAGGGACTGGGTCGTCCACCGGTAGGATCCTGCCCCGTGTACAGCACGGTTGTCGCCACGATCGTCGTGGCCATGGACGGGCCCTCGGGATCCGGGAAGTCGAGCACCTCGCGCGGTGTCGCGACGGCGCTCGGTCTGCGCTACCTGGACACGGGCGCCCAGTTCCGGGCGATGACGCAGTGGATGCTGGACAACGACGTCGACGTGACCGACCACGCCCTGGTCGGCACCTTGGCCGACCGGCCCGTGATCGCGTCGGGCACCGACCCGGCCAACGCGACGATCGAGGTCGACGGTGTCGACGTGGCCGAGGCGATCCGGTCGCGGGAGGTCACGGCCGCCGTCTCGGACGTGGCGTCCGTGCCCGAGGTGCGCGCTCGGCTGCTCGGGCTCCAGCGGTCGCTGATCGGGGCCGGCGGGATCGTGGTCGAGGGCCGCGACATCGGCTCCGTGGTCTGGCCCGAGGCCGAGGTCAAGGTCTACCTGACCGCCGACCCGGCAGCGCGTGCGCGGCGCCGTACGGCAGAGAACGGTGCGGGCTCCGTCGACGCGACCGAGGCCGACCTGATCCGTCGCGACGCGATCGACTCCGGTCGCGCCACCGCCCCGCTGACCGTGCCGGAGGGTGCGGTCCATCTCGACACCACGCCCTACACGCTGCAGGAGGTCGTCGACCGGGTCGTGGCGCTGGTGCGCGACACGGTCGGGGTGGGATGAGCACCCCACGACATCGCTCCGCCGGCGCTCCACGATTCCGCGGGACCCCCGGATGAGCGCCCTGACCGGCGCGACGCACGAGGCACTGCCGCGCTCCTCCGACGTCCGGGGTCCGCACACCTGGGCGCTGCGCGGTCTGGCCGGCACCTGCCGTTCGATCATCCGCGCCTGGTACGACGTGCGCGTCTCCGGCGAGGAGCACTGGCCGAGGACCGGACCCGTGGTCGTGGCGGCCAACCATACCGGCTTCGTCGACGGGCCGCTGATGGCGATCTTCGCGCCACGCCCGCTGCACGCGCTGACCAAGCGCGAGATGTTCCACGGCGCGATGAGCCCCTTCCTGATCCAGTCCGGCCAGATCCCGGTGTGGCGCGACTCGGTCGACCCCTACGCCGTCCGCACGGCGGTGCGGGTGCTGCGCGACGGCGGGTGCGTCGGCGTCTTCCCCGAGGGAACACGCGGCGCCGGAGATCTGTTGACCACCCACGGCGGGGCCGCCTACCTCGCACTGGTGACGGGCGCACCGGTGCTGCCGCTGGTCTTCCTCGGGACCCGCGAACGCGGCTCGGCACGCTCGATCCCGCCGCGAGGCACCCTGATCGAGATGCAGTACGGCGAGCCGGTGCACCTCGAGCCGCAGCCGTGGCCGCGCCGACAGTCCGACGTACGACACAGCGCTGAGCAGGTGCGCCTGGTCCTCAGGGATCTGCTGGCGGCAGCCGAGCAGCGCACCGGCATGACCACGCCGGGGCCGATCCCGGACCCGAACCCGAAGGAACAACAGTGACTACTCCCGATCCCGTGGACGCCACGGGCCCGACCCCGGTGCTGGCCGTCGTGGGCCGCCCCAACGTCGGCAAGTCGACCCTGGTCAACCGGATCATCGGCCGCCGCGAGGCCGTGGTCGAGGACCGTCCCGGCGTGACCCGTGACCGGGTGTACTACGACGCCACCTGGAACGGCCGCGCCTTCACCGTCGTCGACACCGGCGGCTGGGACCCGGACGCCACCGGGATGTTCGAGCGGATCGCCGCCCAGGCGGAGATCGCGGTCAACATCGCCGACGCGGTGATGTTCGTGGTGGACGCCGGCGTCGGCATCACCGACGCCGACGAGGCGGTCGTGAAGATCCTGCGCAAGTCAGGCAAGCCTGTCGTGCTCGCCGCCAACAAGGTCGACGACGCGCGCACCGAGGCCGAGGCCTACGGGCTCTGGAACCTCGGGCTCGGCGAGCCGATCCCGGTCTCCGCCCTGCACGGCCGCGGATCCGGCGACCTGCTCGACGCCGTGCTCGCCGCGCTGCCGGAGACGCCGCCCGAGTCGTGGGAGCCGGTCGGCGGACCGCGCCGGGTGGCGATCGTCGGCAAGCCCAACGTCGGCAAGTCCTCGCTGCTGAACAAGCTCGCGAAGTCGGACCGGGTGGTCGTCGACGACGTCGCCGGCACCACCGTGGACCCGGTCGACGAGCTGATCGAGCTCGGCGGACGTCCGTGGCGGTTCATCGACACCGCCGGCATCCGCAAGCGGGTCAAGGAGGCGTCCGGCCAGGAGTACTACGCGTCGCTGCGCACCAACACCGCCATCGACCGCGCCGAGGTCGCGGTGCTGGTGGTCGACGGGTCCCAGCCGATCTCCGAGCAGGACCAGCGGATCATCATGACCGTCGCCGAGGCCGGCCGCGCCCTGGTGATCGCGTTCAACAAGTGGGACCTGGTCGACGAGGAGCGGCGCTACTACCTCGACCGCGAGATCGACCGGGACCTGGTGCGGGTGCCGTGGGCGCCGCGGATCAACATCACGGCCCGCACCGGCTGGCACGTCGACCGGCTGGTGCCGGCGCTGGACGCCGCGCTCGAGGGCTGGGAGACCCGGATCGGCACCGGCGCGCTCAACGCGTTCCTCGGCCGGTTGGTGGCCGAGCACCCGCACCCGGTGCGCGGTGGCAAGCAGCCCAAGGTGCTGTTCGCGACCCAGCCGACCTCCGCGCCACCGACGTTCGTGCTCTTCACCTCCGGCAAGCTCGAGGCGTCGTACCTCCGCTACATCGAGCGCCGGCTGCGTGAGGAGTTCGGCTTCGTCGGCACGCCGATCCACCTGGTCCAGAAGCCGCGGGAGAAGCGGAAGCGGTGACCGGCGGAGCGTGCCCGGTCAGGCGACCGGTCCCGCGACGAGGGTGATCGTGGTGCGGAGCGCGGACGAGGTGCTGACCGTGGTGCCGTCGACCGCGGGTGTCCACATCTTTCAGCGGCACCTTGTGGGGTCGGCCCCGTAGGAGTAGAATCGAACACATGTTCGACACCGCAGCGCTGGCGACCACGCTTGCCGAGCTGGCGCGCCTCGACGGTGCGGACCTCGGCGACGATGAACGGATCGACCAGATCCGGCTCCTGGAGCAGCTCAAGGCAGCCGCCGCCGCGGCTCAGGCGCGGGTGACGTTGGCGTTCGACCGCAGCCAGCGTGAGCGCGCCGCCGAGCGCGGACTGCCGGCGGCGGCGCAGGGCCAGGGGATCGCGGCCCAGCTCGCGCTGGCCCGGCGGGAGAGCCCGTTCCAGGGTTCCCGGCACCTCGGGCTGGCCCGAGCGCTGGTCGCGGAGCTGCCGCACACCCTGGCTGCGCTCACCCGGGGCGAGACGACCGAGTGGCGGGCGACGATCATGGCCCGGGAGACCGCTGAGCTCTCGCACGAGGACCGGGTCGCCGTCGACGCCGCCATCGGCCCGGAGCTCGCCGCGCTCGGCGACCGGGAGGTGGCGCACCGAGCCCGTGAGGCCGGCTACCGACTCGACCCGCACGCGATGATCCGGCGCACCACCCGGGCGCAGGCCGAGCGCTGCGTCACGGTCCGCCCCGCGCCCGATGCCATGAGCTACCTCACCGGTCTGCTGCCGATGGCCCAGGGCGTCGAGGTCTATGCCACCCTCCGCAAGCACGCCGACACGCTGGTGGGCACGGGGGAGAGTGGCGGCCGCACCCGCAACCAGATCATGGCCGACACGCTGGTCACCCGGGTCACCGGCCGCGAGCAGGCGACCGGGACACCGGTGGAGATCCAGCTGGTGATGACCGACCGAGCGGTCTTCGGTGGCGACGACGAGCCCGGGCAGCTCGGTGACGAGCTCACCGGGCACGGTCCGGTCCCGGCCTGGCTGGGGCGCCGGCTCGTGCGTGAGGCCGATCGCGCCTGGGTTCGTCGGCTCTACACCACCCCCACCGGTGACCTGGCGGGGAGCGAGTCCCGCCGCCGACTGTTCCGTGGCAGGCTGCGCCGGCTCCTGGTGGCGCGCGACCGCGTCTGCCGCACTCCATGGTGCGACGCCCCGATCAAGCACCTCGACCACCCGGTGCCCGTCTCCCGCGGCGGCGAAACCACCCGGCACAACGCACAAGGGCTGTGCGAGCGCTGCAACTACGCCAAGGAGGCCGCCGACTGGTGGGTCCGCGCCGACCCCGGCCCCACCCGCCGACACCGGGTGCTGATCACCACCCCCACCGGCCACACCTACCGCTCCGAGCCACCCCAGCCACCCGGCACCGGGAAGAGCAGCGACATCGAGTTCTACCTGAGCACCCTTACGCTCGCGAGCTGATCGTGCGCTTTCGGGCCACACCTCCCCAGCGCGTCAACGCCAGACGGTGACCGGGTCCGCCCAGGTGCGCCCGTCGTCACGCGATGCCAGGAGTCCCAGGTGGAGAATCCCGTCGCGAACCCTCGGGACGTAGTCCGCCTCCGGCGCCAGGCGCGTCCAGGGCTCCCGTCCCGTGCCGTCGTACACGAGCTCGAATGCGCCCGTGGTCAGAGCGGGTGCGCGCCAGACCATCAGCCCGGGGGCGTAGGAGGAGTGACTCACCGCGAGCAACGCGCCGTCGGGCGTGCGGAAGAATCCCGGGCTCCAGACGTCCTCCAGGCGCAGTCCGTGCCCGGGCCGCGAGAACCCGGGGAACGGCCGGCTGCCCAGGGACACCAGCCCACCGGAGCGCGGGCGCACGACGCGGATCTCCATCGAGTGTGCCCCGCGCTGAGAGGTCCAGTACGTCGGGACGTCGCTGCCCGAGAGCGACCTGACGATGCCTCGGGCCAGGAGGCGGGGCAGCTCCTGGGTCCGTCGTACGCCGTGGTCCTGCCACCAGGCGCTGTCCCCGGGACCGTTCTGCGTCGTGTTCACGATGCCCCACGGCTCCTGGCCGAGACCCGGGTCGGCGGCCGAGTGTCCCTGGCCGACCCCGGTCCCCCGCACCGGAGCCGTCGTGGCCCGACGCGGGTCGAGCAGGCACCACCCGTCCCCCGTGCCTTCGCGGAAGGAAGGACAGGGGTGGACCAGGTGCCGGTCCGTGATCCGGCTGGTCTCGGCGGCGAGCCGGAGCCGGCGGAGCGTCCCGTCCGCGTGCAGGACCCAGGCGGGGCCGTTGAGGTGCTCGACCAGGAGGAAGACACCCGGCGCGGGGCTCGAGATCGTGGGCGGGTCGAGGTCTTCGGACCGCGTCCTCCCCGGCCCGAGGTCGACGCCCTCGGTCGGGAGCCGCAGGTACGTCGTGGTCCGGTACCCGTCCCGGGTGAGCGCCATCGCGTGGAAGACGGGCCGGCCCGCCTCACCCGCCGGGCAGACCGTGCACTCGGTGCGCCAGATCGAGAGCCGCACGTCGGGGTCGTCCGGCGTGGCCACGCCGGACAGTTGCTCGGCGTTCCAGCTCAGCACCGTCTGACGCAGGGTGAGTCTCGTGGTGCCCGCGCGCGGGTGGAACAGCTTCGCCTCCAGCGGCGTGCCCGGCGTCACCGTCGGTGTCGGTGTCCGGGTGCTCGGCCCCGGAGGATTCGTGGGCGGCGCGGTGTCGGCGAACAGTCGCGGTGAGAGGACCCCGACGCCCACAGCCACGGCGAGCGCGGCACCTGCGGTCGCGGCGATGATGCGCCGACGCCGGACCACACGAACCCGGGCGCGGACCTCGGCGAGTCGATCGGCCTCACGTCCACGGACCGGTTCCGCGCGACGGGCGAGCACCTTCAGGTCGTCGGGATTCACCGCTGGCCCCCCTCGTGTGTGGCCGACTCCGGCCGCTGTGGCGCGTCGAGCGTCGGGTCGCGCCGGAGCTTGGCGAGTGCTCGTGCCGTCTGACTCTTGACCGTGCCGACGGAGCAGCCGAGCAGCAGCGCCGTCTCGCGCTCGCTGCGGTCCTCGAGGTAGCGCAGCACCACGATCGCGCGCTGACGTGGAGGTAGGTGCCGCAGCGCCAGCCAGAGGTCGTGGTCGTGGGCCTCCTCGTCCGATCGTGTCGGAGTCTCGGGGAGGTCGGCCGTGGGCATCTCCCCGTTCCAGCGGCGTCGCCACCACGAGGCGGAGGTGGTGACCATCACCCGGCGTACGTAGGCCTCCGGGTCCCACTCGATCCGGCGCCAGGCGAACCAGGCCTTCGCCAGGGCCGTCTGGAGCAGGTCCTCGGCTCGTTGCTCGTCGCCGACGAGCAGGTACGCCGTGCGCAGGAGAGGTTGGGTGCGGGTCAGGACGAAGGCGTCGAACTCCGAGTTCTCAGCCATGCGACCACGACCCTTCCCAGACCAGAGCACTCCTCGGCTGCTCCCTCGTCAAGACGCGTTGGCGCCGCCGATCGGTTGTCTGGGATCGCGAACCACTGGCCCGCTCAGGCGTCGGGGTCTGCGGAACCGTGCCACGGGTCTCCCGATGCGGGACCGGAGGCTCGGCTGCGGTAACGTTCCCCTCGCCTTCACGGACCGCGGTCCGGAGGGATTCGGGCTGTGGCGCAGCTTGGTAGCGCACTTGACTGGGGGTCAAGGGGTCGCAGGTTCAAATCCTGTCAGCCCGACCGAAAACTGCCTCTGACCTGCGGAAACGCAGATCAGAGGCAGTTTTGGTCTTGACCTGGAACCGCGGAGGGGTCGTGGCCCACGGAACCGAGCTCGTGGCTGCTGCTCTCAGCGAGCCGCTCGAGGAGTTCGGAGAGGTCAGCACACCGACGGCTCGCGATGTAATGGTCGCGCGTGACGTGACTCGCCCACCTGCGGTTGGGCGCGCAGCAGGAGCCCGTCCTTTCCTGCAGTTTCGGACGTTCGTGTCCATCAAACGTGGCGTCAAACGGCGGTGATGTTTGGTCGTGTCATCCGGCCGCCGAAGAGTGTCGCGCCGGCAAGTGATGGGAACGACTCATGGCCCTGTTCATGGACACACACAACATCGAGGGTGGGGTCTCGGCGACCGATGTCGCCGCCGCCCACCAGGCGGACCTGGCCACCCAGGGGCGGCACGGCGTGGACTACCTCCGTTACTGGGTGGACGAGGAGGCGGGGAAGATCTTCTGCCTGGTCGAGGCACCGAACGCCGAGGCGGCCAACACCGTGCACCGTGAGGCGCACGGTCTCGTCGCCGACGAGATCAACAGCGTCACCGAGCACTCCTGAGCCCTGGCACGATGTCGTCACCTGACCAGCCGACCGCCGCCCAGGAGTCGCTGGACATCGGGGCGGCAGGCCCGAGCGCACGCGGCAGGTGGCCTGCCGTCGAGGGACTGAACGTACGTCCGGCGAGGCGGGTGGGGAATGTGAGGCTGTGCGACGCTGATCGCATGGTGGAAGAGCCCCTCACCATTCGCCTCTTGGGCCGCCCGAGCCTGGAGCGCCCCGGTCGGGCGCCGTACCGTCTCCGCAGCCGGAAGAGTTGGGCACTGCTGGCCTATCTCCGGCTGTTCGACGGCACCCCGACGAGGAGCCAGTTGGCCGGGCTGTTGTTCAGCGAGGCTGATGACCCCCTGCGTGCGCTGCGGTGGAGCTTGGCGGAGTTGCGGCGCTGCCTCGGCGACAACGCCTCGGTCGACGGGGATCCCGTGGTGCTGCGGCTCCCGGAGAACGCCACTGTCGACGTTGACGTGCTGAGCCAGGAGTGGGTCGGCGCCGTCGAGGTTGTCGGCCTCGGCGCCGAGCTGCTTGACGGGCTGGTCGTTCGGGGGGCACCCGCGTTCGAGTCGTGGCTGCTCGCCGAGCGGCGACGTGTCGCTGCGGCCTCCGAGGCGATCCTTCACGAGGCCGCGCTGGGTCTGATGGCGCGAGGCGCGCTCGACCGGGCCCGCGGCTTCGCCGTACGTGCTGCCGCGATGAGCCCGCTCGACGAGAATCACCAGGCGCTCCTGATCCGGCTCTATCGGCTGATGGGCGACGACGTGGCGGCCGAGCGGCAGTATGCCGCGTGGAAGGAGCTACTTGAGATCGAGCTGGGTGTGGCGCCCGGCGTCGCGATCGAGGCCGCGATGCGGGAGCGTCCACGCGAACGTGCCGGTGTGCCGACCAGCGCCACGATCGAGGCCGCCATCGAGTCGGGTTCGGCCGCGATTGCGGCCGGCGCCGTCGAACCTGGGGTCGCCGCCCTGCGCAGCGCTGTCCGTCTGGCCGACGCCGGCCGTACGACGGTCCTCCGCTCGCGGTCCCGGCACGTTTTGGCAGAAGCCCTGATCCATTCGCTTCGGGGCCTCGACGAGGAAGGTCTGGTGCATCTGCACGAGGCCGATCGTCTGGCTCTCGAGGACGGGGACGCCATCGGTTCGGCGCTGGCCCGAGCGGAGCTCGGCTATGTGGACTTCCTGCGCGGCCGCTACGACCGGGCCGAGCTGTGGCTCAGAGAAGCGTTGAACCTGGCCGACGGGTCGCCGGCCGTGATGGCCAAGTCTGCGACCTACCTGGGTTCGGTCCACAGCGACACTGCCGACTACCCGCAGGCCATCGCCCTGCTCGACCTGGCCGGACGCCTTTCCCGGGAGGCGGAAGATCCGCGTCGGGAGGCCTACGCGCTGTGCATGGAGGGCCGGGTGGATCTTCTGCGAGGAGACCTGGACGGGGCCGACCAACACCTCACCACAGCCGTCGCCCTGGCCGAGCGTGAACACTGGCTGTCCTTCCTCCCCTGGCCACAGGCGTTCCAAGGTGAGGTCTGCCTCGCCCGGAAGGATCCGTTGCGCGCGGCCGAGATCTTTCAGCAGGCGTTCGCCCGCGCCTGTCAGCTCGGCGATCCCTGCTGGGAGGGCATCACCGCTCGGGGGCTGGCCTTGGTGGCCGACGCCGGCGGTGACACCGAGGGCGCCTTCAAGACCCTGCAGGACGCCCGCGTGCGGAGCTCGCGACTCGCGGATCCGTATGTCTGGCTCGACACCCACATCCTCGATGCGATGTGCCAGCTCGGCCGCAAGCACGGGCATCCCGATACCCGAACCTGGATCGACGCGATGGGTGAGCTCGCGTCCAGGACTGGGATGAGGGAGATGATCGTCCGCGCCCTTCTGCACTCGGCTGCCCTGGGCGGGGCCGGGGACGCGGACGCTGCAGACCTCCTCTCGTCTCAGATCGACAACCCAGAGCTGGATGCTCTTGTGCGGGACAACAGGAGCTGAGAGTTCGACGTGGGGTTGCTGCACGAAGGTGACTGTCACCCGTTCGTGCACGGACCCAGCCGTTTCCGCCGCGCGGGGGCCGGACTTGGTGGCCGCCGGTCGAGGGGCGGCGATTCCCGAAAAGCGGATCGGCAGCCTGAACAGCTGAGACGCGTCTTGTCACCAGAGTTCTCCCTGCTCAAGCGAGCTGGCGGCTTCGGTAGAGACGGCCGCCGCAACGCGGCGCAAGGCGATGGACGTTCGCTCCAACCTTTCGGGCCGCTCGCCTACTTCCCCCTCGGGCGGCTGGGGTCCGAGCTGGAGAGCTCGGTCGCTCCGAGCGCTGCTGGGTCGTGGTCAGGTTGGACCAGCGCTTCTTCGCTCTCCGGTTAGCTCGTGTCAGACTTCACAACTGGTCAGCATCTGTCATTGTCCCCCTGCGCGGCCGACTCGCCGGGGAGTGGGATGCCTCAGTCCTGCGCGGTGACGAACTCTCTGACGAAGTCGTGCAGTGAGGTGGTCTTGACCTCGAAGGTGCGCGAGAGATCGCTCATGTCGAGCGGTGACTCGTAGAGTTCCAGCGACGCGAGCAGCTGAGTCACGAACTCGGGCAATCCTGGTACCGGTTCACCCAGCGGCACGGTCTGGACCGGGATGTCGTGACCGAGCACCTCAGAGAACGCGTCGACGACGTCGCGCCACGTGACAGGTTCGCCGCCTATCGCGAGCACACGGTTCGCGGCCTCCTGCCTCTCTGCAGCGGCGACCGCGTAGCCAACCACGTCGCGCATGGCGACCATCGAGTGTCGGTGCCTACCTTCCCCCACCAGGGTCACTGTGCCGCCCTCGAGAGCCGGCCCGAGGATGATGGGGAACCAGACGTCCATGAACGGGTCGGGTTGCAGGATCGTCCACGACAGGCCGCTCTCGCGGAGCGCCCCCTCGGCCTCGCCCTTCGCGCGCACGAACGGGACGGCGTGGTCCGCGCTCGCCCCCAGCACGGACACGAAGACGAAGTGCCGCACGCCCTCTGACGTGGCGGCAGCGATCAGGTTGCGGTTGCCCATCCGGTCGACGTGCTCGACCGAGTCCTCTGCCAGGCGCGGCACGATCGCGTTCGCCGTGGTGACCACGACATCGGCACCCGTGCAGGCCCTCCGCAGCGAATCGGGATCCTTGAGATCGCCGCGCACCGTCTCGGCCCGCGTGTCGTCGAAGCTGGAGCCTTCCCGTACCAGCACCCGCACGGGTTTGCCCCTGTCGAGTAGCGCTCGCGCGATGCTGCCACCGAGCCGTCCGGTCCCACCGACGACGAGGATCATGATGTCCCCCTTCCGGTCACCACGCGCCGCGTGTGAGCGTCGACATCCCCACTGACGCCTTCGGCTGGTTCGAGGTAGAAGCGCGCGGACGAGATCACATCGGCCCGAGTCCCGAAGATGACGACTCCACGCATGAGGAACGGCCCGCCGTCCTCGACGCGCGTCCCGGACATCTCCCATTCCGTCCAGACGTGGTCGGCAGTCTCGACCCGGCGCAGGACCACCGCCTGGATGTCGGGAACACCGCCGAAGATCTGCGTCCAGTTCGTGCGCACCTGGTCGCTGCCCCTGAAGCCTCGCTGCGGGTGCACCGGCGTCTCGTTGAGGTAGTCGGCGGCGAAGCACGAGACCAGGCTGTCGAGATCGTGGCCGTTGACCGCCTGCACGAGCCTGTCCACCACGGCACTCATTGCACCCTCCCGCACTTTCCAATACAGTATGATGTATCGAAATGAAGGATTCTGTCAAGAGCGCGCGTCGCTACGATTCCGCTGGCCGCAGAGCGCAAGCGCTCCGCACGCGCACGGCAGTGCTCGACGAGGCCGAGCGGCAGTTCCTCGAAGATGGCTACGGTACGGCGACCATCGCCTCGATCGCCAAGGCTGCTGGTGTGTCCGTGGAGACCGTCTACAAGTCGTTCGGCAGCAAGTCAGGGCTGGTACGGGGGATCTACGAGCGCGGGTTGGAAGGCAGCGGAGCCGGGCGCGCGTACGACCGCTCAGACCAGATGCGTGACCAGGAGAGCGATCCCCGGACGGTCATGCGCGAGTGGGGACGCCTGACCGCGGAGGTGGCGTCCGTCGTGACTCCCATCCGGGTGCTGATGCGACACCTCGCGCTGGTGGACAGCGAGATCGCGGCAGTGCTCGAGACCGCAGAGGCCGAGCGGCTCACCCGGATGCGGCACCATGCGCGTTTTCTCCGATCGCGAGGGCACCTGCGCGAGGGCGTGACCGTGTCCGAAGCCACCGATGTCCTCTGGATCTGCAGCTCACTCGAGATCTACGAGCTGCTCGTGATGCGGCGTGGTTGGTCGACCGCCCGCTTCGCGCGTTACGTCGGCAACTTCATGATCACGGCGCTGCTCTAGGAAGCCGCGTGGAAGCGGGCCCAGATTCTGGCACCGGCTCAAGACCCCATCTCGGATGGTGCAGGACCCTTCCGAGCTTGCTCCGAACGCCGATGCGCAATGAGGTCGCGCCTCGCCTTGGGGTCGGCGGGCTAACCCGACTGCTGCGGGCGAAGTACTGCTCCTGCCGTATTGTGCTCATCCCCCTGTGTCTCTTCGAGTGTGGTCCCGTCGCCTCGTCTGCCAGCCCTTCTTCGCGGCACGGCTGCGCATACGGTGCAGCCGTTCTGCCTCGAGCTCCGCTCGCTCGCTCTGCCGGCGTGCGCGTCGCTCTGCGTTGTCGGCCCTGCGTTGCTCAGCGGCCTCGACGGAAGGGGACCTGACGGGCCAGACGTAGGCCACGTCATCAGGGGCGTCCGGGAAAATTTCGAGTAGTGCTCGCGGTCCTTGCGAACGAGCGCCGACTGGTGACTGTGGTGCACCGCTGCGTCGCCAAGCCATGGAGGCAGCGCGTCGGCGGCAGCGAGCTCGGGCTGGGTGCGCACGGTGATGATGCCGGCCGCGCGTAGGTCCGTGGCAATCGTGCTCGCGCACGTGTCGCCGAAGCCGAGCTCGGTCCAGGCCTCGCAGCACGCGAATCCGTAACGGCCGAGGGCTTCCTCGAATCCCTTCCACATGAGGACTGCCGGGTGGTGCTTCCACCCGTAATCGGCCCTTGTCAGTGCACGTATCACCTGGATGGTTTCCACGCGCTGCTTACCGAGCCGCTTGTGATCCAGGGCATGCGCCGAGCGTTCGAAGTCGGCATAGGGGAGGAAGGTCTGCACCGCTCCAGTGTGCCCGCGAATCGAGAATCGACCGGTCGGTGCCCGAACGAGCGTTGACGCTCTCAGAAGAGCGCCGTGGGGATGGCCGTGCAGCCAGGGGTTGGTGCTCTTCTCGTGGCCGCAGCCGCGTCGGAAGACTCCTGCGACTGCGGCCATCGGGCCGGTCGCCGAGAACCGCTCACGCGCCGGACAGCGCCGCCCGGAGCTGGTCGAGCGTCGGTGCGCCCTCGTACCCGTTGGGCGTGAGGTACCTGCGACAGGTGAGCCCCACCTCGGACTCGGGTCCGGCGAAGACGTCGACGCCGTCGACCAGGATGCTGGGTGAGCCGTGGAACTGGGTGCGCTCGGCTTCTGCCGCAGTCTCGACGAGGTGATGGGTGACGTGAACGTCGGCGCGCTCAGCCGCGATGACGGCAAGACGTTCGTCAGCGACCGTCCAGTTCGGGCAGCCCTCGAAGTAGAGCAGCGTGATCTCCATGCCCTCGACGCTAGACCTTGATCCGACATGCTCCCGGCCCGGGGGAGTACCTTCCGTTGCATGAGGCGCAGCGTCGTCATCGCGATCACGCTCTACCTCGGCGCCGCGGTCGCCACGCGTGCCGCCGAGGCGGCCGGGATGCAGCGGTGCCACTGCTCAGCGTCGTGCTGGTGTCGCCGGCCGATCCTCAGCGCCTTCCGCTGGGTGACCCCGGTGGGCCACCGCTAGTCGAGAACCGTGTCCGAGGTGGCCCATGGGACTCCCGCGCTATGACCTCGGGCGAATGCGACCGAAGCGAGCCAGAGGAGCCTCCACAGGGACTCGAACAGCAGGAGAGGCAGAGGCATGACCGGATGACGTAAGTCCATCGCGCAGCAGGTGGAGGCGGATCAGGGACAGCTCAGCTCCCTCCCGCTGGGTCACGCCTCCGCGGCGCAGCTGTGCCCCGGCGGCGACGGCTCACCGCAGTCGGCACGCCGAGGACGAGCAGCACGGCTCCTGCGACGATGAGGACGCCGCGAAGCCCTGCCCACCGGACCGGACGTCCGTGGGTGCGTCCTGGGTAGTCGAGCATCTTCGCCGCTGAGCGCGCGGCCCGGGTCCCCGACGTGACCGCCAACCGCTGGAGCTCGCGGTCGAAGGCATTCCCCGCCACGTCTCCGGTGGCGGTCGGGGCCACGGTCAGGTGCCTGTCGAGGTGCGGTGCCGCCGTTGTCGGCGTGGTGGCCAGCACCATGCCGTGCCGGGTGGTGACCCAGCCGCTCGTCGAGAGCGGCACGGTGTGAGCGCTGCTGCTCACGGTGTACACCTCGAACGTGGCCGCAACGGAGAGCTCCTCGACTCCGTCCCGCAACGCGATGCCGACGGCGGGTCGGCCCCATGGCACGAGGTGGTTCGCCAGGACCGGTACGTCGCCGATGCCGAACTCCCGGACCGGGATCCTGGTCGGCGCCTGGGGCGACCATCCCGGGTAGGGAACCATGCCGCTGATGCGGGTGGCCTCACGGTCGCCGACGAGGTCAGCCACCACGTGGAGGGCTGCGGGGATGCCGGACGTGATGCCCGCGGTGGTGGTGATGGTGGTGGTGCCACGCTGCGCATCGACGTACCGTCGCCCCTCGACCCAGTCCACCTGCGGGTGCTGCCGACGCAGGGCAGGCAGCCGGGACCAGTGCGCGGTGGCACGGAGGTCGTCGAGCAAGCCGGTCGCGGCGACAACACGGGCACCGTTGCACACGCTCAGGATGCGTACGCCGCGCCGGGCGTGCACGGCCACGAACTCCCGGACGGCAGCCTCCTCGGCGCTGTCGGGGTGATCGAGCGCGGGGACGACCACGACGTCGGGCGAGGGCGCCTTCCCGCCGGCCACCTGCGCGAACGTGTAGGTCGGGACGATCCACGGTGCGCCGTCCACCGGCACCGGCCGGGTGTGCACGGCGACCGTGTAGACGGTGAAGTGCGGTGAGTCGGCGAACACCTGGTAAGGACCCATCGCGTCCGTACCGATGGTCCCCGTGGCTCCGAGAACCACCGCGACCGCGAGCTTCCCGTGTCCGAAGGATTCCGCCGCTGGGGCGGGGCCCTTCGGACTCGGCTGCTGGTGCAGCTGAGCGTGGGTGCGGACCAGGCCCACGGCGGCCAGCGAAGCGAGCGCGGCGAGGGCAACCGCGGCAGTGGCAATGGTGCGCGGGGCCCGCCCCCATCGTGTGACGGACTGTGACCTGACGCTCATCGGAGTCTCCTGTCCGGGTGTGTCGGGTGTCAGTGGTGCATGTGCATTCCGGAGCCGCCAGAGACTCTGGCGGCCGGCATGCACAGCCACGCGGCGACGGCGAGGCAGACGGCGATGCCACCTCCGACCTCCAGTCCACGGGAGAAGCCCTCCAGGACTCCGCCGGGGACCGTGAGGCTGCCGGCGGCGTTCGCGGCGGCAGAGAGGATGGCGACGCCCAGGGCAGCTCCCACCTCGTGGCCGGTCATCAGGAACCCCGACGCCAGTCCTGCGTGGCTCTCGGGGATGCCCGCCATCGCGCTCACCGAGACCGGGACGAACACCATGCCGACACCGGCTCCGAGCGCGGCGAGTCCAGGCAGCACGTCGGTGGCGTACTGGGTGTGCGTGGGCACATCGGCCAGCAGGAGTGCAGCCCCAGCCGCTACCAGCAGGCCGAGTGTGGCGACCAACCGCGGAGCCAGGTGCGCCAGCGCGTGCCGGGCCAGCACGGAGCCGACGGCGATGGACAGCGCGAACGGCAGGAATCCGACGCCGGCCTCGACCGCGGAGTATCCCAGGTGTGCCTGCAGCAGGATCGAGGTGAGGAACACGGTGCCGACCAGGATCCCGGTCACGCCGAGCATGATCACGGTGCCGGAGACCAGGGTGCGCACGCCCCACAGGTGCGCTGGGAACAGGGGAGTGGAGGCACGGCGCTCCCAGGCGAGGAAGCCGCCCAGCAGCGCGGCTGCGACCGCGAAGGCGCCAAGGGTGCGGACCGAGGTCCAGCCGTGGCTGCTGGTTCCCGCGATCGCGAACACCAGGGTGCTCAGGCCGGCGATGACCATGAGGGCGCCCGGCAGGTCGAGCCGGCCCAGCCGCGTACCACCCGTGACAGGAGACGGGCGCGGGTCGCGGGTGATCGCCTTCACGCCGGCGACGATGGCGACGACCCCGATGGGGACGTTGACCCAGAAGATGGCCTGCCAGTTGACCCAGGTGGTGAGCGCCCCACCGCAGAGCACCCCGGCGGCGACGCCCATGCTGCCGACAAGACCCCATGCCGCGAGGCCCCGGCGTCGCTGGTCACCGTCGTAGGTGGTCATGATCAGCGACAGGGCCGCGGGTGTCAGGACGGCGGCGGCCAGACCCTGGAGGGCGCGGGTGGCGATCAGCTGGGTCGCATTCGTCGCGAAGCCGCTGGCCAGGGAGGCGAACGTGAACAGTCCGAGCCCGGTGAGGAACACCGTTCGGCGCGGCATCAGGTCCGAGATCCGGCCACCGAGCAGCAGGCCGCCGCCGGAGACCATCAGGTAGGCGGTGACCAGCGCCTGCAGCTCGTTCTCCCCGAGGTCGAGGGCGGAGGCGATGGAGGGAAGTGCCGTGTTGACCACCGAGATGTCCAGGACCACCAGGAGCTGCGCGACGAGCGCGACCGCGAGCACGGTCCATGGTTTCCTGTCGCGACCCGGGTCATGGCGATCCGCTCCCTGGTGGCTGCGGCGGTGAGGGCTGGAGTGAGCGGGGCGAGGTGCTGGGGATTTGCGTGGGTCGGCCTGGATGGACATGGCTCCTCCTGGGTTCCTGACGTGCTGCGTTGGATGGGCTGGTGCGGTGCGGTGTGGGACGGGTCGGTGTGGGACGGGTCGGCTGGAGGTCACGGCTCCACGGGTCGGCCAGTACGGACGGCCGCCACGACCCGGGAGATGGCGCGGATCGACTCGGCCGTCGGGGCGGGGTCCTCGAGGAGTCCCTCGTGGCTGGACCGCACGGTGACGTGGCTGACGTTGCTGGAGAGTTCGGTGAGCGCGTCCTGTGCCCCGGCCCAGCCGGGCTTCGCTGCGTTGTCCGAGGCCGTGAGCACGGCCAGCGGCCGGTCGCCCAGGGTGCGCAGCGCCTTCGCCTGCCTGAGGACGTCGAGGAGGACGGCTTGCTCGTCGTGCAAGTTCCTGGCGGCGGCCGGCGTCGAGGCCAGTGCGTCGACCCGGTCGGCGGCGGGCTCGGGGAGGCGGGAACCGCCGGGTACGACATGTCCGATTCCGAGCCGGTACAGGCTGGGGACCAGCGCCAGGACGCGTCGCATCATCGAGAGCTGGGTCGTGAACCCCTGGATCCGGGTCGCCTGGTCAGGACTGGATGAGTCCAGCAGCACCATGCCTGCGACCTGCTGCGGGTATCGGTGCGCGTACGTCATCGCGTACGGGCCGCCAGTGGAATGTCCCGTCAGCACGAAGGGGCCGGCTTCGCCCGCGGCAGCGAGCACGGCGTGCAGGTCATCTGCCGCGGCGACGGCGCCCTGGGGGCGTGCGGTCGGGTCGCTCCAACCCTGACCGGCGCGGTCGTAGGCGCACACCCGAGCCCCCGCACGGGCGATGCCACTCGTCACGCGGGCCCAGCTCGCGGAGCTCCCACCGAGTCCGTTGAGCAGTACCACGGTAGGACTGCCGACGCGTGAGGGACGGGGCCCGACGCAGTCCAGGTGAAGATGCCTCGTCCCGATGGCGAATCTCTCCCCGGGCACCCCTGAGACCGTGGCGGAGCGCTGGGCGACGTCCTCGACCGCTGCACCGGCCGCGGCCATCAGGACGATCACCAGCACGGGAACCAGCACGCGCCGTCCGCGCCTCGGCATGGCCCGACGCATCGTCCACCACGTCCAGGCGACCAGGCCGGCCACGAGCGGTGGCCATGCCCAGGCGACGGCGTTCATCGCCCCGGCACCCGGATCGCAGACGACCATCGCGAGGCCGGCCCCGCCGAAGCTGACGGCGGGGACCCAGGCCCATCCTTGTGGCACGCGGGTGAACCTGGTTGTCAACGTGCGGATCAGCAGCCAGCTGCAGGAGAACCCGGTCAGGGCACCGCCCGTGATCCGCGCCTCCGAGGACGCTGCGAAGACCACCAGGACCAGGAGCAGCGCGACGGCGGCGCCAACAGCGAGCGCGGCCACGACCAGGCGAGCGAACGGCCCTTCCGGCTCCGGCCGAGGCGCAGCAACGGCACCGTCGGAGTGGGTCCGGTCCTCTGTGTCCCTGCTTGGCAGTGCGGCCTGTGCCCTCATCGGTGTCTCTCTCTCAACAGGTGATGTCGGGACGACACTGGCCGGGTCCGGCCTCGCTCGCCCCGGTCAGATGGCCGGGGTTCTGGCCCACACTCACCCTCGGCGGACGACACGCGCGGTAGTTTCACGGGGTGCTGCACGGGCGAGACGACGAGCGGGCACAGCTGGTCGCCCTCATCGACGACGCGCGCAACGGCGTGGCCGGGAAACTGGTTCTCCACGGTGAGCCCGGGGTCGGGAAGTCGGCGCTCCTGACCGACGTCATGTCGACGATCTCCGATGCACAGGTGCTGCGCACGCAGGGAGTGGAGTCGGAGTCCCCGATGGCATTTGCCGCCCTTCACCGGCTCCTGCGACCAGTGCTCCGGCTGGTCGAGCGGATTCCGGGGCCCCAGGCGCACGCGCTGAGAGTGGCGTTCGGCCAGGAGAGCGGTACCGCAGAGCCGTTCCTCGTGGGGCTGGCAACCCTGGCTGTGCTCACGGGAGCGGCCGAGGAAGAGCTCGTGGTGTGCATCGTCGACGACGCACACTGGCTGGACTCTGCCTCGCTCGACGCGCTGCTCTTCGCGACCCGGCGCCTGGAGGCCGACCGAGTGGCGATGGTGTTCGCCGCCCGCGACAGCGACGGCCGGGGGTTCACCCCCGAAGGCATCGCTTCGCTGCGGCTGAACGGTCTGGACGCCCAGGCCGTGCACGAGCTGCTGGCCCGGAGTGCACCGGTTGCGGTGCCGCTCGAGGTGAGCGAACGACTGTTCGCCGAGACCGGAGGCAACCCGCTCGCGCTCCTCGAGCTGCCGAAGGAGCTCAGCGACGCGCAGCTTGCCGGGTTGGCACCGCTGCCGGTGCAGCTGACGCTCACGGCCCGTGTCGAGCGGGTCTTCCTGGACCGTTCTCGCCGGCTCGATGCCGCAGCACAGACGTTGATGCTGGTCGCGGTCGCCGACGACACCGGGCACCTGGCCACGATCCAGCGTGCTGCCGCAGCCCTGGGGAGCGATCCGGACGCTGCCAACCGGGCCGAGCGATCCGGCCTGACGACGATCAGGGGCGGCCTCCTGGCCGTTCGTCACCCGCTCGTGCGGTCAGCGGTCTACCAGGCTGCGACCGAGCTGGACCGTCGCAGGGTGCACGGCGCCCTGGCAGACGCCCTGGACAGCGTCGATGACGTCGATCGAGCGACCTGGCACCGCGCCGCGGCGACCGAGGGACCCGACGAGAGCCTCGCCACCGCCCTCGCCGACCTCGGCACCCGTGCCGAGCGACGGGGCGGCTATCGCGCGGCCGCCGATGCCCACCACCGAGCGGCCGAGCTCAGTGCCCCTCGGGCCCGAGCAGCCCACCTGGTTGCCGCCGCGAGAAACTCATGGGCGTGCGGCCAGACCGGCCACGCGTCCGCCCTCCTGTCGGCGGCACGCGAGGCGACCGAGGACCCGCTCCTGCTCGCCGACATCGACCGCCTCCGGGGTCGCATCGCCGTCAACGTCGGCTCTGCCGAGCACGCGCACCGGATCTTCACCCGGGCCGCCGAACGGGTCGTCGACCACGACCCCGACCGCGCCCTGGAGATGGCGGTGGCGGCTGCGGTCGCCCGCAGCCACGGCGTCGACAGTGGTGCCCGACTGGCGAGCGACCTCATCGACGTCGACATCACCCTCGAGGACGCGCCACGCTCGCGATGTCTCAAGCACCTGTTGATCAGCACCCGGCACGACATCGACGGGGACCAGGCGGCGGCTCTCACCGAGCTGCACGCCGCCATGGACACAGCGCTCAGTGCCCCCCAGACCGTCGGGGACCTCGACCTGCTGGGCAACCTGGGAAACGCCGCCCTGCACCTCGGTGACGACGAGGGACACCACCGCTTCTACGCACTCATGCTCTCAACGGCCCGGGAGAACGGGGACGGCATGGCCGTCCTGTACGCGTTGGAGCGGCTCTCGTTCGCCCAGTACGTCGGCGCGAGGTGGTCCGAGCTGCGCAGCTCCGCGGAAGAGGCGGTCGCTCTGGGACACAGCCTTGGGCAGAGCGCACTCACCGCGGCACCCCGGGCGTGGCTGACGTTGCTGGCCGCGCTGGAGGGCCGGCCGGATTATGACCAGCGCCTCGCCGGCCTCGAGGACCTGGTCGCCGCCCACCCACCAGCAGGCATCTTCGCCCAGCCGATCGAGGACCTCATCAGGTGGGCCAGGGCTGTCCGAGCGCTGCTGGCCGGTGACGCCGTGGGAGCGCTCCACCACTTCCGTCAGGTGCGACTGCCCGCACTGGCGCTGCTGTCCGCGCAGGACCGCATCGAGGCCGCTGTCCGCGCCGGTGATCGCGCCCAGGCCGACGCCTGGGTCGCGGACGTGGACGCGTTCGCGGTCGGTACCGCTCAGCCGTGGGCGCACGCAGCCGCCGCGTACGGACGGGCCAGGTCGACGGCGCACGACCAGCCGCGGGGAGGGGACCGGGCCGTCGAGCTGTTCGAGACGGCTCTCGCCCACCATGCCGCTGCGCACCGCCCCTACGACCACGCCCGGGTCAGGCTCGCCTACGGAGAACACCTGCGGCGCAACCAACGACGAGTCGACGCCCGTGCCCACCTTCGCGCCGCCCTGGACACGTTCGAGGACCTGCGCGCCACCTCACTCGCAGACCGTGCCCGCCAGGAGCTGCGTGCCTCAGGTGAGACCGCCCGCAAGCGTGACCCGTCGACGGTGCTGGAGCTGACGCCGATGGAGCTGAAGGTGGCCGGGCTCGTCAGCCAGGGCCTGTCGAACAAGGAGGTAGCCGCCCAGTGCTGGGTCTCACCACGGACCGTCGCCTTCCACCTGCGCAACGTCTTCACCAAGACCGGCATCACCTCCCGGACCGAGCTCGCCAACCATCAGCTGAGCTGAGGGGCCATCTCCGTGATGGCGCGTGCTGCACGGCGGGGCTGCTCGTGACGCGCGGGTCACGACGAGGAGGTCACGCCCAGGCCGGCGACCAAGGCCAGGTGCCGTTCGAGGATGCGTCGGGACCGGTCCTGGGCTCTCAGCCGAGGAAGATGCTGGTGAGCTTGCGTCCGGGGCCCTTGACCGTGAGCGCGGACTCCTCCGCGACGAACTCGCGCATCAGGTCGATCGCCGTCAGGATCTTCGGGCTGCGCAGGGAGTAGTAGACGCTGGTTCCTGCTCGCCGGGTGGTCACGATCCCGCGTTCGCGGAGGACGGCGAGGTGCTGGCTGGCGTTGGACTGGCTCACGCCGAGGGTCTCGGCGATCTCTCCCACGCTGAGCTCCCCATCGCGGAGCACGCTGATGATCAGCAACCGCTTCGGGTCGGAGATCGCCTTGCACACGCGCTCGTGCAGCTCACGCAGCTCTGCCTCCAGAGCTTCGTTCACGGTCACCTCCTCTGCGTGGGACGGGCGGCCGGCATCCCGCTTCTCCCGTCCGGCGACAAGTTTAGCCTTGAACCAGGATCAGCCCGATTGCCAGGACCGCGAGCAGTGACACCGACACGGCCAGGAGTGGCGGGAGGCGGCCCTGCCCCAGGTCGTGCCCGGTCCCGATCCGGGACACACTGCGCTCGTAGCGCAGCTCGCTGAGCACCAACACGACGGTCGCCATGGCGAGCCCGAACATGCCGGGCAGCGCCAGCACGATTCTTCCTCCGGTCTCGTGCAGAAGGAGCGCCGAGACGCCGGCGACGCCGAGCGCGGTGCGCTGCCAGGCCATGGCGGTGCGCTCGGCCTGCAGCCCGGCATCGTGGTGGGAGCCTTTGCGTTCGCGGCTCCACCGCAATCGCACAGCCATGGTCAGTCGACCAGGTCGGCAATGACGAGGCTGAGGGCCACCAGGGAGGCGAGCACCAGGGACCACGCCACCAGCCGCGGGACGAACGACCGGGGCAGCTGGCGTCCGAGTCGCATCGCGCGTTCGTTGCGCTGCCAGTCCCGGTAGGACATCCAGGACAGGAAGCCCCCCAACCCGATCAGCAGGAACCCGAGCGCGTGCCGCATCAGCGTCAGGCCCGGCACGAAGCGGATCACGGCGACCCCGGCGGCCATCAGGGCCAGGGCGGTGCGCATCCAGGCCAGGAAGGTCCGTTCGTTGGCCAGCGTGAACCGATAGTCGGGGTTCACCTCGTTCTCCGCCTCGGGCGCGGGTGCCGGGTCACGTGACATCGGCAACCCCTCCGTTCCTCGGTCCGCCCGGTCAGCTCAGCGACGTGGAAGCGGCGCACTGGTTGCGCCCCACGTCGAGAACCAGCAGCTCGTCGTCCGGGGGACGGAGCTGCCCGGCGTTGACCAACCTAATGGTGTCGTAGGTCGCGGGTGCGTCGGGGAGGGTGGTCACGATCTCCTCGACGAAGCGCTCGATCGCTTGCTCGTTGAGCAAGGTGGCTTCGAACACCTGGCTGAGCGTCGTGGTCACGGCGTCGCGATCGTTGAACTCGTCGGGACTCGACCAGTGGGCCGGAGCGATGACGGTTGCCGGATCCAGCGGCTCCAGCCGGTCGTGCACGCTGCGGAACAGCGAACGGGCCAAGTCCTCGGCCTGTCCGGTGAGATCGGGTCGGCCGAGGCCGCGCACGAAGATGGTGTCGCCGACGAGCATCAGGCGCTCGCTGACGAGCAGCGCCGTGGTCCCCGGCGTGTGCCCGGGCAGATGCATGGTCAGGGCGCGCACGACGCTGTCGCGACCGAGGGCCAGCTCTTCGCCGTCGGTGAGGGGGCGGTTGGGAAACGGGATCTCCTCCGCGCTGTCCTCCGGCGGGAGGTGGTACTCCACGCCGAGGCTCTCGGCCAGGCTCGGGCCGCCGCTGATGTGGTCGGCGTGTACGTGCGTGTCGATGACGTGCGTGACCGTCATCGAGTGCTCCTTCGCCAGCTCGAGGTACGGCGTGTGGTGGCGCGCCGGGTCGACCACGATGCAGCTCTCGCCCGGGACACCGATCACGTAGGACAGACAGCCCTTTGCCGGACGCTGGAGCTGCCAGGCACGTGCGGGCGCGGGGATCCCGTCGAGCTCGACCGGCACCAGAAGACTGGCCCAGGCCTCCATGCCGCCGGCCAGGGACCTGGTCTCCTTGCCCTCGGCCAGGAACTCCTGGACGACCATGGCCGACCCGTTGCCGTGCGCGCACACGATGACCGCTCCGTCCATCGTGTCCGCGGCGAACCGTGAGGCATCCTCCAGGACGTCGTAGACCGGTGCATGACGTGTCGGAACGGCGCGCCGGGTCTCGAGCTTCTGGGCGGCGAACTCCTCACTGTTGCGGACATCGAGGATCTCCGGGATCCGACCGCGCACCATCTCGTCGTGGAGCTCCGCCGCTGAGATCGTCCAGGTTTCCATGCGGTCCGTCCTTCCTGCGTCCGAGCCCTGCCGGGCGCGCGTTGGGTCGCTCGAGACCGTCGCAATGTCCGGACAACCCGTCGAGCGAGGGGCTTGTTGCATGCGCCATCACGAATGTAATGTGACGCACAGCACAGCGCAATCCCTCGTTTCCTCCCGGAGGACCCGCCATGACCGATGCGGTACCTGAAGACGAAGTTCCAGAGAGCATGACGATCGTCGCTTGGAGCGGAGATCTCGACAAGATCTGGCCGACCCTGATCCTGGGGTCGACGGGTGCCGCCTACGGCATGCAGACCACCATCTTCTTCACGTTCTGGGGGCTCTTCCCGTTGGTTCGTGACGACGTGCGGATCACCGGCACCAACGCGATGACCAAGGCGCTCGCCGGGATGAACCCGCCCGGGGTGAGCCACATGAAGCTCTCCAAGCTGAACATGGGCGGCGCCGGCTCCTGGATGATGAAGAAGCTCGCGCGCGACAACAAGGTGGCCAGCCCGAAAGAGCTGCTCGAGATGTGTACGGAGCTCGGCGTCAACCTCTGGCCCTGCGAGATGACGATGGAGCTGATGGGTCTGCGCCAGGACCAGCTCATCGAGGGCGCCGGCGACCCGGTGGGTGCCGCGACTGCGCTCTCCGCCATGAGTCGTTCCCAGATCAACCTGTTCATCTGACCCCTACCCGGCCGACGCCATCCGAACGGAGATCTCATGGACCACCAAGTGGACGCAACCGCAGACGCGAAGGGCCAGAAGTGCCCGATGCCGGTGCTCCTCGCCTCACGGCAGATGAAGGGGCTGAGCTCGGGGCAGGTGCTGCTGGTGGAGGCGACGGACGGAGGGTCACAGAGCGACATCCCGTCCTGGGCCAAGGACACCGGCAACGAGCTGTTGGACAGCTCGGTGGAGGGCGACGTCTTCCGCTACCTCATCCGAAAGGCCTGACCGGTGCAGCTCGGGTTCGCCATCGACCAGCGCACCTGCATCGGGTGTCATGCGTGCACCGTGGCCTGCAAGACCGAGCACGACGTTCCCCTCGGGCAGTTCCGCACCTGGGTCAAGTACGTCGACAGCGGCTCCTTCCCGGACACCACGCGCTCCTTCGGCGTCATGCGTTGCAACCACTGCACCGATGCGCCGTGCGTGAAGATCTGCCCGACCGAGTCGCTGTTCAAGCGCGAGGACGGCATCGTCGACTTCGACCAGGAGCGCTGCATCGGCTGCAAGAGCTGCATGCAGGCCTGCCCGTACGACGCGATCTACATCGACAAGGACACCAGCACGGCTGCGAAGTGCAACCTGTGCGCCCACCGGGTCGACGAGGACCTCGAGCCGGCATGCGTCGTGGTCTGCCCGACCCACTCGATCTGGGTGGGAGACCTCGACGACCCGACCAGCGGCATCGCCCGCCTGGTCGACGACCACCCCACGACGGTTCGCTCACCCGAGCAGAACACCGGGCCGAACGTCTTCTACCTCGGGGCGGACCGGGCCGTCCTCGATCCGCTCGCGGCGCCGGTCGAGGACACCTACATCTGGGCGAAGCCTGATCGGCAACGCCTCGAGACCGCGGTGGACCTGCCGGGGGACCCGGCGACGAATGCCCGGACGACCCTGAACACCGCCCACCCACGGCCCTGGGGCTGGAAGGTCACCACCTACCTGTGGACCAAGGGGGTCGGCGCCGGAGCTCTTGCCCTGGCCTGCCTCGCGCACATACTCGGGATCGAGCTGGGATCCGTGGGTGACTACGTCGCTCCCCTCCTCGGCATCTTCGGGGCGGCCACGACGGGTGCCCTGCTGGTGTGGGACCTCAAGCGCCCCGAGCGCTTCCTGTACATCTTCCTGAAGTCGAACTGGACCTCCTGGTTGGTGCTGGGGTCCTACGTGCTCACGATCTTCGCCGGTGGGGCCGTCCTGTGGCTGCTCGCCGCGTGGCTCGACGTCGGCTGGGCCCTGTCGGTCCTCGCCTGGCTCGGTCTCCCGGCCAGCGCCATGATGGCCGGCTACACGGCCTTCCTCTTCGGTCAGGCCGAGGGACGCGACCTGTGGCAGTCCCGCCTGTTGTTCTGGCACCTGCTGGTCCAGGCCGTGATGGTCGGGAGCGGCGCGCTCGCCGTGGCGGGCCTGTTCGTGGATCTCTCGGATGCCGCGTGGACGCTGCTCGCCGTGTCGTTCGTCGTCGGAGCCGTCCTGCACCTGGTGATGCTCGCTCTCGAGTACGGCGGCAAGCACCCGACGCGGCAGGCCTCCGTGGCCGCACGCATCGTCAGGTCGGGACGCTATGCGCGGACCTTCTGGCTCGCGGGAGTGCTTCCGGTGGCCGCGGCCGTCGTGCTCGGCGGTCTCGCCTGGGCCGGCGCGCCCGTGCTGCTGCTCGCACTGGCGGGACTGCTCGTCCAGCCCGCGCTGCTGGCGTACGAGAGCGTCTTCGTCCGGGCCGGTCAGGACGTCCCGCTGTCGTGACTGCCGGCGCTGCACACCCTGTCCGTTCACCCTGCCTCGAAGGGACCTGTCATGACGCTTGAGTCGGAGCGCGAGATCACCCCGCTGGTGCTGCCGGGGGAGCGCAGCCACGAACGCCTGCGCAACTTCCCGCCGGTCGCTGACTGGGACCACCACGTCGAGTACGACGCGAAGGCGCACCCCCGGAAGGTGCCTCACGAGTACATGCTCGTGCCCACCACCTGCTTCAACTGCGAGTCGGCCTGCGGCCTGCTCGCCTACGTCGACAAGTCGGATATGTCGATCAAGAAGCTGGAGGGCAACCCGGCGCACCCGGGCTCCCGGGGGCGCAACTGCGCCAAGGGGCCTGCGACGATCAACCAGATCAACGACCCCGAGCGCATCCTCCATCCGTTGCGACGTGCCGGGAAGCGCGGCGGCGGCGACTGGGAGCGGGTCAGCTGGGACGACGCGCTCGACGACATCGCGGGACGCATCCGGGCGGCCATCGTCGAGGACCGCAAGGACGAGGTCGTCTACCACGTGGGCCGGCCCGGTGAGGACGGCTTCGCCGAGCGCTTCCTGCTGGCCTGGGGCGTGGACGGCCACAACACCCACACGAACATCTGCTCGGCCGGCGCCCGGCTCGGGTACTCGCTGTGGGGAGGCTACGACCGCCCCTCACCCGACTACGCCAACGCCAAGGTCATCCTGCTGATCTCGAGCCACCTGGAGGCGGGTCACTACTTCAACCCCCACGCCCAGCGGATCATGGAGGGCAAGGTCGGCGGTGGCGCCAAGCTGGTCGTGCTCGACCCGCGACTGTCCAACACCGCGTCCCAGGCCGACCTGTGGATCGCGCCCTGGCCCGGCAGCGAGGCCGCCATCCTGCTGGCGGTCGCGTCGTACCTCCTGCGCACGGACCAGGTCGACCGCGCCTTCATCCGGCGCTGGGTCAACTGGTCGACGTACCTGGAGCACGTCCACCCCGAGGCCCAGGGTGACGACTTCGAGACCTTCATGGACCTGCTGACCGAGGACTACGCCCAGTACACCTTCGGCTACGCCGCTGAGCAGGCCCAGATGCCGGAGCAGCAGGTCGAGGAGCTGGCGCGCATCGTGGCGACCGCCGGCAGCGCGCTGTCCGCTCACGTGTGGCGCGCGGCCACCGCGGGCAACCTGGGGGGCTGGCAGGTCTCGCGCGCCCTGTTCTTCCTCAACGTGCTCACCGGCAGCGTCGGGACCAAGGGTGGCACCAGCCCCAACGGGTGGGACAAGATCATCGCCCACGGACCCGACCTGCCCGGTGGCCACGAGTCCTGGAACGAGCTGCTCTGGCCGGCGGAGTTCCCGATGTCGACCAACGAGATGTCGATCCTGCTCCCGCACCTGTTGCAGGACGGCCGGGGCAAGCTGGCGATGTACTTCTCCCGCGTCTACAACCCGGTCTGGACGAACCCCGACGGGTTCAGCTGGCTCGAGGCGCTCACCGACGAGGCGCTGGTCGACTGTCACGTGGCCCTCACCCCGACCTGGTCGGAGACCGCGACGTTCGCCGACTACGTCCTGCCGATGGGGCACAGCACCGAACGCCACGACACGCAGTCCTACGAGCAGTACGCCGGCAAGTGGTTGGGGTTCCGGCAGCCGGTGACGCGCGTGGCCATGGAGAAGATGGGCCGGATGGTCTCGGACTCCCGTGAGTCCAACCCGGGCGAGGTGTGGGAGGAGAACGAGTTCTGGTTCGAGCTGTCCTGGCGGATCGACCCGGACGGCTCGCTCGGCATCCGCAAGTACTTCGAGTCGCCGTACCGACCCGGCGAGAAGGTGACGGTCGACGAGTACTACCGCTGGGTGTTCGAGAACAGCGTGCCCGGCCTGCCCGAGGCCGCTGCCGAGCAGGGCCTCACCCCGCTGGGCTACATGCGCAAGTACGGTGCGTTCGAGGTGTCCAAGGACGCCTACCGGATGGACGAACGCCCGCTGACCGATGCCGAGGTGGAGGGTGCGACCGCCGACGAGCAGGGCGTCCTGCGCAAGCCGGTCACCCTGGACTCGACGCCTCCGCTGGTCGGTGAGGCCGGCTCCGTGGGTCTCGTGCACGAGGACGGCACCCGGACCCAGGGTTGGCTGACGCCCTCGCGCAAGCTCGAGCTCTTCAGCGACACCATGGTCGACTTCGGTTGGGCGGAGTACGCCGCGCCGGGCTACATCGAGTCACACGTGAGCCACCGCTCGATCAACGAGGACGACGGCGAGATGGTCCTGATGCCGACCTTCCGGCTGCCCACCCTGATCCACACCAGGACCGGCAACGCCAAGTACCTCAACGAGCTCAGCAACACCCACCCCCTGTGGATGAACACGCTCGACGCGGCCCGCCTCGGCTTCGCCACCGGCGACCTGGTGCGGGTCAACACCGAGATCGGGTACTTCGTCGCCCGGGCCTGGGCCACCGAGGCGATCAGGCCGGGGGTGATCGGACTCTCCCACCACATGGGCCGGTGGCGCACCTCCGAACATGCGGGGTCGCGCTGGGCGATGGGCCTGGTCGACCTGGCCAGGACCGATGACGGCGTCTGGAAGCTCCGCTACAAGGAGGGGATCAAGCCGTTCAAGAGCGACGACCCCGACAGCGAGCGCATCGACTGGGACGACCCCGGTGTGCACCAGAACCTCGCGTTCGCCGTGCATCCCGACCCGTTGTCCGGCATGCACTGCTGGCACCAGAAGGTTCGGCTCGAGGGAGCGCATGACGACGACCGCTACGGCGACGTCGTCGTGGACACGAAGCTCTCGCGAGAGATCTACCGGGCGTGGATGGCCACGACGAGACCGGGCCCCAGCGCTTCCGGGTTGCGCCGACCAGAGTTCATGATGCGTCCGGTGAGCCCGACCAGGCGCGCCTTCCGCGCGGATGGTGGGCGCTCCGAGGGCTCCGGTGCCGAGGCATGAGCATCCTGTCCCGCTCCCGCACCGGCCAGCCGGTCGACCTCGACGCCGTCCACGCCGCCCTGGGCCGCGTCGAGGATCCGGAGCTCAAGATGCCACTCGCCGATGCCGGCATGGTCGGCAGCGTCGAGCTCGGCAAGAACGGTCAGGTCCGCGTGGTGGTCCGCCTCACCACGCCGTCGTGCCCGATGAAGGAGCGACTCGTCGAGGACGTCACCGCCGCAGTGAGGAACGTGGCCGGTGTGACGAGGGTCGAGGTCACCCTGGGCGCCATGAGCGAGGGCGAACGCCTGCAGCTCGCGGGGAGGCTGCGCGGCGGGAGGACCGAGGGAACCCACCAGTTCGGCGACAGCTCGACCACCAACGTGTACGCCGTTGCCAGCGGCAAGGGGGGAGTCGGGAAGTCGTCCGTCACCGCCAACCTGGCCGTTGCCCTGGCCCAGCAGGGCCAGCGGGTCGGCGTTCTCGACGCGGACGTGTGGGGCTACTCGATCCCGCACCTGTTCGGCGTACGACGCTCACCTGTGGCGCTCAAGGGCATCATGCTCCCCGTCGAGGCGCACGGGGTCGCCCTGATGTCGGTGGGGTTCTTCGTCGAGGAGGACGAGCCCGTCGTCTGGCGGGGACCGATGCTGCACAAGGCACTCGAGCAGTTCCTGACCGACGTGCACTGGGGAGAGCTCGACACGCTGCTCCTCGACCTGCCACCCGGGACCGGCGATGTCACGCTCACCCTGCTCGACCTGATCCCCGATGCCCAGCTGCTCGCCGTCACCACCCCCCAGCTGGCAGCCCAGACCGTGGCGGCCCGGGTGGGGCGGATGGCACGAGACGCGCGGATGCCGATCGCAGGCGTCGTGGAGAACATGTCGACCCTGGTCTGCCCGTCGTGCTCCGCGCACACCCCGATCTTCGGGGAGGGCGGCGGTGCCCGGCTCGCCGAGGCCATCGACGCACCGTTGCTCGGCCAGATCCCCCTCGATCTGCCCCTCCGCACCTCCGGGGACCTCGGGGTGCCGGCCATGGTGGCTGCTCCCACGGCGGCCTCGGTCATGGAGATCCGGAGGTTCGCCAGCGAGCTGCCCTCCGTCCGACGGAGCCTGGTGGGGCGGTCGCTGCCGTTGTCCGTGGTCTGAGCCGGTCAGGTCCCTGACGTCGTCAGTCCGAGTTCGACAGCCTTCTCGAACTCGTCGTCGATGAGCACCACGGCATGGCCCTCGCGCGCCAGCAGGCTGGCACAGATGGAGGCCCGGTAGCCGCTGGCGCAGTGGACCCACAGGGTTCCCGGTGGCACCTCGTCCAGCCGCTCGAGCAGGTCGTGGATCGGGATGTGACTCGACCCCGGGATCGCTTCGTCCGCGCGCTCGTCGTCGCGGCGGACGTCGAGGACCGTGGGCGGCTCCCGGTCGTCGGTGCGCTCGGCAGGCTCCTTCTTGAGATCCTCGAAGGTGACGACGGGGTAGTCGGCCAGCTCGTCGTCCGGAACCAGCGAGCTCACCTCCCCGGCGGCCGCACCCGCGGGCCGGTCGATACCGATGCGCACCATCTCGCGCTGCGCGTCGGCGACCTGCTCGGCGGACTCACCGATCAACGTCACGTCGGTCCCCCACGGCATCAGCCAGCCCAGGTAGGTGGCGAACTGGCCGCCGAGGTCGATGCCGATGCTGCCTCGCAGGTGTCCGGCGGGATAGACCTTGCGGTCGCGCAGGTCCACCACCCACTCACCGGCCTCCACCCGACGGCGCAGCTCGGCGGCATCGACGCTCTGCGGGGGGCTCAGGTCGACGGGGCCGGGTCCCTCCTTGTTGAGCGCACCCATGTGGGCGTAGTAGCTGGGATAGGCGGTGAGGTTCTCCACGAGCTTGGCCACGAAGGTGTCCTCGTCGTCCTCGGTCAGCGCATCGTTGCGCTTGCGCTCCTCACCGATCGTCGAGGAGTCGCCACCTGCTGCCGATCCGGACGAGCAGAAGCTGCCGAACCCGTGTGTCGGATAGACGTCGCTGTCCTCGGGGAGGAGGGAGACCAGCTTGCGGGCGGATCGGAACTGCGCCCTGGTCAGCTCGTCGGTGTGCTCGTCACCGAGCAGGTCGGTTCGACCCACGCTGCCGTACAGCAGCGAACCGCCGGTGAAGACGGCCGTGCCGCCACCGTTCTCCTGGTGCGAGACGGCGTAGGAAACGTGGGTGTGGGTGTGGCCGGGCGTCGCGATCACCCGGATCTCGAGGGGGCCGTAGGCCAGCACCTCTCCGTCCGAGACGGCTCGGCGGTCGAAGGCGACCTCGTCCTCGGCGCAGACCAGGTAGTCCGCACCGGTCTGGCGGGCGAGCTCGAGGCCGCCGGTCAGGTAGTCGTTGTGGATGTGGGTCTCGGCCACGGCGGCCAGGCTCAGCCCGAGGTCGGTGAGGACGGCCTGGACCCGGTCGATGTCGCGCTGCGGGTCGATCACCACTGCGACATGGCCGTCGTGCACCACGTAGCTGCGATCTCCGAGCTCGCTGGTGTCAATGATCTCGACGTCGAGCATGCGCAGGCACCTCTTCCATATGACCGGACATTTGAATCACCGTATGCGGCCGGACCGGGGCACGACAAGGGGCTGTCGGTGGCACACTCGGAGCGTGGCATTCCCAACGTCTCGCTTCGCTGACTCCACCCCCGCCGGCGTGCTGGGGACAGCCGCTCGCTATCCGGTCGAGTCACCGCAGGTGCTGCCACTGACCCTCGCCGGGCGGGCGCTGGTCACGCCCGGGCCGCTGCGGATCTACACGTGTGGGATCACCCCCTACGACGTCACGCATCTGGGTCACGCCTCGACCTTCGTGTGGGCTGACCTGATTGCCTCGCTCGCTCACGCGACCGGGGTCGATGCGCTGACGTGTCGGAACGTGACGGATGTGGATGACGTGCTGACGGCGGCAGCGCGGGGCGAGGGCCGGCACTACGACGACTTCGCGCTGACCCGGGAGTTCCTCTTCGAGCGCGACATGCGTGCTCTCTCCTCCGCGCCACCGGATCTCACCCCGCACGCGCGAAGCTTCATCCGGCCGGTGCAGCGGCTCGCCACCGCGCTGCTCGCTGCGGGCTCGGCCTACGAGCGCGACGGTCACGTCTTCTTCCGCGGTGACCGCGTCCCGGCCGCTGCCGGGTTCTCCGAGGCTGCGGCCCTGGCGGCTTCGCACGCCTTCGGCGACCAGGAGGGCGTACCGGACCGCGACTCGGCGTTCGACGTGGCGGTCTGGCGTCCTTCGCGGGAGGACGACCCGGCGTGGCCGAGTCCCTGGGGGTGGGGGAGGCCCGGGTGGCACGCGGAGTGTGCCGCGATGGCGATGGCGTGCCTGGGGAACTCGATCGACGTTCTCGTCGGCGGTGCCGACCTGACCTTCCCGCACCATGCCTACCAGGCGGCGATGGTGGAGGCTGCCACCGGCGTCGGCCCGTTCGCCCGCGCTGTGGTGCATGTCGGCGAGGTACGGCTGGCCGGGGAGAAGATGGCGAAGTCGACCGGGAACCTGGTCCTGATCGGCGACGTGCTGCGCAGCCACGCGGCGCCTGCCGTCCGGCTGGCCCTGCTCAACCGGGTGTGGCACGAGCCGTGGGAGTGCGCGGACGCCGAGTTCGAGACGGCCGCCGCAGTGCTCGAGGAGCTGCACGGCGCTGCCGGCCGTGCCGGCGGCAGGGCGAACTCCCGGGACGACGTGCTCCGGTTGCTCATCGCCGACCTCGATGTCCCTGCCGCCGTCCGGCTGGCTCTCGACGAGGGAGGCGGGGCTGCCCGGTTCCTCATCGATGTGCTGAAGCTCCGGGACGCGCCGCTGCCATGAGAGATGGGGGGCGCTCCTGATGACCAGTGCCAGTCGGCGTGGCGTCGCCACGGGCCCACGATCCGTGGACCGGGACCTGGCGGCCCCACTGTGGGAGCAGGTCCGGTCCGATCTTGTCCGTCGGGTGCGCGAAGGCGAGTTCACCGACGCCTTCCCGGGCGAGTTCGCACTCGTGGACGAGTACGCCGTGAGCCGGCACACGGTCCGCGAGGCACTCCGCCGGCTTCGTGCGGCAGGGGTGGTCTCGGGGGAACGCGGCCGCACCTCGCGCCTGACCGGCCCGGCCGAGATCGACCAGCAGATGGGCACGTTGTACAGCCTCTTCTCCGCGGTCGGGACCGCCGGCCAGACCCAGCGCAGCATCGTCCTCAGGCGCGACATCCGGGCGGACGGGGTGGTGGCCGAGAGGCTGTCGCTCGAGGCGTCCGCGCCGCTGTTCTACCTGGAGCGGGTCCGCCTGGCCAGTGATCGACCCCTGGCCCTGGACCGGGTGTGGATGCCGGCAGAGGTCGCCGCGGCCCTGCTCGAGGTCGACTTCACCGAAACCGCGCTCTACGAGCAGCTGCGCGTTCGCTGCGGGATCACCCTCACCGGGGGGAGCGAGCACCTGCGCGCCGTGATGCCGACCCGGGCCGAGCTGGACATGCTGGAAATGCCCGCCAACGTGGCTGCGTTCGCCATCGAGCGGCTCGGGTTCGAAGGTGACCGCCCTCTCGAGTGGCGACACACCCTGGTCAGGGGCGACCGGTTCGCGGTCAGCGCCGAGTTCACGCGTCAGGAGCGCTACCGCTCGTCCGGGGGCTCGTTCGGCGCCGGGTGACCCAGGGTCTCGGGCTGCCGCTGCCGGGGCTCGCCGTTGGGCAGGGCGACATGACACTGAGGGAAGATCCTGGTCGTGCAGGTCCGGCAGATCTCGGAGTCGAGCCGGGGATAGATCGAGTCGACGGGGTGGGACTTGGTGGGGAAGATGTTCTCCTCGCCGATCGCCTCGAGGTAGGGCCCCTGCGCCAGGAGCTCCTGCACCCCTGTCTGCACCCGGTAGAGGTACAGCCCGCCACCGATCCGTCGCCGCCGCCTGGCCTCCTGGACCAGCAGCTCCGCACCCGCGATGTCGACGAAGTTCATGCCTCTGGCGGACAGCAGCACGTGTCGCTGCTCAGGTGACCGCTCGTCGATGCGGTGCAGCTCCCCCTGGACGTGGTTCACGGCCCCGAAGAAGAGTGAGCCGTGGATGCGCATCATCTTGTACTGCGGGCACTCTGCGCGGTCGTCGGCGGGGACGTAGTAGTAGCTGTCGGGATCGGGGTCAGGGACGACCGGGACCATCTCGGGTCGGGAAGTACGTGCGAGGTACAACATCAAGGAGAGCATGATCCCGAAGACGATCCCCTTCTCGAGGTCGATCAGGGTGCCCGCGAAGGTCACGAGCAGCACAGCGGTCTCCTGCCTGCTCGTGCGCAGGATCGACCTGATCTGACGGAAGTCGATCAGGCCGTAGGCCACCAGGAAGAGCAGGCCCGCCATGGCTGCGGTCGGCAGGTAGGTCGCCAGGGGTGAGATCGCCGCCAGGATGACGAGCAGGAAGACCGAGGCATAGACCGCCGCGAGCGGGGTGCGTGCCCCGGCGGCATGGTTCACCCCGCTCCGGTTGAACGAGCCGCTGACCGCGTAGCTGGAGAAGAAGCTGCCGACGAGGTTCGCCAGGCCTTGTCCGATGAACTCCTGGTTGCCGTCGATGCGTTGTTCGGTCTTGACCGCGATGGCACGGGAGATCGACACCGCTTCGGTGAGCCCGAGCATGGTGACGACGAGTGCGGGGAAGACGACCCGTCCCAGCGCCTCCGGGGAGAAGTCCGGCAGCGTGACCGGCGGGAGGCCGGCCGAGAGCGCACCCACGGTCGTGATGTCGCGGCCTCCTGCGAGGCGGTCGAGCGCCAACGCGGTGAGGCTCCCCACGACGAGGGCCAGGATCATGTGCAGCGTGGGCAGGCGCCGACGGAACACGACGCCAGAGACCAGCGTGGCGACGCCGACCGCGACGACGTAGGGGTTGACGTCACCCAGGCGTGAGGCGGTCTGGTACACCACCTCGTGGAAGGGCAGACCACGCTGCAGGTGCAGGCCGAGGAAGCTGTTCGCCTGACTGGTGGCGATCAGGAGAGCGGCGCCGGCCGTGAAGCCGATCACGACCGTGTGCGAGATGAAGTTCACCAGGACACCCAGCCGAGCCAGGCCCATGGCCAGCTGGAAGAGCCCGGTCAGGAAGGTCAGCGTGAGGACCAGCCGGATGTACTCCGCCGAACCGGGGTCCGCGAGGGGGGCCACCGAGGCGAAGACCGCAATCGAGATCGCGGTGGTCGGACCCGTCACCAGGTGCCAGCTCGAGCCGAAGAGCGCCGACACGACCGCCGGCACCATCGCGGCGTAGAGACCGTACTCGGGGGGCAGTCCGGCAATCGTTGCGAAGGCGACCCCCTGGGGCAGGACGATCAGTGCGCCCGTCACCCCGGCCATCAGGTCGAACCGGGCGCTGTTCCTGTCGACCCGTGACCACCAGCGCAGGAACGGGAGGATCCGGACCGCTCGGCGCCCGGCTTCGGGTGTCGTCAAGGCTGGCCTCCCAGGCTCGTGGAATCCTGCCGTGGGCCAGCATATGCGTCGAGGCGCATCTTCGAGGCAGTCCGCCAGATGTCCCCGGCCGGCGCCGGTCACCCCGCTCTGGTTCTCGGTCTCGGCGGTCCCTCGACGAGGTGGGAGGGCTCGATGCCGTCGCCCCGATGCGATGCTGTGCCTGGCGACCCGCACGGCGCTGCACCCGGACGTGCCCGCGCTCGAGCGGCGGCCGGGCGACGGACCGGCAGCCCTCGACGAGGAGAAGTGATGGAGCGCGACCCCGACCCCGACCTTCGGCCGTGCCGGTGACGGTCCTCCTTCTGGTGGGCGCCGGCCACGCCCACCTCCACGTGGTGAGGCACGCGGGAGAGCTCGCGGCTGCCGGCTATCGGGTGCACCTGCTCGCCCCGCGGTACTTCGCCTACAGCGGCGTTGCCTCCGCCACGGCAGCGGGCACGCTGGCGGTCGACGTCGGGCAGATCGACGTACGCGCGCTTGCCCGTGACGCAGGGGTGGAGTTCCACGAAGCCACCCTGGAGTCGCTCGATCTGGAGCGGCGGGTGGCCGGCACCTCCGAGGGGGTCTCGGTGTCGTACGACGTGCTCTCCCTCAACGTCGGCAGCGTGGTGGCACTGGCGGCGGCTCGTGTCCACGCGACCGTCGTGCGCGTCAAGCCCCTGAGCGGGCTCGCCACTCTGGACGCCAGGCTGCGATCCGGCTCGGCAACGGGGAGGGGCGCCACGGTCACGGTCGTGGGCGGCGGAGCCACGGGCTTGGAGCTGGCCGCACACCTGGTGGTTCGTGGAGACGTTGCGAAGGTCCAGCTCCTCGAGTCCGGACCACGCGTGGGTGCGGACCTGCCCCGTGGGGCACGCCGCAGGCTCGAGCGGCTCCTCAGCGCGCGCGGGGTCGAGGTCCGCACCGGCTGCCCGGCGCGTGAGGTCGGCGAGCATCACTCACTCTGCGACGGCGCCGACGCGCTCACCCACGACGTCGCTCTCCTCGCAACGGGACTGGCCGCACCTCCGCTGCTGGCCGCGCTCGGTCTGGGGGACGACAGCGGTGTGCCGGTCCGGGGGACTCTCCAGCACGTGACCCATGACGAGATCTACGCGGTCGGCGACTGCGCCCACTTCCTGCCGCAACCGCTGCCACGCATCGGTGTGCACGGGGTCCGGCAGGGCCCGGTGCTCCTCCACAGCCTGTTGGCCCGGCTCGGTGAGGAACCGCTGCCGGTCTACGAGCCTCCGCGTCGTGCTCTCTCGATCCTCGACCTCGGTGGGGGTGTCGGGCTCGCCGTCCGCGGACGCTGGTGGTGGTACGGCGCCGGACCGCTGCGGCTCAAGCGTCTGATCGATCGACGGTGGCTGAGGACCTACCAGCGCGGCCCGGCCTAGGGCTCACAGGGTCCCGACCCGGACCTGGACGTGGCCGCCACGGAGGCTCCACGACTGCACGTCCACCGCGGCGTCCTCGAGCGCGGTCCACGGGTGCGCATCGATGTCGGACCCGCCCATCCAGCAGGCCAACCGGGCCGCCGGACCGAGCAGCCGGGCCCGGCCGCGGGTGGGTCCCAGGTCGACGATCCCCGCGCGACCGCCCGGCCGGACCAGGGACGAGGCCCGCCGCCACGCTGCGGCCCAGTCGTCCATCAATGACAACGAGTACGTGAAGAGGACGGCGTCGAAGCCGGCTCCGGTCCGGTCGGGGACGTTCACGGCGACCGGGGTGAGCTGCTCGGCGTCCACCTCCACGAGGGAGATGCTGCCCGGGGGGCGACCCAGGGCCTTGCGCCGGGCCACGGCGAGCATCTGGGGGCTGCGGTCGACTCCCACCACCTGGCCGCTGGTCCCGACAGCTGCCAGCAGGAGCGGGAAGTTGAGCCCCGTCCCACACCCGACGTCCAGCACCCGGGAACCCTGGTGGAGGCGCAGGGCGGGGATGGCCCGCTCGCGGCCCACGCGGTAGACCGGCTCGGCCGACAGCGCGTCGTACCACGCGGCGGAGCGGCGTGTAGCGGGTCATGGGATCCTCGGAAGTCGACAGGAACACTCGAAGTGGGTGCGGCCGTGCGCCGGACCCGGGCAGGAGCGAACGATGCCGATTCCTCCAGCGCGCGGGCCACGAGGGTCGGCGGGATGCGTTTCGCGAGCTCAACGGGTTTCCCGGTCGTGACACTCCCGCTGCCCGAGGACGACGCTACCCGGAAGTCCTCCTTCCGAGAGCTGGTCGAGCCCGAGATCGAGGTCCTGCTGCGGGTTGCCCTGGCCAACACCTCGAACCAGGCCGATGCCGAGGACCTCGTGCAGGAGACCCTGCTGCGCGCCTACCGGGCGATCGACCGTTTCGACGGTCGGTATCCGCGGGCCTGGTTGCTGACCATCCTGCGCAACACGAACGCGAACCTGCACCGTCGCCAGCGACCGGGGACGTTCGGCGACTGGGAGCTCGTCCGGAGCGCACGGCCGGCCTTCGGCAGGGCCGTGCTGCCGAGCGCCGAGGACACCTTCGTGGACGACGAGCTGCATGCCGACCTCGAAGCAGCCGTCCGTGCCCTCGACCCGCGCTTCCGCGTCGCGCTGATCCTCGTCGACGTGCACGACCTGAGCTACTCCGAGGCTGCCGTCGTCATGGACGTGCCTGTCGGCACCGTGATGTCGCGGCTCAGTCGGGCACGCGACCGCGTCCGCAAGCAACTCCGCCCCACCGCACTCACCCGAGGAGAGCTGCCATGACCGGGACCCTGCGTCAGATGCTGACCTGTCACTGGTCCGCGCGCCGGATCCAGCGCTATCTCGACGCCGACCCGGCTGCCCGGCTCACGCCGGGAGAGGTCGCGCGGCTCGAGGAGCATCTCGCCACCTGCGAGAAGTGCACCCAGGTCGCGAGCCAGCACCGAGCCCTGCACCGGGCACTGTCCCTGTGGTCGGGTGGGCCGGTCGTCGACCCACGCTCGGTCGACCGCGTCCGCACCTACCTGTCGACGATCAGCGACGAGGACAGCCCGTGACAGGTGCGCGGGCGCGGTCCGCCGAGTCGCACGACCGCCCGTGGGACCTCCTCGTGGTGGGCGGGGGCACGGCCGGGATCGTCGGTGCCAAGACCGCCGCCCGGCTCGGTGCGCGGGTCCTGCTCGTGGAGCGTGAGCGCACCGGGGGAGACTGCCTGTGGACCGGCTGCGTCCCCTCCAAGGCACTCCTGGCAGCGGCGCACGTGGCTGCGACCGCGCGTGGCGGCGAGCGGTTCGGGGTCACGACCGAGGTGTCGGTCGACTTCGCAAGGGTGATGGACCATGTGCGTGCTGCGATCGCGCACATAGCACCGGTCGACTCGGTCGAGGCGCTCGAAGCCGCGTCCGTCTCGGTGAGGACTGGCACCGCGCGGTTCACCGGCGCTGACTCGGCCGAGGTCGACGGCCGGCCCGTGAGGTTCCGTCAGGCGCTCGTCGCCACCGGCGCCGCTCCGGCCCTTCCTCCCCTCCCCGGTCTGAGCGAGGTCGACCACCTGACCAGCGAGACCGTCTGGGGGTTGACCGAGCTGCCCGCGGAGCTGGCAGTCCTGGGCGGCGGGAGCATCGGCTGCGAGCTGGGACAGGCGTTCGCCCGGCTGGGCAGCCGGGTCTCGCTGGTCGAGGGGGCCTCCCGGATCCTGCCCCGCGAGGACCCGCGCGCCGCGGCGGAGGTCTCCCGCGCCCTGGTCGACGACGGGGTCGAGCTCCACACGGGCTCGGGGGTGGCCCGGGTGGAACCCGGCACCGGGGGCTCCGGTGTCCTCCACCTGGCGAACGGGCAGCAGGTGCCCTTCCGCTCCCTCCTGGTGGCGGTGGGCCGGGCGCCGCGCACCCGGACATCGGCTTGGAGCCGCCGGCGTCGAGGTGGACCAGCGTGGGTTCGTCGTGGTCGACGACCACCTCCGGACAACCAACAAGTCGCATCTGGGCCGCCGGAGACCTCACCGGTCACCCGCAGTTCACCCACACCGCGGGCGTGCACGCGAGCCTGGCCGCATCCAACGCGATCCTGGGGGTACGCCGCACGGTCGGCTCGACCGCCGAGCCGCGGGTCACCTTCACCGCCCCCGAGGTCGCCGCGGTCGGACTCGAGACCGATCAGGTCCCGACCGGGCTGCGCACGATCGACTGGCCGAACTCCCACCTCGACCGGGCCGTCGCCGAGGGGGCAGCTGGGGGGCTTCACGCGGCTGGTGGTCGACAAGCGTGGTCACCTGCTCGGTGCCACGGTCGTCGGGCCACGCGCGGGGGAGACCCTCGGTGAGCTGACGATCGCGATCCGCAACGGACTCACGACGCGCGGTCTCGCCGGCGTGACGCACGCCTATCCCACGTACAACGACGGACCGTGGAACGCCGCGATCTCCGACGTCCAGGCTCAGCTCGGGCGACCGGCCACGCAGCGTGTGCTGGGCGCCCTGGCGCAGGGCCGCAGCTGGTGGCTCACGACAGGTCGCGGAAGCCGGTGACGATGCGCTGAACGGCGCTCACCCCGACCACGGCTGCCCAGACGAGCGCCACCGTCGCTGCGTGGGCGGGCACGATCAGCCACACCGAGTGAACGGCGATGGTCTCGGTTCCCTCGGCCAGGCCTCCGAGGAAGCTCAGGGAGCGGCCGTCGTCGCGCTGTCGTCCGGTCCGCTCGGCGACGGAGGAGAACGCCAGGAGAGCCGTCCCGTTGACGTAGTAGGCCAGCAGGACCAGGAGGAACGGCAGCCAGGAGGCTCTGTGGGCGGTCCCTGACCACGAAACGGCACAGTCAGGTGCAGCGGAAGACCGCGCGTCCCTGCGATCCGGCGGCGGCCTGGACGGCGACGACGTCGCGGATCACGTCGAGGACGTGGCCGAGCGGCAGCGGCGCGTCGGCCACTCGCAGGTGTCGGTTGGTGACCGCGACCGGGTGCCACCACGCGCCGTCGGCGGTCAGGGTGGGTTCGGGCTCGACGGAGTCCAGGCTGATCTCGACCCCGGCCTCGGCGTAGCCCTCCTGGGCGACCGGGCGGATCAGCCGGTCCTCCTCGCGCGATCCCGAGCTCGGCCAACGTCGCCGTGCAGGTCCCCGGCAGCTGCGGCGTCCTCGGGCAGGTAGGTCGTGGCAACCCGGACCCGGAAGTCGAGCTCTCGGGCAAGCCGGATCCCCGCGAGCGCACGGGCGTGGGAACCGGCGCCCCGCTGGCGGTCGTGCAGCGTGGGTCCGGCGGAGTCCAGACTGATCTGAAGAGTCACCCGGTCGCGGTCGAAGGACTCGAGGACCTCCCGCCGCCTGCCCCGGTCGAAGACCATCGCGTTGGTCAGCACGGTCACCGGGACGTGCGTTGCGGTGCGGGCCACGAGCTCGTCGAGCGCGGGGTGGAGGAAGGGTTCGCCACCGGTGATCAGCAGCTCCCGACCTCCCTGCGGCGGCGAACTGCTCGGCCGCGCTGCCGCCGTCTCGACCGACATCAGACGTGCGTCGGCTTGCGGCGACGAGGCGGCGCAGCAGTAGCTGCAGGCGAGGTTGCAGTGGAAGTTGGAGTAGAGCCAGAGCCGGGTGCCCACCGGGGCGGGCGATCCCGAGGAGTACTCGACGTCCGGAGCGCTGGAGCCGCGCCGCGACGCCGGTGGGCGCTGCGCCCGGGAGCGATCCACAGTCGCCAGGGTCCCGGTGCTCGCCCGCGGCGTCGGCGACGACCGCGAGCAGGTCGTGACCCGCGAGGCGCGCCCAGGCGGGCAGGTCGGCGAGCACCGATCGCTCCCGGGTGTGCAGCAGCAGCACCTCGCCCTCCTCGATGCGTCGCATGCGGGAGGTGATGGCGAGCAGCAGACCGCTCCCGCAGTCCATGTCGCCGCCGTCGTACTCCAGAGCCACGGGCAGGGCGGGCGCGCCCATCGGCGGTGACCCGGCGAGATCCGGCATCAGGCGCCTCCTCAGAAGGAGAGCGAGGAGGCGCCGTCGGCCAGCAGCGCAACCAGGGTGGCTCCGCCGACGATGGTGGCGCCCTCGATCAGGTCGTCCTCGCCGATCCCGCGCTTCTTGGCGCAGGGGCTGCAGACCAGGAAGGTCGCCGCCGGCCTCGACGAAGCTGGAGACCAGCTCCGACATCGGGTGCGAAACCTTCCTCGTGCAGGTCGTCGGCCACGCCCTTTGCCGCCAGGCGGGTGCCCTCGGAGGACAGGAAGACCGTGGTCTTCTGGGACGAGGCGACCGACGCACCGGCGACCACGATCGCGACGCTGGTGCGGTCGACGTCGTCGACCGAGTGGGTGAGGTTGATGACGAGCCCGTTCATGGGTGTTCCTCTCGTTGGTGCTTCCTGGGCGGCTCGGGATCGAGTCGCCAGGCTTGTGTGGTCGCGTGCTCGGTGGCGCGACCGACGAGTCGGACGTCGTAGTAGGGACGCCCCTCTGCGTCGACACCCTTGCCCAGGTAGCCGTGGCCGGTGAGGTGGCACCAGGCGGGCAGGTCGATGGGGGCGGCCGGGTCGGTGGCCAGGAGGCGGACCGTGCTGCCCGGTGCGAGCGTGCGGCTGCGCTCGGCGAGCACCAGCAACAGCTCGCCGCAACCGCGGTCACCCCCGTCGACCACCTCCATGCTCATCCCGCGCTCGACGCCGCGGGGGCGTGCTGGGCGCCGGGTGGCGGCGCGACTCGTGTGCCCGACGCCGACCGCCACGACGGCGAGGCACAGGAAGTACCCGGCGGAGGTGGCGGATCCGCCGAGCACCGGGTCGGCTGGATCCCAGTTGGACGTAGAGCGACGCGGCCGCGACCAGGCTGAGGCCCGCGGCTGTCCTGGCGAGCCGCGCACCGGTGACAGCACCCCGGCGTGGCGCGGCGAGCAGGAGCGCGCCCGTGACCAGAAGGACCAGACCGCCCGCGACGTTGTACTCACCCAGGCTCACGGACAGGTCGCTCGGAGCCCACCCGGACCCCACGAGCGGCGAAGGGATCGCCGAGCGAGCCCGCGACCGCGACCAGCCCGAGGAGCACCGAGAGCCCGCCCCACAGGTTGGCAAGAGACTTGCCCCGGGTCAGTCCTGCCGGCAGCGCCTCGACGGACAGCAGCCGTCCCGCGGAGCTGAACAGGATCCCGCAGTGTCCGCCGATCATCAGCCAGTAGGACCACGGCCACTCGGCGGGCGCGTAGGCCACCGAGAGTGCGATGGCGATCGACTGGGCGACGCCCGCGGCCGCGGCAGCGCGCACCCAGGTGCCGGTCAGGAGAAGGACCGCGAGCGTGGTCTCGACGGCCAGGACCACCCATCCGAAGACCTGGAAGTGTGGGAGGACGACGTGCTCGACGACCCAGCTGTACGGCGGCAGCACGGGATGGCTGACCGCATAGCCGGTGAACTTGTACAGGCCGTTGCCGGCGACCTGGCCGAAGTCCGGGGGGCGTTTCCAGGCCACGTTGTAGAGCCACATCAGGCCGAGCAGGACTCGAAGGGCCGTCGCCGCACGTGCCTGACCTCGAGGCACTTCGTCGACCGCCGGGCTCACAACCCAGCGCAGCCCAGTCCGCGCCATGTCCTTCACCCGTCACCGACCCTTCGAGGTCGGCCGAAGCGTGGGAATGGGAAGAAGCACTGCAAGCTGCCGGTTGGCCTCCGGGTCGAGAACGCTGTGCTGCACGCAGGCCGGCACGATCTCGCCCGTCTCGGGATGGGCCATGCTGTAGACACAGGACTGCAGCCGCTCCTGCGCTTCCCGGATGACGGGGTCCTCCGCCTCACGACCGGTCTGGAGCAGTTCCCAGGCAGGCGCGACGACGCTGGCATCCATGAAGGCGTGCACGACGAACGTCAGGAGCTTGACGTCGCGGCGGGCCAGGTGAACCAACAGCCGAGGCGCCCCTCCGCATCGCGCAACGAGGCGTGACGACCACGCCAGGACCGCACTGACGTCGCGCGGATGGCGGGCAAGGGCTCGAGCGGCCTGCAGGGCAACAAGTGCGGGGCGGTCCGGGTCCCGTTGCAGCTGGCCGTAGTCGGCGAGGTAACGGTCGCGCAGGGCGAGATCCTCGGCCGAATCGGGGTCGAGCAAGGGGATCCACCGCTTGCCGAGACGGAGTCCGAACGCCGTCCGGTTGCACCGGGGGTGTCCGAAGGACAGGGCGTCCCAGCCGATCGAGTGGCCCAGACCGTCCTCGATCCGGCGCCAGACCTGGTCGATGTCCACTCCCGGATCGTCGTCGTCCCATCGGCGCGGGTCTCCGACGCGGGCTGCCGGCTGGAACGACATCATCGAGTAGCCCATGGCGGGAACCGTCTGCACCACGTCGGCCACCTGGTCGAGGTTCTCGGAGGTGATGGTCATCGTGTGGGCGAGATAGGCCCGGAGACCTCGGCGCCGCCGCAGGTCCTGGAACATGGCAGCAAACGCGCGGCGGTGCGCATGGAGGTCTGACTCACGTCGCGGCCGCGGGATGCCGCTTCGTCCCCGCATGAGGGAGTCGAAATGGGCCGCGAACGAGACCCGGGGAAGCCGGAGCTTCCCGTCCGGCCCGGTGACCATGGCCTCGAGGTAGGCGAGACCGAAGTCTCCGTGCGTCATCGACATCGGTTCGCGGCCCGCGGCGCGCATGGCGAGGAGGGTTTCGGCGTGCGCCTCGGGTGACAGCAGCGACACCTCGCCGCCGATGAGCTGAGCGTGCGCACGCGGTCCGCGCAGTCGCCGCAGGAGCGCCATCTGGTCGGTGACCTGGCGCAGCGTGTGGCTGCCGTCGACACGGACGCTGTTGGCGTCCTTCGAGTGGTAGCACGGCGAGCAGGTCAGGTTGCAACGAGGAAAGACACCCTGGGTTCCTTCGCACCCGACAGCGGCCCTCCCGATGACCTGGGACGGGGTGCGCACCGACTCCGGTAGCGCACTCCAACGGCGCGCGAGCGCCACGCGCGCCTCAGGGTTGGAGAGTCGGGTGTCGATCTCCCAGGAGCGGAGGCGGGCGAGTGTGCGAGTGAGCGTGCGTCGAGGTCCCACGCCTGGAAACCCCCACCGGAGGCATTTCCCTTCCCGACGACCGGCGCCACTCGCGAGTCTTTCGGTCATGGGACGTATCCTGACGAGTCGACACGACCGGTCAGGTGCCGGTCCCCACGGAGGAGACACCATGCAGACCGCTACCTCGATCATCGGGCTCATCTGTTTCCTGGTCGTCACCGTCGACGTCTGGCGCTCGCCGGCGACCACAGGCAAGAAGGTCATCTGGACCGTGGTCGCGCTGGTCTTCTCGGTCCTCGCCCTCATCGTGTGGCTGGTCTGGGGTCGGCGCAACGCCTACGGCAGCAGCACCGCAGGGGTCGCCTGACCTTGGTCCTCGACCGCACGGACCCGCGAGACTGATCGCGACCGCACGATGAGCCGCACCAGCCCAGCCAGTCTCTGGGCGGGACTGCGAGACGGCTTCCGGACCCAGCTCTGGCCGCTGCCGACCGTGTCGGTGGTGCTGGCGATCGCCCTCGGCGTTGGCCTACCGAAGCTCGAGGCTGCTCACAGCGGACTGGTTCCCGAGGGACTTCGGACCTATCTGTTCACCGGGGGAGCGGATGCCGCCCGGACCGTCCTCGACGCTGTCGCCGGGTCCCTGATCACGGTGACGGCACTGACCTTCTCACTGACCGTGGTGACGCTCCAGCTCGCGAGCAGCCAGTTCTCACCACGCCTCCTGCGAACCTTCACCCGGGACCTCGTCGTGCAGGCGACGCTCGGACTGTTCCTCGGCACGTTCGCCTACGCGCTCACCGTGCTGCGCACGGTCCGGTCCTCGGCGGCGTCGCGGGCCGAGTTCGTGCCCGATCTCTCGGTCACCGTGGCCTACGTCCTCGCGGTTGCCAGCGTCGTGGGCCTGATCCTGTTCCTGGCGCACCTCGCCCAGACCATCCGCGTCGAGAGCATGCTGAGCAGCGTCCACCAGGACGCTTCGGCCAGCCTGCGACGTGAGCTGGGTCCAGCGGAAGGTGTCCCCGCTCGGCCTCGGGGCACTGGTCCCGAGCGGCCCTTCGACCGCGCTCGGCGCCGCGTCGTCCGGGTTTCTCGTCCGCATCGAGCAGGAGGCGCTGCTCGAGGCAGCCGTGGAGTCCGACGTCGTCGTCGTCCTCGACGTTCGTCCCGGGAGCTGGCTCGTGAAGGACACCCCGGTCGGCGGCCTCTGGCAGTCAGGGTCCGGGGGCGGGGGCCCGCCCGCGCCCAGCACCGGAGGCTGTCGCGGCGATGAGTGCCACGCTTGTCACCGGGTTCGAGCGGACGTCGGTGCAGGACGTCTCCTTCGGGCTCCGTCAGCTGACCGACGTCGCGGTCAAGGCTCTCTCCCCGGGCATCAACGACCCGACGACGGCCATCCACGCCCTGGGCCACTCCTCCACCCTGCTCGGGGAGTTCGCCCAGCACGACCTCGGCCCGCGAGTCCTGCGCGACGAGGCGGGACACGTCCGGCTCGTTCTGGCGCGCCCGGACCTGACAGGACTCCTGCATCTGGCGCTCGACCAGCCGGCGCGCTACGGGGCAGCAGATCCGGCGGTGCTCACCAGGCTCCTGTCGATGCTCAGGGAGCTTGCCTGGGTCTGCGCGCCCCACCAGCATCCCGCCGTCGCCGCAGCGCTGGCTCGGCTCCGCCGGCTCGTGGAGCGGCAGAGCTTCGACGTCGATGACATCGCAGATCTCCAGGCGACCGCCGCCCAGGTGGATGCTGCCCTGAGCGGACGGTGGGACGTCGACACCGAAGCATGAAGCTCAGGCAACTGCCCGTCGCCGCCCGGCCTACTTCTCGAGGAACGCCAGCAGCGCCTCGTTGAACTCCTTCGCGTGGCTGACGTTCACGCCGTGCGGACCGCCCTCGATCACGACCAGCTCGCTCCCGTCGACTGCCTCGTGCGTCCGCTTCCCCGACCCCTCGAAGGGCACGATGCCGTCACTGTCGCCGTGGATCACCAGGGCCGGCACGGTGACCTTGGGCAGGTCGTCGCGGAAGTCCGTCGTTCCGAACGCCTCCATGCAGCCGAGGGCGGCCTCCTGGTCCGACTGCTTGCAGAGTGCCAGCGCCTCCTTCCGCTGCTCGTCGGTCACCTTGAGGTCGTCGCCGGCGCTGAAGAACTGGGTCATGAACTGGTCGAAGAACCCGTCGCGGTCGTCCTCCAGGCCCTGGCGCATCCCGCCGGCGGCGTCCTCGGTGAGTGGCCCGTCGGGGTTGTCGTCGCCCTGCAGCAGGTACGGCGGGATCGCGGCCGCGAACACCACCGAGTGCAGCCGGTCGACGCCGTGCCTGGAGGCGTAGCGGGCGACCTCGCCGCCACCCATCGAGAAGCCGACCAGGGTCACGTCGGTCAGGTCGAGGTCGGACAGCACGTTGTCGAGATCGTCGGCGAGCGAGTCGTAGTCGTACTTGTCTCCGGGGTCGGACTGCCCGAATCCGCGACGGTCGTAGGCGAGCACGCGGTAACCGGCCTCCTTCAGTGCCGGCACCTGCTCGGACCACGAGGCACCGGACAGCGGCCAGCCGTGGATCAGCACCACCGGTCGTCCGTCACCGCCGCTGTCGCCGACGTGGAGGTTGTGGTCCCGCTTCTCGTCGTCGCGCCGGTCCTGGTCGTCGTTGGTCTCGTCGTCAGCCATGGTCCGAGACAACTCCCGGGAATCCCCGCGCGCAAGACACCGAGGGGTGGAAAGGCCACTGACCCCCACCGCGACCGGTTGCCTACCGGTCGGATGGGGGTCAGGTCGGCCCGCGTCGCGCGCGGGCCAGCTCAGCTGAGCCAGGGCCTGCTGCGCACCAGCGGAAGCTGGTCCCAACGGTGACCCAGGCCGAGGGTGCGGCCCGCGCCCAGGGTGGTGATCAGGACGAGGGTGAGTGCGTAGATCAGGTGGTCGTCCATGAACAGGTTGTTCGCGGGAGGCAGGACCGCGGTCCACATCAGGACCAGCAGGAGCACCCCGGCTGCGGTGGCGGCGCGCATCGCGACGCCGAGCATCAGCGCAGCGCCGATGCCGAGGAGTCCGAGCATGAACAACCAGTCGGCCCATGCCTGACCGGCGATCTGGTGGTAGGCCCCGGCGAACGGACCCTCCGTGGCGAACCCGAGGAAGCCCTTCGTCGGGCTGCCCCCGTTGACCCACGCGTCCTTGCCGGGCGTCGCGTGGCCGAGTCCGAACGCCTTGTCCAGGAAGGCCCAGAGGAACACCCAGCCGATGCTCAGCCGGATCGCCGCGGCGACGATCTCCGCGGTGCGTGGTGCCGTCCCGGTCGTGGCCGGCGTGCGAGCGTCGTGACCAGCTGTTCGCTCATGATGGACGGTGCTCATGGTTCCTCCTCGGTTCGGATGCTGCTTCACCTCCACTCTGAGGTGGGTCGGGGAGCGGCGGCAGTGCCTGAGGTCCCGTCGTCCACGGGACCTTGGTCCGTGTCGTCACAGCCCGGCCGGGCCTAGCCTGAGGAGGTACCGAGGAGGTGCACCCAGCAGCGTGACCGTCTCCGAGCCGATCAGCGTCTACCTGCTCGACGACCACGAGGTCGTCCGGGAGGGACTGCGCGCCCTGCTCGAGGGAGCCGGTGACATCCGGGTGGTGGGGGAGTCCGGCTCCGCCCAGGAGGCCACGCACCGGATCCCGGCGATCCGGCCACAGGTCGCGGTTCTCGACGCCCGGCTGCCCGATGGATCGGGGATCGAGGTCTGCCGCGCCGTCCGGGGCGTCGACCCGACGATCAGTGCCCTGATCCTCACGTCGTACGACGACGACGAGGCGCTCTTCGCCGCGATCATGGCGGGCGCCTCGGGTTACGTGCTCAAGGAGATCCGCGGCACCGACCTGGTCCAGGCGGTGCGGCACGTGGCCGCCGGGGGTTCCCTGATCGACCCCGCGCTGACGGCCCGCGTGCTCGAGCGGGTGCGCAACGGGCCGGCGACCGCTCCGGAGCTGGCCGAGCTGACCGAGCAGGAGCTCAAGCTTCTCGCCCACATCGCGGAGGGGCTGACCAACCGGCAGATCGGCGAGCAGATGTTCCTCGCGGAGAAGACGGTGAAGAACTACGTCTCCAGCATCCTGGCGAAGCTCGGGCTCGAACGGCGCACCCAGGCCGCAGTGCTGGCCTCGAAGCTGCTCCAGCCCCGGAGCTGAGCGGTGTCCCCGGTCAGCGCAGCGGGGCACGCCAGACGAACCTGGTGCCCTGGGGATCGCCTGCGGAGACGTCGAGGGACCCTCCCAGGGCCGAGGCGCGTCTCCGTGCGTTGCGCAGCCCGCTCTCGTGGCGGTCCTCCCGGAGCCCCACGCCGTCATCGGTGACGGTCAGCACCACCTCCAGCTGGTCGACCCGGAGCTCGACCTCGGCGTGGTCGGCCAGCGCATGGCGGGCGAGGTTGGAGATCGCCTCGCGCAGCACCGCAAGCAGCTGGTTGCAGGTCGGCTCGGGTACGGCGGTGTCGACCGGGCCGAGGGTGCGCACCGTGGGGGCGAAGCCCAGCACGGGCACGTACTCCTTCACGAGCTTGCGGATCTCGCCCCGCAGCGAGCCTGTCTGCCGGTCCTGCAGCTCGAAGATCGTGCCCCGGATGTCCTTGATGGTCAGGTCGAGGGCGTCGACGGTCTCGTCGATGCGCTCGATCACGGCGGGTGTCTCGGAGACCGACCGGATTCCCTGCAGCTGCAGCCCGGTGGCGAACAACCGCTGGATCACCAGGTCGTGCAGGTCCCGGGCGATGCGGTCCCGGTCGGAGATCACGGCGAGCTCCTCGCGGTCCTCCAGTGCCTGGGCCCGGTCGAGCGCCAGCGCGGCCTGGTCGGCGAACGACATCAGCAGCTCGCGCTCCTCGTACTCGCCTGCTCGGTGGGCCTTGTCGAACAGCGCCACCAGCACGCCGGGCGCCGCCAGGTGTGCCCTCAGCGGGATCACGATGGCCTTCAGGTCGTCCGCGGCCAGCTCGATCGGTCCCGCTCGTCCTCCGTCCTGGGTGGCACGAGCGATGCGCTCCAGCAGCGCGTCCACCCGCTCGGCCGCCGGGCCGTCGAAGGCGACGACCGAGGCGGCACCGATCTCCGGCACCTGCACCACGGCGGTGGCCTCGGCGCCCGCGATCGCACGCGCGCTGTTGGTGATCAGCTGGAGGGCCCGGTCCAGGTCGACCGGGGGCTGGAGCGTGTCCGCCAGCTCGGAGGACGCCTCCAGCCACTGTCGGCGACGCTCGCTGAGTCCGAACGCCCGGGCGTTCTCGATGACGAAACCTGCGGCACTGGCCAGCGCCTGCACCAGGCGCTCGTCGGACTCGGTGAACGGGAGACCGCTGTCCTTCTCGGTCAGGTAGAGGTTGCCGAACACGGTGCCCCGGATCCGGACGGGGACGCCGAGGAAGGTGATCATCGTCGGGTGGTTGGGGGGAAAGCCGAACGACCGTGGGTGCGCGCCGAGGTCGTCGAGCCGGAGGGCCTCGGGTTCGTCGATGAGCAGGCGCAGGATGCCGCGACCGCGCGGGAGGTCCCCGATCAGCTCGCGCGAGTGCGGGTCGATCCCCGTGGTGATGAAGTCGCTGAGCTCTCCGTCCCCGCCGATGATCCCGAGTGCTCCGAAGCGGGCGCCCGTGAGCTCCGTCGCCGAGACGATGATCCGGGTCAGCACGCTGTTCAGGTCGAGGTCGGAGGAGATGGCGATGACCGCGTCCAGCAGCGGCCTCGCCGAGCCCGGGAGCGCGGAGTCCTCGGCAGGGTCGGTCACCCGAGCAGTGTCGCCCATCCGCCCGTCGGCGTACCCCGTCACCTCAGGACAGCGGCCGCAGTCGACGGGGTACGCCGGCATCGAGCGGCTGCGCGTCGGCGAGGCGGACCTTGGCGTCGACCACGGACACTCCGGTGGCAGAGACCAGGACCGGGTTGAGGTCCAGCTCGGCGATCTCGGGCACGTCGTCCGCGAGATGGCCCAGCGAGACCAGACAGCGCTCGATCGTCTCGACTGCCCCCCGCGGTCGGCCTCGGTGACCCTGCAGGAGCGGCCAGGCTCGCAGCGACCGCAGTGCTCGAGCCGCGTCCTGGGCGGTGACCGGCGACAGCAGGAACACACGGTCGTCCCAGATGTCGATGTCGACGCCTCCTGCCGCGACCATGACCATCGGGCCCAACGCGTGGTCCCGCACCATGCCGAGCGCGATCTCGACGCCGTCGAGCATCGGCTGGACCACGACCTCGACATCCCGTTCACCGAGCTCGGAGCCGAAGTCGCCCAACGTGGACAGCACCTCCGAGGAGCTCCTCAGGCCGGTGCGCACCAGGCCCCGGTCGGACTTGTGCACGATCCGCGGGTCGGCCACCTTGAGGACGACGGGATAGCCGAGGGCCTCGGCCGCGACCACGGCGGACTCCGCGCGCCGATGCGTCGTGCCCACGGGCGCGAGACCGTAGGGCTCCAGGAGCGTCGCCACCTCGGGGGGCGCCAGCCACCCCTCGGCCTCGGGGGTGGCCACGAGGACGCGGGCGAGGTCGCGTGCCCGTGTCGCCCGGTCGGCATCGGGCGGGCGCTCGGCGCCGCGCGACGCGCCCAGCCACGTGGCGTAGTGCGACGCGTGGGCGAGGGAACGGAGTCCGATCTCGGCTGACTCGAAGACCGTCACCCCGGTGCCGGCCAGCGGCTCGAGGTCGATCTCGCCGTAGGCGACGAGCAGCACCGGCTTGTCCGCTCCGGCAGCGCGGGACTCCGCGAGTGCGGCGACGAGGGACCCGTGCTGGAGGACGCTGGTGGCCACCAGCAGGACCACCACCGCATCGACCTCCGCGGATGCCAGTAGCGGGTCCAGGGCGGCCGAGAAGTCGGTGGGGGAGACCCCGGCACCCAGGTCCACCGGGTTGCTGATGCCCACGGTCGAGGTGACGCCCACGCGGATCCGCTCCCGCAGGTCCGCGGAGAGCGACGGCACCAGCAGCCCCAGTCGGTCGGCGGCGTCCGCGGCCAGGATCCCGAGACCACCCGCGTTGCTGACCACCCCGACCCTGCGCCCGGCCGGCAACGGCTGCTGGCTCAGCAGCAGGGCGGTGTGCGCCAGGTCGTGCGCGTCGCGACAGGCGATCACGCCCGCCTGTGCGAAGAGTGCGTCCACGCCGATGGCGGGCGTGGCGGCCGCGGCGGTGTGCGAGGCGCCTGCCCGCCTGCCCCCGGCGGACCGACCGCCGACGACCGCGAGGAGCGGCTTGGTCTCCGCGAACCGGGACGCGAGCCGGGCGAACTTCAAGGCGTTGCCGAACGACTCGAGGTACAGCGCCGCAGCGGTCACATCGGGATCGTGCAACCAGGCGGCCAGCAGGTCGTTGCTCGACACGTCCGCCTTGTTGCCGAGGGAGACGAAGCTGTGGAGCCCCAGTCCGATGTGCTGGGCCAGGTCGAGCAGGGCGATTCCCACGCCCCCCGACTGCGACGCCACCGCCAGCCCTCCGGGCGCCGGGACCAGGCTGGTGAAGGTGGCGTTGAGCCGGATGTCCGGGTCGTTGTCCATCACGCCGAGGCAGTTGGGCCCCACCAGTCGGATGCCGTGGGTGCGTGCGAGGTGCTGGAGATCCTGCTGCAGAACCGCGCCTTCGGGCCCGAGCTCGGCGAAGCCCGAGGAGATCACCACGACGCAGGAGACCCTGGCCGCCACGGCGTCCTCCATCGCGGCCCGGACCCGCGCGGCCGGCACCGCGACGACGGCGAGGTCCACGTGCTCGGGTACGTCGAGCAGGCTCGCGTAGGTCGTGGTCCCCTGCAGGTCGGCGGCGTGGGGATGGACCGCGTAGAGCCGGCCGGTGAAGCCGCCCCGGTGGATCGCGGAGAGGACGGCACTCCCGGTGCCGGTGCCGTCACGCCTGGCTCCGAGGACGGCCACCGTCCCGGGCCGCAGCAACGGTGCGAGCGACCGGGCCTCGGCGCCGCTCTCCCTTTCGTCGGCGTGGGCGACGGACTGGGTGGACGTCGCGGTCTCCATCTCGAGCGTGGCGACCCCGCCGTCCGTGTGCCGCGCCAGGCTGAACCCGGCGTGCGTGAAGACACCCAGCATCCGGTGGTTCTCGAGGAGCACGTCGGCGGTGAACCGCGTGACCCCCGACCGGTGGCCGGCCGCGGCGAGGTGCTCCAGCAGCAACATCCCGAGGCCGCGACCACGCTCCGTCTCGGCGACCAGGAAGGCCACCTCGGCCGTGTGGTCGTCGACGCGCTCCGCGGTCGCCATCGCGACCAGGTCGTCCCCGACCGTCGCGACCAGGGCCAGCACGAGCTGGGTGGTGCCGGAGAACACGTGGGTCACGTAGTCCGTGCCCGCGCGCCGGCTGGCGGTGAAGAAGCGCATCCGGATGCTGGTGTCGGAGGCCCGGTCGTGCAGCCCGACCACAGCGGCTCGGTCACTGGTCCGCAGAGCACGGATGACGGCGACCGAGCCGTCGGCCAGGAGCACGTCCGCGGGTGGCGGCTCCGCGCCGGATGTCGTTGGGGTTGACTCGTCCAGCAGCAGCTCGTCACTCACGTCGTACCTCCGCCTCCATCCTCGGGACCGGGGGCTCCGGCAACCAGAGTCCTTCGGCCCTTCAGCGCAGGGCAACCGGCCCGCTCAGACCGGAAGCGCGAGGCTGTCGCGTCCGCCACCGAGGGAGCGGCCCGACATCTCCGACCACGGCAGCCGGAGGAAGAGGTTGCGGGATCCCGCAGCCCACGCGTCGGGCCGCGCCGCCCCGGCGGCACCGTCGAGGTCCCGCGGGTCGTCGACGAACTCACAGCGGCCCCGCACGACGACGCTCCAGCTCTGCACCTGTCCCGGGTCGAGGTGGTCCACCTCGAAGGCCAGCAGGGAGCTGCGCGCGTGGGTGCCCAGGACGCTGTAGGGCGAGGTCCGGAAGATCACGGCGTCGCCGGCGACGACGTAGTTCACCGGCACGATGTGGGGACCACGAGGGGTCGACACCGCCACCCGCCCGACCGTCCCCGCCTGCAGCAGCCGTTTGCACTCCTCGACGGAGAGCTCGACGGACTCGGGCATCGCACGCCTCGCTCTCTCGGGATCCGGTGGGCCTCCTGTCTGAGAGGCCTGCCACCGAACGTACGCCGCGACGCGGGCGCTCCCGAGTGCCGAAGGTCCCCACGTCCCGGGACCGACGTCTGTGAAGGTCGCGGTCGGCCCGTGACCGAGCTGGGCTGGACCGGGGGCAGTGAGACCCATCCGGGGGTGAGAGGGCACCGAAGCCCGTGTGGCCCACCTCACATCGGGGTGGGCCCCATCACCCCTTTTGGAGGGCACAGATGAGTAACACCGATCGAAGGAAGTTCCTCGCCGTCACCGGCGCGGGAGCGGCTGCAGGAACGGTCGCCCTGACCGCGGGCCCCGTCTTCGCCGCGGGCGAGAGCCGGCCCAGCAAGGACGCTGCCACGGAGAGCGTCGTCGCCTACATCGAGAACCACACGTCGAGCGAGCTGCGGCTGATGCTCGGCGACCGCGAGGTCGTCGTCCACGATCGTGACCTCGTCGCCCGGATCCTCAACGCCGCGGGGGGCCACTGAGATGTCCTCCCACCGCGAAGCACCCGAAATCGCAAAGGACCCGGCTGCCGACAGCACGGACACCTACGCGTTCGTCAGCCCGGACAAGCCCGGAACCGTCACGATCCTCGCGAACTACATCCCGCTCCAGAAGCCGGACGGCGGCCCCAACTTCTACGAGTTCGCGCCCGACGTCGTCTACGACATCCGGATCTGCAACACCGGCAGCGGTTTCTCCGACATCGTGTACACGTTCAACTTCGACACCGTGGTGCGCAACCCCGAGTCGTTCCTCTACAACACGGGCCAGATCAAGCAGATCGACGACCCGAACTGGAACCGCCCGCAGTACTACACGCTGACGCGCACGGAGAACGGCAAGACGCGCACCCTCGGCACGAACCTCACGGTGCCCCCGGTCAACGTGGGCAGACGGAGCACGCCGAACTACGCGCACCTCGCCGAGCAGGCCGTGCACACGATCGGTGGCCGCCAGGTGTTCGCCGGCCAGCGCGCCGATGCGTTCCACGTCGACCTGGGAAGTGTCTTCGACCTCGGTGGGCTGCGCCCGTTCAACGAGCTGCACGCGATCCCGCTCGCGAAGATGAACGGGATCAACTCCGTGCAGTCCTACAACGTGCACACGATCGGGATCCAGGTGCCGATCTCCGAGCTCACCCGCAACGGCGACCAGCCGACCGACGTGATGAGTCCGGACTCGGTGATCGCCGTCTGGTCGACAGCCAGACGTCGCACCTCGCGGATCCTCGACCGGTCGAAGGGCAGGTACGTCGGGCACGGCAAGCTGCGTCAGGTGTCGCGGCTGGGCAACCCGTTGTTCAACGAGGTGATCGTGCCGATGGGCAAGAAGGACGTCTGGAACGTGCAGAACCCGGCGTACGACTCCGGCTTCGCCAAGTACGTGCTCGACCCCGAGCTGGCGCGGCTGCTGCCGGTGCTCTACCCGGGCAAGACCTTCGAGAACCTCCGGGACTACAAGTTCCCTGATGGGCGGCGGAAGCCTCGGGCGGACCTGGCGGCGATCCTGCTCACCGGCATCCCCGAGGGAGTCATCGACGGGTTCCAGAACTACACGGGCGGCAAGCAGGCCGACATGCTCCGGCTGAACGTCGCCGTGCCGCCGTCGAAGGATCCGGACAACCGGGGACTGGCGTACGGAGACAAGGCGGGCTTCCCCAACGGTCGCCGGATCGACGACGACGTGGTGACGATCGAGCTCCGGGCGATCGCCGGGCTCACGATCCCGCTGGTCGACAAGGACTACACGGTCGACGGCGCGGCGAAGGCGATCGAGGACGGCACGTCGAACACCAACGCCCCGCTGCTCGACGTGTTCCCGTACCTCGGCCTGCCCGGTGGGGGTTACCAGACCAAGCCGGGCACCACGAAGGCGAAATGAGTCCCTCGGCCGAGAACCCGGATGCCGGGCAGGGCTCCGTCCTGCTCGACATCGGGGGCGACGTCGGCGCCCTGGTCGTCACCATGCCCGCGGAGATGGAGGGCGTCGAGGTCGAGATCCGGCCGTTCGGCGCTCCCGACCTCCCCGAGCACCGGCACGACCACGGCGAGAGGCACGGGCACGGGCACGGTCACTACCCGCACGTGGAGGTGGTGCCGCGTCCGACCGCCTCGGGCCCGGTTCCCTCGCTGGTGTTCCCCGAGCTGGTGGAGGGCCGCTACGAGCTGTACGTCAAGGAGACCCACGACGTGCAGCTGGTGGCGGACGTCACCGGGGGACAGGTGGCCTCCGCGGACTGGCCCGCCTGATCCACGCGGTGGGGCCTCGACACCGCTCAGGTGTCGAGGCCTCAGTGCACGATCTGGGCGCGGGTGGGCACCCAGGGCACGAACAGCAGCCGCATGCCGGCCTCGTCGGGCGTGCGGTTGGCCTTGCGGCCGTTGCAGCTCCCGCACGCGGTCACCGTGTTCAGCCAGGACGACGTGCCACCCCGCGAGATCGGCAGCAGGTGGTCGATCGTCTGCCCGGAGCGACCGCAGTAGGCGCACCGGAAGCGATCGCGTCGCAACACCGACGCGCGCCCGTAGATGGCGGGTCGGTGCATCCACGAGGTGACGACGTAGCGCACCAGCCGGACCACCTTCGGCCACGGGTGGGGCCCGATCATCCGGTCGTCGAGGGCCTCCTCGACGACCGCGACCTCCCGGAACAACATCCGGACGGCGTGCTTGAACGACACCTGGTGCAGCGGCTCGTACGACGCGTTGAGCACCACGACGACGGTCATGACCACGGCACCTCCTCGCCAACGCCACCCAGCATGCTCCGCGACCGCAGCGTAGGTCTCGTCATTCTCGCGCCACATCCCCATTTTCGCAGCGGCCCCGGTTGTGCACACTGGTCCGCGTGCCGTCACCGAACCGCCGTCTCGAGGGGACCCAGGCGACCGACGCCGAGATCCTGCGCCGCGGGATCGGGCTGGTCGCCCTGATCTTCGTGGTCGGCGGTGCCCTGCTGATCGGGAGCGCGGTGTTCGGCGGCCCCGACGGATCTGCCGCACCGCGGGCATCGCCGACGAGCGCCCCACCCACGGTGGAGACCCCGTCGGCGGCGCCGAGCACGACCGCCTCGCCCGGTCCGAGCCCGACCCGGAAGCCCCGGAAGGCCCGGAAGAAGCCGACGGCCGCGGGGATGGAGCGGTTCCTCACGGACTACCTGGCGACGGTCACCCGCGACCCCGCGTCGGCCTGGGCCCGGCTCACCGCGTCGTTCCGCAACAGCAGCGGCGGCTTCGGGTCGTACCGCCAGTTCTGGGCAGACGATCACCCGCGCCGAGCCGCGCGACGTGGTGGCCGATCCCGGCACGCTGACCATCCGGTACGCCGTCTCCTACACGCGGCGCGACGGCAGCACCGCCTCGGACACCACCCGGCTCCGGCTGTCGTTCCGGGGCGGCTCGTACCTGATCGACGGCGAGGGGTGAGCCCTGCCTCGGGTCCGGAACGGGACGGCTAAAGTAGCCGCGCAGTGCGCTGGGGAGAGCCGGTGGCTGCGCCACCCTTACCTCTGGAGGCCGGACCACCGTGACCGCTGAGCCAGCGCCGGGCGCGGGACAGCGCTCCTCGCAGGTGTGGACGGTGCCGAACCTGCTGAGTGCGCTGCGGCTGCTCGGCGTCCCGCTCTTCCTCTGGCTGGTCCTCGGTCCCGAGGAGGACACGATCGCGCTGGTCGTGCTGATGCTCTCGGGCGTCACCGACTACCTCGACGGCTACCTGGCGCGCAGGCTCGGGCAGACGTCCAGGGTGGGGGAGATCCTCGACCCGGTGGCCGACCGGCTGTACATCCTCGCGGTCGTGGTCGGGCTGGCCTTCCGGGACATCATCCCGTGGTGGGTGGCGATCATCCTGCCGGCCCGCGACGCGTTCCTCTGGTGCCTGGTGCCGTTCCTGCGCACCCGTGGCTACTCCGCGCTCCCGGTGCACTTCCTGGGCAAGGCCGCGACCTTCAACCTGCTGTACGCCTTCCCGCTGCTGCTCCTCGGTGACGGCGAGGGTGTCTTCGCACTCCTGGCCCAGGTCTTCGGGTGGGCGTTCGCCCTGTGGGGGATCGGTCTCTACTGGTGGGCCGGGCTGCTGTACGCGTGGCAGGTGCGCAAGCTCCTCGCAGACCAGCACAGACGAGCACCTGATGTCCTCCCCGGCTGAGCAGCAGCAGGAGCGGATCAGCGTCGGTCTGATCGAGTACCTCTCCCGGCACACCCTGGACGAGGACTACGCGTGGATCGCGCGCAACCGTCCCGCCCGCCGCCGCTCGCCCCTGGTCGCCGTCGCGATGCTCGGCACGCTGGCCGTGTTCGGGATGCTGGTGTTCACCGCGGCCAGCCAGACCACGCGCAACGCGGGCACCGCGGACCGCGACCGCGCGACCCTGATCGACCAGGTCAACACCCGGCGGGCGAGTGTCCAGGAGCGCAACGACCGGATCGCCGCCCTGCGCAAGGAGAACGACCAGCTCGACACCGACCTCCTCGCCGGCCGGCAGACCGGGGCCGCCGTCTTCCAGCGCGTGGAGCGGCTGTCCGTGCTGACCGGGGCGAGCAGGGTGAGGGGCCCGGGAGTCCGGGTGGTCGCCGATGACGCTCCCAACGCCGCCAGCGACCGCAACAAGGTGCTGGACTCCGATCTCCAGAAGCTGGTCAACGGACTCTGGGAGGCCGGGGCCGAGGCGATCTCGATCAACGGGCAGCGGGTGACCAACCTGTCCGCGATCCGCCAGGCCGGGCTGGCCATCAACCTCAACTACCGACCGCTCACGGCGCCGTACACCGTGCTGGCCATCGGCAACGCGAAGACCCTGCCCTCGCGGTTCGCCGAGACCACGCACGGAGCCACATGGTTTGATCTGCAAAAGCAGGTGGGGCTGCGTTTCGAGATGACGACCGACCGGTCCCTCGTCCTGCCTGCGGCGGACGCGCTGACGCTCCGCTTCGCCACCCGTCCGAAGGAGGAGTCTCGGTGATCGCTGCCATCGGCCTGGTCGTGGGCATCGTCCTGGGCCTGCTGCTCACCCCCGACGTGCCGCCGTGGCTCGAGCCCTACCTCCCGATCGCCGTGGTCGCCGCGCTCGACGCGGTCTTCGGCGCCCTGCGCGCGTTCCTCGACGGCATCTTCAACGACAAGGTCTTCGTGATCTCGTTCGTCAGCAACGTCGTGATCGCGGCCATGATCGTCTTCCTCGGCGACAAGCTCGGCGTCGGCGCGCAGCTCTCGACCGGCGTCGTCGTGGTGCTGGGGATCCGGATCTTCTCCAACGTGGCCGCGATCCGGCGGCACGTCTTCCACGCATGAGCGAGCCCACTCCGCCTGTCCACGACGACGAGCACGCCACCCCCGTCGAGGCGCGGCGTTCCCGAGCCCGGCTGCTCGAGGCGCTGCGCAAACCGTCCCGGAGCCAGCTCATGGGCGCGGTGCTGGTGGGGGTGCTCGGCTTCGCCACGGTCACCCAGGTGAAGTCCAACGAGCAGGACGACACGTACGCCGGCCTGCGGTCCTCCGACCTGGTCCAGCTCCTCAACGGCCTCAACGCCGAGGCGCGCCGTGCCGACAAGGAGATCGCGAACCTCGAGCAGACCCGCTCCGAGCTCTCCGACAGCAGCCAGCGGCGCCAGGCGGCACTCGAGCGGGCCGCCGAGGAGTCGAACACGCTCGGCATCCTGGCCGGGACGCTGCCCGCCCAGGGGCCCGGGATCCGGATCGAGGTGACCGACCCGAAGGACAAGGTCACCCTCAACAACCTGCTCGACGGTGTCGAGGAGCTCCGGGCCGCCGGTGCCGAGGCGATCGAGTTCAACGACGAGGTGCGCGTGGTCGCGCAGACCTCCTTCGAGGACACCGAGCGGGGCGTGGTGGTCGACGGCCGACGGATCTCCGCGCCGTACGTGATCGACGTGATCGGCGACCCCGACACCCTGGCCACGACGCTCGACTTCATCGGTGGCTTCAGCTTCGACGTCAAGGCCGGCGGCGGCACGGTCACGGTGACGAAGGAGGACCGGGTCGAGGTCACCACGGTGACGAAGCCCGGGTCGCCCGACTTCGCCTCGCCCGCCGACGGCCAGTAACGTTCGGGACGGACCGGGCAGGCAGAGCAGCCGCCGGCGCTACCAGCTAGGAGCACGCGTGATCCCCGATGACCTGAAGTACACCGCCGAGCACGAGTGGGTGCGCCAGCCCGGAGAGGCGGAGGGCTCGGTCCGGGTCGGCATCACCGACTACGCGCAGGACGCACTCGGTGACATCGTCTACGTGCAGCTGCCCGAGGCGGGCACCCCGATCTCGGCCGGTGACGTGCTCGGTGAGCTGGAGTCGACGAAGTCGGTCAGCGAGGTCTACGCACCCGTCGCCGGCGAGGTCGCCGCCCGCAACGAGTCGCTCGACGCGACCCCCGAGCTGGTCAACTCCGACCCGTACGGCGCGGGGTGGCTGTTCGAGATCGTCCCGAGCAGCCAGGAGGACGTCGACGCGCTCATGGACGCGACGGCGTACGGCGACACGCTCGAAGGCTGATCAGCCGCCGAAACGTTTGCCCCAACCGGTTTGTCGGCGACCACAATGTTGATAGGTTCGGCGCCTACCGTGAACCTCCACTGAGGCTTGAGGGTTGCCGCTGGGTGGTCACGGATCGAGACCCACCTCAGGAGGGGACGCACGCATGCCGTTCTGCACCCAATGCGGGAACCGCAACCCGGACGACGCCAAGTTCTGCGCGCAGTGCGGCAGCCGCCTGGTGATGCCCGAGTCCGCCTCGGCCGACCAGCCGGCCGACGGCAGCGACCCGCTGGACGGGTCCGACCACACCCAGGCGGCGATGCCGGCGGTGCGCGGCGAGCGAGCCGGTGAGTCGTCGTCGGGTTCGGCCGGCCAGCCGACCGACCAGTCGACGCAGGAGAGCGCCGAGGTGCAGCCCTCGGTGGCCGACACGTCCGCAACGGTGACGTTCGGTGTTCCCGCCCAGAGTGACCAGGAGGAGAAGGAGCGTGCCGCCCTCGACGACGACGACGCCGCGGCCGTCGACGCGCTCCCGCAGGGGAGTGCGCTCCTGGTGGTCCAGCGTGGTCCGGGTGCCGGCAACAGGTTCCTGCTCGACCAGGACGTGGTGACCGCCGGTCGCCACCCCGAGAGCGAGATCTTCCTCGACGACATCACCGTCTCCCGGCGCCACGTCGAGTTCCGGCGGACCACGGAAGGCTTCACGGTCTCCGACGTCGGCAGCCTCAACGGCACCTACGTCAACCGGGACCGGATCGACGAGGCGGTGCTGGCCAACGGCGACGAGGTCCAGGTCGGCAAGTTCCGACTCGTGTACTTCGCCGGCGACGTCCCCGGCGACCTCTGAGAGACGCAGACGTGAGGTCGTCTGCGGCATCCCGGGCGCGGATGAGCATCGGCGAGGCACTCGCCCAGCTCAAGACGGAGTTCCCCGACGAGGACATCAAGGAGTCGAAGATCCGGTTCCTCGAGAGCGAGGGGCTGGTCGAGCCGGAGCGCACCCCGAGCGGCTACCGGAAGTACTCCGAGCAGGACATGGAGCGGCTGCGCTACATCCTGCGCGCCCAGCGGGAGCAGTACCTGCCGCTCCGGGTGATCAAGGAGCACCTCGACGCGATCGACCGCGGGCTGGAGCCGCCGGCCGGCCTGCTCGGGCCGGTCGTGCCGCGCGTGGTCCTGGACGGCGACGGACTGCCCACGAGCGCGTCGTACGGTCCGGAGCGCAGCGACCTGCGCGTCTCGCGCCGCGAGCTGGTCAAGACCGCCGGGATCACCGAGGAGCTGCTGGAGCAGCTCGAGGCCTACGGCCTGGTGAAGTCCCGCACCGGCTCCCAGCACTACGACGGCGAGGCACTGGCGATCGCCCGCACGGCCGGGGAGCTGGCCGGCTTCGGGATCGAGCCGCGCCACCTGCGGGCGTTCAAGACCGCAGCCGACCGCGAGGTCGGACTGGTCGAGCAGGTCGTCTCGCCGATTCGCCGGAGCCGCGAGGAGGGCGCCGAGGGCCGCGCCGCCCAGGCCGTCAACGAGATCGCAGCCCTGTCGGTCCGGCTGCACGCGAGCCTGGTCAAGGTGGGGCTCCGCAGCCTGCGTTGAGGGTCGACCGGCCGGGAGTAGGCTGATCGGGTGCGCGAGGTCGAGGTGGTCGGGGTCCGGGTGGAGATGCCCTCCAACCAGCCCATCGTGCTGCTCCGGGAGTCGACGGGGGAGCGCTACCTGCCGATCTGGATAGGTGCCGTGGAGGCGACCGCGATCGCCTTCGCCCAGCAGGGGGTGGTGCCACCACGGCCGCTGACCCACGACCTGCTCAAGAGCGTCATCGACGCCACGGGCAACGACCTGACCGAGATCCGGATCACCGACATGCGCGACGGCGTCTACTACGCCACGCTCGCGTTCGCCTCGGGCGTGGAGGTCAGCGCGCGGCCCTCGGACTCGATCGCGCTGGCGCTGCGCACCGGCGCCCGGATCGTGTGCTCCGACGACCTGCTGGAGGCGACCGGGATCGAGGTCGCCGACGAGCAGGAGGACGAGGTCGAGAAGTTCCGGGAGTTCCTCGACCACGTCAGCCCGGACGACTTCGAGGAGACCTGAAGCCTCACCTTCAAGTGAAGGTTGAAGGTTGCCCTGCGACACGCCGGGTGGCGGTCTTTGACCGACCCTCAAGTACGGGTTTACCTTTGCGACTGTCTTCGTTGTAACTCCACGGCTGTACTCCGAGCCTGGTTTCGACCGGTTTCGGCTTCCTGTGGCCTTCCCCCGGGGTTACGCTCAACGAACTGCGAGCTTCGGAGGATCGTCATGAACGGCAACGGTGACCCCAACGCGGTCGGCCACGTGGACCCGGCCCTCGACGAGGCGGTGCTCACGGCGGAGGAGAAGGGGCTGCTCTTCGACGACGACGTCTCACCGCTTCCCAGCGACCTCGGCTACCGGGGACCGACGGCCTGCAACGCGGCCGGCATCACCTACCGCCAGCTCGACTACTGGGCGCGCACCGGCCTGGTCGAGCCGACCGTCCGCGGCGCCACCGGCTCCGGCACCCAGCGCCTCTACTCCTTCCGCGACATCCTGCTGCTCAAGGTGATCAAGCGGCTGCTCGACGCCGGGATCTCGCTGCAGCAGATCCGCACCGCGGTCCAGCACCTGCGGGCCCGCGGCACCGACGACCTGACCCGCGTCACGTTGATGAGCGACGGCGCCACCGTCTACGAGTGCACCAGCAACGACGAGGTCATCGACCTGCTCCAGGGTGGCCAGGGCGTCTTCGGCATCGCGATCGGCGGTGTCTGGCGCGAGATCGAGGGCTCGCTGGCCGAGCTCCCCAGCGAGCGCGCCACCAGCGACGAGGTCGGTGACGGATCGGGCGACCGGGCCAGCGACGAGCTCGCCGCCCGACGCCGGGCCCGGATGAGCGGCTGACCCGCACCCCACACACGGCTCCACCAGCCCCGTGCACCGCGACTGCGGCGCCCGGGGCTGGTAGTTTTGAGGGGCTGACAACCCTGCACGGGAGAGTCTCCGGTCGTCGCTTCGAAGGGGAAGCATCCGGAGCGCCGAAGGGGCAACACTCCCCGGAACCTCTCAGGCGCCAGGACCGTGCGGTCGAGGCAACTCAGGAGCCGCGCGAGGCCGCGGGGTGACTGAGGGGGAGGCGACCCGGCCGTCGGCGACGACGGTCACCGACTCGACACCGGGAGCCTCGTTGTCCGACCACCGCACCCTCGCCGAGCTCGGCGAGCAGTCCTTCGCCGAGCGCCACATCGGACCTGACCCCGCGCAGGTGGCCACCATGCTGGCCGCCATCGGGCACGACTCGCTGGAGTCGCTGATGGCCGCGGCCGTGCCGCAGCGGATCCACGCCACGTCGCCCCTCGACCTGTTCGAGGGCCGCACCGAGGAGGCGACGGCCACCGAGCTCCGGGCGCTGGCCGCGCGCAACCGACCGCTGGAGCCGATGATCGGCCTCGGCTACCACGGCACGCTCACGCCGGCCGTGATCCGGCGCAACGTGCTCGAGGACCCGAGCTGGTACACCGCCTACACGCCCTACCAGCCGGAGATCTCGCAGGGCCGGCTCGAGGCGCTCCTGAACTTCCAGACCATGGTCGCCGACCTCACCGGGATGGAGACCGCGAACGCCTCCCTGCTCGACGAGGGCACGGCCGCGGCCGAGGCGATGACGTTGGTACGACGCGCACGGGGTCGGTCGAAGAGCGCCGGCCCGTTCGTCGTCGACGCCGACGCGCTGCCCCAGACCATCGAGGTGGTGCGCACCCGCGCCGAGGCGATGGGCATCGAGGTGGTCGTGGCCGACCTCGCCGACGGGTTGCCCGAGGGGGACCTGTGCGGCGTCCTGGTGCAGTACCCCGGCGCCTCGGGCCGGATCCTCGACCCGCGCGAGCTGATCGAGGACGTCGCCGCCCGTGGCGGCCTGTCCGTCGTCGCCGCCGACCTGTTGGCGCTGACGCTTCTCGAGTCGCCGGGAGCGCTCGGCGCCGACATCGTCGTCGGCAGCTCGCAGCGCTTCGGTGTCCCGCTGTTCTACGGGGGTCCGCACGCCGGGTTCATGGCCGTCGCCAAGGGTCTGGAGCGACACCTGCCCGGACGGCTGGTCGGGGTCTCGGTCGACGCCCACGGCAAACCGGCCTACCGCCTCGCGCTGCAGACCCGTGAGCAGCACATCCGGCGTGACCGGGCGACCAGCAACATCTGCACGGCCCAGGTGCTGCTCGCAGTCACGGCTGCGATGTACGCCGTCTACCACGGCCCCGAGGGGCTGACCGCGATCGCGCGTCGTACCCACCGCTGCGCGACCGTGCTCGCCGCCGGGCTCCGCGAGGGTGGTGTGGAGGTCACGCACGGCCAGTTCTTCGACACCGTCGTCGCCCGGGTGCCCGGTCGCGCCGTCGCCGTGGTCGAGGCCGCCCGGCAGTCCGGTGTCCACCTGCGCGGCATCGACGAGGACCATGTGGGCATCTCCTGCTCCGAGCGCACCGGACTCGACCAGGTGGCGACCGTGCTGGGGGCCTTCGGCGTCGAGGTCGACGCGCTCGACGACGTCGACGTCCGCACCCCCGACGCGCTGCCCGGCGAGCTGGTGCGCGCGGGCGGCTTCCTCGAGCACCCGGTCTTCAACACGCACCGTTCCGAGACCTCGATGCTTCGCTACCTGCGTCGGCTCTCCGCGCGCGACTACGCGCTCGACCGGGGCATGATCCCGCTCGGCTCCTGCACGATGAAGCTCAACGCCACCACCGAGATGGAGCCGATCAGCCTGCCCGGCTTCGCCGACCTGCATCCGTTCGCGCCGGCCTCCGACGCCGAGGGCTACCGGCAGCTGGTGGCCGACATCGAGAGCTGGCTGGCGACGCTGACCGGCTACGACACCGTCTCGATCCAACCCAACGCGGGCTCCCAGGGTGAGCTGGCCGGGCTGCTCGCGATCCGCGGCTACCACCGCGGCAACGGCCACGCCGCCCGCGACGTCTGCCTGATCCCGAGCTCGGCACACGGCACCAACGCCGCGTCGGCCGTGATGGCCGGCATGCGGGTGGTCGTGGTCAAGGCGACCGCCGAGGGAGCGATCGACCTCGACGACCTGCGCGCCCAGTGCGAGGCGCACCGCGACGACCTGGCCGCGATCATGGTGACCTATCCGTCGACGCACGGCGTCTACGAGGACGGCATCACCGAGCTCTGTGAGATCGTGCACGAGGCCGGTGGCCAGGTGTACGTCGACGGCGCGAACCTCAACGCCCTGCTGGGCCATGCGATGCCGGGCGAGTTCGGTGGCGACGTGTCCCACCTCAACCTGCACAAGACGTTCTGCATCCCGCACGGCGGTGGTGGCCCGGGGGTCGGTCCGGTGGCCGCGCGCGCCCACCTGGCGCCGTACCTGCCCTCGCACCCGATGCACCCCGAGGCCGACCGGCGCGAGGGAATCGGCCCGATCAGCGCCGCGCCGTACGGCTCCGCCGGGATCCTGCCGATCTCGTGGGCCTACGTGCGGATGATGGGGGGCCCCGGCATGACCCGGGCGACGGGAGTGGCGGTGCTCGCGGCCAACTACGTCGCGCAGCGGCTCGGCGACCACTTCCCGGTGCTCTACACCGGGCACAACGACCTGGTCGCGCACGAGTGCATCCTCGACCTGCGGGCGCTCACCAAGGCCACCGGTGTCACCGTCGACGACGTGGCCAAGCGGCTGATCGACTACGGTTTCCACGCGCCGACCATGAGCTTCCCGGTTGCCGGCACGCTGATGGTGGAGCCGACCGAGAGCGAGGACCTGCTCGAGCTGGACCGGTTCTGCGAGGCGATGATCGCGATCCGCGGCGAGATCGAGAAGGTGGCCACGGGGGAGTGGTCGGCGGAGACCTCGCCGCTGCGCGGCGCCCCGCACACCGCAGCCTCGCTCGCCGACGGGACCGAGCGGGCCTACGACGTGAGCACCGCGGTGTTCCCGGCCGGACCCGACCCGGACAAGTACTGGCCGCCGGTCGGCCGGATCGACCAGGCCTACGGGGACCGGAACCTGTTCTGCGCCTGCCCGTCCCCGGACGCCTTCGAGGACTGAGGTCCGTGAGCGGTCTGCCGGCGCCCGGCCGGCGCTTCGAGGCGATCCTGGCGCAGGCACAGCGGTCCGGACGGCTGCCCTCGATGGTGGCCGGCCTGGTCCACGACGGTGGTCTCGCCTGGTCGGGCGGCGTCGGCGACGTGGCCGGCGACCCGGCCGACACGCAGTACCGGATCGGGTCCATCAGCAAGACGTTCACGTCGGTGCTCGTGCTCCAGGCCCGCGACGAGGGGCTGCTGGCGCTCGACGACCCGTTGGCGTCGTACCTCCCGGAGGCGCCGTTCGGAGACCGCCCGCTGCGAGCGTTGCTGTCGCACTCGGCGGGGCTGCCCGGCGAGCCCGCGGGGGACTGGTGGGAGCGCAGCACGGGTGGCGACTTCGCGGCGCTGGTCGAGGCAAACCGTGACCACGCTCCGCGCCACGACGTCGACGACGGCCACGTCTACAGCAACCTCGCCTACGGGCTGCTCGGAGAGGTCGTCGCCCGGCTCCGCGGGGACGACTGGTGGTCGCAGGTGCGGTCGCGGATCCTCGAGCCGCTGGACATGGCGCGGACCACCTACCAGGCGACGGCGCCGCACGCGCAGGGCTACAGCGTCAGCCACCTGCTCGGCACCCTGACGCCGGAGCCGCACACCGACACCGGTGCGATGGCGCCGGCCGGGCAGCTGTGGAGCACGGTCGCCGACCTGGCGACCTACGCCGGCTTCGTGCTGCACGGCCACCCCGACGTCCTCGCCCTCTCGACGCTGGAGGAGGCGTCGCTCGAGCGGCACCCCGGGAGCCAGTACGGACTGGGCTTCCGCACCGTCGCCGGACCTCGTGGTCAGCTGGTCGGGCACACGGGCACGATGCCCGGGTTCCGGGCGTCGTTCCTCTGCGACCGGTCCACGGGCACCGCGTTCATCGGGTTCGGCAACGCCACGATCGGCCAGGACTCGCTGGCGCTGGCCCGCGCGATGCTGGGGGCGCTGGCCGACACCGACCCGCCGGTGCCCGAGCCCTGGCGGCCGAGCGGCGAGGTGCCCGACGAGGTGCGTGACCTGGTCGGCGTCTGGCACTGGGGCGAGACCGCGTTCGAGATCAGCTGGGACTCCGAGGAGCTGCGGATGCTGGAGCTGCGCTCGCAGGCGGCGTACGAGGAGTACCACCGCGAGCCGGACGGCTGGGTGGGCACCGACGGCACCCCGCTCGAGGTGGTGCGCCGCGACGACGGCTCGGTCTCGCACCTGGTGAGCGAGACCTACCTGTTCACGCGCACGCCGTACGACGCCGCCGCCCCGATCCCCGGTGGCCCGCCGCAGCTGTAACGCGGGGTTGTCGTCGCTGCACACGGCGCCTGCGGGGTGTGCAGCGTCAACAGTCCGTGTGCAGCGGCAGCGCGGCCCGGCCGGCACACTGGACGGGCACTAGACGGGAACGCTCGACTCCTCGACCGGGTCCAGCGCGACGGGCCAGGCCTCGGGGGTGTCGAGCAGCCCGACCAGCTCGAGCAGGTTGGCCGGCCAGTGCTCCTCGTCGGTGACGGAGAGCTCCGCCACCGTCCACCACCGGCTGGCCAGCAGGGTGACCTGCTCCTCCGCGGTGTGGCCCGCGGTGTCGACCTCGAAGGCCGCCGGCACCCGGACCGCGTAGAAGGCGTCCTGCTGGTCCACCACGATGTCGGAGTAGCCGTGCATCACGTGCCGCCGGGCGAGTGGCCCGATCACGTCCCCGGGCTCGACCCGCTGACCGGTCTCCTCGGCCAGCTCGCGGACCACGGTCTCCACCTCGCTCTCGCCGGGGTCGATCCCGCCACCGGGCGTCTCCCACCAGACGTGGCCGACGCCGGGGTCGGAGTCCTGGAACAGCAGGACCCGGCCCTCGGGATCGAGCACCAGCACCCGCACCGTCGACCGGCTGGTGCGGCGCCGGTCGGCGAGGGAGTCCGGCAGCACGAAGTCGCGCGGCTGGTCCATCAGAGGGCCTGCGACACGCTGGACATGTTGAAGTCCGGCACCCGCAGGGCCGGCATCGCCGTCCGTGAGAAGTAGTCGTCGCCCCACTCGCGGGAGAACCCGGGCACGGTCGCCGAGGCCGCGGTGTAGCGGCCCAAGATGTCGACCGGGCTCTCGTTCCACCGGAAGTTGTTGACCGCTCCGACGATCTCACCGCCCTCGACCAGGTAGACCCCGTCGCGGGTCAGGCCGGTGAGCAGCATGGTCTGCGGGTCGACCTCGCGGATGTACCACATGCAGGTCAGCAGCAGCCCCCGGTCGATACCGGCCACCAGGTCGTCGACCGAGCCGCCGGCCCCGTCGACCTCCAGGACCAGGTTGTCGATGCCCGGGGTGACCGGCTGCCCGGTCATCGCCGCGGAGTGCCGGGTCTGGATCAGGGCGCTCAACGTGCCGTCGGCGATCCAGTCCGTGCGCGACAGGGGCAGGCCGTTGTCGAAGACGCTGCTGGTGTTGGACGACGACGACGCCACCTCGAAGGTGCCACAGCCGAGACCGGGGTAGGACGGGTCGGAGTACAGGTGCGTGCCGGGCCGGGCGACCTGCTCGCCGATCCGGGTGCCGCCACCGCGGCGCGAGTAGACCGACTGTCCCTCGTGAGCCACCCGCGCGCCCGCGCCCCAGTAGGCGTCCAGCATCAGGTCGGCCACGCACGTCGGCGGGAGCAGGGTGTCGTAACGCCCGGCCGGCAGGTCGACGTGCCGGCCCGCCCAGCCGAGGCGTGTGGTCAGGGTGGCCGCCATCGCGTGCGCGTCGACGTCGCCGAAGTCGCGCGTCGCACCACCCACCCAGGCACTGGTCGAGAGGTCGGCGGTCTTCCCGGTGCAGCCGTAGTGCCCGGTCGGCTGACCGTGCCGCAGGCGCAGCCCGGTCGAGGAGCCGAGGTACGTCGTGGTGACGTCGTGGTTGACGAACCCGTAGAGGATCCGGTTCTCCGCCTCGGCACGCTCGAACTCCTCGCCGAGGGCGGCCGCGAACGTGCCGTACACCTCGATCGAGGTCGCGACCGGGGCGTCGTCCCAGTCGGCGGCCGGTGCCAGGTCGGCGTCGGTCAGCAGGTCGTTGCGGTCCTCGGCCCGCTCCGCGCGCCGTACGGCCCCGTCGGCGGCCTCGACCAGGGCCGTGACCTGCTCGGTGGAGGCCGCGGTGCCGCTGACCGACGCGGTCGCGCCGTCCCGGAACGCGATCACGGTGACCCCGATGTCGTGACCGACACCGTTGGTGGTCAGTGTGTTGTTGGCCCAACGCAGGTTGGCGTGGGTCTCGTCCTGCACGATCACGACGCAGTCGGGGGAGGTGCTGGCCGCCAGCGCGTGCTCGACGAGGCGCTGTGGGGTCGTCATCCGGTCACCGCCTGGTCCTCGGGGGCGGCGACCCCGTCGTCGAGCCCGCCCTCCTCGTTGGTGTTCAGCACGTTGACACCGCGGAAGAGCGCGGAAGGGCAGCCGTGGCTGACGGCGGCGACCTGGCCGGGCTGGGCCTTGCCGCAGTTGAAGGCGCCGTGCAGCTCGTAGGTCTGCGGTCCGCCGACGGCCTCCATCGACCCCCAGAACTCCGTCGTCGTGCCCTGGTAGGCCACGTCACGCAGCATGCCGGCCAGCCTGCCGTCCTCGATGCTGTAGAAGCGCTGCCCGGTGAACTGGAAGTTGAAGCGTTGCATGTCGATCGACCACGACTTGTCACCGACCACGTAGATGCCGCGCTCGACCTTCTCGATCAGGCCGTCGGTGTCGGGACCGTGCGGGTCGGGCTGCAGCGACACGTTGGCCATCCGCTGGATCGGGATGTGGCTGGGCGAGTCGGCGTAGGCACACCCGTTGGAGCGTCCGCCGTTGAGCTCGGCGCCGTAGGTGTGCGCCATCGGCCGGTCGAGCTGGTAGCCCACCAGCATCCCGTCGCGGACGATGTCCCAGCTCTGGGTCTCGACACCCTCGTCGTCGTACCCGATGGAGGCCAGGCCGTGCTCGACCGTGCGGTCGCCGGTGACCTGCATGATCGGGGAGCCGTAGACCAGGGAGTTGAGCTGGTCATAGGTCGCGAACGACGTGCCGGCGTAGTTGGCCTCGTAGCCCAGTGCCCGGTCGAGCTCGGTGGCATGCCCGATCGACTCGTGGATGGTGAGGAACAGGTTGGACGGGTGGATGACCAGGTCGTAGGCGCCGGCCCTCACCGAGGGGGCGAGCAGCTTCTCGCGGAGCAGGCCGGGGATCTGCTCCACCTCGGACTCGAAGTCGTAGCCGCCGTCGGACACGAACTCCCAGCCACGGCCGACCGGTGGGGCGATCGTGCGCATCGAGTCGAAGCGCCCGGAGGCCTCGTCGGAGCCGTACGCCTCGAGGTGCGGCTCCAGACGGACCCGTTGCTGGGTGGTCGTGGTGCCCGCCTCGTCGGCATAGAACTTGTTCTCCTGGACCGCCTGCAGGCCACCGCTGGCGTGCTCGACGCCGTCGGCGGCGAGCAGTCGGGAGGTCCAGTCGCGGAACAGGTCGACCTTCTCCTCCAGCGGGACCTCCAGCGGGTTCAGGAGGTACGGCGAGCACCAGACGACGTCGTCGTGCACCGGCTCGGGCGCGAGCTCGACCCGGCGCCGGGTCATCCGGCCGGCGACCTGGGCGACGCGCACCGCCTGCTCGGCCACCTTGATCGCGGCGTCGCGGGTGAGCACCACACCGGAGGCGAAGCCCCAGGCGCCGTCGTGGACGACCCGCACCGCGAACCCGAGGTCCTCGCTGTCCGCGGCTCCCTGGAGGTGGCCGTCGCGGACGGTGAAGTACTGGTAGCGCACCCGCTCGAAGCGGAAGTCCGCGTGGTCGACCCCGAAGTCGCGCGCGCGCGCGAGCGCGGCCTCGGCGAGGCGGCGGTAGGGCAGCGCCGTGAAGGTCGGGTCGATCCGGTCCCGGGCGTCGGGGTTCGCGGCGGAGGCCATGCAGCGACCCTAGACGAGAGCGGCGGACCTCAGCGCAGGGGTTTGCGGCGTGTCAGCCGGAGCCCAGTCGCTGCTCGATGCTGGACCCGGCGCGGGTCTTGTGCACGACCAGCTGGGTGGGGATGCGGGTCCGCAGCTCGGGTACGTGGCTGACCACGCCCACCACGCGACCGCCCTCGCGGAGCTGGTCGAGGGTGTCCATCACGAGCTCGAGCGTGTCGCTGTCGAGCGAACCGAAGCCCTCGTCGACGAACAGGGTCTCGACGCGCGCACCGCCGGCCTCGCCGGTCACGACGTCGGCGAGTCCGAGCGCCAGCGCCAGCGACACCACGAACGTCTCGCCGCCGCTCAGCGTCACCGGATCGCGCTGCTCGTCGGTCCACTGGTCGCGAACCAGCAGGCTCAGCCCGCCCCGGCGCTCGCCGACGCCTCGCTGGGCCGTGTGCTCGAGGACGTAGCGGTCGTCGGTCATCCGCGACATCCGCTCGTTGGCCGCGGCCACGACCTGGCCGAGCCGCGCCGCCAGCACGTAGGCGGAGAGTCGCATCTGGCGGGTGTTGTCGGGCCCCTTGCCCTCCGCGAACTCCGACAGCGACCGGACGGCGGCGTAGTCGGCACGCACGGGCGCCCAGGCCGAGAGCGCGCTGCCGAGCGCGGTGGCACGCGCGTCGAACCGTTGTCGCCGCGCGACAGCGGCGTCGCGGGCGGCGCGGGCGGTGACGTGTGCCTCGGTGGCCCCGTCACGGGCAAGCTCCAGCGCGGGAAGGTCGGGCGCCTCGACCGCGACCGCAGCCCGGACCGCGTCGTCCCGCAGCACCGCGTCCGCCTCGGCGCTCGCGACGTCGCGGGCACGGAGACCTGCCTCGACGGTGGCTGTCCCGGCCTCGTCCAGCACCGCGGCAAGGGCGTCCCCGACGTCGGCGAACCCCTGCTCGGCCGCGGCTGCCGCTGCCGCGACGGCGGCCTCCTCGGCATGGGTGTCCGCGCGGACCTGGTCGACGAGTGCGTCACGGGCACGGGCGAGAGACGCGGCCGCTCGCTCGTGGTGCCGGATCACCTCGTCGAGCGAGAGGTCGCGCCCGTCGAGGAGCTCGGCCAGCTGGGCGGTGAGGGCCGCCACGGTCGAGGTTGCCACCTCGCGCTGCTCGTCGGCGACACGCAGGTCGGCCTCGAGACCGGCGATCCTGGCGGCGAGGGCGGTGCCCTCGGCGGCGAGGTCGGCCAGCTCGGGCTCGAGCCGGGCCACCGAGCCCGCGGCGGCCTCGGCCGCGGCCACGCGCACCCGGGCCGCGTCGCACGCGGCCTGGATCTCCTCGGTGGTGCCGGGACCTGCGGCTTCGCGGGCGGGCCCCAGCCGTGCCTGGTATCCGCGCACCTGGTCGGCCACCAGCTCCTGGGCCACCTCGGCGTCGTCGACCCGGCGGCGCACCGCCTGTTCCTCGGCCTTCGTGGGAGCACCGGTGGGCGCGGACGCCAGCCGCGGGTGCTCGTGGGAGCCGCACACCGGGCAGTCCTGGCCGACGGCGACCGCGGCCGCGAGCTCGGCCGCCATGCCCCCGAGACGCGCCTCGCGAATCTCGATCAGCTGCTCCTTGAGTTGCAGCGTCTCGTGACGACACTGCTCGAGCCGTTCCGAGGCGTTGCGGACCTGCCACTCCAGCTCCTCGACGGTGGCGACGAAGAGCACCCGGCGGGCCAGCTCGGCGAGCTCCGCCTTGCAGACGACGAGCCGGTCCGCCTGGGTGCGCTGGGTCTCCACCTGGACCGTGAGTGCTGCCACCCGGCCGGGGAGCGCGGTCGCGGCCTGCCTGAGCCGGTCGCGCTCGGCCGTGAGCTCGCGTCGGCGCTGCTCCACCTCGGAGAGCCGCTGCGTGGTCTCGGCCAGCTGTCGGGCACGGGGGAGGAAGCTGCGGGCGACCGCTGCTCGTTCGGTGGCGCGGCGGGCCCGGTCGGCGAGCTCCGCCGCGTCGAGACCGTCGGGTGCCAGCTCGAGCAGGTCGGCCAGCCCGCGGATGGCCCGGGTGGCGTCGGTGCGGGCGCGCTCGCGCACGGTCTCCGCCCGAGCCGCGACCTGGGCCAGCGGGACGACCAGCGCTGCCCGCCGAGCCCGGACCAGGAGCTCGCGGTCGGCCTCGGCCCGGTCGGCGGTGTCGGCCAGGCCGCGTTGCGCGGCGAGCGCCGCCGCGTGGCGCTGGCGCAGGTCGTGGGTGCGCCGGCCTGCGTCATGCTCCCGGGTCGCCGAGGCGAGCAGGCCCGAGGCGACGCCGAGGGTGGTCGCGCCGGCCGTGACCGCGTCCTCGAGGTGGATCGCGAGCGACGACGTCCAGGTGTCGATCTCGCCGGCGTCGGCGGGTCCGGCCAGGTCGGCGACGTCCCAGTCGGCGGGGAGGTCGGCACCCGTGGCCTCGCTGACCCGGTGGAGCAGACCGACGACGGCGTCGTGGTGGCGCTCGCCGGCGCGGCGGAGCGTCGTACGACGCTCCGCGAGCCAGCGTTCGACGTCCTCGAAGCGGCGGGTGCGGAACAGCTGCGTGAGCACCTTGTGCCGGTCGTCGGAGCTGGCGCGCAGGAAGGTGTCGAACTGGCCCTGCGGCAGCAGCACCACCTGGCTGAACTGGCCCAGGGTCATGCCGAGCAGGTCGGTCACCAGGTGGCCGGCCTCGTCGAGCCGGCTGGTCAGGCTGCGCCAGGTCACGCCGTCCGGGAGGACCGCCTCCTCGACCAGCACGTGCGCCTGCTGGGTGGTGAGTCCCGTGCCGCGCTTCTTCGGACGCTGCCACTGCGGCGACCGCGTGAACCGGAAGCGGCGACCCGCCAGGCTCGCCTCGAGCACCACGCGCGGCGCGACGCCGGCGGCGGCGTGGTGTGAGCGCAGCTGCTTGGCGGCGCTCCGCTCACCCGGCACGTCGCCGTAGAACGCGAAGCAGACCGCGTCGAGCACGGTGGTCTTGCCGGCGCCGGTGTCACCGCACAGCAGGAAGACGTTGGCCTCGGACAGCGCGTCGAAGTCGACCGTCACGGTCTCGGCGAACGGTCCGAACGCGGTGATCTCCAGCGTGTGCAGGCGCATCAGGCGGGCACCGGCAGGTCGGCGTCGGGGTCGTGGCCGCAGGCGTCGCACGCGTCGAGCAGGAGCTGCGACTCGGTGGCGTCGGCGGCGCGACCGCGCACGTCGCGCACGAAGTCGAGCGTGATCTCGTGGTCGCTGACGCCCGGTCCGGTGCGCGCGGACGGCAGCCGCAGCGGTGTCGCGCCCTCGGGTGCGAAGTTGACCGACAGCAGGTGCGGGAAACGGCGCTCCAGCCGGGGCTTGGCCTGCGCCGGGCGCTCGGTGTCGGTGAGGACCGCCTGCACCCACGCGCCCTCGGCCACGGCGTGACGCGGATCGGTCAGCAGGTCCTCGATCGTGCCGCGCAGCCGGGCCAGCGGTCGCGGGACGGGTGCGTCGACGAACTCGGTGGTGACCCGACCGTCGGCGTCGAGGTCGACCAGCCACGATCCCTTGTGCTGGTCGGCCTCGGAGAAGGAGTAGGCGAGCGGAGAGCCGGAGTAGCGCACGGTGTCGGTCAGCGTGTGCCGCCCGTGGAGGTGGCCGAGGGCGACGTAGTCGACGCCGTCGAACACCGTGGTCGGCACCAGCTGGACGCCTCCCACGGAGATGTCGCGCTCGCTGTCGCTGGGGCTGGGCTCCTGCTGACCGGCGACGAAGGCGTGCGCCATCACCACCGATCGCGTGCCACGGGGGCGGTCCACGAGGTCGGCGCGCACCCGGCGCATCGCCTCGGCCAGCGCCGCCTGGTGACTGCGTCCGGGCAGCTCCCAGGCCGCACGCAGGTGATCGGGGTCGAGGTAGGGGAGACCGTGCACGGCGACGGGTCCGTGGTCGTCACCGAGCAGCACCGGGGTGCCGACGTCACGGGCGTGGGTCCGAAGGTGGATGCCCGACCGCTCGATCAGCCGGGAGGCGAACCCGAGGCGCTGGTGGGAGTCGTGGTTGCCGCTGGTGATCACGGCTCTGGCGCGCGAGTCGGCGAGGCGCTCGAGCGTCTCCTCGAACAGTCGGACCGCGTCGACCGGGGGCAGCGCGCGGTCGTAGACGTCGCCGGAGACCAGCACCAGGTCGACCCGCTCGGTCTCGACGGTGGCGACCAGGTGGTCGACGTACGACGCCTGGTGCTCGAGCATGCCGACACCCAGGAACGACCGGCCGAGGTGCCAGTCGGAGGTGTGCAGGATGCGCATGCTCGAACGGTAGGAGCGAGCACGGACAGTTTGGTGGTCCCACGCGGTTACGTGGCCAGCCGCTCGGCTCCCGTGTAGACCACCGCACGCTCGTCGCGGGTCCAGCCGAGCACCATCAGACCCGCACGCTCGGCGAGGTCCACGGCGAGCGAGGTCGGTGCGCCGACGGCGACGAGGGCGGTCACGCCGGACGCCACGGCCTTCTGCACGATCTCGAAGCCGATCCGGCCGCTGACCACGAGCACCGCGGGACCGCCGGCGCTGCCGGTGAGCACCTGGTGGCCGGACACCTTGTCGACCGCGTTGTGCCGACCCACGTCCTCGCGCAGCACCCACAGGTCGCCGTCGGGGGAGAAGAGTGCGGCGGCGTGCAGGCCACCGGTGCGGTCGAACAGGCTCTGTCGCTCCCGCATCGCCGCCGGCATCCGGCGTACGACGTCCCAGGCCAGGCCCGGCTGCTCGGCAGCCGGGAGCCGGGAGCCAACGTGGGCGAAGACCTCGTCGATGCTCTCCGTGCCGCACACCCCGCAGGCCGAGGACGCGGCTGTCATGCCGCCGTAGCGGGCGCCGACGCTGCGCCGGGCCGGGATCCGCAGCGTGGCCGTGACCACGTTGAGCTCCTGCTCGGGAGTGAGGTCGACGTCGGTGCAGTAGGCCACCGAGGCAAGGTCCTCGGCAGACGCGATCACGCCCTCGTGGAACAGCCACCCCGCCGCGAGCTCGAAGTCGTGCCCGGGCGTGCGCATGGTGACCGTCACCCGGGAGGGAGGCTCTCCGGGCTGCGTGAGCCTGATCTCCAGAGGCTCCTCGGTGACGACCCGGTCCTCGTGCTGGGTGCGCATGGCACCCTTGATCTCGGTGATCCGCCGCCGCACCGAGGGGCCGGGACGGCGAGCGGTCGACATGTCACGACTCTAGCCAGACGAGACCCAGGGACCCATGTACCGAGTGCGCCGCCAGCCGGCCTCCGACTGGACATCGGAGGTCTCCTCGGCCTACGCGCTGGCGGGCTTCCTGTTCGCGGTCTTCGTCGGGTTCACGCTGCTGGTGATGGGACCGTGGGTCGGGATCGACGCGCTCTTCAACGTACGACGGCCGCCCGACGCGTGGATCCCCGTGCTGCACGTGATGGACCGGATCGGACAGCGGGCGGTGTGCCTGCCGGTCCTCGGCGCGGTCATCTTCTGGATCTGGCGCCAGACCGGACGCAAGCGACCGCTGGTGGTGGCTGCGATCGCGGTGTTCATGCTCAACGCGGTCGTCGCGGTGCTCAAGATCGGTCTCGGCCGGGGTGAGCCGGGTCCCGGCATCCCGGACTTCTTCGTGGGCGGCATGGCCTACCCGTCCGGTCACACCGCGAACATCATGCTCGTCTACGGGCTGGTGCCGTACCTGCTCGGCACCTACGCCCGCGTGCGGCCGCGCACCGTGCAGCTGTGGGCCGGACTGGTCGTCCTCCTCTCGCTGCTGATGGTGACCGTGTCGGTCACGCTGACCTGGCACTGGCTGGCCGACCTGTGGGCCGGGCTCCTGATCGGCGGCGTGGTCCTCGCGCTGACCTCCGGCGTCGACCACGCGATCCCGCGGGACACGTTCGCCGCGGGGCTGTGGGCCGGGTTCCGGCGGTTGCCGGCGCTGGTGCTGCGGCGGCCCCACGTGGGTGCGCCGTAGCCCTGGCGCTCACCCTCACCTCGGAGGAACGGCCCGCAGGTCCAGCTCACGCGCGGAGAGCCGGTGCTCGAGCTCGTCGGTCTCGTCGACCAGGGTGCGGCGCAGCGTGAGGTCGAGCGAGTCGTCGGACAGGGTCCGCCGGGCGAGGTCGACGGTGCGCCGGTCGAGCGCGGTCAGCGGGAAGAACGCCCGGGTCGCCTGGCCGAGGACCCAGCCCTGGCGCACCTGCGCGGTGCCGGCGATCTCGGCGTAGTAGCGGCCGACGTACGGCGCCAGCAGGTCGTCCTGCCCGGCCTGCCAGAGTCCGAGCCCGGTGGCCTCCAGCTCGTGGTTCGACGCGTCGTCCTCGCCCCGGAACCGACGCCAGGCGAGTGCCTTGGCCTCCTCGGTGGCGAGGGCGGCGACACACCAGGCGTGGTGCACCTGCGACTCCGCCCTCCGCTCCTCCTCGAGCAGGGTGTCGAGCCCGGCCCGGTCGGTGGCGCCCAGCTGGGTGAGCCTGCGCACCAGCCTCCAGCGCAGGTCGAGGTCCGACGACGGTGCGCCGTCGACGCCGTCGACGAGCCAGCGCTCCAGCTCCTCGACGTCGGCATGGGTCGCGATCACGCCCTGGAGCGCGGCCAACCCCAGTCCGGAGCCGGGATCGGTGGTCGAGAGCCGGGTACGGAACGCCTGGTGAAGGCCCGACCGCACCTGCTCCGGGTCCGCGCTGACGGCAAGGAGCTTGCCGCACCACACCTGGAGCGTCGACAGCGCAGCGTCCTCGTCCTCCACCGGGATCCCCGCCGTGATCACGGCGGCCGCGGTGGCGGGGGAGAGGTGCGCGTGGTGCACCCCCATGCGCAGTGCGTTCCAGGCCGAGGCACGCATCAGCGGGTCGGTCATGGCGGGCATCAGGTCGGGCAGCGCCGCGGCGGTCAGGTCGTCGAGGACGAGGGAGGACCACGTCTCCGAGCGCGAGTCGAGCAGCACCGGCGCCGACCCCACCTCGACCGGCGTCTCGGCACCGGCGACCACGAGCGGCTGCTCGACCCAGGTCGAGCCGTCCCACCGGGCCAGGTGCACCGCGTGGTCGCGCTGCACGTCCTGGCCCTGCGGTGGGGTGCGGCGCACGACACCGGCCCGTCGGTCGAGGGTGATCTCGTCCATGCCGGACGTCCGCAGCCAGGCGCTGGTCCAGGGCGTGAGGTCGCCCGCCCCGGCTTCCTCCCAGGCGCCGAACAGGTCGCTCATGGTGGCGTTGCCGAAGGCGTGCTTGTCGAAGTGGCGTCGTACGCCGCCGAGGAAGACGTCGTCGCCGATCATGCTGGCGAGCTGGCCGAGGGCCGCCGAGCCCTTGGCGTAGCTGATCCCGTCGAAGTCCTGCAGCGCCGAGGCCGCGTCGACGGCGCCGGTGCCCGCCACCGGGTGCGTGGAGGGGCGCCCGTCGGCGACCAGCCCCCAGATCCTGCGGACACTGGCGAACTCGACCGGGGCGTCCGAGAACTCTGTCGCCTCCGCGGCCACCCGGTAGCCCATGTACTCGGCGAAGGACTCGTTGAGCCAGAGGTCGTCCCACCACTGCAGGGTGACCAGGTTGCCGAACCACTGGTGCGCCATCTCGTGGGCGATGATCACGGCCCGGAAGATGTGCTGACGGCGGGTGGAGCGCGAGGTGAAGACCAGCTGGTCGCGCAGCGTGACCAGGCCCGGGTTCTCCATCGCGCCGGCGTTGAACTCGGGCACGAACGCCTGGTGGTAGGCGCCGAACGGGTAGCGGACCCCGAACATCCGGTGGAAGGCGTCGAAGGCCTGTCGGGTTACGGTGAGGATCTCCCCGGCCTGCGCGTCGAGGTGCGTGGCGAGCGAGAGCCGGGACCAGAGGCCCAGCGGGATGCCATCGTGCTCCGCCTCGAGCACGTGGTAGGGCCCGGCGACCAGGCTCACGAAGTACGTCGCCAGTGGCTGCGTGGTCGCGACCTCCCACCGGCCGGGGGACACCTCGGTGGCGGTCTCGTTGCCACGGACCCGCCAGTCGGTCGGCGTCGTCAGGTGCAGGGAGAACGGCGCCTTGAGGTCCGGCTGGTCGAAGCAGGCGAAGATCGTCGGCGCAGCGTCCAGGAAGCACATGCCGTAGACGTAGGCGCGGCCGTCGGCGGCGTCCACCGACCGGTGCAGCCCCTCGCCGTCGTTGCGGAACGGCATCGTCGCGGCCACCTCCAGCACGTGGCTGCCCTCGGCGAGGTCGAGCGTGAGCCGGCCACGGTCGAGGGCGGCCACGTCCAGCGGCGCACCGTCGAGCGTCGCGGAGTGGAGAGCCACCGGCTTGACGTCGACGAACGTGGACCCGCTGCCGGACTCGAACCGGATCTCGCTGCGGCTGGTGAACGTGCTGTCGGAGACGGCGAGGTCGAGCGAGACGTCGTACGCCGTGACCCGGAGCAGGTCGGCGCGCTGACGGGACTCCGCGAGCTGCAGACTGCGGTAGGTGGCGGTCATCTCGTCACCCTAGGGTGAGCCACATGGAACCCCGGTCCACGCCGTCGCGTCCCATCCCCATGAAGCACACGCTGATGCTGTCCCTGGCCGTCGCGCTGGCCGCCTCCGGCTGCGGCCAGGAACAGCGACGGGAGTCGCCGCCGCAGGAGGGGCCCTCCCACCTCGCCGGCTGCCGGACCGACCGGTCGGCCTCCGCGATGGAGAGCGCGCAGCCCGTGCCCGCCGCGGTCGACCTCGACCACGACGGTGAGGACGACCCGGTAAAGGTCACCCGCGACGACTCGCGGTGCCCGGGTGTGATCTTCACGACCGTCAAGGGTGACCTGCGTTCGTCCGAGCTGCACGGCACCCTCGACCTGGAGACCGCCCAGCGGGTGGTCGTGCCGGGCCTGGGCGGTGACCTGCTCGCGGTGCGTGAGGCGCACCCTCGGGGCGGCTACCAGGTGCACGTGTACGGCTACGCCGACGGGGGCTTCGGGGCGGTCCACACGGGAGGCGGTCAGTCAGTGGTCCCGTTCGTCGCGACCGACACCAGGGGCAGCTACCTGAGCGTCACCTGCCGGGACGGCGCGCTCGTGGTGCGCGAGGCGGTGGCGCACGAACCTCCCGGCATCGTGTTCGCGTGGGACATCAGGGAGACGCCGTACGCCGTCGACGGCCTGGTCGCGACCAGGGGTGCGACGACGGAGATCGCGGACAACGTGCTCGACGACCGGCTGGGGTCGACGTACCCCGACGTGAAGAAGCGGCAGATGTTCGCGAAGGGCTGCTCGGCCTGAGGTCAGCGCACGTCGTCGACGGTGCGTGGGCGGTCCAGCCGGATCACCTCGGGTGGCAGGCCCCACTCGTTGCGGCCGAGCCGGGAGAGCGGCATCAGGCCCTCCATCGTCGGGTGGCTGCCGTCGAGCGCGTCGTCGGCGACCGTCACCAGCACGACGGTGCCGAGCACCACGGTCGAGGTTCCGACCTCCACCAGGCGGTCCAGCCGGCACTCGATCGACGCGGGGGAGGCGGCCACCCGCGGAGGAGCGACCACCACCGACGGCTCCATCGCGATCCCGAGCTCCTCGGCCTCGTCGGACCCGTGCTCGAAGGGTGCGCTCGAGTCGTTGACCGCATGCAGCAGGGGCGCACTTGCGACGCACACCACGAACTCGCCCGTCTCGCGCACGTTGCGAAGCGTGTCCTTGTCGCCCACGGACGTGAACATCACCGTGGGCGGGTCGGCACTGGCCACGTTGAAGAAGGAGTGCGGCGCGAGGTTGGCTCGGCCGTGCGTGTCGAGCGTCGACACCCACGCGATCGGGCGGGGCACCACGAGCGAGTTGAGCAGCGCGTAACCGTTGACGCCATCGGCGCCGATGCGGAACTCCGTGCGGTCCATGCCCCGAACCCTAGGTGGTGGCAGGGTGACCCCATGGCCACAGATACCCACCGTTCCGTCGACCTGAGCCTGATGGGGGAGGGGCGCTACAAGGCGGTCAACCGCCGCGGCGGCGTGCTCCCGATCGGATCCGGCGACGACCCCGACTTCACACCGGTCGAGCTGCTGCTGGCCGCCCTCGCCGGTTGCAGCGCGATCGACGTCGCCCACGTCACGGGCAAGCGCGCCGAGCCGGAGTCGTTCTCCGTGCGCTGCAGCGGCGACAAGGTCCGTGACGACCTCGGCAACCGGTTGGTCAACCTGACGGTGACCCTTGACCTGAGCTTCCCTGCGGATGCGTCCGGCAACGCGGCACGCGAGGTCCTGCCTCGCACGATCGACCAGACCCGTGACCGGCTCTGCACGGTCTCGCGCACCCTGGCGGTGGAGTCACCGGTGGTGATCGAGCAGGGACGACTGAATGCCTGAGACCGGCCCGGCGACCCATCCGTTGTGGCGGCCCTACGTGCGGCCGACCGACGAGATGCTCGCGGCCGCGCGGGTCGGCGACGTCACCCCGTTGCCCGGCAACCGGGTCGAGGTGGTGGCACCCGACCCGACCTGGCCGGCGACGTACGACGAGATCGCGCGCAGCGTGCGTGCGGCCCTGGGGGAGCGGGCGCTCGCCCTCGAGCACGTCGGCTCGACCGCGGTGCCGGGCCTGTACGCCAAGCCGGTGATCGACCTCGACCTCACCGTGGCCGACTCCGGGGACGAGCCGGCCTACCTCCCCGACCTCGAGGCAGCCGGGTTCGTGCTGCGCGTGCGCGAGCCGGAGTGGGAGGAGCACCGCTGCCTGCGGTTGGAGCAGCCGGCAGCCAACCTGCACGTGTTCTCGCCGGGTGCCACCGAGCCGCGCCGGCACCGGGCGTTCCGCGAGTGGCTCACCGACCACCGCGACGACCGCGTGGCCTACGCCGCGCTCAAGCGCGACCTGGCCACCCGACCGTTCGAGTCGGTGATGGCCTACAACAACGAGAAGGGCGTGCTGGTCTACGAGATCTACGAGCGGATCTTCGCCGCCGACCCGGCACACGAGCACACGCCGCGGCCGATCGGTCCGGGCGCTACTGGCTGATGCCGGTGATCGTCACCTTGGTGGCCGGGGCGCCGTCGTACCCGTCGGGCTTGCCCTTGACCGCCGCCTTGGCCGCCTTCTGGGCGACCTTGAGCCCGGCCGGGCTGAGCTGGCCGAACTGCGTGTAGTTCGGCTGCAGCGTGGTGGCGTCGTAGTCGATGAAGAACTGCGCGCCGGAGCTGCCGGGCTGCCCGGTGTTGGCGAGGGCGAGGCTGCCGACCTTGTAGTCCTCGTTGCCGGTCAGCTCCTCGGCGTAGCGGTACCCCGGGTCGCCGGATCCGGACCCGGACGGGTCGCCGCACTGCAGGACGTGGAAGCCCTGGCTCGCCGAGGTCACCCGGTGGCAGTCGGTCTTGTCGTAGTAGCCCTGCTTGGCCAGTGACAGGAACGCGTTGACGGCACACGGCGCGGTCTTCGCGTCGAGCGTCGCGGTCATGTCGCCGAAGTTGGTCTTGATCGTGACCTCGACCGGGCCGTCGGCGACCGGGGAGGCCGGGGGCTTGTCGACCTTGCGGGCCGGCGCCTGGCCACTGTCGGGGTACTCGCACTGGGCCGTGGAGGCCTTGGAGGGCGAGGACTTCGCCGGGGCGTCGGAGCTTCCCTTGTCGCCACAGCCCGAGGCGACCAGCGCGAGGCAGGCGAGGAGGACAGCGAGGTACTTCGTGCGTGCAGTCACGGGGCGGAAGCCTATGTGATGGTGCCCAACCGGCCCGCCCCGGTCCCGCTCAGGAGAGCGCACACAGAACGGTGGCGTCGTCGCGGGGGAGGTCCCCGTCGACCACCGCGGAGACCTCGACCGAGACCAGGGTGGCCAGCCCGGCGTAAACGCTCATGAACGCGGTGTCAGCAGCGTCACGACCGGTGGCGATCCGAACCATCGACTGACGGGGCGCGAGCGCGGTCGGGTCGACGACGTGCCAGGCGTCCTCGACCCACGCCTCGGCGACCGCGTGGAAGTCCATCGGGCTGAGGCCGGGCGCGTAGACCGCGGCCAGCCGGGCCGGCACGTTGCGCGCCCGCAGGAGCGCGATCGCGAGGTGGGCGAAGTCACGGCACACGCCCTGCCTCGCCAGGTAGGTGTCGACGGCCCCGTCGGTGGGTCGGCTGGACCCGCTGACGTAGGCGAGCCGGACACCCACCCAGCTGCTGACGGCGTCGAGGAGCTCGCGGCCGGTGACGTTCCCGAACGCGGCCTCCGCGACGGGTCCGAGCCGGTCGGACTCCGCGTAGCGGCTGGGCCGCAGGTACTCGATCCGCTCGGCGGGCCAGCCCGGCGCGGGTCCGGACGCGGCCCCCACCGACGCGTCGTAGGTGATCTCGAGGCGACCCACGGGGGCGGGGGAGAGGAGGTGGAGGCGGCCGCCGTGCCGGTCGCCCACCTCGCGGTGCGGGACCACTTCGCCGTCGACGGTGAAGGAGATGAGTTCGGACTCGAGCTGGTGGTGGTCGGCCGCGGCGAAGGCGAGGACGAGGTCCGCCGGTGCGGTGACGTCGCAGACGATGTGGGCAGTGACGTGGCGGGCCATGCCCGCCATTGTTGCGGCATGAGGATCCTGGTGCTCGGTGGGACCGCGTGGCTGGGACGCGAGGTCGCCGGTCGGGCGCGGGACGCGGGTCACGACGTGGTGTGCGTCTCCCGAGGCGAGTCGGGCGTTGCCGCCGACGGCGTGCGGCTGGTGACCGCGGACCGGGACCGGCCCGACGCGCTCGACCCGCTGGCGGGGGACTCGTGGGACGCGGTGGTGGACGTCTCCCGGCAGCCCGGCCACGTGCGGCGGGCGGCGCAGGCGCTGGCGTCGGTGCCGCACTTCGTGTTCGTGTCGACGGCCAGCGTCTACGAGGACGCGGTCACGACCGGACTGGACGAGTCGTCGCCGCTCCTCGAGCCGCTCGGGTCGGACGTGATGGCCTCGATGGAGGAGTACGGCGCCGCGAAGGTGGCGTGCGAGCAGGCGGTCCGGGAGGTGTTCGACCTGCGGTGCACGATCGTCCGGGCGGGACTGATCGGCGGTCCGGGGGACTGGTCGGACCGCACCGGCTACTGGCCGTCACGGTTCGCCGCGCCGTCGAACCCGGCCGGCGAGGTGATCGCCCCGGACGTCCGTGGGCTCGGCACGTCGGTCATCGACGTGCGCGACCTCGCGGCCTGGCTGCTCCTGTGTGCGACCGGGCGGGTGGGTGGCGCCTACAACGCGTGCGGGCCCGTCGTACCGCTGGGGGAGCACGTGGAGGCCGCCCGGGCGGTCGCCGGCCACACCGGCGAGGTGGTCTGGGCCGAGCCGGACTGGCTCCGAGAGCACGACGTGCACGAGTGGATGGGCCCACGCTCGCTGCCCCTGTGGCTGCCCGAGGACTCGCTGGCCCTGGGCTCGCTGCGCGGCGACAAGGCGTTCGCCGCCGGACTCGCCCCGCGGCCCCTGGAGGACACGCTCACGGACACGCTGGCCCGGCGGCAGCGGGACGCGGGACGCCCCTTCCGGTCGGGACTCACCGACGACGAGGAGCGCACCCTGCTCGCCGCCCGCCGGTTACCCTGAGAGACATGGACTACGCCCGGCGGTTCCAGGTCTGGGGCAACGGGATGCTGATCGGTCTGGTCTTCATCCTGGTGATCCTCGCGTTCGGCAGCCACCTGACGTTCGGGGCGATCCTGCTGATCCTGGTCGTGGCCGGCGTCTGCATCTGGCTGAACACCCGCCGGCTGAACCGCAAGTACGCGCGGGCCGCAGCGCCGCGCGCGACCTAGCGCACGAGCGAGAACTCGCTGCCGCCCGGATCGGCGAGCTCGACGACGTGGTCGTCACCGCCGAGCCTGGTCGCGCCGAGCGCGACCAGCCGGTCGACCTCGGCAGCGAGGTCGCCGTCGGTGAGCGACAGCTCGAGGCGCTGCCGGTTGCGGCCCTGCCTCGGTGGTCCGGACGAGCCGCCCCACGCGACCTTGGTGCCACCGTGCGGGGACTGGACGGCGGTCTCGTCGTCCTGGTCCCAGACCAGCGGCCACGCCAGCGCCGCCGCCCAGAAGACCCCGACCTGACGGCCGCCGTCGCAGGCCAGCTCGCCGAGGAACCCGCAGCCGGCCAGGTACGAGTTGTGGGGCTCGATCACGCAGAACTCGTTGCCCTCGGGATCGGCCAGCACGATGTGGCCTTCCGCCGGGAGCTGACCGACGTCGAGGTGCTGGGCGCCGAGCGCCAGCGCCGCGGCGACCGTCTCCTGCTGGCCGGCGGCGGTGTCGGAGGTCAGGTGCAGGTGCACGTCGTTGGGTCCGGCCTTCTCCGAGCCGCTCGGGGTGAACCGCAGCCCGACCTGGGTCTCGGACCCGGGCAGCAACGCACCGCGTTCGTCCTGGACGACGTCTCGTCCCAGCAGGCTGCCCCAGAACGCCGCCAGCAGAGCCGGGTCGACTGCGTCGAAGGTCAGAGCAACGAAGCGTGAGGTCATGCGACGTGACGGTGCCACGCTTCGACGCGGGGGACCACGTCATTTCGGCGTGGAACACTCGCATCCGTGATCGACGAACTCGCCCGGACGCGCCTGCACCTTGAGCTCCGTCGGGTGCGCGAGGCACTCGTGTGGAAGCTCGAGGGACTGCCGGAGTACGACGTACGACGGCCGTTGACCGCGACTGGCACCAATGGGCGCACGCGGACGCGACGATCGAGACGCTGCCGATGAACGCTCCCGGCCACGTGCCGTGGTGGGACGCTGACGTGACGCTGTTCGACGTCCTGGTGCACGTGCTGGGCGACACGACGCGTCACGCCGGCCACGCCGACATCCTGCGGGAGCAGCTCGACGGTGTCGTTGGCTTCGCTGCGGACGATCCGCCGCTGCACGGTCAGGACGAGGCCTTTTGGGAGACCCGGCGCACCACGATCGATCAGGCCGCGAGGGGAGCGTCCGAGGGGGGCTCCCTACGTAAGTTGACATAATGCACCTTATCGGCGATCAGTGGGCGTGGACCCGGGCCCGTCCGGTCAGAACGTCTCGCCCTTCCGCCAGGCCATCTCCTGCAGCTCGAACGAGTTGCCGTCCGGATCGTCGAAGTTGGCCCCCCGGACGCCGCCGCCGAAGTCGTGGATCTCACCGACCACCACACCGCGGCCGACCAGCTCGTCACGCGCAGCCTCGATGTCCTCGACCGCCAGGTGCAGCCCCCGGATGCTGCCGGGCTCGCCCCGGTAGACGTCCAGGCCGGTGCCGAACCCCACCGAGCAACCCGAGCCCTCCGGTGTCAGCTGGACGACCCGGACGCCCTCGCTGGGCCGTACGTCGAAGTCCAGGTGGAAGCCGAGCTCGTTGCTGTAGAACGCGATGGATCGGTCGACGTCGGAGACCGGGAGCGGCACCAGTTCGAGCTTCAGCTGCATCGCACGAGCATTCCACAGCATGGGCGCCCCGGAGGCCGCGGGAGTGGGCTCAGCCGGCGACGTACGCCGCCAGGTGCTGGCCGGTGAGCGTCGAACCGTCGGCGACCAGGTCGGCGGGAGTTCCTTCGAAGACGACCCGGCCGCCGTCGTGCCCGGCGCCCGGGCCCAGGTCGATGATCCAGTCGGCGTGCGCCATCACGGCCTGGTGGTGCTCGATCACGATCACCGACTTCCCGGAGTCGACCAGCCGGTCCAGCAGCCCGAGCAGCTGCCCGACGTCGGCCAGGTGCAGGCCGGTGGTCGGCTCGTCGAGCACGTAGACCTGTCCCTTCTCCGCCATCTGGGCAGCCAGCTTGAGCCGCTGCCGCTCCCCGCCCGACAACGTGGTCAGGGGCTGACCCAGGCTGACATAACTCAAGCCCACGTCGGCGAGGCGTTCGAGGACCTTGTACGCGGCCGGGGTGGCAGCCTCGCCGTCGTCGGCGAAGAACCCCCGTGCCTCCTCGACCGGCATCGCGAGGACCTCGCTGATGTTCCTGCCGCCCAACGTGTACTCCAGGACGGCGGCCTGGAACCGGCGACCCTCGCACTCCTCGCAGGTCGACTCCACCGTGGCCATCACGCCGAGCTCGGTGAAGATCACGCCGGCGCCGTTGCACGCCGGGCAGGCGCCCTCGGAGTTCGCGCTGAACAGCGCCGGCTTGACGCCGTTCGCCTTGGCGAACGCCTTGCGGATCGGCTCCAGCAGTCCGGTGTACGTCGCGGGGTTGCTCCGCCGTGAGCCCTTGATCGCCCCCTGGTCGACGACCACCACCCCGTCCCGCCCGGCCACCGAGCCCTGCACCAGCGAGCTCTTGCCCGACCCCGCGACGCCGGTGAGCACGCAGAGCACACCGAGCGGGATGTCGACGTCGACGCTCTGCAGGTTGTGGGTCGAGGCCTTGCGCACCTCGAGCGCCCCGGTCGACGCACGCGGCGCGTCCTTGAGCCTCGCGCGGTCGTCGAGGTGCCGGCCGGTGGTGGTCGTGCTCCCCCGCAGCTCCTCGAACGTCCCCTCGAAGACCACCTCTCCCCCGCCGCTGCCCGCTCCCGGGCCGAGGTCGACCACGTGGTCGGCGATGGCGATCGTCTCGGGCTTGTGCTCGACGACGAGCACCGTGTTGCCCTTGTCGCGCAGCTGCAGCAGCAGCTGGTTCATCCGCTCGATGTCGTGCGGGTGCAGCCCGATCGTCGGCTCGTCGAACACGTAGGTGACATCGGTCAGCGACGACCCGAGGTGCCGGATCATCTTGGTGCGCTGCGCCTCTCCCCCCGACAACGTGCCCGCGGGGCGGTCGAGCGAGAGATAGCCGAGCCCGATCTCCGCGAACGAGTCGAGGAGGTGCTGCAACCCGGCGAGCAGCGGCGCGACCCCCGGCTCCTCGACGCCGCGGAGCCACTCGGCCAGGTCGCTGATCTGCATGGCGCAGACCTCGGCGATGTTCTTGCCGCGGACCTTCGACGACCGCGCCTCTTTGCTGAGGCGGGTGCCGTCGCACTCGGGGCAGGTGGTGAAGGTGACCGCGCGCTCGACGAAGCGACGGACGTGCGGCTGCATCGCCTCGACGTCCTTGGTGAGCATCGACTTCTGGATCTTGGTCAGGACGCCTTCGTAGGTGAGGTTCACGCCCTCGACCTTGATCTTCTCCGGCTCGCCGTACAGGAGCTTCTTGAGGTCCCTGGCCGAGTACTTCCCGATCGGCTTGTCCATGTCGAGCCCGGCGCCGGCGAAGACCCGGCCGTACCAGCCGTCCATGCTGTAGCCCGGCACCAGCAGCGCACCCTCCGACAGCGACTTCGCCTCGTCGTAGATGGCGGTCAGGTCGAAGTCGTTGAGCGAGCCCATGCCCTCGCACTTCGGGCACATGCCGCCCTGGTAGACAGCGTCGCGGACGATCGTCGTCGAGCCCTGGCCCTTGTCGGTCTTCATCACGCCGCTCGCGGTCCGCGTCGGGACGTTGAACGCGAACGCCGTCGGCGGCCCGATGTGGGGCTTGCCGAGCCGGCTGAACAGGATCCGCAGCATCGCGTTGGCGTCGGTCGCGGTCCCGACCGTGGAGCGCGGGTTGGCTCCCATCCGCTCCTGGTCGACGATGATCGCGGTGGTCAGACCCTCGAGGTGGTCCACGTCGGGCCGGGCCAGGGACGGCATGAAGCCCTGCACGAACGCGCTGTAGGTCTCGTTGATCATCCGTTGGGACTCGGCGGCGATCGTCTCGAAGACCAGCGAGCTCTTGCCCGAGCCGGAGACACCGGTGAAGGCGGTCAGCCGGCGCTTCGGGATCTCGAGGCTGACGTCCTTGAGGTTGTTGACGCGGGCGCCGCTGACGCGGATCAGGTCGTGGCTGTCGGCGGGGTTGGCCATGCTCAGAGCTTCTCCCACTCGAATCCGTCGGGGTCGGTGAAGGCTCCCACGTCGCCACCGATCACGAACCGGTGCGATCCGGTGCCCTCCCCCGGCACGCCCGCATCCTTGGCGAGAGCGCGGCGCGGGTAGAGCGCCAGCTTCACGCGGTCGCCGGTCTGGAGCTCGACGTACTTGCTGCCGAAGCTCTTGCCCACGCTCAGCCCCTGCTCGACGTAGAACTTCTTGCTGGCCTTCACGTCGGACACACCGAGCAGCAGCACGATGTCGTCGACGTCGCGGGTCGCCGGGCCCGTGTCCTTCTTCGTGGAGGTGGCCACCTTCCAGATCGCACCGTCCGGAGCCTGGACGACTCCGCCGTAGCCCCAGAAGCTCTTCGCCGGCGGCTTCAGCTGCGTCGCGCCCGCGTCGAGCGCGCTCGCGACCAGGCTGTCGACGGTGCCCGGCCGGGAGACCACGAGGGAGATCGTGAAGCCGCGGAAACCTTCCGCCGCCGGGTCGGCCGCGCGCACCCGCACCCGGTCGCCGAGGCCGAACGCCTCGTCGTAGAACGCCTCCGCAGCACCGGTGTCGGCGACGTCCAGGGTGATCGCCTCGATGCCGGGCATCTCAGCGCACCTCCTGGATCCGGACCAGGTTGCCGGCGGGGTCACGGAGGGCGCAGTCGCGGATGCCGTACGGCTGCAGCGTCGGCTCCTGGACGATCTCGACGTCGCGGGCCTGGATCTGCTCGAAGGTGGCGTCGAGGTCGCGGGTGGCCAGCAGCATGATCCCGTAGGTCCCCTTCGCCATCATCTCGTTGATCGTCTGCCGCTCCTCGGCGGTGACCCCGGGGTCGACCGCGGGCGGGGTGAGGACGACCCCGGTGTCCGGCTGGTCCGGGGGCCCCATCGTGAGCCAGCGCATGGTGCCCTGCCCGACGTCGAGGCGGACCTCGAAGCCGAGCGCGTCACGGTAGAAGGCGAGCGAGGCCTCCGGGTCGGTGTGCGGCAGGAAGCTGGAGTGAATCGTGATGTCCATGGCGCTCAGGCTAGGGGCGCGTCGACACCGGGTGCTTCTCGATTCCTGACCGGTCTGTTCGCGTGCCGGGTCACGCACGAGGGCGCCTCCGCCGTCGCCTCCGCCAGCTGCGCCCGGTAGATGCTGGGCGGCACCCCGACGAGCTCGGTGAACCGCGTGCTGAAGGTGCCGAGCGACGAGCAACCCACCTCGAAGCAGACATCGGTGACGCTGAGGTCGCCACGTCGCAGCAGCGCCATCGCGCGCTCGATCCGGCGCGTCATCAGGTAGGCGTACGGCGACTCGCCGTACGCCTGGCGGAACGCGCGGCTGAGGTGTCCGGCCGACATGTGGGCCCCACGGGCCAGGGCCTCCACGTCCAGGGGTTGCGCGTACTCGCGGTCCATCCGGTCCCGCACCCGGCGCAGTCGCGCGAGGTCGCGCAGGCGCTGCTGCTCGCCGGTCGGACCGCTCACCCGGAAATCGTGCCACAGACCGGGCCGCCGTCAGGTCCCTCGTAGGCTGCGGGCGTGCACGTCGCCGCCCTCACCCGCTACCCGGTCAAGTCCGTGGTCGGCGAGGATCTCGCCTCGGTCGCGATCGACGAGCGTGGGATGGAGGGCGACCGGCTGTGGGCCGTGCGCGACCTCGACGGCAAGCTCGGCAGTGGCAAGAGCAGCCGCCGGTTCCGCAAGATGGACGGCCTGCTCGCCCTCTCCGCGTCGTACGACGGGCCGACACCGGTGGTGGCGTTCCCGGACGGCACCACCGTGCGCGGCGACGAGCCGGCGATCCACGAGCGGCTGAGCCGGCACCTTGGGCGCGACGTACGCCTGGCTCGCGAGGACGACGTGCCGCACTTCGACGAGGCCGACCTGCACCTGGTGACCACCTCGTCGCTGGCCCGGATCGCGGACCACTACGGCAGCGAGGTCGACGTCCGCCGGACGCGCGCCAACGTGCTCGTGGACAACGGCACCGGGGCCGGCTTCGACGAGGAGGCGTGGGTCGGCCGGCTGGTCCGGATCGGCGACGCGGAGCTGCGGATCCTGCGTCCGATGGTGCGGTGCGTGATGGTGACGATGCCGCAGATCGGGCTCCCGGAGGAGCGTGGCCTGCTGGCCCGGATCGGCGAGGTCAACCAGACCAGCCTCGGCCTCGTCGCCGAGGTGGTGCGACCGGGCAGGGTGTCCGTGGGTGACGACCTCAGCCTCTGATCGGCTCGGGTGCTGAGGCCGCCCCGCGCTCACTCCGCGCCGTGGGCCTCGAGGGCCACCGGCTGCCACTCGTTCCAGGTCGCCAGCCGGGACTCGTAGTCCTTCGTGGCGATGCCCAGCGGGAGCTTGCCGAAGAAAACCCGCAGCGGCGGGTCCTCCGCGTCCACGACCTTCAGGATCGGTGCCCGGGTGGCGGTCGGGTCACCCTGGGCGGAAGCGGACGGCCGCGGCTTGTCCCGCAGCTCCTGGTAGACCGGCAGCGGTCGGCTGCTGGTCGAGGACGGGCCCCTCCAGTCCGTCGCGAAGCCTCCCGGCTCGACGAGCGTGACGTGGATGCCGAACTGGGCCACCTCCTGCGCCAGCGACTGCGTCAGGCCTTCGAGCGCCCACTTCGAGGCGTGGTAGGCGCCTACGTTGGGGAACGCCGAGATGCCGCCGATGCTGGAGACCTGGATGATGTGGCCGGACCCCTGCTCGCGCATGATCGGCAGTGCCGCCTGGGTGACCCACAGGGCGCCGAACAAATTGGTCTCGAGCTGGGCGCGGACGTCCTGCTCCGAGAGCTCCTCGACCATCCCGAAGTGTCCGTAGCCGGCGTTGTTCACGACCACGTCCAGGGATCCGAAGTGCTCGGCCGCCTGCTGGACGGCGGCGAACCCGGCATCGCGGTCGGTGACGTCGAGCCGCAGCGGCAGCACGGCGTCGCCGTGCGTCTCGCGCAGGTCCTCCAGCGTCTCCGGCTTGCGCGCGGTGGCGGCGACCCGGTCACCCCGCTCGAGCGCAGCCTCGGTCCACTCGCGGCCGAAGCCCTTGGACGCGCCGGTGACGAACCAGGTCTTGCTCATGCGTGAACTCTCCTCAGCGGTGGGGTCGGGTCCTTCCTCCTTGCCCAACCGGGCGAACCGCCCGGTTAGTCCCCGCGTCGCGCGGCCAGGCGTTCCCGGATCCGCCTCGCGAGCACCCGCCGCCTCGGCTCGGGTGGCTCGGGCGCGCTCCCGTCGGCCACCAGGTGCACGTCGGAGACCGTGGTCAGCCGCGGGTGCTGGTGGTCGTCCCCGGGCACCACGCCGGTGGCCCACCAGATCCGCAGCCCGTCGGGAACCACCTCGAGGGTGGCGAGGTTGTTGTCGAACCACGGGCCCTTCAGCAGGCGCCACCTCATCGGTGCCTCCGGCACCTTCGCCGAGCGGGCGACCACGTGGCCCAGCGGCCCGGCCACGCCGTAGGAGAGGAACGCGGTGGCGAACCGCCACTTGCGCGCGAGCGGGTTGCGGATCGGCGAGCAGACGGCCTGGATCACCCGGCTGGACTGGCCGCTGCCACGCGAGAGCGCCTCCGACACGTAGCTGTGGTGCACGTCGCCGGACAGGAAGGTGATCGTGCGTGGCGCGCGACCCCGTCGTCCGGCTGCGACGTCCAGGACGGTGTGCGCCACCCGCTGGAAGGCGTCCTGGAACGCCGCCCAGTGCTCGAGGTCGGCGGCCTGCCGGATCGTCTCGCCGGGAGCCCGCAGCCGCTTCCCCCAGCCGCCGGCGGCGAGCGCCTCGTTGAACGCCTCGACGTAGTGGAGGCCCGGCGCGAGGAGGTAGGGCAGCGAGGTGCCGATCAACAGGTGGTCGACGTCGCCGCGCAGCTGCTCGTCGAGCCAGGCGAGCTCACCCTCGTCCAGCAGCGACCGCTTCTCCGGCTCCAGCACCCGTGCCGCGCGGGAGTCCACGACCACCAGCCTGGCCTGGGTGCCGAGCTCGCGCGCGTAGCTCCAGCGGTAGCTCTCGGGCTCCTGGTCGGCGCGGTCGGCGAACGCGTCGAGGGCGTCGCTGAGGTCCGGCTCCCCCGGGCCGTCGTGGTCACGGACCAGCTGCCAGATCGGGTCCTCGGCACGCTCCTCGGGCGTCATGTTGCCGAGGTGCTGGTAGACCCAGTACGACGCCAACCCGGCCACGATCCGGCCGTGCCACCAGGACGTGCGCTCCATCTCCTCCTTCCACGCCTGGGAGGTGTTCCAGTCGTCGCGGATGTCGTGGTCGTCGAAGATCATCAGGCTGGGCAGGGTCGAGAGCAGCCAGCGGTTCGCCGGGTCGCTCCAGGCCAGCTTGTAGAGGTGGGCGTACTCCTCGTAGTCCCGGAGCTCGGTCCCGGGCTCCTGGTCGATGTCGCGCCGTGACTCGATGAACTCCTGCATCTCACGTGTCGTCTCGTCGGCGTAGACCTGGTCGCCGAGGAACAACAGGAGGTCCGGCCACGCCATCGCGTCGGGAGAGCCGTCGGGGTCGTCGTCACCGGCGTGGGTGATGCCGGCCATCCGCAGCGCGTAGGCGCGCATGGCGTCGACACCGTGGGTGCCGTTGCCGTCGGCGTCGTGGTTGACGCTGGTGCGGCAGGAGCCGAACGCCAGCCGCAGCGGTTTCTCCGGACGCAGGGTGGCCAGCACGGACGGCGGGTACGGCGAGTCCGCCGGCGGCCACACCGTCGTACCGTCCGCCTCGACCTGGTAGGCCGTGTGGCTCCCCTCCCCCAGCCCGTCGACCTCGAGAAGCGCGTAGTGGTGGCCGTGCACGGCGAAGGTGCTCGTGGAGGCACGCCGCTCCCCCGCCAGGAGGGTGACGGTGCAGGCGGACCCGGTCTCCACCCAGACACAGGCCCGGCCGGTGTCGACGTAACGGACCAGCGGGCCGAGGACGAGGTCGCTCATGGGCGCCATGCTCGCACCCGACGTATCCTTCAGGGCAGATGGAGGTGGGGCGGATGGACAGCACCGACAAGCCGGACTACCGGCACCTCCCCGAGCCGATCCGGCTCGAGGACACCCGGGCCGAGCTCGACACCCGTGACGTCCCCGACCCCGACGGCGGCCGCGACCCGGAGCGCGACTTCTTCCTCCGCTACGCCGCACCCATCTGAGTGACCGGTCCCGACACCGGAGTTGTCGTCGACCGGCTCCGGGCCGCTGGCTGCGTGTACGCCGAGGACGAGGCCGCGCTGCTGGTCGACGAGGCCGAGGGGCCCGACCACCTCGAGCGCCTGGTCCGCCGCCGCGTCGACGGTGAGCCGCTGGAGCACCTGCTCGGGTGGGCGGCCTTCCGAGGGCTGCGCATCCTGGTCGGTCCCGGTGTGTTCGTGCCGCGGTGGCGCACCGCCCACCTCGTGGACCTGGCCGTGCGTGCGCTGCACGACCGGTCGGGTCCCGTGCTCGTCGACCTCTGCTGCGGCACCGGCGCGATCGGTGCGGCGGTGCTCGAGGAGGTGCCGGGGGTCGAGGTGCACGCCGCCGACCTCGACCCGCAGGCGGTCGTCTGGGCCCGGCTCAACACGGAGCCGCGGGGCGGCCGGGTGCACGCGGGAGACCTGTACGACGCGCTGCCGGTCGACCTCCGCGGTCGGGTCGACGTGCTCGCCGTCAACGCGCCGTACGTGCCGTCGGAGGCGATCGCCACGATGCCGCCAGAGGCGCGTGACCACGAGGCCCGGCTGGCGCTCGACGGCGGGAGGGACGGCCTCGACGTGCACCGCCGGGTCGCTGCCGCAGCTCGGGACTGGCTGGCGCCACGCGGACAGCTCCTGATCGAGACCGGTGCAGCGCAGGCGCCGGTGGCGTGCGCCGTGTTCGAGCGTCACGGCCTGTACGCCCGGGTGGACGCCTCGGCGGCACATGACGCGACGGTCGTGGTCGGCCTACTAGCCTGAGCCCGGGAGGGCGGATGAGCGACATCGAGCGCGAGATCGACAAGGTGGCCGAGGCGGTCGACGACGCCGTCCCCGTCGCCGGGTCCGTCGCCAACGAGGTGCTCCCGGACCGGTCGCGGGCGATGCCCTGGATCGGGCTGGGGTTCACGGTCTGCGCGCTGCTGCTGGTGCCGTGGACGATCTACCTCGGCGCGACGCTGCCCGCGCGCCAGCTCTCCTCCCACTACGACGTCGCCTGGGTGGGCTTCGACGTGATGCTGTTCGGCGCGCTGGCCGCGACCGCCTACGCCGTCCTGAGCCGCTCCACCTGGGTCGGACTGGCTGCCGGAGCCGCGGCGGCGCTGCTCGCCGCCGACGCCTGGTTCGACGTGGTCACCGCCAGCTCCCGACGCTCCCTGATCGAGGCGGCAGCGATGTCGGCACTGGTCGAGCTGCCGCTGGCGGCCACCTGCGGGTGGTTGTGCTGGCACGCCCACGAGCTCTCCGAGGTCCGGCTCCGGCACCTGCTCCGGTCGCGGAGGCACCCCCACCCCTGAGGGTCTTACCCGATATCTCATATGTGACATAACGTGGCCCCTCGTGAACCGTGACTACCTGGGCCAGATCGGCACCCTGATCCGCGACGCCCGCAAGCACCGCGGGTGGACGCAGCAGCAGCTCGCCGACGTCCTGAACACCAGCCAGAGCGCGGTGAACAGGATCGAGCGTGGCCACCAGAACCTCACGCTGGAGATGATCGCCCGGATCGGCGAGGCTCTGGACAACCCCATCGTGCAGCTCGGCGCGGGACCCACGCACCTTCGCGTCACGGGCCCGACCACGCTCTCGGGCAGCATCGACGTGAAGACCTCCAAGAACGCCGGCGTCGGGCTGCTGTGCGCGGCGCTGCTCAACCGGGGTCGTACGACGCTGCGCCGGGTCGCCAAGATCGAGGAGGTCCACCGGTTGCTCGAGGTGCTCGAGAGCATCGGTGTGCGCACCCGCTGGCTCAACGCCGACAACGACCTCGAGATCGTGCCGCCGGCCAACCTCGACCTGGCCGGGATCGACGCGGCCGCGGCCCGTCGTACCCGTTCGATCATCATGTTCCTCGGCCCGCTGATGCACCGCGACAGCAGCTTCGACCTGCCCTACGCCGGCGGCTGCGACCTCGGCAAGCGCACCGTGGAGCCGCACCTGACCGCGCTGCGACCCTTCGGGCTGGAGGTGGTCGCGACCGACGGCAACTACCACGCCCGCGTGCACGACGACGTGTCGCCGCAGCGGCCGATCGTGCTCACCGAGCGGGGCGACACGGTCACGGAGAACGCGCTGATGGCGGCCGCGCTGCACGAGGGCACGACCGTGATCCGCAACGCGAGCTCCAACTACATGGTGCAGGACCTGTGCTTCTTCCTGGAGAAGCTCGGCGTGAAGGTCGGCGGCATCGGCACCACGACGCTCACGGTCGTGGGCTGCGCCGAGATCGAGGTCGACGTCGACTACGCGCCCAGCGAGGACCCGATCGAGGCGATGAGCCTGCTCGCCGCCGCGATCGTGACCAGGTCGGAGATCACCGTCCGCCGGGTGCCGATCGAGTTCATGGAGATCGAGCTGGCGCTGCTGGAGGAGATGGGCTTCGGCTACGACCGCTCCTCGGAGTACCTCGCCGCCAACGGGCAGACCCGGCTGGTCGACATCACCACCCACGCCTCGACGCTGCACTCCCCCCTCGACAAGATCCACCCGATGCCGTTCCCCGGCCTCAACATCGACAACCTGCCGTTCTTCGCGATCATCGCGGCCACGGCCGAGGGCAACACGCTGCTGCACGACTGGGTCTACGAGAACCGCGCGATCTACCTGACCGACCTGAACAAGCTCGGCGGCCGGGTCACCCTGCTCGACCCGCACCGGGTGATGATCGAGGGCCCCACGCACTGGTCCGGGGCCGAGATCGTCTGCCCGCCCGCGCTGCGTCCCGCGGTCGTGATCCTGCTCGCGATGCTGGCGTCCAAGGGCACCTCGGTGCTGCGCTCGGTCTACGTGATCAACCGGGGCTACGAGGGCCTGGCGGACCGCCTGAACCTCCTGGGAGCCCAGATCGAGACCTTCCACGACCTGTGACCCGGCTCCGTGGCCGGATCTGAGTAGCAACCCGGATGTCGGTGGGCGGTGCGGTGCCGGACCATCGAACCCGTGGACGTGAATACTGACCGTGTGGCCCAGGACCTGGCGGGGACCCCTCGCACCGGGTTCGCCTACCTCGATGCCGTGCTGGACCAGCCGGGCTCGGTGATCGCCATGGCCCACCGCGGTGGTGCGATGCACGCCGACCTGGTCGGACTGGAGAACACGCTGCAGGCGTTCTGGCACGCCGTGAGGCTCGGCTACCACTACCTCGAGACCGATGTGCACGCGAGCCGCGACGGGGTGCTGCTGGCCTTCCACGACGCCGTGCTCGACCGGGTCACCGACCGGCTCGGGCCGATCGCCACGCTGACCGCCGAGGAGGTCGGACGGGCCCGCATCCGTGGGGCGCACGCCGTACCCACCATGGCCGAGCTGCTCGAGGAGCTCCCCGACGCGCGGTTCAACATCGACCTCAAGGCGGATGCGGCGATCCACCCGCTGGCCGCGCTGCTGGACCGCACCGGAGCCCACGGACGGGTCTGCATCGGCTCGTTCTCCGGCCGCCGGCTCCGCGAGTTCCGGGCGCTGACCCGGGGCCGCGTGGCCACCAGCGCGTCCCCGGCCGAGGTGGCGGCGGTGAAGGCGGCCCCCGCCGCGTCGCTCGCCCGCGCCCTGCTCCGCGGTCCGCACCGCCCGGCCGTTCTCCAGGTCCCCCACCGGCGCGGCCGGTTCACGGTCGTCACGCCGGCCCTCGTACGACGGGCGCACGCTGCCGGTCTCCACGTGCACGTGTGGACGGTCGACGACCCGGCCGAGATGCACCACCTGCTCGACCTCGGGGTCAACGGTCTGATCACCGATCGCACCGACCTGCTGCGGGACGTCCTCGTGGCCCGGGGACAGTGGAGGGACCACCCATGAACCCCCGCCCAGAGCCGTCCGCGGACCCACGCTTCCGCGGAGACCCCCGATGAGCGCTCCCACGAGCATCGCGGACCTCACGCCGATCGACCGGCTCCGGCAGCAGAAGGCGTGGAACTGGTACGACTGGGCCAACTCGGCGTACTACACGACCGTGCTCTCGGTGCTCTTCGCGCCGTACATGATCACCGTGGCGGGAAACGCTGCCGGCTGCACCGACGCGGACGAGACCTGCAACAAGACGGTCAGCCTGCTCGGCCTGGACCTCGCTGCGGGGTCGCTGCCGTTCTACCTGACCAGCTTCGCCACGATCGCCAGCGCGTTCGTGCTGCCGGTCGTCGGTGCCTTCGTCGACCGTTCGCCGCGCAAGAAGTGGAACATGGCCGGGTTCGCCTTCGCCGGGGCGTTCTTCGCGGCCATGCTGTTCTTCCTCGAGGGCGACAAGTGGCAGGTCGGCGCGATCGCGGTGGTGCTGAGCAGCGTCCTCGGCGGCTGCTCGCTGGTCGCCTACTACGCGATCCTGGTCGACATCTCCACCGAGGACGAGCGCGACCACGCCTCGTCGCGCGGCTGGGCCTTCGGCTACCTCGGCGGTGGCCTGCTGCTCGCGATCAACCTGGGCATGTACCTCGGCCACGACGCGATCGGGCTGGGCGAGAGCTTGGCGGTGCGGCTCTCGCTGCTCTCGGCCGCGATGTGGTGGGCCGGGTTCACGATCATCCCGCTGGTGCGGCTGCACAACTACGCGCCGGTCAACGTGGTCGCCGCGGAGGGCAGCCTGTTCCAGCGCAGCTTCGGCCAGCTGTTCGCGACCCTCCGGGACCTGCGCAACTACCCGATGACGCTGACCTTCCTGCTGGCCTACCTGTTCTACAACGACGGCATCCAGACCGTGATCTACGCCGCGTCGACGTACGGCGAGAAGCAGCTCAAGTTCGACAAGACCGTGCTGATCGCGACCATCCTGCTGATCCAGTTCGTGGCCTTCGGCGGAGCACTGTTCTTCGGGCGGCTCGCGGCCCGCTTCGGCGCGTATCGGTCGATCCTCCACGGCACGTTCGCCTGGATGGCGATCGTGGTGGTGGCGATGTTCCTGCCCGAGCGGAACGCGTTGCTGTTCTACCTGGTCGCGGTCGCCATCGGCGTCGTGCTGGGCGGCACCCAGGCGCTGTCGCGGTCGTTCTTCAGCCTGCTGATCCCGCGGGGTCGCGAGGGCGAGTACTTCAGCCTCTACAGCGCCGCCGAGCGCGGTACCTCGTGGTTCGGCACGCTGCTCTTCGGGGTGGTGTTCCAGATCGCCGGGTCCTACCGACCGGCGATCCTGGCGCTGATCGTCTTCTTCGTGCTGGGCGCGTTCTTCCTGCTCCGGCTGGACCCGAAACGAGGCATCGAGGAGGCGGGCAACCGGCTCCCATCCGTGGTCTGAGCGACTCCGAACCACCTGTGTCGGCCGGACCAGCCGGTCGGTTCGATCCCCCGGTAGTGGGATGAAGCACGCTTAGAGGGGTGGCGTCCGGGGAATCATCGGAGTACGACAGTCGTTGGGGACTGACGTGGGGCCATCTGCCCCGCGACCCCTGACTTCTTTGCCGCAGCAACCAATTTTGGGAGGTGCTCCATGGCAGAGCGCACACTTAGAGGAGCCCGACTCGGAGGCCAGAGCTTCGAGGACGAGCGCGGCATCGAGTTCGCCGCCCGTCAGCAGGTCGGCTACGCCTGCCCCCAGGGCCACCGGTTCGAGATCACGATGTCCACCGAGGCCGAGATCCCGGCCGTCTGGGAGTGCCCGCGCTGTGGCGCAGAGGGTCTCTCCGTCGACGGGATCAAGCCCGACGAGAAGCCGCAGAAGCCGGTCCGCACGCACTGGGACATGCTGCTCGAGCGGCGCTCCGTCAAGGAGCTGGAGGACATCCTCACCGAGCGCCTGGAGCTGTTGAGGGGCGGAGAGATCGGCCCGGCGCACCTGCACCGGCCGAGCCGCAAGAAGACCAAGGCCTGAGCACCGGCCCACGCAGCCGGCTCAGTCGACCACGTCGCCCTGGACCACCTCCGGTCCGGGGCGACTGTCGCGTCCGGGGTCACCAGGGGCTCCTGCGCGGTACGACGCCGCACCCGGGAACACGGTGAGCCGGCGACTGACGAACCCCGCCAGCGCCTTGCGCCCGATCGGACGCGTGAACGGCAGGATGCAGAGCACGCCGACGATGTCGAGCACGAAGCCCGGCGTGAGCATCAGCAGGCCGCCGATCAGGATCAACATCCCGTCGGCCAGCTCGGTGGCCGGCATCCGGCCCTGGTCCAGCGCGGCGCGCAGCGCCTTCCAGGCCCGCGCTCCCTCGCGCTTGACCAGCCACGAGCCGAGCGCACTGTCGGCGATCAGCAGCAGGATCGTCCACCACGGGCCGATCGCCTGACCGACCTGGATGATCACGTAGATCTCCACCAGGGGCACCAGCACGAAGGCCACCAGCAGCAGCCACCACGGACTCCGCCGCCTCTTGGGGGGTCTGTTCATTCCACGTCCTTCCAGCGGTTCAACGTCCGGGCGGCCCCGAATGTTTCAGCGGGCGAGTCGCTTGCGCAGCTGTCGACGCCGCTCCGAGATCCCCCAGCGGGTGATCCGGCGCAGCGACTCGGTGGCCACGTCGCGGGTCATCTTCGAGTCACCGTGCACCCGTTCGACGAACTCGATCGGCACCTCGACCACCGTCAGGCCGGCCCGGACCGTGCGGAACGCCAGGTCGGCCTGGAAGACGTAGCCGAAGGACGAGACGTCGTCGAGGTCGATCTTCTCCAGCGTCGAGCGCCGGAACAACCGGTACCCGGCGGTCGCGTCGCGCACCTGGATGCCCAGCAGCAGCCGGGTGTAGAGGTTGCCGCCGCGCGACAGCAGCTCGCGGGTGAGCGCCCAGTTGGTCACGCTGCCGCCGGGGACCCAGCGCGACCCGATCACCAGGTCGGCGTGGTCGAGCGCGGCCAGCAGCCGCGGGAGCTGCTCGGGCTGGTGGGAGCCGTCGGCGTCGATCTCGCCGATCACGTCGTAGTCGCTCGCCAGCGCCCACCTGAAGCCCGCGAGGTAGGCCTTGCCCAGGCCCTCCTTGGACTGCCGGTGCAGCACGTGGACGCGCGGGTCCCCGGCAGCCATCCGGTCCGCGATCTCGCCGGTGCCGTCGGGCGAGCCGTCGTCGACGACGAGCACGTGCACGTCGGGGAGCGAGGCCAGGATCCGCCCGACCAGCCAGGCGAGGTTGTCGGCCTCGTCGTAGGTCGGGACCACCATCAGCACACGCCGCACGCGCCGACCCTATCCAGAGAGGGTGGCCGTCCAGGCAGGACCGGGGGGAGCCGCGTGAACCTTCGGACCGCACTCGTCGACGCTGGCAGCGGCGATGCAGGCGCGTTGTCTACTGGCCACGTTCTCCCCCCGTGTTCTCCCGACCAGGTGGTGCAACCGGCCCCGTTGACGGATGCTGCGCGACGTGGCACCCGCCTCGCGCTCCGACCCCTTGATCCGATGCCCACCAGGTCGTTCTGCCTGGAGGAACGAAGCCGCACTCTTCCACGGGTCCCCGCACCCGTGTCAAGGCGTCGGCTGACCTGCACGAATGCGGCAAAACCGCAGGTCAGCACCGTGATCCGGAGGCGAACGGCGGGTGAAGAAATCCCGTCGGCACGGCGTGTCGCCACGGACACGCCGGGCTCGGTCCAGACCTTCGGCTCAGGGGACCACGACCGTGCCGACGGCGGTGGTCGCCACCAGCGGTTCCGGGAGCAGCGCGGCGGCCGACCCGGAGACCTCCGGGGTGCCGCGGCCGATCACGGCGACGGTGAACCGCATCTCCCGCGAGCGGCGGCCGACGCGGATCAGCTCGGCGGTCACCTCCACCACGTCGCCGGCCCGCACCGGCGCCCGGAACTGCACCTCGGAGTACGACGCGAACAGCCCCTCGTCGCCGTCGGTGCGAATGCACATCTCGGTGGCGACGTCGCCGAAGAGACCCAGCGAGTAGGCGCCGTCGACCAGGTTGCCGGCGTAGTGCGCGTGCGAGTAGGGCACGTAGCGGCGGTGGGTCACGGTCAGGCCGATCTCGGCGGTCATGAGGCATTCTCCTTCTGGATGATCCGGTGCACCATGAAGCTCGCCACCTCGCCGGGCGTCGTACCCCGGCCGAAGACGCGGTCGACACCGAGCTCGTCGGCCATCGCCTCGTCGAAGCGGGGTCCCCCGACCACGAGCAGCGGCCGGCGCTCGGCCGGGAACGCCTCGCGGAAGGCGGCGGACATCTCGCGGGTGTTGAACAGGTGGGCGTCGCGCTGGGTGACCACCTGGGAGACCAGCACCGCGTCGGCCTTCTCCGCGATCGCCTGCTCGACCAGCTCGGGGACCGCCACCTGGGCGCCGAGGTTCACCACCTTCAGCTCCCGGTAGTACTCCAGGCCCTTCTCCCCGGCGAAGCCCTTGATGTTGAGGATCGCGTCGATGCCGACCGTGTGCGCGTCGGTGCCGATGCAGCCGCCCACCACCACCATCCGGCGCCGGAGCGAGCGCTTGACCGCCGCGTTGACCTCCTTGGGCGTCAGCAGCGGGTAGTCACGCTCGACCACCACCACCTCGGACGGGTCGACCAGGTGGTTGACCCGGCCGTAGACCACGAAGAACGTGAAGTCCGGCCCCATCGGCTTCGCGTGCACGACGAGCGCCGGGTCCATCCCCATCTTGTTGGCGAGCTGCTGGGCGGCCCCCTCGGCGGTCTTGTCGTGGGGCATCGGCAGCGTGAACGAGAGCTGCACCATGCCGTCGCCGGTGGTGTCGCCGTAGGGGCGGAGGAGCCGCTTGCTCACGGTGCACCGTCCAGGTCCTCGGTCGCGGGGTTGAGGTACGCGTCGGACTTGCGGGCCACGCCGTCGAGGCCTCGGCCGCGCTCGGGCGGACGCTTCATCAGCCCGAAGGTGCCGTCGGCGATCGCGGAGAACAGCGGCGGCCACTGTCCCTTCGGCTCGACGGTGATCTTCTCCAGCAGGTCGATCGCCTCTCCGAGCACGGTGCGGGCGCGCTCCGCGATGAAGCCGTCGGGGGCCGGCCGGAAGTCCTCGGCCAGACCGCCGGCGGCGTCCATCACGTAGCGGACGTTCTGCAGCGCAAGGTCACGGTCGGAGAGCCACGGGGTGACCACGGCTTCGGTCATCATCCCGACCAGCAGGATGCCCTGCCCGGTCAGCGCACCGGCCAGGTTGAAGAAGCCGTCGAGGAGGTACCCGCGGAACACGTCACCGGTCATGTGCCGGGTGGGCGGCATCCACTTGAGGGGAGCCTTCGGGAACAGCTCACGGGCCAGCAGGGCGTGCGCCAGCTCGAGCCGGAAGGACTCCGGGACGGCCGGGTCGATCTCGAAGGCGTGGCCCAGGCCGAGCTGCCAGTCCTCGAGCCCGGCCTCCTTGGCGAAGTACTCGTTCAGCAGCTGGGAGACGGTGACGGTGTGCGCCGCCTCGACAGCGTCGGCGGTGGTGAGGTAGTTGTCCTCGCCGGTGTTGATGATGATCCCCGCCCGCGCGTGCACCTGACGGCTGAACCGCTGGTCGACGAAGGTGCGGATGGGGTTGATGTCGCGGAAGAGGATCCCGTACATCGAGTCGTTGAGCATCATGTCGAGCCGCTCGAGTCCGGCCAGGGCCGCGATCTCCGGCATGCAGAGCCCGGAGGCGTAGTTGGTCAGCCGCACGTAGCGCCCGAGCTCCCTGCTGGACTCGTCGAGCGCGGCGCGCATCAGCCGGAAGTTCTCCTGCGTCGCGTAGGTGCCCGCGTAGCCCTCGCGGGTCGCTCCCTCGGGCACGTAGTCGAGCAGCGACTGACCGGTGGACCGGATCACCGCGATCACGTCTGCGCCCTCGCGGGCCGCCTGCTGGGCCTGCGGAATGTCCTCGTGGATGTCGCCGGTCGCGACGATCAGGTAGATCCAGGGCTGGCGGGGCGCGTCACCGATCCGCGCGATCATGCGGTCGCGCTCGGTGCGCCGCTTGTCGACCCGCTTGAGACCGGCACCGACCTGCCTGCGGGCCGCCGCAGCCGCCCGGGTGGCGTCGCGGCCCTCGGGCAGCCGGAACCTCACCGAGCCCGCTGCCGCCTTCTGGGCGAGAGTGGTCAGGTCCTCGGCCTCGCCGCGCAGCAGCGCGTCCCAGACCGGCAGGGACACCCCGTGCTCGAGGCCGACGTCACCCCGGGTGGCGTCGAGCAGCCGGTTGACCCAGGGCGTGCCCTCGGCGTCGGCACCGGAGAGCCCGGCCAGCCGGAGGGTGGCCCGCTCGACGGAGACGGTGGTGTGCTGGCGGGCGAGGTCGACGATCGGCTTGCCGACGCGGCGCGCGAGCGTGCGGGCCCTGCGCACGGTGGCCGGGTCGAGGTCGAGCTTCTTGTGGACCTTGCGGGTCGGGGCCATCAGTGCAACCGCCGCTCGAACAGGGCGCGGACGCCGTCGGAGGTGCGCACCAGGTCCAGCGCGTACGCCGCATGGCCGGGCACGTAGCCGTTGCCGACGAGCATCGTCACGTCGGCGGCCAGCCCTTCGGCTCCGAGCGCGGCTGCGGAGAACGAGGTGGCCATGGAGAAGAAGACGACGGCGCCCCTGGCCGCTGTTGACAGGATCGCGCCGCCCTCGCAGCCGGGCACGTCGACACAGACGACGGTGACGTCGGCCGGTCCCCCGGCGGCCGTCACGGCGTCGCGGAGCGCCAGCGGGTCGCGCGCGTCGGCGACGACCACCTCGTCGGCCAGGCCGGAGTCGCGCAGCAGCGCGGCCTCCTGCTCGTGGGGGACGATCCCGATCGTGTGCCGGGCGCCGGCCCGCCGCGCGGCCGCGAGGGACAGGGAGCCGGACTTGCCCGCTCCCCCGATCACCACGACGGTCGGAAAGTCGTAGGTCTCGACGACGCGCGCGGTCAGCGCGGGTGCGCCGCAGACGTCCATCACCGCGAGCGAGAGCGCCTCGGGCAGGTCGTCGGGCAGGGCCGCCGCGATCGACTGGCCGAACAGGATCGCGTAGCCGTCGCACGGCACCTGCTCCCCGAGCCCGTCCCAGTCACGCAGGCCGTCCTCGATCACCAGCGGTGTGAGCGTGAGCGAGACCAGGGTCGCCACCGGCTGGCCGACCCGGAGTCCCAGCGGCGAGGCGGGCCCGACCTCCTCGACCACGCCGACCAGCATCCCGCCCGACCCGGTGACCGGGTTCTGCATCTTGCCGCGCTCCCCCACGATCGAGAGCACCTCGGCGCGGACGGCGGCACCGTCACCCGCGTGCTTCTCCGCCAGCTGGCGGTACGACGCCGCGTCCAGGTTGAGCCGGCGCACGCGCACCCGCACCTCGTCGTCCCAGAGCTCGCGAGCGGTGTCGAGGCGGTCGGCGGACTGCGGCAGCGCGCCGGCGGGCGCCAGCACCCGATGGGTGCCGACCGGATCGCTGGTCGTGCCCGTGTGGACGATCGTGCGGCTCACGCGCAAGATCCTTTCATCGATGACGCAATGCACCGGCAGATTTGCGGTGTTGCGCTGGACTGGCGAGACTTCCTCTCCTACTCTGACATCAGGGCCGCGGGCGACACAACCGACGCGCCCATTCGTCTGCCCGGCCACCGCCGGGCGGCGCCACCTGGGGAGGACCGCATGAGCATCAACGTCGACGACCTGTCCGACTCCACGCCCGACTGGAGTCCTGACTCCAGCGACCTCAGCGGCCAGCCGTACCCCTACCGCCGGGTCGAGCTCGTCGAACCGGACTGGACCCGGTTCCCCGGCTGGAAGGACGTCACCGCCGAGGAGTGGGCCTCCGCCCAGTGGCAGCGCGCCCACTGCGTGAAGAACCTCAGCCAGCTCCGCGACCTGCTCGGCGACCTCGTCGACGAGTCCTTCTACGCCGACCTCGGCCGCGACCAGGCCGAGCGGGCGACCATGTCGATGCTGGTGCCGCCGCAGATGATGAACACGATGGCTCCCGACGTCGCTCCGGCCGGTGCCGGGTCGCTGACCGACGCCTTCTTCGCCGACCCGATCCGCCGCTACATGCTGCCGGTGCTCTCGGACCGTCGTACCGACTGGCCGTCGCACCCGCACGCCACCCGGGACTCGCTCCACGAGCACGACATGTGGGTGGCCGAGGGGTTGACCCACCGCTACCCCACGAAGGTGCTCGCCGAGCTGCTGCCGACCTGCCCGCAGTACTGCGGGCACTGCACGCGGATGGACCTGGTCGGCAACTCGACCCCGGTCATCGAGAAGCTCAAGTTCTCCGGCAAGCCCAACGACCGGCTCGGTGACATGCTCGACTACCTGCGCCGCACCCCGCAGGTCCGCGACGTGGTGGTCTCCGGCGGCGACGTCGCGAACATGCCGTGGGCGCGGCTCGAGGACTTCCTGACCCGGCTGCTGGAGATCGAGAACATCCGCGACATCCGGCTCGCCACCAAGGCGCTGATGGGGCTCCCCCAGCACTGGCTGCAGGACGACGTCCGGGCGGGCGTCGAGCGGGTGGCCCGCACCGCACGCGACCGTGGCGTCTCGCTCGCGATCCACACGCACGTCAACCACGCCAACTCGGTGACCCCGCTGGTCGCCGACGCCACGAAGGCGATGCTCGAGGCCGGGGTCCGCGACGTACGCAACCAGGGCGTGCTGCTGGCCGGCGTCAACGCCGAGCCGCACGCGCTGCTCGACCTGTGCTTCCGGCTGCTCGACGGCGCGCAGATCATGCCCTACTACTTCTACATGTGCGACATGATCCCGTTCTCGGAGCACTGGCGGGTCTCGGTCGCCGAGGCGCAGCGGCTGCAGCACCACATCATGGGCTACCTGCCCGGGTTCGCGACACCGCGGATCGTGTGCGACGTGCCGTTCGTGGGCAAGCGCTGGGTCCACCAGCTCGCCGACTACGACCAGGTGCACGGCATCTCCCACTGGACCAAGAACTACCGCACCTCGATCGAGGCGACCGACGCCGAGGCGCTGTCGCGCACCTACGAGTACTACGACCCGATCCACACGCTGCCGGCCGAGGGCCAGGCGTGGTGGGCGGAGCACGGACAGCTCGACCTCGCGGACCTGAAGGCGGCGGAGATGGCCGAGGCCTCCCGTCGTACGGCGGCCCTGCAGGCGTACTGACACCCGGTCGGGTCCGTCGGGTCCGATGAGTCCTCGGCGTGGGTGAGGTCTGCCCCGACGTACCCGATCACGCAGGAGGACCGATGAAGCCGATCATCCCGAACCTCTGGTTCGACACCGAGGCCGAGGAGGCCGCGAACTTCTACGTCGGCCTGTTCGAGGACAGCCGGGTCGTCAGCGTCCTTCCCTACGGACCGGACACCCCGGGCCGCGAGGGCACGGTGATGACGGTCGAGTTCGACCTGATGGGCCAGCGCTACGTCGGTATCAACGGCGGACCGCAGTTCACGTTCAGCGAGGCGATCTCGCTGGAGGCGCGCTGCGAGGACCAGGCAGAGATCGACCGGACCTGGGCGGCCCTCGTCGAGGGCGGGGAGCCCGGGCCGTGCGGCTGGCTCAAGGACCGGTACGGCCTGTCCTGGCAGGTCTCCTGCACCGACCTCGAGACGATGCTGAACGACCCCGACCAGGAGAAGGTCAACCGCGTCACGCAGGCGTTCCTGGCCGTCGACGGGGTGCCGTTCGACATCGCGGCGCTCCGCGCGGCGTTCGACGGCACGTCCGAACGGGACTAGACCTCGGCGTGCGGGGCGGCCACCGGCCGGTTCTCGTACGGCGTGGAGAGCACGATCGTGGTGCGTGTCGACACGTTGGCCGCCGCCCGGATCCGGGCCAGCAGGTCCTCCAGGGCCACCGGCGCGGCCACGCGGACCTTGAGGATGTAGGACTCCTCGCCCGCGACCGACCAGCAGCTCTCGATCTCGTCGATGTCCTGCAGCCGGTCCGGTGAGTCGTCGGGCTGCGAGGGGTCGATCGGCCGGATCGAGATGAACGCCGTGACCGGCAGCCCGAGCTCGTCGTGGTCCACGGTGGCGGCGTACCCCTTGATCAGGCCCCGGCTCTCGAGCCGCTTGACCCGGTGGTGCACCGCCGACGTGGAGAGTCCGGTCTCCTTGCCCAGGTCCGTGAACGACATCCGGCCGTCGGCCGCCAACAGCTCCAGGATGCGCCGATCGGTGTCCTCCATGCCCCGACCCTAGCCATGACAGGATCCCCATCGTGACCTCCGACTCGCGGCTGATGCTCCTCGACACCGCCTCGTTGTACTTCCGGGCGTTCTTCGGCGTTCCGGACTCGGTGCGCTCCCCCGAGGGCGAGCCGGTGAACGCGGTCCGCGGGCTGCTGGACTTCATCGCCCGGCTGGTCACCGACTACCGGCCGACCCACCTGGTGTGCTGCTGGGACAACGACTGGCGTCCGCAGTGGCGCGTCGACCTGATCCCGTCGTACAAGGGGCACCGGGTGGTGGCCGCCAAGCCCGGCCCGACGCCCGACATCGAGGAGGTGCCCGACCCGCTGGAGGCGCAGATCCCGGTGATCATCGAGGTGCTGGGGGCGCTCGGGATCGCGATCGTGGGCGCCGACGGCTACGAGGCCGACGACGTGATCGGCACCCTCGCCACCGGCGCCGGCATGCCGGTCGACATCGTCACCGGCGACCGCGACCTCTTCCAGCTCGTCGACGACGCGAACGACGTGCGCGTGCTCTACATCGCCAAGGGTGTCGGCAACCACGAGCGGGTCACCGACGAGGTGGTCGTGGGCAAGTACGCCGTGCTCCCGAGCCAGTACGCCGACTACGCGACCATGCGCGGCGACGCCTCCGACGGGCTGCCCGGGGTGGCCGGCGTCGGGGACAAGACCGCGTCGGCGCTGCTGCTGACCCACGGTGACCTGCGCGGCATCATCGCGGCCGCCGAGGACCAGGGCTCCGCCATGGCCCCCGGCCCCCGGAAGAAGATCCTGGCCGCCGAGGACTACCTGAAGGTGGCCCCGACCGTCGTGGCCGTCGCCCGTGACATCGACCTCGGCGAGCTCGACCTGACCTGCCCCACGGAGCCCGCCGACCCCGAAGCCCTCACCGCCCTCGCCGCCCGCTGGGGCCTGACCTCCTCCGTCGAACGCGTCCTCACCGCGCTTGCCCGTTGAGATGCGCCTCCGGGCCGCTCGAGATGCGCCTGCGGCCCGGCACGGGGCACATCTCGACGGAGCCGGGGGCAGATCTCAACGGAGCAGGCCGCGGGAGAGGGCGGTGGCGAGGGACGGGGTGAGGGGGAGCCGCGGGAAGAGTGTGGCCTGGAGGGCGTGGTAGACGTCCGGCTTGCCCGCCCAGGTGAGGCCACTGGGCTCGAGGGTCGGCGACAGCTCGTGCCGCCACGAGCCGCGCTCGACGTCGACGAAGTGGGTGGCGACGTGCTCCCAGAACGTCTCGTACCAGGTCGCGTACGACGCGTCGCCGGTCGCGTCGTGCAGGGCGGCGGCCGTGGCGGTGGCCTCGGCAGCGACCCAGTGCATGCGTTCGCGCACGACGGGCCGGCCCTCCCAGTCGACGGTGTAGACGAACCCGTCGGCGCCGTCGACGGCCCAGCCCTCGCGCACCGATGCCTCGAACAGCGCCCGGGCATCGGTGAGCAGCCAGTCGGGCGCGAAGCCGCCCAGCGAGGCGCGCAGGTCGAGCGCGAGTCGCGACCACTCCAGCCAGTGCCCGATGGTGGCGCCGTAGGGCCGGAACGGGTGCGCGGGCTCGTCGACGTTGTACTCCAGCACCGGTCGCCAGGCATCGTCGAAGTGCTCGGGGATCCGCCAGTGGTTCCCCGCGGCGAGGTCGTGCACGACGCGCGTCAGGATGCGCTGCGCCCTGTCCCGCAGGGAGGCGTCCTCGAGCACGTCCGCGGCGGAGAGCAGGGCCTCCACGCTGTGCATGTTGGCGTTGACGCCCCGGTAGCCGTCGAGCGTGGTCCAGCTCCGGTCCCACTGCTCGACCACCATGCCCGCGTCGTCGTCCCAGAAGCGGTCGAGCAGCACCTCGAGGGCGCGCTCGAGCAGCGCGGCCCCACCCGGACGGCCCGCCGCCGTGGCAGACGCCGCGGCCAGCACGACGAACGCGTGCTCGTAGGCCGTCTTGTCGGTCGTGGTCGGCCCGTCCGTACCCACCTTGGCGAACCATCCCCCGTGCTCGTGGTCGAGGAACCGGTCGCGCAGCGCCGCCACGCCGTGGTCGGCGAAGGCGCCGCAGTCCGGCCGGCCCATCAGGTGGCCGAGCGAGAACACGTGGGTCATCCGGCAGCTGATCCAGAGCTCGACCGGACGGTCGAGCTCGGGAGCACCCTCGTCGTCGAGCCAGGCGAACCCTCCCGCGGGGTGGCGCGACGCACGGGCGAAGCGGAGAAGTCCGTCGGTCTGCTGCTCGAGCCACCGGTCGTGGACCGCGCTCCCCAGCCAGGTCATCGGGTCAGCCCCGGGTAGGTCTCGCCGACCCGGTAGGTGGCGACGGCCAGCGTCGAGTCGCTCTGGCCGTAGTAGGCGAACCAGGTGTCGCGGAAGTGCACCAGCCCCTCGACGAACGTGACGTTGGAGACCAGCCCGTGCTGGTCCTCGAAGGTCGACGGCTCCAGCCAGGGGCGGTTCATCTGCGCCAGAATCTCGTTCGGGCGCTGCGGGTCGACCAGGAGCTGGCCGCAGGTGTAGCGCACGCTGCCGTCCTCGAACTTGACCGCAGCGTTGTGCAGCAGCAGGACCAGGCCGTTGTTGGTGACGATCGGGGGCGGACCGACCTCGACCAGGTAGTCGCCGAAGGTGCCGTCCGGGGTGGGCACCATCAGCGGGTCGTCCTGCGCGGCGGGCGTCCAGTGCAGGAGGTCCTCGGACCACGCGGTGTAGATCGAGCCCTCGCCGAAGAACATCAGGTAGCGACCGTCGACCGGCTCCGCCAGGATGCCGCCTGCCTTGCTCCACGGCGTGGGGAAGCCGTCGGCGCGCGGCTCGAAGGTGTTGAAGTCGGGGAACAGCGGCCCGTGCTTCTCCCAGCCGACCAGGTCCGTCGAGGTGGCCAGGCAGAGCTGGGCGTGGGTGCGGTCCCAGGCCGAGTAGGTCAGGTAGTACGTGCCGTCGACCTCGGTCACCCGCGGGTCCTCGCACCCGAACTCCTCGTACGGCTCGCTCGGTGACAGCACCGGCTCCGGGTGCCGCTCGAAGGTGAGCCCGTCATCGCTGGTGGCAAGCCCCACGTGGGACACGATGTCCTCGGCGTGGGCCCGGTAGAGCAGCACCACCTGGTCGTCCTTCACGATCGCCGCCGGGTTGTAGACCGACGACGACTCCCAGCCGTCCCCCTGCGGCCTGAGGATCGGGTTGGCGGCGTACGGCGTGAACGGGCCCAGCGGGAACTCTGCGTGCGGGTGCGCCATGGTGGGGATGCTCCTCGGTGTCGACGTGTGGGGGTTAAGTCAGCGACGGACGAGGGTGACACCGCCGGGCGCGATCCGCACCGGCACGTCGGCGGCGCGGGTCCTCGACCGGGCGAGCAGCCTGCCCTGCCCGTCGTACTCGAGGACCAGGGCGGTGCCGCCGCCCGGGACGCGCACGGTGGCAAGCTGCTCGGTGCGGGCGGCGCTCCTGAGCAGAGCGGTGCCGTGGCTCCCCCGGCCGAGCACGAGCCTGGAGACCAGCGGCTGGACCATCACCGCGTCCAGCTTGGCGACGTCTCCCGAGGTCGCGGTCGTGCGCACGGTGAGGGTGTCGGCGGAGGCGGGCAGCGGGCTGTCCAGGGTCCGGGGAAGCAGGGCACCGGGAGCCTCGGAGTCGCCCTGGGGGCCGACCGCGTTCGAGCGGACGCTGCCGAGCTGGGAGCCACCGCTGACGAAGGTGGTGCGGGCCGAGCTGTCCGGTCGCAGGTCCAGCACGGGGATCACCAGCGAGCGCGGGTGCGGCGCGAGTGCCATGGTTTCGCCGCCCCGGTCGGCCAGGTCGACGTAGCTGCCCGCGTCGTACAACGCCTCACCGGTCCAGGCCGACGCCGGCGTCACCACCTTGGCGCCGCTGCCGAGCGTGCCGTCCTCTGCCTGCATGTACTGCGTGCCGACCACCTGGCGGATCTGCGAAGACGAGGTCGCGATCCGGCGGACGGATGGGTGCGCGTCGAGGGCGAGCATGGTCAGCAGGCCGTGGATCGTCGACTCCGCCCCGGAGTTGCGGTTCACGGTGCCGTCCTCGGCGATGCCGTCGACGGTGACACCTGTGGCCGGGTCGTACGCCGGCGTGCCCGCGGCGTTTGCCCCGAAGAACCAGGCGGCGGTCATCCCGGCCAGCTGGCCGGCTCCGTCGTTCCGCCGTCCGGTCACCGCGATCAGGTTCTGCACCCGGGAGTCCACGCCGTAGGCGATCTGGGTGCCGTCGGTGCGGGACGGCATGCGTCCGTTGTCCGGACCGCCCGAGGTGAGCAGCCAGGGCACGAAGGTGAAGGAGTCACGCAGCGCTGTCCGGCGCAGGCTCCTGTCACCGGTGACGTCGGCCGCGGCCTCCAGAGCGGCAGGCATCTGCGAAGCCCAGGCGTGCCAGATGCTGCGTGACTCGCTGCTCGGCAGCACGGCTCCGAAGGGCCAGTTCCGGGCGTTGCCACCGGCGAGCTCGGCGATGCCGCGGCTGAGGCGGACCATCGTCCGGCGGGACCGGTCGTCGCCGCCGGCGCGCGCGTACGCAGCGAGGCCGAGCACCGCCTCGGCGGAGGCGTCGGCGCCGTCGTTGATCAGCCAGGCAGGCGTCCGCTTGCCGTCGATCTGGTAGTGGTCGCCGTAGGCGTCGAGGACCTGGCGGTCGACCGCACGCGCGGCGAGCTGCAGGCGGTCCTTCAGGAACTGCGCGAACGCGGGGTCGCCGTTCTTGAAGTCGGCGTAGCCCTCCCCCAGCGCCCACAGTGTGCGGGCCAGCCAGAACGACGCGTCGCTGTCGGACGGGTCGGGCAGCTCGACCGGGTCGGCGCTCGGGTTGAGGGTGCCGTCGGGCTGCATCCACAGCACGACGTTGCCGGCGTTCGGGCCAGATGCGGTCTGCAGGTAGGTCAGGCCGCGGAGCAGCTCGCGGGCGTGGTCGCGGCTGGACGCCTTGTGGTTCTGCTGCCAGTCGCGCAGGTAGACCACCGCGGCGCGGGCCAGGTCGTCGGCGTTGAACGCGCCCTGGCCGTAGGTGTCGGTCGCGGCGTCGTACGTGCCGCCACCGACCCGCTCGAAGCTGCCGTCGGGCTGCCGGTCGGCGTAGGTCCAGAGCACGCCGATCTCCGGGTCGGCGTCCAGCCGGTATGTCGTGTGCCGGGCCTGGGTCGGCGGCGCGACCTCGTCGCCGAGGAAGTCGAGGTGCGCCAGGTTGGTCAGCCGACCGCCCTCCTTCGGCGCCTCGGGGGCCGAGCTGGCGGGCCCGGTGGGTACGGCGAGGAGGCCGGCTGCGACGAGCAGGACAAGAGTGCGCTTGGTCAGGTTCATCCCTTGACTCCCGAGCTGATTTCGGTGGCGGTGAAGTGCTTCTGGAACGCCACGAACAGGGCGACGGCCGGTGCTGCGAGCACCACCGCGCCCGCGAGGATGGCGCCGTAGGGGTTGGCTGCGCGGCCGGCGATGTTGCTGATGTAGTTGGCGAGGGTGACGGCGAGGGGCTGCAGACCCTGGTCCTTGGTGACCAGGAACGGCCACAGGAACTCGTTCCACGGCCCGATGAACGTGATCAGGGCGGCCGTGAGGATGGCCGGACGGACCAGTGGCAGCGCGACGGACCACAGGATCCGCAGCTCGCTGGCGCCGTCGAGGGCGGCTGCCGCGAACAGGTCGTCGGGAAGCGAGATGAAGAACTGCCGGAAGATGAAGACCGCCGTCGAGTTGATCGCGAACGGCGCGATCATGCCCAGGTAGCTGTCGGCCAGACCATAGTTGCGGACGATCAGCACGTAGATCGGGATGATCAGCAGCTGGAACGGGATGATCTGCACCAACAGCATCACGGCGAACAAGGTGCTGCGGCCGCGGAAGTGCAACCGGGCGAGGGCGTAGCCGGCGAGCACCCCGAAGATCACGGTGCCGAACATGACGCCCGCCGTGAAGATCGTGGAGTTGAGCAGCGACTGGAGCAGGTTCACCCGGCTGTTGATGTCGGCGTAGTTGTCGAAGGTCCAGCCGCCGGTCGGGAAGACCCCGCCGACAGAGGTGTCGGGCGACTTCTGGAAGGAGCCGACGACCATGTAGTAGAAGGGGAACAGGAACACCAGGGCGCCGAGGACCAGGGTGGCGCGGCTCAGGATCTTCCGTGTCGTCATGGCTCAGTCACGCTCCAGGGTCTTGCGGGTCACCAGCGAGATGAGGAGCACTGCGATGACCAGCAGCACCCCGATCGCTGCGGCGGTGTCGGGGTTCCCCTGCTCGATGCCCTTCTGGTACATCACGAAGACCGGCGACGTGGACGCCCCGTCGGGGCCGCCGCCGTTGGTCAGCAGGTAGGGCTCGGTGAACAGGTTCGCGCCGGTGATCGTCGCCAGGATCACGACCAGGGCGGTGGCCGGGCGGACGCCCGGCACGGTCACGTGCCAGAACGCCCGGAACCCGGTCGCCCGGTCGACGGCGGCGGCGTCGTACAGGTCCTTGGAGATGCCCTGCAGCGCGGCCAGGTAGAGCAGGATGAACAGGCCGAGCTGCTTCCAGGTCACGAAGAGCGCGATCACCGGCATCGCGACCCGCGAGTTGATCAGCCACGACGGGTCAGGTGCCAGCGGGCCGAGAATCTGGTTGACCAGTCCGCTCGAGCTGAACAGGAACAGCCACACGGCCACCAGCGCCACGCTCGCCGTCACGTAGGGCACGTAGTACGAGACCCGCAGGAAGGTGCGCGCCCGGGCCACGTTGTTGAGCCCGGTGGCCAGGAGCAGCGCCAGCACCACGGTCAGCGGCACGTTGATGACCAGGAAGATCGCGACGTTGACGAACGAACGGCGGACGTCGGGGTCCCCCAGCACCGTGGCGTAGTTCGCCAGTCCGACGAACGGCCGGTCGACCGGCACGCCGGGTGCGGCGAAGAAGTAGTCGTGGAAGCTGATCCAGACCGCCAGCCCGAGCGGATACGCGAACACCAGTGCCAGGAACACGACGTACGGCGCCGCGAACAGCATGCCGAGGGGCTGGCGGCCGAGGATCCGCCGCGTGGCGGGTGAGCTCACGAACCCGAGGCCAGATCGTCCGCCGAGGCGGCCGCCTTGGCGATCGCTTCGTCCACGGACGTCTTGCCGAAGATCACCGAGGACGAGTACTCGTCGCGGATGTTCTGCCAGATCTCCACGGAGTTGGGCACGTTGGGCACCTCGACGGTCCGCGACGCCTGGTCGGCGAAGGTCTTGTACTCGGGGTGCGACTGGAAGTACGCGGCATACGTGGTCGGCAGGTCGGACCGGATCGGCATCTGACCGGTGGTCTCGAGCAGCTTGCCGTCCTGCTCCTCGCTGGTCGCGAACTTCAGCACGTCCCACGCGGTCTTCTGGTTCTTGCACGCGGCGTAGAGACCGATGTTCTTGGCGTCGGTGAACGTGTACGTGTCAGCGGGCTCGGCGCCGGCCTTGGTCGGCACCGGCGCGACTCCCCAGTCGACCTTGTCCTTGTAGACCGCGATCGCCCACGGACCGACGACCGCCATCGCGGACTTCTTGTCGGCGAACGAGTCGCCGTCGTACTTCTCCTTCGGTGCGTAGCCCTTGGCATACATGTCCGACCAGAAGCTCCAGACGTCCTTGCCTGCGGTGTCGTCGAAGGTCGCCTTGCCGTCCTCGATCGTCTGCTTGCCCTTCGACTCGGCTGCGTAGAGCGGGTAGAAGTCGAACCAGGACTGGAAGAACTCGCTCGACGGTGCGGGTGCGATCGCGGCGGGCGCGGCACCGCTGTCCACGATCTTCTTGCTGGTCGCGAGGAAGTCGTCGTACGTCTTCAGCGAGGGCTGCTCCGGGTCGAGCCCGGCCTTCTTGAACAGCGACTTGTTGTAGAAGATCATCACCGGGTTCTGCTTCCACGGGATCTGGTAGAACTTCCCGTCCGGCGACTTGTACTGGTCGGCGGTGTCGCCCGAACGGTCCTCGACGTAGCTGGTGCCGTCGGAGAACTCGTCGAGCGGCACCAGGCCGCCCTGCTTCTGGAACTGCGGCACCGCGGCCGGGCTGGTGTTGAACACCAGGCAGGGAGCGTTGCCGGCGGTGATCGCGGCACCGATCACCTCCTCGGAGGTCTTGCCTGCCGGAATCTCCTGGGCGGTGACCTGTTCGTCGGGGTGCTTGGCGTTCCACTCCTTGACCATCGCCTTGCCCCAGGCGATCTCCTCCGGGTTGTTGGAGAGCCAGATCTTGATCGGGCCGGTCGCGGAGCGTGCCTTCGAGGCGTCACCTCCCCCGCCGCAGGACGCGGTGAGACCGAGGGCGATCACGGTGGCGGTGGTGGCGAGGAACGAGCGTTTCATGGAGCTTCTCTCTCTCAGCGGTTCGACGGACGACGATCGGTGCAGGGGCCGGTGGAGGAACGCACGACGAGGCGCGAGTCCGGCAGGTGGTGCGGAGTGGCGGGGGTCTGGTGGTCGATCAGCTCGAGGAGACCGGTCGCGGCGGCACGTCCCCACGCCACGACGTCGGTGTTGACGGTCGTCAGCGGCGGCTGCAGATGGGCGGCGAGCTCGATGTCGTCGAAGCCGGTGATCGAGATGTCGCCCGGCACCGAGATTCCGCTCGCGAGCGCCAGGGAGAGTCCGGCCATCGCCATCAGGTCGTTGGCGAAGACGACCGCGGTCGGACGGTGGTCGAGGCCGAGCAACCGGCTCATCGCCCGGGCGCCCGACTCGGCGGAGAAGTCCGCCTCGATGCAGGGGCCCTCGGGCAGACCCGCGGCGGCCAGACCGTCGTGCCAGGCCCGCCGGCGCGAGCGGCCGTGCACGAGGTGGGCGGGACCTGCCACGTGCGCGATCCGGGTGTGGCCCAGGTCCACGAGGTGGCGCACGACCTCGCGGATCCCCTCCGCGTCGTCGTGCCAGACCGCAGCCTGTTTCGCGAAGCTGCGGTCAGTGAGCTCGGGACCGATCAGCACGCACGGGAGGCCGAGCTCCTCGAGCAGCGCCGGACGTTCGTCGTCGACCCGGAGGTCGGTCAGGAAGACGCCGTCGACCCGGGCCTCCTGGGCGAGCCGGCGGTACGTCGACAGGTCGTCGTGCTCGACGATCTGCAGCAGCAACGCGTGACCGCTGGCCGACAGGACGGTTTCCAGCCCGGCGATGAAGGCCGGGAAGAAGGCGTCGGCTCGCAGGATCTCCGGTGGTCGCGCGATCACCAGCCCGACCGCGAGGGACCGCGACACCGACAGCGCCCGGGCCCGTGAGCTGGGCCTCCAACCGAGGTCCGCAGCCGTGTCCATGATCCGTCGCCGGGTGTCCTCGGAGATCCCCGGGCGACCGTTGAGCGCGAACGACACCGCTCCCTTGGAGACCCCCGCGGCGGAGGCCACGTCGGTGATCGTCGGGCGGCCCATGTCCTGCACTAAACCGGTTTAGTGGCGGTGTGTCAACGGTCACACCGGCCGTTCCGACGGCGCTGCGATGCGGGCGCGCGCTGTTGTAACGCGGGGTTACGGTCGCTGCACACGGTGCGTCAGGGGTGCGCAGCGCCAACGATCCGTGGGCAGTGCTCGTCGCCGTCAGGTCGAGACCGACGAGTACGCGACGACCCCGCGACGCAGCAGCGAGACCGTCTCCCGAGCGGTGTCCCGGAGCGCGCTGCCGCCCGCCGCGTCGGCGACCTGACCGGAGAGGTCGACCAGCTGCTTGACCCAGCGCACGAAGTCACCGGCGGACAGGTCGGTGGCGTCGAGCACCTCGTCGAGGTCGTCACCCTCGGCCCAGCGGTACGCCGCCCACGCGAACGCCAGGTCCGGCTCCCGGCTGAACTCGATCTGGTGCTCGCGCTGCAGCTCCTCGAGGTCACCCCAGAGCTTGACGGTCTCGGCCAGCGCCTGCTTGACCGGGCCCCCCGGCAGCCGGGGCGGGCCCGCGTCGTCGGCCCGACGGGACTCGTAGACCAGCGCCGACAGCGCGGCGGCCAGGCCGGACGGCGACAGCTCCGACCACAGTCCCTGCTCGATCGCCTCCGAGGCCACCAGGTCGAGCTCGGCGTAGATGCGCATCAGGCGCTGGCCCTTGCCGGTGACCGTGGTGGTGCCGTCCTTCTCGGCGAGGTAGTCGAGCTCGGTGAGCACCTCGCAGATCCGGTCGAAGCGACGCGCGATCGTGTTCGTGCGCTGCTCGATCCGGCGGCGCAGGGTCTGGGAGTCGCGGTGCAGCTTGAACCACCGCTCGGCCCACCTCGCGTGGTCCTCGCGGTCCGGGCAGCCGTGGCACGGGTGGTCCCGGAGCCGGGCGCGGAGCTGCTCCGCCTCGCGGTCGTCGGCCGCTGTGTCGTCGGATCCGGACCGGGTCCGCTCGGGTGGCAGGTCGCGGGTTCGCAGCTGCAGGGTCCGGGCCAGGTCTCGGCGCGCCTGCGGGTCGCGACCGTTGAAGTTGCGCGGCACCTTGAGCCGGGTCAGGGACCGCACCGGCGTCGGGAAGTCCACCATGCTCAGCCGTCGCGCGTGCCGGTCGAGCGTGAGCACGTAGGGTCGCGGTCCCTCCCGGTCCGATCTCACGCCGGGGTCGATCACGAGTGCGATCCCGGAGTACTTCCCGGCCGGCACCTCGATCACGTCACCGGGACGAAGGTTCTCCACCGAGTCCTCGGCCTCGCGCCGCCGGTCGTGGCGGCGCGCCTTGGCCCGGTGCGCCTCCAGGTCGCTCAGCGTGCGGCGGAGACCGGCGTACTGCATGAAGTCGCCGCGGTCACAGGCAGCGGCGTCGGTGTAGCCGTCCAGCGCCTCGTCGCTCTTGTGCAGCTGACGGGCCAGCCCGACCACCGCCTTGTCCGCCTGGAACTGCGCGAACGACTGCTCCAGCAGCTCGCGCGCCTGCTCGCGGCCGAACTGCCGGACCAGGTTCACCGCCATGTTGTACGACGGGCGGAACGACGACCGCAGCGGATACGTGCGCGTGGACGCGAGCCCGGCCACGGACTTCGGCTCGAGACCCGGCTGCCAGAGCACCACACCGTGGCCCTCGACGTCGATCCCGCGGCGACCGGCGCGGCCGGTCAGCTGGGTGTACTCCCCCGGAGTGATGTCGGCGTGCGTCTCGCCGTTCCACTTCGACAGCTTCTCGATCACCACCGAGCGGGCCGGCATGTTGATCCCCAGCGCCAGCGTCTCGGTCGCGAAGACGACCCGGCAGAGCCCGCGCAGGAACAGCTGCTCGACGCACTCCTTGAAGGTGGGCAGCATGCCGGCGTGGTGGGCTGCCACTCCGCGCGTGAGGCCGTCGAGGAACTCGTGGTAGCCGAGCACCTGGAGGTCTTCCTCGGGGATGTCGGCGCACCGCTCCTCCACGAACTGGTGGATCGCGTCGCGTTCCTCCGGCGAGGTCAGCCGGAGGTTGGCGTTGAGGCACTGCTGGACGGCCGCGTCGCAGCCGACCCGGCTGAAGATGAACACGATCGCCGGAAGCAGCGAGGCGCGCTCGAGCCGCTCGACCACCTCGGCCCGGCTCGGCACCCACACCCGGCGACCGTTGCCGACCGGACGTCCACCGCGCCCGCGCTGGCCCCGCCCCTTGGGAGTGCGCCGGTCACGCATCCGGTTGCTGGCCCAGTCGTCGCGCGCCACCCGCAGCAGCTCGGGGTTGACCCGCTCGTCCTGAGCCGCGCCGTGCTTGTCCTCGAACAGGTCGAACAGCTTGCGCCCGACCATCACGTGCTGGAACAGCGGCACCGGCCGGCGCTCCTCCACGATCGTGCTGGTCTCGCCGCGCACGGTCTCGAGCCACTCACCGAACTCCTCGGCGTTGGACACGGTGGCGGACAGCGCGATCATGGCCACCGACTCGGGCAGGTGGATGATCACCTCCTCCCAGACCGCACCGCGGTCGCGGTCGGCGAGGTAGTGCACCTCGTCCATCACCACGTAGCCGAGGTCCCGGAGCGTCCGCGAGCCGGCGTAGAGCATGTTGCGGAGCACCTCGGTGGTCATCACCACGACCGGCGCTTCGCCGTTGATCGTGTTGTCACCGGTGAGCAATCCGACCTTGTCCGCGCCGTACCGCCTGACCAGGTCGTTGAACTTCTGGTTCGAGAGCGCCTTGATCGGGGTCGTGTAGAAGCACTTGCGGCCCTGCTCGAGAGCCAGGTGCACGGCGAACTCCCCCACCAGCGTCTTCCCCGAGCCGGTGGGCGCAGCGACCAGCACGCCCTTGCCCTCCTCGAGCTCGTGGCAGGCCCGCACCTGGAAGTCGTCGAGCTCGAAGTCGTAGAGCGAGGCGAAGCCAGCGAACAGCGGGTGGCGCTGGTTGCGGCGCATCCGGGCGTAGGAGTCGGCCGGGCTGTCTCCCGCGGCAGGGCTGGTCACGACGCTCCCGTCGGGTGGGGTGGAGGGGGCAGGACGGTCAGGGAACGAGGACACGCAGCGTGCCCGGTGCGACCTCGACGGTCAGGGGCAGCGCGGCCATCCGTTCCCCGTCAGCGTAGGCGACGATCCCCGGCGCAGCGACGGTCACACTCCGCACCCGGTGGTGCCGGTACTGCGGGTGGTGCACGTGGGTGCCCCTGAACAGCTTCGGGTAGGTGCGCAGCAGCTCCAGCTTGCCCAGCGGCTTGATCACGACCACGTCGAGCAGCCCGTCGTCGAGCACGGCACCCTCGGCGATCCGCAACCCGCCACCGAACGACGGGCCGTTGCCGACCGCGACCAGCGTCGCCTCCAGCCGCTCCTCCACTCCGTCGAGCTCCAGGACGTACGGGATCGGGTTCAGCACCCGGAGCTCAGCCAGCGTCGCCAGGTTGTAGCGCATCTGGCCCTTGGGCCAGGTCATCGCGTTGGCACGCTCGTTGACGATCGCGTCGAACCCGGCGGCCATCACGGTCACGAAGTACGCCCCGGCCCACCCACGGCTCGGAGCGACCCTGGCCAGGTCGATCACCCGCTCGTGACCACGGGCCACCACGTCCGCGGCGAGGACGGGGTCGTTGCGCGGGAGGTCCAGGTATCGGGCGACGTCGTCGCCGGTGCCGGCCGGGATGATCCCGAGCCGGGTCCCCGTGCCCGCCACCGCCTGCACGCCGAGGTGCACCATGCCGTCGCCACCACAGACCACCAGCGTCCCGATGCCGTCTGCCACGCACTCGCGGGCCAGGTCCTGCGCCTCCCCGGCCGTGCGCCCGGCCAGGCTGCGGACCTCGTAGCCGGCCGCGAGCAGTCGGGGCAGCGCCGTCGCGGCGGTCCGTGCGCCCTTGCCCTTCCCCGATGTCGGGTTGGTGAGCAGGGCCAGCTCGCGGCCAGCGGTCATGGCCGAGAATCTAGTGCGCCGCGGACCCTCAGGGACGCAACGCGACGACGAAGTGCGCCGGGGTTCCCCCCAGAGCCGCGGCGAACCGGGCCAGCACCTCGACCGCACGGTCCGCGCTGAAGTGGGTGCCGGGCACCGCGAGCGTCAACCGCTCCTCGACCTGCAGCAGCTGGAGCTGGCCGTGGGTCCACGCCCGGTGGCTCCGGATCCGCCACTCCTCGCTCAGCATCGGCTCCGGATAGGCCTGGTCGACCCCGAGCAAATCGCACGGCAGCGTGGAGCCGCTTCCGGTGAGCGCGCCCTCGATCAGGTGGCCCGCGTGCACCGACCCGGCCGAGGTCCAGGTGACCTCCGTCGTCCCGAGCCAGTCGGGCAGGTCGAACGGGTCGACCTCCAGCACCGGCATCAGAGTGGCGAAGCCTCGTCGACCGGCACGCTCTGCTCGGCGGCACGGCGTGCGCGGGTGCGGTCGATGGCGCGCGTGATCACCTCGGAGATCGCGAACAGCACCAGCATCGGTGCCGCGAGGAAGCACATCGAGAACGGGTCCGTCGAGGGCGTGGCCACGGCGGCGAAGACGAAGGTGCCCAGGATGATCCAGGGCCGGTAGCGGGCCAGCGCCCGCCCGGGCAGCACCCCGACGAGGTTGAGCATGACCACGAACAGCGGGATCTCGAACGCCAGCCCGAAGACCAGGAGCATCTGCGTCATGAAGCTGACCAGGCGCCCGACGTCGACGAGGTTCTGCACGTCGGTCTGGGTGAAGTTGATCAGGACGGCCAGGCCCTTGGGCAGGATGAAGAAGCCGAGGGCCATGCCGGCGATGAACAGCGGACCGGCCACCATGATGAACAGCCAGCTCCACTTGCGCTCACGCGGGTGGAGACCGGGCAGGATGAAGGCCCACACCTGCCACAGCCAGTACGGCGAGGTGGCGCCGATCGCCACGAACGTGCACAGCTTGAGCTGGATCATCAGCGGACCGCCGACGTCGTTGCTGACCAGCTTGCTGTCGATGTCGTTGTTCAGCTTGCCCAGCGCCTCGCGATAGGGCGAGGTGACGAACTCGAAGATCGGGTTGTAGAAGACGAGAGCCACGATGATCGCGATGATCAGCACCGTGAGCGCGCGCATCAGCCGGGCCCGGAGCTCCCGGAAGTGGTCCGCCAGCGCCATCCGGCCGTCGTCCCCGACCGGGCTCTGCGGCTTTCCCCGGTAGAGACCGAGGATGCGGGAGGCCAACGCGGCCTCAGCCGGGGGTGTCGGTGCGGCGCTCCGGCTCGGCCTGCTCGCCCAGGTTGGACGTCGGGTTGGACGCCGGGTCGGCCGTCGGGTTGTGCGTCTGGTTCGACTGGGGAGGTGCCTGGTAGGCCGTCGACTCGTTGCGCTTGTCGAGGTCGCGCTGCTCCGGGGTCGCCTTGTCGTCCTCGCCGAGGGCCTTGGTCTCCGCCTTGAAGATGCGGAGCGCCTGACCACTGCCACGGGCTAGCTCAGGGAGCTTCTTGGCGCCGAAGAGCAGCACCAGCACGATGGCGATGATGATCAGCTCCTGCGGGCCGAGACCTGCGATCAACGGAATGCTCATGGCTCCCTCTTCGATGGTGGTCGAACGTCCCCACTCTACGCCGCGGCTCCACGGCTCCGAGGCTCAACATCGCTATCCGGCCGTGTCGTAGGCCTCCAGCACCCGCCCGGCCTCGTCGCGGAGCCGGTCACGGAGGTCGTCGGGGCCGACCAGGGAGGCATAGGGCGCGAGCCGCATCATCAGTCGCACCAGCCACTGCGGGTCGCCCACCCGGAGCACCACCTCCAGCCCGCCGTCGGGGAGCTCGGTCTGGGACTCGACCGGGTAGTACTCCGCGACCCAGCGGGCCACGCGGTGCAGCCGGACCGTCGCCGAGAGGTCGTCCGGCCCGGGTTCGAAGAGACCCGAGGAGAGGTCGCGCCGCGGGACGTCGTGCTCCAGCGCGGGCTCGTCGAGCACGTCCAGCCCGGTCACCCGGTCCAGCCGGAACAGCCGGCGCGCCTCGGCGAGGTGGCACCAGGCGTCGAGGTAGGAGTGCCCCTCGGCCTCCAGCAGCGCCAGCGGGTCGACCACGCGCTCGGTGGTCTCGTCGCGGGTCGGCACGTAGTACTCCAGGCGCACCTGGCGTCCGCCGGCGATCGCCTCACCGACGGCGGTCCGGACCTTCGCGGTGTCGGCCGCATGGGAGGGGACCTCGACCACGTCGGCCGCGGACCCGTCGGCCGTGGCCCGCTCGAGCTTGGCCAGCACCCGGTCGATCGCAGCCCGGGAGCCGTCGGGGCTGCCCTCGCGCATCGCCCGGAGCGCCACCACCAGGGCGGCCGCCTCGGAGCTGCCGAGGCGCAACGGGCGGCTCAGGTACTCGGCGTTCGCGAGCCGGATCATGCCGTCGCCCTCGTCCGACTCGAGCGCCTCCATGTCGATGTCGATCAGGTCGCCGGGGCCGAGTCCGGGCAGTCCGCAGTACCAGAGCACCTTGAGGTCGCGCACGATCTGCGTGGCGGGAACGCCGAAGTCGCGCGCCGCCCGGTCCAGCGCCACCTCGGGGTGCGAGTTGAGGTAGGGCACCAGCGCCAGCAACCGGGCCACCTGCTCGCGAGCGCCGCTCATGGAGAGATCCCGGCGACGACGGTGAGCCGCTCGACCACCAGGTCGCGGAGCTCGGGCGGCGCCACCGCGACCACCGCGTCCAGGGCGGCCAGCACCTCCCCGGCCGCGGTGTCGAGGTTGGCGTACTCCAGCTCGAGGAGGTCCCAACCTTCCCCCGACTCCGCCGTCGAGACCGCCCGACGTCGCAGGTCCTGGGCCGCGCCCTTGCGGACCCGCAGCGTCGCGCGCCCCACCGGCTGGTCCGCGGCCAGGGACCGGGTGAGGGCTCGCACGTCCGTGCCCTCGGGTACGACGAAGCTGCCGGGCCGTCCTTCTGTCGCCACCTCGCCCACGATCCGGGAGAGCCGGAACAGCCGCGGCTCCCCGCGGTCGGAGTCGTGGCCCACGACGTACCACCGGCCGCGGGCGGAGACGACCCCCCAGGGCTGCAGGTGCCGCCGGGCCGACTCGCCGAGGCCACTGCGCCGGTAGTCGAAGGCGACCGGGGTGCGTGACTGGGTGGCGGCCCACACGGCGTCGAACGCGGGCTCGTCGGCGACCAGGCGAGGCTGGACCACGTCGAGCGCCTCGCGGTCGACCTCGAACCCCGCGGCCTTGAGCTTGAGCAGCGCCTGGGACGTCGCGTCGGCGAGGCCGGCGTGCTGCCACACCCGCGCCGCCAGCCCCACCACGGCCGCCTCGTCGGGCTCGAGCTCGAGCTGCGGCAGCTCGAACGCGTCGCGCTTGATCCGGTAGCCGACCTCGTCCTCGAAGAACGCGTCGAGGTGGCCGACCTCGATCGGGATCCCGAGGGAGCGCAGCTCGTCCTTGTCCCGCTCGAACATCTTCTCGAAGGCCTCGCCGGACCCCCTCCGGTAGTCCTCGATCGCGTCGCGGATCCGGTCCTTGGTCACGAAACCGCGCGAGACCAGCAGCAGGATCAGCAGGTTCAGCAGCCGCTCGGACTTGTTGTTGTTGCCGGCCATCGGCTCAGCTCACCCCCAGGACGTCGACCACGTAGGCGATCGTCGCGTTGCCCGGGATCGTCGGCGGCTGACCGGTGCTCTGGAACGCGAGCGACGGCGGGGCCAGGATCAGCACCCGACTCCCTCGTGGGACTCCCACCAGCGCCCGGTCCCAGGCCTTGATCACGTTGCCGGTGCCGAGAGCGAACGTCATCGGCTCCTTGCCGTACGTCGTGGCGATCACCGTCCGCTTCTTCCAGAGCTGGCCCAGGTAGTCGATGGTGATCAGGCTGTCGGACCGCGCAGCCGGCCCGGTGCCGCGCACCAGCGGGACCACGACCAGCTTCTTCGGCTTCGGGACCGCGCGCCGACCGAACCGCAGCCGGAGCACGCGTCCGTCGCGCTCCACGACCGTCGGCAGCCCGGTGCGCGGCTGGACCGCCTGGCCCTCGGGGGCGTCCAGGACGGTCGTCGGCGGCACCGCCACCACGTCGGCCACCATCACCAGCGAGTCACCCGGCTCGATCCCGTACTGGGGGGCCCCGGCGTCGCCGTACGCGTCGTCGGCGGCCGCCGCGACCAGCACGCGCGCGCCCTGTCGTCGCCCGGTCAGCGCCTTCTGCAGCACCGGGAAGAGGTCCTCGTCGGTGTAGCGCAGGGTCTTGGCGGTCTGGCCGGGGTCGAGCGTGGACACCGCGACGTCACCTGTGCGGCCGTTGACCAGCGTGAGCTGGAGCAGGAACTGCTGGTCGAGCCGGATCGGGTCGCCGTCGCCCTTCTCGAGCACCTTGTAGCCGGAGTCGGAGACCGCGAGCGGAGCCGCGAAGGCCAGGACCGGCCTGGAGCCGACCGCGCCGCTCACCTTGATCCGAGCCAGCGCTGCGGTGGTGGAGGAGCCCTCACCGGGACCGCCGCCGGCCGCGCACGCCGTGGTCAGCAGCAGGAGCAGCGCGCACAGCGACCGCGTCGCTCGCCTCGCCGTCCCCGTCCGGACCACCGGTCTGCTGCCCTTCGTCGCGTGCATGCCGCCGTCAGCCTAGTGGGCGGCGAGGTCCACATCCGGGAGCAGGGTTCGGCCCGGGGAGGGCTCACATGCCCTCGATCAGGCGCTCCACCCGCTCGTCGTGGGACCTGAAGGGGTCCTTGCACAGAACCGTGCGCTGAGCCTGGTCGTTGAGCTTGAGGTGCACCCAGTCGACGGTGAAGTCACGACGACGCTCCTGGGCCCGCTTGATGAACGACCCCCGCAGCCGCGCCCGCGTGGTCTGCGGCGGGATCGACTTCGCGGCGAACACGGCGAGGTCGTTGGTGACCCGGGTGACGGCACCGCGCTTCTCCAGCAGGTAGTAGAGCCCGCGCTCGCGGTGGATGTCGTGGTAGGCGAGGTCGAGCTGGGCGATCCGGGGGTGACCCAGCGGGAGCCCGTGCGTGTGCCGGTAGCGCTCGATCAGGCTCCACTTGGTGACCCAGTCGATCTCCCGGTCGACCAGGCTCAGGTCGCCGGAGTCGATCGCCTTGATCCCGCGCTCCCACAGGTCGAGGGCGCGGTCGATGGTCGGGGTGTGTGCCTGCCGGCGGTCGACGAAGTCGCTGACCCGCGAGAGGTACTCCTGCTGGATCTCCAGGGCGCTCATCTCGCGCCCGTTGGCCAGCCGGACCTTGCGGCGCCCGGTCATGTCGTGCGAGATCTCGCGGATGGCCCGGATCGGGTTCTCCATCGTGAGGTCGCGCATCACCACGCCCTCCTCGATCATCCGCAGCACCAGGTGACAGGACGCGACCTTGAGCAGCGTCGTGCACTCGTTCATGTTCGAGTCGCCGACGATCACGTGCAGCCGACGGAAGCGCTCCGCGTCGGCGTGCGGCTCGTCGCGGGTGTTGATGATCGGGCGGGACCGGGTGGTCGCGCTGGAGACGCCCTCCCAGATGTGCTCGGCGCGTTGGCTCACGGAGTACGACGCCCCGCGCGGGGTCTGGATCACCTTCCCGGCGCCGCACAGGATCTGCCGGGTCACCAGGAACGGGATCAGCACATCGGCGAGGGTGCCGAACTCGCCGTGCCGGCCGACCAGGTAGTTCTCGTGGCACCCGTAGGAGTTGCCGGCCGAGTCCGTGTTGTTCTTGAACAGGTAGACGTCGCCGGCGATGCCCTCTTCGTGGAGTCGCCGCTCGGCGTCGACGAGCAGACCCTCGAGGACCCGCTCCCCCGCCTTGTCGTGCGTGACCAGGTCGACGATGTCGTCGCACTCGGGTGTCGCGTACTCCGGGTGGCTGCCGACGTCGAGGTAGAGCCGGGCGCCGTTGCGCAGGAACACGTTGCTGCTGCGACCCCAGGAGACGACCTTGCGGAACAGGTAGCGGGCCACCTCGTCCGGCGAGAGCCGCCGCTGGCCCTTGAACGTGCACGTGACGCCGTACTCGTTCTCGATGCCGAAGATCCGCCGGTCCACGAGCCCCACCTTAGGCGGCAGGCGGGCGCCGTGGCTGCCGTTGACCGCGAGCCGTCGGGAGAAATGTCTGGTCGGTGACAGGTGCGGGACGGCCCTGCGAAGGGTCCGGTCCAGCGAGATCCCCGGATCTGCAGGAAGTTGCACTGCGCAACTTGACGTCTGTCGCAATCCCGACACCTGGGCGAGGCTGCCGGAGCCACCGGGCCCTGGTACCCGCACAGAAGCCCACCACAGCATCCTCCCGGGTGCCTGCCCGGTGGCTCCCGGTCGAGAGATCCCCGGTCGGGAACCGCAAGGAAAGGCAGTCGTGTGATGCGAGCACATCTCGGGACGTGTGCAGGAGCCGTGCTGGCTCTTGCCGTCAGCTCGCTGGGGGTGACCGGCACCGTGCAGGCGTCCGGTTCGACATCCAGCAGCACCCGCACCACCAGCAGCGACCACCGCGCCGACCCCGCGTTCGGGCCGGCCCAGCGGAGGGCAGCGATCAGCGCGGCGAAGGCCGACGCCGGCACCACAGCCAAGGCCCTGCGCCTGGGCGCCAGGCAGCGGCTCACCGTGCGGAACGTCTCGCGCGACGTCGACGGTGTCGAGCACGTCCACTACGCCCGCACCTACGCCGGCCTGCCGGTCGTCGGTGGCGACCTGATCGTGCACGAGTCGCGGGCGGGGGCGGTCCAGACCGTCGACCTCGCCTCGCACGCGCCGATCCGGGTGGCGAGCACGACCCCCACCGTCCCTGCCGACCGGGCCAGGGGCCGCAACGACCGCAGGGTGGTGTTCGCCGCGAACCACGCGCCCGTGCTCGCCTGGGAGTCGACCGTGACCGGCACCGCCAAGGACGGCACCCCGATCCACGACCTCGTCTACACCGACGCCCGCACCGGCAAGCAGCTCGCCGTCCACCACACGATCGAGACCGACACGGGCACCGGCCGATCGCTCTACAGCGGCACCGTCAACCTGACCACCACCGTCGGCGGTTCGGGCTGGACGCTCACCGACGGCACCCGCGGCGGGCACAAGACCTACGACGCCACCGGCATCACCAGCGAGAGCGACTACCGCACCGGCACCCTGTTCACCGACGCCGACAACACCTGGGGCGACGGCACCACGGCCAGCAAGCAGAGCGCCGCGGTCGACGCCCACTACGGCGCGGCCACCACCTGGGACTTCTACAAGACCACCTACGGCCGGACCGGCATCCGCAACGACGGGGTCGCGGCGTTCTCGCGCGTTCACTTCGGCAACAGCTACGAGAACGCCTTCTGGGACGACTCCTGCTTCTGCATGACCTACGGCGACGGCGGCACCTCGCTCAAGCCGCTGGTCGCACTGGACGTGGCCGGCCACGAGATGTCGCACGGCGTCACCTCGGCCACGGCGGGCCTCAACTACAGCGGTGACGCGGGCGGCCTGAACGAGGCCACCTCCGACGTGATGGGCACGATGGTGGAGTTCTACGCCAACAACGCCACCGATCCAGGCGACTACTACATCGGCGAGAAGATCATGAAGGACGGCACCTACCTGCGCCGCATGGACAACCCGTCCAGCGACGGCGCGTCAGTCAACTGCTGGACGACGTCGACGAAGAACCTCGACCCGCACTACTCCTCGGGCGTGGGCAACCACCTCTTCTACCTGCTCGCCGAGGGCACCGGCACCAGGACCATCGGTGGCCGGACCCACACGGGCACGACCTGCAACAGCACCACCCTGACCGGTATCGGCCGGGCCAACGCGGCAGCGATCTGGTACCGCGCGCTCACCACGTACTGGACCTCCACCACCACCTACCCCCAGGCCGCGAACGGCATGGTCAAGGCGGCGAAGGACCTGTACGGCGCCGGCTCCACCCAGTGCACCGCCACGGTCAACGCGTGGAAGGGCGTCAGCGCCGCTCCCACGGAGACCTGCACCACCGGCGGTGGCGGCGGCACGGGCACCAACCTGCTCGCCAACCCCGGCTTCGAGTCCGGGGCCACGTCGTGGACCTCGACCAGCGGTGTGATCACGAACTCGACGGGCGGCTCGCCACACGCCGGTTCGTACTACGCCTGGCTCGACGGCTACGGCGCCACGCACACCGACACGCTGTCCCAGACGGTGACGGTGCCGTCGGCCGCCTCGGCCTCGCTGACGTTCTACCTCTACGTCACCACCAGCGAGACCGGCAGCACCGCCTACGACAAGCTGACGGTCCAGGCGACCAGCGGCGGCGTGACCACCACGAAGGCGACGTACTCCAACGTGAACGCGTCGTCGGGCTACGTGCTGAGGACCATCGACATGACGCCGTACGTCGGCAAGTCGGTCACCGTGAAGTTCACCGGCACCGAGGACTCCTCGCTCGCCACGAGCTTCCTGGTCGACGACACGAGCCTCACGACGGGCTGATCGCTGTGCGCGGGGCCCGGCTGTTCGCCGGGCCCCGTGTCCGTGTCCCGGCCCGCTTTCGGCGATCGGGGAGGACCGCGAGCCCTTCACGCCCGGAGTCCCGGCGGTGGCCTATGCTCCGGACTTCCCCTCGAGCTTCGGAGACCTGCCATGACGCGAACCCAGGCTGCGCTGTGTGCAGGCGCCGTGACGTCGCTCGTTGCGGCCGCCCTGGCGGCGACCCCGGTGGCGACGCCGGCGGCTCAGGCCGCACCTTCCCGCCCCCACGTGACGTCGAACCACTCACCGCACCGGGCCGACGCCGGGTTCGACGCCGACGACAGGGCACGAGCCAGACGGCTCGCATCCGAGCGCAAGGTGGCGACGGCGAAGGCACTGCACCTCGACGACGACGAGTCGCTGGTCGTCCGCAACGTGGAGCGCGACGTGGACGGGGTGCAGCACGTGCGCTACGACCGCACCTACCAGGGCCTGCCGGTGATCGGCGGGGACCTGATCGTGCACCAGTCGCCCTCGGGTCAGGTGCGATCCACGGAGGGGCGCGGCAGATCCCTGGGCCGGATCGGCACCGTCCCGCGCGTGGCCGCGCGGACCGCTCGGGGTTCCGGCGACTCCCTGGTGATCTACGCCTCGAACCATGCACCCGTCCTTGCCTGGGCAGGTCATGTGGAGGGCCGCACCGAGGACGGTACGCCCGTGGACGACGTCGTCTACACGGACGCCAGGACCGGCGAGCGGCTGGCCGTCGATCATCGGGTGAAGACCGACTCGGGCACCGGCAAGACCCTCTACAGCGGGAAGGTGGTCCTGCAGGTCGCCAAGGTCGGTGGCAAGTGGACGCTGACGGACACGGCCAACGGGACCCACCGGACCTACGCCAAGGGCCAGTCCTGGAGCGACACGCGCGGCGCCCTCGTCGCCAGTGCCGACAAGATCTTCGGCAACGGCAGCACCAGCGACGGCCAGAGCGCCGCCGCCGACGCCCACTACGGCGCGGCCAAGACGTGGGGCTTCTACAAGAGCACGTTCGGCCGGCTCGGCATCCGCGGTGACGGGGTGGGCGCCTACTCCCGGGTGCACTACGGCAAGAACTACGACAACGCCTTCTGGGACGACGCCTGCTTCTGCATGACGTACGGCGACGGGGGCGCCGGGTCCGGTCTGCGCCAGCTCGTCTCGCTGGACGTCGCCGGCCACGAGATGACCCACGGGGTCACCTCGAACACGGCCGGGCTCGAGTACTTCGGCGACGCCGGTGGTCTCAACGAGTCCACCTCCGACGTGATGGGCACGATGGTCGAGTTCTACGCACACCGCACCTCCGACCCCGGTGACTACTACATCGCCGAGAAGGTCGTCGCGACCAACCCGTACTACCTGCGCCGGATGGACGACCCGCGCCGCGACGGCGCCTCGAAGAACTGCTGGAGCAGCTCGGTCGCCGACCTCGACCCGCACCTGTCCTCGGGCGTCGGGAACCACCTCTTCTACCTGCTCGCCGAGGGCACCGGCGCCAAGACCATCGGTGGTCGGTCGCACACCTCGACCTCCTGCAACTCCACGACTTTCCCCGGCATCGGTCGCGACGTCGCCGCGAAGATCTGGTACCGCGCGCTGACCACGTACTGGCTCTCCAGCGAGACCTACCCGGGCGCGGCCAACGGCATGGTCAAGGCGGCGCGGGACCTCTACGGTTCCGGCCCCACCTGCCAGGCGACCGTGCGCGCATGGAAGGCAGTCAGCGCGGCGCCGACCGAGTCCTGCGCCGGCGTCGGCACCGGTGAGCCCTCCGCCAACGCCGTCGGCAGCCCGTCGTTCGAGCCGGACAACTCGGCCTGGTCCACGGGACCGGGTGTGCTCACCACCCTCGTCAACGCCGGACGGGGGCCGCGCACCGGGCAGTGGTACGCATCGCTCGCCGGCACCGGTGCGAGCCGTGTCGACGTCCTCGACCAGCGCGTGACGGTGCCTCCCGGTGCGAGCTCGCGACTGAAGTTCTACGTCCGGATCAACACCCAGGAGGATCTCGAGGGAGGGGTCTTCGACAGGCTCCGGGTCCAGGTGGCGGACGGGGCGGGGACGCACCCGGTCCAGACCTACTCCAACCAGGACTACACCTACGGCGCCTACGTGCTGAAGGGCGTCGACCTGACTCCCTGGGCGGGACAGACAGATCGCCATCCGGTTCCGTGGCGACGAGGACGACACCGCCGCGACCGCGTTCCTGATCGACGACGTGCAGGTCTACTCGGTCGCGGCTGAGCTGTCACCCGTCGGGCAGCAGGATCCCGTCCAGCACGATCGCCAGCATCGGCTCGGCGTCGGAGGCGCCGATGCCGGACTGGTCGACGACGGTGGCCACGCCGCTGACCAGGCGCATCACCTCGCGCGACTCGACGCCCGGGCGCAGGGCACCGGCCTGGCGGGCCCGGTCGAGCACCTTGTCGTTGGCCGCGACCAGCACCTGGCACTTGCGGTAGATCGGGGACGTCGGGTCGTCCATCGCGGACATCACCTTCGCCGCAGCCCCGTGGTAGATGCCGACGTTCTCGACGAACTTGCTGAACCAGGCAGCCAGCGCGTCGCGCGCCGGCAGGTCCGACAGCGCGATCTCCTCGCTCTCGGCGTTGATCCGGTCGGACCAGTCGCGCATCACCGCATCGATCAGGGCGTCACGCGTCGGGAAGTGCCGGTAGAGCGTGCCCGGGCCGACGCCGGCCCGCTTCGCGATCTCGTCCAGCGACCCCTCGGCGCCGCTGTGGCGGAAGACCTCCCGGGCGGCCAGCACGATCTTGTCGAAGTTGCGCTGGGCGTCGGCTCGCAGTGGCCGGGATCCCGGCTGGGTCGCCCGCTCGGGTCGCCGGCTGGGTCGGGCAGACACACAACTCCCTTGCTAACCGGAGACAGTCTCCGTATAGAATTCGAGAAGAACCGAAGAACTCTCCGTTCAGTTTACGTCAAAGCCAAGGAACACTCCATGACCCAGCAGGTTGACTCCGCCCGCCCCCGAGTCGGCTCGCCGGGACCAGGTCGACCTGGCGGCGTGAGGTCCCCGGTGACTACCGGGGTTCCCGCTCGGGCGGGAAGCCACCGGTGGCCACCGGCCCCCAGTGCCGGACGGTGATCCGGATCAGGGACTTGCCCTGGTCCTGCATCGCCTGCCGGTACTCCTCCCAGTCGGGATGCTCGCCGGAGATGCTGCGGTAGTAGTCGACGAGCGGCTCGATCGCGTCGGGCAGGTCGAGCACCTCGGCGGTGCCGTCGACCTGCACGTAGGGACCGTTCCAGTCGTCGGAGTGCACGACGGCCGAGACCGCCGGGTCGCGGCGCAGGTTGGCCGTCTTGGCTCGGCCCGGGTAGGTCGAGACCACGATCCTGCCCCGGTCGTCGACCCCCGCCGTGACCGGTGACGCCTGGGGCGTGCCGTCCTTGCGACGGGTGATCAGGGTGACCCGGTGGCGCGGACGGACGAAGTCGAGCAGCTGCACGCGGTCGACCCGGTCGGCGGTGGCGTAGCTGCGCGCCATCAGCTCAGCGGATCGTCGCGGTCGAGCGGCGGAGCCACCGGCGCAGAGTCGTCGGAACCACCCGGGCCGTCCGGAGCGGGCGGCTCACCCGTGATCGGGTCCTCCAGCGGAGGCACCGACGACGGGGTGTCGGTCGGATCGGCCGGGTCGTCCGGCACCTGCGGCTGGTGGGAGGCCTCTCCCCCGCCCGCGACCGAGGTGTCGTCATCGACCGGCTGCGCGCCCTCGGACTCGGCGTCGGGTCCGAGCACGTCGAGCAGGGCGGCGGCGCTCAGCCGACGGAACTTGCGCGGCTGGGTGCGGGTGCGGTCGAGGACCGCCACCTCGAGGTCGTGGACCGGGATCTGCCGGTCGCCGTCGGCACCGTGACCGAGGGCACCGACCGCGAGCCTCAGCGCCTCGGCCAGCGAGATCCCGTCGGACCAGCGCTCACGCAGGTACGACGTGACCGACTCGGCGTCGCCGCCCATCGCGGCGAAACCGTGCTCGTCGACCATCTGTCCGTCGTAGGTGATCCGGTAGAGCTCGTCGGCGGACGCGGTGTCACCCACCTCGGCGACGAAGATCTCCACCTCGTAGGGCTTCTCGCCGCCGCTGGAGAAGATCGTGCCGAGCGTCTGGGCATAGGCGTTGGCCAGCCCGCGGCCGGTCACGTCGCGCCGGTCGTAGGCGTAGCCGCGCATGTCGGCCAGCCGGACGCCGGCGATCCGGAGGTTCTCGAACTCGTTGTAGCGACCGACTGCCCCGAACGCGACGCGGTCGTAGATCTCGCTGATCTTGTGCAGGCTGCGGGGGTTCTCGGACACCAGGATGATGCCCTCGGCGTACTGGACCGCCACGACGCCACGGCCCCGGCCGATGCCCTTGCGCGCGAAGTCGGCCCGGTCCTTCATCAGCTGCTCTGGCGAGACGTAGAACGGCATGGTCATGTGCTCAGCCCTCCAGGTCCGCGACCGGGCCGTCGGGACGCTGCATCCGGCCGGCGACCACGCGGTCGGCGATGGCGGCCACGTCGTCGTCCGGCATCCGGTGCTGCCCGTCGTCGGTGATCACGTGCACGACGGGGAAGATCCGTCGGGCGAGGTCGGGTCCGCCGGTGGCGGAGTCGTCGTCGGCGGCGTCGTAGAGCGCCTGGATCACGGCCGTCACGCACTGCTCGGCGGTGAGGTCGTCGCGGTAGAGCTTCTTGAGCGACCCGCGGGCGAACATGGAGCCGGAGCCGACCGAGTGGAACGCGGTCTCCTCGTAGCGACCGCCGGTGACGTCGTAGCTGAAGATGCGGCCCTGGCTGGCGTCGTGGTCGTAGCCCGCGAACAGCGGCACCACGGCGAGACCCTGCATCGCCATGCCGAGGTTGGCGCGGATCAGGGCGGACAGCCGGTTGGCCTTGCCGTCGATCGAGAGCGTGGTGCCCTCGATCTTCTCGTAGTGCTCCAGCTCGGTCTGGAACAGCCGCACCATCTCGACCGCGAGCCCGGCCGTGCCGGCGATGCCGACGCAGGAGTACTCGTCGGCCGGGAACACCTTCTGGATGTCGCGCTGGGCGATCACATTGCCCATCGTGGCGCGCCGGTCGCCGGCCATCACGACGCCACCGGAGCCGGGCCTGCCGAAGGTGGCGGCGACGATGGTGGTGCCGTGCGGAGCCAGGTCGGCGGCACTGCCGGGTGGCAGGCCTCGCCGGGCAGGCAGCAGGTCGGGGGCCTCGGCTGCCAGGAAGTCCGCGAAGGACGAGCTGCCGGGGGCGAGGTACGACGCGGAGAGCCGCGCGTCCTTGGGCAGGCTCACTCTCCGCCCTTCTGGATGAACGACTTCACGAAGTCCTCGGCGTTGGTCTCGAGGACGTCGTCGATCTCGTCGAGGATCGCGTCGATGTCCTCGTCGAGCTGCTCCTTGCGCTCGGAGACGGCTCCCTCGGGCGCCGCGGCACCGTCGGTGGGCTCCTCGTCCTCCTGCGACTTGCGAGGCTGCTTCTGCTCCTGCGCCATCACGTCTCCTCAGTCGATGTGACCGGACGACTCGACCCTATCCACACCGACCCACCTCATCGGGTCAACGCCTCGAACAGCGCCAGTGCGGTGTCACATTCGTCGATCAGGTCGCCCACGTGGGCGCGGCTCCCCCGGAGCGGGTCGATGGTCGGCACCCGCTGCAGCGACTCGTGGCCGGGCAGGTCGAAGATCACCGAGTCCCACGACGCGGCGGCGACGGCGTCGGGGTACTTGGACAGGCAGCGGCCACGGAAGTAGGCCCGGGTGTCGTGGGGCGGCTCGTGCATCGCGGCCACGACCTCGTCGTCGGTGACCAGCCTCTCCATCCGGCCCATCCGGACCAGGCGGTGGTAGAGGCCCTTCTGCGGGCGAAGGTCGGCGTACTGGAGGTCGATCAGGGCCAGCTTGGCGTCGTCCCAGGCCAGTCCGTCGCGGTCGCGGTACTGCTCGAGCAGCTGGAGCTTGGCCACCCAGTCCAGCTCGCGCGCGAGCTCCATCGGATCGCGCTCGAGCCGGGTCAGCACGGACTCCCAGCGGGCGAGCACGTCGAGGGTCTGCGCGTCCGCGGAGTCGCCCAGCCGTTCGGCGACGTACGACGAGGCGAGCCGGTGGTACTCCCACTGGAGCTGCACGGCGGTCAGCCTGCGTCCGTCGGCCAGCTCCAGCAGGTGGGTCAGTCCGGGGTCGTGGGAGACCTCGTGCAGGCTCTGCACCGGCCTGCGGACACTCAGCTCGGCCGAGACGTACCGGTCCTCGATCATCGACAGCACGAGCGCTGTCGTGCCGACCTTGAGGTACGTCGAGACCTCGGCGAGGTTGGCGTCGCCGATGATCACGTGCAGCCGGCGATAACGCCCCGGGTCGGCGTGCGGCTCGTCGCGGGTGTTGATGATCGGCCGCTTGAGCGTCGTCTCCAGCCCGACCTCGACCTCGAAGTAGTCCGCGCGCTGGCTGATCTGGAAGCCGTCCTTGCGACCGTCCTGGCCGAGCCCGACCCGGCCGGCGCCACACATCACCTGGCGGCTGACGAAGAACGGGGTCAGGTGCCGCACGATGTCGGCGAACGGCGTCGAGCGACGCATCAGGTAGTTCTCGTGACTGCCGTACGAGGCGCCCTTGTTGTCGGTGTTGTTCTTGTACAGGACCAGGTCGCCCTCCCCGGGCGTGCCGGCGAACCTGCAGGCGTCGAGCGCCACCTGCTCCCCCGCCTTGTCCCAGAGCACGATGTCGCGCGGGTTGGTGCACTCCGGCGTGGAGTACTCGGGGTGCGCGTGGTCGACGTAGAGCCGGGCGCCGTTGGTGAGGATCACGTTGGCCAGCCCGAGGTCCTCGTCGGTGAGCTGGCTGGGGTCGGCGACCTGCCGGGACATGTCGAAGCCCCGGGCGTCGCGCAGCGGCGACTCCTCCTCGAAGTCCCAGCGCGCCCGCCTGGCCCGCAGCGTCGAGCCGGCGTAGGCGTTGACCACGCGGGAGCTGGCCACCATCGGGTTGGCCAGGGGCTGCCCGGTCACCGAGATGCCGAACTCGGTCTCGGTGCCCATCACCCGGCGGACGCTCATGTGGCGTGAGCGTACGCGGGAGGCACGGGCCCGCCCCGGGCGGTCGGCGGCGAGGCGGGTCCCCGGCCCCTCGGCACCGCGTTACTAGACAAAGCACGAAGTTGGCGTTCCGGTGTCGTACCATTCCTTCGTCGTGGCACGCGCGCGCTCTCGCGCGCTGGGGGGAGTCCCCGGACATGACCGGACCGAGCCTCGGGGGTTGCAGGGATGACACGGATGAATCGCAGACGCGCAGGAATCGGCTGGGCCACCGCGGTCGTGCTGACGCTGACCGCCATGGCGGGCACGGCAGGCACCACCGCGGCGATGGGTGCCGACGACCCCACCACGCCGACCGCCACCACCACGGACGGGGCTTCACCGTCAGGGTCCGACACCCCTTCGGGTCCCACGGACACGGGCACGAACGCGCGGGCGGGTGACGCTGCGGCGGCCGACACGACATCGCCGTCCTCGCCCAGCACCAGCTCCGACCCCTCCGCGACCGCCACCGCGACGGAGTGCCCGCTGTGCCCGCGACAAGGACTACGTCCCGCCGAACGGGACCAAGTTCAACCACCCGTTCAACCCGGCCAGCGCCAGCGACATCCGCGGTGCACGTGACGAGCACGGTCAAGAGCGTTCCCGCCGGCGGCACCATCCGGCTGGCCCTGTTCTCGCTGAACGACGAGGCCCTGGCCGACGCGCTGATCGCGGCGGTCAAGCGCGGCGTGAGCGTGCAGATCGTGGGCAACAACCACAACCTCAAGAACTCGATCCCCAGCCTTCCCCCGTCGCCCTCGTTCAAGAGGCTGGTCCGGGTGCTCGGCTCGTCGCGCACGGAGCCGGGCAAGGACCCCGAGCGGGTCAGCTTCGCCCGGATCTGCACCGCCTCGTGCCGCGGCCACGGCGGCAACGTGCACTACAAGATGTTCCTGTTCAGCAGCGTCGGCAAGGACTCCTACGACCCGGCGACGGGCATGGCCTACCCCTCCTGCCCCGCCGGCACCGAGGCAAAGGGCACCTGTCGGCAGTGGGTCACCATGATGGGGTCGCCCAACCTGACCACGAAGGCCGCCTACGGCCAGTGGAACCACCTGGACACCTACGCCAACGAGTCCACGTTCAAGCTGTACACCAAGTGGTGGAAGCAGATGAAGGCGGACTCGCCGCGGGCCCACCCCTACGAGCGCGCATCGAGCGGCGGCATCACCAGCTGGACGTTCCCGAAGCCCGGCACCACCGCCTCCAACGACCCGCTGATGCTGGGGCTCAACGGCATCCGCTGCAAGGGTGTCGGCAAGGGCTACGGCATCAACGGCCGCACCAAGGTCCGGATCGGTGCCTACACCTTCTTCGACGACCGCGGTCGCTGGATGGCCAAGAAGGTCCGCTCGCTGTGGAACAACGGCTGTGACGTCGCGATCGAGTACTCGATCATGGGTGACGCGATCAAGCGTCAGCTGTACAGCTCCGCGGGCCGCGGCCGGATCCCGATGCGCCAGGTGGTCACGTTCAAGAAGAACGGCGACATCGACGCCTACGACCACGCCAAGTGGATCGCCATGAGCGGCAACTGGGGTGGCAACGGCCGGATGAAGAAGCTCTGGACCGGCACCACCAACATCAGCGACCTCGGGTTCCGCTCCGACGACACCGGCCAGGTCTACGTGCAACTCGCCCCGGGTCGGCGCCTACATGAACGACTTCTACGACATCTGGCGCAGCAACAAGGCACACGTGCCCTCGCCGACCAGCCGGCTCAACGCCCGGATCGGCAGCCCGCAGCTCACCCTCGGCAAGGGTCCCTACGCGGCGCTCGAGCCGAACTAGCTCAGCAGCTGCCGGTCGAGCCTCGGTGAGACCGTCGACGAAGGGCCCGGAGCGTGATGCTCCGGGCCCTTCGTCGTACGGCGGGGTGAGGCGGCGCTACAGGTACTGGCCGGTGTTCGAGACGTTGTCGATCGAGCGGCCCGGCTCGGTGCCCTGCTTGCCGGTGATCAGGGTGCGGATGAAGACGATCCGCTCGCCCTTCTTGCCGGAGATCCGGGCCCAGTCGTCGGGGTTCGTGGTGTTCGGCAGGTCCTCGTTCTCCTTGAACTCGTCGACGCAGGCCTGGAGCAGGTGCTGGACCCGCAGGCCCTTCTGCTGGGTCTCGAGGAGGTCCTTGATCGCCATCTTCTTCGCCCGGTCGACGATGTTCTGGATCATCGCGCCGGAGTTGAAGTCCTTGAAGTACAGGACCTCCTTGTCGCCGTTGGCGTAGGTCACCTCGAGGAACCGGTTCTCGTCGGTCTCGGTGTACATCCGCTCCACGGTGGCCCGGATCATGCCGGCCACCGTCGCGTCGCGGTCGCCGCCGAACTCCTGCAGGTCGTCGGCGTGCAGCGGCAGGTTGGCGGTGAGGTACTTGGAGAAGATGTCGCGCGCCGACTCGGCGTCGGGGCGCTCGATCTTGATCTTCACGTCGAGCCGCCCGGGTCGCAGGATCGCGGGGTCGATCATGTCCTCGCGGTTGCTGGCGCCGATCACCAGCACGTTCTCGAGCAGCTCGACGCCGTCGATCTCGCTGAGCAGCTGCGGGACGATGGTGTTCTCCACATCGGAGGAGACGCCCGAGCCGCGGGTGCGGAACAGCGAGTCCATCTCGTCGAAGAACACGATGACCGGGGTGCCGCCGCTGGCCTTCTCACGCGCGCGCTGGAAGACCAGGCGGATGTGCCGCTCGGTCTCGCCGACGTACTTGTTGAGCAGCTCGGGACCCTTGATGTTGAGGAAGTACGACTTCCCCTCCTGGCCGGTCCTCGCGGCGACCTTCTTCGCCAGCGAGTTGGCGACCGCCTTCGCGATCAGGGTCTTGCCGCAGCCGGGAGGTCCGTAGAGCAGCACACCCTTGGGTGGCTTGAGCTCGTGCTCCTTGAACAGGTCGGGATGCAGGTAGGGCAGCTCGACGGCATCCCGGATCGCGTCGATCTGCTTCACCAGTCCGCCGATGGCGGAGTAGTCGATGTCGGGGACCTCCTCGAGGACCAGCTCCTCGACCTCGGACTTCGGCACCTTCTCGTAGACGTAGCCGGCGCGGGCGTCGAGCAGCAGCGAGTCGCCGGCGCGGATCGTGTCGTTGCGCAGCGGCTCGGCCAGCCGGACCACGCGCTCCTCGTCGGCGTTGGCGATGACCAGGGCCCGCTCACCGTCGGCGAGCAGCTCCTTGAACATCACGACCTCACCGACCTCCTCGTAGTCGAGGGCAGCGACGACGTTGAGGGCCTCGTTGAGCATGACCTCCTGGCCTCGGCGAAGCTCGCCGATCTCCACGCTCGGGCTCACGTTGACCCGCAGCTTGCGGCCGCCGGTGAAGACGTCGATCGAGTCGTCCTCGTTGCGGTGCAGGAACGTGCCGAAGCCGGTCGGCGGCTGGGCCAGCCGGTCGACCTCCTCCTTGAGCGTCATGATCTGGTCGCGCGCCTCACGGAGCGTCTGGGCGAGGCGCTCGTTCTGCGAGGTCACTCCCGCCAGGGAGCGCTGGGTGTCCACCAACCGCTGCTCGAGGCTGCGCGAGTGCCCGGGGGCCTCCGCGAGCCGGCGACGCAGGTCGGTGACCTCTGCTTCGAGGTAGCCCACCTGCTCGCGCAGACGATCGTTGTCACGCGGTTCCGGTGCCGGATCCGTCCGTGTCATGACGTCACCTCCGCCTCTCGGGGCTGGCTATGTCGGCGACCCTACCCGCGGGCCGATGGAACGGCAGGGCTTATCCGATCGTGTCTCGGCCTTTTGCGGAAGCCCCCTCCGACGGCTGCCGGCGCACGTCACTCGGCCTGCGGCTCCCGGGCGGCCTGGGGTGGCAGGCCCGCCGGTCTCGGCCCGTCGTAGTCCGCGCCGTACGCACCGGGCGCCGGGCGCCGCTTCTTGACCGGCGCGGAGGTGCCGGGCGACATCCGGCGGGCGGTGACCAGGAAGCCGGTGTGGCCGTTCATCTTGTGCCCCGGACGGATCGCCAGCCCCTCGACGTGCCACTCACGGACCAGCGTCTCCCAGGGCTGCGGCTCGGTGAACTCACCGTGGGCGCGCAGCATCTCCACGATCCGCCCGAGCTGCGTGGTGGTGGCCACGTAGGCGCAGACGATGCCGCCGGGGGTCAGCGCGCCCGCGACCGCGTCGACGCACTCCCAGGGAGCGAGCATGTCGAGGATCACCCGGTCGACACTGTGCACAGGAACCTCGGGGAGAGCGGTCGCCAGGTCGGCGACGGTCAGCCGCCAGGCGGGATGCTCCCCACCGAAGAACTGGGTCACGTTGCGGCGGGCGACGTCGGCGAACTCCTCCCGACGCTCGTACGACGAGACGATGCCGCCGGGTCCCACCGCCCGGAGCAGCGAGCAGGTCAGCGCACCGGAGCCGACCCCGGCCTCGACGACGCGGGCACCCGGGAAGATGTCGGCCATCGCGACGATCTGGGCCGCGTCCTTGGGGTAGACCACCGCGGCGCCGCGCGGCATGGACACCACGAACTCGCTCAGCAGCGGACGGAACACCAGGTACTCGCCGCCCGCCGTGGAGGGGACGCTGAAGCCCTCCTCGCGGCCGATCAGGTCGTCGTGGGAGATCGCACCCTTGTTGGTGAAGAACTGCTTGCCGACCTCGAGGCAGATGTTGTGCCGGCGACCCTTGGCGTCCGTCAGCCGCACCCACTCCCCCTCGGCCAGGGGCCCGCGGTGCACCCCGGACCAGCCGGGCACCGCGGGATCGGCGACCGCGGCGGAAGCGGCATCGTCGGTCTCGGAGGGCATGGCGGGCAGCCTAGCGAGCGGTGGAGCGTCCGCCCGTCAGCGGCCGGCGGCGAACGCCCGCTCGACGTCCGCGGACGCCAGGATCCCGTAGACGCCGCCGTCGGGCTCGAGGAGCAGGTACTCCGCCGCGGGCCTGCTGGTCATCGCCCGGATCAGCTGCTCACCGGCGCTGTCGGCAGGCAACCGCATGCCGTCCTCGACGCTGCGCGCCACCTGGCTGACCGGCAGCCACGGCCGACGCTCCGGGGGCACCGCCTCGAGGGCGGCCTCGTTCACGATGCCGGCGACGGTGCCGTCGCTGCGGTGCGTGGCGATCCCGCCGGCCTGGGCCTCCTGCGCGCGACGGACGGCCTCCGAGACGGAGAGGTCCTCCGGCACCACGACCACCCGCCGGGCCAGCACCCTGGCCCGGATCGCCGGCATCCTGCGGCGGAGCCGTGCCTGCACCAGAGACGCGCTGGCGCCACTCCACAGGAACGCCGCGATGATGCCGGCCATCAGGAAGTCACCGATCGTGGCCGGGATGCGGAGCACGTTCTGCTGGAAGATCGGCCAGCAGATCGCGAGCAGGGCCACCACGCGTCCACCCCAGGCCGCCACCACCGTGGCCCGGAGCGGGTCACGGCCCACCTTCCACACCGCTGCCCGGAGCACGCGGCCGCCGTCGAGCGGCAGGCCGGGCACCAGGTTGAGCACCCCGACCACGAGGTTGGCGACGGCAAGACCCTGGATCGCGAGTCGCAGCAGGCCGTCAGGCAGGACGTACCAGAGGCCGAGCGAGAGCGCGCCCACCGCGAGCGACGTCAGCGGCCCCACGACCGCGATCACGAACTCGGCGCGCGGCGTCTTCGCCTCGGCGCCGATCTCGGTGGCTCCGCCGAGGAAGTGGATGCTGATCGAGTTCACGGGCAGTCCGTAGTGCCGCGCGGAGATCGCGTGCGACGCCTCGTGCACGAGCACCGAGAGGTAGAGGAGCACTGCGAACGCCAGCCCGGCGACGTACTTCAGCGCCCCGAGCCCGGGAGCCTCCGCCTCGATCCGCGGGGCCATCAGGAACGCGATCAGCAACGCGACCAGCAGCCAGGACGAACGCACCAGGACGTCGACGCCCGCGATCTGGCCGATCCGGAACGTGCCCGGTGGCCGGGGTGCCGGCGTCTGCTCGCTCACCGACCCAAACTAGCCTGCCGGCGAAGGTGTGTCGGTGTGCTGGCCTAGTCTCGGGCTTCATGACGGAGACGGTCCCGAGCGCGCCGCCCGCGGGTGACCCCGCGGAGCGCGTGCGTGCCGGCACCCAGGTCGACGGCGTCGCTGTGCTGGGCGCGCTGTCACCGAGCCGCGCCTCCGACTTCCGGTCGTGCCCCCTGCAGTTCCGGTTCCGCACCGTCGACCGGCTGCCGGAGCCGGTCTCCCCCGCCGCCATGCGGGGCAACGTCGTGCACAAGGTCCTGGAGGACCTGTTCGACCTCAGCGCGTCCGAGCGCACCCCCGAGCGCGCCCAGGCGCTGGTGCAGCAGGCGTGGGAGCAGGTGCTCGCGGTCGAGCCCGGGGCGCAGGAGATGCTCGCCGGCGACGCCGGGGAGCTCGCCGACTGGCTCGGCACGTGCCGTGAGTCGCTGGCGCGCTACTTCGACCTCGAGGACCCGCGCAGGCTGGAGCCCGCGCACCGCGAGGAGTACGTCGAGACGCTGCTCGACTCACGGCTGCTGCTCCGGGGCGTCGTCGACCGGATCGACGTCGCCGCCGACGGCGCGATCCGGGTGGTCGACTACAAGACCGGACGCTCGCCCGCCGTCGGGTTCGAGGCTCAGGCGCTGTTCCAGATGCGGTTCTACGCGTTGGTGATCTGGCGCACCCGTGGTGTCGTGCCCGCGCTGCTGCGGCTGATCTACCTCGGTGACGGCGAGATGGTCAGCTACGTGCCCGACGAGGCCGACCTGCTGGCCACCGAACGACTGGTCGAGGCCCTGTGGCACGCGATCCGCGCGGCCCGCGAGACCGGGGACTGGCGGCCGAACCGCAGCGCCCGGTGCACCTGGTGCTCGTTCCAGGCGTTGTGCCCGGAGTTCGGTGGCACGCCGCCGCCCCTGCCCTCACTCGACCCGCAGCCGACGCAGACCGTCGAGGTCGAGTCCGGCAAGGGTGTCCCGGAAGCGACGTGACCCGCCCGGCAGCACCGGGACGTGGTTCGGCACCACCAGCACCGTCGCGCCGGCGGCCTCGGCGGAACGGGCTCCGGTGTTGGAGTCCTCGATCGCGAGGCAGTCCGCGGGTGACACCCGCAGCAGGTGGGCCGCCTTGAGGTACGGCTCCGGGTGCGGCTTCCCGCGGCTGACCGCATCACCGGTCACGACGGCACGGAACGTCTCCGCCGGCAGCGCGTCGAGCATCGGGGTCACGAAGCGGCGGTAGGACATGGTCACGAGGGCGCAGGGCGTCCCCTCGTCGCGGAGCGCGCCCAGCAGGTCGAGGGCACCGTCGCGCCAGGGCAGCTGCTCCCCCATCCGGACCACGACTCGGTCGAGCAGCTCCTCGACGATCTCGGCGGGCTCGAGGCCGATCCCGCTGTGCTCGCGCAGGTAGCGACCCGAGTCGATCAGGTCGCTGCCGACCAGGTTCAGGGCGTGCTCGTCGTTCCAGGTCCCGCCGTGCTCCTCGATCAGGGCGTACTCGGCCTCGATCCAGTACGGCTCGGTGTCCACGACGGTGCCGTCCATGTCCCAGAGGACGGCGGCCGGCCACGGGGCCGGTGGCGTGGGCGGGTCAGTCATCCGGCTGGTAGCCGAGGTTGCTCGAGAGCCACCTCTCGGCCTCGGCCATCGTCCAGCCCTTGCGCCTGGCGTAGTCCTCGACCTGGTCGTGACCGACCCGGCCGACGACGAAGTACTGGGACTGCGGGTGTGAGAAGTACCAGCCGCTCACCGAGGCGCCGGGCCACATCGCCATCGACTCCGTGAGCTCGATCCCGGCGTTGGCCTCCACGTCGAGGAGGTCCCAGAGCGTGGCCTTCTCGGTGTGCTCGGGGCAGGCCGGGTAGCCGGGCGCGGGCCGGATGCCGGTGTACTTCTCGGCGATCAGCTCGTCGTTGCCGAGGTGCTCGTCGGGCACGAAGCCCCAGTGCTCCAGGCGCACCAGCTGGTGCAGGCGCTCGGCGAACGCCTCCGCGAGCCGGTCGGCAACCGACTCGAGCAGGATCGCGGAGTAGTCGTCGAGCTCGTCCTTGAACTGTTGGACCTTGTCCTGGCTGCCGAGTCCGGCCGTGACCGCGAACGCCCCGACGTGGTCGGCCAGACCGGTCTCCCTGGGCGCGACGTAGTCACCGAGCGAGCGGTTGGGCACCCCCTCGCGGTGCTGGCCCTGCTGGCGCAGGTTGTGCAGCACGCACCGCACGGTCTCGCGGGTGTCGTCGGTGTAGACCTCGATGTCGTCGCCGACCGCGTTGGCCGGGAACAGGCCGATCACTCCGCGGGCGGTCAGCCACTTCTCGGCGATCGCGGTGTCGAGCATCTCCTGCGCGTCGTCGTACAGCTTGCGCGCGGTCTCCCCGCTCGCCGGGTTGTTGAGGATGTCGGGGAACTTGCCCTTCATCTCCCAGGCGTTGAAGAACGGCTGCCAGTCGATGTACTCGCGGATCTCGCTCAGGTCGTGGTCGTCGAAGACCGTGATCCCGGGCTTGGTCGGCACCGGGGGCTGATAGCCCGCCCACTCGATCGGCGTCCGGTTCTCGCGCGCCTTCTCGATCTTGGTGATCGGGCGCTCGTTCTTCGCGGCGTGCCGCTCGCGCAGCGACTCGTAGTCGGCCTCGGTCTCGTCGAGCAGCTTCTGCTTGCGGTCGGACAGCAACGCCGCCGCCACCGGCACCGAGCGCGACGCGTCCTTCACCCAGAGCACCGGGCCCTTGTAGCGCGGGGTCACCTTCACGGCGGTGTGGGCCCGGGAGGTGGTGGCGCCACCGATCAGCAGCGGGATCGAGAAGCCCTGGCGCTCCATCTCGGTGGCGAAGTGGACCATCTCGTCGAGCGACGGCGTGATCAGTCCGGAGAGGCCGATCAGGTCGGCGTCGACCTCCTTGGCCTTGTCGAGGATCTTCTGGGCCGGGACCATCACGCCGAGGTCGATCACGTCGTAGTTGTTGCACTGGAGGACCACGCCGACGATGTTCTTGCCGATGTCGTGGACGTCGCCCTTCACCGTGGCCATCACGATGGTGCCCTTCTTCTGCTCCACGTCTCCGGGCTTCTTCTCGGCCTCGATGTAGGGGATCAGGTAGGCGACCGCCTTCTTCATCACGCGGGCGGACTTCACGACCTGGGGCAGGAACATCTTGCCGGCGCCGAACAGGTCGCCGACCACGTTCATCCCGTCCATCAGCGGACCCTCGATCACCTCGATCGGTCGTCCGCCGCGGTCGGAGATGAGCTGCCGCAGCTCCTCGGTGTCCTCCTCCACGTGCGCGTCGAGACCTTTCACCAGTGCGTGGGAGATGCGCTCGGCCACCGGCAACGCCCGCCACTCGAGCTCGGCCTTCTCGGTGCGCTCCTCGCTGGCGTTGTACTTCTCCGCGATCTCGAGCAGCCGCTCGGCAGCGTCGGGACGACGGTTGAGGACGACGTCCTCGATGCGTTCGCGCAGCTCGGGCTCGATCTCGTCGTAGACGACCAGTGCGCCGGCGTTGACGATGCCCATGTCGAGGCCGGCCCTGATCGCGTGGTAGAGGAACACCGCATGGATCGCCTCCCGCACCGGGTTGTTGCCGCGGAACGAGAACGAGGCGTTGGAGATGCCACCCGAGACCAGGGCGCCTGGCAGGTTCTCCTTGATCCAACGGGTGGCCTCGATGAAGTCCACGCCGTAGTTGGCGTGCTCCTCGATGCCGGTGGCGAGGGCGAAGCAGTTCGGGTCGAAGATGATGTCCTCGGCCGGGAACCCGACCTGGTCGACCAGGATCCGGTAGGCGCGCTCGCAGATCTGCTTCCGGCGCTCGAGGTTGTCGGCCTGACCGTCCTCGTCGAACGCCATCACGACCACCGCCGCGCCGTACTTGCGGCAGAGGCGGGCGTGCTCGATGAACGGCTCCTCGCCCTCCTTCATCGAGATCGAGTTGACGATCGGCTTGCCCTGCACGACCTTGAGGCCGGCCTCGATCACCTCGAACTTCGAGGAGTCGATCATCAGCGGCACCCGGCTGATGTCGGGCTCGGAGGCGATCAGCTTCAGGAAGCGGTCCATCGCCTCGACGCCGTCGATCATGCCCTCGTCCATGTTGACGTCGATCACCTGGGCGCCGTTCTCCACCTGCTGGGTGGCGACCGTGAGCGCGGTGTCGTAGTCGGCGGCCTTGATCAGGTTGCGGAACCGCGCCGAGCCGGTGATGTTGGTGCGCTCGCCGACGTTGACGAACAGCGAGTCGGCGGTGATGTTCTGCGGCTCGAGCCCGGAGAGCCGGAGCGCCGGAGCGATCTCGGCCGGCTCGCGCGGGGTCACCCCCTTGGCGACCTCCGCGATCGCCGCGATGTGCTCGGGCGTCGTACCGCAGCAGCCACCGAGCAGGTTGACCAGGGAGGCCGAGGCGAACTCACCGATCACCGTCGCCATCTGGTCGGGCATCTCGTCGTACTCGCCGAAGGCGTTGGGGAGGCCGGCGTTGGGGTAGCAGGACACGAAGCAGTCCGCGACCCGCGAGAGCTCCGAGAGGTAGGGCCGGATCTCCTGGGCGCCGAGGGCGCAGTTGAGGCCCACGGCGAGGGGGCGCGCATGGCGCACGGAGTTCCAGAACGCCTCGGTGACCTGACCGGACAGGGTGCGGCCGGAGGCGTCGGTGATGGTGCCGGAGATGATCACCGGCCAGCGGCGCTCCCGCTCCTCGAAGAGCGTCTCGAGGGCGAAGATCGCGGCCTTGGCGTTGAGCGTGTCGAAGATCGTCTCGACGAGCAGCAGGTCCGCTCCCCCGTCGACCAGTCCCGCGGCCTGCTCCTGGTAGGCCTCGACCAGCGCGTCGTAGGTGATGTTGCGGAAGCCGGGATCGTTCACGTCCGGCGAGATGGAGGCGGTGCGGTTGGTCGGCCCGAGCCCGCCGGCCACGTAGCGCTTGCGGTCGGGCGTGCGCTCGGAGTACTCGTCAGCGGCGTCGCGAGCCAGCTCCGCGGAGCGCTTGTTCATCTCGTAGGCCAGGTCCTCCATGCCGTAGTCGGCCTGGGAGATGCGCTGGGCGCTGAACGTGTTGGTGGCGACGATGTCGGCGCCGGCCTCGAGGTAGGCGCGGTGGATGTCGCGGATCACGTCGGGCTGGCTCAGGCTGAGCAGGTCGCTGTTGCCCCGGACGTCGCTGTCCCAGTCGGCGAAGCGCTCGCCGCGGAAGCCCGCCTCGTCGAAGGTGTGCGCCTGGATCATCGTGCCCATCGCCCCGTCGATGACCAGGATCCGCTCCCGCAGCGTGGCGGTGAGCTCGTCGGTCAGGTCGGGTCGTGGCACGGTCTCGGGCGTCTCGTCAGGCAAAGGTGTCCTCATTCGCAGCGTGTCGGCACGCCAGAGGGTGGTGGCGGCCCCTCGCAAGGGTACGGAGTGGGCTCCGCGCGGCGTGCGGCGATATCGGATCATGACACCCGACGCCTGCACATAGGCTGGTGTGGTGATCGAGTTCGAGGAGACGCCGGAGCTGGTCAACCCCGTGCTGATCGCCGCGTTCGAGGGATGGAACGACGCGGCGGAGGCGGCCAGCGGGCTGGTCGAGCACCTGGTGGACGTCTGGGGCGCCCGGGTCGTGGCCCGGGTCGACCCCGAGGACTTCTACGACTACCAGGTCAACCGGCCGCTGGTCGGCACCGACGACAGCGGGATGCGCCGGATCACCTGGCCCCGCACCGAGATCCTGGTCGCCCGGCCGCCGGGCGCGCACCGCGACGTGGTGCTGCTGCGCGGCATGGAGCCGAGCATGCGCTGGCGGCAGTTCACCGCCGAGGTGCTCGCGGCGATGGACACGCTCGGCGTCGAGCTGGTGCTGACCCTCGGTGCGCTGCTGGCCGAGACCCCGCACACGCGGCCGATCCAGGTCAGCGGCACCGCCACCGAGCTCGACCTCGAGGACCGGCTCAAGCTGGAGCAGTCGACGTACGAGGGGCCGACCGGCATCGTCGGGGTGCTGCTCGACGCCTGCGTCAAGGTGGACGTGCCGGCCGTGTCGTTCTGGGCCGCCGTCCCCCACTACCTGCCGCAGCCCCCCTGCCCCAAGGCGACGCTGGCCCTGCTCGGCCACGTGGAGGACCTGCTCGAGATCAGCATCCCGATGGGTGACCTGCCCGAGGACGCCCGGGCCTGGGAGCGCGGCGTCGCGGAGCTGGCCGAGGAGGACGAGGACATCGCGGAGTACGTCCGGATGCTCGAGGAGAACCAGGACACCGCCGAGCTGCCCGAGGCCAGCGGCGAGGCGATCGCCAAGGAGTTCGAGCGATACCTGAAGCGCCGGGACCGGGACGACGGGTAGGGGCCGGGCGTTTGGCCCCGCCAAACACCATGTTCTCTTGGTGATCAGTCACTTGTCACAGGCAATTGACCGAGCAGAGTGACAGAACACCAGGAGAACATGGTGTTTCGCGCCCCCCTGAGCCCCCTGCCCTACAGCTCCAACCCCAGCACCGCATCCGCCAGCGTGCGTACGACGCCACCGGCACCCGGCTCGGACGTGTCGGTGACCGTGTGCGCCGCCCAGGTGGCGAGCACGTCGACGGCGGTCGGGGCGTCCAGGTCGTCGGCCAGCGCCGCGAGCACGGCCTCGACGACCGGGGCGGTGGGGGCACCGGAGGGCTGGGCGACGGCGAGGCGCAGGTCCTGGAGCACCTGCTGCCCGGTGGTCAGGTCGTCGGCGGTCCACTCCCAGTCGCTGCGGTAGTGGTGGCGCAGCAGCGCCAGCCGGATCGCCATCGGGTCGGTGCCCTGCTCGCGCAGCCGGGAGACCAGCTCCAGGTTGCCCTTCGACTTCGACATCTTCTCGCCGTGGAGGGCGACCATGCCCGCGTGCACGTAGGCACGGGCGAAGGGTGTGCCCGGCTCGGCCACCTGCGCCTCGGAGGCGCTCATCTCGTGGTGCGGGAACGCCAGGTCGCTGCCGCCGCCCTGGACGTCGAGCGGGGCGCCGAGGTGCTCCCGGGCGATCGCGCTGCACTCGATGTGCCACCCGGGCCGGCCTCGGCCGAACGGTGAGTCCCAGGCGGGCTCCCCGGGACGCTCGGCCTGCCAGACCAGGCAGTCCAGCGGGTCCTTCTTGCCGGGTCGGTCGGGGTCACCGCCGCGCTCGCCGAAGATCTGCAGCATCTGCTCGCGGCCCCACCCGGACACGTCCCCGAAGGCCGGGTCGCTGGTGACGGAGAAGTAGAGGTCTCCGTCCACGTCGTACACCGCACCGGACTCCTGCAAGCGCTGCACCATCGCGACCACCAGCGGGATCGCCTCGACCGCACCGACGTAGGCGTCGGGCGCGATCACCCGCAGCGCCTCCATGTCCGTCCGGAACAGCTCGGTCTCCCGCTCGGCCAGCGTCGTCCAGTCCTCGCCGGTCGCGGTGGCACGCTCGAGCAGCGGGTCGTCGACGTCGGTCACGTTCTGCACGTAGCGGACCTCGTGGCCGGCGGCACGCCAGGCCCGGCCGAGCAGGTCGAAGGCGAGGTACGTCGCTGCGTGGCCCAGGTGGGTGGCGTCGTACGGCGTGATCCCGCAGACGTACATCCGCGCGGCGCCGTCCGGACTGGTCGTGACCACCTCGTCGGCGGCGGTGTCGAACACCCGCACCTGCGGCCCTGCCGTCGGCAGCCGGGGCACGTCGGGAGAGGTCCAGGCACGCATTCGTGCACCCTATCGACGGTCGCTCAGAACGGCGGCCACGGGATGGCCGGCCAGCCCCCGTTGGGGATCGGCAGGGTTCCCTCCGCGAGCAGCCTCCGGCAGCGCCAGGCGGCGCGGTCGATCTCGGGCTCGGTGAGCAGCGACCCCAGGGTCGCGCGGAGCGCTCCGCCGACCAGGTCGTGCTCGAGGGCCGCGACGGCGGCGACCTCGTCGTCGCTCAGCGGGTCGCCGGCCCAGCCCCAGAGCACCGTGCGCAGCTTGTCGTCGGTGTGGAAGCACACGCCGTGGTCGACCCCGTAGCGGTGCCCGTCGGCCATCGCCAGCACGTGGCCGCCCTTGCGGTCGGTGTTGTTGACGACCACGTCGAAGATCGCCATCCGGCGCAGCGCCTCGGTGTCCTCGTGCACCAGGGTCACCGGCCGGTCCCGGTCGTCGACGGCGTCGAGGACGTGCAGGTAGCCCTCCGGCACGGCGTCCTCCGGCACCACGTCGACCGCGTCGACACCGGCGTCGGGCTCGCACCACAGCTGCACCATGCCGCTGCCCGCCGGTCCGTCTCGCAGCACGGTCGGGGGCACCACGTCCCAGCCGAGCGCGTCGGACACCACCCACGCGGCGTACTCGCGGAAGGCGAGCGTGCCGTCGGTGAAGTCCCACAACGGCCGCTCCCCCGACACCGGCTTGTAGACCGCCTGGATCCGGGTGGTCCCGTCGACCACCTCGCACGCGAAGGTGTGGTTGGACGCGGGCATGATCCGGCCGAGAATCACGACGTCCCCCGTCGTGAGCCGGGTCGAGGCGGGCTCGGTCACGTCCCCGTGCGGCGGAAGCCGTTGGCGCGCGGGCACAGGTGGCCGCCCGGATCCATCGGCCCCCCGCAGAACGGACAGGTCTCGCGTCCGGCCTCGACCACCGACGCGGCTCGCGAGCAGAAGGCGCGAGCCTGCGCGGCGGGGAGCCGCACCAGGAACATCTCCTCCGGCTCCGGCTCCTCACCCTCCGGCGCCTCCGGATCGACGTCCATCGCCGGGAAGACCTCGATCACGATGCGCTCGTCGTCGGCGTCCCAGGACAGCGTGATCGTGCCGGCGCGGAACTCCTCCTCGATCGGGCTCTCCAGCGGGTCGCCGTCCGCCAGGTCGAGCGGCGTGACCGCAGGCACGGTGGCCTGCGTGACGCCGGTCTCGATCAGCTTGTCCAGGAGCTCGTCGACCTCACGGGCCAGGATCTGCACCTGCTGCTTCTCCAGCGCGATGCTGGTGAGCCGGGCTCCCTCTCGTGCCTGCAGGAAGAACGTGCGCTGTCCGGGGTCACCGACGGTGCCCACGACGAACCGCTCGGGCGGGTCGAACCGGTGCACCACAGGAGGCATGGCTTCCACCCTAGGTCGTGCCCGACGAGCCGCCGACGACGGCGTCCGAGGAGGTACGACGGGCGCGCCCGCGCTTCTTCGCGGGGGGCTTCAGGTGGACCAGGCTGCCCGAGGAGGAGTTGCAGGTGACCACGAACGGACGCAGCTCGGTGTAGCGCACCACCGACAGGCTGGCCGGGTCGACCATGATCCGCTGGAACGAGTCCAGGTGCATCCCGAGGGCGTCGGCCAGGATCGCCTTGATCACGTCGCCGTGGGAGACCGCCAGCCACACCGCGTCGGGCCCGTGCTCGGCGGCAACCCGGGCGTCCCAGTCCCGGACGCCGGCAACCCCACGGCGGCTCATCTCCGCCATGGCCTCCCCGTCGGGGAAGATCACGCCGGCCGGGTGCGCCTGGACCGTGCGCCACAGCGGCTCCTTGCCGAGCTCCTTCAGCGGGCGGCCGGTCCAGCTGCCGTAGTCGCACTCCGTGAGCCGGCGCTCGGACGTCGCCCGGCTGTGGGGGGCGAGGAGCTTCGCGGTCTCGCGACACCGCTCCATCGGGCTGGTCACGACGGCGGCCAGCGGTAGTCCCTCGAGGCGCGCCGCGGCAGCGGTCGCCTGCTCGCGACCCAGCTCGTCGAGATGGATCCCCTTGCTGCGCCCGGCCAGAACACCGGTCGCGTTGGCCGTCGTACGACCGTGACGGGCCAGGATGACGGTCGGCATGGTGCCGAGCCTAGAGGTGCGCTGGTTCTAGTCTGACGACGTGATCGTCGACAACGCCCTCTACCGCGGTGGCGTGCGGGTGGCGGTGGAGTGCTCCCGCACGGACCTGGCCGCGGTCCGCGACCAGGCCACGGACGACGGCGACTTCGTCTGGGTCGGTCTGCACGAGCCCGACGAGGAGGAGCTGGCGCGGGTCGAGGAGGTCTACGGGCTGCACCCGCTCGCCGTCGAGGACGCGCTCAGCGCACATCAGCGGCCGAAGCTGGAGCGGTACGACGAGACCCTGTTCCTGGTGCTCAAGACGCTCTGGTACGTCGACGCGAACGACGCCGTCGAGACCGGCGAGGTGAACCTCTTCGTCGGCAGGAAGTTCGTGATCTCCGTGCGCCACGGCAAAGGTGGGGCCCTGCACCAGGCACGCCTGAGCATCGAGGGCATGGAGAAGGTGCTCGCGCACGGGCCGTCGGCGGTGATCTACGCGATCAGCGACCAGGTGGTCGACCGCTACGAGGACGTCGCCGCCGACCTGACCGAGGACGTCGACGAGGTGGAGACCTCGGTGTTCTCCGACGAGCGCACCGACGACAGCCGTCGGATCTACCTGCTCAAGCGGGAGCTGGCCGAGATGCGCCGGGCCGTGCTGCCGCTGCGTGACCCGATGATGCGGTTCGCGGCCGGCTCGGTGCCCGGGGTGCATACGGACTCCGCACCGTACTTCCGTGACGTGGCCGACCACCTCGCCCGGGTCGCGGAGACGATCGACACCCTCGACAACCTGCTGTCGACGGCGTTCGACGTGCACCTCGCGCAGATCTCGATCCGGCAGAACGACGACATGCGCCGGATCTCCGCCAGCGTCGGGTTGGTGGCGGCGCCCACGCTGGTCGGGAGCATCTACGGCATGAACTTCGTGCACATGCCCGAGCTCCAGTGGATGCTCGGCTACCCGATGGCGCTGCTGCTGATGCTGACCAGCTCGGTCGTGGTGTGGGTGATCGCGAAGCGGGCCGGGTGGTTGTGAGCCGGCCGGCTCAGGTCGGTGTCATCACCGACGTCGCCAGCAGTGCCAGGAGCACGAGGCCGAGCACCACGCGATAGGGCACGAACGCGCCGATGCTGTGGTGGGCCACGAACTTCAGCAGCCAGGCCACGGACGCATAGGCCACCACGAAGCTGACCACGGTGCCGACCACGATCGGACCGACCTCGATCGAGCCACCGAGCGCGTCCTTCAGCTCGTAGACACCGGCCGCGAGGAGGGCCGGGATGGACAGGAAGAAGCTGAGCCGGGTCGCCGTCACCCGGTCGAGACCGCGCAGCAGGCCGGCCGAGATCGTGGCTCCGGAGCGGGAGACACCGGGCACCAGCGCGATGCACTGGACGAGGCCGACGACCAGGGCGTCCTTGAGGGTGACCTGCTTCTCCGAGCGCTTCTGGTCGCCCGTCCGCTCGGCGAACAGCATCACGGCGCTCCACAGGATCAGCGCGCCGGCCACCACCCACAGCGACCGCAGGGACCCGGTGATCAGGTCCTTGGCGAGCAGGCCGACGATCCCGATCGGGATGCTGCCGACGATCACGTACCAGCCCATGCGGTGGTCGAAGGACCCGCGGTACTCCGCCCTGAACAGCCCGAGCACCCAGGCGCGGGCGATGGTCCAGATGTCCTTGGCGAAGTACAGGACGACCGCCAGGATCGCCCCGACCTGGATCACGGCGGTGTAGCCGGTGACGTCCTTCGAGGCGACGTCGAGGCCCAGCCACTTCTCCACGATCGTCAGGTGCCCGGTGCTGGAGACCGGGAGGAACTCGGTGAGTCCCTCGACGATCCCGAGGATCACGGCGTCGAAGTAGTTCATGGCGGGTGGCGGGCCTTCCAGCTCGTCGGCGCTCGGATCTCGGGCGCCCCGCACACTACGCGGCGTGCCTGATCGGGGGCTGAACGGACTGCCGGTTACCGTGCAGCCATGAAGCAGCGGCGCGTGGGGAACACCGGTCTGACGGTGTCGCGGCTGGGTCTCGGCACCATGACCTGGGGCCGGGACACCGACGAGCACGAGGCGCGCGACCAGCTGGTCGCGTTCTGCGACGCGGGGGGCACGCTGCTCGACACCGCCCACACGTACGCCGACGGAGCCTCCGAGAGCCTGATCGGCGAGCTGCTCGGCTCGGTCGTCGCCCGCGACGACGTGGTGCTCGCCTCCAAGGCCGGTGTCGGGACCCGCCGCGGCGAGCGCGTCTTCGACACCTCTCGCGGCTACCTCCTCCGTTGCCTCGACATCTCGCTCCAGCGGCTCGGCGTGGACCACCTGGACCTGTGGCAGGTGCACGTCTGGTCCGACGACACCCCGGTCGAGGAGACGCTCGGTGCGCTCGACGTCGCCGTCAGCAGCGGCCGGGCGGCGTACGTCGGGGTCAGCAACTGGTCCGGCTGGCAGACCGCGCAGGGGGCCACCTGGCAGCGGGCGGTGCCCGGGCGGGCGGTCCTCGCGACGAACCAGGTCGAGTACTCCCTGCTCAACCGCTCCCCCGAGGCCGAGGTGGTCCCGGCGGCCAGGGCGTGCGGCGTCGGGATCCTGCCGTGGTCGCCGCTCGGCCGCGGGATCCTCACCGGCAAGTACCGTGCCGGCACCCCCGCCGACTCCCGCGGCGCCTCGGCACACCTCAGCGGGTTCGTCGACCCGCTGCTCACCGACCGCAACCGCAACATCGTCGAGGCGGTGGCGCGCGCCGCCGACGGGCTCGGCTGGACGCCGCTCGAGGTCGCCCTGGCCTGGGTGCGCGACCGCCCGGGTGTGACCGCACCGATCGTGGGTGCCCGCACCGCGGCCCACCTGAAGGGCTCGCTGAGCGTCGAGGAGTGCGAGCTTCCCGACGAGATCACCGAGGCCCTCGACGACGTGTCCGGCGACGGTCCACCGGAAGTTCCGTAGCATTTCCTTGTCGGAGGTGGGGATGAGCGAGCCGAAGCCATGACCCGGGGGACGAAGCGCGTGCCGCGTCCGGGGGTCGAGTACGAGTTCGACAAGATGTTGATCTCACGCGAGTTCTCGCGGTCCTTCGTGACCCGCCTGCTCGTGCAGCGTGCCGAGCAGGGAGGCTGGGAGCTCGACCGGGTGCGGGTCGCCCGCGACGGCACCCGCCGCGTGGTGCTGCGCCGGAAGATCATCCGGCAGCGTCAGCTGGTGCTGTTCGGGTAGCGGCTGCCTCAGATCTTGCCGAGGAACCGGTCGAACACCCGGGCGCCGAACTCGAGCGCGTCGACCGGCACCCGCTCGTCGACACCGTGGAACAGGGCGGTGAAGTCGAGGTCCGCCGGCAGTCGCAGCGGCGCGAAGCCGAAGCTCCGGATCCCGAGCCGCTCCCAGTGCTTGGCGTCGGTGCCACCGCTCATCAGGTACGGCGCGACGACCGCCTCCGGGTCCTCCTCGAGGATCGAGGCCGTCATCGCCTCCGCCAGCAGACCGTCGTAGGGCGTCTCGAGTCCGTCCATCTTGGTCAGGTGCTCGATCTGCACGTCCGGCCCGGCCAGCTCGGCCAGCGTGGCCAGGAACTCGTCCTCGTAGCCCGGCAGGAACCGCCCGTCCAGGTGTGCGGTCGCCTCCCCGGGCACCACGTTGACCTTGTACCCGGCCTCCAGCATCGTCGGGTTGACCGTGTTGCGGATCACCGCACCGAGCATCCGGGACGCGGGTCCGAACTCCTCGATCAGCGACTCCGCGTTGTCGGGCGTCGCCTCGGTCCCGGCGAGCTCGGCGACCGCTGCCAGCAGCACCTGCATCGTGGGCGTGAGCCGCACCGGCCACTGGTGCTGGCCGATCCGGGCGACCGCGGCGCTCAAGGTGGTGACCGCGTTGTCCGGGTGCACCATCGAGCCGTGGCCGGCGTTGCCCCTGGCGGTCATCCGCATCCAGGCCATGCCCTTCTCGGCCGCCTCGATCAGGTAGAGCCGGCGGCCGCGCACCGTGGTGCTGAACCCACCCACCTCGCCGACCGCCTCGCGGCACCCCTCGAGCAGCTCGGGTCTCCGGTCCACCAGCGGGCCGGCCCCCTTCGTGCCGCCCGCCTCCTCGTCGGCGGTGAAGCACAGCACGAGCGGCCGCGTCGGGACCACCCCGGCCCGCGCCCGGGCGCGGACGGTCGAGAGGAGCATCGCGTCGAAGTCCTTCATGTCGACCGCGCCGCGGCCCCACACCATGCCGTCCTCCACCTCGCCGGAGAAGGGGTGCACGCGCCAGTCGGGGGCGTTGGCCGGCACCACGTCGAGGTGCCCGTGGAGCAGCAACGGGCTCGGCGACTCGTGGGACCCGTCGCCGCCCCAGCGGGCCACCACGTTGGTGCGTCCCGGCTCGGCCTCCCAGAGCTCGGACTCGATGCCGACCTCGTCGAGAAGGGTGGCGACCAGCTCGGCGGCCTTGCGCTCACCTGGCCCCGGCTGGTCGCCGAAGTTGGTGGTGTCGATCCGGATCAGGTCGCGGCAGAGCTCGACGACGTCGGCTGCCGGGTCGTACGACGGGGTGCCCATGCAGCCATCGTGCCTCACGCCGGGCGCGCCCTCCACGAGCGGCCGGGAGCCGCTCGCGTCGCCGGAGGGTGGCCACACCCGAAGGGAGACAGTCCACCGGACCTGTCGAAAACGTCCACGCGCGGACCGGCGTGTCCCTAGCCTGTACGCGGAGACATATCGCCCAATCAGGACCCCCCGGCGCGAGTGCCCTCCCAGTACCAGCGGACGAGGGACGGAGACGGCTGTGCAGACTGTGCGTGCGGTGCCGAGCGAACGCGTCCCGGTTCACGACCGACGCGACCCGTCGACCCGCGGCGAGGGCATGCCGCACGACCTGGCGAACCTGATGCCGGCAGCGGTCTACACCGCCCGGACCGGCGCCGACGGCGCGTGGCTCTATGCCAGCCCCCAGATCGAGGAGATCCTCGGGCACACCGCCCAGGAGTTCCTCGACGACCCCGGCCTGTGGGCGCGCCTGCTCCACCCCGACGACCGGGCGCGGGTCCTCACCGGTGAGGAGCGGATCCGGGTCACCACCGACGACCGGTCCTACACCGAGTACCGGCTGGTGGCCAAGGACGGTCACGTCGTCTGGGTGCTCGACGACATCACCCTGCAGTCCGACGCCCGCGGCTCGATCCAGCACGGGCTCCTCTTCGACATCACCCAGCGCAAGGTCGCCGAGCTGCTGATCGAGGAGCAGGCCGAGGTGCTCGAGCGGATCGCCCTCGGCGAGAGCCTCGACTCGGTCCTCGGGAAGCCTGGCCGAGGCGATGGTCCGGGTGACGGGCGCGACCTCGTGCGCGGTCACCCTCGAACGCGGTGGCGCGACGTACGTCGGGGGGACGCCGGTACGCGACGACCTGCACCCCGGCATCACCGTTCCCTTCCGGCACCAGGACGGAAGCGCGCTCGGTGCCCTGCACATCTTCGGGCTCGGCGACGCCCCCGAGCTCGACGCCGAGGCACTCTCGCTCGGGTGGGCCCAGCGCCTCGCAGCCCTGGCCGTGGAGCGCTCCACCCAGGTCGAGAGGGAGGCCCGCTCGTTCTCACTTCTCGCGGCCACCCTGGAGTCCACCGCCGACGGCATCCTGGTCGTCGACGGCGGCGGCCGGATCGTCAGCTCGAACCAGAAGTTCCGCGACATGTGGGGCATCCCCGCGGAGCTGGTCGACGCGGGGGACGACGACGCCCTGCTGGAGCACGTGATGGACCAGCTCGTCGACCGGGACGCGTTCATCTTCGAGGTGCGCCGCCTCTACGCGCACCCCGAGCTCTCGACCATCGACGAGCTCGTGTTCACCGACGGCCGGATCTTCGAACGCGTCTCCCAGCCGCAGCTCCTCGACGACCGTGCCGTGGGTCGGGTGTGGAGCTTCCGCGACGTGACCGCGTTCCGGCAGCTGGAGGCGGACCTGCGTCACCAGGCGTACACGGACCCGCTCACGTTGCTGCCCAACCGCAACCGGTTCATGCAGCGGCTCGCCGAGCTCGTCCCCGAGGACCAGCCCGACGGCCCCGTCGCCGAGGGCCACGCGCTCCTGCTGGTCGACGTGGACGACTTCAAGACCGTCAACGACGGCCTGGGCCACCTCGCCGGTGACCGGATGCTGGTCGCCCTCGCGGAGCGGGTCTCCCGCGGGGTGCGGACCGACGAGATGGCCGCGCGCCTCGGAGGGGACGAGTTCGCGATCCTGGTGGCCGGTCCGGGTGGTCTCGACGACGCCCGGTGCGTCGCGGACCGGTTGATCGAGGAGCTGTCCGCCCCCGTCGACGTCGACGGTCGCGTGCTCTCCGTGCGGGTCAGCATCGGGATCGCGCTCGCCGACGGCGAGACGCCGGCACGCGACCTGCTGCGCAACGCCGACCTGGCGATGTACACGGCCAAGCGCGAAGGTGGTGCCTGCTACCGCGCGTACACGACCGGCATGCACGACGATGCGATCTCCCGGCTGGACCTGAAGGCCGACCTCGAGGGCGCGATCGCCGAGGAGGCCGTCACCGTGGTCTACCAGCCCGTGGTGTCGCTCGAGACCGGTCAGATCGAGGGCTTCGAGGCGCTCGCGCGCTGGCAGCACCCGACGCTGGGCGCCATCTCTCCCGCCGAGTTCATCCCGCTCGCGGAGGAGACCGGCCTGATCGGGCGGCTCGGGCAGTGCGTGCTCTCACGGGTCTGTGCCGACGTCGCGGACTGGCGGGCGCTGCTCGGTGGCGCCGTGCCTCCGGTGAGCGTGAACCTGTCCCCGCTGCAGCTCGCCGATCGGGAGCTCGCCGACCAGGTGGCCGCCGTGATGGCCGAGAACGGACTGCCGCCCTCGGCGATCGTGCTCGAGGTCACCGAGAGCGGACTGGGCACGTCTGACACCGACGTGTCCTCGGCGCTGGTGGGGATCAGGGACCTGGGCATCCGGCTCGCGCTGGACGACTTCGGCACCGGGCACTCCTCGCTCGCGCGGCTCGGCTCGTACCCGTTCGACGTGGTGAAGATCGACCGCAGCTTCGTGGTCCGGCTCACCGACGGGCGTCGCGACCAGGCGGTCGTCCAGGCGGTGCTGAACCTGGCCGAGGCGTTCGCGCTGGACGTGGTCGCGGAGGGCGTCGAGACCCAGGACCAGCGTCAGCTGCTCGTGGACCTCGGCTGCGAGCGGGTGCAGGGCTTCCTGTTCTCGCGTCCGGTGCCTCCCACCGAGGCGTTCCGGATGCTCGCGGCCCACACCTGCCTGGGCTGAGCGGCACCGGCGTCACCGGCGGCGTCGGGTGGCGCGCCGCTGCTGCGTGGGCCGCGGCTGCCGTTTCGTCGGTTGCCCGGTCGCCTTCTTCTTCGGGGGCGGCTCCTTGGCCTCGCCTCGGCTGCTCCGGGCAGTGCGTCCCCGAACGATGCCCACGAAGTCCTCCGCGCGAGGGTCATCGAGGTCGGTGCGCCAGGCGAGGCCGACCTGGGACTCCGGGCCACCGAGGAGCGTGCGCACCGTGACGTCCTTGCGTCGGTGCAGCCGGGCGACGCTGCGGGGTACGACGACCACCCCGGTCCCGGCGGCCGCCGTCTCGATCGCCTGCCCGGCCGGCCCCTCGTTGACCAGCACGTCGGTCAGGTCCTCCTCGGTCACCTCGTCGAGCACCGTCAGCAGGTGCTCGGTGGACATCACGACCACGGCGTCCTCGGTGTAGAGCGGGATCACGTGCAGGCCGTCACGCTCGACGGGCAACCGGAGCAGGCACATGTCGGCACGCCCGTCGTACAGGACGCTGCGCTGCTCGGTGAGGTCCACCAGGAACGCGTCCAGTCGGCCGAGACGCCGCTCGCGCCAGCGGTCGAGCCACTTGTCCGGCATCACGCCCGGCACGAACGCGACACGGAACGTTCCGGAACCATCCACGACCAGCAGGCTAGTTGCGTCACCGTGGTCGGGTGCGGCGATTTGCCAGCGGCGCGGTCGACTTCGGTGCTTCCATGGGTCTGCGCGGTAGGGCCGCGGCCGTTCCCGGGGGAGATCGTCGTCATGGCACACCGCATCGCAGCGTGGCTCTGCCTGACCCTGGTCACGGCATCGTGCATGGTCCTGTCCGGAGGGCCCGCGGACGCCGCTACGGCGCAGCGCGTGTGGACCCGAGTGCCCGACACGGTCAGTCGAGGTGCCGGCGACAGGGTCGTGGTGACCGTGCGACCGATCCGGCGGGGTCGGGAGGTCCGGATCCGCTACCGGCGCGTCGGCGGCACCTGGTCGCGGCTGGGCAGTGCTCGGGTGCGCTCGTCGGGCAACGCGGTGATCCCCTTCACGATCGCCAGGTCGGGCAGCTACCAGCTCCAGGCGACGGTGGTCGCCTACCGCTCGCTGCCGCGGATCCGTGGGAGCGTGAAGGCCCTGAAGGTGCTCCCGACCAACACCCCGGTCGTGGTCGCCCACCGAGGTGGTGCCCTGGAGGCGCCGGAGAACACGATGAGCGCCTTCGAGCGTGCCCTGACCCGCGGCGCCCAGCGCCTGGAGGCCGACGTGCAGGAGACCGCGGACGGCACGCTGGTGCTGTTCCACGACAGGAGCCTGGCCCGGACGACCGACGTCGAGACCGTGTTCCCCGGCCGGGAGAACGATCCGCTGACCAGCTTCACGTTCGCCGAGCTCGAGACCCTCGACGCCGGAAGCTACCTCTCACCGGCCTGGGCCGGTGAACGGATCCCGACATTGCGCGCGTTGCTCGACCTGGCTCGCGATCGCGGTGTCGACGTGCTCATCGAGGCCAAGCTCCCTGACGAATCGCCCGGCATCGAGCAGCACATGCTCGACGAGGTCCGCGCCTCCGGCCTGGACAGCTCGCGACTCGACCACCGGGTCGTCTACGAGAGCTTCGAGCTGGAGTCCCTCCAGCGATTCGTCGCACTGGACCCCGACGCCAACGTCAGCCCGATCCTGACCTCGTTGCCCGCCGACCTCACCGCCCTGGAGTGGGCCGGCTCGATCACCTTGAAGGCCTCGGCGACGACGGCAGATGGGGTGGCCGCGGCTCACCGACACGGCCTCGAGGTGAACGTCTGGACGCCGGACACCGCGCTCGAGATCGCCGCGTTGGCCGACACCGGCGTCGACGCCCTGATCACCGACGACCCGGCCCTGGCAGCCGGGGTGCTGCACTGAGGCTGGACGCGGTCGCGAGCGGAGCCGCAGACGGTGTGGTTGGAGCCCTGGTGTCCGAGGGGGGACTTGAACGACCAGATCGAACCGCTCGACAGTGGCATTCCCTGCCGGCTGAGCGTGAATTCGATCCGGTTCGATCCCATTGGAGAACGCCGATCCGGGCCATGGGCCCCTGGACGCGCGAGGTCGAACGTCACGAGTCCGTCGCACGGCGCATCTGGGACTTCCTGGACGACCTCGGCGAGCCGCTCACGTTCGACGATCCACCACCTTCGCCACCCTCCCGCCTCGGCAAACGGGTGCCCGGGAGGGCTCGGCCCGCCGGCCGGCTGGGCGTCAGTCCCCGGACACGAGGATGGCGATGACCAGCGCGGTGCGGGCGAGTCCCAGGAGCGGTCCGAACGGCAGCGCGAAGCCGATCCAGAACACGAGTTCGACCGGCAGCAGGGCGAGCGCCATCCACGGGCGATCGTGGCGTCGCGCCAGAGCAGGACACCTCCCGCGATCTCGGCGGCGCATACGACCACGAAGCCGAGCAGCAGCGGGACGCTGGTCGCGAGTCCCCAGCGCTCGAATGGCCCGTTGCCATACGTCGGGAAGCCGAGGAATGTCCACACCTCGCCCTGCCGCGCGTAGAACCACGCGCCATACGCACCCGGGAGGCCGAAGCCCAACCCGAGCACGAAGGAGCAGACTGCGGCAGCCTTGGTCACGGCGTCCCTCGGTTCACACGCGCTGTCCGCCGCGGACTGGCGTGAGGTGCCTGCGGTACGGAATCGCACAGGCAGCGATGAGGGCGAGCATGAGCGACCCGCCGAGCAAGCCCGCGGCCACGGCTCGTGGGTCGCCGGCCTCTAAGCCCGGATTCATCGCCACCGGCGCCACGGACATTCCGACGACGCCGGAGCCGGCCAGCAGCCCCGCGAGTATGCGTCCTCGCTTCGGGCCGCGAGCAGAAGCGGCGTACCCACCCGCCATCCCGATGAGAGGCACCGCGATCGCGCCGCTGCCCTGCCCCGTAGTCGCGAGCTGGACGGCGTACGACGGCACGAGCACGACGACACCCAGCCCCATCGGTGCGGCGATGAGCCAGCGTGATGTCGGGGACCCCAGACTCTGGCGGCGCCACGCGTAGCCGAGCAGCCCGCCTACGCCACCGCCGGGGACGAGGACCATAGTGACGGTGGCTGAGGTAACCCGCGGCTCTGCTACCAGTTGGGTCATCCACAGCCTCAAGGCGCCCGACCAGGCCACTCCCGCGATGCCTCCCCGTAGCCCCGCGCCCAGGGCAGTCACGGCCGCGCTCTCGGGTTCGATCGGTTCATCCGAGTTGCCCGCCGCGGACCGGCGCGATGTATCTGCGGTACTTGCGTTTGCCGACCAGGTGCCAAAGCACCCTCACCGGCGGGGGCAGTTGGCCGAGGAACATCGCCGCCTCCTCTTGAGTCGTGACCTCGACCAACTGCCCGGTGGCGATCCACCGCTGGGCCGGCGTGAACTTCTCGAAGGCGCGTTCCCCGAATTCCTGCAACTCCGCCTTGGTGAGGTGCCGGTCGATCAACGGCACGACGACCTGCTCCTCCTCGTCGAGATGGGCTTCAAGGACGACGAGGAGTTCGCCGACGCAGTCGGCGAGTTCCGAGGACGTCTCCGTCTTCGGATCCGAGCGCCACACCGACATCGCCTCGCGCACCTCGGCGACTGACACGTCGATCTGCTGATGCTGCTCCTCCATCCGCTCCACCAGCGGTGCGTCGAGCCCCGCGCGGTCGAGCAACTTCGGCCAGATCCAGTCGTCCTCGGCGGTGTGGTGCATGTGCAGTTCGTCAAGCAGGAACTCAAGGTGGTCGGCTACCGCGCCGACCCGCGCCGCATCGCGTGCCGGAACCTCCTGCACCAGAGCCCGCACCTCGGCGAGCTGGAGTCGGAGGATCCGGTGGATGATGGGCATGTCGAGTGCCGCCCGTCCCGGGATGACACCAGTGCGCCGCTCCACAGCCTCTCGCAGATGGGTCATGTTGGCCTTCTCCTGGCGGCGGGTCATCACCACAAAGAGCGGGAACACCAGCCGGAACCACCCGCGCGGGCGTGCGTCGAACCGAGCACGGAGCAGCGATCCGTCGTCGACCGGCTCCACGGTGCCGGTGAACGTCACAGCGATCGGGCCGTTGTTGTCGTGGACCCATCGGTGCGGGCGCTCGAACTCGAGGCACTCGACCTCGATCGCCGACGGCGCACCCGTCCAGCGGGCCAGGAACCTCGTGCCGACGCCGACCGGCCCGTCGGTCAGCTTCTCCATCGACTTCGCGGTGGGGTTCCACTCGACTTCGTTGCGGATGTCGACGCAGTAGTCGAAGAGTTCCTCGGGCGTGCAGGCGACCATGGTCTGGTTCTCGATGACGGTCATGTGGTGTTCCCTTCCCTCAACGACCGACCTCTCCGTTGACGCCGATCGATCAGTCGTCTTGCTTCCAGAGCGCGTAGCCGAGAGCCGCGAAGAGCAGCATCCAGACCGTGATGGCCAGCCGCGCGAGAACGAACGGCCCCATGAGTGCAGGCATCATCGGCACGAACACGAAGACGCCGACGACCAGGACGACGACCCCTCGCCAGCCGGTCCAGCGTCCCCGACGGCGGACGGCGATGCCTGCCAGGATCAGTCCCACCCCGACTGCGATACTGGCGACTCCGTAGAGCACGTCGAGACGGCCGGTGCCCTCGCCGGGGTAGGTCGAGTTGCGTGCCGTGATGGCGATCAGCTCGGTGAGTGCGAGCAGCGCCATACCTGAGACTGCGAGGCCGCTGCCCCAGCGTGCGCTGTGACCCTGGGCCATGACGGCCGCGCGGGCGAGTGCCGCGATGCCGGCGAGCAGACCAAGATGCTGGACGAAGAACCAGATCTGGATGACGGTGAACCCGCCCGCCGTGAGCGGGTAGCTGAACATGTCCTCGGACACCTGGGCGGGATACACCGCCAAGGAGATGCCGCTAGCGGCTCCGAGGATCCCGGCGGCCATGCAGAGCGCCCCGGCGCGCCTCACCCAGACGGGAACCGTGGCCCCACGCAACGTGCCCGCTTCAATCTGCGTCACGGTGATCGCTCCTCTCTTGCCTAGAAGCCAACGTCCGAGCGGAGTGTGCTAGAAACTATTCAGGTAACCTGAATACTCTGCGAATCCGGAGTTGTCAATGACGCATGACCTGAACACCGTCTCGATGCTGGGCCAGGCCTACAGCCTGTTGGGCTTCCAGATCGTCGACGGTGTGGTCGGTGCCGGCTTTCCGCAGAAGCCTAAGCACTCGGCTGTCTTCGCCCAGATCTCTACCGACGGCTCCAGGCTCACCGAGCTCGCACGCAAGGCCAACATGACCCCGCAGTCCATGGCCGAACTGGTCGACGAGCTTGTCGACATGGGCTACGTCATCCGTCAGCCCGACCCCAGCGACGGGCGAGCGAAGCTCATCGTGCTCACCAAACGCGGGCGCGACGCCGTCGCAGCCGGTCGCCAGACGATCGAAGTCCTCGAAGAGCAGGTGACCGCGATCCTGGGCGAGCGCGGACATCGCGAACTCCGACGACTGCTCACGAAGCTGCTCGACGCAACGAATACCTGACGCTGCCTCAGGCTCCGACGCCGTACAGGCTCGCCACTCCCGCCGGCACCGGCGCCGCACCTTCCTCCTACAACCCGTGGGAGGACCGATGCGTAACGACAACCGCACCCTCGACGAGAAGATCGCCGACCGCAACGCGAAGCTCGACGCTCTGCATGCCAAGCTCACCGACGCCGTCGAGCAACTCGTCACCGGCGAGGACTGGCGACACGCGAGGGAGTTCGCCGCCCGTTTCCGCGCCCGCTCCTTCAACAACACGCTCCTGATCTGGGTCCAGCACTCCGTCGCCTACGCCGAAGGCCGCGTCCCCGACCCCACTCCGACCTACGTCTCAAGCTCGCAACAAATGGGGCGACCATGCCGCAAGCACGATCTGGGATACGTCCATCGTGAAGGTGATTCTGGGCGGCGCTTCCGCGTCAAGGGACCTCCAGGAACTCTCGGTCCTCATCGGTGAACGCGACGAACGTTCCGACTCCGTCACCATCGGCGACTACGGCCATCGATCCCTTCAACGATCGACTCGGCGTGTCTCTGTGATGCCACCTGAGCGAATCCGGACGCTGCCGTTCGGCACCGGCCTCGTCCTCCTTCGCATCGCGCCGCCGATCGTCGCAGATCTCCGACAATGGACGGCCCGCTAGCGATCGGCAGGTCGCGCGTCGTTCCGGCCCAGATGGACGCACCGTTCGCGCTCCATCAGCGGCCACGGTCAAGGCGCAGCAGCCGCCCGGCGTTCGCACGTGGGGTGTGGACCACATCTCACCTGGTATACGTTCCGAGTTGGGTGCGGCTCGGACGCGCCGTCGACGAAAGGCGAGCAGTTGAATCTCACGCGAACCAAGACCATAGAGCAGTCGATCGCTGACACCGAGGAGTCCGAGCATCAGCTCCGCAAGGAGCTCGGTCCCCTCCAGTTGACCGTCTTCGGGGTCGGCGTGATCATCGGCACCGGGATCTTCGTGCTCACCGGCGAAGCGGCCGGCGAGAAGGCTGGTCCAGCGGTGGCGTTGTCGTTCGTCTTCTCCGGCATCGCGTGCGCACTCGCCGCGTTCTGCTACGCGGAGTTCGCGAGCACAGTACCGGTGGCAGGCTCGGCTTACACGTTCTCCTACGCGAGCCTGGGCGAGCTCGTCGCCTGGATCATCGGTTGGGACCTGATCCTGGAGCTGGCCCTGGGAGCCAGCACGGTGGCAGTGGGCTGGTCGACGTACTTCGCGGATGTCATGGGCGAGGCGGGGATCACGATCCCGGGGTTCGCCTACGGCGAGGGCCACAACTTGGTCGCCGCTGCCATCGTGCTGATCCTCACCGCAGTCATCTGCGTCGGGATCAAGGTCTCTTCGCAGGTCAACTTCGTCTTCGTCGTCATCAAGCTGGCCATTGTGCTGCTGGTGATCGTGGCCGGGATCTTCTTCATCAAGTCCGGCAACTACTCGCCGTTCATCCCACCCTCCGGCTCCAAGGGGGCCGGAGACGGAGCCGTCACTCCCTCCCTGCTGCAGGACCTCGGCCTCTCGCCCGGGGCGTTCGGGATCAGCGGGATCTTCACCGGCGCGGCGCTGGTCTTCTTCGCCTACATCGGCTTCGACATCGTCGCCACGGCAGCAGAGGAGACCAAGAACCCTCAGCGCGACATGCCCATCGGCATCCTGGCGTCGCTCGGGATCTGCACGGTCCTCTACGTCGCGGTCTCCCTGGTGGTGACCGGCATGGTGAAGTACGACGAGATCAAGGTCGATGCACCGCTCGCCGAAGCCTTCCGGTCCGTCGGTCACCCTGGCTTCGCGACGGTGATCTCGGTTGGTGCGCTGATCGGCCTGACGACGGTGATGATGATCCTGATGCTCGGGCAGAGCCGGGTCTTCTTCGCCATGAGCCGAGACCGGCTGCTGCCCTCCTCCTTCGCCAAGGTCAGTCCGCGGTTCGGCACACCCCTGCGGACCACGATCTTGACCGGGGTCGCCGTTGCCCTCATCTCGACGTTCGTTCCGTTGACCGAGCTGGCCGAGCTGGTGAACATCGGCACCCTGTTCGCCTTCGTCCTTGTCGCCATCGGCGTGCTCGTCCTGCGTCGCACCCGGCCCGATCTCGAGCGTGCTTTCCGTTGCCCCGGTGTACCTGTAGTTCCCGTGCTGGCCGTCCTGGCCGCGGTGTACCTGATGCTGAACCTGCCAGCCGCCACCTGGCTGCGGTTCTTCATCTGGATGGCCATCGGCCTCGTCTTCTACTTCGTCTACTCGGCCAACCACAGTCGACTTGTCACGGACCCGAACTACTCCCGTGACGCCGACAGCGCGAACAAGGAGAAGCGCGAGGGATGACCCCTCGTGCCCGCGTGAATGCGGAAGAAAGCCGACGCTCCTCCAGTAGGACCAGAACTGCCGCTGGCGAGATAATCTCGCCCGCAACATCTCCGCCCGATCGAAGCCAAGTGGCCAGCCAAGTAGCTGCGTTATAGCACCGCGAGTGATCCAGTGACGCTAGCAAGCGGCATCTTCACTTCGGTGGTGCCGCGGGCTACATGACCTCTGGCCCCATAGCGACAGTGAGCTGGTAGAGAATCTTCCCAAGCCCGGCAAGCAGGGCTTCACCCCTGGCCGGGGTGATGGACGCCTTTTCGATCGCGGTTTCCATCGGGGCTGCGGTACGGCGTGCCACTGGAGACGTACGTCCCGATGTTCACCAATCTGCGCTTCGAGCAGGCCGGCATGTCTAGTCCTTCCAGGACCGCGGTAGCGTCGTCGACTCCCCGCTGCGCATGACGTGCGGGAGCATGAGCGGGGGCAGATGCTAGATGTGCGAGGGGTGCGGGAGCACCTGCGGTTGCGTCTGTCTGGACCAAGCGCTGACGTCCAGCGCTTCTATACCTTCAACCTCTTGACGGTTCTGGTGACGTGCTTGCCCAGGTTCTCGAGGAAGACGATGTCGCCGAACTCGAGGTGCGACCAGCCGTCGTCGCTGTCTGTCAGGGGCTCGGAGGCGAAGATGGCGGCGGTCGCCTCCTCCTCAGAGCGCACCTCGAAGTCATAGGACGTCTCGTCGTGCTGGAAGTTGCGACCCAGCTGCAGGTACATCGGCTCCAGGAGCATCGAGAGAGCGAAGTCGCTCGTGCCCGGGCCGGATTCTCGTAGCTCTCTCCAGTCCCCGACCGGGTCGGTCTCGCCCTGGTGTCCGAGACCTACGTTGATCCCGATGATTCGGTTCGGGGATACCAGGGCCATCTTCAACTTGGTCAGGGCTGCGAGGTCGAGATCCTTCATCGCCTGGGCGATGAGCCTGAGCATCTCCTCGACCGCACGTTGAACCTCCTCGTCGCTGTCGCCCTCCATCAAGGAGAGCAGAAGCACGTAGAGGAACTCCGTGTCAGTCGTGCCCCGCATCTGCTTCACGTACCTGTCTTCACAGTGCTGCAGCAGCTCACGCTGCAGGAGTAGCCAGTTCGGCAGGTCACCGTTCTGGGCAATGATCCAAGGGGTCTCTTCGACGGAGAAGGGGTGGCAGTTCTCGTCGGCCAGAACAGTCTTCGCGTTGTAGGCGGCTGCTCGAACATGAGCAAGCATCGTGCTGGCCTGGAGGCTAGGGATGATGCGGTCGGCGTTGTCGTCGTAGAAGGCAGCCATGGGCCGGCGGTAGATGAAGGGCTTCTCGGGTTTGAGCAGACGCTCGCCCCAAGCCCCGAATCCCCACCCTGCTAACTGAAGCTCCGGGTGACGCTCTGGATCAAGGGACTGGTTGATCAGACTGTTCTCCGGCTTGAGCAGCAGGCTCTCCAGAGGTGTTTCCGGCCCGATGTAGGCGAGCACTCGGCACATACGCTTCCTTCACTAACGACTCGATGTACGGCGTCATTTCGACGTGCGTGCTGTGCCCTAGGAGGCTGAGTGATCGTGAGGAATCCGACCGGCAACACCACGAGCGCGCCAGCCTACGGCCCGGGCGGCGCCACGGTTCGGCGTTGACGCGACTCAGCCACCGACGGCGTCATCGGAGGCCTCGCTCGCCATCGCAGGGGGTGTAGACGTCAGCGGACCGGACGCGGACAAAGCCCCCCTTGACCCAGCCGTCGGGCCAGTGGCCGCCAGCCGCCGCGACCATCGTCTTGAACCCGTCGGCGCGGGCCAGGTCCTGCTCGTCGCGACCGGCCACGAAGGTCTCGGTCTGGATCGGCCCGCTCCGGCCTCCACCCAGGCGCCACTCGACCCGAACAGAGGTGCCGCCATCTCCGCGTTTGCGTGTCTCGCTCCATGCCATCGTGCGGCTCCTTCGACCCTGTTAGGTGTCGTCGGTGCACCACTCAGGAGAGGGATGTGCTCCCCTCGTGCTCCCATGGCAGGAAATGCGATGAGGCCCTGACCGTGTCTTCCCAGGTCAGAGTCTCTTTGTCCCAACGTGTCCGAGGGGGGACTTGAACCCCCACCCCCTATACGGGGACTAGCACCTCAAGCTAGCGCGTCTGCCTATTCCGCCACCCGGACGAGTGGTGCAGGACCGGCCGTGGGAGGCCGTCCTGCGCGCCGGTAACCCTAGCAAAGGAAACGGGCAACCCTCACATCGCTCCGGCTGCCCGTCACCTGGCCAGGGCGGCGCAGAACTCCTGCTCGATGAACCGGTTCACGCGCACGGCGGCGTCCTTCGCGACGCCACGCTTCTCGTCGTCGGCGACGTACTGCGGGAAGGTCCGACGGCCCTCGGCGTCGGCGCGGCACCGGTGCAGGGCGCGACGCGCGAGGTCCAGGGAGGTTCGCCAGCTGGTGAGGGCGTCCCGGTCGCGTTCGTAACCCGCGGACTGGGCGGTCTCGGACAGGCTCTGGACCAGCTGGGCGTCGACCCCTGCCTCGACCAGCTCGGGGTCGTTGTCGGCGTGGCTGGGCTGCACCGGGGGCACGTCGGCCCGCGACTCTACGCCGGATCCGCATCCGCCGAGCAGAAGCACGATCAGGGCGACGACGAGCGTCCTGACCACCCGCCTCACCACCCTGCCGGGAGCGGCCGACCCTCGTGGAATCCGGCAGCGGACTGGATGCCGACCACGGCACGCTCGGCGAACTCGGCCAGGCTGCTGGCTCCGGCGTACGTGCACGAGGATCGAACCCCGGCGCAGATCAGGTCGATCAGGTCCTCGACGCCGGGGCGGTCCGGGTCGAGGTACATCCGCGAGGACGAGATCCCCTCCTCGTAGAGCGCCTTGCGGGCCCGGTCGAAGGCGGTGTCGGTCGAGGTGCGGTTGGCGACGGCCCGGGCCGAGGCCATCCCGAAGCTCTCCTTGTAGGCGCGACCCTCACTGTCGGTGCGCAGGTCGCCCGGGGACTCGTGGGTGCCGGCGAACCAGGAGCCGATCATCACCTGCGAGGCACCGGCGGCCAGGGCGAGGGCGACGTCACGCGGGTGCCGCACTCCCCCGTCGGCCCAGACGTGGCGGCCGTGCTTTTGGGCCTCCTCCACGCACTCGAGCACGGCGGAGAACTGGGGGCGCCCGACACCGGTCATCATCCGGGTCGTGCACATGGCACCCGGTCCAACGCCGACCTTGACGATGTCGGCGCCCGCGTCGACCAGGTCCTTGACGCCCTCGGCGGAGACCACGTTGCCGGCGACCACCGGCACGTCGACGCCTGCGGAGCGGACCGCCGCCAACGCCTCGACCATGCGCTCCTGGTGACCGTGCGCGGTGTCGACGACCAGGCAGTCGACACCGATCTCGGCCATTCGCACGGCCTTGCCCTTCACGTCACCGTTGACGCCGATCGCGGCGCCGATCCGGAGCCGGCCGGTGTCGTCGAGGGCCGGGGCGTAGAGGGTGGAGCGTAGCGCACCGGTGCGGGTGAGCACCCCCACCAGCACGCCGGCGGGGTCCACGACGGGCGCGAGCCGGTGCCGGGTGCTGGCCAGGGTGTCGAAGGCGGCCCGCGGGTCGACGTCGTCGGGGAGGGTCACCATCTCGGTGGTCATCACGTCGCGCACCTGGCTGAACCGGTCGACGCCGAGGCAGTCGGCCTCGGTCACGATGCCCACCGGGCGGCCGTCGTCGACCACGAACGCCGCCCGGTGCGCGCGCTTGGGCAGCAGCGCCAGCGCGTCGCCGACGGTCTCGCGCGGGGACAGGGTGATCGGGGTCTCGAACACCGGGTGCCGGGACTTGACCCACGAGGTCACCTCGGCGACCACGTCGAGCGGGATGTCCTGCGGCAGGATGCTCATCCCGCCGCGCCGGGCCATGGTCTCGGCCATCCGACGCCCGGACACCGCGGTCATGTTCGCGACCACCAGGGGCAGCGTGGTGCCGGTGCCGTCGTCGGAGGAGAGGTCCACGTCGTAGCGCGAGGCGACCGTGGAGCGGCGCGGCACCATGAAGACGTCGTCGTAGGTCAGGTCCCACCCGGGGCGGACGTCGTCGCGGAAACGCATGCCGACAGCCTAGAACGCTAGGTTCGTGCCGTGACCACACTGGAGGCGTGGAGCGCCGACGAGGGCGTCCGACGGGTGACCGCACGTTTTCGCGACGCCTACGACGCAGAGCCGGGGGTGGTGACGCTCGCTCCCGGCCGGGTGAACCTGATCGGCGAGCACACCGACTACAACGGCGGTCTGTGCCTGCCGATCGCGTTGCCGCACGCGACGTACGCCGCCGCCACCGGGCGCGACGACGGCCGGATCCGGTTGGTCAGTGCCGAGCAGGACCAGACCTGGGACGGCACCTACGACGAGCTCACCGACGCCACCGGCTGGCCCGCCTACGCGGGCGGTGTGGTGTGGGCGCTCGGTGAGGCCGGCCACCGGGTCGAGGGCCTCGACGTCGCGGTCTCCGGCTGCGTGCCGCTCGGCGGGGGTCTGTCGAGCTCCGCCGCGCTCGAGTGCAGTGTCGGCTCGGCCGTGCTGCACGTGCTCGGTCACGAGGACACCCCGGAGCTGCGGCGCACCCTGGCCGCCGCCGGGATCCGCGCCGAGACCGAGGTGGCGGGCGCGCCGACCGGTGGCATGGACCAGACGGTGGCCGTGCTCGGCACGGCGGACCACGCGCTGCTGCTGGACTGCCGCTCGTGGGAGACGCGCCAGGTGCCCTTCCAGCCGGAGACGGCCGGCCTCGCGCTCCTGGTCGTCGACACCCGGGTGCACCACTCGCTCAGTGACGGCGGCTACGGGTCGCGACGCGACGACTGCGAGGCGGCGGCGCGGGTGCTCGGCGTCGAGACGCTCCGCGAGGCGACCCTCGACGACCTGGGGAGGGTCACCGACGATCGGGTACGCCGCCGCGCGCAGCACGTGGTGACCGAGATCGCGAGAGTCTCCGAGACCGTCGAGGCGCTGGCCGCGGAGGACTGGACGCACGTCGGCACGCTGATGATGGCCTCGCACGTCTCGATGCGCGACGACTTCGAGATCTCCTGTGCCGAGCTGGACGCCGTCGTGGAGACGGCGACGGCCGGCGGTGCCGTCGGCGCCCGGATGACCGGGGGCGGGTTCGGAGGCTCGGCGATCGCACTGGTGCCGACCGACCGGGTCGACGAGGTGCGGGCAGCGATCAGCCGGGTGTTCGAGAGCCGCGGCTGGCGTGCCCCGGCGTACCTGCCGGCCCGGGCCTCCGACGCCGCCCGCGTGCTCAGGGGCTGACCCTCAGCGCAGCATGCCGTAGGCGTGCGTGGGCCGGAGCCGGACCACCACCCGCCGGTCGTCGACCATCGAGCGCCGGTAGTCGTCCCAGCTGTCGTGCTCACCGGACAGCGCACGGTAGATGCCGACCAGCTCCTCGACCGTGGCGTCGTCGGGGGCGGCCGCCACCTCGGAGAGCTCGACGTCTCCTTCCAGGACCGCGTAGGACCAGAAGTCCGAGCCGTTCACGTGCAGCGCGGCCCACGGCGAGCGACGCAGGTTGGCGTACTTGGCGCGGTCGGCCGTGGTCGAGATCCGGACCACCCCGTCGTCGCCGACGGTGTGCAGCACGTTGGACAGCTGCGGCTTGCCGTCCCTCTTGAGCGTGGTCAGCACCGACTGGTGGCGGTCACGGGCGGCTGCGAGGGCGCGGTCGAGTTCCATGTCGGGTCAAGGCATCCGGCTGTCGTGTTGTTCCGCGGCCACCCGTCGGTCCGGGGCAGCGGCGCCGACGCCAGCACCTTCCGCTCGGACCGCTCGCGCCGGTCCCGGACGTCGGACCCGTCGGAAAGTCACGTCGCGGAGATCTCCGGCGCCCGGAGGCCACAGTCCCGGAGCTCGAGCTGGGCGAGGCGTCGGACCACGTCGAGGTCGCGGTCCCGCCAGTCGCCGGCCGGGTCGTCGCTCACGCCGGCCAGCACGTGCAGCGGCTGGTTGGTCATCGCCCGCAGCGCGAACAGGTCCAGGTCGGCCGCCGAGTCCAGGAACCGCTTGCCCGCCGTGGCCCGTCGTACGAACCGGACGCGGGGTGGCAGGTAGACCGCGAGGGCGATCAGGACCGGGATCAGGGCCACAGCGATCCCCAGCCAGAACGCCAGCGTCTGCACGGCCTCGACCTGGGCCCGGCCGGCCGCGGCCAGGTTGTCCGCGGCTCCCCCCGCACCGTCGAACGGCTTCTGCACGTCGTCGCCGACGATCGGCACCCTGCTGATGGACTCGCCCGCGTCCCGCAGCTGGCCGGCCAGCCCGGTGGCGGACTCGTCGATCTGGCGCCCGGGCTTCGCGAGACCCAGCGTCGCGTCGTGCACGGTGTCGGCGATCGAGACCCACAGCCAGATCCACAGCACCAGCAGGATGTCGCCCGAGATCTGGAGGGTCCGGCGGACGGGGAGGTCGGAGTAGATCTTCATCGGGCCACCCTGCCCGGTCGACGTCGTCCACATCACACCCCGGTTGGTGCGTTCGATGCGACGAACGGGGTGAACATCCGTACACTGGCCGTATCGGCCCCTCAGTTCTGCCTCGGGCCGGATCTGCGTCACACGACCCACGCGCCGCGATGGTCACACTCGCGCCGGGCAGGACGCCACTTCCAGCTTTCGGAGTCAACGCATGCCCAACGCCACTTCTGGCAACCCTGTCTCTTTCCATGCCCTCGGAGTGCCGGACCCGCTGGTGCGGGTGCTCACCGAGCACGGCATCACCGAGCCGTTCCCGATCCAGTCCGCCACGCTGCCCGACTCGCTGGCCGGTCGCGACGTGCTCGGCCGCGGCCGCACCGGCTCGGGCAAGACCTACGCCTTCCTGCTGCCGCTGCTGGCCCGGCTCTCCGGCCAGCGTCCGGGCAAGCGCCGTCCCGGCCAGCCGCGCGCGCTGATCCTGGCGCCCACGCGTGAGCTGGTCAGCCAGATCGAGGCCGCCGCCGCCCCGCTCGCCAAGGCCCTCGGGCTCCGTACCGTCACCGTCTTCGGCGGCGTGAAGCCGGGTGGCCAGATCAGCAGCCTGCGCAACGGCGTCGACATCGTCATCGCCTGCCCCGGCCGGCTCGAGGACCACGTGCGCAGCGGTCACGCCGACCTCGGCGCGGTCGAGATCACCGTGCTCGACGAGGCCGACCACATGGCCGATCTCGGGTTCCTTCCCGGCGTGAAGCGGCTGCTCGACACCACGCCGCGGCGCAGCCAGCGGATGCTGTTCTCCGCCACGCTCGACCGCGGGGTCGACGTGCTGGTGAAGCGCTACCTGACCGACCCGGTCACGCACAGCGTCGACTCGGCGCAGTCGCCGGTCGGTCAGATGACCCACCACGTGCTCCACGTCGGCAAGGAGGCGCGGATCCCGGTGCTCGTCGACCTGACCGCTGCGCCGGGCCGCACGATCGTCTTCACCCGCACCAAGCACGGCGCCAAGAACGTGGCCCGCCAGCTCAACGCCAAGGGCGTGCCCGCGATCGAGCTGCACGGCAACCTGTCGCAGAACGCACGCACCCGCAACCTCGCCGCGTTCTCGTCCGGCACCGCGACCACGCTGGTCGCGACCGACATCGCAGCCCGCGGCATCCACGTCGACGACGTCGGCCTGGTCGTCCACGCCGACCCGCCGGTCGAGCACAAGGCGTACCTGCACCGGTCGGGCCGTACGGCGCGCGCCGGCAACGAGGGCACCGTGGTGACCCTGATGCTGGACAGCCAGGTCTCCGACGTCCGCGACCTGGCCCGCAAGGCCGGGATCAAGCCGACGATCACGCGACTCGGCACCGGCCACCCGCTGCTGGCCGAGATCGCCCCCGGCGAGCGCACCTTCGTCGCGGCGAGCGCGCATGCCCGAGCGCTCGCTCGTCCGACGAGGACAACCGCTACAGCCGCTCCGGCGGTGCGCGGCGGTGGCCGCAACGGCGGTGGGCGTGGTCGCGGTCGCGGCCCCAAGGCGGGCGCAGGCGCGGCCGCGAAGAGCGCCAGCGGCAGCAACGGCAGCCGCAAGCGCACCCCGCGCAACCGCCCCGCCGCCGCTGCCTCCTCGTCCGGCCGGCCGCACAGCGCCGCGTCGTTCTCGACCTCGCGCCGGGGTCGCTGACCGCCGCCGACCGGGCTACTTGAGCTCGGTCGAGCTCAGGCCCAGGAGCCGGCGGGCGACGATCAGCTGCTGGATCTGCTGGGTGCCCTCGAAGATGTCGAGGATCTTGGAGTCGCGCGCCCACTTCTCCAGCAGGTCGTGCTCGGAGTAGCCGAGGCTGCCGCACAGCTCGACGCAGCCCAGCGTGACGTCGGAGCCGACCCGGCCGGCCTTCGCCTTGGCCATCGAGGCCTGCACCGAGTTCGGCTGCCGGTTGTCGGCCATCCAGGCCGACTCGCAGGGTGAGCAGGTAGGCGCCCTCCCAGTCGGCCTCCATCTGCAGGAAGCGGGCGGCCGCGGCGCTCTGGGCGTACGTCGGGGCGTCGTAGTCGATCTCGACACCGGCCTGCTCGAGCAGCTCACGGGTCAGGTCGAGCGAGGCACGGGCACAGCCGACGGCCATCGCCGCGACCAGCGGGCGCGTGTTGTCGAAGGTCGCCATCGCGCCGGCGAAGCCCTGCTTGGTGTCCACCTCGGGTGAGCCGAGCAGGTTCGCGGCCGGCACCCGGCAGTCGTCGAACCGGATCGCCGCCGTGTCCGAGGAGCGGATGCCGAGCTTGTGCTCGAGCCGCTCGACGGTCATGCCCGGCGTGTCCTTGGGCACGACGAACGACTTGATCGCGGCGCGCCCGAGGGACTTGTCCAGGGTCGCCCACACCACGACCGCGTCGCAGCGGTCACCGGCGGTGACGTAGATCTTCTCGCCGTTGATGACGTACTCGTCGCCGTCCTTGACCGCGGTGGTCCGGATGCTCGCGGAGTCGGAGCCGACCTCCGGCTCGGTGATCGCCATCCCGGCCCAGACGCCCTTGAAGCGCTCGGCCTGCTCGTCGTTCGGCGACCGACGCGATCGCGGAGTTGCCCAGGCCCTGGCGGGGCATCGAGAGCAGCAGCCCGACGTCGCCCCAGCACATCTCCATGATCGAGAGCACGGAGGCGAGGTTGGTGCCGTTCTTGGTGCGCGCCTCGTCGGCCCGCTGCTCGTCCGTGCTGGCGCGGACGCCGGACGCGCCGGCTCCCTGGCTCTGGCCGGACTCGTTGAGGCCGTCGATCATGGCGGCCAGCATGTCGAGCTCCTTGGGGTACGCGTGCTCCTGCTCGTCGTACTTCCGGGAGATCGGCCGCAGCATGTTCATCGCGACCTGGTGGGCGTTGCCGATCAACGGCCTGAACTTCTTCGGTGCCTCGAGGTTGATCATCAGACCATCACGCCGCCTTCCATGAGTCCGATCGCCCTGAGGTCGCGGTACCACCGCTCCACGGGGTGCTCCTTGACGAAGCCGTGGCCGCCGAGCAGCTGCACGCCGTCCAGGCCGATCTGCATGCCCTTCTCGGTGCAGAGGCGGCGGGCCAGGGCGACCTCGCGGGCGGCGTCCTTGCCCTGCGCGAGCCGGCTGGCGGCGCGGTAGGTGACCAGCCGCATCGCCTGGAGCTCGATCGCGATGTTGGCGACCATGAACGCCACGGACTGGCGGTGCGCGATCGGCTCGCCGAACGCGGTCGCGCTCCTTGACGTACGGCGTCACGTAGTCGAGCACCGCCTGGCCGGTGCCCGACGGCGAGCGCGCACCAGGCGACGCGAGCTGGCCCGCACCGCTTCGGCGTACGTCGAGCCGTCCCGCTCGCCGAGCAGCGCGATCGAGCCGACCTCGACGTCGTCGAGGAGCAGCCGGGACAGCGTCGCCGCGCGTACGCCCATCGACGGCTCGGCCTCGATCGTGATGCCGGCGGTCCAGGACTCCACCAGGAACAGCGCCGGGCTGCCCTCGAGGTCGGCGCCGACCACGAACAGCTCGGCGTCGGGACCGCGCGGCACCAGCGACTTGACGCCGGTGAGCACGTAGCCGTCGCCCTTGCGGACGGCGGTGGTGGCCGGCTGTGCGCGGGTCGAACAACGGAGTCGGCTCGGTCAGCGCGAGCGCGGCGGCGGGCACCTCGTCACCGGTGAAGGCGGGCAGGTAGGTGGCCTGCTGCTCGTCGCTGCCCCAGCGACCGATCGCGGTGGCGACGGCACCGGGGGCGAGAGCGGCGACGGCCAGCCCGAGGTCGCCGTGGGCCAGGGCCTCGTGCACCAGCGTGCCGGTCATCTCGGACCGCTCCTCGGAGATCCCGCCGAGCTCCTCCGGCACGCCCAGGATCGGCAGCCCGATCTCGAGGCCGGCCTTGAGCAGGTCGTCGGGGGCGAGGCAGGTCTCGTTGGCGTCGGCGGCGGCGGGCCGCACGATCTCGGCGGCGAACTCGGTCACCACGTCGACCAGCATCTGCTGGTCCTCGGACGGGGTCAGGTCGAAGACGCCGGGCTCCTGCGCGGCCGGCAGCCGGGTGCCGCCGCCCTCGGACCCGGTGCGGGCGAACGCCCGGCCGGTGGCCCCGATCGTGCGGAACCCGGCGCTGGTGACCCGGAACACGGTCTGCTCGGTGCTCCTGCGGATGCCGAGGCGGTCCACGAGGTCGGTCTGCGCCAGCTTGGTCAGGGCGGCGACCATCAGCCCGATCGGGTCGCGCCGCTCGCTGCTGGCCAGGCCGTTCTTGCCGCCGGGCGCGAGCGCGTTCTTCGCTGCGTCGATGAAGGACATGCCCGCAAATGTAACTCTGAGTTACACACTGCGCCACACCAGGCCGGCGTGTCGCCGGTCACGCCGCCCGTCCTTCTCCTAGGATCACGCCATGCCCGACGCACCCCAGCTCTCCCCCGCGTCCGTCGCGCTCCCCGAGGGCGGCACCGTCCGCCCGATGACCCGGTGGGGCACGCCGGTGATGCACACGCCCCAGCGACCGGTCACGTCGTACGACGAGGAGCTCCGCTCGCTGGTCGCGGACATGACCGCCACCATGTACGCCGCCGAGGGGGTCGGCCTGGCCGCGTGCCAGATCGGCGTCGACCGCGCGGTGTTCGTCTTCGACTGCCCGGACGACGAGGGGCGTGGTCACCCGTGGTGTGGTGTGCAACCCGGAGATCGAGCTGCCCGAGGGCCGCGGCCGGCAGCTCGACGACGGCGAGGAAGGGTGCCTGTCCTTCCCGGGCGCGTTCATCGAGTGCGCCCGTCCGGACTTCGCGCGGGTTCGCGGGTTCGACCTCGACGGGGAGCCGGTGAGCTACGAGGGCGACGGCCTGCTGGCCCGTGCCCTCCAGCACGAGACCGACCACACCAGGGGCACCGTCTTCGGGGACCGGATCAGCTCGCGCTCGATGAAGAAGCTGCGCAAGCGGATGGAGGCCGCGGCCGAGGACTACCCGCCCGAGTGGCCCGCGGCGGAGTAGTCCGGCGTTGACGGCCCCGGCTGCCTGAGTAGCGTCTCGGAGACGGCGTGCGCACGCGGGCCCGGAGGGAGGAACGACATGTTCGTGCAGGTGATCCAGGGGAAGGTGTCCGACCCGGAGAAGGTCCGGGCTGCGCTCGAGAGGTGGACCTCCGAGCTCGCGCCGGGAGCGACCGGCTGGCTCGGCTCGACGTCGGGGGTGACCGACGACGGCACGCTTGGTGGCGCTGGCCAGGTTCGCGTCGGAGGACGACGCCCGCGCCAACAGCGACCGGCCGGAGCAGGGTGCCTGGTGGGAGGAGCTGGCCGCGCTCTTCACCGGGGAGCCGACAGTTCCACGACAGCACCTACGTCGAGGTCGACCAGCACGGCGACCCGGCGACGGCCGAGTTCGTGCAGGTGATGCAGGGCCGCTCGAAGGACCCCGACCGGGCCCGCGAGCTGATGGCGACCGACCCGACCGACTGGGCGGCCTACCGCCCGACATCCTCGGCACCGTCACCGTCGGGCACGAGGATGACGCCTGGACGATGGCGATCTACTTCACCTCCGAGGCGGCCGCGCGCGAGGGCGAGGGCAAGCCGCCGACACCGGAGCTGGCCGAGATGATGGCGGAGATGGAGGCACTCTCCGATCGGCGAGCCGACGTTCTTCGACCTGCGGGACCCCTGGCTGCAGGGGCCCTAGGGGCAGGTCTTCCGGTACGGCTGGTCGCCGACGTACGTGGTCCATTCCGCACGGGTGAGGTTGCGGCCGGCCAGGTCGCACGCCGCCCCCGCGAGGTGCTGCGCGTCGAGCTGCCACAGGGCGACGCCACCCCGGGTGTTCACGGCGACCCCGTCACCGTCGGGCCGCAGCCAGCCCTCGGTGCGCGGGGACTCCGACACGATCGGGTCGCCCAGCCGCAGCCGGGTCGCGACGTCGTACACCTGCACCGTCTGGTCCGGCGACGTGACGAGCAGGGTCCTGCCGTCGTCGCTGAACTGCAGCGAGGACACCGGACCGCGGGCGCCTGCGAACGTGCCGACGGGCTTCAGGCTGCGCACGTCGTACGCCGTCAGCTCGCCCAGCGGCGATGCCCCGACGAGGGTGCCGGTCGAGCTGAGGACCGTCTGCTCGTCGCCCGGCACACCCGAGACGATGCGGGCTCCGCTGGACGCGTCGAAGACCTCCGTCCGCCCGGAGATGCCGGTGCCGATCGAGGTCACCACGAGACGGGAGCCGTCGGGAGTCGGCGCCACCGACCGGACCCGGAACGTCCCCGGCACGGCGATCACGCGGCCGGCCTCACGCAGGGTGCGCGCGTCGAACGTGCGGATCCGGAAGGTCGACGGTCGCGGCCCCTCCGGGTCGGTGTAGGACACGTAGAGCCGGGACCCGTCCCGCGAGCGCCACGTCTGGTCGGCCTCGTCGTCCACGAACTCCGGGAGCACCCGCTTCCGGCTCTCGACGTCGTAGAGGTCGGGGGCGTCGTCCGGCCACCGGACCCCGATCAGGCGCGAGGTGACCCACACCGCGTCCGCCGCGCCGGTGACCCGCGCCACCGGCTCGTCCCTGGTCGGGTCCCACACCGCGACGTGGTCGGGCACCCGGCCGGCCAGCAGGGCGGTCCTGCGCGAGGTGAGCAGCCGGCCGTCGAGGTAGCCGTCCGTCGCCACCCGACCACGAGCCACCACCCGCGTCACCGGGCCGCTGCCGTCGAGGCGCCAGCGGGAGACTACTCCGAGCTGGGCGGCGAACGCGATCAGCTCGCGACCGTCCTCGCTCACGCTCAGGTCGCCGACGCCACCGATCTGGGGGTCGAGGGTCCGGCCGGTGCGGTCCCCGTCGGCCAGGCTCCGCTCCTCGAGCTGACCGAAGTAGCTGCCGCAGTAGACCGTCCCGGCCGCGTCGGCGAGGGCCAGGAACGGGCACGGGTCGTCGTACATGCCGCCCCGGAGGTCGACCGTCCACCGCCGGCGTCCCGTCCGCAGGTCGATCGCCGCGAGCGCCTCGGGGCCTCCCGACGACGAGCAGGCCGGCCCGGGAGACCAGCACGTAGTTGGCCGAGCTCATCCGGGGCGCGGAGAACGTGCGGGTCACGCGCATCGTGGACGTGCTCACCTCACGCACCGGGCCCGCCATCGAGCCGAGGTAGAGGTGCCGGCCGTCCCGGGAGAACGCCACGGCAGCCGTGTCCCGCCAGGACGTCACGTCCGCCGGCCGCCGGAGGCCCGGGAGCAAGCCCAGCCGGTGGCCGTCACGGGTGCGGAAGAGCGCCAGGGAGCCAGTGCGCCCGCCGACGATCGCAACCCGAGAGCCGGTGCGGTCGATGGCCAGGTCTCCTCCGTCGAAGGGCCCCGAGACCGGACCCATCACCCGGCGCCCGGTGGCCACCTCGAAGACCGAGAGGCGCGTGCAGCCGGCGCCGTCCGCCACGTCGAACGTGACCAGCTCACCGCACGGCCCGTTGCTGCGCTGCCACATGACCTGCTGGGCGGCGTACCGCCCATCGGCACTGACCTGGACGTTGCTGTAGCCGAGCGCCTGTCGCCCGGGCTCGGCGAACCTGCGGTCGAGGTGACCTGTGTCGAGGTCGAGCACAGCCAGGTCCTTGCCGTCGACGGCGACGACCGCCTGGTTCGTGCCCGGGACCCGCGCGCCGTTGAGGGAGCCGGCGTCGACGTAGTCGTAGCCCAGGAAGCCCGGCGAGAACGTGAAGGTGCCCAGCAGCGCGGAGCGGGCCAGCGCGTCGTGCCGCTGCCGGTACGCCTCGACCGCGAGCAGGGCGGCCAGTCCCCGGTTGGTGCCGACGCAGGGCCAGCGACGGTTGGTCAACGACTCGTGGAGCGACGTGCCCGGGCGCGGGTCGCGGTGTCCCGGTCGGCCGGGCCGTCCGGCTGCGGTCGACGGCCGACGAACCCGGCCGCCAGGGCCACGACCAGCAGCAGCGCCGATGCCCGACCAGCGGACTGGCGCAGCCCGGTTGTTCTGCACCTGCTCGGGCCTGGAGCGCTGCTCCGAGCTCCTGCTGGGTCGACTGCGCGTGCGCCGGGAAGCCTCCAGGAACGCAACCTCCACGTCGGTGACGTCGGCGCCGGACTGGCCGGACCCATTCCTCGGCGACGTCCAGCCGCGGCGCCCCGGTAGAGCTCGCTCTCGGGCCGCGCCATCGCGTCCCAGCCCTCGGCCGCGGTCGTCAGGTGCCGCCAGATCCGCTGTCCGCTCGCGTCCTCGTCGAGCCAGGAGCGGAGCCGCGGCCAGGCGCGCGCCAGCGCCTCGTGGGCCAGCTCGAGGGAGGTCTCCGACACGGTGACCAGCCGGGCCCGTGCGAGCAGGTCCACGATCCGCTCGCGGGTCGGGTCCCCGGCAACGCTGCTGCTCGGCACCCGGGTCCGGTACGGCTCACCGTCCGGGGACGTGGCCACCAGCCGGAGGAGCGTCCACCGCAGGCTGGTGCGCTCGCCGGGCGCCAGCTCCTCGTAGAGCCGGTCCGCGGATCGGGCGACGGCGCCGCGGATCCCGCCGTGCGTCGCGGTAGCCCGACACGGTCAGCAGTCGACCCTCCCGCCGGAGCCAGGTCTCGGCGAGCGCGTGCGAGAGGAGCGGCAGCGCGCCCGGCTCGTTCTCGCTGTCGCGCAGCAGCAGGTCGACCAGACCGTCCTCGAGCCGCAGGCCGGCGTCCCGGGCGGGACCCTCGATGGCCTCCCGCAGCCGGTCACCGACCAGCGGCGAGACCAGGTGGAGCCCAGCCTCGGCCAACCGGGCCAGCGACGGTTCGATCCCCAGCTCCGCCACGCGGTCGGCGCGCACGGCAAGCACCACCGGAGCCCGGTCGCGCGCGTAGGCCGCGAGGTCGGTCAGCCACGCGGTGGCCGTGGCCGGGTCGTCGCGGAGCGTGAACACCTCCTCGAACTGGTCGACGACCAGCACCGGGTCCCCCCGGACGCCGGCGAGCGTCGCGGCCATCGCTGCGGCGGGGTCCTGGCCCGGCACCATCACGGCGACCGTCGGCCGCGTTCGCGCAGCAACGGCACGATGCCGCGCCCGGACCAGGGACGACTTGCCGCACCCGATGGCCCGGCGAGCACCAGCAGCGGGTGCCGCTCCAGCCTGGCTCAGGCACTCGACGGATCTCCTGTTCCCGGCCGTGGAACGACTCGCGGTCGTCCGCGTCGTACGACGCGAGGCCCATCCAGGGGCACGTGTCCTTGACGGCCCTGGTGGTCCCTTCGTCCAGGGACGGGTCCTGGCGCAGGATCGCCGCCTCCAGGTTGACCAGCTCCGCGCCCGAGTCGAGGCCCGAGCTGCTCCTGCAGGGCGCGACGGGCCCGGCGGACGGACGCGAGCGCGTCAGCCTGTCGCCCTTCGCGGTACTGGGCCAGCGCGAGCAGTGCCCAGCGTCGCTCCCGCCACGGCTCGGCCGCGACCAGCGTCTGGGCGTCGGCGGTGACGAGCGCGCTCGCCGCCGCCAGCCGCGCCGCCAGCAGCTCCTCGTCGCAGGAGCGGCGGAGCTCGAGCAGCCGCTCGGCCTCCTGCCGCCCGCCGTCCCAGTCCTGGAGCTCCTCGAACGGGAGCCCCCGCCACAGGCCCTGAGCCTCGCGGTAGACGGTCGACCGCCCGCTCCGGCACGCCGTCGGCGAGGTGCTCGTTGCCCCGCTCGACCAGCCGCTCGAACTGCTGCGGTGTCGAGAGCTCAGCCGGGCCGGGCACCAGCCGGTAGCCGTGCGGCGTGGTCTCGACGGCGTCGGCGCCCAGCACCTTGCGCAGCCGGACGACGCACCCCTGGACCACCTTGGTCCAGGAGTCCGGAGGGGATTCACGCCAGAGCGCGTCGGCCAGCTGGTCGGCCGAGAGGACGCTGCCGGGGCTGACCGCCAGCGCGGAGAGCACGACGCGGTCCCGCGGCCCGAGCCCTCGACTGCCGTGGTCGACGTGCACCGGCCCGAGCAGGCCTACGTCCACGCCCTCACTGTCCACCGGCCCCCGGGCCGCCGTCAACGAGCCTGATACCGGGCTGATACCGGGGCCGGGTCGCTCCGATACCGGCACGTCGCACGGTCGTCCCGTCGCTGCACCACCCGGGTCGCAGCCTCCTCCCGGAAGGACCGGAACCATGGCCACCATCACCTCGTCCCCGATCGGGGACCACACCCCGCACCGCACCCGGACCCTGTTCCTGCTGGTCCTGGCCCTCGCCCTCACCGCCACCCTGGTGGTGATGGTGCTCTCGCTGCGGACCGGAAGCGCATCCCCGCACCGGCCCCGCGCCGGCGGCGCCGGCCGCACCGGCGGTTCAGAGCCACTGCCGCCTCAGTGCCGACGCCGCCGAGGCGTGGCTGAAGCACGGGGCCGGCACTCCGACCTGCAGTGGACCGGCAGCGCGGCAGCGGTGCGCTGCGGTGCGGAGGATCTGCGGACGCGGCCGAGCACTGGGCGGTCGACCGCCCACGGACGGGACTGCTCGAGCGGCAACAGCGAGCGGCCGGGCGACCACGCCGGGCACCGACGGGTCGGCCCGGCCGCTCAGCGTCGGCTGTGCGACGTAGCAGGCGACCGCGCACGCGGCGGCCACGTTGAGCGAGTCGATGCCGACCGCCATCGGGATCACCGCGCGCCGCGACGCCGACGAGGTCCAGCGCGGCGACAGACCGTGGCCCTCGGTGCCGAGCACCAGGGCGAGCCGGTCGACGCCGGAAACCGCCTCCTCGACGGGGAGAGCGTCGTCGGCGAGGGTGAGCGCGACGGTGGTGAAACCGTGGGCCGCGAGCGTCGGGAGCGCGTCGTACCAGTCGTCCAGCCGGGTCCACGGCATCGAGAACACGGCGCCCATGCCGACCTTGACGGACCGCCGGTAGAGCGGGTCGGCGCAGCGTGGGGAGAGCAGCACGGCGTCGACTCCGAGGGCGGCGCCGCTGCGGAGGATGGCGCCGACGTTGGTGTGGTCGACCACGTCCTCGAGCACCAGGACGGTCCGGGCGCCGTCGAGCACCTCGGCCGGGGTCGACAGGGGCCTGCGCTGCAGGGACGCCAGCGCCCCGCGGTGGACGTGGAAGCCGGTCACCTCCTCCGCGAGCGCCTCGGACACCACGAAGCAGGGCGCGTCGGATGGAGTCGAGCACGTCGGCCAGCCCGTCCAGCCAGCGCGGGGACATCACGAACGAGCGGGGTGCGTAGCCGGCCTCCACGGCCCGTCGTACCACCTTCTCGCCCTCGGCCAGGAACAGCCCGTGCTCGGCCTCGAGGTGGGTCCGCAGCTGGACGTCACGCAGGTCGCGGTAGTCGGCGAGCCGCGGGTCCTGCGGGTCGGTGACCTCGACCAGCCGAGCCATCAGCTCACCGTCACGGGCGTGCGGAACGCGGTACGTACGGCGGCCATGTCGTCGCCGCCGTGGCCCTGGGCCGATGCCGTGTCGAAGGCCGCCAGGACGGCGTCGAGCAGACCGGTCGGGAAGTCGACGTCGTGGGCGGCCTCGATCATCAGCCCGACGTCCTTGCGGACCCCGTCGACCGCGAACGACGTGGTCCAGTCGCCCTGGATCATCGCCGCTCCCTTCACGTGGGCGTAGGCGCTGTCGACAGGCGCGCCCGCGATCGCCTCGAGGAACATCGACGGGTCGAGCCCGAGGCTCTGCGCGAACGCCAGCGACTGCGCCGTGCCGGCGGTCAACAGGCCGATCCAGGAGTTCACGACCAGCTTGAGCGCACTCCCCCGCCCGACCGCGTCACCGGCGAGGACGGTGCGGCTGCCGATCGCGTCGAAGACCGGCCGGGCCTTCTCGAGCAGGCCGGCCGGGCCGGAGGCCAGGACCACGAGGGTTCCGTCCTCGGCAGGCTTCTTGGTGCCGAGCACCGGGGCGTCGACGAGGTGGCCGCCGGCGGCCTCGGCGATCCGCCGGGCACCCTCGGCGCCCACGGTGCTGGCCTGGATCCAGACGGCGTCGGGGTCGAGGGCACCGACGATGTCCGGCGGTGACCGCGATCACGGCGTCGGTGTCGAAGAGCACCGTGACCACGGCGGCGGCCCGAGACCGCCTCGGCCACCGACTCGGCGGCCGTGATCCCGTCGCCGGCCAGGGCCTCGGCCTTGTCGGGGCTGCGGTTCCAGACCACCACCTCGTGGCCCTCGCGTGCCAGTGAGCCGGCCATGCCGGCTGCCCATGATCCCGATCCCGATGACTGCGACGCGCATGCGCCCACTATGCCGAGGGGGCCCGTAGCGCTGCGGATGGGCGACGCGCCACCACGTCGCCGACCACCATGATGGCCGGCGGCCGTACGGCGCTCGGCGGTGATGTCGTCGCCGATCGTGCCAAGCGTGGTCAGCACCGTCCGCTCCCCCGGCATCGTGCCGTCGCAGACGATCCCGACCGGCGTCCTCGCGGCGCGGCCGGCGGCCACCATGGCGGCGGCGATCGCCGGCGCGTTCTCGACGGCCATCATCAGCACGACCGTGCCCCGGAGCCGGCCCAGCGACGTCCCAGTCGACGAGCGAGTCGGGGTGCCCCGGCGCGAGGTGTCCCGAGACCACCGTGAACTCGTGCGCGACCCCGCGGTGGGTCACCGGGATGCCGGCCACGGCCGGGACCGCGAGCGGGCTGCTGATCCCGGGCACCACGGTCACCGGCACCCCGGCCGCCTGGCAGGCCTCGATCTCCTCGTAGCCCCGGCCGAACACGAAGCTGTCCCCGCCCTTGAACCGCGCCACCCGCTTGCCGGCCAGGGCGCGGTCGACGATCACCCGGTTGATCTCCTCCTGCGGCGGTGAACCGGCCGCGGGGGAGCTTCGCCACGTCGATCAGCTCGACATCGGACGAGAGCTCGCCGAGCAGCTCGCGGGGGGCCAGCCGGTCGGCGACCACGACGTCGGCCTCCATCAGCGCCTTGCGGCCCGCCACCGTGACCAGCTCCGGGTCGCCCGGACCGCCGCCGATCAGCACCACGCCCGCCGTACGCTCCCGGTGCCGCGGCGCGGCGATCTCGCCGTCGCGAAGGCCGGCCAGGATCTCGTCGCGGACGTACGCCGACCGGCGCGGGTCCCGTCCACCGACGAAGTTGTCGAGCACCGCGACGGTGACGATGTCGTGTCGGCCGACGGCCGGCGTCCACGCGGTCGCCCGGGTGGCGTCGTCCGCGCGGACGCAGAAGATGCGCTGTCCCTCGGCCTCAGCGGAGACCTGCTCGTTGACCGCGCGGTCGTCGGTCGCGGCGATCACGTACCAGGCACCGTCGACGTCGCCGGACCGGTAGCCGCGGAGGACGAGCTGATCTCGTCGGCAAGGCCCTCGATCGCCGGCGTCACCACGGGTGAGACGACGGTGACCTCCGCGCCCACCGCCAGCAGCGCGGGCACCCGCCGCTGGGCGACGTGTCCGCCGCCGACCACGACCACGCGACGGCCCGCGAGGCGCAGCCCGGACGGGTAGGTGGCGTAGTCGGTCACGCCCCCATCGAACCCCCTCACCCGCACGGTGGTGGTCCGGGACCACGGGTCGGACTACGTTGAAGGGATCCACGCACGCGTCGTACAAGGAGCCCGCATGAGCCTCGACCGTCCCGTCGCCCCCGACCCGTACGAGCTGCTGCCGCAGGTGCCCTCGTTCACGGTCACCAGCGACGACGTGACCGACGGCCAGCCGCTGAAGGACGACCAGGTGGCCGACGCGGGCAACACCTCACCGCACCTGAGCTGGTCGGGAGCGCCCGAGGGCACCAGGAGCTTCACCGTCACCTGCTTCGACCCCGACGCCCCGACCCCGAGCGGCTTCTGGCACTGGGTGCTGGTCGACCTCCCCGCCGACACCACGTCGCTCGACACCGGCGCCGGCGCGGAAGGGGCCGACCTGCCCGGCAACGCGTTCATGTGCCGCAACGACGGAGGTGGGCACGGCTTCATGGGTGCAGCGCCGCCGGAGGGCGACCAGGTGCACCGCTACTACTTCGTGGTGCACGCGGTGCAGGAGGACTCGCTCGGCGTCGACGCCGACGCCTCCCCGGCGGTGGTCTCCTTCAATCTCGCGTTCAAGACCGCGGGCCGGGCGATCGTGCAGGGCACCTACCAACACTGACTCTCCCTGTTCGTCCCACCGACTTCACGAAGGAGCGCACCATGCCTGACGTCCCCCAGCCCACCGACAGCTCGATCGCGACCGCCCCGTCCGAGGAGGCCCACCTCGGGTCGACGACGGAGACCGGCGCCCCGGCACCGAGCGACCGCAACTCGCTGACCCTCGGCTCCGACGGGCCGATCCTGCTGCACGACCACCACTTCCTGAACCAGATGGCGCACTTCAACCGCGAGCGGGTGCCCGAGCGCAACGTGCACGCGAAGGGCTCGGGCGCCTTCGGCGAGTTCGAGACCACGGAGGACGTGTCGCGCTACACGAAGGCGGCACTGTTCCAGCCCGGCGTGACGACCGAGATGCTGGCCCGCTTCTCGACGGTCGCGGGTGAGCAGGGCTCCCCGGACACCTGGCGCGACCCCCGTGGATTCGCGCTGAAGTTCTACACGACCGAGGGCAACTACGACCTCGTCGGCAACAACACCCCGGTGTTCTTCGTGCGCGACACGATGAAGTTCCCCCACTTCATCCGCTCGCAGAAGCGTCGCGGTGGCAGCGGTCTCCGTGACAACAACATGCAGTGGGACTTCTGGTCGCTCAACCCGGAGTCGGCCCACCAGGTGACGTACCTGATGGGTGACCGGGGCATCCCGCGGAGCTGGCGGCACATGAACGGCTACGGCTCGCACACCTTCCTGTGGGTCAACGAGGCCGGCGAGAAGCACTGGGTGAAGTACCACTTCCACAGCAACCAGGGTGTCGAGGGGCTGACCGACGCCGACGCCACCCGGATCGCCGGCGAGGACGCCGACTTCCACCGCCGCGACCTGCGCACGGCCATCGACGGCGGCGACTTCCCCTC
>CAWAGN010000007.1:0-214588 GCA_963781545.1 uncultured Actinomycetota bacterium
CGCGGTCAGGCGCCGACAGCCGGGAGGATCGATGATGGGGCGATGAACGGACGACTCGAGACCGTCAACGTGCTGCACGCGCTGCGGCCGGGGTTCTTCCACGAGACCGCCATCGACAAGCGGCCGGTGACCGGACCGGTGGAGGTGACGGTCTCCGGCCTGGCCGGAGACCGGCAGATGGACTCCACGCACGGCGGCGCCGACAAGGCCGTCTACGCCTACGCCACCGAGGACGCGGCGTTCTGGGCGGAGGAGCTCGGCCGGGAGGTTCCACCCGGACTGTTCGGGGAGAACCTCCGCACCTCGGGCTGGGAGGTCTCGGGGGCACAGATCGGCGAGGTCTGGCAGGTCGGCGAGGTGGTGCTCCAGGTGCGGATGCCGCGCACGCCGTGCCAGAACCTGGCGCTCCGCGTCGGCGTCGACCGCTTCCACGTGGACTTCAACCGCAGCGGGCGGGTCGGTGCGCTGCTGCGGGTGCTCGAGCCCGGCGCGGTGCAGGCGGGGGACCCGATCACGCTCGTCGAGCGGCCGGCGCACGGCGTCACGGTGAGCCACCTCGCGACCGGTCCGACGCCCGCGCAGTGGGAGGCGCTGCTCGACGACGGAGTGCCCTTGGCCGGCTCGGTGCGCGGCAAGGCCCGGCGCGCCGTCCGACGGGGGCGAGCCTCAGCCGGGTGACCCGGTGGTCGTGCGAGCCGACCGTCCGGCCAGCAGGTCGCGCACGCCGACCGCGACCGCCGCGGCGACGAAGCACAGAGCGACCAGCACCGCGATCTCCACGGCGTGGGCGTAGGACGCCGGCCCCGGCCCGTCGATGGAGGCGAAGAACGCCGCCCCGATCACGGCCTGGCCGACGGCGAGCCCGATCCGCTGGGCGGTCTGCAGCACGCCGCCCGCCGTGCTGCCGACGACCGGGTCGACGTCCATCAAAGTCAGCGCCTGGTTGGGGGTGATCAGGGCGCCGGCGCCGAGTCCCATCACGAACAGCGGTGCGGCCATCGCCAGCGTCGCGTGGGTGGTCGGCACCGACCGGGCCACCAGCGCGAGGCCGACCGCTCCGGCCCCGAAGGTCAGCGCGGCCCCGACGATCAGGCTGCGCCCGAGCCGGTCGACCACCCGGCCGGCGATCGGCGCGGCGACCGCGTTGCCGACGGCGTACGCCGTGACGCCGAGCGCCGAGGCGAGCGCCGAGTAGCCCAGGCCGCGCTGGAAGTAGAGCGCCATCACCAGCGGCAGGCCGGCCATCGCGGGGAAGAACAGCAGGGCCAGCACCACGCCGGAGGTGTACGACGGGCGGCGGAACAGCCGGAGGTCGACCAGTGGGTCGTGCTGCTGCTCGGTGAGCCGCCGCTCGCGCCGGAAGAACAGGCCCAGCAGCACCAGCGCCGGCACCGCCAACCAGAGCAGCACCGGTCCGCTCGACTCGCTCTGCACCGCGCCGAACAGCACGCAGAACGTGGCCAGCCCGAGCACCAGCGACCCCACCACGTCGAGCCGGTGCCGGCCGGTCGGCGGCGTCTCGGGAAGGAAGCGCCGGGCCAGCGCGATCACCACGATGCCGACCGGCACGTTGATGAAGAACACCAGTCGCCAGCCGAGGTGCGGTCCTCCGAGAGCGATCAGGGCGCCGCCGACCAACGGGCCGAGCGCCGTGCCGAGGCCCACGGTGGTGCCGAGGAAGCCGAACGCCCGGCCGCGCTCCGGGCCCCGGAACATCTGCTGCACGAGCCCGGACACCTGCGGGTTGATCAGGCCGCCCGACAGGCCCTGCAGCACGCGCGCCGCGATCAGCAGCGCGGGGTTGGGTGCCAGTCCGGCAATCACGCTGGTGAACGCGAAGCCGGCGACGCCGATCTGGAACAGCAGCCGCCGGCCGTGGTCGTCGCCGAGACGGCCGGCGAGCACCGGCACCAGGCCGAAGGCCAGCGTGTAGCCACTGACGATCCACTGCAGCTCGGATGGGCCGGCGCCGGTGGCGGAGCCGATCGAGGGGAGCGCGACGTTGGTGACGCTGACGTCGAGCAGGGTCATGAACAGCGCGCTGCAGCAGACGACGAGCGCGATCCACCGGCGTGGGTCGTCGGGTGCGGACTCCATCAGAAGGGACGCACCAGCAGCACGATCGCCTTGTCCTGTGCGCGGGTCAGCACGATCGTGCCCTCGTTGTCGCCCTGCGGCGCCAGCCGCTTGCGCAGCTCGTCGGGGACCACGTCGACCCCCCGCTTCTTGATCGTGAGCCGGCCGATCCCGCGCTCGCGGAGCGCCGCCCTGAGCTGCTTCTCGCGGAACGGCAGCTCCTCGAGCACCTCGTAGCCGCGCCCGAACGGGGTGCGGAACGATCGGTCGGAGGTCAGGTAGGCGATTCGCTCGTCGACCAGGCCGCCCTCGACACCGGCCGCGAGGGCGGTGACCAGGCCGGCCCGGATCACGGCACCGTCGGGCTCGTAGAGGTACTGGCCGACCGGGCGTACCTCCGCCCCGGGGTCGTCCTCGTCGGTGAGCGTGGCCAGGCCGCCGTCGCCGAGCACGGTCGCGCGACGGGCCGTCGTGGCCAACCGGCCGGACCACAGGGCCGCCTCCTTGACCTCACCGTGGTCGCTGACCCACTCGGCCTCGACGCCGGCGGGCACCAGCCCGTGCGGGATGCCGGGGGCGACCTTGACGCAGGCGTCGCCGGTGAGGACCTGCTCGACGAAGCTCCACGGCGGCGTCCAGGAGTCGACGTCGAACGTGCGTCCGGCTCCGGTACGACGCGCCGGGTCCGCGAAGACCACCGCGAACGCCGAGCGGTCGATCGTGGTCGCGTCGGCCTCCTTGACCGCGCCGCCGAGCCCGAGCGCGTCCAGGTTGGCCTGCGCGACCGCCACCCGCAGCGGGTCGAGGTCGACGCCGGCGGCCGTGATCCCGGCGCGGCTGAACGCGAGCAGGTCGCCGCCGATGCCGCAGCCGAGGTCGACCAGTGACGCGGGGGAGGCGGCGGCCATCCGGCCGGCCCGGTGGTCGGCCACGGCCAGGCGGGTGGCCTGCTCGAGACCGTCGCGGGTGAAGTACATGAGCTCGGCCAGGTCGCCGAACTTGGCGACCGCGCGAGCGCGCAGGTCGACCTGGGCGAGCGCGGTCGCGACCCGCCCGGCGTCGTACGAGGCGCGGAGCCGCTCGCCTGCCTTGAGCGGGGGGACCCCGGACTCGACCATCGACCGCGACCGGAACAGCAGGTCCTGCCCGTCGGCGCCGAGCAGCCACCGGAAGTCGTCGAGGTCCACGCCCTCATCCTGTCAGCGGCCACCCGTGGACCCCCGCTGGCACTCACTTGGGGTGAGTGCTAGTTTCAGTTCTGGCACTCTCCTCACGGAAGTGCCAGCGCTGGTGCCGACGCACGACCCCCGCGACGGCGTGCCGTCGAGTCGCCAGCTGAACGTTCGACAGAGCCGCAGACCGGGGCGATCACGCCCCGCCATGAGAACCAGAAAGTGGAGGTCGACATCGTGTCGGTCAACATCAAGCCGCTCGAGGACCGGATCGTCGTCAAGGCGCTCGAGGCCGAGCAGACCACGGCTTCCGGCCTGGTCATCCCGGACACCGCCAAGGAGAAGCCCCAGGAGGGCGAGGTCGTCGCGATCGGCCCCGGCCGGATCGACGACAACGGCAACCGCGTCCCGCTGGACGTGTCCGTCGGCGACAAGGTCATCTACTCCAAGTACGGCGGCACCGAGGTCAAGTACTCCGGTGACGAGTTCCTGATCCTCTCCGCGCGCGACGTGCTCGCGGTCGTCTCCTGACACACCATCCACGAGTCGTGTGCCCGGGTGGCTGCTTCGGCACCCACCTGGGCACGCGACCGTTTGTCTTTGAAAGGTAGGCAGAGATGCCGAAGATTCTTGAGTTCGACGAGAACGCCCGTCGTTCCCTGGAGCGGGGTGTCGACAAGCTCGCGAACGCGGTCAAGGTGACGCTCGGTCCCAAGGGCCGTTATGTGGTTCTTGACAAGAAGTGGGGCGCCCCCACGATCACCAACGACGGTGTCACGGTCGCTCGCGAGATCGAGCTGGACGACCCGTTCGAGAACCTGGGCGCCCAGCTGACCAAGGAGGTCGCCACCAAGACCAACGACGTCGCCGGTGACGGCACGACGACGGCCACGGTGCTCGCCCAGGCGATGGTGCACGAGGGCCTGCGCGCGGTGGCCGCCGGCGCCAACCCGATGAGCCTCAAGCGCGGCATGGACCTCGCGTCCGCGGCCGTGTCGAAGGCGCTCTCCGACGCCGCCCGCGACGTGGAGTCCAAGGAGGACATGGCCGCGGTCGCGACCGTGTCCAGCCGCGACGAGACGATCGGCTCCCTGCTGGCCGAGGCGTTCGACAAGGTCGGCAAGGACGGCGTGATCACGGTCGAGGAGTCCAACACCATGGGCACCGAGCTGGAGTTCACCGAGGGCATGCAGTTCGACAAGGGCTACCTGTCGCCGTACTTCGTCACCGACCAGGAGTCGATGGAGGCCGTCCTCGACGACCCCTACATCCTGCTGCACCAGGGCAAGATCTCGGCGATCTCCGACCTGCTGCCGCTGCTGGAGAAGGTCATCGCCGCGGGCAAGCCGCTGTTCATCCTGGCCGAGGACGTCGAGGGCGAGGCGCTCTCGACCCTGGTCGTGAACAAGATCCGCGGCACCTTCAACGCGGTCGCGGTGAAGTCGCCGGCGTTCGGTGACCGCCGCAAGGCGATGATGCAGGACATCGCCACCCTCACCGGTGGCCAGGTCGTGGCGCCCGAGATCGGGCTCAAGCTCGACCAGGTCGGCCTCGAGGTGCTCGGCACCGCCCGCCGCGTCGTGGTGACGAAGGACAACACCACGATCGTCGAGGGTGGCGGCGAGAAGTCCGAGGTCGACGGCCGCGTCAACCAGATCAAGGCCGAGATCGAGAACACCGACTCCGACTGGGACCGCGAGAAGCTCCAGGAGCGCCTCGCGAAGCTCGCCGGTGGCGTGTGCGTGGTCAAGGTCGGCGCCGCCACCGAGGTGGAGCTGAAGGAGAAGAAGCACCGGATCGAGGACGCCGTCTCCGCGACGCGCGCCGCGATCGAGGAGGGCATCGTGGCCGGCGGCGGGTCCGCGCTGATCCACGCCGTCTCGGTGCTCGAGGACAACCTCGGTCTCGAGGGTGACGAGGCGATCGGTGTCCGCATCGTGCGCCGCTCCGCCGACCAGCCGCTGCGCTGGATCGCCGAGAACGGCGGCGACGAGGGCTTCGTCGTCGTGGCCAAGGTCCGCGAGGGCAAGGCCGGTGAGGGCTACAACGCCGCCACCAGCGAGTACGGCGACCTGGTCGCCCAGGGTGTGCTCGACCCGGTCAAGGTCACCAAGTCGGCGCTCACCAACGCGACCTCGATCGCGGGCATGCTGCTCACGACCGAGACGCTGATCGTGGAGAAGCCCGAGGAAGAGGAGCCCGCCGCCGCGGCCGGACACGGTCACGGTCACGGCCACTGACCCGCAAGGCGCGAATTACCACGTTAACGTGGTAAATGGCCGCTTCCCTAGCGAAACAGCGCTAGGGAAGCGGCCATTTCGCTAGGGAAGTACGGCGGTCAGCGGCGCAGCCAACCAGCCGCGCCGTCGGCCGTGGGCGGCAGCTTGCGCGCCCGGTCGAGGTAGCAGCCGGCGAACCAGCCCTCGATGGCGTCGGCGGTGTGCGGAAATACGGTTGGCGTCAGGGTCGAGCAGCGCTCGTGCGAGGGTGAGGCGGCGACGACCGGTGTCGGTGCCGCGAGGGCGAGTGCCGGGGCGGTGAGGATCAGGCAGCAGAGCCGGGTGCGGACGTTCATGGTGTTCTCTCCTCGGGTGAGTCCGGATGGACAGACGAGTCGTGCACCCAGGCGGTATCGCCACGCCTCTCGCTCGGTATCTCCTCGGTATCCGGTCCGTTGACGGGCAATTCGTGCAGCGCGACACTCGAGAGATGGGTATCGGGGTTCTCGGCCCCCTGACGGTCGAGGGCTCCACTGCCGCGATCAACCGCCGGGACCGGGTCGTGCTGGAGGCGCTCGCCGCGCACCGCGGCCACGTGCTGAGTCCTGCCGAGCTGGCCGATGCGGTGTGGGGTGACCAGCTCCCCGCATCGTGGAACAAGAACCTCCAGAGCTGCGTCGTCCGGCTGCGGCGGCTGATCGGCCGCAACGCCATCGAGACCCGGCCCGAGGGATACCGGCTCGTGCTCGGCATCGAGCAAGTGGACGCAGGGCGCTTCGAACGGATGGTCCACCGCGCGCGGGAGCTGCTGGACCTCGGCGACGCTGACCGTGCCTGCTACATGCTCGACGAGGCGCTCGACCTGTGGCGGGGAGATGCCCTCGCCGACCTGGTCGACTGGGACCGAGGGAGGATCGAGGCCGAGCGGCTGAACGAGCTCCGGCTCGACGCCGAGGAGCTGCGGCTCGACGCCGCTCTCCGCTCCGGCGAGCACGGCCGCGTGCTGGCCGACATGCCGGCCCTGGTGCGGGCGCAGCCGCTTCGCGAGCGGCGTTGGGCGCTCCTGGCACTGGCGCAGTACCAAGCGGGGCGTCAGGGCGAGTCGCTCAGGACGCTTCGTGAGATCCGCACGCTGCTGGCCCGGGAGCTCGGCCTCGATCCGGGGGCCGAGCTGGTCGCCCTCGAGCAGGCCATCCTCACGCAGGATCCAGCGGTGGCCGGCCCGACCCCGCTGCCGTCGGTCTCCGCAGCCTGCCCCTACCCCGGCCTGCTCGCCTACCAGGTCGACGACGCGGATGTCTTCTTCGGCCGCAACCACGATGTCGCTGCCTGTCTCGATCGACTGCGGGAGGCGAGAGTCTTGGCCGTGGTGGGCCCGTCGGGCTGCGGCAAGTCGTCCCTGGTCCGGGCTGGACTGTCGGCGGCCCTCCAGCGCGACGGGACGCAGGTCGTGGTGCTGACCCCGGGCCGGCGACCTCTGGACGTGATCGCGGAGGCGCAACGGATCCGGAACGGCGCCGTCCTGGTCGTCGACCAGCTGGAGGCAGCGTTCGCCCAGCTGCCCGAAGCCGCTCAGCAGGTGGTGTTCCTCGACGGCCTCCTCGAGCAGGCAACATGCCGCCCGCTGGTGCTGTGCCTCCGCGTGGACAGGATGGGCGGCCTGGCGGTCCACCCGGCGTTCACGCGCCTGGTCGAGCGCGGGCTCTACTTCCTCGGCGGGATGGGTCCCGAGGACCTCCGGGCCGCGATCGAGGGACCGGCGCGGCAGGCGGGACTCCAGCTGGAGCCCGGGCTGGTGGACCTGCTGGTGCGCGAGCTCGAGGGACAGCCGGGGGCGCTGCCGATGATGTCGCACGCACTGCGAGCCTGTTGGGAGCGACGGGAAGGGCGCACCCTCACGGTCGCCGGGTACGCCGCCACCGGTGGCATCCGGGAGGCGGTCGCGCGGTCGGCCGAAGCGGTCTACGAGCAGGTCGGTCCCGCCGAGCGGGTGCTGGTCCGCGACCTGATGCTGCGCCTGGTGATGCCCGGTCGGGAGGGGGAGCCTGTCCGCAGTCAGCTACCCCGGCGTCTCGTGGTGGCCGACGCCGAGCACGACCGGTTGATCGAGCTGCTCGTGGAGGCGCGCCTGGTCACCAGTGGCGACGACTCACTCGAGCTGGCGCACGAGGCACTGGCCCGAGCCTGGCCGCGGCTCCGGCGGTGGCTCGACGACGACGTGGAGGGCCACCGGATCCTGCGCCACCTCGCGGGGGCCGCGGACGCCTGGCTGGCGCTGGGCAAGCCCGAGAGCGAGCTCTACCGCGGTGTCCGGCTCGCCGCGGCCCGCGAGTGGCGCGTACGCGCTCAGCCCGACCTCACCGAGAACGAGCAGGAGTTTCTTGAATCCTCCGAAGCGCTCGAGGCGTGGGAGAGCCGGTCTGCCGAGGAGCGTGTGCGCCATGAACGCCTGGTCAACCGGCGGCTCCGGGTGCTGCTAGCGGGGGTCCTGGGGTTGTTGCTGGTCGCGCTCCTGGCCGGCTGGGGTGCGCAGCGCCAGGCGCGCCGCGCCGCCGCCGCCACGACGGAGTCCGTGTCCCGGCTCGCCGGAGCGCGTGGACTCCTCACCGAGCAGCCCGACCGCGGGGTCCTGCTCGCCCTGGCCGGTGTGCGGCTCGACGACTCCGCCGCTTCCCGCGCGAACCTGCTCGCCGTCCTGAGCACCTGGCCACAGCTGATCGGCGCCGCGCGGGTGCCGGGTGGTCCCTTGTGGGGCCTTGAGGTCAGCCCCGACGGCCGGACCCTGGCGACGTACGACGACCACAACGAGGTGTGGCTCCTCGACGCGGCGACGCGACAGGTCGAGGACTCGTTCGACGCCGACGGTGGCCGACCACAGATCGCCAACTGGCCCGGCATGTCGCCTCTCGCCTTCAGCCCGGACGGCCGGACGCTCGCTGTCGGGAAGGTCAACCTCGACCGCGAGTCGCTCGTGCTTCTGGACACGGAGGACTACGAGCCAGGCACCGACCGGGTGGGCGGTCTGCCGAGCTGGCCGTCCCTGGTCAACGACGTCAGGTTCAGCGCCGACGGCACCCGGCTGGCCGCCGCCTTCATCCACTTCGAGCGCGGATCGGACCACCCCGACTGGAAGGAGTCCTCCGTGCTGGTGTGGGACACGGCCGACCTGAGCCGTCCGGTCAACCGGATCCGGCTCGACGGTGCCGCCGGGCTGCTCAGTGTCGCGTTCGGGGCCGACGCGGACATGTTGTGGGTCATGCGCGACCGTGGCGGCGTCTCCCGACTGACCCGCTACGGGTTGCACGACGGTGACCGCGAGACCCCGACCGACGTGTCCCTGCCCATCGAGGCATGGTCCGTGTCCGCGGTGCGCAGCGACCAGAGACAGCTCGCGATGGCCGAGGGCAAGGTGGGGCTCCTGATGGACGCACGCAGCGGTAGGGTGACCCGACTCACGGGGCACTCGACGCAGATCGACGACCTGGCGTACTCCAGCGACGGGCGGTTGCTGGCCACCGGGGCCGACGACGGCAGCGCGATCGTGTGGGACACCCGCACCGGCAGGATGCTGGAGCGCTTCGAGACACCCTCACCTTCGACGTACGGCGTCCGGTTGAGTCCCGACGGCTCTGTTCTCTACACCGTAGGGGTCGACCGGCAGGTCCAGGCCTGGGACGTGCAGGGCGGCTCCCGGTTCATCCCGAAGCGCACCCTGCTCGCCCCGGTGGAGCTCGGCGGCTGGATCCTCCCGTCGCCCTCGGGCGACCACGTCGCCTACGCCTGGCAGGGGGACGGCGGGATCGCCCGACTGCGGTTCACGGACCTGCGTACTCGCAGGGCCTCGCGGCTCGTGGACACTCGACACGCCACCTACGGGGCCTTCGACTGGTCGCCTGACGGTCGGCTCTTCGCCACCACGGGAGGCGACGGGGTGGTCCGGGTCTGGACCCCCGAGGGCCGGGAGGTCCGCCACCGCAAGGTGGCGCCTGGCCACCTCTCAGGCCTCCAGTACGTCGACGGCGGCCGAACGATCGTGGTGTCCGAGCGGAAGGGCACACTTCGCTGGCTCGATGCGGCCACGCTGAACGAGACACGCACGGCGGACGTGGGCGAGCTGGTGCTCTACATCGCCGCCACCGGCAACGGCCGCAGGGTCCTCGCCGTGCAGTACGTGACCTCGGGTCCGGAACCGAACGAGACCTACGCCCCCGCGGACCGCTGGGCACTCGCCGATGCGAAGACGGGGGATGTGCGCCACGGCCGCTTCGCGGTGGGCGACGCGACATCGGCCGGGTTCTCGCCCGACGGCACCAGGATCGCCGTGGGCGGCACTGATGGTCGTGTGCTCCTGATGGACGCCGACACCGGTGCGCTGGTCGCACCCCCGGCCGCGGGTCACGACGCGCTCGTGACCTCGGTCAAGTTCGATCCCTCGGGGCGGCACGTCGTCACCGCAGGCTCCGACGGCAGCGTCAGCCAGTGGGACGGCCGGTCCGGTGAGCTGCTGGGAACCGTCTCCCCGACCTCCGTCGCTGTGGCGGCGCAGCCGCTGGCGGACGGGCGCAAGGTGCTGATCGCCGACAGTCAGGGCACCGTCTTCTCGTGGGACGTCCGCCCGGAGCAGTGGATCGCGTTCGGCTGCCGGCTGGCTGGGCGTGACCTCACCGCGAGCGAGTGGACGAGCGTCTTCGGGACGCGCGACCAGGTCGGCATCTGTCCGGTGACCTGACTCCGGCCCTGGCTCGACCGTGCCGAGAACCCTGGCCGCGACAGACCCGGGGTCAGCGACCGCGCAGGAACGACACGCGCATCGGCCGGAGCTCACCGGTCATCAGGCCGGACGTAATCGCCGGGTCGGACTCCATGATCGCGCGCGCGTCGTCCTCGGTGTCGGCCTCGATCACCGTGACGCCGTCGTTCATCCCCGGGCCGAACGTGGGGCCGGCCAGGATCATCGTGCCCTGCGCATCGAGCCGGGCGAGGTACGGGAAGTGCTGGTCGCGCATGATCGCCGCCTCCTCCTCGGACATCGTCTCCACGAAGTTCTCCCGCGGCGGGCGTACGAAGTAGATCCACTCGGCCATGGCACGACCGTAGGACCCCGAGGTCACAGCAGGGGGACGAACCGGTAGGACCCGTGCTCGCTGACCCGTCCCGTGCCGTCGCGCTGGAGGACCAGGGTCATCAGCGAGCGCACGGGCGCCACCAGCCGGCCCGGGTCGGCGAGCTGCTCGAGCAGCGGTGTGGGCATGGCGCGGGCGTTGGCCGACACCAGGATCCGGTCGTACGGCGCGCGCTCGGGCACTCCGAGGACGCCCGGGGCCGCCTCGAGGATCGTCGCCCAGGGCAGACCGGCCGCGTCCAGGTTCGATGATCCCCAGGCGACCAGCCGGGGCTCGAGCTCGACGCCGACCACGGAGCCGGCCGGTCCGACCAGCTCCGCGAGCAGGGCGGTGGTCCAGCCCGAGCCGGACCCGACGTCGAGCACCCGCATCCCGGGCTCGACCTCCAGCAGCCGGAGCATCGCCTCGACCGTGCGCGGCTGCGAGTTCGTCTGGCCGGCGCCGATCGCGATCGGCCCGTCGTACGAGGCGCGGTCTCGCTCACCCTGCGGCAGGAAACCGCGCCGGGGCACCGCCAGGAACGCCTCCGCCACCGCGTCCATGCAGCCACTCTCCCCGGGTGTTTTCACACTCGCAACACAACCGGCGACGTCCCGCAACACGGGGAGGTCATCCTCGGGACATGTTGTGGAGAGTGCGCACGTCCCTCGCGGACCGGCCGGGGTCGCTGGCCCGGATCACGAGCACCTGCGGGGAGAACGGTCTGAACATCCTGGCGCTGCAGATCTTCCCCGAGGTCGGCTCGGTCGTCGACGAGCTCGTGCTCGAGGCGGCGGACGCCTGGACGGGACCGGAGATCGCAGCGATCGTGGCGGCCGCGGGGGGCGACGCGGTCGGTGTGACGCCGTGCGGACCGCGGCACCTGGTCGACGAGCCGGTGCGCTGGCTGCGTGCCGCCGAGCAGATGATCGCCGACCGTAGCCAGGCCGCCCGGGTGCTCGCCGGGCTGGTCGGCGAGGACGGTGACGACTGGTCGTTCGCGGAGAACGCCCGGGTCGCGGCGCTCCTCGACGTGGTCCGCGGAGCCGACAGGCTGGAGACCGAGCCGGTCCGCCCGGACGTGGTCGTCTACGACGTCTACAGCGACGCCGTGGTCGCCCGCACCGGCGCCGTCGTCGTCGCCACCGCCAGCCTGGCGCCGAACGGCGACGCGACCGTCGTGGTCAGCCCCGGCTGGCGGCGCAAGGGCATCGGGCGGGCGCTCCTGGTGATGGTGGCCGGGGTCGCCCGGCACGCCGGACGCGAGGAGATCCTGCTGCTGGCACCCGGCGACGACGAGGGCACCCTGCCGATGGTGGCCTCCATCGGGCTGCACCCGATGATCAAGCTGCGTGACGGCCTGGTGCAGCTGCGGATCGGCCTGCGCACCATCCGTCCGGTGGCGCCGAGCCAGCGACTGTCGCCGGACACGGCACCGCGGCACGAAAGCCCCGTCGCCACCGAATAGAATGGGCCTCCGCTCCATCGGAAGGCGCCATGAACGACGAAGTCCCCGCCAAGTTCCTCCCCCTCGGCCTGACCTACGACGACGTCCTGCTGCTGCCGGGTGAGTCCGACCTGGCCCCGGACGAGATCGACACCACCACGCGGCTGACTCGCGAGATCTCGCTCAAGGTGCCCCTGGTGAGCGCGGCGATGGACACCGTGACCGAGTCCCGGATGGCGATCGCGATGGCCCGGCAGGGCGGCCTCGGCGTGCTCCACCGCAACCTGTCGACGGCCGACCAGGCCTACCAGGTCGACCTGGTCAAGCGCACCCAGACCGGCATGATCTCCAACCCGGTGACGATCGGCCCCGACGCGACGCTCGAGGACCTCGACACCAAGTGCGGCGAGTACCGCGTCTCCGGCCTGCCCGTCGTCGACCTCGACGACCGGCTGCTCGGCATCATCACCAACCGCGACCTCCGGTTCACACCGGTCGCCGAGTGGGCGACCACGAAGGTCGACGAGGTGATGACCCCGATGCCGTTGATCACGGCGCCGGTCGGCATCTCCCGCGACGACGCGACGACACTGCTCCGCAAGCACAAGCGCGAGCGGCTCCCGATCGTGGACTCCGACGGCCGGCTCGCGGGGCTGATCACGGTCAAGGACTTCGTGAAGTCCGAGCAGTTCCCCAAGGCGTCCAAGGACGGCGACGGACGGCTGATGGTGGGCGCCGCGATCGGCTACTTCGGCGACGCCTGGGAGCGCGCCACCACCCTGATCGACGCCGGCGTCGACGTGCTCGTCGCCGACACCGCCCACGGGCACGTCCGGATGCTGCTCGACATGGTCCGCCGGCTCAAGACCGACCCGGCCACCCGTCACGTCCAGGTGATCGGCGGCAACGTCGCCACCCGCGCCGGCGCCCAGGCGTTCGTCGACGCCGGCTCCGACGCGGTCAAGGTCGGCGTCGGACCCGGCTCGATCTGCACCACGCGCATCGTCACCGGCGTGGGCGCCCCGCAGGTGACCGCGGTCTACGAGGCGGCCGCGGCAGCCACCCCGGCCGGCGTACCCGTGATCGCCGACGGCGGACTCCAGCACTCCGGTGACATCGCCAAGGCGCTGGTGGCGGGCGCCAGCTCGGTGATGGTCGGGTCTCTGCTCGCAGGCTGCGAGGAGAGCCCGGGCGAGCTGGTCTTCGTCAACGGCAAGCAGTTCAAGTCCTACCGCGGCATGGGATCACTGGCCGCGATGTCCAGCCGCGGCAAGAAGTCCTACTCCCGGGACCGCTACTTCCAGGCCGAGGTCGCCAGCGACGACAAGCTGGTGCCGGAGGGCATCGAGGGGCAGGTCGCCTACCGCGGCCCGCTGGCCGCGGTCGCCCACCAGCTCGTCGGCGGGCTGCACCAGTCGATGTTCTACGTCGGTGCCCGGACGGTCCCGGAGCTCCAGGACAAGGGCCAGTTCATCCGGATCACCTCGGCCAGCCTCAAGGAGTCGCACCCTCACGACGTGCAGATGACGGTCGAGGCGCCGAACTACACCGGTCACTGAGCAGCCGATGACCGAGCCCGTCGGGATCCGGCCCTTCGAGGACGACGACTGGACGGAGTTCCTGCCGGTCCTGCAGGAGGTGGCGCGCGAGGGGCAGACCTACGCGATGCCGCGGGACATCGACGAGGCGGAAGCCCGGCGGTACTGGTCGGGGCAGCACGTGGTCACCGCGCGGGAGGGTGGCACGCTCCTGGGCAGCGCGAAGATGGGTCCCAACCGGCCCGCCCAGGGCGCACACGTCGGCACCGCGTCGTTCATGGTCGGGTCGGAGGCGCGCGGTCGTGGCGTCGGCCGGGCGCTGGGGGAGTACGTCGTGGACTGGCACCGGCGGGAGGGATTCCGCTCCATCCAGTTCAACGCCGTGGTCGAGACCAACACCGGCGCCGTGCGCCTGTGGCAGGCGCTCGGCTTCGAGGTCGTCGGCACCGTCCCCGAGGCGTTCCGGCTCCCGTCGGGGGAGTACGTCGGCCTGCACGTGATGCACCTGCGCCTCTAGCTGTGATGCCCAGCCAGGTTGTCCAACCTGGTGATGGGTGAGTGCTTCCCGATGGCCGAGTGGGGCCGGTGGTGGTTGTACTCGTGGATCCATGCTGGCAGTGCTGCGAGCCGTGCTGACTCGGAGTTGTAAAACTTCTTGAATGCCCAGCCTTCGACCAGGGTTCGGTGGAACCGCTCAATCTTGCCGTTGGTCTGAGGTCGGTAGGGCCGGGTCCGCTTGTGAGCGATGCCGAGTTCGGCACAGGTGTCGCGCCAGAGGAACGAGCGTTAGCAGCCGCCGTTGTCGGTCAGCACACGCTGCACGCTCACGCCGCGTTCGGCGAACCAGGCGATCGCATTGCGGAGCACCTCGCTGGCGGTCTCCTTTGTCTCATCGTCTCGGGCCTCGATGTCAGCGACCCGGGAGTGGTCGTCGATCACGGTGTGCAGGAAGCAGGTCCCGATCAACGGCTGTCGGTACTTGCTCTTGGCAGCGCCAGTTCGGGCCGCGGTAGCGGAGCGGTTCCGCTCGCCCTGTTCGCGCCCGACGTAGCGCCAGCCACCTCCGTCCGGGACCTTGCCCAGCTTCTTGACGTCCATGTGCAGCAGATCGCCAGGCTTCTCGTGCTCATAGCGCCGGATCGGCTCCCCGGTGGCGCGGTCGACGTGGGTCAGCCGGTTGAGCCGGCACCGGACCAAGACCGCGTGGACCGTCGAGGACGGCATCGCGAGCCGGTCGCCGATCTCGACTGGCCCCAGCCGCTGCTTCCAGCGCAGGTGCACGATCTTGCAGACCACCGGCGCCGGCGTGCGGTCCGGCTGGTGGTGTGGTGCCGATGACCGGTCGAGCATCCCGGCGGGTCCTTCGGCTTCGTAGCGCGCGGCCCACTTCGCCGCGGTCCGCCAGGACACGTCGTAACGCTCGGCAGCGCGGGCCGGGGACCACCCATGGTCGACGATCAAACGCGCCAACCTCAGTCGTGATCGAGGAGTCAGGGCCGCGTTGGCGTGGGTAGCGTGAGACATGAAGACCTCCTGGTCGTGGAGCGGTTCCTAAGTAGCTCCACTCCACATCGGGAGGTCTTCACCCGTCTACGACATCAGATCGTCTCGTCGCACGATCTCGACCAACGTGACTGGGCATCACAGCTAGCGGTCGGCGATCCGGCTCCGCAGCAACGCCTGCTCGGCAGGGTTGTCGGTGAGCCGGAGCGCCCGCTCGAAGGCCGCCCGTGCCCGGTCGTCCCGTCCGGCGCGAGCGTGCAGGTCGCCGTACGCCGCGTGCAGCAGGTGGTAGTCGTCCAGACCCTCGACCAGGTCCAGCAGGGCCAGCCCGGCCAGCGGCCCGTCCGCCATCCCCACCGCCACCGCCTGGTTGAGGCGTACGACGGGGGAGCCGGTGATCGTCGCGAGCTGGGCGTAGGCCGTGGCGATCGTCGACCAGTCGGTGTCGGCCGCGGTGCGGGCGTTGGCGTGCTCCGCCGCCACCACCGCCTGGAGCTGGTAGGGACCGGGCCTGAGCAGCGCCATCGCCTCCGCCAGCACCTGGTTGCCCTCGGCGAGGAGGTCGGTGTCCCAGAGCCGGCGGTCCTGCTGCTCCAGCCGGACCAGGGCGCCTCGCTCGTCGACCCGGGTCGCGAAGCGCGAGCGCTGGAACAGCTCCAGCGCCAGCAATCCGGCCACCTCGGCCGAGTCCGGCAGCAGCGACCGCGCCACCCTGGTCAGCCGGATCGCCTCGTCCGCGAGGTCGACCCGCGTGACCGCGTCGGTGCCGCGGGACAGGTAGCCCTCGTTGAACACCAGGTAGAGCACCTGCAGCAGCGCGTCGACCCGTTCCTCGAGGGCGGCCGGCACCGCGAGCGGGATCCCGGCCGTGCGGATCTTCCGCTTCGCCCGGACGATCCGCTGGGTGATCGTGGGCTCCGGCACCAGGTAGCCGGCCGCGATCTCGGCCGTGGTCAGGCCGCCGACCAGGCGCAGGGTGAGCGCGACCTGGGCGTCCCGGCTCAGGGCGGGGTGGCAGCACAGCAGCACCAGCCGGAGGTGCTCGTCGGCGACGGTGTCGTCTGCCATCAGCAGTCCCTTCTCGTCTGCGGGGTGGTGACGCTCGAGCAGATCGGCGGCGAGGGCCCGGCTCCGGCGCGCGGCGCTCGTCGCCCGACGCAGCCGGTCGCGCGCCTTGTTGCGCGCGACCGCGAGCAGCCACGCGGGCGGGTTGTCCGGCACCCCGCGGTCCGGCCAGGTCGCGACCGCCTCGACCAGCGCCTCCTGCACCGACTCGTCGGCCAGGTCGAGGTCGCCGAACCGCGCGGCCAGGATCGCGGTCACCCGGCCGCCCTCCTCGCGGGCGAGCCTGGTGACCGCGTCCGCGGCGTCCGGTTGGTTCACGCGTCGGCGCGGAACAAGACCGGCCGCACCTCGACCACGCCGTACGGCGCGGGGATCGCGCCCGCCAGCGACAGCGCCTCGTCGAGGTCGGCCGCCTTCACCAGGTAGAAGCCGCCGACCTGCTCCTTGGTCTCGGTGTAGGGCCCGTCCGTCGTGGCCGAGACCCCACCGTCCGCGAGCCGCAGGGTGGTGGTGCTCTCCGACGGCTGCAGGCTGGCACCCGTGACCCAGTGCCCGCCGTCGATCAGGCGCTGGTTGTAGGCCAGCCAGGCGGCCATCCCGTCCGACCCGGAGTCCGGGGTCGCGGTGTCCCGCGCGGGCATCTGCGACTCGTCGACGGTGATCAGGAACAGGTACTCCATGACGTCTCTCCTCGGTTCCCGGACGGGTTGCTCCCATCCTGATGCACCCATGACGCAGGCCGACCCCGGTCCCGACATCGGTCGCCGCAGAAAGTTCTGGGAGACTCTGCGCGTGAACGACTTCGAGATCGGTGCCGCCAAGCGGGGCAGGCGTGCCTACTCCTTCGACGACATCGCGATCGTCCCGAGCCGGCGCACGCGCGACCCGGAGGAGGTCTCCATCGCGTGGCAGATCGACGCCTACCGGTTCGAGCTGCCGATCCTGGCCGCGCCGATGGACTCGGTGATGTCGCCCGAGACCGCGATCGCGTTCGGCCGGTTCGGTGGGCTCGGCGTGCTCAACCTCGAAGGCCTCTGGACCCGGTACGACGACCCCAGCGACCTGCTCGCGGAGGTCGCCTCGCTCAACGGGGACGCCGCTGTCCAGCGGATGCAGGAGATCTACGCCGAGCCGGTCAAGGCCGAGCTGATCACCGAGCGGGTCAAGCAGGTCCGGGAGTCCGGCGTGACCGTCGCCGGCTCGCTGTCGCCGCAGCGCACCAAGGAGTTCGCGAAGACCGTGGTCGACGCCGGCGTCGACATGTTCGTGATCCGGGGCACCACGGTCAGCGCCGAGCACGTCTCGTCGCAGTCCGAGCCGCTGAACCTCAAGGAGTTCATCTACGAGCTCGACGTCCCGGTCATCGTCGGTGGCTGCGCCACCCACCAGGCCGCGCTGCACCTGATGCGCACCGGTGCGGCCGGTGTCCTCGTCGGCTTCGGAGGCGGCGCCGCGCACACCACCCGCACCGTCCTCGGCATCTCCGTGCCGATGGCCAGTGCCGTCGCCGACGTGGCCGCAGCCCGACGCGACTACCTCGACGAGTCCGGCGGCCGCTACGTCCACGTGATCGCGGACGGCTCGATCGGCCGCAGCGGCGACGTCGCCAAGGCCGTGGCCTGCGGCGCCGACGCGGTGATGATCGGCTCGCCGCTGGCCCGCGCGATCGACGCGCCCGGGCAGGGCTTCCACTGGGGCGGCGAGGCCGTGCACGCCGAGCTACCCCGCGGGGAGCGGGTCGAGATGGAGCGCGTCGGCAGCCTGCAGGAGATCCTGTTCGGCCCTTCGCGGGTCGCCGACGGCACCATGAACTTCGTCGGTGCGCTGCGCCGCTCGATGGCGACCACCGGCTACACGGAGCTCAAGGAGTTCCAGCGGGTCGAGGTCGTCGTCCAGTAGCCGTGCGAGGTTCAGGTGCGCGGCACTAATCTGAGCCCGTGTCCCGGAGTAGGCGGTCCGTGCGGGCGCTGCTCCCGGCGCTCGGCGTCAGCCTGCTCCTGGTCGGCGCCGCGTTCCTGGCGCAGCCCTCGCTGATGGCGCCGCTGGACGCCCTGGCCGCCGGCGACCCGTCGCCCACCGCCCGGGCCGCGGCCGTGCCCTCCGGGACCGCCGTTGCCGGCAGCAGCAGCCCCACCCCGTCGGACACGTCCGCTGTCACTCCCTCCGGCACGCCGTCCGGCACGCCGTCCGTCACGCCCTCCGCGACCGGGACCCCGGACCTGGTGACCCTCGTCGGCGACCGGCAGGCAGAGCTCGAGCGGCTGGCGAAGAAGGCGCGGGCCTTCACCGACCTGAGGACCAAGCGTCCGGTCGCCACGTTCACGGTCGCCAACTTCAACGTGCAGGGCGCCTCGCACCGCGGCAACGTCGAGCGCCGCACCCGCAACGCGCGCGACCTGCTGATCCGCCACGACGTGGGGGTGGCCGCGTTCCAGGAGTTCGCGCGGTCCCAGCGGGTGGCCTTCGACCGGCTGGCCGGTGGCACCTATGCGGCCTACCCCGGCACGCTCGGGCGTTCGCTGGACGCCGAGAACTCGGTGGTGTGGCGCACCGACACCTTCGACCTGGTCAGGGGCGAGACCCGCGGCTACCCGTACTTCAAGGGTGCGATCCGCCACATGCCGCGGGTGCTGCTGCGGCACAAGGCGACCGGCGTCGAGTTCTGGTTCACCAGCTACCACAACCCGGCCACCTGCTGTGGCTACGGCAATGCCGCCGGTCACCGTGCCCGGGCGGTGAGCGAGCAGGCGCGGGACGCGACCACCCTGGTCGCGCTGACGAAGACCCCGCTGATCGTGGCCGGCGACATGAACGACCGGTCGACGTACTTCTGCGGCATGGCCAGCCGGTCGCCGATGCACTCCGCCGACGGCAGCACGTACGACGGTGGCTGCCGGATGGCGGGCCACGCCTGGATCGACTGGATCCTCGGCAGCAAGGACGTCGCGTTCTCCGGCTACCTGCGCGACCGCAGCGGATTCGTGCGGGCCACCTCCGACCACCCGATCGTGGTCACCCGGGTGGAGGTGACCGGCAAGCCCGGCGACGCGACCGGCGCCGACGGGGCCACCACGCCCTGAGAGACTCGGGGCATGAGCATCGCGGCGGATCTCGGACCGGGCTCACGGGCCACCGCGCTCGACGCGATGCGGGCGGGCCGGCTCGACGTGCTCGTGGTCGGTGGCGGCGTCACCGGTGCCGGTGCCGCACTGGACGCCGTCTCGCGCGGGCTCTCGACCGCGCTGCTCGAGCAGCGCGACTACGCCAGCGGCACCTCGTCGCGGTCCTCCAAGCTCGTGCACGGCGGCCTGCGCTACCTGGAGATGTTCGACTTCGGGCTGGTGCACGAGGCGCTCGAGGAGCGCGGTCTGCTGCTGACCCGGCTGGCGCCGCACCTGGTGCGGCCGGTGCCCTTCCTCTACCCGTTGCACCACCACTGGGAACGGCCCTACGTGGGCGCCGGCCTGCTGCTCTACGACGCCATGGCCATGGCCGGCAGCGTGACCGGCAAGCACGACATGGGGGTGCCGAGGCACCGGCACCTGTTCCGGCGCCAGGTCGCCCGGATGGCGCCCGACCTCCGCACCGACGAGCTGACGGGTGCGATCCGCTACTACGACTGCCAGGTCGACGACGCCCGGCTGGTGATGACGGTGGCCCGGACGGCGGCGGCGTACGGCGCCCACGTGGCCTCGCGCACCAGGGTCACCGGCTTCCTCCGCGAGGGTGACCGGGTGGTCGGGGTGCGGGCCCGCGACCTCGAGAACGACGTCGACCTGGAGGTGCGGGCTCGCGTCGTGATCAACGCGGCCGGCGTCTGGACCGACGAGATCCAGGAGATGGTCGGCGGCAAGGGCGCCCTGCGCGTCGCGGCCAGCAAGGGCGTGCACCTCGTCGTACCCCGCGACCGGATCCGCTCCGAGACCGGGTTCATCACCAAGACCGAGAAGTCGGTGCTCTTCGTGATCCCGTGGGGCCGGCACTGGATCATCGGCACCACCGACACCCCGTGGAACCTCGACCTCGCCCACCCGGCTGCCTCCCGCGCCGACATCGACTACGTGCTCGGCCACGTCAACAAGCTGCTGCGGACCCCGCTGGACCACGAGGACGTCGAGGGCGTCTACGCCGGGCTGCGACCACTGGCGCGCGGCAAGGACGAGCCGACGTCGCGGATCTCGCGCGAGCACACCGTGGTCGCGCCGGTGCCCGGCCTGGTGCTGGTCGCCGGAGGCAAGCTCACCACCTACCGGGTGATGGCGCAGGACGCCGTCGACGTCGCGGCCGAGTCGCTGGTCCGCGGCGGGCAGCACGTCGGCCAGAGCATCACCGACCGGGTGCCGCTGCTGGGCGCCGCCGGCTTCGAGGCGCGGACCAACCAGCGCGTCGCCATCGCGCGGTCGTCCGGGCTGCCGGTCGCCCGGATCGACCACCTGCTCGGGAGGTACGGCGGGCTGGTCGACGAGGTGCTGGGCCTCGTGGCCGGCGACCCGGCCCTGGCGGAGCCGTTGCCGGGCGCCGAGGACTACCTGGCCGCCGAGGTGGTCTACGCGGCCACCCACGAGGGCGCGCGTCACCTCGACGACGTGCTCACCCGACGTACCCGGATCTCGATCGAGACCTTCGACCGCGGCACCTCCTCGGCCCGGCCGGCCGCCACCCTGATGGCCGGCGTGCTCGGCTGGGACGACGCCCGCGTCGACGAGGAGGTCGACCACTACCTGCGAAGGGTCGAGGCCGAGCGCCAGAGCCAGCGCAAGCTCACCGACCAGGAGGCCGACGAGGCGCGGGTGCGGGCGCCGGAGGGTCCCTGGGCGGTGTAGCCCGGTGCCGGTCAGGTGCGGCTGATCGAGGACGCAGGAGGCCCCAGTTACCACGGTCCCGTGGTCATCGGCATCTTCCCTCGCGATACACCGCGAGGGAAGAGGCAGAACGGCTGGGGAAGTACGTCGGGTCCGGCGCCACCGGGGGCGGGTCGCCGTCCACGCCGGACGGCGGCAGGCTGTGGTCATGACCTCCTTCATCGCGCACACCTCCGTCGACTGCCGCAACGCCTACGAGCTCGCCGCCTGGTGGAAGCAGGTGCTCGAGTACGTGGACAAGCCCGACGACCCGAACGAGCCGGGGCACCAGGAGTGCTGGATCCAGCGACCCGACGGCGGCCACCCGGTGCTGTTCATCGAGGTGCCCGAGGGCAAGACCGTGAAGAACCGGGTCCACTTCGACCTGCGGCCCACGGCGGGCACCCGTGACGCGGAGGTCGAGCGCGTGCTCGCCATCGGCGCCACGCAGGTCGCCGACCACCGCGACATCCACGGTCCCGGCACCGGCTGGGTGCTGCTCGCCGACCCCGAGGGCAACGAGTTCTGCATCCTGCGCAGCGAGGCCGAGGCTCAGGCCACCGAAGGCTGAGCGGCGACCTGCTGGCGCCGGCCCAGTCGCCAGCCGAGGTACGGCGTCGCGCAGGCCAGGCCGAGGACCGCAGCGGCCAGCACCAGCAGCGTCACCCGTCGGGCGCCGGTGACGCCGTCATCGAGCGCCGTCATCACCTCGCCGATGCCGATCGCGCTGCCGAGCAGCAGGACCGGCAGCGAGGTGACCACCACGGCCGGCAGCGCGAGCCGGGGCCGGTGCGCGAACCGCGCCGCCGCCCCCGCGCCCGCGGCCGACACGGTGAACAGCAGCACGATCCCGAGCGAGGCGCCCCAGGTGAACGCCGGCTCCGCCTCGATGTCGAGCGCGACGAGCCGCATCAGGATCCGTGCGACGGTGCCGACCAGGACACCCGCAAGCGCCCCGGAGACGAGCGCACGGATCAACCCGGCCACGAGCCAAGCATCCTCCACGTCGGCCTCTCCGTCGACGTGCCGGGGCCGCCTCGTAGACTGGACCTCGGTTCCACCACACCCCCTGTCGTCCCGACCGGGGGCGTTCGTGGTGTGCGCCGACCTCGTTCCAAGGAGCACCGTTGAGCATCGCCGGCCTGGCCGATCTGGTCCTGCGCAACCCCGTCCTCGCCGAGGCGATGGCCGACACCGGGCGGCTGTCCACCCTCGACCTGACCGGTCCGGCGGCGCTCCGCCCGTTCGTGGTCAAGGGCCTGGTCGACGCCGGACGCACGGTCCTGGTCGTGGCCGCCACCGCGCGTGAGGCCGAGGACCTGGTCGACGTGCTCGGCGACGTGCTCGACCCGGCACGCGTCGGCTACTACCCGGCCTGGGAGACGCTGCCCCACGAGCGGCTCAGCCCGCGCAGCGACACCGTCGGGCGCCGGCTGGCGGTGCTGCGACGGCTCCGGCACCCCGGCACCGACGAGGCCAACGGGCCGCTCGACGTGGTCGTGGCCCCGATCCGTTCCGTGCTCCAGCCCCAGGTGCCCGGACTCGCCGACCTGGCGCCGGTCGAGCTCTCGGCCGGTGACTCGGCCGACCTCGACGACGTGGTCCGCCGGCTGGCCGAGGCGGCGTACTCCCGCGTCGACCTGGTCGAGAAGCGCGGCGAGTTCGCGGTGCGCGGTGGCATCGTCGACGTGTTCCCGCCGACCGAGGAGCACCCGCTGCGGGTCGAGTTCTTCGGCGACGACATCGACGAGATCCGCTCGTTCGCGGTCGCCGACCAGCGCACCCTCGAGGCGGTGCCGCGGCTGTGGGCACCGCCGTGCCGCGAGCTGCTGCTCAACGACGAGGTCCGCCGGCGGGCCAAGGCGCTGGGTGCCGAGCACCCCGAGCTGGCCGAGCTCACCGACCGGATGGCCGAGGGCGTGGCGGTCGAGGGCATGGAGGCGCTGGCGCCAGTGCTCGTCGACGACATGGAGCTGCTGGTCGACCTGCTGCCGGCCGAGACGCACGTGCTGCTGCTCGACCCCGAGCGGGTGCGTGCCCGCGCGCACGACCTGGTCGCGACCTCCGAGGAGTTCCTGGGAGCGAGCTGGGCGGCCGCTGCGGGCGGTGGACAGGCGCCGATCGACCTCGGTGCGGCCTCGCTGCGCGAGATCGCCGACGTCCGCCAGGACGTGCTCGCGCAGGGCAAGTCCTGGTGGAGCGTCAGCCCGTTCGGCCTCGACGACGACACCGACGAGGCGAGCCGGGTGGTCGACGCCCGGCCGGCCGAGGAGTACCGCGGAGACGTCGAGCGCGCGATCGCCGACATCCGGGGCTGGCTCGCCGGCGGCACCCGGGTGGTGCTGCTCAGCGAGGGCCACGGGCCCGCCCAGCGGATGGTCGAGGTGCTCGCCGAGCACGACGTCCCCGCCAGGCTGGTCGACGATCTGGTCTCCACGGGCGCGACCGAGACCGGGACCGGCGGCCCGGACCCCGATGTCGTCACGGTCACCTGTGCCTCGCTCGACCACGGGCTGCTCGACCCGCACGTCCGGCTGGCGCTGCTGACCCGCGAGGACCTGCTCGGCCAGCGCGCGTCCACCCGTGACATGCGCACGATGCCGACCCGGCGCAAGAAGCAGATCGACCCGCTGGAGCTCAAGGCCGGCGACTACGTGGTCCACGAGCAGCACGGCGTGGGCCGGTTCGTGGAGATGAAGCAGCGCGAGTTCCAGGGCGCGGTGCGCGAGTACCTCGTGCTCGAGTACGGCTCCAGCAAGCGCGGCAAGCCCGCCGACCGGCTCTTCGTCCCGGCCGACACGCTCGACCAGGTCACCCGCTACGTCGGTGGCGAGTCGCCCGCGCTCGACCGACTCGGCGGCGGCGACTGGGCACGACGCAAGGGCCGGGCCCGCAAGGCGGTGCGCGAGATCGCGGCCGAGCTGATCAAGCTGTACGCCGCCCGCCAGGCCACGCAGGGCCATGCCTTCGGGCCCGACAGCCCCTGGCAGCGTGAGCTCGAGGACGCGTTCCCGTTCCACGAGACGCCCGACCAGCTGAGCACCGTCGACGAGGTCAAGCGCGACATGGAGCGCACGGTGCCGATGGACCGGCTGGTCTGCGGCGACGTCGGCTACGGCAAGACCGAGATCGCGGTGCGCGCAGTGTTCAAGGCGGTGCAGGACGGCAAGCAGGTCGCCGTGCTGGTGCCGACCACGCTGCTCGTCCAGCAGCACTTCGCCACGTTCGAGGAGCGGATGGGCGGCTTCCCGGTCGTCGTGCGTGCCCTGAGCCGGTTCCAGACCGACAAGGAGGCCAAGGCGGTCATCGACGGGCTGGCCGACGGCACGGTCGACATCGTGATCGGCACCCACCGGCTGCTGAACCCCGACATCCGGGTCAAGGACCTCGGCCTGATCGTGGTCGACGAGGAGCAGCGGTTCGGCGTCGAGCACAAGGAGCAGATGAAGCGGCTGCGCACCAGCGTGGACGTGCTCTCGATGAGCGCGACCCCGATCCCGCGCACGCTCGAGATGGCAATCACCGGGATCCGCGAGATGTCGACGATCACGACGCCGCCCGAGGAGCGGCACCCGGTGCTGACCTACGTGGGTGCCTACGAGGACCGCCAGGTGACGGCCGCCGTACGCCGCGAGCTGCTGCGCGACGGTCAGGTGTTCTTCATCCACAACCGGGTGAACTCGATCGAGAAGGCGGCAGCTCACATCAAGCACCTGGTGCCGGAGGCGCGGGTCGCGACGGCGCACGGACAGATGGGGGAGCACCAGCTCGAGCAGGTGATGCTGGACTTCTGGGAGAAGCGCTTCGACGTGCTGGTGTGCACTACGATCGTCGAGTCCGGCCTCGACGTCTCCAACGCCAACACCATGATCATCGAGCGCTCCGACACGCTCGGGCTGTCCCAGCTCCACCAGCTGCGCGGCCGGGTCGGCCGGTCCCGCGAGCGGGCCTACGCCTACTTCCTCTACCCGCCGGAGAAGCCGCTCACCGAGACCGCCCACGAGCGGCTCGCGACGCTCGCCCAGCACTCCGACCTCGGCGGCGGCATGGCGATCGCGATGAAGGACCTCGAGATCCGCGGCGCCGGCAACCTGCTCGGCGGCGAGCAGTCCGGCCACATCGCCGACGTCGGCTTCGACCTCTACGTGCGGCTGGTCGGCGAGGCGGTCACCGAGTTCCGGCAGGACGGCTCGCAGCCCAAGGCGCTGCAGGAGATGCGGATCGAGATCCCGATCGACGCCCACCTGCCGCACGACTACATCGGCTCGGAGCGGCTGCGGCTGGAGATGTACAAGAGGCTCTCCGAGGTGCGCTCCGACGACGACGTGGCCCTGCTGCGGGAGGAGATGCTCGACCGCTACGGCGAGCCGCCCGCGGAGGTGGCCAGGCTGCTCGACGTGGCCCGCTTCCGCGGTCGCGCGCGCCAGGCCGGCCTCAACGAGGTGCAGGCGCAGGGCAAGTACGTCCGCTTCGCGCCGGTCGACCTGCCGGACTCCGCCGTGGTCCGGCTCAACCGGCTTCACCCGAAGAGCGTGGTCAAGGCCGGGCTGCGTACGATGCTGGTGCCGCGCCCGCTCTCCGGGTCGCACGGTGGACCTCCGCGTGACGAGGAGCTGCTGGCGTGGACCAGGAAGGTGATCGACACCGTGATCGACCCCGCCCACGCCGGGGCGCAACAGGAGACCGTTTCGTGAAGAGACACCGCATCACGTCCCTGCTCGTCGGCGGGTTGGCACTGCTCGTGCTCTCCGGCTGCGCCGGTCTCCACCCGGGTGTGGCGGCGACCGTCGGTGAGGAGTCCATCCGCCGCAGCCAGGTCGACGACGTCACCCGGATCAGCTGCGACCTCGGAGTCGGCCAGGGAGCCCAGCCCCGCTCGGCCGTCTCGCGCGACATCGTCAACGCGATGGTGACCACCCGGGTCGACACCCAGTACGCCGAGTCGGTGGGCGCGTCGTACGACAAGGCGCAGCTGCAGACGCGGGTCCAGCAGCTCAAGGACTCGCTCACCAAGCTCCCGGAGGAGGATCGCGACCTCTACGTCCAGGTGGTCAGCGACTACCTGCGCTCGCAGCTGATGCTCGCCGACGTCGGTGCCCGGGCGCTGAAGGACAAGGGCACCGCGAAGCCGGGCGGCGACGAGGCGGTCAACGAGGGCAGCAAGCTCTCCGCCGCCTGGGCCAAGAAGCACCTCGACGTCCAGATCGACCCGCGCTACAACCCGGGCACGTCCGGCAAGGCCGGCGGCGGTGACGGCTCGATCTCGCGGCCCGTGTCGCCCTACGCGAAGTCGTCTGCCGGAGCCGCGAAGCCGGCGTTCGTCTCCGCGCTGCCGGCCGAGCTGCGCTGCGGCTGACCCGATGCTTCCGGTGGTCGAGCTCGTCGAGACCATGGCGCGGCTCCGCCGCGAGTGTCCCTGGAAGGCCGGGCAGACGCACCGCAGCCTGGCCCGCTACCTGCTCGAGGAGACCCACGAGACGCTCGAGGCGATCGACTCCGGAGACCCGCAGCACCTCCGCGAGGAGCTCGGTGACGTGCTCCTGCAGGTGTACTTCCACGCCGCGATCGCCGAGGAGCACGGGGAGTTCGACATCGAGGACGTCGCCGCCGACCTCGTCGCCAAGCTGCACCGGCGCAACCCGCACGTCTTCGGTGACGCCACCGGTCGCGTCCTCGAGCCGCACGAGGTCAACGAGGAGTGGCAGCGGATCAAGGCCGCCGAGAAGCAGCGCGACCACGTCACCGACGGGATCCCTGCGACGCTTCCCGCGTTGCTGTACGCCGACAAGGTGGTCGACCGGCTGGCGCGAGCCGGGACCCCGGTCGAGGCGCCCGAGGGTGACCTCGGCTCCCGGCTGCTGGCCCTCGTGGTCGAGGCGCACGACGCGGGGGTCGATCCCGAGCAGGCGCTCCGCGACGCGGTGCGCCGGTTCGCCTGAGCCGCCTGCGGCACGAGATGCGGGGTTACCCCGCCGTACGCCGTTAGGCTGGCGGAGTCCGTACCGGCACCCTCCCCAGGAGCGACTCCCGTGGCCCTCATCGAAGAAGTCCACGCCCGCGAGATCCTCGACTCGCGCGGCAACCCCACGGTGGAGGTCGAGGTGTTCCTCGAGGACGGCGCCCAGGGCCGCGCTGCCGTTCCGAGCGGCGCGAGCACCGGTGCCTTCGAGGCGGTCGAGCTCCGCGACGGCGGCAAGCGCTACCTCGGCAAGGGCACCCAGCAGGCCGTGGCCGCGGTGCTCGACCAGATCGCGCCCGCGATCGAGGACGAGGACGCCACCGACCAGCGCGCGATCGACCGGATCATGCTCGACCTCGATGCCACGCCCAACAAGGCCACACTCGGCGCCAACGCGATCCTGGGTGTCTCGCTCGCGGTGGCGCACGCGGCCGCCCAGTCGGCGGAGCTGCCGCTCTACCGCTACGTCGGCGGGCCCAACGCCCACCTGCTCCCGGTGCCGATGATGAACATCCTCAACGGTGGCTCGCACGCCGACTCCAACGTGGACATCCAGGAGTTCATGATCGCTCCGATCGGGGCGCCGACGTTCCGCGAGGCGCTCCAGCAGGGCGCGGAGGTCTACCACGCCCTCAAGTCGGTGCTGAAGAAGAAGGGCCTCAACACCGGTCTCGGTGACGAGGGCGGGTTCGCTCCCGACCTGAAGAGCAACCGCGCTGCGCTCGACCTGATCGCCGAGGCGGTCAAGGCGGCCGGCTTCAAGCTGGGCAAGGACATCGCGCTCGCGATGGACGTCGCGGCGAGCGAGTTCTGCGACAAGGGCAAGTACACCTTCGAGGGCAAGAAGAAGACCTCGAAGCAGATGACGGAGTACTACGCCGACCTGGTCTCGTCGTACCCGATCGTGAGCATCGAGGACCCGCTCGACGAGGACGACTGGGAGGGCTGGAAGCTCCTCACCGACCAGCTCGGCGACCAGGTCCAGATCGTCGGCGACGACCTGTTCGTCACCAACGTCGAGCGGCTGCAGCGCGGGATCACCGGCGGCCAGGCCAACGCGCTGCTGGTGAAGGTGAACCAGATCGGCTCGCTCACCGAGACCCTCGACTCCGTCGAGCTCGCGCACCGTGCCGGTTTCCGCTGCATGATGAGCCACCGCTCGGGCGAGACCGAGGACGTCACCATCGCCGACCTCGCGGTCGCCACCAACTGCGGCCAGATCAAGACCGGTGCCCCGGCCCGGTCCGAGCGGGTCGCGAAGTACAACCAGCTGCTCCGGATCGAGGAGGAGCTCGCCGACGCCGCCCGCTACGCCGGTGCCGGCGCGTTCCCCCGGTACCAGGGCTGAGGAGCGCTCCCGCACGTGTCCAGCTCTCGCCGTACGCCTCCCGGGTCGCCCCGGAGCACGCGCACTCGCAGGTCGCCGGGCAACACCCGGCCGGCCCGGCGTGGCGCGTCCCCACGCGCCCAGGCCGTCGTCGGTGGGCGGCCGCGGCCGCGGTTCACCAGCCGGATGGCGGTGATCCTGGTCGTCCTCGCGGTGCTGGTCGTCTCCTACGCGTCGAGCATGAAGGCCTACCTCGAGCAGCGGAACCAGATCAACCACCTGCGCGGCCAGATCGCCCAGTCCCACAAGGACATCCGCGCACTGGAGCGGGAGAAGAAGCGCTGGGGTGACAAGGCCTACGTCGCCACGCTGGCCCGGGAGCGGTTCGGCTGGGTGCTGCCCGGCGAGATCGCCTACCAGGTGATCGACCGCAACGGGAAGGCGATGGGCAGCGCCGACCGGCTCTCCGACCCGGACAAGGTGGTGCACGTGGCGCCGACCGCGTGGTGGTCCAAGCAGTACGACTCCCTGCAACAGGCCGACCACCCGCCGACGGCGCCCCCGCCGCCCGCCGCCAAGATCACCCCGAAGGACGAATGAGCGTCGCGCCCCTCGACGAGGCCGTGGTCGAGGCCCAGCTCGGGCGCGCACCCCGCTCGATCCACGCCGTCGGGCACCGCTGCCCGTGCGGCAACCCCGACGTGGTGACCACCCAGCCCCGTCTCGACGACGGCACGCCGTTCCCGACGACGTTCTACCTGACCTGCCCGCGCGCCGCGTCCCTGATCGGGACGCTCGAGGCCGACGGTCTGATGCGCGAGATGAGCGACCGGCTGGCGGCGGACGTCGACCTCGCGGCGTCGTACGCCGAGGCGCACCGCGCCTACCTCGCCGCCCGGGCCGAGATCGGCGAGGTGCCGGAGATCGCCGGGGTCTCGGCCGGAGGCATGCCCGACCGGGTGAAGTGCCTGCACGTGCTGGCCGGCCAGTCACTCGCCCAGGGCCGCGGAGTGAACCCGCTCGGGGACGAGGTGCTCGACCGGCTCGGGGACTGGTGGTCGTCGGGTCCCTGTGTGCAGGTGGACTCGTGACCCGGGTCGCCGCGATCGACTGCGGCACCAACACGATCAAGCTGCTCGTCGCCGACCTCGACCCCGAGAACGGCCAGCTGGTCGAGCACGTGCGCGAGATGCGGATGGTCCGGCTCGGCCAGGGTGTCGACCGCACCGGTCGGCTGGCCGACGCCGCGCTGCAACGGGTGTTCGGTGCGATCGACGAGTACGCCGCGATCATCGGCGAGCACGACGTGGAGAAGAGCCGGTTCTGTGCCACGTCCGCGGCCCGCGACGCGGACAACGCCGACGAGTTCACCGCTGGCGTCGAGGAACGGCTCGGCGTCACCCCCGAGGTGGTCGCGGGCGACGAGGAGGCCCGGCTCTCCTACGACGGCGCGACCCGGTCGCTGGCGGCGGGGTTGGCGGCGCCGTACCTCGTGGTCGACATCGGTGGCGGCTCGACCGAGCTGATCCTCGGCACCGAGGACGGCGAGGTGATCGCCGCGCAGTCGCTCGACATCGGGTCCGTGCGGCTGACCGAGCGGCACCTGGCCGGCGACCCGCCCACGGCCGAGGAGATCGAGGCCGCCACTGCCGACATCGAGCGCGCGCTCGACGGGTGCGACGTCGACCCGGGCAGGGCCGCCGCGGTGATCGGCGTGGCCGGCACGGTGACCACGACCGCGGCGATGGCGCTCGACCTGCCGGCGTACGACCGCTCGGTCCTGCACCACTCGGTGATCGGCTGCGACCGCGTGCAGGGCGTGGCCAGCCGGTTGCTGTCGATGTCGGTGGGGGAGCGCCGCGAGCTGCCGTTCATGCACCCCGGTCGTGCCGACGTGATCGGTGCCGGCGCCCTGATCCTCGACCGGATCCTGCGGCGCACGCCGGTCGCGTCGATGCTGGTCTCCGAGTGCGACATCCTCGACGGCATCGCGTGGTCACAGGTCTGAGCCCGTCGGCGGGTTAGCGTGGCGGTATGACGGTTCCCGGGCACGACTCAGCAGGCGACGACGAGACCCGTCCGGTCCGCACGGCCGACCTCCAGGACGGACGGGGCGCCCCCACGGACGACTCCGACCGTTCGGTGGCGGACTACAACGCGATCGACGAGCGCCCGGACCCGGACCACCCGGGGAAGGTGGAGAAGCCGACCGACCTGCGGCGCCCGTCGGTGATGCTTGCCGTGCGCCGGAGCGTGCGGGAGTTCCTCGACGACGGGTGCACCGACCTGGCCGCGGCGCTGACGTACTACTCGGTGCTGGCGATCTTCCCGGCTGCGCTCGCGCTGCTGTCCCTGCTGGGTGTGGTGGGGCAGGGTCCGAGCTCGGCGCAGGCGGTGCTCGACGTGCTCCGGCCACTCGTCGATCCCGAGACGCTGCAGAACATCCGTGGTCCCCTGCTCGACATGGCGAACAGCCAGGCCGCGGGGGTCACGCTGGTGATCGGTGTGCTCGGGGCGCTGTTCTCGGCCTCCGCCTACGTGGGTGCGTTCGGGCGCGCGCTGAACAAGGTCTACGAGGTGGAGGAGGGCCGGCCGGTGTGGAAGCTCCGGCCGCTGCAGTTCCTGGTCACCGTCGTGACCGTCGTGATGTGCGCCGCGGTCCTGCTGATGCTGGTGGTCAGCGGCCCGGTGGCCGACTCGATCAGCAACAAGCTCGGCGTCGGCGAGACCGGGCTGCTGGTCTGGAACATCGCGAAGTGGCCGGTGGTGATCGTAGTCGTGGTGCTGATCGTGGCGCTGCTGTACTACGCGACCCCCAACGTGAAACAGCCGAGCTTCCGCTGGATCTCGGTGGGCGCGTTCGTCGCGATCGTGATCTGGATCCTGGCCTCGGTGGGGTTTGCGTTCTACGTGACCTACTTCTCGTCGTACAACAAGACCTACGGCACGGTGGCCGGCGCGATCGTGCTGCTGCTGTGGATCTGGCTGACCAACCTGGCGCTGCTCTTCGGTGCCGAGCTCGACTCCGAGCTCGAGCGCAGCCGCCAGCTCCAGTCCGGGATGGCGGCCGAGGAGACCCTGCAGCTGCCGCTGCGCGACGGGCGCGGCGTGGTCAAGACCGAGGAGCGTCAGGCGAAGGCCGTGACCAGGGCGCGCAAGCTGCGCGAGAAGTTCACGCACAAGGGTGATGTCGGCGACCGACCGTTCCAGTGAGCCGGTGAACCTGCCGCACCCGGTCACCGGCGAGCTGTTCGCGTCCCCGGTGCCGCCCGGCACCGGCTGGCCGGACGACCCCGCCGCCCCGGACACTCCCGTCGCGCGCTCGGCGGCCGGGGTGGCCCGGCTCGCTGCCCGACCGACGCTGGACGAGCTCTCGGCCCGGGTCTCCGTGTGCCGTGCCTGTCCGCGGCTGGTGGCCTGGCGCGAGGAGTCCGCGTCGCAGAAGCGCGCGTCGTACGACGGCGAGCCGTACTGGGGCCGCCCGCTCTCCGGCTGGGGCTCTCCGACCCCGGGCATCCTGGTGGTCGGCCTCGCGCCGGCCGCGAACGGCGGGAACCGCACCGGCCGCAACTTCACCGGTGACCGCTCCGGCGACTGGATCTACGCTGCGCTGCACCGCACCGGACTCGCCGCGCAGGCCACCTCGACCCACGCCGGCGACGGGCAACGGCTCCTCGGTGCACGGATCGTCGCCTCGGTCCGGTGTGCGCCACCGGAGAACAAGCCGACGCCCGAGGAGCGCGCGACGTGCGCACCGTGGTTGCACCGCGAGCTGGAGCTCGTGCTGCCGTCGGTCCGAGCCGTCGTCTGCCTGGGCGCGTTGGCGTGGAACGCGACGATGTCCGCCCTGTCGGAGGTGGGCCTGTCGGTGCCGCGGCCACGGCCGCGCTTCGGTCATGGCGTCGAGGTCGTGATCGGTGGGGTGACGGTGCTCGGCTGCTACCACCCGTCCCCGCACAACACGTTCACGGGGCGGCTGACCGAGGAGATGGTCGACGCCGTGCTGGAGAGGGCTTCTCGGCTTGCGAATGGCTGAGTCAGTCGCTCGCAGCTGCGGCGTCGTGGGTGGTGGAAAGGCGCAGCTACGGAGGGCGCGGCGCCGGGGTGCGGCTCGCTCCCGGGTGCCGGCTGCAGTGGTGGAGAGCCCAGCACGGAGCCTTCGGAATACCCTGCTTCGCATGGTAAATGTCGACGGATTCGGCTCTTGAATCGAACATCTGTTCGAGTAGAATGGGGGCATGAGCACGACGGCACCCGACCTCGACACTGCAGCGGTGACTGCTGCTGGGGTGCTCGACTTCGCGCGTGACCGCCGTCGCGTTGCAGATGCTGCTGAGGCCGACCTGCTCCAGGCCGCCGTGACCTGGGCGGACCTGCACCCGGCGGAGTCGATCCACGACGCGGCGCTGCTCTCGCGTTACGGGGACCACCCGTTCGCGGTCGCCGGCCCGGGTGCTCCGCTGGTGGCGGAGTTCTGCGTGGCCGAGTTCGCGCTCGCGGTCGGGCTGCCGACCGAGACCGGCAAGGCCTACCTCGGTGAGGCCGTCGAGCTGCGGCACCGGCTCCCCAGGACCTGGGCACGGGTGGTCTCCGGTGACCTGCCGGCGTGGCGGGCGCGGCGGATCGCCCGGGAGACCATCGCCCTCTCAACCACCGCGGCGGGGTTCGTGGACACCCAGGTCGCGCCCTACGCGCACCGGATCCGGCCCGCGGAGGTCGACCGGCTGGTCGCCGACGCGGTCGGACGGTTCATGCCCGCCGAGGCCGAGAACCAGCGCCGACAGGCAGCGGATGGCCGGTACCTCGCGATCGAGCACACCCAGGTCTCCTTCGTCGGCACCTCGAGGATCCACGGCGAGCTCGACCTCGCCGACGCCCTGGACCTGGAGACCCGGATCGCCCACGAAGCAGCCGTCCTCGCCGCCTGCGGCTCCGACGAGACGCTCGACGTCCGCCGCTCCCAGGCCATGGGTCAGATCGCCCGCCAGCAGACGTCCCTGGACCTCCAAGCAGCCGACGACAGCGACGACCGTCCCGCGGCCCGGCAGACCGTGGTCCACGTCCACCTCTCCCCGGACGGCCCGTTCGCCCGCGTCGAAGCATCCGGCCGTCGGCTGGTGACCGTCGAGCAGGTCCGCGACTGGCTGCACACCCCGTTGACCGAGGTGGTGATCCGGCCGGTGGTCGACGTGGCCGAGCACCTGCACGTCGACCAGTACGAGGTCCCCACCAGGCTCGCCGACCAGACCGCCGAACGCGACCTCACCTGCGCCTTCCCCTGGTGCAACAGACCAGCCAAGGACTGCGACAACGACCACGTCATCCCCTACTCCGAGGGCGGCACCACCAGCAGCGACAACCTCGCGCCGCTCTGCAGACGCCACCACCGGCTGAAGACCCACCACTCCGGCTGGAGCTACACCGTCCTCGAGCCAGGCGACTACCTGTGGTCATCGCCGCACGGCTACCAGTTCCTCCGCGACCACCGCGGCACCACCGACGTCTCCCACGACAAGACACAAGACCGGCCACCCGACACCTGAGGACCCCGCCCCACACCCCGCTAGCCCACAAGCGAGCGGGGTCACAGGCACGTCTGTCGTACGGTCAGGGCTGCCCCGGTATCCCAACGGCAGAGGAAGAGGTCTTAAAAACCTTTCAGTGTGGGTTCGAGTCCCACCCGGGGCACGTGGGCACTTCAGGTCGTTGACACCTTCCGCAGCCATCTGGGGGATGCAGGGGTGGCAGGTTCGGACAGCGGTCGACCTCGCCGACGTCGTCGCCGGTCGCGGGGCGGAAACGCTGATCGGTGAGGCAACGGGCCCGCAGCGCGGCTCTCCGCACCCCGCGCAGAGTCCGTGATCTCTTGGACGTCGACGTCTACGTGGTGGCAGACGACGGCACGGTGGAGCGCGTCGGGCTCGAGTGATCCACGTCGACGCCGCGATGACGGTGGCGCACATGGCAGAGACCCAACGGCGTGCTGGCGGCGGGTGACCCGGAGGCGCGGGTGGCGGTGCCGGTCGACGACAGGCTTCTCAGCATTGGGTGGACGCTGGCGCACATGACCAGCGAGACCGCACGGCACGCGGGCCACGCCGACATCCTGTGTGAGCAGATCGACGGCACCACGGGGTGCTGCCGGGAACACGCACCCCACGTCGCGCGTTTCATCTCTGTGATGCCCCGATAGACTCGGGGTGTTCGAGTGGCCCGCCATCTCGGTGGGTCGCAGGCCTCCAAGGAGGAGACCATGGAAAGCAAGAACCCCGTCTTCCGTCGGGCAGAGGGCTTCAGCGGCCGCAACGCCCAGGGCAACGCGACCTACCCGGGCAACGGGCAGGGCTACGCGGGCTACGGAGAGCCGTCGTCGTGGAGCACCGGCACGGCCACGGCAACCGCCGGCGGCATGCAGCAGGGCTACGACGCGCCGCCCACGCACACGCGTGCCGGCGACCGGATGACCATCGACTCCACGGTGCAGAAGACCGGCATCACGCTCGGCGTGCTGGTGATCGCTGCTGCCGCGACCTGGGTGCTCACCGGCAACCCCAACACCGACGACACGGCACTGCAGTCGCTCTACACCCTCTCCCTGGTCGGCGCCCTCGGTGGCTTCGCACTGGCGATGGTGAACTCCTTCAAGAAGGTGGTGAGCCCGCCGCTGGTGCTGGCGTACGCCGCCGTCGAGGGCGTGTTCATCGGTGCCATGAGCAAGACCTTCCAGCTCGCCTTCGGTGACGGCGTGGTGACGGGTGCCGTGATCGGCACCATCGCCGCCTTCGCCGGCACCCTGGCTGCCTACAAGGTGCTCAACATCCGGGTCACCGCGAAGTTCCGCCGGTTCGTCGTCGCCGCGATGTTCGGCTTCGTCGGCATCGTGATGCTCGACTTCGTGCTGAGCTTCTTCAAGGCCGACATCGGGTTCAACGGTTTCGGCGGCCTCGGCCTGATCATGAGTGTCGTCGGCCTCGGCCTCGGCATCCTGATGTTGATCCTGGACTTCGACTTCGTGGAGCGCGGCGTCGCCGCCGGCCTCCCGGAGAGCGAGTCGTGGCGGGCCGCGTTCGGCCTGACCGTGACCATCGTCTGGATCTACATCGAGCTCCTGAGGATCCTCGCGATCCTCAAGGGTGACTGACCTCCAGCACAGTCACCCACGAAGGCCCCGGCGTCCCCACGACGACCGGGGCCTTCCCCTGTCCCGGCCGGTCGTACGCTCGCGGCGTGACCATCCACACCGACCACCCGTTCCTCGATCCCGAAGGTGACCGCGACCCGGTACGCCGGCTCCGCGGTCGGCTCGGCGGAGTGGTCACGCTCTGGGCCTCGGGTGCCGGCCGGGGACGCGCGGGACTGACCGTCTCGTCGGTGATGGTCGCCGCGGGCGAGCCGGGACGCCTGGTCGCGCTGGTCGACCCCGACTCCGACCTCGCCGACGTGGTGCAGGACGACGGCCGTGCGGCCGTGTCGCTGCTCCGCTGGCCGCACCGAGACCTCGCGGACATGTTCGCCGGCACGATGCCTGCGCCGGGCGGCGCCTTCGCACAGGAACCGTTCGAGGACACCGACTGGGGACCCCGGCCGACCTCGGCCACCACCTGGGTCGGCACCCGTCTCGAGGACGCCCGTGAGGTCGGCTGGTCGCTCCTGCTCACCTGCGCGGTCGAGCACGTCGAGGTCGGCGACGACACCGACCCGTTGCTGCACCGCCGCGGCCGCTACCTGCCGCCGGGCTGAGGGTCGGACTCGGCGGCCGGCTCGCGCCCGGGCGCCTCGACCGTGGTGTGCTGCCGGCGACGGCGCATCAGGGTCACCCAGCGGCCGCCACCGCCGAGCTCCGCGCCGGCGACCTCGGTGCCGTCGAGCTCGGTGCCGGGCTGCTGCGCCGCTCGTACGGCGGCCCGCGCGACCGGCAGGACGCCCTCGCCCCGGAGCGCGGTCGGATGCGTCTCGTCCTCCGGCCCGAGCCCGATCGCGGCCAGCACCGAGGGGATCAGGGCCTCGGTGAGCGAGGCGTAGCCCTTGGCGGAGGGGTGGAACCGGTCCGGCCCGAAGAACAGCGCCGGCGCCGCCTCGAACTCCGGACCCAGGATCGAGGCCAGCGACACGGTGCGCCCGCCCTGCTCCACCACCGCGATCGTCTGGGCGGCCGCCAACCGCCGGGACCAGGCGCGGGCGACCTGACGCAGCGGCGGCGGAATCGGTCGCACGGTGCCGAGGTCGGGACAGGTGCCCACCACCACCTCCACGCCGGCGTCGCGCAGGGTGCGCACCGCCTCGGACAGGTGACGCACCGCCTGCGACGGCAGCTGGGAGTGCGTGACGTCGTTGGCCCCGATCAGCACCACCGCGACGTCCGGGTGCATCGGCAGCGCCCGCTCGACCTGGTCCGGCAGCTGGCTGGACTGGGCACCGATCCGGCAGAACTCGCGCACGTAGACCCGGCGGCCGGCCTGCTGCGCGACACCCGAACCGAGCACGGCGCCGGGGGTCTCCTCCACCAGGTCGACGCCGTAGCCGTCCGCCGTCGAGTCGCCGAGCAACGCGACCCGGACGGCTGGGCCGGGAAGCCCGCGGCCGTACCAACCGGTGGAGTCCGGCACCGGGCTGTCGATGCGGCCGATCAGCCGGCGAGCGACCCCGGCCTCGACCCGCAGCACGCCGTAGAGGGACGCGCCCAGGACCGACAGGCCACCCCCGCCGTACGCGGCAGCGGCGGCAAGCTTGCGTGCAGCCCCGGCTCTTCCCCATGCGGCAAGGGTACGAACTCCCCGATACGTTGACGTCATGCAGTACGCGAACACGCTTCTCGACCTGATCGGCAACACCCCGCTGGTCCGGCTCAACCGCACCACCGACGGCGCCACACCCCTGGTGCTCGCGAAGGTGGAGTACATGAACCCCGGCGGGTCCGTGAAGGACCGGATCGCGGTGCGGATGATCGACGCCGCCGAGCAGTCCGGTGAACTCCAGCCGGGCGGCACGATCGTCGAGCCCACCTCGGGCAACACCGGCGTCGGGCTCGCCCTCGTCGCCCAGCAGCGCGGGTACCGGTGCGTCTTCGTCTGCCCGGACAAGGTCAGCGAGGACAAGCGCAACGTGCTCAAGGCGTACGGCGCGGAGGTGGTCGTCTGCCCGACCGCGGTCGCACCCGAGCACCCGGACTCCTACTACAACGTCTCCGACCGGCTCGCGAACGAGCCGGGCGCCTGGAAGCCCGACCAGTACTCCAACCCGAACAACCCGCGCTCCCACTACGAGGAGACCGGCCCCGAGCTGTGGAGGCAGACCGACGGCCGGATCACCCACTTCGTGGCGGGGGTCGGCACCGGCGGCACGATCAGCGGCATCGGCCGCTACCTCAAGGAGCAGAACCCCGGCATCCAGATCGTGGGCGCCGACCCGGTCGGGTCCGTGTACTCCGGCGGCAGCGGTCGCCCGTACCTGGTCGAGGGCGTCGGGGAGGACTTCTGGCCCGCGACCTACGACCGCTCGATCGCCGACCGGATCATCGAGGTCAGCGACGCGGACTCGTTCGAGATGACGCGCCGACTGGCGCGCGAGGACGGGCTGCTGGTCGGCGGCTCGTCGGGGATGGCCGCCAAGGCCGCGATCCAGCTCGCGCACGAGATCGACGCTCAGCATGCGGGCGGTGACGCCGTGATCGTGGTCTTGCTGCCCGACTCGGGCCGCGGCTACCTGACCAAGGTGTTCAATGACGACTGGCTGGCCCAGTACGGCTTCCTTGCCTCGGGCGGCGTCGAGCAGTCGATCGGGGAGGTGCTGCGGGCCAAGCGCGGCGACATCCCCGACCTGGTGCACACGCACCCCAACGAGACCATCGCCGAGGCGGTCCACATCCTCCAGGAGTACGGCGTCTCCCAGATGCCCGTGGTCCGCGCCGAACCGCCGGTGATGGCGGCCGAGGTCGCCGGCTCGGTGTCCGAGCGGGTGCTGCTCGATGCGCTCTACGCCGGCAAGGCGAGGCTCGTCGACCCCGTCGAGGACCACATGAGCTGGTCCGCTCCCGACCGTCGGCGCCTCGGTGCCCGTCGGGGAGGCCGTTGCCGCGCTGGAGAACGCCGACGCCCTGCTGGTGCAGGAGGACGGCCGCCCGATCGGCGTGCTCACGCGGCAGGACCTGCTCGCGTTCCTGGCCCGGGCCTGACGTCGGCCGAACCGCCAGAGTTGGGTAGTCCGCCGGGACTATCTGGGCCCGTTGCCCGGTCCCGTTGTCCACGCGTGGCCGTACGTTGGTTCCTGACCGCGACCGGACGGTGGCCGGGGGGACGAACCCCCAGCTTTCTCCCTCAAGGGGGGTTCGGCGGCTGTCAACGGAGACGGTCAGGTGGTGGGGGAGGCCCACACACTGCTCCACCACCGGCCCGCTCCGGCTGGAGCATGTGGGCGAGCCCGGTGACGCGGGGGTTCACCGGGACGTCCTCGTGCAGGATCGCGGCGAGTGCCTCGATCCCGTCCACGAGCCGCGGGCCCGGACGCGCGAACGACGCGTTGGCGTCCACCGCCCAGATCGGCACGCCCGGCAGCACGCCCGAGCGCTGCAGGTCCTCCGCCAGCCCGATGGCGCCCGCCAGGTCGTAGCCGCACGGCGCACACACCACGATCTCCGGTGCGCTGGCGCGGACCTCGTCCCAGTCCACCCGCCACGACTTCTCCCCGACCCGGCCCATCGTCGGCACACCGCCCGCGAGGGTCACCATCTCCGGCACCCAGTGCCCGGGCGCGAACGGCGGGTCGGTCCACTCCAGCAGCATCACGCGGGGGCGTGGACGGTCGGCGACGGCCCGTCGTACGACGTCGATCCGGGTGCGGAGGTCGCGCACGAGCGCCTCGCCTGCCTCGAGGGAGCCGGTCGCCCGGGCCAGCGTCAGCACCGACGCCAGCACCTCCTCGATCGTGTGCGGGTCGATCGTGAGCACCTCGGCCGTGCACCCGAGGTGGGCCAGCGCGTCGTCGACGACGGAGACGTCGACGGCGCACACCGCGCACAGGTCCTGGGTCACCACGAGGTCCGCGTCGAGGCCCAACAGCGCGCCCTCGTCGAGGTGGTAGAGGTCCTCGCCGCGGTGCATCGCAGCGGTCACGAAGTCGTCGATCTCCTTGCTGGCAAGGCCTTCCGGCATCGAGCTCGTGGAGACGATCGTGCGGGTGCGGGCCTCCTCCGGGTGGTCGCACTCGAAGGTCACGCCGACCACGTCGTCACCCACCCCGAGGTCGAAAAGGATCTCCGTCGTCGACGGCAGGAGCGACACGATCCTCATGGCGCGATCCTCGCACCTCGGCGGACGTCGCCTTCGCGTGGCTGAAAAAGGAAGGCTTCGTCACCGGTTAGCGCACTAGCCTCACCGCATGCCCTGGCTCACCGCGTTCGTGGACGTCGAGGCCTCCGCCCATCCGGCGGAGCAGGCGTTCTGGCGCGACGTCACCGGCTACGCGGTGTCGTCCGCGCGGGGTGAGCACGGCCAGTTCGTGACCTTGCTGCCGCCGGTCGGTGACGCGCACCTGCGCGTGCAACGGCTCGGTGCCGGCCCGTCCCGGATCCACCTCGACGTGCACGTGCGCGAGCTCGCGGAGACGCGCGGGCTGGCGCTGGACCTCGGTGCGCAGGTGCTGGCCCGGTTCGACGACCTGGTCGTGCTGGGGTCCCCGGCCGGGCTGGTGTTCTGCCTGGTGCACGAGCACGAGCGGGTGCCGGCTCCGCCGGCGCAGTGGGGGAGCCACCGCAGCATCGTCGACCAGGTGTGCCTGGACGTCCCGCCGGCCCACTACGTTGCCGAGTGCGGCTTCTGGAGCACGCTGCTCGGGTTGCCGGTCCGGGCCTCGACGTACCCGGAGTTCCACTCGCTGGAGCGGCCGGACGACGTGGCGGTGCGAGTCCTGCTGCAACGGCTCGACGACGACGCTGCCGCGTCCGCCCACCTCGACCTGGCCTGTGACGACCGGGACGCCGAGACGGCGCGACACCTCGCGCTCGGCGCCGAGGTGGTACGCCGCGCAGACGCGTGGACCGTGCTGCGCGACCCGGCCGGCCTGGCCTACTGCATCACCGACCGCAACCCGGAACGAGGCACCCGATGACCCGCACCAGCCCGCCCACCGCAGGCACCGAGGACGAGCTGGTCTGGGGGTTCCTGGACATGTGCCGGGCGACTCTGGTGCGCAAGACCGACGGGCTCGACGTCGCCCAGCTCGACACCCGCCTGGCGCCCTCGACGATGACCCTGGGCGGGATGCTCTCGCACATGGCCTACGTCGAGGACGCGTGGTTCTCGGTGCGGCTGCGCGGCAACGAGGCGTCGCCGCCGTTCGCCGGAGTCGACTGGGACACGGACGACGACTGGGACTGGCACACCGCCGCCGACCGCTCGCCCGAGGAGCTGCGCACCATGCTCGCGGACGCCGTGCTGCGCAGTCGCGAGCACGTGGCAGGGCTGTCGCTCGACGCGGTCGCGGAGACCCGGAGCCGGGCCGGGGGCCCTCTCACCCTGCGCTGGATCGCCCTGCACATGATCGAGGAGTACGCCCGTCACAACGGACACGCGGACCTGATCCGTGAGGCCGTCGACGGATCCACCGGTGACTGAGGGTCGCGAGTCTGGTCAGTGTCGGTGGCCGGTGCCACGATCGGTGGACAACCCAGGGAGGAACCATGACCGCTCGACTCAACCCCTACCTCAGCTTCCGCGGCAACGCGCGCGAGGCGATGGAGTTCTACCAGTCCGTGTTCGGCGGACAGCTCGACGTCAGCACGTTCGCCGAGGCCGGCGGGATGGGTGTGCCCGACGCCGAGCAGGGCCAGGTGATGCACGCGATGCTGGACGTGCCCGACGTGCTCACCCTGATGGGAGCCGACACCCCCAGCCACATGGACTACCACGAGCCCGCCGGCATCTCGGTGTCGCTCAGCGGCGACGACGACGCCACCCTCCGCGGCTGGTGGGACGGCCTCTCCGCCGACGGCCGGGTCACCATGCCCCTCGAGATGGCCCCGTGGGGTGACTCGTTCGGGATGCTCACGGACAAGTTCGGCATCGACTGGATGGTCAACATCGCCGGACCGGGCAACCGGGACTAACGCCAGGCGGTCGCCAGTCGCTCGACGATCTCGGTCAGCCGCTCCGGACTGGTCGCCAGGTTGAGCCGGGCGTGACCCTCGACGCCGGGGTGGTAGTCCTGCCCCGGCGCGAGCATCACCCGACCGCGCTCCAACGCGACCGCCGCCGGGTCGGCGTGGCCGTAGGCGCGAGCGTCGAGCCAGGCCAGGTAGGTCGCCTCGAGCGGCCGCATCCGCACCTCGGGGAGGTGGCTGGCGAGCAGGTCGCCGAGCAGGGCGCGCAGCTCGGCCAGCCGCTCCACGAGCGAGGCCAGCCACGGGTCGCCGTCGTCGTACGCCGCGATGCCGGCGACCACGCCGAGCGGTGACCACGAGTCGTTGCGGGCCATCGGCTGCTGGCGGATCGCGTCCCGCGCCACCTGGTCGGGCACCACGATCTGGGCGCAGCGGAGCCCGGCGGTGTTGAACGCCTTCGAGGCGGCGACCACGGCGACCGCGTGGCCGGCCGTGCCCTCGAGGGACAGGTAGGGCACGTGCTCGGCGCCGGGGAGCACCAGCGGTGCGTGGATCTCGTCGCTGACCACGCGCGCGCCGTGCCGCAGCACCACGTCGCGCACCCCCTCGAGCTCGGCCCGCGAGAACGCCCGGCCCCAGGGGTTGTGCGGCTGGGTGAGCATCAGGGTGCGGGCGCCCGCCGCGAAGAGCGCGTCGAGGCGGTCGAGGTCGAGCTCGGCGCGCTCGGCGTCCGGGTCGACCGGCAGCTCGACCCGCTGCCGGCCGGTCAGCGCCGGCACCGCGAACTGCGGGCTGTAGCCGGGTGTCGGGAACACCACCGGGGCCTTCGGGGAGAGCACGTCGATCGCCACCCGGACGCCGGCCGTGACGTCGACGACCGGCAGCACCCACGACGGGTCCACCGGCCAGCCGAAGTGCCGGTCGGCGAAGCCCGCGTAGGCCTTGCCCAGTCCGGAGTCCTGGGGGTCGGTCGGGTAGCCGGTCACGCCGTCGCGCACCGCGCGCAGCAACGCCTCGCGCACCACCGGGTCGAGCGCGTAGTCGGTCTCGGCGACCCAGGCCGGCAGCACACCGGGCGGCATCGTGCCCCACTTGAGCACCAGCGCGCGGCGCGCCTCCTCCTCGGTGAGGTCGACGACCGGTCGGCGGGCGGTGGGGTCCGGGACGTTCATGGGCCCATCCTGCCCGTCGGTCTCAGGACAGCGCGAGCAGCTGTGCGTGGAGTGGCACCTGCAGGTACATCGCCGCGAGCTCGTCGTCGCCGACCAGCGCCGCTCGCTCCCGCAGGTAGGCGTGCGCCCGGCACAGCACGTCGGTGGCACCAGGGTCGCCGGCCTCGTCGAGCACCTGCCAGCTGGTCAGCAGCACCCGGGCGCCGGACACCGTCCCCTCGAGCCCCTTCACGTCGAGGTGCGCGACCAGCTCGCGGACCAGGGCCACGGCCTCGGCCAGGTTGCCCTCGCCGCGCTCGACACCGGCGAGTCCGGCCCGTGCCTCCCGCACCAGGGCGGGGAGGTCGAGCACCTGGGTCAGCTCGGCGGCGCTGACGAACGCCGCCCGCGCCTCCTGCCACAGTTCCGCGGCCCCGGCGGCGTACCCGACGGCGAACCGGGCCTGGGCCGACTCCAGCGACGACAGGGTTCGCGCCGAGACCTCGGTGGCCTCCCGGGCATGGTCGAGAGCCGCGTCGACCTCGCCGCGGTCGAGCTCGGCGATGACCAGCCGTTGCAGCACGTCGGCCTCGTGCGTCAGCGAACCCACGTCGCGAGCCAGCGCGAGTGCCTGCTCGAAGTGGCCGGTCGCCTGGACGAAGCGCCCGGTGATGCTCTCGATCATCCCCAGGACGGTCAGGTTGGTGGCCTGGCCCTCGCGGTCGTCGAGGTCGACCGACACCAGGACCGACTTCTGCGCCCAACGCTCGGCCTCGGCGAGCCGGCCCTGCAACAGGCCGACCGACGCCAGGTTGCCGAGCGCGACGCTCTCCCGGTAGCGGTGACCGGAGCGCCGGAAGATCGGCAGGGTGCGCTCCAGGGCGGCGCGAGCCTCGTCGAGGTGGTTCATGTTGAAGTACGCCGTCGCCAGCTGCGCGATCGCGGTGGCCTCACCGTCCGGGTTGCCGCCGCGAGCGAAGGCGGCGACTGCTTCCTGGCCGAGCCGGACGGCGTCGTCGTAGCGCCCGGCGTTGTTGGCGAGCATGCCCAGGTAGCGCACGGCCTCGGCGGTGAGGCTCTGCTGCCCGGTCCGCTCCGAGAGGGCACGCGCCCGCTCCAGCGCCCGGGCGGCTCCGTCCGCGTCGTCGGACCAGGTGCACGCCTTGCCCAGCCAGAGCTCGGACCAGGCCACCAGCTGGTCCCGTCCGAGCTCGCTGGCCCGTTGCGAGGCCTGCGACGCCAGGGCGACCGCGCGGGTGTAGTCGCTGTGCTGGAAGGCCCAGGCCGACTGCGCCACCCGCAGCGCGATGCCGCGCTCCTCGTCGAGATCGTCCTCGAGGGCGGCCATCGCCTGCAGCTCGGCCTCCTGCAACGCCCGGTCCCCGATCCAGTCGAAGAGCCGCTCCCGCTCGAGCCGGACGTCGAACCGCAGCACGGGACCGTCGGCGAGGTCGAGCGCCTGCTCGAACAACCGGGTCGCCTCCTCCAACGCGAAGACCGACGCGGCGTTGCGGCCGGCGACCAGGTACCAGCGGGCGGCCTCCGGGTCGCGGGCCTTCTCGAAGTGCTCGGCGATGATCGCGGCGTACTCCTCCTGGCGACCGGCGGCGGCGCTCACCTCGGCCAGCCAGGTGGCCGCGTGGTGGTGGTAGCGCTCCCGGTGCGCGCGCAGGACGCTGTCGTAGGCGACGTCGCGCAGCAACGCGTGCTTGAAGAGGTACTCGTGCGCGGACTCGAAGGCCGAGACCTCGCGCTGGTAGACGATCTCGCGGCGCCGGAGCGTGTCCAGCACGAGGGCGGAGGGCTCGTGCGCCTCGTCCAGCCGGGCGACGGCGTCGTCCCAGAACACCCGGCCGACCACCGAGGCGCGCTGGAGCAGGTCACGCTCCTCGCTGCCCAGCGCGTCCAGCCGGGACTGGAGGACCCCCTTGAGCGTGGAGGGTACGACGACGGAGTGGACCAGCTCGTCGACCACGAACCAGTGCGGCTCGTCGCGGACCACGACGCCGGCGTCGAGCAGCCAGGTGACCAGCTCCTCGACGTAGAAGGGGTTGCCGTCCGCGGCGTCCACGACGAGCTCCGAGAGGGTGGCCGGGAGGTCCTCGACGTGCTGGAGCAGCCGGCGCGCCAGCTCGCGCGTCTCGCGCCGGGACAGGGCCGGCAGTGGCAGCCGCACGTGGTGGGCGAGTCCCTCACCCCAGTGCGGCCGTTCCTCGAGGAGGGTCGGGCGGGTGGTGGCAACCACCAGCACCTGCGTGCCGTGCAGCAGCGGATCGGCGGCATCCAGCCAGCGCAGCGACCCGTCGTCGGCCCAGTGCAGGTCCTCGAGCAGGATCACCACCGGTGCCGTGCGGCCCAGCGCGGCGAAGTAGCGCGCGAGCAGCTCGGTGCCACGGTCACGCACGTTCTGCGGGTCGCTGGGCAGCTCCTCGGAGCCGTCGTCGAGGTCGAAGCCGAGCCAGGTCCCGACCAGCTGTGCGGCCTGTCTCCCCTCGCCGGGCCCGAACGCCGTCTCGAAGCCGGCCGCGAACTTCTCCCGGACCTCCGGGGTGGTGTCGGTCTCCTGGAGTCCGAGGCGGGCCTTGAGCACGTCGCGCAGCAGACCCAGCGCCCGGTTGCGGCCGGACTGGTGCGCGCGGCCGCGGAACCACCACACCGCGTCGGGGCGCTCGGCCAGCCAGGCGTCGAAGTCGCGCAGCAGCCGGGACTTCCCGAGTCCCGCGTCTCCGACGATCGTCACCACGCGCCACTGCCGGTCCTCCTCGACGTCCCAGAGCCGCTCCTGGAGGAACCGCAGCTGGATGTCCCGGCCGACGGTGGGCGCCTCGACCCCCTCGATCCCGCCGGCCCGGTCGAGGTGGAAGCCCTGCGGCCGCTCCCTGCGCACGACGAACGCCTCCACCGGCTCGTCGATCCCCTTGAGCGTCAGTGCGGCGGACTCCTCGAAGCTGAACCAGCCCCGGACCTGCCGGTGCGTCTCCGTCGAGATCAGCACCTGGTCGACCGGTGCAGCCGACTGCAGCCGGCTGGCGCGGTTGACGGTCGGGCCGACCGCCACGAAGTCGTGGCCCGCACGCTCGCCGAGCGTGCTCACCACGACCTCGCCGGTGTCGACGCCGACGCGCATGTGCAGCTCGACGCCGTACTCCCGGGAGATCCGGGCGCTCAACCCCGGCAGCCCGTCACGCATCGCGAGCGCGGCCCGCACCGCGCGCTGGGCGTCGTCCTCGTAGGAGGTCCGGAGCCCGAAGACCGCCATCACCGCGTCGCCGATGAACTTCTCGACCACACCGCCCTGGGCCTCGATCACCTGCTGCCACAGCGCGAAGTAGGCGTTGACCACCTCGCGCGTGTCCTCGGCGTCGAGCCTGCGCGAGAGCACCGTGAAGTCCACGAGGTCGGAGAAGACCACCGTGACCAGCCGGCGCTGCTCGGCCCGCGGTGCCTGCAGGGCGGCCCGGCGCTCGCGCAGCGGGGCGAGGGCGGTCTCGACGACCTCGTCGCCCAGGGCCGCGCGCTGCCCCTCGAGCGCGGTCATCGCCCGCTCGACGGCCGCCAGCTCGTCGGGCGTCGAGTCGGCCCGCCCCCCGGGATCACTCCCCTGCATGGCGACACGGTAGGCGCCGCACGTGGCTCGCGCGAGCCATTGTGGAGCAACGCCTGCGTGGTTACCGTCGTCCAAGACGCGAACGGTGGGGAGCCGACGATGCGCATCGAAACGACCGTCACCAGCATGTCCTGGATTCCGACCGAGTCCCTGCGGGGAGCGCTCAAGACGGGCATGGACCTGAAGCTGTCGCACTGGGACGACCCCCCTCCGGACCGGCTGCGTGGGGCCGAGCACGTGCACGAGCTCTGTCGCGAGGACAAGTTCCGCTTCGCCAACCTGCTCTCGGTGTGGGCGGAGGTGGACGGGGACACCGTCGTCGACTCCGGCCACCACCCCGACTCCGGCCTGGTGATGGGCGCGACCACCGTCATGGTGGGCGGGATCGGGGCGACCTTCCGGGCCGCCAGCCTGCCCGTGCTGCAGCGCCCGGCCGAGCCGGTGGACGGCGGTGTCCGGTTCGTGCAGACGGTGGGGGGACGCACCGCGCTGCCGCTGCCGCGTCCGGTCCCGCACCCGCCGTTCATCCGCTGGCAGGCGCCCCTGGTGTGGACGACCCTCGCGCTGACCGTGCGGACCGACGGCACCAGCGACGTGGAGCTGACCGGCGCCAGCGCGTTCCCCCGGCACTGGGTGTACGACGCCACCGGCACCGTGGCGCTGAAGAGCGGGCTCACCGACCAGACCGGGTGGATGAAGCACTCGTTCGGCGTGCGCACCCCGTGGCGCGACCGCGACCGGGAGGCGCTGGTGGTCGAGGTGGAGTCGGAGCTCGAGCGCCAGCTCTCGCACGACATCATGCGCGGCGGCACGAAGCCGCAGGTGCGTCGGCTCAAGGAGGGGGCAGTCCTGACCCAGCAGGGCGACGAGGGCGACGAGCTCTACCTGCTCCTCGACGGCGTCGTGTCCGTGGACGTCGACGGCAGGACGCTCGCGGAGCTCGGCCCCGGCGCAGTGGTGGGGGAGCGCGCGCTCCTCGAGGGAGGGCGTCGTACCTCGACCGTCACCGCCCTCTCGCCGCTCCGGGTCGCCGTCGCCGCTCTGGCGGACATCGACCTGGGCAAGCTCCGCTCGCTCGCGGAGTCGCACCACCGCGAGGACCTCGTCGAGAGCCCCGCGGAGTAGCCACCCGTCAGGGCTCCTCCGCCGTGCCGGGGACCAGGTCCGCGTGCCCGATGCGCGGCAGGTACTCGGCCAGGTAGGCGGCATGCGTGCGGTGCATGTGCCGGGCGACGTAGCGCTCCAGCGTGCGCCGGGCGCCGGTCGCGTGCCCGAGCGCCTGCTGGAGCTGGGCGATGTCGAGGTCGCCGGCGGGGGTCAGGCCGATGCCGAGTGCCCCGACCGCCTCGAAGCGGTCGATCACCGACTGCTTGGTGTCGAACTGGTCCAGCCAGGGCAGCGCCTGCTCCTGCAGGCTGGTCCGGGCCGCCTCGTCGGCGTCCGGGTCGCGGAGATCGCACCACGCCCCGGCTCGTCGGAGCTGGCACTGGTAGGCGTCGACCCACTCCGACCGCGGGGACCCGATCCGGGTCATCTCGGGCACCTGGACGCCGAGGTGGAGCCGGAAGCTCCCGAAGAGCCGCTCGCGCAGCCCGGGGACCTCGGTCCAGGCGGGCGGCTGCCGCGGCGCCATCCAGAACACGACGACGTGCACGAGGCCGTCGATCGTGTCCCGGTTGAAGCTGTGCCGGCGCTTGCGGAACCCGGCGTCCTTCAGGTGCGGCGCGAGCAGGCCCGCGATCCGGGCCATCGCGGCCGACTCGGGCGTGGGCACGCCTCCAGTATCGCCCGGGCGCCGGACCCGGTGCTCAGTCCTTGGGCACCGGGACGCCGGTGGCGGAGTGGCAGCGGTAGCCGTAGGGGTTCTTCAGCAGGTACTGCTGGTGGTGGTCCTCGGCGTAGTAGTACGGCGTCTGGTCGGCGGGCTTGAGCTCGGTCGTGATCGGGCCGTAGCCGCGCTTGGTCAGCTCGGGCTGGTAGCGCTCGATGATCTCGGTCGCGACCTTCTCCTGCTCGGGGGTCTCGACGTAGATCGCGGAGCGGTACTGGGTGCCGACGTCGTTGCCCTGGCGGTAGCCCTGGGTCGGGTCGTGCACCTCGAAGAACGTGGCCACGAGGTCGGCGTAGGACACCTTCGTCGGGTCGTAGACGACGCGGACGGCCTCGGTGTGGCCGGTGCGGCCGGAGCAGACCTCCTCGTACGACGGGTTCGGCGTGGTGCCGCCGGCGTACCCGACGGAGGTCGACCAGACCCCGGGCACCTGCCAGAAGATCTCCTCGGCACCCCAGAAGCAGCCGAGCCCGAACAGCGCGACCTGGTAGCCCTCGGGCACCTCGTCGGTGACCAGCGGCGCGTCCAGCGCGCGGTGCTTCTCGGCGAGCGCGAACGGGCGCTCCGGACGGCCTGCGAGGGTGTCCTCGGGGGCGGGGATCGTGGACTTGGCGCGGTTGAACAGCACGGGCACTCCTTCGTCGGTCTCGTTCCATTGAACACGGCGTGGCAGTGGTTCGTTCCCGGCGGATGTGACGGATGCCTGACGGAGGGCGGGGCCGAACACGGAGGGCGGGGCCGAATACCACGGTCCCGTGGTAAAGCGCCCCTTCCCTAGGGGAATTCCGCTAGGGAAGGGGATGGTTACCACGGGACCGTGGTAATCCGCCCCTCGAGACCGGCCACTACCCTCGGCAGGGTGACCCAGGAACACAGCACGTCCAGCGAGTCCAAGGGCCAGGGCTTCGAGACGCGGGCGATCCACGCCGGCTACGAGCCCGACCCGACCACGGGCGCGGTGATCCCGCCGATCTTCGCGACCAGCACCTACAAGCAGGACGGTGTCGGCGGGCTGCGGGGTGGCTACGAGTACTCCCGCTCCGCCAACCCCACCCGCACCGCGCTCGAGGGCAACATCGCGGCCCTGGAGGAGGGTGAGCGCGGGTTCGCGTTCGCCAGCGGCCTGGCCGCCGAGGACACGCTGCTGCGCGCGCTGACCCGGCCCGGGGACCACCTGGTCTTCCCCGACGACGCGTACGGCGGCACGTTCCGGCTGGTCGACAAGGTGGCCGGTCCGTGGGGTCTCGCGCACACCCCGGCCGCGGTGTCCGACGTCGACGCGGTGCGCGCCGCGATCCGCCCGGGGACGACGACGCTGGTGTGGGTCGAGACGCCGACCAACCCGCTGCTCAACATCGGGGACATCGAGGCGCTGGCCGGGGTCGCGCACGACGCCGGCGCGCTGCTGGTGGTCGACAACACGTTCGCCTCGCCGTACCTCCAGCAGCCGCTGACCCTCGGCGCCGACGTCGTCGTGCACTCGACCACCAAGTACTGCGGCGGGCACTCCGACGTGGTCGGCGGCGCGCTCGTCGTCCGCGACCACGAGATCGCGGAGAAGATCGGCTTCCACCAGAACGCGATGGGCGCGGTCGCCGGACCGTTCGACGCCTGGCTCACCCTGCGCGGGCTGCGCACGCTGGCGTTGCGGATGGAGCGGCACAGCGACAACGCGGAGCGGGTCGTGGACTTCCTGACCAGCCACCCGCAGGTCTCGCACGTCTACTACCCGGGTCTGCCCGACCACCCGGGCCACGCGGTGGCCGCACGCCAGATGAGGCGCTTCGGCGGCATCGTGTCGTTCCGGGTCACCGGTGGCGAGGAGCAGGCGCTCGCCGTGTGCGACCTGGCCGAGGTGTTCACGCTCGGGGAGTCGCTTGGCGGCGTCGAGTCGCTGATCGAGCACCCCGGACGGATGACGCACGCCTCGGTCGCGGGCACCGAGCTCGAGGTCCCGGGCGACCTGGTCCGGCTCAGTGTCGGGATCGAGACCGCCGACGACCTCGTCGCGGACCTGGAGCACGCGCTCGGTGGCTGAGGTGGTGCTGTGCGTCGACTTCGGGTCGACGTTCACCAAGACCGCGCTCGTCGACACCACGGCCGGCACCCTCCTCGGCGTCGCGGCGCACCGCACCACGATCGACACCGACGTCCTCGACGGGTACGACGCCTGCGTCGCCGCGCTCGGCGTGGACCACCCGGAGGTCGACGACGCCGACGTGCTCGCGTGCTCGTCCGCGGGTGGCGGACTGCGGGTCGCCGTGGTCGGCAACGAGGAGCTGGTCACCGCCGAGGCCGGTCGCCGGGTCGCACTGTCCAGCGGCGGCAAGGTGGTGCACATCGCCGCACTGGCGACCGGCGTCGACCCGCTGCCGGGCCTGCGCGCCAGCGAACCCGACGTGGTGCTGCTCGTCGGGGGCACCGACGGCGGCAACGCCGCGGCGCTGCCGGCCGGCGCCCGGTTGCTCTCCGATGCGCAGTGGACGACTCCGGTGGTGGTGGCCGGCAACGTGGACGCCCGCGCGGAGGTGGCAGCGCTGCTCGACGCGTCCGCCACGCCGTACGTCGTCGCCGACAACGTGGTGCCCCGCATCGGCGTGCTCGCCCCCGACTCGGCCCGCGCCGCGATCCGCGAGATGTTCCTGGCCCACGTGATCGGCGGCAAGCACCTGAGCTCCCGTGCGGACTTCGCGGCGATGGTGCGCGGCGCCACGCCCGACGTGGTGCTGACCGGGGTCGAGGTGCTCGCGGCGACCCTCGCGCGTGACGTGGTGGTGGTCGACGTGGGTGGCGCGACCACCGACGTCCACTCGGTGGTGGACCTCGACCCCGAGGACGCCACGCTGGGCCGCGAGGTGGTCGCCACCACGCCGGTCACCCGCACCGTCGAGGGCGACCTCGGGATGCGCTGGAGCGCGGTCACGACCGTGGAGTCCGGCGTCGCCGCGGGTCTGCTCGACGCCGACCCCGCCCTGGAGCGCGCCGCCCGGCTCCGGCACGACGACCCGGCGCACCTGCCCTCCGACCCGGCCGACGCGTCGTACGACGTGCGCATCGCGACCGCGGCCAGCATCCTGGCCGTCCGCCGGCACGCCGGTCGGTCCCGCGTCGTGCTGAGCGACGAGGGCCGCGTGGTCGAACGCACCGGCAAGGACCTCCGTGAGGTCGACCTGCTGGTGGGCTCGGGAGGCGTGCTGCGCAACGCGGCGCCCGAGGTGGCCGAGGAGATCCTGCGCTCGGTGGTCGGCGCCGACCCGGAGGGCTGGCAGCTCCCCGAGCGGCCCGAGCTGGTGGTCGACCACGACTACGTCCTCGCCGCCGTCGGGCTGCTGGCGGGTCCCCACCCCGACGCCGCCCGGACGTTGGCCGGGCGACACTTCCACCCGCGTGGGCGTGCGGCAGCCGGGACACCGACCGCCTAGTCTCGTCGCGTGGCCACCAACCTGTTCGGACGGATGCGCGAGGCGCGACGTTCGCGCGCCGACGAGGTGGCCGACCGCGCCGTGGCACGTGCCGCGAGCCGTCGGCAGGACAGCGGCGAGGAGCAGGCCGAGAACGAGGCCCGCGACGAACGGCTCTCCGAGCGCTTCGCCGCGCAGTGGCACGAGATACGTGGAGCCCGCCGGGTCGAGGAGCCGGTGATCGAGGGCGGCACCTCCAACTTCTCGCGAGCCCAGGTGCCGTGGGCGTTCGACCTGGCGGCCGCCTGGTCCTGGCGGATCCTGGTGGTCGCGGCCGCGGTGTTCGGTGCGCTCTGGCTGCTCAGCTTCTTCGCCGTCGTGGTGCTGCCGCTGCTGGTCGCGATGTTCGCGAGCGCCCTGCTCACACCGGTCGTCCACGCGCTGATGCGCCTCGGTGCCGGCCGCCGGATCGCCTCCCTCGTCGTCACGATCGCCATGATCGCGACGCTCGGGCTGCTGCTGACGTTCGTCGGCCAGCAGATCGCCAGCGGCATGGACGACCTCTCCAAGCAGGTGGGCGACGGACTCCAGCAGGTGCGTGACTGGCTGCGCACGGGGCCGCTGCAGCTCAGCGACCAGGACCTCCAGAACACCCTGAAGGACCTCCAGGACTCCCTCGGCGGCAGCGACACGAACGTGGTGAGCCGGGTGACCGAGGTGGGCGCGACGGTCACGCACATCGTGGCCGGGTTCTTCATCGTGCTGTTCGGCACCTACTTCTTCCTCGCCGACGGGCCCCTGATCTGGACCTGGTTCGTGCGCCTGTTCCCGCGGGCGGCGCGTCTGCGGGTGGACTCGTCCGGCCGCGTCGGCTGGCGCTCGCTGACCCAGTTCGTGCGGGCGACCATGCTGGTCGCGGGGACCGACGCGATCGGGGTCATGATCATCGCCGCGATCCTCGGGGTGCCACTGGTGTTCGCGATCGGCGTGCTGGTGTTCATCGGCGCCTTCGTCCCGATGATCGGCGCGTTCGTCTCCGGGACCGTGGCGGTGCTGGTGGCGCTCGTCGCGCAGGGACCGATCACCGCCGTCTTGATGCTGGCCGGCGTCGTGGTCGTCCAGCAGATCGAGGCGCACATCCTGCAGCCGTTCCTGATGGGCCGGTTCGTGTCCGTGCACCCGCTCGGGGTGATCGTCGCGATCGCCCTCGGCGTGATCGTCGCGGGCATCCCCGGCGCCCTGATCGCGGTGCCGTTCGCGGCCGTGCTCAACGCTGTCGTGCAGCACCTTGCCGAGGAGACCGACGTCGGCGACTCGGCTCGCGAGGCGGCGGAGGACGACCCCGCCCCACCACCTGCCCCGGAGCCGTCGTAGCCCCCTAGTGTGGCGGGCATGAGTACGACGGTGCCCCGCGTCTGCCTCGACGACATCCGGGAGGCCAGGCGGCTCCTCGACGGCGTCTCGATCGAGACCGCGATGGAGGAGTCCCGCTGGCTGTCGACGATCGTCGGCGGCCCGGTGTCGCTGAAGTGCGAGAACCTCCAGCGCACCGGCTCCTTCAAGATCCGCGGCGCCTACGTGCGGATGCTCCGGCTCACCGAGGAGGAGCGGGCGCGCGGTGTGGTCGCGGCCTCCGCCGGCAACCACGCGCAGGGGGTCGCCCTGGCCGCCCAGCTGCTGGGGATCCGGGCCACCGTGTTCATGCCCGCGGGTGCGCCGATCCCGAAGCTCAACGCCACCCGCGGCTACGGCGCCGAGGTGGTCTTCCACGGTGCCTACCTCGACCAGTCCCTGGAGGAGGCGATCCGCTTCTCCCACGACACCGGGGCGGTGCTGATCCACCCGTTCGACCACGAGGACATCGTGGCCGGGCAGGGCACCTGCGGGCTCGAGATCATGGAGCAGGCGCCCGACGTCGAGACGGTGCTGATCCCGCTCGGGGGCGGCGGCCTGGTCGCCGGGTCCGCGACCGCGATCAAGGAGCTCTGCCGGGAGCAGGGACGTCCGGAGGTCCGTGTGGTCGGGGTCCAGGCCGAGGGCGCGGCGGCGTACCCGACGTCGCTGGCCACGGGCGAACCGGTCGCCCTCGAGTCGATGAACACGATGGCCGACGGGATCGCCGTCGCCCGGCCCGGCCAGGTGCCGTTCGCCGCGGTCCAGGAGCACGTCGACGACGTGGTCACCGTGTCCGAGGAGTCACTGTCCTCGGCGATGGTGCTGCTGCTGGAGCGCGCGAAGATGGTCGTGGAACCGGCCGGGGCCGCCGCGGTGGCCGCCGTCCTCGACCGGCCGCAGGAGTTCGGCACGCCGATCGTCGCGGTCCTGTCCGGCGGCAACGTCGACCCGCTGCTGATGGGCAAGCTGATCCGGCACGGCATGGCCGCCGCCGGCCGGTACCTCCAGCTCCGGGTGCGGGTGCCCGACGTACCGGGCGGGCTCGCGAAGCTCCTCGGCGAGCTGGCCGCGCTCGGGGCCAACGTGCTCGAGGTGTCCCACGAACGGCTCTCGGTCGACCTGCACCTCGACGAGGTGGCGGTGAGTCTCCAGCTGGAGACCCGCGGTGCCGACCACGCCGAGACCGTCGTCGCCCGCCTCCGCGAGTGCGGCTACCCCGTCGCCAGCTGACCGGTCGGCGGGTCAGGCGGTGTAGGGGCCGGCCTCGACGATGACCACCTTGAGCTGCTTGCCGTTGGGGGCCTGGTAGCTCACTGTGTCGCCGATCCGGGCGCCGATCAGGGCGGAACCGAGCGGGGACTGAGGGCTGAACACCTGGATGTCGTCGTCGGCCATCTCGCGGGCGCCGAGCAGGAAGGTCTCGACGTCGTCGGCGCCGTCGAAGCGGTAGCTGACCTTGAAGCCCGGGCTGATCGTGCCGTCGTCGGCGGCCTGACCGACCTCGGCCTTCTCCAGCATCTGCTCGAGCTGGGCGACGCGGCCCTCGAGCTTGGCCAGCTCCTCGCGGGCGGCGTGGTAGCCGCCGTTCTCCTTCAGGTCGCCCTCGTCGCGTGCGGCACTGATCCGGGAGACGATGTCCGCGCGGACGGGTCCGCGCAGCTCCTCCAGCTCGGCGGACTTCTTGTCGAAGGCCTCCTGGGTGAGCCAGATCGTCTCGCGCTCGTCGGGCTGCGGCATGGGAACACTCCTGATGATGTGGATGTGACAGTGCGTGGTGCGTCGCCGCGTCGGCGTCAGCGGCGCGCGCAAGTGACCGACTTTACCAACCGGACCCCTCCCGAGGCGATTCGTCGGGTCCGGATCAGTCCGTGGCGGCGGTGCAGTCGACCACCTCGACGGTGACCGCCTTGCGCTCGGTGCGCACCCGCACCGTCGTCTCCCGGCCGGTCGAGGAGTCGACCCGGAACCGGTGCTCGCCGACCACCGAGTGGTCCTGCGCACTCGCCCGCAGCAGGCAGGTGCCGGCGCTGCGACCGTCGCGCACCCGGACCTGGACCGTGGCGTCCACCCGGTGGACGGACGTCACGTCGAAGGAGGCGACGTCGGCGTCGACGGCCGGGTTGGCGTGGAAGATGGCGGCCCAGGCCAGCCATCCGAGGCCGACACCGGCGACCAGCGCGATGACGACCACCATCGCCAGCCGCCGACGGGGACGCCGGGTGCCGTACCGACGCTCGAGCATCGCGGTGCGTGCCGCGTCGGGATCGTCCACGTGGCCGAGGCTACGGGGCGAGGTCGACGGACCGGCAAATAGCATGGTCCCCATGCCTGACACCCGGCCCCTGACGGGCCTCCGCCTGATGCACGTGCACGCCCACCCCGACGACGAGTCGAGCAAGGGCGCCGCGAGCACCGCGATGTACGTCGCGCAGGGCGTCGACGTCCACGTCGTCACCTGCACCGGCGGCGAGCGTGGCTCCATCCTGAACCCCAAGATGGAGCGTCCCGACGTCCTCGAGAACATGACCGAGATCCGGCGCCGCGAGATGGAGTCCGCGCGCGACATCCTCGGCGTGCGCCAGGACTGGCTCGGTTTCGTCGACTCCGGCTGGCCCGAGGGCGACCCGAAGCCGCCGCTGCCGGAGGGCTGCTTCGGGCTGGTGCCGGTCGAGGAGGGCGCCGCGCCGCTGGTCAGGCTGATCCGTTCCTTCCGGCCGCACGTGCTCACGACGTACGACGAGAACGGCGGTTACCCGCACCCGGACCACATCATGTGCCACAACGTCTCGATGGCCGCCTGGGCCGCGGCCAACGACCCGGACAAGTACCCCGACGCCGGTGAGCCGTGGCAGCCGCTGAAGCTCTACTACCAGCACGGGTTCAACCGGCCGCGGACACAGGCGCTCCACGACGCGATGACCGAGCTCGGGCTGGAGTCGCCGTGGGCCGACCGGCTCAAGGAGTGGAAGCCCGACCCCGCGCACGACGCAAGGATCACCACCCGGGTGCCGTGCGCCGACTACTTCGGGGTGCGGGACCAGGCGCTGATGGCGCACGCGACCCAGATCGATCCCGACGGGCCGTTCTTCCACATCCCGCTCGACATCCAGCGCCGGGTCTGGCCCACCGAGGACTTCGAGCTGGTCGAGAGCCACGTCGAGTCGTCGCTGCCCGAGGACGACCTGTTCGCGGGGATCCGGGACACACCGGCCGCCGACTCCTGAGCGGCACTTGCGACAATGGGGTCATGAACCCGCACGTCGTCCTCACCTTCGTCCTGCCGCTGGTCGACAGGGTGCCCAAGGACGACGACGTGAAGGCCGGCTGGACCGCGTTCGCGATCTTCATCGGCCTCGCGATCGCCGTCGCGCTGCTCGGGGTCAGCCTGATCCGTCACCTGCGCAAGGCGGAGGCGAACAAGAACGCCGGCATGTTCGGCGACGACCCGGAGTCGACGCACAGACCTGAGTAGCCGAAGGTCGAGGAGTCAGGCCTTCACGGCGTGCACGCGCACGTCGTACGCCGTGCCGGCCTCGACGTGCCTCTCGACGCGACCGGCGGCGACCACCTCGCGCTCCGCGCCGAGCCAGCCCAGCACGTCGTCGGCGTCCGAGAGCACGGACGGGTCCTGCGGGCCGCCGACCCCCTCGGCGATGTTCGAGGCGTCGTGGCAGATCAGGAAGAACGTGCCGCCCGGGGCGAGCGCGTCCCACGCGCGGCGGACGACCGTGGCCATCTCCGGGTGGGGGAGCTGGAGGTAGGAGACCAGGGCCAGGTCCACCGCTTCCGGCAGGGGTACGACGAGCGCGTCGCCGACCACCCAGGTCACCGGGGCGCCGGTGCTCCGTCCGCGCTCGATCGCGACGTCGGAGAAGTCGACCGCGGTCACGTCCCAGCCGCGGGACGCCAGCCAGACCGCGTTGCGGCCCTCACCGGCCGCGAGGTCGACGGCCCGGCCGGCGGGGAGGTCGGCGAGCGCCGCCTCCACGAACTGGTTGGGCCCTTCGGACCAGACCCGCTCGCTCGCGGCGTAACGGGCGTCCCACTCGGCGGCGTCCACGCTCAGACCTGGGCGCCGTCGCCGCGCTGGCCGTCCTCGCCGATCTTCTCGCCGGCCTCCTGGGCCGCGATCGAGGCGCGGACCTCCTCCATGTCCAGCTTCTTCACGCCCTGGATCACCTGCTCGAGTGCCTGCGGCGGCAGCGCGCCGGGCTGCGAGAACACCAGGATCCCGTCCCGGAACGCCATCAGCGTCGGGATGGAGGTGATGTTGGCGGCACCGGCGAGCTGCTGCTCGGCCTCGGTGTCGACCTTGCCGAAGACCACGTCGGGGTGGCTGGCGCTGGCGGCGTCGTACGTCGGGGCGAACTGGCGGCAGGGGCCGCACCAGGATGCCCAGAAGTCGACGAGAACGATGTCGTTGTCGAGGATCGTCTTCTCGAACGCCTCGCTGGTGATGTTGACGGTGCTCATGGATCCCTCCGGTCGGTGTCCCGGATGTAGCACGCCCGCGGCGCGGAACATTCCGTCACGCCGGCCCGCACCCGTGCGACGGTGCCGGCAACGGGGTCCCGGTCTAGTCAGGTATGTCCGTTTGCGAGGTTCGCTGACCGTTGGAGTGTGGCGGTCCCTAGGGTAGCGGTCAGTGGGCAGCCGGGTGCAGGAGTGAGTTCTTCGGCCGGGGGGATCGAAGAGCCTCCTGCACCCGGCCCCACTGCCAGTCCGAGGAGCGCGCCTCAGGTGTCCGCGCCCCGGTCGACGTAGGCCACCATCCGGTTGAAGAGCGCACTCATCGCGGCCGCGTCCGGCGCCACACCCTCGACGTCCTGGGTCGCGGCCGCCGCTGCCGCCCGACCGGCGACGCTGTCCTCCCAGGTCGGGTCCGCCGCCCGGGCCACCGATGCGCAGACCCGGCCGGCATCGTGCACGGCCGGCCGGTCGACGGCCCACATCGACTCGAACAGCCGGTGCCGGTCCGGCACGTCGTCCTGGCCGGGCAGCTGCCAGGCGGTGAGCACGACGGGCAGGTCGGAGGCGTCGCAGACCACGGCCCACTCCCGCCGCATCGGCGCGTCCGCAGGCAGGGCCACCTCGGCCGGGGCGGCCGTGGAGTCGGAGGTCGCGAAGTCGGCCAGGGCGGTCGCCCCGGCGGAGATCCCGGCGATCTCCGTCCAGCGAGAACGGGAGGCCCGGTAGTGGCGCTCGGCCTGGAACGCGCCGTAGAGCACGGCCCGGTCGGCCTTCGAGCAGAACTCGTCCTCGATCGCCCAGCTGAGCGCGATCAGCGTGGACTTCTTCAGCCGGTGGACCCCGAGGTGGGGGTGGCGTCGGCGCAGGTAGGCGTAGACCGAGGGTGCCGCCGGGGTGGCGTCGGCCATCGCCTGCGCGATCGCCAGCTGGAGCCGGGTGCCGGCGTCCCTGCGGCGGAGCACCGCCTCGACCGCGGCCACGTCGTCCTCGGTGTAGCGACGGTGCCCGGACTCGAGCCGCTGCGGGAGCGGGAAGCCGTGCCGCTGCTCCCACATCCGCAGCGTGGCGGGGTTGAGACCGGTGCGCTCCGCGAGGTCGCCGATCGTGAGGGGGGCTTGCGCATCGAGGTCCGTCGTGTCCATGCTGTCATCCTAACCTCAACAATCTGTTGAGGTAAATGTTCAATAATCAGGAGAGTGGTTCCCATGACCGACACCCAGCACACCGGCACCTCGACCGCCCCCGACGGGGAGGTCGTCGACTGGTCCGACCTCGGCGGTCGCATGTGGTCGTTCCTGACCGGACGTGAGGCCGCGATCAACTACACGTTCACCGACATGGCGGTCGAGGTCCCGCGGGACACCGGAGCCAGGGCGCCGCGCGCCACCTGGAAGATCGACGGCACGCTCACCGTGACCACCCGCGACAACGCGGCGTCATGAGCGCCCACGTCGACGCCGAGCTCACCTTCGAGATGGAGGCTCCGGACGGGCAGCGGGCTCGCGGACGGCTGCGGGGGCGCGACAACCGGCTCACCCTCGAGATCGACCACCCGGGGCTGTTCGCGGGAGGTCGTGACGCCCCCGTCGTACGACGCGCGGCGGAGTCGCTCGCCGCCCGGGGCATCGCGGTCCGGGTCGAGCACGAGGGCCGTCACCTGGTGACGCTCGGCGACGTCTCGGCACCCTGGTGGCAGCGCCGGGCCACGGGCACCCGACGGATCCGGATCGGCAGCCTGCGGGGCGCCTGGACCTCGGCCCGGTCGCGGGCGTCGGCCGGCGGTCCGGTGCTGCCCGACGCGTCGTCGGTGCCACCGGCGACGCTGTTCCCGATCGCGCCCACGTTCGCCCGGCGGGTGCGCCGGGCGCCGGGCACCACGCACGACCCCGCGCACGGTGGCGGGGCACGGCTGGTGGCGATCGGCGACGGGCACGGTCGACGGCCCGGTCAAAGGCCCGGGGTCCACTGGCTCGACGCCGAGGAGACCACGATCGGCTCCGGCCCGGACTGTGACGTGGTCCTGACCGGGCTCGCGCCGCACCACGCCACGGTGGTGCACGACGAGCTGGACGAGTACCGGGTGGTGCCGGCGTCCGCCGTCGCCGCGGTCCGGGTCCACGGCGCCCGGGTGCCGGACAGCCAGCTCCTCCGCACCGGCGCGCGGATGGAGCTCGGCGGGCACACCCTGGGGTTCTACCGGGAGGAGTTCGCCGACCACGGCCGCCCCTACGGCGGCCGGATCGGGGGCGAGGCCGGCCACCAGCGCCCGCAGCCGCCGCGCACGGTGGCCCGAGCGTGACCACGGCTGTCCTCGCGACGCGCTGCGCGGGTCGCGCGCGGCACGCGGCTCCGGCGTGTGTGGACTCGGTGAGGGCTGTGCGTGCGGCGACATCGCGACACCAGGGGCGTGGCCTCCAGGTCGAGCAGCCGAGGCGGTGCTCGCGTCGCCGCGACACCGACGGTGGTGACAGGGTGGTGACGTGAACCGGCTCGCCAGCGCTACCTCGCCGTACCTGCTCCAGCACGCCGACAACCCCGTGCACTGGTGGGAGTGGGGGCCGGACGCGTTCGCCGAGGCGCGCGAGCGCAACGTGCCGGTGCTGCTCAGTGTCGGGTACGCCGCCTGCCACTGGTGCCACGTGATGGCGCACGAGTCGTTCGAGGACGAGGCCACGGCGGCGTACCTCAACGAGCACTTCGTCAGCGTCAAGGTCGACCGCGAGGAGCGGCCCGACGTCGACGCCGTCTACATGCAGGCGACCACCGCGATGACCGGCCACGGCGGCTGGCCGATGACCTGCGTGCTGGACCACGACGGGGTGCCCTTCTTCGCGGGCACCTACTTCCCCGACGAGCCGCGCCACGGCCAGCCCGCGTTCGGGCAGATCCTGCAGGCGCTGAGCCAGGCCTGGACCTCGCAGCCCGAGGAGGTGCAGCGGGTCGCGGGCAGCATCCGCGAGCACCTGCGTGGATCCGCGGTGCCCGCGGGCGAGGAGCCGGTCGACCGCGAGGTGCTCGACCGGGCGGTGGAGACGTTCGGCACCGAGTTCGACCCGGTCAACGCCGGGTTCGGCACCGCGCCGAAGTTCCCACCCTCGATGGTGCTGGAGTTCCTGCGGCGGTACGCCGCCGTCGCGACCGGCTCGACCAGCGGAGTCGGGGCGACCGGGATGCTCGACCGCACCCTCGACGCGATGGCGCGCGGCGGCCTCTACGACCAGCTCGGCGGCGGCTTCGCCCGCTACAGCGTCGACCGCGGCTGGGTGGTGCCGCACTTCGAGAAGATGCTCTACGACAACGCCCAGCTGGTCGGCCTCTATGCGCGCCGCGGCGGGGACCTCGGCGCCCGCATCGCCCGTGAGACCGCGGACTTCCTGCTGCGCGAGCTCGGCACGGCTGAGGGCGCGTTCGCCTCCGCGCTCGACGCCGACAGCCCGGACCCGGACGGGCACAGCCGCGAGGGCGCGTTCTACGCATGGACGCCGTCGCAGCTGGCCGAGGTGCTCGGGGACGACGCCGGCTGGGCGGCCGACCTGCTGTCGGTCACCGACGCTGGCACGTTCGACGAGGGCGCCTCGACGCTCCAGCTCCGCTCGGACCCCGACGACGCCGAGCGCTGGGCGTCCGTGCGGCAGCGGCTGTTCGACGCGCGTGCCATTCGGCACCGCCCCGCCCGCGACGACAAGGTGGTGGCGGCCTGGAACGGGTTGGCGATCTCCGGACTGGTCGCTGCGGGCCGACTGACCGAGGCCGAGCGCTGCGCCGCGTTCGTCTGGGAGGTGCACTGGGTCGACGGGCGCCTCCGGCGGGTCTCCCGCGACGGCGCGGTGGGTGCGCACGCGGGGGTGCTCGAGGACTACGGCTGCCTGGCCACGGCGTACGTCGACCTCGCGGCCGCCACCGCCGACCCGACCTGGCTCGAGCGGGCACGGGCGCTGCTCGACGTCGCGGTCTCGCACTTCGCGGCCGGGGACGGCGGCTACTTCGACACCGCTGACGACGCCGAGGTGCTGGTGTCCCGGCCACGTGACCCTGCCGACAACGCGAGCCCGTCGGGGCTGTCGTCGCTGGTGCACGCGCTGCTCGGGTACGCCGCCCTCACCGGTTCCGGTGAGCACCGCTCGCTCGCGGAGGCAGCGCTCACCTCGGTGGTCGAGATCGCCAGACGGGCGCCACGGTTCGCCGGCTGGTCGTTGGCCGCAGCGGAGGCCGCGCTCGCGGGACCCGTGGAGGTCGCGGTCGTCGGTGCGGACGGCGACCCGGCCCGCGACGAGCTCGCCCGGGTCGCCCGCGAGGCCGGGCTCGCCGGCGCGCTGGTGGTCGTGGCCGAGCCCGGCACGACCGGCATCCCGCTGCTCGAGGGCCGCGACCTGGTCGACGGCCGGGCCGCGGCGTACGTCTGCCGCGACCTGGTCTGCGAACGGCCCGTGACCGACGCCGCCGACCTGCGGGCGGCACTTCGTCGATGAGCGGAGCCGCGAAGGTCTGGTACGTCAGCTACGGGTCCAACATGGCCTCGCGCCGCTTCGCCTGCTACCTCGCCGGGGGCCGTCCGCCGGGCGGGAGCCGGGTCAACCCGGGTGCGCGCGACCCCACACCGCCGGAGCGCGACGTCGCGGTCGATCTGACCGGCACCGTGTACTTCGCGGGGGAGTCGCCGCAGTGGGGTGGTGGCGTGGCGTTCTACGACCCCGCCGTGCCCGGTACGACGGCCGCGCGCGGCTACCTGGTGACCGCGGGCCAGCTGGTCGACGTGCTCGCGCAGGAGATGTACCGCGACCCGGTCGACGGCGACCCCCTCGAGCAGCTGGTCGGCCGGCCGCTGCCGGAGGGGCGCCACGTGTTCGGCGAGGGTCGCTACGAGTCCGTGGTCGAGGTCGGACGGGTCGACGGGTTGCCGCTGCTCACCTTCACCTCGCCGCACGGCAGCGAGCACGTCGAGCGCACGGCGCCGGCCGCGTCGTACCTGGCGATGATGGCCGAGGGCCTGCGCGAGTCCCGGGACTGGGACGAGGCCGCGGTGGCGTCGTACCTGGCGCGGATCTCGACTCCCTAGGGTGCCGTCGTCGCGCTCGGGCTCGGCGACGTGGTGGCCGACGGCAGGCCGGTCGCCGTGGGGGTCGGCTCCGGCACGGTCGTGGTCGTGGTCGTGGTCGGGTCGCTGGAGGGCGCGGTCGAGGGGACGACACTGGTGCTGCCGCTCGGGTCGGTGCCGGGCTGCGGCGTGGGCTGCTGGTCGTTGCCGGTGTCGGTGCTCGACGAACCGCCCTTGAACACGTCGGTGACCGTGGTCCGGGAGCTGCCGTCGAGCGAGCGGCCGGTCAGCAGCTCGGTGCCCGTGACCACGAGTGCGGTGATCACGAAGAAGACGCCGGCGGTCACGGCGACGCCCTTCCAGGTGAGGCGGCTCCAGATCGAGGGCGTCGCGTCGTCGACGGCCGCCTCGATCGTCTCGGTGTCGGGTCCACGGTCGTCGCGGAGGGTCGGGCGTCGTGAGGCCACGGCGCCCACCCGCTGAAGCCGTTCGCGCGCGCTGAGGGTCTCGCGGGCGCGGATCAGCTCCTGGGTACGGCGCAGCGACTGCGTGTACAGGGCGCCGGCGACCGCCGACACGACGCTCACGAGCGCGGCGCCGAGGATGGTGCCGACCACGCCGAGGCGGGAGCCGAGCGAGGCGGCCGTCGCGGCGGCGAGCGAGCCACCGATCAGCTGCGTGACGGAGAGATCGAGGAAGGGTTTGCGGTTCTTGTCGTCAGTCATCCAGGAGATTCGGGTCGGGGAGGGTCTTCCACCGTACGACGAATCGCGGGCCCGGATGGTTGCCGAGTGGCCCGCAGAGTGAGCGAGAACACTCTCAGCGGGAACCGGCCCGCCGGCGCTCGTAGCCGAGCGCCAGCAGGAACATCAGCAGCATGACCGTGCCCACCCCGAGCCCGTTGAGCAGGACCGTGCCGTAGCCGCGGGTGGTGACGTTGACGAAGGGGTAGGGATACCAGTCCACGAACGCCCCGCGCAGCAGGGTGTAGCCGAACCAGGCCAGGGGCACCACCAGGAACCGGCCCAGGTCCGACCACGCCGCCCGGCCCCGCGGACCGAACACCGACCAGCCCACCAGCGCGAGCAGCGGCACGACCTGGTGCAGCAGGTGGTCGGCGAACGCGCTCGCACCGTGCAGGTCGAGAATCGGGCGCAGGAAGAAGAAGTGCACGATCCCACCGCCGAGGCAGACCAGCACGGCGTCCAGCCGGAGGGCGCGCGCCCAGGGGGTGTCCCGGTTGCGGCCGAGGGCCAGCGTGAGTGCGGACCAGGCCACCAGCGCGTTGCTCCAGATCGTCAGGTACGACGCGAACCGCACCAGGCGCGTGACGCGGCCGGGTGGGTCCGTCTGGTCGAGGATCGCGCTGCCCTGCCAGACCAGCACCAGCTGCAGGACCAGCGCGAATACGGCAACGGCGAAGGTCAGCGCGTGGAAGAGACGTGCCGGCCCGAGTCGCATAGGGGTCAGGCTAGGGCGAACCGGTCAGCGCAGGCTGTAGGTGGCGATCGACGCGGCGACGTAGTGGCAGATGAACGCCGAGACCACGAAGCTGTGGAACACCTCGTGGAAGCCGAACACGTCCGGGAACGGGTTCGGCTTCTTCAACCCGTAGACCAGTCCACCGAGCGTGTAGAGGCCCCCGCCGACCGCGATCAGCACGATCACCGCGGTGGGGCCGGAGGCGGAGAACTGGCCCGCGTAGAAGATCGCGGCCCAGCCCATCGCGACGTAGATCGGCACGTAGAGCCAGCGTGGCGCGTCGGTCCAGAAGATCCGGAACAGCACGCCGAGCACCGCTCCGGTCCACACCAGGGTCAGCAGCACCACGCGGTCGGAGCCGCGGAGCAGGATCAGCGTGAAGGGGGTGTAGGAGCCCGCGATCAGCAAGAAGATGTTCGAGTGGTCGATGCGGCGCAGGATCGCCCAGACCCGCGGTGACCAGTTGCCGCGGTGGTAGATCGCGGACACGGCGAACAGCAGGAGCGCCGTCCCCGCGAACACCGCGGACCCGACCCGCGTCTTGAGCGTGGGGGACAGGGCGATCAGCACCACTCCGGCGGCGAGCGCGAGCGGCGTCACGGCGGCGTGCAGCCAGCCGCGCAGCTTCGGTTTCACCTCGGCGACCTTCTCCAGCACGGCGTCGGCCGTGTGGGAGTGGACCCGCGGGGCTGGGGGTCTCTCCATCCAGTCAACTTACCGAACCGTAGGTTGAAAGTCAGAGTTTCGGAGCAGGGATCTTGGTCACGCCCGCGGGTACAGTCGCGCTCGTGGCGGACTGGAAGCGCGGACTGCGACGGGTGCTGTACCCGGCGTACGAGGCGCGGGTGGTCCGTCGGCTGCCCAACCAGACCCTCCCGAAGCACATCGGCGTGATGCTCGACGGCAACCGACGCTGGGCCAAGGCGGTCGGCGCCGACACGGCGCACGGCCACCGGGCCGGCGCCGCCAACATCGAGCCGCTGCTCGGCTGGTGCGAGGAGGTCGGTGTCGAGGTGGTCACGCTGTGGCTGCTCTCCACCGACAACCTGAACCGTCCGGCGGAGGAGCTCGCCCCCCTGCTCGGGATCATCGGTGACGCCGTGGAGACGCTGGCCGAGCAGCGGCGCTGGGTGCTGCACCCGGTGGGTGCCCTCGACCTGCTGCCGGCGCAGATGGCCGAGCGGCTCAAGGAGGCTGCCGAGTCGACCCGCGACGTCGACGGGATGATCGTCAACATCGCGGTCGGGTACGGCGGGCGCCGCGAGATCGCGGACGCCGTGCGCTCCCTGCTGCACGACCACGCCTCGCGCGGCACCTCGATCGAGGAGCTCGCGGAGATGATCGACGTCGAGCACATCGCCGAGCACCTCTACACCAAGGGCCAGCCCGACCCCGACCTGGTGATCCGCACCTCGGGCGAGCAGCGGCTCGGAGGCTTCCTGCTCTGGCAGAGCGCCCAGAGCGAGTTCTACTTCTGCGAGGCCTACTGGCCCGACTTCCGGCGCGTGGACTTCCTGCGTGCCGTGCGTGCCTACGCCCAGCGCCAGCGTCGCTTCGGTTCCTGACCCGCCGTCGCCCGCGGCCAACGACGATCGTCCAGCCTTCACCCCCACGAACGGGCGTGTCGGCCGGGAACGACCGCGGATCGGTCCTATGTTGCGGCTATCGGCGGGTGGGGAAGCCTGTCGACCCGGGAGGCAGGTTCGTGATCCCTCACGACGGCAGCACCGGAGGCCCGCACTCTGGCCTCCAGCCCGACCGGTCCGTGCTCGAGAGCCAGGACCGGGGCGCCGAGTGCGCGTGCCTGTCCGCAAGGGGATGACCGTGGTCGCAACGCCCAGCCCAGCATCTGGCACCGCGAGCTCCACCGGCGCACGCCGTACCTATGTGATCGACACCAGCGTCCTGCTGGCCGATCCGGGAGCGCTCCGCAAGTTCGAGGAGCACGAGGTGGTGCTCCCGGTGGTGGTGATCACCGAGCTCGAGGCCAAGCGGCACCACCCGGAGCTGGGCTACTTCGCCCGCTCGGCGCTGCGGATTCTCGACGAGCTCCGAGTGTCCGGCGGTCGCCTCGACGAGCCGGTGAAGATCGGCGAGGACGGCGGCACGGTCCGGGTCGAGCTCAACCACACGGACGCCGGATCGCTGCCGTCCGGCTTCCGGCTCGGCGACAACGACACCCGGATCCTCGCGGTGGCCCGCAACCTGGCCGACGAGGGGCACCTGGTCACGTTGATCTCCAAGGACCTGCCGATGCGGATCAAGGCGTCGGCCGTGGGACTCGACGCCGAGGAGTACCACGCCGAGCTGATCCACGAGTCGGACTCCGGTTACACCGGCATGGCCGAGGTGGAGGTGACCGCCGACGAGCTGGACTCGCTCTACGACGAGGGAGCGGTCGACCTCGACGAGGCCCGGGACCTGCCCTGCCACACCGGCCTGGTGCTGCTCTCGGACCGGGGGAGCGCGTTGGGCCGGGTCCACGCCGACAAGCGCGTGCACCTGGTGCGCGGGGACCGCGAGGCGTTCGGCATCCACGGCCGCAGCGCCGAGCAGCGGATCGCGCTCGACCTGCTCCTCGACCCGGAGGTCGGGATCGTCTCGCTCGGCGGCCGGGCGGGCACCGGCAAGTCCGCGATGGCGCTGTGCGCCGGCCTCGAGGCGGTGCTCGAGCGCGGCCAGCACAAGAAGGTGGTCGTGTTCCGGCCGTTGTTCGCGGTCGGAGGCCAGGAGCTCGGCTACCTCCCCGGCAGCGAGTCGGAGAAGATGTCGCCCTGGGGCCAGGCCGTTTTCGACACCCTCGGTTCACTCACCAGCGCCGACGTGGTCGACGAGATCCTCGACCGCGGGATGCTCGAGGTGCTGCCGCTCACCCACATCCGCGGTCGGTCGCTGCACGACGCGTTCGTGATCGTCGACGAGGCGCAGTCGCTGGAGCGCAACGTCCTGCTCACCGTGCTCTCGCGGATCGGCGCCAACTCCAAGGTCGTGCTCACCCACGACGTCGCCCAGCGCGACAACCTCCGGGTGGGCCGGCACGACGGCGTGGTCGCGGTGGTCGACCGGCTCAAGGGCCACCCGCTGTTCGCGCACGTGACGCTCACCCGCTCCGAGCGCTCACCGATCGCGGCGCTGGTGACGGAGATGCTGGAGACGGTCGTGATGTAGGCGAAGCGGCCCCGCCCGGACGCCCGTCGTACCGCCACCTGGGGCCGATGTGACCGCTGTGACCTGTGGGGCAACTCACCACAAAATCACGCCGGGCAAATCGCTCGTTCAAGTTGCAACGGTCGGTGGTCTCCGTCAGGGTGGGGCCTTCGCCTCGTGCTCGACACGGGGCGTTCTGACGGCCCCCGACGTCTACAGAGTCTGAGAGTTCAACGCGTGCCCACCCGAGAGAAGTACGTTCCGAAGCACCGGGACGTGGCGGATCGTTCCGCCCTTCGAACTGGCGTCCGCAACACGCTCGTCGCCTCCGGAGTCGCCGCCGCGGCGACCGGCATCTCCGTCTCCACCGGAGTGCTGAACAGCGACGGCGCCCTTGCCAACCCGGCCGCCGCGAGCGACCTCGCGTCGCGCGCCCACGCCGGCAAGCTGACCGCCGCCGACCTGCTCAAGCGCGACACGGCCGTGTCCCGGTCCACCGGCGACCGTCGCGCCGTGTCCGACAGGCAGAAGGTCTCGGCCCTGGCCGACACCACCTCCGGCACCGCCCGCACCAAGGTGGAGCGGATCGACGCCGCCGACCCCAAGGAGCTGGCCCGGGCGCTGATGCCCGAGTTCGGCCTGAGCTCCTCGGAGTTCGGCTGCCTGGACAACATCTGGACCCAGGAGAGCGGCTGGAACGTCCACGCGGACAACCCGTCCTCCTCGGCCTACGGCATCCCCCAGGCCCTCCCCGGCTCCAAGATGTCCTCCGCCGGCCCCGACTGGGCCACCAGTGCCGAGACCCAGATCCGCTGGGGTCTGGGCTACATCCGCGACCGCTACGGCTCAGCCTGTGGTGCGTGGGGCTTCAAGGCCGGCCACGGCTGGTACTGATCGGCCGGAGCCGACCCCCGCGCGCGCTTGTAACGCGGGGTTACGGTCGCTGCACACGCCGCCTGCGGGGTGTGCAGCGTCAACAGTGCGTGGGTAGCTGCCCGGGACGCTCCGGTACGGCGCTGCACACGGGGTGTTGACGCTACCCACGGCGTGTGAGCCGTGTGCAGCGACAATAACCCCGCGTTACAGCTGCGGCCGCGCCCCGGGCTCGCCCCCGGACGCAGCTCAGCCGAGCTCGTACCGGTCGAGGTTCATCACCTTGTCCCACGCGGCCACGAAGTCGGTCACGAACTTCTGCTGTGCGTCGTCGCTGGCGTATACCTCGGCCAGCGCCCGCAGCTCGGAGTTCGAGCCGAACACCAGGTCGGCGCGGGTGCCGGTCCAGGTGACCTGGCCGGACTCGTCGCGGGCCTCGAACGTCTCCTGTGAGTCGTCGGTGGCCGTCCAGGTGGTGCCGAGCGCGAGCAGGTTGACGAAGAAGTCGTTCGTCAGCGTCCCGGGCCTCGCGGTGAGTACGCCGTGCGCGGACCCGCCGCTGTTCGCACCCAGCACCCGTAGGCCGCCGACCAGGACGGTCATCTCGGGTGCGCTCAGGGTGAGCAGGTTCGCCCGGTCGAGCAGCAGGTACTCCGAGGGCAGTCGCTGGCCCTTGCCGAGGTAGTTGCGGAACCCGTCGACGCTCGGCTCGAGCGCGGCGAAGGACTCCACGTCGGTGTCCTCCTGCGAGGCGTCGGTGCGTCCCGGGGTGAACGGGACCTCGACCTCGTGGCCCGCCTCGCGCGCCGCCTGCTCGACACCGGCACACCCGGCCAGCACGATCAGGTCGGCCAGCGAGATCTGCCTGGCACCGGCACCGAAGGTGTCGCGCACGCCCTCGAGGGTGCGCAGCACGGTCGCAAGCTGGTCGGGGTCGTTGACCTCCCAGCCGTTCTGCGGCTGGAGCCGGATGCGCGCACCGTTGGCGCCGCCGCGCTTGTCACTGCCGCGGAACGTCGAGGCCGACGCCCACGCGGTGGAGACCAGCTGGGAGACGGTGAGGCCGGAGTCCAGCACCTGCTGCTTGAGCGAGGCGACGTCGTCGGGACCGACCAGCTTGTGCGTGACGGCCGGGACCGGGTCCTGCCACAGCAGCGTCTCCTGCGGCACCTCCGGCCCGAGGTAGCGCGCGATCGGGCCCATGTCGCGGTGCGTCAGCTTGAACCAGGCGCGCGCGAACGCGTCCGCGAACTCGTCCGGATGCTCGTGGAAGCGCCGCGAGATCGGCTCGTAGATCGGGTCGAAGCGCAGCGAGAGGTCCGTGGTCAGCATCGTCGGCACCCGCTTGGCGGAGCCCTCGCCGGGACCGGGCACCGTGCCCGCTCCGGCGCCGTCCTTCGGCTGCCACTGGTGGGCACCGGCCGGGCTCTTCGTGAGCTCCCACTCGAAGCCGAACAGGTGGTCGAAGAAGTCGTTGCCCCACTGCGTCGGCGTGGTGGTCCAGGTGACCTCGATGCCACTGGTGATCGCGTCGGCGCCCTTGCCGGTGCCGAAGCTGTTGCTCCAGCCCAGGCCCATCTCCTCCAACGGAGCGCCCTCGGGCTCGGGCCCGACGTACTCGTCCGGATCGGCCGCACCGTGGGTCTTGCCGAAGGTGTGGCCACCCGCGATCAGAGCCACGGTCTCCTCGTCGTTCATCGCCATCCGCCCGAAGGTCTCGCGGATGTCCCGCGCCGCGGACAGCGGGTCGCCGTTGCCGTTGGGGCCTTCGGGGTTGACGTAGATCAGACCCATCTGGACGGCGGCGAGCGGGTTCTCCAGGTCGCGGTCGCCGGTGTAGCGGTCGTCGCCGAGCCACTCGGTCTCGGGTCCCCAGTAGACGTCCTCGTCGGGCTCCCAGACGTCGACTCGGCCGCCGGCGAAGCCGAAGGTCTCGAAGCCCATGGACTCCAGCGCCACGTTGCCGGTCAGCACGATCAGGTCGGCCCAGGAGAGGCTCTGGCCGTACTTCTTCTTGACCGGCCACAGCAGCCGGCGGGCCTTGTCCAGGTTGCCGTTGTCGGGCCAGCTGTTCAGCGGCGCGAACCGCTGCTGCCCGGCGCCGGCACCACCGCGGCCGTCGCTGATCCGGTAGGTCCCCGCGCTGTGCCAGGCCATCCGGATCATGAACGGGCCGTAGTGCCCGAAGTCGGCCGGCCACCAGTCCTGCGACGTGGTGAGCACCTGCTCGATGTCCTGCTTCACGGCCGGGAGGTCGAGGGCGCTGAACGCCTTCGCGTAGTCGAACTCCTCGCCGAGCGGGTTCGCCACGGCCGGGTTCTTGGCCAGGATCTTCAGGTTCAGCCGCTTCGGCCACCAACCGGTGTTGCCACCGCCCTCGGTCGGGTGCGGCGCGCGGTCGTGCACGACCGGGCACCGGCTGGCAGCGGGCTCGCCGGCCTCCTCGTTCATCTCACCGACAACGGCGTCGTGGTGCTCAGGCATGGATGTCCTTCCGGGTGTGTGCGTTCAGGAACTCGTGCTGCTGGAACAGGAGGGGCACAGGCCCCAGTAGACGACCTCGGCCTCGTCGATGGTGAAGCCGTGGTCGTCGGTCGAGGTCAGGCAGGGCGCGTGACCCGCGGCGCACTCGACGTCGACGATCAGGGCGCACGAGCGGCAGACCAGGTGGTGGTGGTTGTCATCGGCCTGCGGTTCGTAGCGCGCGACCGAACCTGACGGCTGGATCCGACGCACCAGCCCCGCGGCGGTCAGCACCCGCAGCACGTCGTACACCGCCTGGTGGGAGACCTCGCCGAGATCGCGTCGTACGGCGCCGATCAGCGCGTCCGTGTCCGCGTGCGGCTGGGCGCGTACGGCGCTCAGCACCGCCAGCCGGGGCCGGGTCACCCGCAGGTTCGCCGCGCGGAGCGAGGCTTCGAACTCGGGAGCGGGGGGCACGTGCCCGAGTCTCGCCCCCTTTCTGGAATCAGTCAAGATTGAGCGTCCGATGGTCGGGCATCGGCGCGGGCGCGGCCCGGTGGTGATGGTCGGGAGCCGCCTAGACTGGCGCGAGCCGTGGTCGAAGGAGAGATGCCATGTCGTCCGACACCAGGGTCGGTCCGCCCGACCTGCCCGATCACATCGATGCGGCTGTCCTGAAGATCGCGGGTGTGGTCGTGCTCGGCGCGATCATGTCGATCCTCGACATCACGGTCGTCAACGTCGCTCTGCCGACGCTGCAGACGGTGTTCGGGAGCCCCGGCGATCCGATCGCGTACTCGACGGTCGCCTGGTCGGTGACCGGCTACACCCTCGCGCTCGCCACCGTGATCCCGCTGACCGGCTGGGCGGCGGACCGGTTCGGGACCAAGCGCCTCTACATGACAGCGATCACGCTGTTCGTCGCGGGTTCGGTGCTCTGTGCTGCCTCCTGGAGCATCGGCGCCCTGATCGGCTTCCGGGTCCTGCAGGGACTCGGCGGCGGGATGCTGATGCCGCTGGGGATGACGATCATGACCCGCGCCGCGGGACCCCACCGGATGGGCCGGCTGATGGCGATCCTCGGCGTCCCGATGCTGCTCGGCCCGATCCTCGGCCCGATCATCGGAGGGTGGCTGATCGAGGTCGCGAGCTGGCACTGGATCTTCCTGATCAACGCGCCGATCGGCCTCATCGCGATCATCTACGCCTGGCGCGTGCTGCCCAGCGACACCCCCGAGCCGTCGGAGTCCTTCGACTTCCTCGGGATGGCGCTGATGTCACCCGGGCTGGCGTTGTTCCTGTTCGGCGTGTCCTCGATCCCCTCCGAAGGCACCGCCACCGCGCCACGGGTCTGGGTCTCGATGCTGGTCGGCACCGTGCTGATCGTGCTCTTCGTGCTCCACTCGTTCCGTCCCGAACACCCGTTGCTCGACCTGCGGCTGTTCAAGAACCGCAACCTGACGGTCTCGATCATCACCATGTTCCTGTTCGCCGCGGCGTTCTTCGGTGGGCTGCTGCTGGTGCCGACGTACTTCCAGGAGGTGCGCGGGGAGTCCACGCTGCAGGCCGGTCTGCTGGTCGCCCCGCAGGGCATCGGCGCGATGATCACGATGCCGATCGCGGGCTCGCAGGTGGATAAGCACCCGATCGGGCGGATCGTGCCGTTCGGGCTGGTGTTGATCCTGATCGGCATGTTCGGGCTCACCCAGCTCACCGCCACCACGCCGTACCCCGTGATCATCGCCGAGCTGTTCGTGATGGGGCTCGGCATGGGCGCGACGATGATGCCGCTCTTCACCTCGGCGTTGAAGACACTCCGGGCCCACGAGGTGGCCCGCGGCTCGACCCTGCTGAACATCACCCAGCAGATCGCCAGCTCGGTCGGCGTCGCGATCATGTCCGTGCTGCTCACCAACCACCTGCAGGCCTCCAAGCTCGCCGGGCCAGCGATGGCCAGCCTGCACATCCCGTCGCTCGCCGACAAGATCCCCGCCGCCGCGATCGCGCAGGGGCTGGAGGACGCGGGGCGGGCGTTCGCCGAGACCTACTGGGTGGCGTGGGGCCTGGTGCTGCTGACGGTGGTGCCGGCGATGTTCCTGCCTCGCAAGCACGAGGAGACCCACCTGCTCGACGACCAGGGGGTGCCTCCCGTCGTCGTGCACTAGGTCGGGCGTCTGGAGACCCCGAACTCTCGGCCAGGATGGCGGTGAGGTACGTCCGGCGCTTCCTGCGTGGCACGGTCCGATCCCGCCGGGCGGCACGTGCGAAAAAAACCTCGGCGGTCGATGTCGAAGACCCCGGCAGTCGTTCGACGTACGTCCGAGAAGCAACACCATGGCTACCGAGTAGGAGTGATCACAGTGCCGCGTTTCATGGGATTCGTGAGGATGGAAGAGGGCGTCGGGACGCCGCCGCAGTCGCTGTTCGAGGCGATGGACGCCCACATCGGCGAACGCGCCGCCACGGGCGTGTTCCTCGACGGCGGGGGTCTCTACGGGACCGAGGACGCCGTGAACTTCGTGGTCCGCCAGGGCGAGGTCAGCCGGGTCGACGGGCCGTACGCCGAGGCCAAGGAGATCGTCGGTGGCTGGGCCATCATGGAGTACGCCACCGTCGAGGAGGCCGTCGCCGATCAGCGGGAGTTCGCCGAGCTGCACGCGAAGCACTGGCCCGAGGTCACCGTGGTCGCCACGCTGCGCCAGATCTCCGAGGGGCCGGACGCCCCCGACGCCTGAGCGGCCTCACTAGTCTGGCCCCCGTGCCAGACGTGCTCCGTGCGAGCGACCCGACCGGGGCGGTCATCGCCGCGTGGCGGGCCGAGTCGGCTCGCCTCGTCGGCGCTCTGACGCGGATGACCCGAGATGTGGAGCTCGCCGAGGACCTGGCGCAGGACGCACTCGTGTCCGCGCTGGAGCAGTGGCCCAGGGACGGCGTCCCGGAGAACCCGGGCGCGTGGCTGATGGCCATCGCGAAGCGTCGCGCCGTCGACCACTTCCGGCGCGCCGACAACCTGCGCCGCAAGGTCGCTGAGCTCGGGCACGCCCGCGGGAGGGAGGAGGACGAGATGCCCGACCTCGACGGCCACGTCGACCACATCGAGGACGACGTGCTGCGGCTCGTCTTCCTGTCCTGCCACCCCTCCCTGACCGCCGAGTCCCGGGCCGCGCTGACGCTGCGACTGGTCGGAGGACTCACCACCGCCGAGATCGCCCGCGGGTTCCTCACCACCGAGTCCGCCATGGGCCAGCGCATCTCGCGAGCCAAGAAGACGCTGTCCGCGGCTCACGCCGAGTTCGAGCTGCCCACGGGGCCGGAACGGGTCCGGCGACTCGATGACGTCATGGCCGTGATCTACCTGGTCTTCAACGAGGGCTACGCCGCCACGGCCGGCGAGGACTGGATGCGCCCCGACCTGGCGAACGAGGCGATGCGGCTCGCTCGCATGCTGGCCGCACTCGCGCCCGACGAGCCGGAGGTGCTCGGACTGCAGGCGCTGCTGGAGATCCAGGGTTCGCGGATGACCGCCCGGATCGACGAGCAGGGTGAGCCGGTCCTGCTGGAGGCACAGGACCGCACCCGCTGGGACCAGCTGCTGATCCGGCGCGGACTGGCCGCGCTGCACGAGGCCGAGCTGCTCGCCGCGCGCGGCACGCCGGTCGGGAAGTACTTCCTGCAGGCTGCGATCGCCGCCGAGCACGCTCGCGCAGGCAGGGCCGAGGACACCAGCTGGCGCCGGATCGCTGCCCTGTACGACGTGCTCGCCGGAGCCGCGCCGGGACCGGTCGTCGAGGTGAACCGGGCGGTCGCGCACGGCCGGGCGTTCGGCCCGGATGCGGGACTGGCAGTGCTGGAGCAGCTGGACCCCGGTGCTCTCGGCGACTCCCCGCTCCTGCCGAGCGTGCGCGGAGACCTGCTCGAGCGGGCCGGGCTCCACTCGCAGGCGACCGAGGCGTTCACCCGGGCAGCGGCGCGCACCAGGAACGAGGGCGAGCGTGCGGTCCTGCGGCGCCGGGCCGAGGTCAACCGGATGCGGATCGGCTGAGGATCAGGACCGCACGGTCGTCGTCCCCGCTCTCGACCTGCCCGATGATCCGGCGCGCGGCTCCGGCGAAGCCCGCGCCGATCGTGTCCAGGGCCACGCGCTGCAGCCAGGCGATGCCGGCGTCGATGTCGCTGCCGCGCGACTCCACGACACCGTCGGTGTAGAACATCAGCGCTTCGCCGGGCAGCAGCCGGCCCTGGCTGACGTGCAGCTCGGGCTCCGGGAGCACACCGAGCGCCGTGCCGCGCGCGTTGTCGATGACCCACTGGCCGGAGGCCAGGTTCCAGTGCAGCGCCGGCGGGTGTCCACCGCTGGTGATCTGGTAGCTCCCCTCATCCAGGTCGACCAGCAGGTGCACTGCGGTCGCGAAGGCCTCGTCGTCGAGCTGCCGCAGCAGGAAGCTGTTGGCCGCGCACAGCAGGTCCTTCGGCGGTACGACGCCGATCAGGCCGCCGAGGGCGCCCGCGAACTGGAGCGCCGCCGGTCCCGCGTCGGTCCCCTTGCCGCAGACGTCGACCAGGATCACCTCGAGCCGCGTGCGGTCCTTGCTCAGGTCGGCGACCAGGAAGTCCCCGGCGTAGGAGCCCCCGTTGGAGGCGATCATCGCGCTCTGCGAGGCCCATCCCTCGGGCAGTGGCGGGATCCTTCCCTGCGCCTGCAGCCGGTCGCGCAGGTCGACCAGGAACGCCTCGCTGAGCATCGCCGGCAGCCCGCTCCGCTGCCGGCTGGCCACGACCAGCACCAGCGCCACCGCCAGCACGAACGCCACCATCGCGATCGTGCGTTCCACGGTGACCGGACCGTTGAGCGCAACCGCCAGCACGCCCGCGACGGTGTCCACGACTCCGACCACGAGCAGCGGCCGGAACCGGAGCAGCAGCATCGCGACCAGCAGCCAGACGAAGTACGCCGCCAGCGGCATCCACTCCGGAGCCGTGACCGACACGACGAACGACGCGGCGATGATCGCGAGCATGCCGAAGGCCACCTGCGCCTGACTGCGTCGGGTCGCGCTGCGCCATCCGGCGACCAGCGAGCGCAGGTAGCCAGCCGCCCGGTTACCCATGGCGGGAGGGTAGCCGGACAGATGCCCGGTGCGACGCCGAACGAGTCAGGTCAGGGCAGCCGGTCCAGCAGCCACGACGGGCCGACAGGAGAACCCCCGGCCGCGACCACCCGATCACGCAGCTCCCGATCGGCCGTCACGACCACGACGCGGTCGCCGGCCGCGCTCCGGGCGCCGACCTGGTCGACGATCGCGTCGTCCCCCGAGCCCGCGGCGTGCACCGTCCGGACCGCGCCGGTGTCGACCTCCGGTACGCCGCGCTTCGCGGCCCCCTCCAGCACCAGCACGACCTCGTCGTACCCGAGCTCGGTCTCCGTGAGCGACCGGTGCAGCCGCGCCGCCGCGCCCGCCCGGTCGCGCCACCAGCCATCGGGCCGGCTGCCGACCACGTTGGCGCCGTCGACCACCAGCACACGCACGCCGCCAGCGTAGGTGACGTGAGCGTCGCCTCTGAGCTGCTGGGCGAGCCCCACGATGTGCCCCTGTGTCGTGGTGGGGGCTGAGCAGCAGTTCTGAGGATGCGCCCTATGGCGATCGGGGCACATCCTTGGTGGATCGTCGGTTCGGATCGAACTGGGGCTGGGCCACCCGATCGGCGGAGCCGGCACGACCTGCTCATGGCCGGCTGCGCGAGGATGATGACGTGCAGATCAAGAATGCCCTGCTGCGCGCGCAGGAAGCCGCCGCTCCCGAAGTCGGTCGTGGCCGATTGGCTGAGTACATCCCTGGCCTAGCAGCGGTGGACCCGCGCCAGTTCGGGATGGCGGTCGCCTCGTGCGACGGCCAAGTGCACGTCATCGGTGACGCCGACGTGCGCTTCTCGGTGCAGAGCATCAGCAAGGTCTTCACACTCGCGCTGGTAGTCGCTGCCGAGGGAGAGGACATCTGGGAACGCGTGTCCCGCGAACCGTCGGGCAACCCGTTCAACTCGCTGCTCCAGCTCGACCAGGAGGCGGGACGTCCGCGCAACCCGTTCATCAACGCCGGTGCACTCGTCGTCACCGACCGGCTGCATTCGCTGACCGGCAACGCGTTCGGCGCCCTTCGGGACCTGATGCGAAGCGAGAGCGGCCGCGTCGACGTGGGCAGCGACGCAGAGGTGGCCCGTTCGGAGCTCGAGGCCGGGCACCGCACGTCGGCACTCGCACACCTGCTTGCCAGCTACGGGAACCTGGAGTGTCCCGTGGAGCAGGTGATCAACCAGTACGTCGAGCAGTGCGCTCTCTCGATGACCTGCCGTGAACTGGCGCTCGCGGGGCTCTTCCTCGCCCGCGACGGCGTTCTTTCAGACGCAACGCGGCTGCTCAGCGCGCGGCAAACGAAGCGGGTCAACGCCGTGATGCTCACCTGCGGTACCTACGACTCAGCCGGCGAATTCGCCTACCGAGTCGGACTACCGGCCAAGAGCGGCGTCGGTGGCGGCATCCTGGCCGTCATCCCCGATCGGGGTGTCGCATGCGTGTGGAGCCCCGCACTTGGCCCCTCTGGCAGCTCGGCAGCCGGGCTGGCCGCGCTGGACGCGTTCACCACGTACTCCGACTGGACGGTCTTCTGAGCCTCGGCCAGTGGCGAACGGCGGACTACAGCGGACGCTGGTCACCCTCATCCCTGAAGCCGCGTGCACCCACGCGGTAAGAGGCACGTTCGAGCACGCAGACCGCGGCACAGCAGGCGGGGCAGACCCATGTTGTCGGGCGCGAACTCGGGGATGTTGACCGCATTCTGCTGAACCTGCGGACGGATCGGGATGTTCAGGTGCCAACCAGTGCCCACGTGGACGCGGATCGTGGGGGGATCCGGTTTGCGCGGGAGTCGGGTTCTACACCTGGATACCGCGGGTCAGGGCGCCGTCCACCACGAGGTTTGTGCCACTGATCCGGCGTGCCAAGGGGCTGCCGAGGAAGACCACGGGTGCGGCGACCTCCTCGGGAGTGCCCATGTGGCCGGACGGATTGAGCTCCATCGCTGTCTTGAACAGGTCTGGGTCCCCGGACTCGATGCTCGCCCAGACTCCACCCTCGAAGTAGGTGTTCCCTGGGGACACGGTGTTGGCGCGGATGCCCTGGTCGGCCAGCTGCATCGCTAGCCCGTGGATGTAGCCGATGATGGCGGTTTTCGCGGTGCCGTACGGGCCCGAAGCGAAGTCCGACTCGCGTCCTGAAACGCTGGAGACTGCGATGATCGACGCGGCCTCGCTGCGCTCAAGATGAGGCATGGCCGCCCGGACCAGCCGCACGGTGTGCATGAGGTCGACGTTGAGACTGGCCTGCCAGTTCTCCTCGGTGTCGGGGATGGCGAGGGCACTGACGTTCGCCACGACCACGTCGAGGCCGCTGAACGAGTGGGCCGACTCCTCCACCCACGCCGCGAGCGCCTCCCCGTCGCCGACGTCCACGGTCGCACCGGTCACGGTGCCCCGCTTGCTGAGTGCCTTCTGCGTGGCCGAGACCTCATCGGGGTTGCGGGCGCAGAAAGCGACGTGGGCCCCCTCGTCGAGGAACGCCTCGACGACCGCCCGGCCGATGCCGCGGGTGCCGCCGGTGACCAGGACACGTGTTCCGCTCAGCTTCAGATCCATCGGGCAGGGCCTTTCCTGGGTTGGGAGGGACTGGGGAGTGTGCGACCGGTGGGTTCACAGGCTGCCGAGCGTGTGGGCCCGCGCACGAAGCTCGGCGTGCATACCGCCGAACGCCTCGGCAGCCGGCAGCAAGTTCTTGGCCGCCTTGACCACGACGCTGTAGTTGGCGTCGACGACATTGGCGATCGGCGCCAGCGCCATCTGCGAGCACAGCTGGTAGGCGTCCATCGGATGGAGGCCATAAAGCTCCCCCACCCAGTGCACGAGCTCCGCGTTGCCGATCCGCCAGGAGTCCTCCATCGGCCGGCTCGAGCCGACGCTCATCCAGTGGCTGTCGTCCTCGATCCGCGGCCAGCCCGGTGCGCCGCCCTTGATGAGCTCGACGATGAGCGTGGTGGTCATGGCGCCTTCGACGGCGGTGCCGCACGCTTCCCCCTCGCCCTGGCGATAGTGCCCGTCGCCAACGGAGAAGAGGGCGCCCTCGACGTTGACACCGAGGAACGCGGTCGAGCCGGCGCGCATCTCCGGAGTGTCCATGTTGCCGCCGAAACGGTCGGGTACGAGGGAGGACCGCACCTCGCCGCCGGAAGGAGCCACGCCGACAGTGCCGAGCATCGGCTCGAGGGGCAGCTCGATGCGGTGGTCGCTGTGCCGCGCCTCGAACGCGACGGTCTTTCGGTCCCGGTCGACCTCGTAGATCCAGGTGGTGTCCGGCAGTGGTTCCTGCAGGGTGACCACGCGGTCGGTGCTGGTCATCCCACCGAAGAACGGAATGGCCGCCGACGCCCCCCATTCGCGAGCCGGCTCCAGGGCGACCAGGTGAAGCGCGAGCGTGTCGCCGGGCTCGGCCCCCTCGACATAGAACGGGCCGGTCTGTGGGTTGACGAACCGCAGGTCGACCTTGGCGCTGGAGAGGTCGTCCACGCTGCGCAGCACGCCGCCGAACGCATCGTCGGACCACAGCCGCAGAACGGTCCCCGGCTTCACGTGCATCACTGGGGCGACACCGCCGAACGTATACGCGTACTGCTCACGGGTCGGCACGTACTCGATCACGTCCATGGCCGGAAACTACCCCAGGGTCCGCGGAGCCGTACATGGTCGCGACGGGGTCGGACACGACCGCCGCGACACCGGAAGACTCGTACTCGCGCGACATATGCCACGGCCGCTCACCCCTCACACCGGTGCTCATGTCCCCCGGCCCGGCGTATCACTCGGGGCGGAACGACGCAGCGGCCTCGACCCGCTCCGCTCTGCTGAGGATGAAGCTGTCAGACCCCGAGCGGAGCCTCGTCGTACGCAGGATGGTGGCTACCCACCTTCCGCGCCGATGCGAGGTGGCCGCCGAGGTAGGCGGAGACTCCCGAGACGGCTGCTCCGGTCATGGCGAGCCCAGCCCCGGTCTGGTGACGGCCCCGCTTGCGGGCGATCCACGACGACGCGTAGATGCCGATGGCGAGACCGTTGGTGACCGCATGGACGAGACCGACTCGCTTTTCGCGCGGCCCGGCCGTCGACCACTCGGCCCAGCCGGTCCAGGCGGTCGGGCCGACGGCGAGCAGGCCGATGCCGATGAGCCGTTGGGCCGGCGCGGAGGAGTCGCGGCCTCCGAACAGGTCGAGCAGCGTGGCGGACGTCCACGTGCCGAGCACGACATCGGTCAGAACCGGGTGGATCGCGTGGCCGAGCCAGTCGCCGCGCAGGACCGAGCCGCGCGTGCCGGTTCCGAACGCTGCTCGGATGGAAGGCTCCAGGGCACGCACCGGTGCGTCGAGGGCCGTGGCGTCCTCGAGCCGCTTGGTCCAGCGCACGATCGAAGGGGGCGGCTCGGCGGCGTTCATTTGGGATCTCTCCGATGGGTGTGTTCGGTGTGGTCAGTCGCGGTTCGTCATCGCATCCACGTCGAGCGCGGCGTCCAGCTGCTCCTCAGTCAGGTCACCCCGCTCGACGAAGCCCATCGCGATCACGGTCTCGCGAATCGTGGCGCCGTCGGCGAGCGCCTTCTTGGCGACCTTGGCGGCCTGCTCGTAGCCGATCGCCGAGTTCAGGGGGGTGACGATCGAGGGGGAGGACTCGGCGTAGGCGCGCATGGTGTCGGCGTGGGCGGTGATGCCGTCGATGCAGCGGGCGGCCAGCAGGCGGGAGGCGTTCGCCAGAAGACGGGTCGACTCCAGGACGTTGCGGGCGAGCACGGGCATCATCACGTTCAGCTCGAAGAGGCCGCTGGCGCCGGCCGTGGTGACGGTGACGTCGTTGCCGATCACCTGGGCGCACACCATCAGGGTGGCCTCGGGGAGCACCGGGTTGACCTTGCCGGGCATGATGCTCGACCCGGGCTGCAGGTCGGGCAGCGCGATCTCGCCGAGGCCGGCGGTCGGGCCGCTGCCCATCCAGCGCAGGTCGTTGCAGATCTTCGTGATCCCGACCGCGATCGTGCGCAGCTGGCCGCTCAGCTCGACCAGGGCGTCGCGGCCGCCCTGGGCCTCGAAGTGGTTGCGGGCCTCGGTGAACTCCAGCCCGGTGGCGTCGGCGAGCGCGGCGATCGCCTTCTGCGCAAAGCCGTCCGGGGTGTTGATGCCGGTGCCGACCGCGGTGCCCCCCAGCGGCAGCTCGAGCACCCGGGGGAGGGTGGCCTCGAGCCGCTCGATCCCACGTCGTACGACGGCCGCGTAGCCGCCGAACTCCTGACCGAGGGTGACCGGGGTGGCGTCCATCAGGTGCGTACGTCCGGACTTGACCAGGTCGTGGAACTCGGTCGCCTTCGCCTCCAGCGACTCCGCGAGCGTCTCCAGTGCCGGCACCAGGTCGCCGGTGGTCGCCACCGCCGCCGCGACGTGGATCGAGGTCGGGAACGTGTCGTTGCTGGACTGGCTGGCGTTCACCTGGTCGTTGGGGTGGATGTCGACGCCGGCCCGGCCGGCGAGGGTGGCGAGCACCTCGTTCATGTTCATGTTCGACGACGTGCCGGAGCCGGTCTGGAAGACGTCGATCGGGAACGCGTCGACGTGCCCACCGTCCACGATCGCGGACGCGGCGTCACGGATCGCCTGTGCCTGCTCGGACGTGAGAACGTGCAGCTGCTCGTTCGCCGTGGCCGCGGCAGCCTTGACCCGGGCCATCGCGCTGATCAGCGAGGGCTCGATCGGGGTGCCGGAGATCGGGAAGTTCTCCACTGCCCGCTGGGTCTGCGCCCGCCACAGGGCGTCCTTCGGGACCTGGACCTCGCCCATCGAGTCGTGCTCGACGCGGTACTCCTCGCTCATGCGGGGTCCCCGCAGAGTCGGGAGCGAAGCGAGCGACTTCGTGGGGTGATTCTCATGTGCCCACGTTAGACACGTAGAGCCAGTACGTCTCCGGCCGCCCCTGGAGGTCGACGTCGTACTCCAGCGCCGTCACCTCGCCGTACACCTCGTGCAGCGCCGCCTCGAGCGCCGGCGCTGCGTCGGCCGACCAGATCGCGAGCGCCCCGCCCGGTGCCAGCGCGCGGCGGACACCGGTCAGGAAGGAGGTCTCGTAGACCCGCGCGTTGGTGTCGTGCACCAGGTGGCCGGGGCCGTTGTCGACGTCCAGCAGGACCAGGTCGTAGCCCTCCGGGGTCAGCTCCTCGACGGCGACCGCGATGTCGAGGTTGGCGATCGTCAGCCTGGCGTCGGCGAGGAACTCGGGCCCGTGCGGCACCGTACCGTGCCGCATCCAGTCGATCAGTGCCTCCTCGATCTCGACCACGACGCACTTCTCGACGCGCACGTCCTCGAGGACGGAGCGCATCGTGTAGCCGAGCCCCAGCCCGCCGACCAGGACGTTGCGCGGGTCCGCGACCTGCGCGAGAGCCACTTCGGCCAGTGCGTGCTCGGTGCTGGTCTCGCGGGTGTCCATCACGAAGACACCGTTGACCCGCAGCTCGAACACCTCACCCGCGTTGTCCTCGGTACGACGCCGCAGCACGACCTCGCCCCGCGGGCCGTCGGCCCGAGCCACCTCGACGTACTCCACAGGAGCATCCTTGCGAACCCCGGGGGGAGCGGGGTCAGCGCCCCTTCCAGACCGGGGCGCGCTTCTCCGCGAAGGCCTTGAACCCCTCGAGCCCGTCCTCCGAGCCGTAGAGCGCGTCCACCGTCGGCAGGGTGCGGCTGGTGACCAGGTCGAGCACCTCCTGGAACGGCTTGCCCTCCGCCACCCGCGCGACCTCCTTGATCGCGGCGAACACCAGCGGGGGTCCCGACGCCAGCAGCCGTGCCACCTCCCAGACCCGCGCCATCAGTGCCTCGTCGTCGGCGAGCACCTCGTTGACCACGCCCCACCGGTGCGCCTCGGCGGCATCCATCCAGCGTCCGGTCAGGAGCAGCTCCATCGCCACGTGGTACGGCATCCGCTTCGGCAGCTTGATGGTCGCGGCGTCGGCGAGGGTGCCCGCGTTGATCTCCGGCAACCCGAACTGGGTCGCCGCCGAGGCGTAGACCAGGTCGCAGGACAGTGCGATCTCGAATCCGCCGCCCATCGCGAGTCCGTGCACGGCCGCGATCACCGGCTTGTCCAGCCCCGGCAGCTCCTGCAGCCCGCCGAATCCGCCGACGCCGTAGTCACCGTCGACCGCGTCACCTGCGGCGGCAGCCTTGAGGTCCCAGCCGGCGCAGAAGAACTTGTCGCCGGCCGTCCGCAGCACCGCCACCCGCAGAGAGTCGTCGTCGCGGAAGCCGGCGAACACCTCGCCCATCACCCGGCTGGTGGCCAGGTCGATCGCGTTGGCCTTGGGCCGGTCGAGGGTGACCTCCAGGATCGCGCCGTCCCGCCGGGTGCGGACGGCGTCCGTGGCGTCACTCATTCGTTGCCACCTCTCACGCTCCGAGCGGGCGCAGCAGCGCCCGCGAGATGATGTGCCGCTGGATCTCCGACGTGCCGTCCCAGATCCGCTCGATCCGCGCGTCGCGCCAGATCCGTTCGAGCGGCAGCTCGTCCATCAGCCCCATGCCGCCGTGGATCTGGATCGCCTCGTCGGCCACCATCGCCAGCATCTCGGTCGACTTCACCTTCGCCATCGCGATGTCGGAGTCGGTGGCCATGCCCCGGTCGTACTTCCAGGCCGCCTCGAGCGTCATCAGCTCTGCCGCCCGCAGCTCGGTTGCCATGTCGGCGAGCTTGAAGGAGACGCCCTGGAAGCGGCCGATCTTCTGTCCGAACTGCTCGCGCTCCGCGGCATGCCGTACGGCGAGGTCGAGTGCCCGCTCGGCGCGACCGAGACAGGACGCAGCCACCTGGAGGCGCGTGCTGCCGAGCCAGGTGCCGGCCAGGTCGAAGCCGCCGCCCTCCTCACCGAGCAGCGCGTCAGCGGGCACCCAGCAGTCGAAGTCGATGATCGAGTTGGTGTACCCGCGGTGCGAGACGTTGCGGTAGCCGTCGTGGACCTCGACTCCCGGGGTGTCGAAGTCGACGAGGAAGGTGGAGATCGACTTCCCGTCGGTGACCTCGTCGGTGCGCGCGTACATGATCACGAAGTCGGACTCGTCCGCGTGGCTGATGAAGTGCTTGGTGCCCTTGATCCGCCAGCCACTCTGCCCGTCTCTGTCGTCCCTGGTGGCCCTCGTGCGCATCCCGCGCAGGTCGGAGCCGGCGCCCGGTTCGGTCATCGCCATGCAGTCGCGGCGCTCTCCGCGGACACAGGGGTAGAGGTACTTCTCCTTCTGCGCGTCGGTGCCGCCGAGCAGGATGTTGGAGGGCCGACCCACTGCCGAGTGCAACGCGTAGCCGGCTCGCCCGAGCTCCTTCTCGAAGAGCACCCAGGTCACCGTGTCGAGCCCGGCGCCGCCGACCTCCTCGGGCATGTTGGCGGCATAGAGACCGGCCTGGATCGCCTTCTCCGCGATCTCGTCGCGGAGCTCGGGACGCAGCACCCCGGTGCGCTCCACCTCCTGCTCGTGCGGGTAGAGCTCGCGCTCGACGAACGCTCGCGTCACCTGCACGATGCTGCGCTGCTCGTCGGTCAGTCCGAAGTCCATCGAGGTCCCTCCTGGTGCGTTGCTGTCTCTGCGGCGGCCCACCCGGTGCGGACCGCGTCTGCCATGTGACCGGCGCGAGGGCCGTGTCGCGCACGGGTGGTGCTCGGGACGGCGGCGGCTCCGCTCATGCCCGTGCTCGCGTCAACGAGCCGGACTGGGTCGGCAGCGGTCCGTCATGACCGACGAGGGTGCCGACCGTGGCGGCGAGGATGCGTCGTGCGTCGGGGAGCGTGAGGTGGGGGTCGCCCGCCAGGATCCGCACCCCGAGACCGTCGCAGAGGGCGACCGCGGTCTCGGCGACCATCCGGGGCGCGAGGTGGGTGCTGAAGACGCCGGACTCCACGCCGCCGTCGATGATCGTGGTCACCGAGGAGTAGAGGTCCTCGTAGAGGTCCGCGCTGACCTTGGCGAGGTCGGGCTGACGCAGGCAGAGCAGGGCGAGCTCCTGCCAGAGCAGCCACTCGTGCGCGAGCCGGTCGTCGCTGGGCAGGCACCGGTCGAGGAACGTGGCGAGCCGCTGGGGCGCCGCGCTGCCGCTGCTCTGCAGCAGCCGCTCGTTCAGGGCGCTGGAGCGGCGGTAGGAGGAGGTGAGCACGTCGACGAAGAGCTGTTCCTTGGTGTCGAAGTGGTAGTGGAGCAGTCCCGCCGAGACGCCGGCCTCCCGGGCGATCCCGGCCATCCGGACCTGGGCCAGCCCGTCCCGGACGATGCACTCCGCAGCTGCGGCGAGGATCCGGGTGCGGGCCTCGGCGGCTGCCTGGTCGCGGAGGTTGACGGAGCTCCGGGCGTTGCCGGCCATCGGTTGTCCCTTCGCGGATGGGTGCGGGCAGAGGTTGTTGACTGTTCAGTCAGTCAGTGATGTTATGCACGCCATGGCGACAGGTCAAGGGTCCCGGCAGGGGAGCGGGTCACGGGTGGAGCACCTCACCCGGCATCCGCTGGAGACGCTGTTCGACCCGTCCTCGATCGCTGTCGTCGGGGCCAGCGACGACCCCGCGAAGTGGGGGCACATCCTGGCCCGTCGGGCGCTGGAGTCCAGTGGGGGCCGGCCGGTCGTGCTGGTCAACCGGAGCAGTCGCGAGGCGCTCGGGCGTCCGGCGTACACGTCCCTGTCGGCGGCGCGCTCGGCCGGCGCCAGGATCGACCTGGTCGTGGTCTGCGTCCCGCCGTCGGGCCTGGTCGAGGTCGTGCGGGATGCGGTCGAGGCGGGCGCCCGGTCGCTGGTGGTGATCACCGCCGGCCTCTCCGAGCTCGGCGCCGCCGGAGCCCTGGTGGAGCGGGCGGCGCTCGAGATCGCGCGAGCCGCGGGCATCGTGATGGTCGGCCCGAACTGCCTGGGGCTCGTCGACACCGGCACCAGCCTCCAGCTGAGTCACGCGGTGCTGCCGCCGGGCGACGTCACCGTGCTCAGCCAGAGCGGCAACGTGGTGCTCGACCTCGCGGCGCTGCTCGAGGACCGCGGTCTCGGGGTTGCGAGGTTCGTCTCCGTGGGCAACCAGGCCGACGTCAGCGTGGTCGACCTGATGGCGTCCTGCGTCGCGCACGAGGGCACCCGCGCGGTCGCGTTGTACGCCGAGGACATGGTCGACGGTCGCGCGTTCGTGACCGCCGCACGCGCGCTGGTCGCGGCCGGCAAGCCGGTCGTGCTGCTGGCGCCGGGGCGCTCGGAGGCGGCCGTCCGCGGAGCCGCCTCGCACACAGGTGCGCTGACCTCCGCGTCCCAGGTGGTCGACGCCGCGTGCGCGGCCGCGGGGATCCATCGGGTCGACAACCCGACCCAGATGGCCGACCTGCTGGCGGCCCTGCTCACCCACCGCAGGATGCGCAGCGGCCGGGTCGCAGTGGTCACCGACGGCGGCGGTCACGGGGCGATCGCCGCCGACACGCTGGCGGCTGTGGGGCTGGAGACCCGGGTGCTCGACGAAACCGTCCGGGCCGACCTGCGCGCAGCACTGGGGGAGGGCGCCACGGTCACGAACCCGGTCGACCTCGCGGGCGCGGGAGACCGTGACCCGCTGGCCTACGCCCGCGCCGTGACCGCGCTGCTCGCGGCCGACGACGTCGACGCGGTGCTGCTGACGGGCTACTTCGGTGGCTACTCCACCGGCAGCACCAACCTGACCGAGCGGGAGGCCGAGGCAGCGCGCGCCATCGGCGCGGGTGCGACCGCGTGGCACAAGCCGGTGGTGGTGCAGACGATCTTCCCGGACAGCCCGAGCTCCCGGATCCTGCACGACGCTGCGATCCCCGTGCACCGCGACATCGACCGGGCGTGCGACGTGCTCGCCGCGCTGGTTTCGAAGGGGACGCTGGAGAACGAGCCGGTGCCGGAGCCGGCCACGCCACTCTCCGACACGTCGTACGACGCGGTGCGGGCGCTGCTCGCCACGGCCGGGGTCGGGTTCGTCCCCGCACGCACCCTGCACTCGCTCGACGACCTGCACGCCGCTCTGGCCGACTCGGAGCTGACCTACCCGGTGGTGCTCAAGGCCCTCGGCAGCCTGCACAAGTCCGACGCCGGTGGTGTCGTGCTCGGCCTGGCCGACACCGAAGCGACCGAGGCCGCCTACCTCGACCTGGTCGCGCGGCTCGACCCGCCCGCCGTCTCGGTCGAGGTGATGGCCGACCTCGACGCCGGGGTCGAGCTGATCGTGGGCTGCCTGCGCGACCCACGGTTCGGCCCGGTGCTGATGGTGGGGCTCGGAGGAGTCTTCGCCGAGGTGCTGGGCGACACGGCCGTCGCCCTCGCACCGGTCACGAGGGACGGAGCCCTGGGACTGCTCGCGTCGCTACGAGGCGCGGCCCTCCTGCGCGGCGTACGGGGTCGCAAGCCGGTCGACCTCGACGCCCTCGCGGACCTCGTCTCCCGCGTCTCGCGCGTTGCCGCGGCCCACCCCGAGCTCGCCGAGCTGGAGGTCAACCCGGTGCTCGCGTCGCCGACCGGAGCGCTCGCCCTCGACGCCCGAGCCGTTGCGGCCCGGGACCGGACCTCGCGGAGGTAGCGCTCGTCGAACCGGTGTGCCGAGGGTGACGGCAGCGGCTTGACGCATGCCGATATGGGCATATGATGGCGCCCATGGCACGAGCTGCGACGACATCGGACGTCTTCAACGCGATCGCCGAGCCGCGGCGTCGGGAGATCCTGTTGCTGCTGCGGGCGGGGGACCGGCCGGTGACCGCGTTGGCTCACGAGCTGGGGATGACCCAGCCGGGGGCGTCCAAGCACCTGCGGGTGCTCCGCGAGGTCGGGTTGGTCCGGGATCGCAAGGCAGGCAAGCAGCGGGTGTACGGCCTGGACGCCCGCGGGCTGCGACCGGTGCACGAGTGGACCGGCGGGTTCGAGCGGTTCTGGAGCGAGAGCTTCGACCGGTTGGACGCCTACGTGCAGGACCTCACGCAGGCAAACGACAAGGAGTGACGATGGCATCGACAGAACGGGACGCACCGGCGGCGTCAGCGACGGCCGACCGCGAAATCGTGATCACCCGGGTGATCACGGCCCCACGGGAGCTGGTCTTCGAGGCGTTCACCGAGGTCAGGCACCTGTCGCGATGGTGGGGACCGGAGGGGTTCACCACCACCACGCGCGCGTTCGAGTTCCGCATCGGCGGGGAGTGGGACTTCGTGATGCACGGTCCGGACGGGACCGACTACCAGGAGCTCATCACCTGGACCGAGATCGCCCCGCCGGAGCGCATCGCGCTGCTCCACGGTGAGTTCCGCGGCGACCCGAACGCCTTCGACTCGGTCCTCACGTTGGCGCGCGACGGCGCGGCGACCCGGATCGAGATGCGCACGGTCTTTCCCACCAGGGAGCTGCGCGACGAGGCGGTCGAGAAGTACCACGCGATCGAGGGCGGTCAGCAGACCCTGGAGCACCTGGCGGCCTACGTCACCGAGATCGCTCGCTCGGGGGTGGAGGGCCGATGACCGGGAAGGTGTTCTTCAGCGTGTCGGTGTCGCTGGACGGCTTCATCGCACCCGAGTCCCTCGACGATCTGATGGGGCAGCAGTGGATGGAGCTGCAGCGATGGATCTTCCCCACGCGGTTCCTCCGGGAGAACCTGAAGCTCGGTGGGGGCGGCGAGGAAGGACGCGACAACGACATCGTGCGGGAGACGTTCGAGCGCACCGGCGCGAGCGTGATGGGCAAGCGCATGTTCGACGCCGGCGAGCACGCCTGGCCGGAGGAGGCGCCGTTCCACACGCCGGTCTTCGTCGTGACGCACGAGAAGCGTGACCCCTGGGAACGTCCGGGCGGGACCACCTTCCACTTCGTCAACGACGGCATCGAGCACGCGCTTGACCGGGCTCGTGAGGCAGCCGGCGACCGGGACGTCCGTGTCGCAGGCGGCGGAGCGACGATCCTGGAGCACGTGAACGCCGGCCTGATCGACGAGTTCTCGATCGCGTTGTCACCGGTGCTGTTCGGCTCCGGAGTCCGCCTGTTCGAGGGCGTGGACGCCGGCCGCGTGGCACTCGAGCAGGTCCGCGCGGAGACCTCCCCCCGGGTGACGCACCTGACGTACGCAGTCCGGGAGCGGTAGCTGTTCCGACGTGTCCGACAGGGGGGTCGCGTCGGCCGGCGGTGGCTCGACGCCCGAGCCGTTGCGGCTCAGGACTGGACGTCGCGGAGGTAGCGCTCGTCGAGCACGTGCACCCAGGCCTGCAGACGCGGACGTCCCACTTCCGTTGGCCGCAGCGCACGCTCTGCGGCACGTGCGGACGTGCGAAAGCCTGCAGTTGGGATGCGCAGTTCAGAGCAGGACCATGATCGTCGGCCCTACTGCCGTCAGGTGCAGGGCTCGTGCGCGGGGATCATCTTTGGCATGACCGAGTGCCGTGCGGCAGGAGGACCTCGGAACTGCGCGTTCTTCAGCGTCACCGGGTAAAGTGATTAAATGGTGACGCCAGTTCGACCTCCCGACTGGGATCCCTCGCACCGCGCACCGGGGAAGCTCGAACTGGTCCGGCAGTTCGCGAACACTGTTGATCTGTATCGGGGCCGTGACCTGCTGGCCGACGTCGACCGGGCCAAGGTGACGCTGAGGACCTTGGGACTGCTGGCCGATGGGGAGCTGTTTGGCGAAGATGAACTGGCGCAGGCGCGAAGTTTCCGCGCAGCGGTGCGGTCGGTGTTTGTCGACGACGAACGCGCACCTGGACCCGGGTTCCCGGCTCCGGAGTTTCGTGTCATCTTCAGTGGCGGTGGTCGCCTCGGGGCCGAGACGACCGGCACCGGTCTTTGGGGTCGGCTCAGCGATCTGTCGGTCGAGCTCTGGATCGCCGACCGAACCACCCAGTTGTCGCGACTGAAGGCGTGCGCGAACCCGCGGTGCCGCTGGCTGTTCTGGGACCTGTCGCGCCCCGGTACCGGCCGCTGGTGCTCCATGCAAGTGTGCGGCGGCCAGGAAAAGGCGCGCAGCTATCGTGCTCGACAGCGGCGGAGGTCCTGATGCCGAGCGCCACCCGCCGCGCACTTGGCGGGACGCTGCTGGTGGTCGTGTCGTGTACTGCCGTGCAGGGCTCGGCCGCGTTGCTGGTTCCTCTTTTCGGCGTGGTCCTTCCGGGTGCTGCGGCCGGCTGGCGCCAGGTGTTCGGCATGCTCGTCCTGGTGACCTTCATACGGCCACGATTTCGTGGGCGAACCCGCGCGGAGTGGGCAGCGATTGGAGCACTAGGCGGCGCAATCGCCATCATGAACGTGGCGTTCTACCAGGCAGCTGACCTGCTACCGCTCGGCGTCGCCGCAACCTTGCTCTACCTGGGGCCCTTCGTGGTCGCCACCGCGAACACCGAAAACGGCTGGCGCCTCCTCCTCCCCGTGTCCGCCCTCACCGGCGTCGCCCTTGTCAGCCGGCCAAACGGCGACGCAGACGTGGCAGGCATCTGTCTTGGACTCGTGGCCGCAAGCGCACTTGCCGCCTACACCGTGATCTCGCACCGACTCGGTCGTGACGGCGGCCTCGACCGGCTCGCCCTCGCCGTGATCGTGTCGGCGGTGATCCTCAGTCCCCTCGCCGTCACAACTGGTCACGCTCTGCAACCAAGGCATTGGCTGCTGCTTGCCGTCTCTGGCGTGGTCGGAGTCGGTGTTGCCTTCTCGTGCGACTTCGTCGCGCTGAAGCTCGCCGGCACGCGGGTCGTCTCCACGCTGTTCGCACTCGACCCGGTCATCGGGGCCGTGATCGGCGCCGTCGTTCTCACTCAGCACCTGACCGCGCAGGCTCAGGTCGGGATCGCCGTCATCGCGGTCGCGGGCGCGGTGACCACCGCAACGCGCGACAAACCCGCGCGCCTCGACTCCCAGCATCAACAAGCCGTGCATCCAACGGACCCAGTTCATCTGGAGCGCGACGCAACGTGAGCTCGCTTACTACCCGACGTGCGCACGTATCTCGGCCATGACCGGACGCAGCGGCGTGGTGGCTAGGTCCGGCTGAAGATGACGCGTCCGTTGGGGATGGTCTTCATCTGGTACTTGGGTGAGTGGGCGTAGGTGTGGTGTCTCGGGCAGAGGAGTCGTCCGTCGGCGACGGTGGTGGTGCCGCCTCTGGACCAGGGGGTGTTGTGGTGGACGTGGCACATCGCTGCTGGCCAGTCGCAGCCCTCGGCGGTGCAGTGGTGGTCGCGGTGGGCGATCGCGATCCGTTGGGCCTTGGTGTGGAACCGCTTGGCGCGGCCCTGGTCGAGGACCTCACCTCTGCCGCCGAGGACGATCGGGATGATCCCGGCTTCGCAGGCGAGCTGGCGGGCGTGGCCGGCGGTGAGCGGGTCGCCGGTGTCGAGGTGGGTGATGCCGGAGGTCTCCAGGCGCCCTTCGAGCTGCTCGAGGGTCATGGTGACCACGACGGTGGCGTCGACGCCGCCGGCGTGGGGGAGCCGGTCGAGGGGGTAGCGGGTGACGTACTCGCAGAACGCGTGACCCAGACCCTTCGGGGTCCCGGAGTGGCGGCGGTGTTTCGGGGAGTTGATCGCGAGCACCCCCTGCTTGAGCATCGCGCCCACGACCGTGGGGAGGGTGAACCGGCCGTGGCACAGCCCGTGCCCGTCATCGGACATCGTGAACCGGCACGACTCCACCGCCAACGCTTCCTGGCGTTCGAGTGCGGCGAGCTGGTGGGCGTCGGCGACCTCGGGGGCCACGACCTCCAGGATGTGGGCTGCGAGCCGACCCAACGCGACCGGGTCGTGCTCCGCAGCCAACCCGACCAGGTGCGCCTCGGCGTCACCACGGTGCTCGACCGGCAACGCGTCGACACCCTTCACGATCACCACCGCCTGCACCTCCGAAACAAGACCGTGAGCCATCGCGTGCCTCGGACCGGTTCGTGGTCACGGTCGAGTGCCTGGGCGAGCTCCATCCGGTGGTGCGCGGTCCGCTTGGTCTGCCGGGTGGTGTGGGCCCACCAGCTGGCGGTGTCGGTGGCACCCGCAGCAGGGCCGAGGTCTCGGCGCTCGGCCTCGCGGGCCAGGCTCAGCTCGAGGCCGGTGAGCCGGTGCCGCAGGGCCGTCACCGAGGCCAGGGTCTCGGCGAGGTCGGTGTCTGCCATCGACCACAGCCGCGGGTCACCGAGCTCGTCCAGGTCGGTGTGGGAACGGGTCACCAGCGCAGCGACGGGGTGCGCCTCTGGTTCGCCGAAGACCGTTGCCATACAAGGAACTCTGGCACCCACCATCGACACTCGAGCCTCGGGAATGCGGGTCATTCCGGGCACCTGTGGAGAAACCTTTCAGAAACTTTCCGGAGCCCTGAGTCGGGGTTCCGCGACGGCGATGGCGCACCTCCTCACCACCGGGGGCCGGGAGCCTGCCGCAACCCCGTGCCGTGCCTGACACCGTTGCTGCGCCTCTGTCCCACCGCCGCCTGTAACTGCGAAGAGGTGGTCGTGGCGACACCCCTCGCTGCTCGACCAGCGGGTGCTGGTCTCCGCCAGAAGGCCGTGGTGGTGGAGGGTGCCCCAACCTCATGCTGACCGTCGTAGTGGTTTCGGTGCGGCACTGCTCGCCCGGGTGGACCTCCCCGGTGGTCCTCTTGCCGGGTCCGTCTTCCACGAGCAGGTGCCGTGGCGGCTGGCGGCGATCCACACCGGCGACTGGCTGCTCGAGCTGGTCGCGGTCTGCCTGGTCGTGGTGCTCGGGCGATGACCACGGCGGCTCAGGCCGGCGGGAAGCCCATCAGGTAGACCACCCGGCGGCTCTGTCCGGGAGCCACGAGCACCTCGAGCTCCACGTCGTATCCCTCGGGTGAGGCGAGCGTCAGGAACCGCTTGAACGTCGAGTCCACGTGCTCGGGCAGCTGCTCCAGGAGTGCGGAGACGTCGGCAGCCGCCGCACCGAGGGCCTCGGCACCGCGGACCCGGTCCTCCAGGGCGCTGCGACTCATGGTCGTCGAGCTCACCTCGACCCGCGTGACCGGCCCACCCTGGCCGTCGGTGAGGATCGCCAGCGAGGCGCTGTCGAGGGTGACCTCGTTGCCGTCCGCGAGGGTGAGCGTGGAGCGGAAGGTTCCGTGGTCCGGCGCCCGGTAGACCGTGGTCGTGGTGTCGCCGTCGATCCCGAGGTCGGCCCGCGTCGGTGGTCGTCGTACGTCGATCTCGAAGCGGTGGTCGCCGAGGACCCTGGCCTCGGCCCGGTCGATCGGCGAGTCGCGGCCGATGCTGAACTGACAGCCGGTGAGTGTCAGGCAGCCGAGCAGCAACACGATGAGCAGCCGCATCAGCGCTCGCGCGACCGCACCCGGATCCCGGCCCCTCCGACGCTGCTGCTCAGCGGCACGGTCACCGCCCCCGACGGGTCGGTGAAGAAGTCGTTGCCCTTGTCGTCGACGACGATGAACGCCGGGAAGTCCTCGACCTCGATCTTCCACACCGCCTCCATCCCGAGCTCCTCGTACTCCAGCACGTCGACGGACTTGATGCAGTCCTGCGCGAGCCGAGCGGCCGGACCGCCGATGGAGCCGAGGTAGAAGCCACCGTGCGCGTGACAGGCCTCGGTCACGACCTTGGAGCGGTTCCCCTTGGCCAGCATCACCTTGGAGCCGCCCGCGGCCTGGAACTGCGCGACATAGGAGTCCATGCGACCGGCAGTCGTCGGCCCGAACGAGCCGGACGCGTAGCCCTCGGGCGTCTTGGCCGGTCCGGCGTAGTAGACCGCGTGGTCCTTGAGGTACTGCGGCATCTCCTCGCCCGCGTCGAGACGCTCCTTGATCTTCGCGTGCGCGATGTCGCGCGCCACGACCAGCGGACCGGTCAGCGACAGCCGGGTCTTCACCGGGTGCCGGGACAGCTCGGCGAGGACCTCGTCCATCGGCTGCGTCAGGTCGATCCTCACCACGTCGTCCTCGGCGGCGGGCTGGGTGGCCGCGGTGGCCGGGAGGTACTTCGCCGGGTCGGTCTCGAGCTGCTCGAGGAACACGCCCTCGGCGGTGATCTTGCCGAGCGCCTGGCGGTCCGCCGAACAGCTGACCGCGATCGCGACCGGGCACGAGGCGCCGTGCCGGGGGAGGCGTACGACGCGCACGTCGTGGCAGAAGTACTTGCCGCCGAACTGCGCCCCGATGCCGAACGACTGGGTCAGCTTGAAGACCTCCTCCTCGAGCTCGACGTCGCGGAACCCGTGTGCAGCAAGGGATCCCTCGGTCGGCAGCTGGTCGAGGTAGTGCGCGGACGCGTACTTGGCGGTCTTGAGGGCGAACTCCGCGCTGGTGCCGCCGATCACCACGGCGAGGTGGTACGGCGGGCACGCGGCCGTGCCGAGCGAGCGGATCTTCTCGTCGAGGAACTCCAGCATCCGCTTGGGGTTCAGGACCGCCTTCGTCTCCTGGAACAGGAAGGACTTGTTGGCCGAGCCGCCGCCCTTGGCCATGAACAGGAACTTGTACTCGGGGCGGCCACTGGTCTGCGGCGTCGAGTAGATCTCGATCTGCGCGGGCAGGTTGGTGCCGGTGTTCTTCTCCTCCCACATCGTCAGCGGCGCGAGCTGGGAGTAGCGCAGGTTGAGCCTGGTGTAGGCGTCGTACACGCCCCGGCTGATCGCCTCGCCGTCGTCGCGGCCCGTGAGCACGCCCTCGGACTTCTTGCCCATCACGATCGCGGTGCCCGTGTCCTGGCACATCGGGAGCACGCCGCCTGCGGAGATGTTGACGTTCTTGAGCAGGTCGAGCGCCACGAACCGGTCGTTGCCCGAGGACTCGGGGTCGTCGATGATCTTCCGCAGCTGGGCGAGGTGCGCCGGTCGCAGGTAGTGCGCGATGTCGTGCATCGCCTCGGCCGTGAGCTGCTCGATCGCCCCGGCGGACACCCGCAGGAAGGTCTGCCCGTCCGCCTCGAACGTGGACACGCCGTCCGTCGTCACCAGCCGGTAGGGGGTGTCGTCCGGGCCGAGAGGGAGCAGGTCGGAGTAGGCGAAGGTCGGGTCCGTCACGCTGCCGACAGTACGGCGGTCCGGCTCGCCGGGAGCAACCGGCTCAGGTGCGCGTCAGGTGCACCAGCGTGACCGTCTCCGGGCGCCGTCGAGGCACCCAGAAGCCGCGGGTGCCGAGCAACCTCCCGGTGACCGGGGTGCCGTCCGTCGGCCCGTCCGGAGGGAGCGGCGAGGACATGCTGGTCCAGCCGAGGTCGACCGGGCCCTCCCATCGCACGTCGTAGGTGGCAGCAGGTTCGAGCCCGGGCACCCGCACCGAGACACCTCGGTTGTGGACCGACTCGTCGAGCTGCACGTGCGCGAGGAGCGCCTGCGAGCGGTCGGCCGCGACGACGCCGTGCAGCATCACGGCGGGGTCGGAGGACTCGGGCCGCACCAACCGCCCGGTGTGCAGCAGCGGGCGGTGGCGGCGGTAGCGCTCCACCCACGCCGCGAGCCGGTCCAGGTCGTCCTCGGTGGCGTCGCTGAGGTCCCACTCGAAGCCGAACGACCCGAAGAACGCGGTCGCAGCGCGGAAGTCCAGGCCCAGCGTGCGGCCCGTGGTGTGCGAGGTCGGCGAGGAGACGTGGGCGCCGAGGTACTCCGGCGCCACGAGCTGCATCGTCCAGCGCTGGATCTGCTGGCGGGACAGGGCGTCGGTCATGTCCGAGGTCCAGATGCGCTGCACGCGCTCCAGCACGCCGAGGTCGACCCGGCCGCCACCTGACGCGCAGGACTCCCAGTCGATGCTCGGGTGCGTGGCGCGGAGGTCGTCGAGCAGCGCGTAGAAGCCCTCGGTCTGGCGGTGCACGGTGGCGGCACCGGCCAGCGCGTTGCTCCCCGCCTCGAGCAGGTCACGGTTGTGGTCCCACTTCACCGCGTCGATCGGGTACGCCGCCAGCACCGCGGTGATCTGGTCGAAGACGTGCTGGCGCACCTCGTCGCGGCCGAGGTCGAGCACCAGCTGGTTGCGGTGCAGCAGCGGCACCCGGTCCCCCGCGGCCAGGATCCAGTCCGGGTGCTCGCGGTAGAGGTCGGAGTCGGGGTTGACCATCTCCGGCTCGATCCAGAGCCCGAACTCCATGCCCAGCCCGCGCACGTGGTCGACCAGCGGCGTCAGGCCCTCGGGCCACACCGCGCGGTCGACGGTCCAGTCGCCGAGCCCGACCGTGTCGTCGCGCCGCTGGTGGAACCAGCCGTCGTCGAGCACGAAACGCTCCACCCCGATCCGGGCCGCGCGGTCCGCGATCCGTTGCAGCCGCTCGAGGTCGTGGTCGAAGTAGACCGCCTCCCACACGTTGAGCACGACCGGTTGCCGCGCCGGGTGTGCGTCCAGGCTGCGCTGGTGGCCGTGCCAGGCGGCGGCCAGGCCGTCCAACCCGTCGACGGCGGCGGCGACGTACACCCAGGGAGTGGTGTAGGCCGCCCCAGGCGCGAGCGTGACCTCACCCGGCAGCAGCAGCTCGCCGCCACCCAGCGTGGTGCCGGTCGCCGGGTCGCGCTCCACGCGGAGCACGGAGTTGCCGCTCCAGCCGACGTGGACGCCGAGCACCTCGCCGTACGTCGTGGAGAAGCCGGGCGTGCCCAGGACCACCATCGTGGCGGCACCGAGTCCGGGTCGGCCGGCCCGGCCCTCGCGCAGCCAGAGCCCGTCGGTGACCTGGTGCCGCTGCGGACTGCGCTCCCGCTCGTGGCGGCCGGTGAAGTCCAGCGCCTCGACCAGGTGGTCGGCCACCGGCAGCACCACCTCGAGGCCCTCGAGGAAGTAGTCGTCCGGACCGGAGTTGGTCAGGACGTGCCGGATCCGCAGTGCGCCGCCGGTCAGTGACTCCGCCTCGGTGACGAGCTCGAGGCCGGCCACCTTGTCCGCCAGCTCGATCCGCAGGCGGTCGTCGGTGACCTCGAGCGCCTCGCAGCCGAAACGGGTCGACCAGTCGCGCCCACCGGAGCGCTGGCCGCGCAGGTGTGGTCGGGTGAGTCGACCGCGGGCGTGCTCGCCGAGGAGCGGCAGCCCAGGCCCGTTGGGCAGCAGGGGCAGCCCTGAGCCGTCGGCGCCGAGCAGGCCGGTGGCGAGCACGACAGGGAAGCCGTCGTGCTCGCGCACCACCTCGATGCTCGTCGTCGCGGCCTGAGGGTCATGCGGAAAGAGCATGGACCAGGCCGGTCCCTACCCCTTGACCGCGCCGGCCGTGAGGCCGCGCACGAAGAACCGCTGGAGGGCGAGGAACACCAGGATCGGCACGATCATCGACAGGAAGCCTCCCGCCGTGACCAGGTTCCACCCAGCGCCCTGCTGGCTCAGCAGGTTGTTCTTGATCGCCACGGTCATCGGTGCGTTCTCACCCGGGCCGATGAACACCAGGGCGACGAACAGGTCGTTCCACACCCACAGGAACTGGAAGATCGCGAACGACGCCAGCGCCGGCACCGACATCGGGAGCACCAGCCGGTAGAACGTCTGGAAGTGGCTGGCACCGTCGACCTTCGCGGACTCGATCACGCTGATCGGCAGCGTGGCCATGTAGTTGCGCAGGATGTAGATCGCCAGCGACATGCCGAACCCGATGTGGGCCAGCCAGACGCCCGCGAACGAGCCACCGAGTCCGACCGAGCCGTAGACCTTCAGGATCGGCACGAAGGACACGTAGTTGGGCACCACCAGCAGGCTGACGATGGTCAGGAACAGCACGTCCCTGCCCGGGAACCGCATGAACGTGAACGCGTACGCCGCCCAGGCGGCGATCAGCAGCGGGATGAACGTCGCCGGCAGCGAGATCGCCACGCTGTTGATGAAGGCGCCCCCGAGGTCGAGGTTCGGGTTGGTGAGCACCTCCTTGTAGTTGGAGGCGGTCAGGTTGCCCAGCCCACCGAGGACCGACCACCAACCCGTGGTGTTCGCGTCGTTCTCGCTGCGGAAGGAGGTGACGAAGAGACCGAACGTCGGCACCACCCAGGCGAAGCAGATGATGCCCAGGATCACCTTGACCGGCCAGCTGGCGCTGCGCCCGTCGCCCTCCTTGCCGGGGCCCTTCCTGGCCTTCTGCTTCTCGGGGACTCCGACCGGCGGAGTGCTTGTCGTGGTAGTCATCAGGCTGCCTCCTCCGCCCTGAAGTTGCGCACCTGGTAGACCATGATCGGCGCCATGGCGACCATCAGGATCACGACGATCGCTGCCGCGGCGCCATTGTTGAAGTTCGTGAACAGCTGGTTGTAGAACTCCACGCCCAGGATGTTGGTGTTGAAGTTGCCGTTGGTCATCACGTAGACGATGTCGAAGATCTTCATCACCGTGATCAGCGTGGTGACGAACACCGTGATGATCGTGCCCTTGATCTGCGGGACGACCACGCGGAAGAAGATCTGGCGCTCGCCGGCGCCGTCGATCCGGGCCGCCTCGAGCGTGTCGACCGGGACGCCCTTGATCGCGGCCGAGAGCAGCACCATCGCGAACCCGATCTGGGCCCACAGCAGCATCAGCATCAGCAGCAGGCTGTTGAGGTGGAACTGGTCCTGCTGGAGCCACGGGACCGGCTTGCCGCCGAGCAGCCCGACGATCGCGTTCTGCAGGCCGATCTGCTCCTGGCCCTCGGGCCGGAACGCGTAGAGGAAGCGCCACACGGTGGCCGCACCGACCATGCTGATCGCCATCGGCATGAAGATCAGGGTCTTGGCGAGCGCCTCGCCGCGGGACGAGAGCCGGTCGGCGAGAACCGCGACAGCGAGTCCGAAGGCGACCGTGACCGCGGGCACGATGATCATCCACAGCAACGTGTTGATCAACGTCTGCTGGAACTCGTGGGAGGACAGGAGCTTGGTGAAGTTGTCGAAACCGACCCACTCCGTGCTCGTGGAGTCCTTGAAGCTGTAGACGAACGTCAGGATCGACGGGTAGAGCAGGTAGAGCGTGATCGCGGCGTACGCCGGGAGGATGAAGAGGTACGGCTTGATCCGGTCCTCCCACCGGCCCGGGAGCAGCTCGGCGAGCTTGTTGAGGACCCAGTACAGGGCGACGGCAGCGCCGACACCGACCAGGACCGTGACGACGGCGTTGATGGTCTTCAGAAGCATGGAGAGTCCTGCCTTCCTTCTGCGCGGCGAGGCACGGGGGGTGAAGCGTCCCGCGGGGGCGGGGCCGGTGGCCCCGCCCCCGCGGGTTCAGGCGATCAGCTGGTGGGCCAGCTGTCGTCGATGTTCTTCAGCGTGGTGCTGATGTCCTGCTGGTCGGTGATCCATGCGGTCATCTGCTTCCAGAAGGAACCGGCACCGACCTCGCCCGGCATCTGGTCGGACCCGTCGAAGAGCAGCTCGGAGCCGTTCTTCACCACCTCGTCGGCGGACTGGATGACCGGGTTCGTGTAGAGGCTGGAGTCGAAGTCGCTGTGCGGCGACAGGTACGACGAGCCGTTGGCTGCCGCGGACTTGCCCGTGTCGGTCTCGCTCAGCATCTTCATCGCCTTCTTGGCCGAGGCGCTGTCGTTGAGCAGCACCGCGAGGTCGCCACCACCGAGCACCGGGGCCTTCTCGCCGGCCGTGGCCGAGGGGAAGCCGAAGACGCCGACGTCCTGCTTGAAGTTCTTCACGACGTCGTCGGGGAAGAAGGCGGTGATGAACGAGCCCTGCTTGAGCATCCAGCAGCCGGGCTTGTCCTTCCACATGCTGTTCTCGGCGTCACCGAAGCTGGTGCTCGCGATCGCCTTGTGGTCGCCGATGGTGTTGCCCTTGGTCAGGAGCAGCTTCTGGAACTCGTCTGCCGCCTGACGGACCAGGTCGGAGTCGAACTTGGTCTTGTGCGAGACCCAGTCCTTGTAGCCCTGGGCGCCGCCGTACTTCATGATCAGCTCTTCGAACCAGTCCGTGGCGGGCCAGCCGGTCGCCGTGTCGCTCTCGATGCCGAAGCACCAGGGGACGCCGCCGTCGCTCTTGATCTTGTCGGTCAGGGTGTTCAGCTCGTCGATCGACTCCGGCGCCTTGTAGCCGGCCTTGTCGAAGGCCTTCTTGTTGTAGAACACCAGGCTCTTGACGTTGGCGCTTGCGAGCAGGCCGTACAGCTTGCCGTTGAACGTGCCGGCGTCGAGCGAGCCGGGGATCATGCTGGACTCGAGCGCGCTCTTGTCGACCACGTCGTCGAGCGGGATCGCCTTGTTGCGCTTGACGATGTTGGCGACCACACCCGGCTGCGGGATGAGCGCGATGTCGGGGGCGTCGTTGGCCTGGATCTTGGTCATGATCAGGCTGTTGACGTCGGTGACCTTCGACAGCTTGACCGTGATCCCGGCCTTCTTGGCCTTGGCCTCCATGTCCTTCTTGAGACCGTCGAAGACCGGCTGGTCGACACTCATCCAGATCTCGACCGTCTTGTCGTCGCTGCCGCTGCCGCCGCAGGCGGCCAGGCCGCTTGCGCCGAGGGCGATGGCTGCGCCGGCCGCCAGGGCCTTGACGCCGCGCTTGTGGACTCGCATGTGCTCTCCCTAGTGCTGAAGCTCAGGTGCTGACGTGGTGGGGAATGTGTGGTACAAATCACTGCTGAAACGAATCAGCAGGATCATGTCCTTCGGCTCGGGCGCCTGTCAAGCAACCAATCCGAAACATGAGAGACACCTTCGGTTTTCCAAAGGTGGCGCCTGTTGGTGCCCCTTGATGCGGGGAGACGAGCATGCCCAGCCGACGCAGGTCCACACTGTCGGACGTCGCCACCAAGGCGGGCGTCTCGGTGACGACCGCGTCCTACATCCTCAACGGACGCTCGGTCGAGATGCGCATCTCCCAGGACGCCGCCCAACGCGTGCAGCGGGCCGCGACCGAGCTGCAGTACCGCCCCAACCGCAACGCGCTGGGTCTCCGCACGGCGACCACCGCCACCGTGGGCGTGATCTCCGACCACGTCGCGAGCGGGTCCTACGCCAGCCGGATGTTGACCGGCGCCTTCACCGCGGCCCGGGCCAACAACCACCTCCTGGTAATCGGCGAGACCGAGGGCGATCCCGACGTGGAGCGCCGGTTGATCGGCGAGATGCTCGACCGCCAGGTCGACGGTGTCCTCTACGCGACCCTCGCCACCTCCGAGGTGTGCGTGCCGCCGCTGCTCGTCGACCATCCCCTGGTGATGCTCAACTGCCTCGACTCCACGGGCGTGACACCGGCCGTGGTCCCCGACGAGCTGGCCGGCGGTCGCACCGCCGCGGACGTGCTGCTCGAGTCCGGACGGGCGCAGCACGTGCGGGTCGTGGGCCAGGACACCGACCCGCGCGCCATCGCGGGCCCGCTCCGGCTCCGAGGGGTGTACGAGCGGTTGACGGAGGCCGGGATCACGATCGGTGAGGTGATCCCGTGCGCCTGGGACGTCGTACCCGCGTTCGAGGCGGTCAGTGCAGTGCTCGACGACGGTGACCGGATCAGTGCCCTCGTCTGTCTCAACGACCGGATCGCGATGGGCGCCTACCAGGCGCTGGCCGAGCGCCGGATCCGGGTGCCGGCGGACGTCGCGGTGGTCTCCTTCGACGGCTCCGACCTCGCCGGCTGGCTGCGTCCTGCCCTGACGTCGGTGTCGATCCCCTTCACGGACCTGGGTGCGGTCGCGGTCCGGGCCCTGCTGCGCGGCACCACCGGCGTCCAGCGGCTGCCGATGCCGCTGGTGCGGGGGGCGTCCACAGGAGAGGGGGCAGACACCCACGGCGCCAAGCGCCTAGTGTGACCGGCGTCACGCATCCGCGTGGCCTCCACTTCACAACGGATCGTCCGGCACGTACCTGCCGGTGAAGGAGAAGTACGACGATGGCAACGGTCAGCTTCAAGAAGGCACAACGCTGGTACCCCGGCGCGGACACCCCCGCGGTGCCCGGCATCGACCTGGAGATCAAGGACGGCGAGTTCATGGTGCTCGTCGGGCCCTCCGGCTGCGGCAAGTCCACGACGCTGCGGATGCTCGCCGGGCTGGAGGAGGTCAACGACGGCCAGATCTTCATCGGCGACCGCGACGTCACGAAGATGGCGCCCAAGGACCGCGACATCGCGATGGTGTTCCAGAACTACGCGCTCTACCCGCACATGACGGTCGCGGACAACATGGCCTTCGCGCTGAAGATGGCGAAGATGCCGGCCGACGAGCGCAAGAAGCGGGTCGACGACGCCGCCAAGATCCTGGGCCTGACCGAGTTCCTCGAGCGCAAGCCGAAGGCGCTGTCGGGTGGTCAGCGGCAGCGCGTCGCCATGGGTCGTGCGATCGTCCGGGCGCCGCAGGTCTTCTGCATGGACGAGCCGCTGTCCAACCTCGACGCGAAGATGCGCGTCCAGACCCGCACCGACATCGCGAAGATCCAGGCCGACCTCGGCGTCACCACGGTCTACGTGACCCACGACCAGGTCGAGGCGATGACCATGGGTGACCGGGTCGCCGTGATGAAGCTCGGCGTGCTCCAGCAGGTCGACACGCCGCTGAACCTCTACGACAAGCCCGTGAACCTGTTCGTGGCCGGCTTCATCGGCTCCCCGCAGATGAACCTGCTGGAGGCGAAGGCCGTCGACGGCAAGGCGAAGATCGGCGAGTTCCTGGTGCCGGTCGACGAGACGGCCTCACGCAAGATGGAGGGGAACATCACCGTCGGAGTGCGGCCGGAGGCCTGGCGGATGGTGTCCAAGGAGGAGGGCGGACTCCCGATCGACGTCACGGTCGTCGAGGAGCTGGGCGCCGACGGCTTCATCTACGGCACCAGTGGTGTCGAGGGCACGCCGCACGACCTGATCGTGCGTGTGAGCAGCCAGCGCGACACCATCCACAAGGGCGACACGATCTACGTGACGACCGACCCGAGCAACGTGCACGTGTTCGCCACCGACACGGGTGAGCGGCTGAGCGACTGACGGCAGGCAGACTACCGGGCCGGGTCCGCATCCCCTTGTTTCTCAGGGGATCGGGCCCGGTCCGCTGTCCGGCGGATGCCGTCGGAGATCGTCTCGTAGAGCTCGGGCGGCATGTCGTGGCCCATTCCCTTGAGCAGGACCAGCTCGGCCCCGGGGATCGCCTGGGCCGTGGCGCGCCCGCCGGAGACGTGCACCATCCGGTCGGAGTCGCCGTGGATCACCAGCGCCGGCAGTCGGAGACCGCGGAGCTGGCGGGAGCGGTTCGGCTGGGTCACGATCGCCAGCATCTGGCGCAGCACGCCGCTCGCACTCACACCCCGGTCGAAGGTCTCGCCGGCACGCTCGCGCACCGAGTCGCTGTCCTCCGGGTAGCCGGGTGACCCGATCAGCCGCCACATCCGGGTGGACGTCTCGACGTACGCCTCGCGGCCCGCGTGCCGAGGTGCCAGCAGCATCGGCAGCAGCTTGGGGTCCTGCCAGCCCACCGTGCGCTTGCCGATCGTGGACATGATCGAGGTCAGGCTGCGCACCCGCTGCGGGCGCGTGCAGGCCATGGTCTGCACGATCATGCCGCCCATGGAGACCCCGCAGATGTGCGCGGAGTCGACGCCGAGGTGGTCGAGCAGCCCGAAGCCGTCGTCGGCCAGGTCCGCCATCGTGTACGGCGGGCGCACCCGCCGGCCGGTGAAGCCGCGCATCAGCATGCTGCGTGTCACCCGACCGTTGCCGCGGCTGGACCGGCCGGTGTCGCGGTTGTCGTAGCGGATGACGTAGAACCCCTTGCTGGCAAGGATGCTGCACAGGTCGGGGTTCCACCACGTCATCGGACCGCCGAGCCCCATCACCAGCAGCAGAGGTTCGTCGTCGGGGTCGCCGAACGTCTGGTAGCACAGCTCGATGCCCGGGCTCACCGGCGCGAACAGCTCCTCGGAGACTCGCATGGTCGAAAGCGTATATCTGGCCGGATCTCCCAACGATGGCAGGGGAAACCGCTACCGTCGATCGGGTGAGCTCACCGATCGGAGCCTTCCTGTGCCCGCCGGGCTACGCGGGCCCGAGGGGTCTGCGCGCGCTGTCGCGTGAGAGCACCGTGGCGCTCGAGGCGCTGCGAGGCGTCCGCCGCCGACAGTCGGACCGCCGCTCCGGCGCTCCGGTGCCCTACGCCCGCGCCGGCCGCTCGCCGGCGACCGAGCCGGTGATGCTGGTGCCGGGGTTCATGGCTGGTGACTGGACCCTGGTCCGGCTCGCGGGATTCCTGCGGCAGAACGGGTACCGAAGCTACCGGTCGCACATCCGGGTCAACTCGGGCTGCACGCAGCGGGCGGGGGAGGCACTCGAGCGGCGGCTGGAGTCGATCGCGATCCGGCGCGACAGCAAGGTCACGATCGTCGGGCACAGCCTGGGCGGGATGCTCGCGCGAGGGCTTGCCACGCGCCGTCCGGACCTGGTCGCGGGAATCGTCACGATGGGCAGCCCGGTGCTGGCTCCGGGAGCGGTGCACGCGGTGCTGGCCTGGGACGCCGAGCTGTTGACCCGGCTGAGCCGGGCTGGCTTCGGCGGGATGATGACCGAGGACTGCGTCGCGGGTCGGTGCGCCCGCGACAGCTGGGAGGAGACCCAGGCGCCGATGTCACCCGACGTCGGCTACACCTCGATCTACTCGCGCCGCGACGGGATCGTCGACTGGCGCAGCTGCCTGGACCCGTTCGCCGAGCACGTCGAGGTGCGCACCAGCCACTGCGGGATGGCCCTCGACCCGGTGGTGTTCGACCGCGTGCTCGAGGCTCTGCACGCGCACCGCCTCAGTCGGTCGTCTACGGTCCGCTCTGCGGCCAGCCTTCGGGCAGCTCCGCTCGCGTCGGTGGATTAGCCCCGCGCCGCGAGCACGTGATCGCGGCGGCCTGCGCCGCGCCGGTGAGCAGCCGCGTGAGGGCTGCCTCGTCGTCCGGCATGCCGGCGCCGTACGAGCCGATCGCGCCGTCCTCGACCAGGATCGCGAGCAGCGACGACATGAACGAGTCACCAGCGCCGACGGTGTCGACCGTGGTGACCTTGGGCGCGTCCACCCAGGCCTCGGCGTTCTTCGTGTACGCCGCCGCGCCCTCGGCGCCGTGCGTGATCACGACCAGCTCGGTGCGGTCGCCGCCCAGCAGGGAGCGGGCAATGTCGGCCGGATCGGCCCCCGGGTGGAGCAGGTCGACGTCCTCGTTGCTCATCTTGACCAGGCCGGACCGGTCGGCGAGAGACTCGACGTCGCGCCAGGCCTGCTCCCGGTCGCCGAGGAACTGCGGTCGCAGGTTGGGGTCGAAGCTGATGAACACGTCGTGCGCCCAGGCCTGCTCGACCAGGTCGACGACGGTGCCCCGCCCGGGCTCGAGCGCGGTGCCGAGCGACCCGACATGGAGTGCGTCGCAGCGTGGGAGCTCCTGGTGCTCGAGGGTCCACTCGAGGTCGAAGGCGTAGCTGGCACCGCCGTCGGCGGCCAGCGTCGCGGTCGCGGTGTTGGTGCGGCCGGTGCTGGTCGGGGCGCTGACCAGCACGACCTCGTTGTCGTGGAGGTACGACGCGATCTGCTCGCCGTACCTGTCACTTCCGGTCTGGGTGATCAGCAGCGCCGGCTCGTCGAGCCGGGACAGGCCGACCGCGATGTTGAGGGGACCGCCGCCCACCAGCTCCTCGGGCGGGTCGCCGTCGACGATGTCGATCAGGGCCTCGCCCACCACCACGATCACGAGCGGCTCAGTGCTCGAAGTCGACGTGGGCGTACGCGCGGAGCTTGCTCAGCTTGTGATCGCTGCGGATCGAGCGGATCGTGCCGCTGCGCGAGCGCATCACCAGTGAGTGCGTGGTGGCGCCTCCCGCCTTGTAGCGGACGCCCTCCATCAGCTCGCCGTCGGTGATGCCGGTCGCGACGAAGAAGCAGTCGTCGCTGGAGACCAGGTCGTCGGTGTAGAGCACCCGGTCGAGGTCGTGGCCGGCGTCGATCGCGCGCTCACGCTCGGCGTCGTCGACGGGCCAGAGCCGACCCTGGATCACGCCGTCCATGCACTTCATCGCGCAGGCGGCGATGATTCCCTCCGGCGTGCCACCGACGCCGAGCAGGAGGTCGATGCCGGTGCCCTGGCGTGCGGCCATGATCGCGCCGGCCACGTCGCCGTCGACGATGAACTTGATCCGCGCGCCGGTGGCCCGGATCTCGGCCGCGAGGTCCTCGTGGCGGGGCCGGTCGAGCAGCACGACGGTCACGTCCTCCGGCTTGCTGCCCTTGGCCTTGGCGACCTGGTGGATGTTCTCGGCGACCGGGTTGCGGATGTCGACCACGTCGGCGGCCTCGGCCCCGGTGACCAGCTTCTCCATGTAGAACACGGCGGACGGGTCGTACATCGATCCGCGCGGGGAGACCGCCAGCACCGAGACCGCGTTGGCCATGCCCTTGGCGGTCAGCGTGGTGCCGTCGATCGGGTCGACCGCGACGTCGCACTCCGGGCCGGTGCCGTCGCCGACCTCCTCGCCGTTGTAGAGCATCGGCGCGTTGTCCTTCTCGCCCTCGCCGATCACGACGGTGCCGCGCATGCCGACGGTCGAGATCAGCACCCGCATCGCGTTGACCGCGACCCCGTCCGCGCCGTTCTTGTCGCCCCGGCCGACCCAGCGACCGGCGGCCATGGCGGCCGCCTCGGTCACCCGGACCAGCTCCAGGGCGAGGTTCCGGTCGGGCGACGCGGGGGACACGGCCAGCTCGTCAGGGATCCTCGACTCAGACATGCCCCGACGCTACCGCGTGTGCCGACCCGTCGCAGATGGTCGCTGTCTGGGCGCTGACCCGGCGCTGGTGGTTGCTGTCTGGGCGCTGACCCGTCGCTGATGGTTGTTGTCGGGGCGCTGACCCGTCGCTGGTGGTTGCTGTCTGGGCGCTGACCCGTCGCTGGTGGTTGCTGTCTGGGCGCTCACCCGGGGCAGGAGTTGCCGGCTCGCGTTCGTCGTACGACGCCATCTGCGTCGGGTCGACGCTCATGTGACGACCATCTGCGTCGGGTCGACGCTCGTGTGACGACCATCTGCGTCGGGTCGGCGGTCGTGTGACGACCATCTGCGCCGGGTCGGCGGTCGTGTGACGACCATCTTCGCCGGGTCAGCGGGGGGCGGCGGCGGCGATCACGGTGACCTCGGTCGCCTTGACGCTGGCCCAGACGCGGGTGCCGGGGTCGAGCCCGAGCTCCCGGGCGGCACCCGGGGTGATGTCGGCGACCAGGTCGGGGTGCTCCAGGGTGACCCGGAGCACGTCGCCGGTCGGCGTCACCCGACGTACGACGGCGTGCCAGCGGTTGCGGGCGGACCCGGTCGGCACTGCGGTGTCGAGCGTCACCGCGGTCGGGCTGAACGTCACCAGCACCGGCCCCTCGGCAGGGTGCGCGGTCACCAGCGGTTCGCCGTCGGCGAGCCGGACGGCGGTGCCGGACGCGGTGCCCCGCAGCACGTTGCGGCCGACCAGCCGGGCGGCGTGCGCACTGCCGGGTCGCGCGGCGACCTCGTCGGGAGTGCCGAGCTGGCTCACGGAGCCGTCGTCGAGCACGAGCAGCCGGTGGGCGAGCGTGAACACGTCGACCGCGTCGTGGGTGACCAGCAGGGTGACGCCGGAGAACTCCGCGAGGTGCGCCGCGAGCTGTTCGCGCAGCGCCTGGCCGACCGTGACGTCGAGCGCCGCGAACGGTTCGTCGAGCAGCAGCAGGTCGGGCTCGGTGGCCAGGGCCCGGGCGAGGGCGACCCGCTGCGACTGCCCACCGGAGAGCTGGTCGGGCCGACGACCGGCGAGGTCTCCGACGCCGAGCCGGTCGAGGAGGTCCAGCGCCCGCCGCTCCGCCGCCGTACGACGGGCGCCGCGGGCGCGCGGCCCGAACGCGACGTTCTCCAGCGCGGTCAAGTGGGGGAACAGGGCATGCTCCTGGTGCACGAGCCCCACCCGCCGGAGGTGCGAGGGAAGGTCGGAACAGTCGACGTCCCCCACACGCACCGAGCCCTCGGTCGGCACCGTGCCGGCGAGGGCGCGCAGCAGCGTGGTCTTGCCGGCACCGTTGGGGCCGGCGACCGCCACGATCTCGCCCGGCTCCGCGGTGAGCGCGACCTCGAGCGTGTGGCTGGGCCGGCTCACCCGCACATCGGCCACGAGCCCGCTCACGTGGGGCGTTCTCACCGTGTCTCCGGAGTGAGTGCTCCGGCGGTGAGCCAGCGCTCACGGAGCAGGGCGAGCACCAGCACGCAGACCACGAGCAGCACGACGCTGAGCGCCACCGCCGTGTCGCGGTCGGTCTGGAGCGCCGTGTAGACCTCGCTGGGCATCGTGCGGGTGGTGCCCGGGTAGTTGCCGGCGAAGGTGATCGTCGCGCCGAACTCGCCCAGGGACCGCGCGAAGGACAGCACCGCGCCCGCCGCGAGCCCGGGCGCCGCCAGCGGCAGGCTGACCCGGCGGAACGTCGTCCAGGCGTCGGCGCCGAGCGTGGCGGCAGCGGTCTCGAGCGCGGTGGGCGTGGCGCGCAGGGCACCTTCGGCGCTGAGCACGAAGAACGGCAGGGCGACGAAGGTGTGTGCGATCACGACCGCGCTGGTCGTGTAGGGGATGAACAGGTCGAACGCGTCGTACAGCGGCTTGCCGACGAGTCCGGTGCGGCCCAGTGCGGTCAGCAGCGCGACACCGCCGACCACCGGCGGCAGCACCAGCGGCACGGTGACCAGTCCCCGCACCAGCCGCCGGCCCGGGAAGCGCACCCGCGCGAGCACCCAGGCCAGCGGCAGGCCGAAGAGGACGCAGAGCGACGTCGCGATCGCCGCCGTGACGACGGAGAGCCCCAGCGCGCTGCGCGCCTCGGACGCCGTGACGACCGAGAGGAAGCGGGACCAGGGGGTGTTGGCCAGCAGGCCGACGATGGGAACGACCAGGAAGAGCGCCGCGACCACCGCCGGGAGCAGCAGTCGCAGCGGCAGCCTCCCGCTGCGCCCGAAGGTCATGGGCCGCCGAAACCGGCGTCCGACAGCACCTTCTGCCCGTCGCCGGACAGCATCAGGTCGATCCAGTCCTTGGCAAGCCCGTCCTCTTCCACGTTCTTGGTGACTGCCACGAAGTACCTGTTCGGACTGTCGGCCGCGCCGGGCACGTCGACACCGGTGACCTTGGCGCCGGCCGCGGCCACGTCCGTCCGGTAGACCAGGCCCGCGTCGGCCTCGCCGGCCGCCACCTTCGCCAGCACCGACTTCACGTCGATCTCCTCGCTGACCGGCGGGTGGCTGATGTCGTTCGCCCTGAGCAGTGCGGCGGAGGCGGCCCCGCACGGAGCGGTGCTCACGCACACGACGTACTTCACCGAGTGCTGCTGGAGGTCCCGGAAGCTCGTGATGCCCGCAGGGTTGTCGGCGGGTACGGCGAGCTGGACGACGTTGGTCGCGAACGGCACCGGGTCGGTGCTGGTTCCGCCCTTGGCAGTGGCGTCGTCCATCGTGACCTGGTCCGCGGTCGCGAGGACGTCGCCGGGCGCGCCCTGCTCGGCGGACTCGGCGAGCGTCGCGGACGAGTCGTAGACCAGCTTGACCTTCACACCTCGGTGCTTGCTCTCGAACTCCTTCGCGAGCCGGTCGAAGGTCTCGGTCAGCGACGACGCGGCCAGCACGGTCAGGGTCCTGCCGCCGGACCCCCCACCGGAGTCGTCGGACCCGCAGCCGGACAGGGTCACCGCGAGCACGGCGGCGGTGAGCAGGGCCCCGAGCTTCCTCATGGACGCTCCACGACCACGTTGGTCGACTTGACCGATGCGATCGCACGGACGCCCGGGTCGAGCCCCAGCTCGTCGGCCGCCTCCCGGCTCATCAGCGAGACGATCCGGTAGGGGCCGCACATCAGCTCCACCTGGGCCATGACGGTGTCGCGCTTCACCGCCGTGACGATCCCGGGCATCCGGTTGCGCGCGCTCACGGCCTCGGCGCGACTGCGGGTGCGGTCGAGCTCGACCGCGAGATCCTGGGCGGTGGCGGCGAGGTCGGTGCCGCGGATCACGGTGCGCCCCTCCTCGTCCGTGGCGGCGACGCGGCCACTGTCGATCCAGCGGCGCACGGTGTCGTCGCTGACGCCGAGGACTTCGGCGGCCTCCGCGATCCGGTAGGTGGTCACGGTCATATCTAACCGCATCTGCGGTGAAATCCTGTACGAATGCCCGAATATGCGGATCCGACGTTGTGTGCGCGATGTCGAGCGAGTGGGCCGGGCCGGGCGGACCGTGACAGGCGCGGGGTGAGTCCGAGGTGTGCCCGGCCGTCCGGCAGGATGGAGGCATGACGGCGGGACCGAGCGAGAAGCCCGGGAGGTACCAGCGATCCGCCAACGGGATGGTCGGCGCGATGGTGGTGCTGGTGCTGCTCGTCGGCGGTTTCGTCGCGGTGCAGGCGCTCGGCCGCGACCACGACGTCGACCCGGTGCGGACCGTCGACTTCGAGCCGGTCGCGGAGCAGGCCCGCTCGGACCGGAAGCTCTACGCGTTCACGCCCGACCCGATGCCGGACCGCTGGCGCGCGACCAGCGTGAGCTACGTGCCCGGGCGCGCGCCGAGGTGGCACCTCGGGATGCTCACCGACGCCGGGAAGTACGTCGGCATCGAGGAGTCGTTGTCGCCGGAGAAGGCGGTGGTCGCGGAGTTCGTCGACCCGGAGGCCGTCCGCGGCGGCGACGTACGGCTGCGGGGCCGCACCTGGCGGGTGTGGACCGACAGCGGCGGCGACTACGCCCTGGTGCTGGCCACGCCGGAGCGAACCGTGCTGGTCGGCGGCTCGGCCGGCGAGAAGGCGGTCCGCGGACTGGTGGACGGACTGTCCCGCGGCGCTCTCGAGAACTAGTCGCCGTCGTCGGTCCCGGCGCCCGCGATCGTGGCGTCGAGCTTCTGGCGGGCGCCGTCGAGCCAGGTCTGGCAGACCTGTGCCAGCTTCTCGCCGCGCTCCCACAGCGCGATCGACTCGGCGAGGCTGTCCCCGCCCTGCTCGAGGCGTCGTACCACCTCGATCAGCTCGTCGCGCGCCTCCTCGTAGGAGAGCGCGTCGTGCTCCGGCTCAGCCATCGCTGGTCCCTTCGGTCTGTGGGTCGGTCTGCGTGCTGGTCACCGTGGCGCCGATCCGGCCGTCGGCCACGCGCACATCGAGGAGGTCGCCGACCGCCACGGCAGCCGGGTCGGTGACCACCACACCGCCGGCGGACTGCACCACCGCGTAGCCACGACGCAGCGTCGAGAGCGGCGAGAGGCTGCGCACCCGGGCCAGCCGGTGGCCGAGGTCGTCGCCGGCGCGTTCGAGCCGGTGGCTGACGGTACGACGGGCGCGGTCGCGCAGGGCGTCGACCTCGAGCGAGCGCTCGGCGAGACCGGACCGCGGGTCGGCCAGTGCTGGCCGGCTGCGCAGCGCGGCGAGGTGCTGCAGCTCGCGGGCGAGAACGTTGCGCACCGCGAGCCGGCCACGCCCGCGCACCTGGTGCACCCGCTGCGCCTCCTCGGCAACGTCCGGCACGACCCGCTTCGCGGCGTCGGTCGGGGTCGAGGCACGCACGTCGGCGACCAGGTCCAGCAGCGGACTGTCCGGCTCGTGGCCGATCGCGCTGACCACGGGCGTGGTGAGGGCGAACACCGCTCGCACCAGCGCCTCGTCGGAGAACGGCAGCAGGTCCTCGACCGAGCCGCCGCCGCGCGCGACCACGATCACGTCCACGTCCGGGTCGGCGTCCAGCCGTCGCACGGCCTCGATCACGTCGCGGGCGGCGTTGGTGCCCTGCATGGCGGCGTACCGGACGGCGAAGCGCACCGCCGGCCACCGCCGGGTCGCGTTGTCGAGCACGTCGCGCTCGGCCGCGCTGTTCTGCGCGGTCACCAGTCCGATCGTGCCGGGCAGGAACGGCAGCCCACGCTTGCGCTCGTCGGCGAAGAGCCCCTCGGCGGCCAGCAGCTGACGACGCTGCTCGAGCCGGGCCAGGAGCTCACCCAGCCCCACCATCCGGATCTCGCGGGCCTGGAGGCTGAGCGTGCCGCGGTTGGCGTAGTACGACGGCTTGGCGTGGATCACCACGCTCGCCCCCTCGACCAGCGGCGTGGCCAACGAGTCGGCGAGCGTACGGCTGCAGGTGACCTGCACCGAGATGTCGGCCAGCTTGTCGCGCAGCGTCATGAACACCGTCGCCATGCCCTGGCGCCGGCTGATCTGGGTGACCTGGCCCTCGACCCAGACCGTGCCCAACCGGTCGATCCAGCCACCGATCGCCTGTGCGATCTGCCGCACCGGCGCCGGGGACTCGGGGGAGGTGTCCATCGCCACGCCGCCGAGCCTAGGTCCCCCCTCCGTCGAGATGTGCCTCCGTCCCCAACGAGATGCGTGTCGAGTCCGGGCCGTAAGCGCATCTCGAAGGTGCCGGAGGCACATCTCGACGAATTGCCCGGGCCACCTACGATGAGAGGTATGACCACCGACCTCGGTACTCCGTCCGTGCTGCCGGCAGGCGGGGCCGAACGCGCCGTGCTGCTGGCGGCTCCGCGCGGCTACTGCGCGGGCGTCGACCGGGCCGTGATCACGGTGGAGAAGGCGCTCGACCTGTACGGCGAGCCCGTCTACGTGCGCAAGCAGATCGTGCACAACAAGCACGTGGTCGCCGACCTGGAGTCACGCGGCGCGGTGTTCGTCGAGGAGCTCGACGAGGTGCCCGAGGGCGCCACGGTCGTCTTCTCCGCGCACGGCGTCTCGCCGGTGGTCCACCAGCAGGCGCAGGACCGTGGGCTGAAGACGATCGACGCCACCTGCCCGCTGGTCACCAAGGTGCACCACGAGGCGAAGCGGTTCGCGGGTGAGGACTACGACATCCTGCTGATCGGCCACGAGGGCCATGAGGAGGTCGAGGGGACCGCCGGGGAGGCTCCCGGGCACATCCAGCTCGTGCAGAGCCCGGGCGACGTCGACGCGATCGAGGTGCGCGACCCGGACAAGGTGGCCTGGCTGTCGCAGACCACGCTCTCGGTCGACGAGACCCTCGAGACCGTCGACGCGATCCGCCGGCGCTTCCCCAACCTGCTCGACCCGCCGTCCGACGACATCTGCTACGCCACCCAGAACCGTCAGCTCGCGGTCAAGGAGATCGCTCGGGACGCCGACCTTCTGATCGTGGTCGGCTCCGGCAACTCCTCCAACTCGGTGCGGCTGGTCGAGGTCGCGCTCGAGGCCGGCGCGAAGGCGTCGTACCGGGTCGACGACGCCAGCGAGATCGACGAGTCCTGGCTCGACGGGGTCTCCACGGTCAGCGTGACCTCGGGCGCGTCGGTGCCCGAGGACCTGGTGGCGGGCGTGCTGTCGTTCCTGGCCGATCGCGGCTACCCCGACGCCAAGGCCGTGCACACCGCGGAGGAGTCGTTGATCTTCGCGCTGCCGCCCGAGCTGCGGCGCGACATCCGCGCGGCAGCCAAGTAGCCACCATGGCGCGCTACTTCGACGTCCACCCGCTCGACCCGCAGCCCCGCGCCATCCGCCAGGTCGTCGACCTGCTGCTGGGGGACGGGCTGGTCGCCTACCCGACCGACTCCGGCTACGCGCTCGGCATCCGTCTGGGAAACCGCGACGGTCTCGACCGGATCCGCCAGATCCGTGCGCTCGACAGCAAGCACCACTTCACGCTGGTCTGCAAGGACTTTGCCCAGATGGGCCAACACGTGCACCTGGACAACGCCGCGTTCCGCGCGGTGAAGGCGGCGACGCCCGGTCCCTACACGTTCATCCTGCCGGCGACGCCCGAGGTGCCGAAGGCGTTCCTGCACCCCAAGAAGCGCACCGTCGGGGTCCGGATCCCCGATCACCGGGTGGTCGCAGCGCTGCTCGCCGAGCTCGGCGAGCCGCTGCTCTCCTCGACCCTGATCCTGCCGGGGCAGGAGGAGCCGATGACCCAGGGCTGGCAGATCAAGGAAGAGCTGGATCAGCTGCTCGACGCGGTCCTCGACGGGGGTGAGACCTCGTCGGAGCCGACCACGGTCGTCGACTTCTCCTCCGGCTCGGCCGAGGTGACCAGGGCCGGCGGTGGGGACACCGGCAGGTTCGAGTAGGAGTACGGCGACGCCTGGCGCTCGTCCCGGTCACGACGCACCTGGGCGACCCGGTGCCGGATCGCCAGCACCACCAGCGCGTTGACCACCCCGGCGAACAGCGCACCGGAGTGGTGCGCCAGCCCGGAGACGACCGCCTGCACGAACGTGTCGTTGGCCAGCGCGACCGCACGCCGGTCGACCAGCGCGAGCAGCAGCGAGATCCCGAGCAGCAGGAACGGCGGCATCACGCCGACCCGGAAGAAGCCGCGAGGGTGGACCGCGAGCGCGGAGCCGATGCACATCGCCACGAAGCCGATGTCGAACAGCAGACCGAGCCGGCCGGTCACGACCAGATCGGTGGCCACGAGGAGGACGCAGACGGACACGGCCAGTCGGGTCACCCGACCGCCGGACATCCGGCCCTCTTCCCACAGCGTGGGTGCGCTCACGCGATCAAGGTAGGGCCCGGCGGTCCCCGCTCCCCGGCGGCGCGCCGTCGTACAGACCCGGAAGCATCTCGCGCTGCTCGGCCACCTCGTCGAGCAGCTCGGCCGCGGAGAGGGCCCGCGGCGCCTGCTCGACCGGCTGCGGCTGCTCGAGATCGGGGCCGCTGACTCCGAGCTCGCCGAACTGCCGCGCGCTCACCAGGACCCGCGCCTCCAGCGACCCGACCGTCGCGTTGTAGGCCTCGACCGAGCCGCGCAGCGACCGGCCGAGCTTGTCGAGGTGGCCGCCCATCACGCCGAGGCGCTCGTGCAGGTCGCGGCCGAGGGCGTGGATCTCCCGGGTGCGCTCGGCGAGCGTCGCGTGGGACCAACCCATCGCGACCGTGCGGAGCAACGCGATCAGGGTGGTCGGGGTCGCCAGCACGACCTGCTTCTCCGCGGCCCGCTCGATCAGGTCCGGCTCGGCGTCGAGCGCGGCCGACAGGAACGCCTCACCGGGCACGAACAGCACCACGAACTCCGGCGTCTCGGGCAGCGCCCGCCAGTAGGCCTTGGCCGAGAGCGTGTCGGCGTGCGAACGGAGCTGCCGCGCGTGACGGCGGAGGTGGGCCTGGTGCTCCTCGGGGTCGTCGGTGGTGGTCGCGTCGAGGAACGCGTCGAGCGGCACCTTCGCGTCGACCACCACGCTCCGACCACCCGCCAGGTGGACCACCACGTCGGGGATCTGGGTGCCGTCGTCACCGGTGAGCCGCGCCTGCTCGGTGAAGTCGCACCGGTCGACCAGGCCCGCCAGCTCCACGCACCGGCGCAGGTGCAGCTCACCCCAGCGGCCGCGCACCTGCGGCTTGCGCAGGGCGGTCGAGAGCGCGCCGGTCTCGCGCCGGAGCAGGTCGGTGCTGTGCCGCACGTCGAGCACCTGCTCACGCAGCTGGCTCTGCCACGACACGCCCTGGTGGGCGAGGTCCTGCATCTTGTCGTGCAGCCGGTCGAGCCCCTGGAGGACCTCGGCGCTCTCCAGCCGCCCCTCGACGTACGACGGGCGCCCGCGCACCCAGAGCACCCCGAGGGCCGCGCCGACCACGAGGCCGAACGCGAGCACGAGGACGACGGTCAGTGGCTCCATGTCGAGAAGCGTGACGGACCCCACCGACAGTCCGCGGAGGGGCCGGACGGGCTGGACCACCTCAGTCGAGGTCGACGATCACCGGGGCGTGGTCGGAGGCGCCGGTGCCGGCACGCTCGTCGCGGTCGACCGAGGCTCCGGTCACCCGCCGGGCGAACGGTGGCGAACCGAGCACGAAGTCGATCCGCATCCCTCGGTTGCGCTCGAAGCGCTGCCGGTAGTAGTCCCAGTACGTGTAGACGCCCGGACCCGGCGTGTGCGGACGGGCGACGTCGGCCCAGCCGTCGTCGAGGAACCCCTGGAACGCCGCGCGCTCCGGCGGGGTCACGTGCGTGTCCTTCGCGAACGCCGCCATGTCGAAGACGTCCTCGTCCTGCGGCGCGATGTTCCAGTCGCCGACCAGCGCGACGGGGGCGTCCCGCCAGCCGGCCGCCGCCTCTCGCAGCCGGGCCAGCCAGTCCAGCTTGTAGACGTAGTGCGGGTCGTCGACCTTGCGCCCGTTGGGCACGTAGAGCGACCAGATCCGCACCCCGCCGCAGCTCGCGCCGATGGCGCGCGCCTCGGCGACGGTCTCCGGCTCGCCCCACTCCGGCATCCCCGGGAACCCCACGGTCACGTCGTCGATGCCGACCCGGCTGATGATCGCCACGCCGTTCCACTGGTTGTAGCCGGCCGCCGCCACGTCGTACCCCAGCGACTCGAGGCCCATCAACGGGATCTGCTCCTCCCGTGCCTTGGTCTCCTGCACGGCGAGCACGTCGACGTCGTGGCGCTGGAGGAAGGCCTCCACGCGGTCGATCCGCGACCGGATGGAGTTCACGTTCCAGGTGGCGATGCGCATCCGCCCAACCTAGCCAGCCTCCGGGTGCCGTAGCGTTCGCCCCATGACCCCGACGGGTGCACGCGTCGCGGCCGGGCTGGTCCACGCGTACACCGCGACCGGTGCGGTCCTCGCGCTGCTGATGGTGCACTACGCCTACGAAGGCGACGTACGAGCCGTCCTCTGGCTGTTCCTGGCGGCGATGGTCGTCGACGGCAGCGACGGCCTGCTGGCCCGGCACTTCGAGGTCAAGACCGTGATGCCGGGCTTCGACGGCGCGCTTCTGGACAACATCGTCGACTACATGACCTACGCGTTCGCACCGATCGTGTTGCTCTGGGCCAACGGCTACCTGCCGGACGGCGTGCTCGGCGGCGTCGTCGCCGCCGTACCCCTGCTCGCCTCGTGCTACCAGTTCTGCCGCTCTGACGCGAAGACCGACGACCACTTCTTCCTCGGCTTCCCGAGCTACTGGAACGTGGTCGCGTTCTACGCGATCGTGGCCGGCTTCCACACGGGCCTGACCACGCTCGCGATCGTGGTCTGCACGATCCTGGTGTTCGTGCCGGTGAAGTACCTCTACCCCTCGCGCACCGAGAAGCTCTGGTACCTCAACATGGCGCTGTCGGTGCTCTGGATGGGTGTGTACGCCGTGATCGTGGCCCTGATGCCCGACCAGCCGACCTGGCTGATCGTCGTGTCGCTGATCTACCCCGTGTACTACGTCGGGGTGAGCCTCTGGCTGACCGTGACGTTCCGGGGCGGTGACCAGCGCCCTGCTTTGATCAAGGCATGAGGCGCAGCGTCATACAGGGCCTGCTGGTCGGCGCGATCACTCTCGACGTCGGGTACTGGTCGATCTGGTTCACCCACCGCGACTGGCTCGCCAGCGAGCACAGCCGGGCGTACTACGAGTTCGAGAACGCCTTCCCGCTCGCCGACCTATGGCTCGGTCTCGCGTGCCTGTTCGCGCTGGTCACGATGCGCCGGGGGCACGCGTCCGCGCTGTTCTGGCTTCTGTGTGCCGGAAGCGCGGGGATCTACCTGTTCTGCATGGACCTCCTCTACGACCTCGAGAACGGCATCTTCCTGAAGGGATCGGCCGGCGCGATCGAGGCCGTGATCGTGCTCGCGACGCTGGTCTTCTCGGTCACCGTGCTGCGCTGGTCGTGGACCCACCGCGGCGAGCTGCTGTCCGACCAGGCGGCCGGCCGACCTCACTGAGGGTGCGTGGGTCATGCTGGAGGGATGCCCGACGCCCGCACCCTCCTGACCGCCAAGCTGGCCGAGATCGACGACCAGATGACGACGATGTCCGCACCACCCACCGAGCAGAGCAACATCTCGTTCGGCAAGCGCGTCGGCGACGGCACCCAGATGGCGGTCGACCGGCTCTCGCAGGTCGCCGTGCACGAGAAGCTGCGGGTCACCCGCGCCGACGTCGTCCGAGCACTGGCGAAGCTGGACGAGGGCACGTACGGCGTCTGCGACGTCTGCGGAGAGCCGATCCCCGAAGGGCGGCTCGAGGTGCACCCCTGGGCCGTGCTGTGCGTGGCGGACGCCGGTAGCGTCCCGCGGTCGTAGGACGATCGGACTAGCACCAAGGTCCGATGGCGGATGCACCGGCCGGCCAGCGATAAAGGAGTCACCCAACTCAGCCGGAGGTGCTGACCATGAACAAGATCGCAGCCATCGCAACCACCACCGTCCTCGCAGCGGGCGGCCTCACCGGGATGACCCTCACCGCGGACGCCGCTCCGGGTGTCCTTGCCGGCCAGGCCGTGCGTGCCGCTCTGCACGCCTCGGCAGCGAACGACGACAACGGCCGTCACCGCAACCATGCCGAGCCGGGTGACGACCACGGCAACCACGCCGAGCCCGGGCGACGACCACGGCAACCACGCCGAGCCCGGCGACGACCACGGCAACCACGCCGAGCCCGGCGACGACCACGGTGGCGACGACAGCGCCAACCGCGGCCCGAGCAGCAACAGCGGCCGCGGGTCCGGCGGCCACGGTGGCGACGACGACAGCAGCGGTCACGGCGGTCACGGCGGCCACGGTGGCCACGGTGGCGACGACGACAGCAGCGGTCACGGCGGTCACGGCGGCGACGACGACTGACCCGTAGGTCCCCGCCGGGCGGGTGCTGGGGGAGGATGGGCCGTCCATGGCCCTCCTCGACAGCATCCGCACCGGCGCGTCCGACGCGGACGGCCTGTTCGAGACGTTCGAGGCATGGGCGGGTGAGCAGGGGCTGACGCTCTACCCCGCGCAGGAGGAGGCGCTGCTGGAGATCTTCACCGGCGCCAACGTGATCCTCTCCACGCCGACCGGCACCGGGAAGAGCCTCGTGGCCACCGGAGCCCACCTCGTCGCCCTGGCCGAGGGCCGGCGAACCTTCTACACCGCGCCGATCAAGGCGCTGGTCTCCGAGAAGTTCTTCGCCCTGATCGACGTCTTCGGCGCGGACAACGTCGGGATGCTGACCGGCGACGCCGCGGTCAACGCGGGTGCTCCCCTGATCTGCTGCACCGCAGAGGTGCTGGCCAACATCGCGCTCCGGGAGGGCGCCGCGGCCGACATCGGTCAGGTGGTGATGGACGAGTTCCACTTCTACTCCGAGCCCGACCGCGGCTGGGCCTGGCAGGTGCCGCTGATCGAGCTCCCGCAGGCACAGTTCCTGCTGATGTCGGCGACGCTCGGCGACGTCACCCGGTTCGTCGACGACCTGACCCGTCGCACCGGTCGCCCGACGGCCGTGGTCAGCAGCGCCGTCCGCCCGGTGCCGCTGAGCTACCAGTGGGCGCTGACCCCGATCCACGAGACGCTCGAGGAGCTGCTGACGACCCACCAGGCGCCGGTCTACGTCGTGCACTTCACCCAGGCCGCCGCTCTCGAGCAGGCGCAGGCGCTGACCAGCATCAACGTCTGCACCCGTGAGGAGAAGGACCGGATCGCCGAGCTGATCGGCGGCTTCCGGTTCAGTCCCGGCTTCGGGAAGACCCTGTCCCGCCTGGTGAAGCACGGCATCGGCGTGCACCACGCGGGGATGCTGCCCAAGTACCGCCGGCTGGTCGAGCAGCTCGCGCAGGCGGGTCTGCTCAAGGTGATCTGCGGCACCGACACCCTCGGGGTCGGCATCAACGTGCCGATCCGCACGGTCGTCTTCACCGGCCTCTCCAAGTACGACGGGCGCCGGCAGCGGCTGCTCAAGGCCCGCGAGTTCCACCAGATCGCCGGTCGGGCCGGTCGTGCGGGCTACGACACCGCGGGAACGGTCGTCGTACAGGCGCCGGAGCACGTGGTCGAGAACCACAAGAACCTGACCAAGGCCGGCGACGACCCCAAGAAGCTCCGCAAGGTGCAGCGCAAGAAGGCACCCGAGGGGCAGGTCACCTGGACCGAGGCGATCTTCGAGCGGCTGGTCGCTGCCGAGCCGGAGACGCTGGTCTCCCGGATGAGGGTCAGCCACGCGATGCTGCTCAACGTGATCGCCCGCGAGGGCAACCCACTGGAGGCGATGCGGCGGCTGCTGCGCGACAACCACGAGGACGGCCGCTCGCAGGTGCGGCTGGTGCGTCGTGCGGTCGCGCAGCACCGGGCACTTCTGGCCGCCGGGGTCGTCGTCCCGGTCGACCCGCCGGACGACGACGGCCGCACGGTGCGGCTGGTCGACGACCTGCAGCTCGGGTTCGCGCTCAACCAGCCGTTGTCGACGTTCGCGCTCGGCGTCTTCGACGTGCTCGATCCGGAGGAGCCGACGTACGCCCTCGACGTGGTGTCGGTGATCGAGGCGACCCTGGACGACCCCCGCACGGTGCTCGGCGCCCAGGAGCACAAGGCGCGCGGCGAGGCGATCGGGGAGATGAAGTCCGAGGGCATCGAGTACGACGAGCGGATGGAGCTGCTGGACGAGGTCACCTGGCCGAAGCCGCTCGAGGAGCTGCTCACGCACACCTACGAGGTCTACCGGCGCAGTCACCCCTGGGTCTCCGAAAGCGGCCAGGGGGGTGGACTGTCGCCGAAGTCGGTGGTCCGCGACATGTACGAGCGCGCGATGACGTTCGCCGAGTACGTCGCCTTCTACGGCCTCACGCGGTCCGAGGGGCTGGTGCTGCGCTACCTCGGTGACGCCTACCGCGCGCTGCGGCAGACCGTGCCGGACAGCGTCCGCAGCTACGAGCTCGAGGACATCGAGGCCTGGCTCGGCGCCGTCGTGCGGCAGACCGACTCCAGCCTGCTCGACGAGTGGGAGTCGCTCACGAACCCGGCGGCTGCCCGCCCGTCCGCCCCGGTCGAGCCCGTCGAGATCCGGCTCACCGCCGACACCCGCGCCTTCACGGTGCTGGTCCGCAACGCGATGTTCCGCCGGGTCGAGTGGGCCGCGCGGCGTCGTACCGCCGAGCTCGCGGAGTCGTCGTCCTGGTCCGAGGCGGAGTGGGCCGAGGCGCTGGAGGAGTACTTCGATGAGCACGACGAGATCGACACCGGTCCCGACGCCCGGGGACCGCAGATGATCCTGCTGGAGAAGGGACCGCGCGCCTGGGAGGTGCAGCAGATCCTGGGCGACCCGGCCGGGGACCACGACTGGCGGATCACCGCGACCGTCGACCTGGCCTCCTCCGACGAGGAGGGTGAGCTGGTGCTCGACGTCACCGGCCTCGTGCGGCTGTAGCTCCCCCGCGGATTGGGTGTCGTGCACGATGCCGCCGTACAGTTTCGGCCCGTGGCACTCACCATCGGCATCGTCGGACTCCCCAACGCGGGCAAGTCGACCCTCTTCAACGCCCTGACCAAGAACGACGTCCTCGCGGCGAACTACCCGTTTGCCACGATCGAGCCCAACGTCGGCGTGGTCGGCGTCCCGGACGAGCGCCTCGGCAGGCTCGCGGAGATCTTCTCCTCGGCCAAGCAGCTGCCCGCGACCGTCGAGTTCGTGGACATCGCGGGCATCGTCAAGGGCGCGTCGGAGGGGGAGGGGCTGGGCAACAAGTTCCTCTCGCACATCCGGGAGTCGGCCGCGATCTGCCAGGTGACACGCGTGTTCCGCGACGAGGACGTCACTCACGTCGACGGTGAGGTCAACCCGGAGTCGGACATCTCCACGATCCAGACCGAGATGATCCTGGCCGACCTGCAGACCGTGGAGAAGGCGATCCCGCGGCTGGAGAAGGAGGCGCGCGGCGACAAGGCCCGCGCCGCCAACCTCGCGGCGACACAGGAGGCCAAGGAGGCGCTGGAGGCCGGTACGCCGATCCTCGCCACCAGGATCGACCCCGCGCTCGTGCGGGAGCTGTCGCTGCTGACGTCGAAGCCGTACATCTACGTCTTCAACTGCGACGCCGACGAGCTCGCCGACGAGTCGCTCAAGGAGCAGATGCGCAAGATCGTCGCGCCCGCGGAGGCGATCTTCCTCGACGCCAAGTTCGAGGCCGAGCTGGTCGAGCTCGGCGACGACGACGAGGCCCGCGAGATGCTCGCCGAGATGGGCGTCGACGAACCGGGTCTCGACGTCCTCGCCCGGGTCGGCTTCGACACCCTCGGCCTGCAGACCTACCTGACCGCCGGCCCCAAGGAGGCGCGCGCCTGGACGATCAGGAAGGGCGCGACCGCCCCCGAGGCGGCCGGGGTGATCCACACCGACTTCCAGAAGGGCTTCATCAAGGCCGAGATCGTGTCGTACGACGACCTCGTGGCTGCCGGTTCGATGGCGTCCGCCAAGTCGGCCGGCAAGGTCCGCATGGAGGGCAAGGACTACGTGATGGCCGACGGGGACGTCGTGGAGTTCCGCTTCAATGTCTAGCGTCGCCGGGATTCGCTCGTAGGCGTTGAGAATTGCCGCGTCGTGAGGTCGAGCTGGTCCGCAGACAGTCCGCACGCCGTCGACGCTTCGGTCAGGCGCTAGTCCATCCACGCGGTGGCACGCTGGTGTGATGGCGCTACCCGAGACTGACCTGCACCGCATCCGCCTCTGGGCGCGTGAGCGCGTGCCCGAGCACCTGTGGAACGAGCTGAAGGTCGAGGCGGACGTCTCCGAGCGCCATGTTGACATCGTCGAGGTCCGGCCACCGTGGGACGGCGTCGGTGAGCACACCCGGTTCCCGATCGCGCGCCTGCGCTACACGGAGTCGACCGGCCAATGGGCGATCTACTGGCGCGATCGCAACCTCAAGTTCCACGAGTACAAGCGCAAGCGCCCGACCAAGAACGTCCAAGCGCTCCTCGACCACATCGGAACCAGCGGCGACCCGATCTTCTGGGGTTAGCCGGGACCGCCGCGTGGACTGTCGGTATAGTGGAGGATAACCTCAGTTATATGAGAACTGAGGCGCCGCTTCTCGCTCCGATCTTCCGGTCGGACGGCCAGGCGCGCCTGCTCTCCACATTGTTGCTCACCGGCGACGAGCTGAGCGTCACCGATCTGGCCACGCGGGCCGGTCTCGCCTACCCGACGGTGCATCGCGAGGTCGCGCGCCTGGTGGACGCGGGCATCCTCAGCGAGAGACGGGTTGGCCGGACGAGGCTGATCCGCGCCAACGACGAGAGTCCCCTGATCGACCCCTTGCGCGAGATCCTCACGATCGCGACCGGCCCAGTCGTGGTCCTGGCCGTCGGGCTCGGCCGCATCCCCGGGATCGAGTCGGCGTTCCTCTACGGCTCCTTCGCCGCGCGGATGCTCGGTGATGCCGGTCCGGCGCCGCACGACATCGACGTCATGGTGCTCGGTGAGCCCGACGTGGACGCGGTCTACGAGGCGTGCACCCGAGTCGAGGCCGCGGTGCACCGTCCCGTGAACCCGACGATCCTGACCCCTGAGGAGTTCGCGGCGCCATCCGGGTTCCTGGACAACGTGCGCAGCGGTCCAGCCGTCGCCGTGATCGGAGAGCTGCCGTGGCGTTGACTCCGCTCACCCGCGTCCAGCAGGCGGCGGTCCTCGCCTTGGTCGAGGCGCGACGTCTCGAGGTCGTGCCCGCAGACGTCGCGCGTGCGACCTCGTTCCTGCGCCAGGCCGAGGAGCGCCTGGACCAGTTGCCGCTGCTCACCAGTTCGTCGTGAGGTACGGCGTCGCCTACGACGCCTGTCACGACACGGGCGAGGCCCTGCTGGCGACGTACGGCTTCCGCACGACCAACGGGCCCGGCCAGCACGAGGCGCTGGGCCGCTACCTCCGCGCGGTCTTCGACAAGCCGCCCGCTGACAGGGCGGCGCGAGAGTTCGACCGCCTGCGACGCGCTCGCAACCAGGACCGCTACGAGGCGAAGCCGGTTGGGGCCGCGGCGACCGAGAAGGCCGAGCAGGTCGCCCGAACATTGTTCGATGCCGCCCTCGCCAGAGGACTCTCGCCGTGACCCAGCAGTCCGCAAACAGTCCGCAAGAAGTCCGGCCGAGACCGATTCTCGCCGACGACGCCCAACGCTCCGGCGAACGCGTTTCCGCAGGTCAGACGGTGTTTTCCGGCGTCAACCGGCGCTGTCCAACGACAGCCGAAAACCCGCGTGATCGTTCCGCTTCAACGTGCGAGGCCGCACCGTTCCACGGGTCCAGCGCAGCGGATCGCTGCGCAGGTGTTGGATGGCGGCCCACCTGTTCGTAGTAGGGGTGAGGAGCGGCCCACGAGGGTGCCGTCACGACCCCAGGAGCTGACCCGAATGAACCATCGGAACCCTGTCGCCCGACGTCTCTACGAGCTCACCGAACCGATCTCGCTGGTCAACTTCTTCTCACCGGATCCCAACGACGCGATGGCGGCCCTCGGCTTGGGCACCTACTGGGACGGCTACTTCGCGGGACGCTCCGCACCGCTCGGCCGGGTCCCGGCCGAGGTGGTCCACGCGGCCTTCTACAGCTTCGCGGACGGCGAGGTGGCCCGCCACATCCCCCGGGTCTGGGAGATCACCACCCCCGAGGCCGCCCACGCCGCGCGGGAGCAGGGCTGCGTGACGGCGCTGCGACGGATCCTCGGTGGCCTCGTCGAGAGTCCCGGTTTCGAGCGTGCCGCATCGCTGCTGGCCAAGGCCTCGACCAGCGCCCCGACCGAGGGACGGGTCATGTACGCCGGGCTCCGCGCGCTGCCGATGCCCGAGGAGCCCGTGGCTCGGCTCTGGCACGCGGCCAACATGCTCCGCGAGCACCGCGGGGACGGACACGTCGTTTCCCTGGTCTCGGAACGGATCGGCGGCACCGAGGCCCACGTGCTCAACGCCCTCGACGCGGGCATCCATCCGCCGGAGTCGTTCGGCCGGATCCACCACCTCCCCGAGGCCCGCCTGGCCGTGGTGATGGCCGGCCTCCGCGACCGGGGGCTCGTCGATGCCTCCGGCCGCTTCACCGACGCCGGGCGCGCGACCAAGGCTCGGATCGAGTCGTCGACCGACGCCCTTGCAGAGGCTGCGTACGAGGGGCTGGAGCCGGGTGAGCTCGAGGAGCTGATCACTGTGCTCGAGCCCGTGTCTCGCAGGCTCGAGGCTGTCGGGTCGAACTCGGATGCAGCAGGCTGAGGACGACGCACCCCCGCCGTACCGCTCATGCCGCTCGTGGTCGCCGACGCCGCGCCGAGCGCAGGTACATCACGGCGAGGGCGACCAGCAGCACGAGGAGCGGGGCCCACCACCACCACGGCAGCCAGCCCGAGGGACCGGGAGTCGCGACGTCCGAGGTCGGAGGAGGCGTGGCCCGCCAAGTCCCGTGCTGCGGGCCGTAGGTGTACGTGCCGCTGAGCACCCCACGTGCGTCGACAGTTCCCGTGTAGGCGCCTTGCGAGGCCCCTTCGAACCGGATCTTCGACGAGGTGGCGGTGCCGGAGAACGGACCGGTGCCGTAGAGCGGCGGCCGGACGGTCATCTGGCCGTGCACGTTCCCCTTGCGGTCCCTGGTGACCTCGGTGAGCGAGCCGACCGACCGGATGTCGAACGTGATGTTGTGGTAGGTCATCCGGTACGTGTCAGCCAGGCCGGGCGGCGGGGCAGGACGTCGCGCGAGCCAGACAGTGACGGCGAGGCAGGCCACGAGGGCACCGGCGATGCCGATCCACGCGAACGACGTCAACGTGCTTGGGCTGTGCGGGTTCGACCCGGCCGCCGGGGAACCCACGCCTACGGGAGCGCCACCTCCTCGGACCTGTCGTGGTCGTGCGCCGCGTAGGGCGCCGGGCCAGCCTGGAACTACTGAGGGCCGGCGCATGTGCCGTGCGTCATGGGGTCGACACGTGCCACTCCGTTCGGGCACCTCTGGAAGAACTCCGAGAGCTGACCGGAGTTCAGGCTGCCCTCCAGCAGTGGTCGGGCCTCGGTTGCGCCCGTGGTCAGCTGCACCGTCCACGGGTAGAACTTGTCCGGGACGCACTTCTTCTGGTTCCAGTAGGAGACCTTGCCCGGATGGGGCGATCCGGTTGTGGAGAACGTGCCGATCACGGTGCCGGCCGGAGCTGGGTGCCCCTCGCAGCGGTCGCCGGCAGGGGTGGGCTTGACCGTGGTGATCGTGGTCGTCGACCCCACGGTCGTGAACAGCAGAGGGGACCCGAGGAGGGGGCCGATCGGGTCTCCGGCAGCGTCCTGGCCGAGACCGGGTTGCCGGACGAAGGAGTCCCACAGACCGTCCGTGCCGGTGGTCGAGCCGAGGCTGAACGTCGCGGAGGGATCGGGGCTGGGGGAGGACGTCGCAGCACCGGGCGTCGTCGAGTCCGGGGCCGCGGAGGTCGTGGAGCCGGTTGCGGTCGCCGGGCTGGGCACCGTGCTGCTCACCGGAGAACCCGGCGACGAAGTCCCTGCTGTGGCACTCGGAGCGGCCTTGGCGGACCCGGCCCCGGAGCCGCCGCACCCGGCCAGGACGAGTAGCGCCAGGGCCAGACATCCGGCACGTACGTGCGGTTGCCGGAGGAGGAGCGGAGCCCTTCCCGACAGCAGCAGTCGCCCGGACGGCATGGAGGGCCGGTCGTTCATCCCACCAGTGTGGTGATCCCCCCTTGCGGAAACCTTCGTTCGGCTTCGCTGGAGCGCATCCGCATCCGCATCCGCGTCCGCATCCGCTTCCGGCGCCGAGCGGTCGGCGGGCCCGACCGAGCGCGGGCCGCCAACCGTGACGGCGTCGTACCGCCGACGTCAGGCCCGCTGCATCATGTCGAGCATGTGGTCCAGCACCTGCGTGTGCTCGAGCGTGGGGCTGAAGAGCACCACCTCGGCGTCGTCGCTCACCTTGACGCTGTGACCTGCTGGCCAGTGGAACAGGTCCCCACCCGCGCAGGTGTCCTGAGACCCGTCGACGTAGTCGACCACGAGTCGGCCGGAGACGACGTACCCCCAGTGCGGGGCCTGACAGGCGTCGTTCGTCAGTCCGTGGAGCAAGGGGGCGATGTCGGTCCCGGCGGCGAGCGAGAAGTACTCGCCTCCGATGGCGCCGAGTCCGGTGGCGTCGCCGAAGTTCGGCAGCTGGCGGGCGACGGCTCCCGGCACGTCGAACTTGACGGGAATGTCGTTCTTGGAAATGCGCATCTGGCCTGTCCCTTCGCTTGGGTGTTCCTGACGCGGAGAGGGCGTGACAATGCGTGTCACGTCGGAACAACACGTCGTGGCGTCGGTGTCACGCCGATCGGTGCCACACTTCGTTGGTGTCGAACGGCGGGCAAGCCTCGAATGGCCCGCGCCAGACCGACCCGTCCGGCGAGCCGGACTCGTTGGTCTCCGCGGAGCACGCGGTCGCCCGTGCCCGCTGGTCGGAGGCGCTCGAGCTGCTGGACGCCTCTCCGGCAGCCGCCGCTGGCCCGGTGGGGCTGGAGCTGCGCGCCCGGGCCGCCTACGGAGCAGGCGATCCGGAGGCGTCGATCGGCGCCTGGGAGGCCCTCTACCAGCTCCACCTCGGTGCGGGTGAGCACGATGCGGCCGCCCGTGCCGCAGCCATGGTCGCCATGTACCTGATGATCGACACGGGCCTGATGTCGCCGATCCGCGGCTGGCTCCGACGTGCCGAGCGGTTGACCGAGGACGGGCCCGAGGTGCCGGTGCACGCGGTGGTGGCCATGGTGCGCACCTACGAACGGCTGTGGTGCGGCGACATGGAGGGAGCCGGAAGCAGCGCCGACCGGGCCGTCGAGCTGGGTCAGCGACACGGGTTCGCGCCGGCGGTGCTGATCGGAACGGTCGCGAACGCGAGGCTGCGCATCTTCGAGGGCAACACCGACGAAGGCGTCGAGATGCTCGACGACGTGGCCGTCAGCCTGGCCTCGGGTGAGGTCGACGCCATGACGGCCGGTATGGCCTACTGCGAGCTCATCTGCGCGGCGCAGGGGCTGGCGTTGTACGACCGGGCAGGCGACTGGACCCAGGCGATGGAGCACTGGCGTCACGGTTCGGACCTCGGGGGGTTCGGCGGGTTCGGCGGGCGCTGCCGGGTGCACCGGGCGGAGATGCTCCGCCTCACCGGCCCGTGCGACCGCGCCGAGCGGGAGGCGCTGGAGGCCTGCGAGGAGCTCCGTCCCTGGATGCGCCGGGAGTTCGGCTGGCCACTGACGGAGCTGGGGAACATCCGGCTCCGGAAGGGTGATCTCGCGGGGGCCGAAGAGGCCTTCGTCGCCGCCCACCGCAACTCATGGATGCCCCAGCCCGGGCTGGCCCTGTTGCGCCTGGGCAAGGGAGACGTCGACGCCGCGACGACGATGATCAGGGATGCCATCGAGAACCCGTTCGACGTGCCGTCCAAGGAGCGACCCCCCTACGGCGGTCTGCGCAAGGCGCCGCTGCTCGACGCGCAGGTGGAGATCGCGGTGGCTTCCGGCGACATCGAGACCGCCAGAAGGGCCGCGGACGAGCTGAGGACGATCGCCGAGACGTTCGACAGCCTGGCGATCTCGGCGGCTGCCGCCCTCGCACAGGGCCGAGCCGCCCTGGTCGAAGGGGACTCCAGGCACGCGATCCTCGAGTGCGAGCGCGCCCTGGTGTCGTGGACCGAGCTCGGCGCTCCCTTCGAAGCGGCGGTGGTCCGGATGACCCTCGGCCAGGCGCGTCAGAGCGCGGGCAACGACGAGGGCGCGCGCATGGAGTGGGAGGCGGCACGAGCTGCTTTCGAGGAATTCGGCGCCAAGGGCTGGGCGCAACGCGCCGCGCAGGCTGCGACGGTGTCCTCCCGTGGGTCCACGACCGCTCCGACGTCGCGGCCGACGAGTGTCTTCCGGTGTGACGGCGACACCAGGACCATCAGCTTCGATGGCCGCACGACGCTGATCCACGACCTGCTGGGACTCCGCTACCTCGAACGCCTCCTGGCGGAGCCGCACCGCGAGTTCCACGCACTCGACCTGGTCGCCGTCGAACGAGGATCGCTGCCCGTGACGCCGCGGCACTTCGACGCCGAGGCAGGCGGGCAGGACCCGGGCCATGCCGGGAGTCATCTCGACGGCCAGGCGCGCGAGGCGTATCGACGGCGCCTCCACGAGATCGACGAGGACATCGAGGACGCCACCCGAGCCAACGACCTCGGTCGGGTCGCGCTCGCGCAGGCGGATCGCGAGTTCCTGGTCAGCGAGCTGGCGCGCGCCGTCGGGCTCGGTGGCCGGCCTCGGCTGGCCCGGGCGACCTCGGAGCGCGCCCGCACGAGCGTCACCCGTTCCATCCGCTACGCCGTGGCCCGGGTCGCCGAGCATCATCCCGGGCTCGCCGAGCACCTCCGGCTGGCACTCTCCACCGGCACGTACTGCGCGTACCGGCCCGATCACCGGCTTCCCGCCCACTGGGAGGTGTGACCCCGGCCGGGGAGCGGTTCAGACCGGCTCCGTCGTCCCGGGTGCCATGACGAGTCGCAGTCGGGTCAGGCCGTCCCGGATCCGACTCTTGGCCGTGCCCAGGGGCAGCTGCAGCATCCGCGAGATCTCGGTGTGGGTGAAGCCGCCGAAGTAGGACAGCTCCAGCGCCTCACGCTGGCCCGGGGAGAGCGTGGCCAGGGCCGCACGCACGGTCTGGGCGTCCAGGGACGCGTGCGCTTCGACCGCCGTCTGGTCGTACGCCGTGGAGCGGCTCCGCGCGGCGTCGGCGGCGTCCCGGCGACGTGAGGCCTCGGACCGGCGCACCCGGTCGATCGCCCGCCGGTGCGCCATGGTCATCAGCCACGAGAACGCCGAACCACGCGCGGGGTCGAAGCGGTGCGAGGTCTGCCAGATCTCGAGGAAGACCTCCTGGGTGACCTCTTCGGACTGGTGCACGTCGCGGAGGACCCGGAGGACCATCGCGTACACGCGCGGGCCCACCTCGTCGTACAGATCGGCAAAGGCGAGCTCGTCGCCGGTGCTGGCGGCGGTGAGCAGCGCCGCGAGAGCGTTGGCGGAAGCGGTCCGAGCGGGCATGGGCGTCCTTCAGTTAGAAACCACGAGCCCGAGAAAACCAAGTTGTGCACAAGTGACTTGTGTACAAGGTAGCCCCTGCGTGAGAGAATGGGAAACATGGCCTCGACCGAGACGCCCTCGCTCGAGGAGCAGCTCTGCTTCGACCTGTACGCCGCGTCCCGGGCGGTCACGAACGCCTACCGGCCGGTGCTGCACGAGCTCGGACTGACCTACCCGCAGTACCTGGTCCTGATCGTCCTGTGGGCCGAGGGCACCTGCACCGTGCGCGAGCTGGCCGATCTGCTCCGGCTCGACCACGGCACCCTGACACCGTTGCTCCGCCGGATGGAGGTCGGTGGGCTGGTCACGCGCCGCCGGTCCGACGCCGACGAGCGGTACGTCGAGGTCGCGCTGGCCCCTCGCGGCGACGAGATCCGGGTCCACGCCAAGCAGATCCACTGCGACATGAAGGACGCCCTGGGTCTCGACGAGGACGGTTTCATCGCGCTGCAAGCCACGCTGCGCGGGCTGACGTCGCGGGTCTCGACCTAGGCCCGCTCACCCCGCCGTACGCCGCGTGGCCAGGAAGACCTCGAGGGTCTCGACGACGAGCCGATGATCCTCCAGCTGGGGAAGGCCGGAGAGCGCGACGGTGCCGACGCAGCCGGTCCCCCGCACGAGAATCGGGAACGCGCCGCCGTGCGCGGCGTACTGCGACGGATCGAGCCGGGAGTCGGCGTCGAAGGACTTCCCCTCGACCCGGAACTGCTCACCCACCCGGAGCGAGGAGTGCCCGAAGCGGTCGACGACGGCGCACTTGCGCTCCAGCCAGCCGTCGTTGTCGGCCGAGGCGCCGGCAAGCGCGGCGTGGAACAGGCGCTGACCGTTGCGCCGGATCGAGATCGCGACGGGCAACCCGGCGGCCGCCTCCCGGAGCGCGACCCCGAGCGCCCAGGCGGTGTCCTCGTCGAACCGGTCGAAGACGAGTCGCGCCTCCTGCCCTGCCAGCTCGTCGAGCAGGTCACGTCCGGTCATGCGGCACCTCCAGCAGTCGCGAGCACCATGGCTCGACCCGATCCTGCCGTACGACCACCGCCGAGCCGGACGGTGTCACAGCAGGCGCGCTGCGCCGTGCTGTCCGGGCAGGCCGGCTCGGGCGCGACGCGCATCTCGAGCGATCCGGGGGCACCTCTCGGCGGGGCCGGGGGCACATCTCAACGACGCGGGGAGCAGGAGGCGGCTTGATGCGGTGTCGCCGACGGTGGGAGGCTCGGCGTACCTGAGTGAAGCGAGACGTGCATGAGCAGATACCGCGACCAGCTGCCCCAGCTCGAGAACCGGGTGTTCCTGACCGACAGCGGTCTGGAGACGACGCTGATCTTCCACGACGGCTACGACCTGCCGCACTTCGCGGCGTTCGGGCTGCTCGACGACGACGAGGGCGGGCGGGAACGGCTGGACCGCTACTTCCGCGAGCACGCTGCGGTCGCCCTCGAAGTGGGCGCCGGAGCCGTGCTGGAGTCGGCGACGTGGCGAGCCAGCCCGGACTGGGCCGAGCTGCTCGGCCTGTCGGTCGACCAGCTCGACGCCCTCAACCGGAGCGCGATCGAGCAGCTCGACCGGCTGCGCGAGGAGCTGGGGGAGGACCGCGCCGTCGTGGTCAGTGGCTGTGTCGGACCCCGCGGCGACGGGTACGACGGGACGGTGCTGATGGACCCGCGGGAGGCGCAGGACTACCACGCGGTCCAGGTGCGGACGTTCGCCGACACCGCGGCCGACATGGTGCACGCCATGACGATCACCTACCCGGACGAGGCGATCGGTGTCGTCGCCGCCGGGCAACGAGCCGGGATTCCCGTAGCCGTCTCGTTCACGGTCGAGACCGACGGCCGGCTCCCGGACGGGACGACCCTCGGCACCGCGATCGAGCGCGTGGACGAGGCCACCGGGGGTGGCGCCGCGTACTTCGGCGTCAACTGCGCCCACCCCACGCACGTCGCACCGGCGCTGGACCCGGAGGCTCCGTGGGCGCATCGGCTGCGCGGCCTGCGCGCGAACGCCTCACGCCGCTCGCACGCGGAGCTGGACGAGGCCGAGACCCTGGACGCCGGTGATCCGGAGGAGCTGGGACGTGAGTACGCCGAGCTGCGCCGGTCGAACCCCGCGCTCACCGTCCTCGGCGGCTGCTGCGGGACGGACCTGCGTCACGTGCGGTCGATCGCCGCCGCGACGCTCTGAACCGGACCCGTCAGGCGCGCGTCGGCTTCGACGCGGCGGCGGCCATCGCCACCGACGTGGCCAGTCCGACGACCACGACCGGCGTTCGCACCGGGTGCCAGCCACTCGGTGCCAGGACGGCACGGGCCTCGCGCTCGACCAGGTAACCACCGCACATCATGGCCCCGAGCAGGCCGAGGACGTGGGTCGCGTGCGGGCTCGGGCCGGTCGCGAGGCGCGCCGTGGCGACGGCCTGGGTCGCGAGCATGAGGGCCGGACCCGACAGGCCGGTGCCGAGGAACCAGGAGTCGCGGGCGACCCGGTCGGGGTCGCCGCGCCACCCGAGCACAGCGATGTCGAACGTACGGCGCTCCCGTCGGGCGATCACGTGACCGGCGATCCCGGCGCCGAGCTGGACCGCCGAGAGGGCGGTGAGAACGATGTGCCTGCGCATGCGGAGCCTCTCGGTCGTGGGGTCGGGCCGGTCAAGGGCGCGGTGACGTCGCGCCGATCGAGAACATCGTGGCCTGATGGGGTCGTCGACTCCACCCGGCTCGTAGACTCGCCGGGTTGCCCGCAGCACCCGCCGGGCCCTCCGGCGATGACTGCCACAGTGACCCCGACGACGACCCCGACGATGCAGGACACCGTGACCACCACGACCGACCAGACCGAGAGCCGCGCCGCGGGCGACGTGACCCGCGAGGCGTCGCGGCGCCGTACGTTCGCGGTGATCAGCCACCCCGACGCCGGCAAGTCGACGCTGACCGAGGCGCTCGCGCTGCACGCGCAGGTGATCACCGAAGCGGGTGTGGTGCACGGCAAGGCGGGCCGCCGCAGCACCGTGTCGGACTGGATGGAGATGGAGAAGGCCCGCGGCATCTCGATCACCTCGGCGGCGCTGCAGTTCGCGTACGGCGACCACGTGATCAACCTGGTCGACACCCCGGGCCACTCGGACTTCTCCGAGGACACCTACCGGGTGCTGTCCGCCGTCGACTGCGCGGTGATGCTGATCGACGCGGCGAAGGGCCTGGAGCCACAGACGCTCAAGCTGTTCCGGGTGTGCAAAGCGCGCGGCCTGCCCGTGATCACCGTGATCAACAAGTGGGACCGGCCCGGTCTCGACCCGCTCGCGCTGATGGACGAGATCTACCGCGACATCGGGCTGCAGCCGACGCCGCTGACCTGGCCGGTGGGGATCGCGGGCGACTTCAAGGGCGTCCTCGAGCGCCGCAGCGGGGACTACCTGGCCTACACGCGTACGGCGGGCGGGGCGAAGCGGGCGCCGGAGGAGCGGCTCCCCGCCGACGCCGCTGCCGAGCGCGTCGGGGTCGACTGGGCCACGGCCGTGGAGGAGAGCGACCTGCTGGCCGCAGACGGGGCCGACCACGACCAGGAGATGTTCCTCGACGGGATCACGACACCGGTGCTGTTCGCCTCCGCGATCCTCAACTTCGGCGTCGCCAAGCTGTTGGAGACACTCGTCGAGCTGGCGCCGCCGGCGATGCCGTTCACCGACCTCGAGGACAAGCCACGCGCGGTCGACGCGCCGTTCAGCGCCTTCGTGTTCAAGGTGCAGGCGGGCATGGACACCAACCACCGGGACCGGGTCGCGTTCGCGCGCGTCACGTCGGGTGTCTTTGAGCGCGGCATGGTGGTGACCCACGCGCAGAGCGGGCGACCGTTCGCCACGAAGTACGCACAGGCCCTGTTCGGTCGCGAGCGCACCGTGCTCGACCAGGCCTACCCGGGCGACATCATCGGCCTGGTCAACGCGACGTCGCTGCGACCCGGCGACACGTTGTACATGGACGCCAAGGTGGAGTTCCCGCCGATCGCGACGTTCGCCCCCGAGCACTTCGCGGTGGCGACGTCGGCCGACAGCGGGCGCTTCAAGCAGTTCCGCAAGGGCATCGACCAGCTCGACAGCGAGGGCGTGGTGCAGGTGCTGCGGTCGGACCTGCGTGGCAACCAGTCGCCGGTGCTGGCGGCGGTCGGCCCGATGCAGTTCGAGGTGGCGCAGGCCCGGATGGAGAGCGAGTTCGGTGCGCCGATCCGGCTGGAGCACCTCGGGTACACGCAGGCGCGTCGTACCGACCCCGCGTCAGCGGCCGAGCTCGACGCGATCCGGAGCATCGAGGTCCTCAGCCGCAACGACGGCACGCTGCTGGTGTTGGCGCCGGACAAGTGGCGGATCAGCACGGTCGAGCGCGACCACCCGGACCTGACCCTCGAACCGCTGCTCGCCGGCGAGCAGTGACCTGGTGGAGGTCAAGCGTCACCCGTGACCTCGTCGACGCCGTCGTCCTCCGGGCGTGCCATCGGGAGAGTGACCACGAAGGCGTTGTCGTCGGCGTCGTAGGTGGCGTCGCCACCCTGGGTCCTGGCCAGCTCACGCACAATGAACAGCCCGAGGCCGGACCCGCCGGGCCCGCCGGTCACGAACCGCTCGAAGAGGCGCGGTCGGACCGTCTCCGGCACCCCGGGACCGGAATCGCGCACGATGATGTTGACCTCGTCGCCAGCGGCGACCGCCCGGATCCGCACGGGGGACGTCCCGTGCCGTGCGGCGTTGAGCAGGAGGTTCTCCACGATCTGCGACAGGTGCTCCCGGTCGGCGAGCGCCCGCAACCCCGGCTCCGCCTCGACCTCGACCTCCGGTCCGGGAACATTCTCCAGTGCGGTGCCGACGGAGATCGTGAGCTCCTCCCGGAGGTCCAGCAGACCAGGCCGTGGCACGAGCGTGCCCGCCTGGATCCCGGAGACGGTGACCAGGTCCGTCAGCACCTGCTTGAGCCGGGTTGCGCTCGCGGACATGCCGGCGAGCACCCGGTCCCGGTCGGCATCGACGATCTCGGTCCCACGGAGCCGAAGCAGCTCGGCCGACATCGCCAGCACGCCGATCGGTGAGCGCAGCTCGTGCGAGGTCCTGGACAGCAGCTCGGCCTGGCCCTTGGCAATGGTGGCGAGATCCTCGTGCGCCGTCTCGAGCTGCTGGTACGTCGTCGCCAACAGCGCCGCTGAGCGTTCCTGATCCTGTCGCTGGAGGAACTGCGCGGTGGTGTCCCGGGTGACCTTGGCGAACCCGACGTGCGTGCCGTCGTCGCCGTGGACCGCCGTGATCGTGACGTCGGCCCAGAAGCGGGTGCCGTCCTTGCGGATCCGCCATCCTTCTTCCTGGTAGTGGCCTTCGCGCAGGGCACGCTCGAGCTCGTGCTCGGGGTGGCCCTCGGCCTGCCGTTCGGCCGGGTAGAAGCGCCGGAAGTGCTGGCCGATGATCTCCTGGGCGGTGTATCCCTTGCTGCGTTGGGCGCCGGCGTTCCAGGTGGTGACGTGTCCGGTCGGGTCGAGCATGAAGATCGCGTAGTCCTTGACCGCGTCGACCAGCAGCCGGAACCGCTGCTCGCTCTGCCGCAGGGCCTCGTCCGCCCGGCGGCGCTCGGTGACATCCCGGGTGACCTTGGCGAACCCGACGTGCGTGCCGTCGTCGGCGTGGACCGCCGTGATCGTGACGTCGGCCCAGAAGCGGGTGCCGTCCTTGCGGATCCGCCATCCTTCTTCCTGGTAGTGGCCTTCGCGCAGGGCACGCTCGAGCTCGTGCTCGGGGTGGCCCTCGGCCTGCCGTTCGGCCGGGTAGAAGCGCCGGAAGTGCTGGCCGATGATCTCCTGGGCGGTGTATCCCTTGCTGCGCTGGGCGCCGGCGTTCCAGGTGGTGACGTGTCCCGTCGGGTCGAGCATGAAGATCGCGTAGTCCTTGACCGCGTCGACCAGCAGCCGGAACCGCTGCTCGCTCTGCCGCAGACTCCGCTCCGCGGCACGCTGGCGGGTGACGTCCTGCACCTGGAGGAACACGTAGAGCGGTCGGTGCCGGCTGTCCCGGACCGGCGACAGCGTCGTCAGGAGCCGCCGTCCGTCCTCCGCGCCGGTCACGCCGTGCTCGACCTGCGCGACGTCCTCCGACTGCGTGAGGACACGGTCGAGGGCGACCTCGAAGGCCCTCTCGTCACCACCGGTGAGATCGCGGTACGGCGAGCCCACGAGCGAGTGCGTGGACCCGCCGAGCAGATGGGCGAGCTGGCGGTTGGCACGCACGAGGCGCCCGGACAGGGTGAGTGTCCCCATCCCGATGGCGGCCTCCGCGAACACCTCTCCGAAGCGCTCGAGGTGCTCCTGCAGGACCAGCTCCGCGTCCGGGGGGAGCGCGGGCCGCGGCTGGACGTCAAGGGTGACCGAGGCGCCGGGGGCCGGCTGGACGGGCTCGACGTCCAGGACGGCGAGGAGCTCGGCCACCAGGTCCTCCAGCGACCCGGCCTTCTGGACGAACGCCGACGCCCCCAGCTGAGCGGTCCGCGCGGCCAGGCCCTCCTCGTCGAAGCCGCTGTACATGACCACGCGTGTCCCCGGAGACGCCTTGCGCACCTGTGGCAGCGCCTCCAGGCCGTCCATGCCCGGCATCGACACGTCCAGGAGCATGAGGGAGGGGAGGTGCCGCCCGGCCAGCTCGACTGCCGACGAGCCGTCGGCGCCCTCGCCGACCACGTCGAGCTCCCCCGAGAACTGGAGCGACATCTTCAGGACCGCGCGTACCTCGGGCGCGTCGTCGACGATCACGATCGTCGGCAGGGGAGTCACCGTCGGAAGGTAGCGCAGGTCGCCTTGGGTTTACCTGCGTTTGCATCCGTGCAACCCCTACGGGTCAGGCGCCGCGCAGCAGCAGGAACGACGAGGTGGCCGCACGCTGTCGGATCGCGCGGGCCTCGGCGTACTCCGGAGAGTCGTACCACCGGCGGGCGGCGTCCTCGTCGTCGAACTCGATCAGCACCAGACGCTCCGGCTCGCGGTCACCCTCGAGGTTCTCCACCGCTCCTCCGCGCACCAGGAAGCGGGCGCCGTAGAGACTCGCGGCAGCGGTCGAGAGCCGCTTGTAGTCCTCGTAGGTCTCGGGGTCGGTCACGTCGATGTCTGCGAGCACGTATGCCTTGGCCATGCCGCATTATCGTCGGAGTGACGAGGAGGGTCCAGATGGCGACGAACCACGAGGCGGGCGGCGGCCGGCCGGGTCCCTGCGTGGCGCGCTGGTGGGACGGTGCGTCCTAGTGCCGCTCCCGTACGGCGAGGCGTCACGGTGGTGTCCGTGCGGATCGCAGGACACGTACCGGGCGTGCTGCGGACCCGTCCACGACGGCGCACCCGCGGAGACCGCGGAGCGCCTGATGCGCTCGCGCTACACAGCGTTCGTGCTCGGAGACGAGGACCACCTGTTCCGCACCTGGCACCCGCGCACCCGGCCCGACGACCTGAGCCTGCCGGCCGGCATCGCCTGGACCGGGTTGGAGATCCTCGCGACCCGCGGCGGGGGAGTGGGCGACACGACCGGTGAGATCGAGTTCGTCGCGCACTCACGCGCCGGCGACTCGCCACACGCGCTGCACGAGACCAGCCGGTTCGAGCGCCGCGCCGGTCGCTGGGTGTACGTCGACGGGGACGTCGACCCGGACGTCACGCTGCGCTCACGGGGCTGACGGAGCCGCCGGAATCACCGGACCGCCCCCGTGGTTGTCGCTGGGACGACCACCTCGAGGAGATCCGATGACCGATCCGATCCACGTCCTGCGCACCGCCCACGACCGGTTCGCCCGGATCGTGGCCGGCCTCGAGGGTGACCAGGTGACCGCCCCGTCGTACGACGAGGGCTGGACGATCGCCGACGTCGCCTCCCACGTGGGCAGCCAGGCCGAGATCTTCGGGGTCTTCCTCGAGACCGCGCTCGACGGCGAGGAGCCGCCGGGCAACGAGCTGTTCGGCCCGATCTGGGACCGCTGGAACGCGATGGCTCCCGCCGACCAGGCGAGCACCAGCGTCGCCACGAGCGACGCCTTCGTCCGGCGGGTCGAGGACCTGACGCCGGACCAGCGTGAACGCTTCGAGGTCTCGATGTTCGGCGCGGACACCGACCTCGACGGCCTGGTGATGATGCGGGTCGGCGAGCACGCCGTCCACACCTGGGACATCGCCGTGGCCCTGGACCCGGAGGCCACCGTCGCGGCCGACGCCGTCGACCTGGTCGTGGACACGGCGCCGGCGATCATCGGCCGTGCGATGAAGCCGGTCGAGGGCGGCGGCACCGTCCGGGTCGTGACCACGGACCCGGACCGGGAGTTCGGGCTCGACCTCGACGGGGGTGCGTTGCTGGCCGACGTCCCCCGGGACGCGGACCACCGGGTCACCGTGCCGGCCGAGGCGTTCGTGCGGCTGTTCTATGGCCGGCTCGACCCGGACCACGTGCCGCTCGACGTCGACGGCGACGCCGCGGTGCTCGGAGACCTGCGAGAGGCGTTCCCGGGGTTCTGAGGTCGCCTCAGCGAGCCGCGAGCGTGCGGACGACGAGGCTGACCACGTCGTCGGAACGGAGCAGCCGCCCGTGCAGGTGCCCGAACGTGTCGATCGCGGCCCCGGTGAGGAACGGCGACTCCGAGGGCACCTGGTCGTCGAAGCCGTGGTGGCCGTAGCGGAGCCAGCGGAAGATCCACGGGTCGCCACCGATCGTGGTGTAGACCTCGCCGTCCGGCTCGGCGTAGCCGAGCGCATCGAGGAACGCCGACCCCGGCGCCATCTGGTGCCCGAGCCGGCCCATCGGGCTGTCGGCTCCGAGGTTGGTCTCCCAGCTGATCAGCTCGCTGCCGTGGTTGGGTGTCGCCACCATCACCAGGTCGTCGACCTGCGCGGCCCAGGCGCCGACCGGGTGCTCGACCAGGTAGCGCATGGCCAGGCCACCCATCGAGTGCGCCACCACGTCGACACGTTGGGTCGCGGGGTCGTAGCCGGCGCGGGCCAGCGCCTCGTGGATCGCGGGCTGGACGACGCCGAGGGCCACCTCGGCGACGCCGGCACCCGGGTCGGGGCGGTAGGTGAGTGCCTGGACGCCCGGGGTGTCCGGCTCGAAGTCGAGCACGGTCGTCCCCCGCTCCTGCAGGGCCTCGGTCAGCCTGGCGAAGCCGGCGCCGTTGCTGCCGAGGCCGGCCACCTCCGCCACCGGGAAGCTGCCGCGCCCGACGCCGGCCGCACCGACCGCTGTGCTGACCGGGGAGTTCAGCTGCGTGAGGACCCCGGACGCGACGACCAGCACGGTCACGAGCACGAGGGCGCGACGACGGCGCCGCCTGCGCCGGCGCTGCCTCGGGGTCGGGACGTCGCTCACGTGGGTGCAACGCGCGCCGGATCGCCGTCGTTCCTCGCACGTGGTGCCGCGAGCTGACCGCGCGACGGCGGCGGTGGTGCTGGCGAGGAGTGTCAGCTGGCGATGTCGGGGGTCTCGTCGGTGTCGGACCGGGCGGCGACCCGGGCCCGGTTCTCCGCCCGACGGTCGACGAACTTCGTGGCCTGCTCGTCCAGACCGCTCATGAACGCCGCCAGCTCCTCGCGCGCCTTCTCGCCCTCGGGGCCGAGGTCGGTGCGGTCGAAGACCTTCCAGAACTTCAGGATCGGCATGATCACGTCGTCGTGGTGCAGCCGCAGGTCGTAGATCCCGGCCTTCGCGATGATCATCGAGCTGCGCCGGAAGCCGGCCATGGTCGCGCCGGGCATCTCGAACCCGATCACCTCGTCGGCGATCGCGCGCATCGTCGCGTCGGGCGCCATCTCCATCGCCGCCTGGACGATGTTGCGGTAGAAGACCATGTGCAGGTTCTCGTCCTTGGAGATCCGGGCGAGCATCTGGTCGGCGATCGGGTCGTGCGTGACCTTGCCGGTGTTGCGGTGCGAGACCCGCGTCGCCAGCTCCTGGAACGACACGTAGGTGACGGCCTCGAGCGCGGTCTTGTCGCCGGAGTCGTAGCCGGAGGTCATGTAGTCGATGCGGGCCCGCTCGAGCTCGACCGGGTCGACCCCACGGGTGACCACGAGGTAGTCGCGCATCGCGATGCCGTGACGGTTCTCCTCCGCCGTCCAGCGGCCGACCCAGGTGCCCCAGGCGCCGTCGCGACCGAAGCGGGTCGCGATCTCGCGGTGGTACGACGGCAGGTTGTCCTCGGTGAGCAGGTTGGTGAACATCGCGGCCTTCGCCGTCTCCGAGAGCTCCGACTGCTCGGGCGACCAGTCCTCGCCGCCCAGGAACGCGAAGTCGCGGCCCTTGCTCCACGGCACGTAGTCGTGGGGGTGCCACTCCTGGGCGAGCGACAGGTGCCGGTCGAGGTTCTGGGCCACGACGGGCTCGAGCTCGGCAAGAAGGTTCTCCGGCACGGACGGCATGGACGCTCCCTCGGTCGACGGCCCCGTGTGCAGCAGCCTACGCCGCACCAGGGGGCCCTGCGGTGGCCGGTCAGGCCTGGACCGGCACCTCGTAGACGTTGTCGGCCGGGTGGCCGGCACGCTCGTGGATCCGTTGCACCGCGGCAGCGTCGGGTGCTTCGGACAGGCAGAACACCATGCCCGACTCCGGGTCGGCCCAGGCGTGCTTGAAGTTGACCTTCTCGTCGTCCTGGATGGCCAGGTCGGCCTGGTGCGCCTCCAGGAGCGCCTCGGGCGTGACGCCCTCCATCCCCGTGTGTACGTCCATGAACTCCGGCATGGGGTTCTCCTTTCCTTGCTCCGAGGTTGCTCCTCGGTGCAGCGGGTTGCAATAGCCGGATCGAACAGATTCGTGCACGCGCCGCACCTCAGGCGCGGGCGACGACCAGCAGCTCGCCGTCCCCGTGGCCGACGGGCTGGCGCTGCCACCCGCCGTACACGTGCTCCACGGTGAAACCGGCGGCCTCGACGGCGTCCCGGACCGCCCGCTCGCTGCGGAACGCGAGGGTGGCGTCGCTGGTCAGCCCGGTGCCTCCAGGGAGCGAGTAGTGGAGCGTGAACGAGACCTCCGGGAGGTCGACGGAGGTGACCTCGTTCCAGACGCGTACGACGCGACCGTCGGGAAGCGTGACCGTGCGGCGTGACTCGAGGGGGTTCCAGCGCTCCCACCTCCGGTCGTCCGGGTCGCGGCTGTCGAAGGCCAGCCTGCCGCCGGGCACAAGAGCCCGGTGCAGGTCGGCGAGCGCCCGGCCGAAGCCGTCGGCGTCGAAGAACTGGGCGACGTGACTGGTCATCACCGCCGCGTCGAACGCGTCGGTCCGGAGCACCTCCGTGGAGCCGAGCACCCAGGTGACATGCTCGGCGCCCGGTTTGGCACGCGCGGCAGCGAGCGACGCCTCCGCCGGGTCGACGCCGGTCACCCGGTGTCCCCGGTCCGCGAGACCGAGGGCCAGCCGCCCGGTGCCGCAGCCGAGGTCGAGCACCCGGGACCCCGGGGTCTCGTCGAGGATCGAGCAGAAGTAGTCGTCGTCGCGCGACCACGGGCACTCCGCGTCGTACACCTCGACCAGCGTCGGGTGGTGGAACTCTGCGTTGCGCACCTGCGCACGTTACGTCCCGACCACCGGGCCGGGGTTGGGGATTTGCCGTTCCGGAGGGGAGGGTGTGCGCATGACGTTCCAGCTCACCGTCCTGTACCACCACCCCGACGACACGACCGCGTTCGACGAGTACTACGAGTCCACGCACGCACCGCTGGCGTCGAGGATCCCGGGGCTGCGGCACTACTCGGTGTCCCGGCCCGGCGCGGACCCCGACGGCAACCCACCGGCGGAGTACCTGGTCGCGACCCTGCAGTTCGACGACGTCGCGGCGTTCGGTGCCGGGGTGAGCTCGGACGAGGGTCGGGCCGCGGTCGCGGACGTCGGCACGTTCGCCACCGGCGGCGTGACCATGCTGGCCGGCGACGTCACGACCTATCTCTGAGCGTGCTGGAGGAGATCACCCGTCGGTGGGTCGCCGGGTGGGCGCACTCGCGCGGGGTGAGCGTCGGCACGGTGGAGGGCTGGCCGATCGTGCACGTGCGCTCCGCGTCCCGCGCCTGGGAGATCGTGTGTGCGGAGCCCGACCCGGAGACCTGGGAGGCCCTGCTCGACGACGTCGCGGGTGACCGCACCGCGATGCTGACGATCGTGGCCGCCGACCCGGCGCCGTACCTCGCGAAGGTGCACGCGCCGGTGCGCCTGGACCGGGACGACGAGTCGCTGATGCGACTCGACCTGGCCGCCGTGGCCGACGCACCCGTGCCCGCCTTCGACGTGGAACGGGACGAGGAGGGCGATCAGCGCCTCGCGGTCCGGCTGGTGCTGGACGAGCGGGTCGCGGCCGAGGGGTACGTCGCGGTGCGCGGCGGCGACGCGGTCTTCGACCGGATCGAGACCACACCGGGCTTCCGGCGGCGGGGCCTTGCCAGCTGGGTGATGGCCGAGCTGACGGGGTACGCCGTGGCGCAGGGTGCGACGACGGGCCTGCTGACGGCGAGCGCCGAGGGGACGGCGCTGTACACCGCCCTGGGCTGGAGGCGCGTCGCGCCCGTCCGGTCGCTGAGGGGCGCCTGAGACCGGCTCAGTCGGCGGGAAGCGACTCCACGAGCACGAACACGTCCTGCGCCGGCTTGTCGGCGACGACGTAGCCCTCGGCCGGCCCGCTGAACTGGATGTCGTAGTGCACGTCCTCGATGCCGATCTTGAGGTCCACGTCGTTCTGCACCGTGTAGCCCTTGTCGACCAGCGCCTTGCGGTAGAAGGCGAGCACCGCGTCCGTGTCCCTGGTGTGGATGTCGAACTGCCAGGACCGGTCGGACGGTCCGGGTCCCTTGACCTTCACGCCCTTCGGCACCGGGAACTTCGCGACCTCCGGTGGACCGCCCTCGGGCACCGGCAGCGCGCTCGACGTGGTGGTGGTGCTGACATCGTTGGGTGCGGTGCCGGTCGGCTCGGGGGGCAGGGACTGCGACACGGACGGTGACGGCTCGGTCTTCGGGTCGGCGGCGTCGTCGCTGCCGCAACCGGACACCCCGGCGAGAGCGAGCAGGGCCGCGGTGGTCGCGGCAGCCCGGACGGCGCGCGTGCTGGTCACTGTTGTTCCCCCTGACAGGTGACGAGGACCCGGCCGACGGTACCGGACGGACCCGCGACGGACGGCACTAGCGTGAACGCATGGACAGTGAGTTCGACCGCACCACCGCCGTCTCCCGGCGCAGCGACTCGACGTCGTACGACGCCGTGCTCGACCCGGGCTGGGTGGTCGGGGGAGGGGTCAACGGCGGTTACCTGCTGGCCGTGCTCGGCTCCGCGGTGGCCGAGACCGCCGGCGGCCACGGGCACCCGGACCCGTTCATCATGACCGCGCACTACCTCTCGGCGGGACGCCCGGGACCGGCGACGGTCAGCGCCGACGTGCTCCGCAACGGCCGCAGCCTGACCACGGTGGCGGCGACGATGACCCAGGAGCAGGACGGGGTGGAGGTCCCGAGGCTCACCGCCCTGGCGTCGTACGGCGACCTGCACGGGCTCACCGACGAGATCGCCACCACCGCCGAGGAGCCGGACCTGCCACCGCGCGACCGGTGCGTGCCGACGTCGGCCGCGCCCGAGGAGTTCCGGAGGACCGCTCCGCTGCTCGAGCGCTTCGACCTGCTCGCCGACCCGGCGTGCGTGGGCTGGGCCCTGGGCGAGCCGAGTCACCGGGGCATGCTGCAGGGCTGGTTCCGGCTCCACGACGCCCGCGAGCCCGACCCGCTCTCGCTGCTGCTCGCCGTCGACGCGCTGCCGCCGGTCACCTTCGACCTGGGCCGGATGGGCTGGGCGCCGACGCTCGAGCTGACCGTGCACGTGCGGGCCCGGCCGGCGCCGGGCTGGCTGAAGCTGCGGCACGCGACGCGCAACGTCGCCGGAGGCTACTTCGAGGAGGACTGCGAGGTCTGGGACTCGGTCGGCCGGCTGGTCGCGCAGTCGCGGCAGCTGGCCCGGGTGCCGCGCTGAGCCCGACTCAGCACGGAGAACTGTCACTTGTCATGGACTGTTGCCCGTGCGGAGTGACCAAACACCAGGAGAACCTGGTGTTCGGCGCGGCGCCCGCCGTCACCACCGCCAGAACACCGACGCCAACGACCGCACGCTCCCCAGCCGGTGCCGGTCCATCGCGTACACGTAACGCCGGCCGGGGTACTCCGAGAGCGACCACAGCTGGTCGCGGGACGGCCAGTACGAGATGTCCTCGGGGCCGACCGGCAACGTCCAGCGGTACGGCGTGAGGGATCCCGGGGTGCCGACGTACAGGTGCCCGAGCCGGTGCCGGCCACGGCTGACCGTGACGTAGTAGGTGCCGTCGACGACGGCCGCGCCCTGCATGTGGCCCACCCCGCCGTCGTCGAGGGAGACGGGGCGGGACTCCCCGGTCTCCTCGCGGTCGAGGTGCAGCGTCTCCGGGTCGAGCGGGTAACGCACCAGCCGCGTGGTCATGCCCTTGGTGCCGTACTCACCGGCGACAAGCTCCGGTGGTGACACGCCGCGGTCCAGCGACAGGAACGAGTAGCGCAGCTGCTCGACGGACTCCTCCGAGTGCGCGGCGTACGCGAACCGCACCGGCAGCACGAAGCGGTAGCCGAACGTGCCGTCGTCCGGCTCCACCTCCATGATGTCGTCGACGTGACAGGTGAACAGCCCACGCCGGGTGCCGGCCAGGTGCAGGTACGGCCCGCACCAGACCACCCCTCCGGCATGGATCCGCAACGGCTCGAGCCCGGCCCGGCCGAGGTGGTCGGTGCCCGCCGTCACGATCAGCACGTGCCGGTACTCCAGCCGGTCGACGTCGACGAAGGTCACCCGGCTGCCGTGGTTGTCGTCCTTGTCGCCGTGGGAGTACCAGCTGGTCACGATCAGCCTGCGGCCGTCGAAGTCCTCACTGTCCGAGGCGTCCGCGGAGGTGCTGATCCCCTGCGGCCACCAGCGCCGCGAGTCGTTGTCCTGCTGGTTCCACGTGAAGCCCCAGGTCGGACCGCGCCCGGGCACTTTCGCCTGTGTGGCTTGGCGGTCGAGTCGATCGAGGACGCCCGCGACGCCGACCGGACTGCCGTAGCGCGCCTGCAGCGCGGCGATCTCGTCCAGGTTCTCCTCGCGACGCACCAGGTGAACTCCGTACGACGCCACGCGCGGCTCCTCTGGTTGGCTGGAACGACCCGCCCACCCTAGGAGCCTCGTGACCCGCACCGTCGTCGGCGCCGCGATCCGGTACGACGGACGCGTGCTGGCCGCGCGCCGTACCCACCCACGGACCGGCTGGGAGTTCCCCGGAGGCAAGGTCGAGCCCGGCGAGACGCTCGACGCGGCCGTCGTCCGCGAGGTCGCGGAGGAGCTCGGCTGTGTCGTCGAGGTCACCGGCTGGCTTCCGGCGGAGAGCGTGATCGTCGAGGGTCTCGTGCTGCGCGTCGCGCTGGTCCGGCTGGTCTCCGGCGAACCGATCCCCGGTGAGCACGACATCGTGCGCTGGCTGCGGTCCGACCAGCTCGCGGAGGTCGGCTGGCTGCCCGCCGACCTGCCTTTCCTGCCCCTGGTCCGGGAGGCGCTGCCGCCCACGGACTGAGCAGTCGTCGCCGTGCGCAAGGATCGGGGCATGACCGGCACCTCCAACAGGCACCTCCTCCTCGTGCACGCCCACCCCGACGACGAGTCCATCGGTCAGGGCGCGACCATGGCCCGCTACGTCTCCGAGGGAGCCGGCGTCACGCTGGTCACCTGCACCGGTGGCGAGATGGGCGAGATCCTGCTGCCCGACATGGAGCACATGGCCGCCGACCGGGACGACACCCTCGCGGATCAGCGCAAGGTCGAGCTCGACCGGGCGATGTCCGAGCTCGGCGTCACCGACCACCGTTACCTCGGCGGGTTCAAGCGCTACCGCGACTCCGGCATGCAGTGGCACGCCGACGGGCACGCGGTCCCCGCGGACGACGTGCACGACAACGCGTTCTGGAACGCCGACCTCACCGCTGCCGCCGCCGACCTGGTGCAGGTGATCCGCGAGGTCCGGCCGCAGGTGCTGGTGACCTACGACGAGTTCGGTGGCTACGGCCACCCCGACCACATCCAGGCCCATCGGGTCGCGATGTACGGCGCCGCGCTCGCCGCTGTCCCGTCGTACCGGAGGGACCTGGGCGAGGCCTGGGACATCGCCAAGATCTACTGGGGGGCGATGTCCGCCAGCCGGATGCGCGACGGCCTGCGCCGGCTCCGCGAGATGGGTGACGCGACCACCTTCGAAGGAATGGACCCGGACAACCTCCCGAGGATGGCGGTCGAGGACGCCGACCTGACCGCGGCCGTCGACGGCGCGGAGTTCGTGGAGCGCAAGATGGCGGCACTCCGCGCGCACGCCACCCAGATCGCCGTCGACGGGCCGTTCTTCGCGCTCTCGAACAATGTCGGGAACGAGATCTGGGGCACCGAGTTCTTCCGGATCGCCAAGGGCACGCCGGGTCCGGTGGACGAGCACGGGCTCGAGTCCGACCTGTTCGCCGGGCTCTGAGCCGCGGTTCGCCGTGGCGGGCGGCGGCGTGGTGCTTACGATCGGGCCGTGAGTCGAGGCAGGAGGCGCAGACGGCACGACGGACAGGGCGGCAACGTGGTGTCCTGGCTGCTGCTCGGGCTCGTCCTGCTGGCGGGTGTCGCCTACGGCGTGCTGTGCCTGGTGGCCGGCGACAAGGTCCCGGCCGGGACCACCGTCCACGGCGTCGCGATCGGTGGGCTGCACGAGTCCGCAGCCGAGGAGCGGCTCGGCTCCCAGCTCGGTCCGCGCTCCCGGCGACCGATACCGGTGCAGGGGGGTGGCCTCGACACCACCGTCGACCCGACGAGCGCCGGTCTGGGCCTCGACCTCGCGGGCACGGTGCGTGCGGCGGGTGGCGGCAACGTCTTCACGCCCGCGCGACTGTGGACCTACTACACCGGAGGCGGCGACGTCGCCGCCCGGCTGAGCATCGACCGGCCCCGGCTCTCCGACGCGGTGACCGCCCTCGCCACCCAGGTGGACAAGGCGCCCGTGGACGGTGCGGTCACCTTCGGCGCCGGCGTCGCGGTGCCCGGGCAGGCCGTGGAAGGGCAGCGGCTCTCGCGCGGTGGCAGCCGTGATGCGATCATCCGGGCCTACCTGGGCGCCGAGCCGGCCCGACTCGCGGTGACCCCGCTGCCGCCGGTCATCGACGACGCCGCGGTCGACGCCGCGATGACGTCCTTCGCCCGGCCGGCCACGAGCGGACCGGTCCGGCTGGTCCTCGCCAAGCACGAGGTCAAGGTCCCGCCACGCGTCTACACCAGGGCGATCTCGTTGATCCCCGACGGCTCGCGGCTGGAACCGACACTCGACATCGACACCCTCGTCACGGCTCTGCGACCGATCGCGAGCACCGTGCCCGGCCGGCCGGTGCCGGCCAGGATCGTGGTCGAGAAGGGACGCCCGCGGATCATCCGGTCCAAGAAGGGCGTGGTCTTCGACCGCGCCGACCTCCAGCGCAAGTTCCTCGCGGCGGTCACCCGCCCGGCCGGTCGGCGCCGGGTCGAGATCAAGGGCGCCACCGCCAGGCCCTCCTTCACCACCGCCGACGCGCGTCGGCTGCGGGTGAACGAGCGGGTCGCCAGCTTCACCACCCGGTTCGCCTTCGCCGACTACCGGAACACCAACCTGGCTCGCGGCGCCGCGCTGGTGGACGACACCCTGCTCAAGCCCGGCGACACGTTCAGCTTCAACAAGGTCGTGGGTGAGCCGACCCTGGCCCGCGGTTTCGTGAAGGGCTACGTGATCTCGGGCGGCGTGTTCAAGGAGGACGTCGGTGGCGGCCTGTCGCAGCTCGCCACCACGGCCTACAACGCGATGTTCTTCGCCGGGCTCAAGGACGTCGAGCACGAGGTGCACACCGTGTACAGCTCACGCTTCCCGAAGGGTCGCGAAGCCACCGTCGACCACGGCAGGTTCGACCTGCGCTTCGCCAACGACAGCCGCGACGGCGTCCTGGTCACGGCGAGCGTCATCCCCGGCACCCGCTCGCGCGAGGGGTCGGTGACGGTCAGCATGTGGTCGACGAAGCACTGGGACGTGGCGGTCAGGACGAGCAAGGCCTACGCGAAGAAGACGCCGGCGATCAAGCGCAGCAGCAAGGCCAGCTGTGAGGCCGCGGTCGGCTACCCGGGCTTCAGCGTCGACGTCACGCGGGTCTTCCGGAGGCCCGGGCGCGACGCGGTGGTGCGCCGGGAGAGGCGCACCGCCGTCTACGACCCCTCGGACACCGTGGTGTGCGAGACGCCGTGAACCGGGCGGGGTGACGCACCGATCCGGACGGAGAGCCGGACGCTCGTTCGCCTGGAGCCCCTCAGGGCGCCACGTAGTACCGGCAGGTGTGGTGCACGCGAAGTCCGAGCGACCCGTAGAGCGCGACCGCCGGAGCGTTGTCGGTCTCGACGTGCAGCCACACGGTGCTCGCCCCTTGCTCGGCGCCCCACTCGGCGAGGGCGGCGAGCACCCGCCGGGCCAGCCCCTGCCGCCGGTACGACGGGTCGGTGACCATGCCGTGCACCCCGAGCCAGTCGCCGTCGAGCGCCGCATCCCCACGCGCCTGCCCGACCACCGCGCGGACCCGCGGGCCGTCCTCGGTGACCACCGCCTCGGGGTCGTCGGCCCGGGGGAGCGCCCGCCGGGTCGCCGCCAGGCTTCCCAGCCGGAGGTCCGACTCCCCTGGCACGACCAGCCGCCAGCCGGCCGCGAGGAACGCCTGCTCCTCGCGAGAGTCCACGAGCACCTGCACCAGCGCCTCCCGGCCGCGCCCGGCGTAGAACGACCGGATCGCCGCGATCGCCGACTCCAGCGGCCGGTCGGGCACGCCCACGGCCAGGCACGAGTTGGCGCGCTTGCGCAGCCGGTCGACCGGAGCCGGGTCGGTGCGGAGCTCCCAGTCACCCAGCGGGAACCGCTCCACCTGCGGCCACAGCGGCCCGGCGTGGCCCTCCGCCTCGCGTGGGGTGACCCGCATCCGCGCGGACGGCCGGGGAGGCACGGGCTTGCCCGAGACGATGTCGGCCGTCGGGATCTCGACGAGCGTCCCGTCCTCACGTCGCACGAGCGCCACACCACCCGACCAGGCCTCGCACACGCCCAGCACGTCGGACATCGCGGGACCTCCCGACGGGCCGGACTCGCCGGGCACGAGGCGTCGGACGACCACGCGCCGCCCGACCACATGGGGGCCGAGCGCGTGTCGACCCGTGGGTGCTCCGTCGCTGTCCATCGCGGGGATACTAGGCTGATGTCGTCCGCCGCCCGCCCGCCCCATGGAGGAACGAGATGACCTACGTCATCGCCCAGCCCTGCGTTGACCTGAAGGACCGTGCGTGCGTCGACGAGTGCCCGGTCGACTGCATCTACGAGGGCAAGCGGATGCTCTACATCCACCCCGACGAGTGCGTCGACTGCGGTGCGTGCGAGCCGGTCTGCCCGGTCGAGGCCATCTACTACGAGGACGACACGCCGGAGCAGTGGAAGGAGTACTACGACGCGAACGTGCACTTCTTCGACGACCTGGGCTCCCCGGGCGGCGCGGCCAAGATGGGCGAGATCGACAAGGACCACCCGCTGATCGAGGCGCTGCCCCCGCAGCCGCAGGCGGAGTGACCCCACCGGCCCCAGCATGTTGATCTCGGGGAAGCTCCCGGCCTTCCCCTGGGACCAGTTGGCGACGCACGCCGAGCAGGCGCGCCGCCACCCGGACGGGATCGTCGACCTCTCGGTCGGCACACCCGTGGACCCGACCCCCGAGGTCGTCCAGCGGGCGCTGCGCGACGCGGCGGACTCCCCGGGCTACCCGGTCACCGTCGGGCTGCCCGAGACCCGACAGGCGGCGGTCGACTGGCTGGCGCGGCGGCACGGTGTCACGGGCATCGGGCTCGACGGGGTGCTGCCCGTGATCGGCTCCAAGGAGCTGATCGCGTCGCTCCCGCTGCACCTCGACGTCGGCCCGGGTGACCTGGTGGTGCAGCCGGCCCTGGCCTATCCCACCTACGAGGTGGGCGCCGTGCTCGCCGGTGCCGAGGTGCTGGCCACGGACTCGCTGACCGCGATCGGACCGCGCACGCCCCGGCTGCTGTGGGTCAACTCACCGTCCAACCCGACGGGGCAGGTGCTGCCGCCGGACCATCTCCGCAAGGTCGTGGACTGGTGCCGCGAGCGAGGCGTGCTGCTGGTCAGCGACGAGTGCTACATCGAGTGCAGCTGGGAGGGCGCGTCGTACTCCGTGCTGCACCCCGACATCTGCGGCGGCTCGCACGAGGGGATCCTGGCCGTGCACTCGCTGTCCAAACGGTCCAACCTCGCCGGCTACCGGTGTGCCTTCGTGGCCGGCGACCCGGTCGTGGTGGCGGAGCTGCTCGCCGTGCGCAAGAACCTCGGCCTCCAGATGCCGGGCCCGCAGCAGCGTGCGATGGTCGCCGCGCTCGACGACGACCGGCACGTCGACGAGCAGCACGGCCGGTACGCCGCGCGCCGGGAGGTGCTGCGCGAGGCCCTGGTGGGGGCCGGCTTCGGGATCGACCACTCCGAGGGGTCGCTCTATCTGTGGGCCACCCGCGACGAGGACTGCTGGGAGACCGTCGCCGCCCTCGCCGAGCGCGGCGTGCTGGTCGCGCCGGGGACGTTCTACGGGCCGACGGGCTCTCGCCATGTGCGGGTTGCCCTCACCGCCACCGACGAGCGGGTGGCGGCTGCGGCCGAGCGGCTGCGCTGACCCGTCGCAGATGGTCGCGCGAGAGTCGCTGACCCGTCGCAGATGGTCGCGCGAGGGTCGCTGACCCGTCGAAGATGGTCGCGCGAGGGTCGCTGACCCGTCGCAGATGGTCGAGCGGTGTCGTGACCCGTCGCGATGGTCAGCGTGTCTGTGACCACCATCTGCGACGGGTCGCGTGTCTGTGACCGCCATCTGCGACGGGTCAGCGTGTCTGTGACCGCCATCTGCGACGGGTCAGCGTGTCTGTGACCGCCATCTGCGACGGGTCAGCCGAGGGAGACGCTGACGTGGCCGCGCTTCGACGAGGTGGAGGTCCAGCCCCGCTCGGAGTCCTTGCCGACCCGCCAGCGCATGCCGTTGAACGCCACCGACGTGACCTTCAGCTGGGACGCATGAGCGGTGAGGAACTGGGCGACCGCCCAGCCCTGCCGGCGTCCGGCGGGGTCCGTGCCGACGTCGACCGTGAAGTCCTGCCGGGCTCCCCGCGCCACGTCGAGCGGACCGAAGCCCTTCTCGAGCGTGCGGGTCGCGGCGCCGTACGTGCCCCGGGACTTCGAGTCGTGCACGACGCAGGTGAAGCGGCCGCCGGGGGAGTAGCCGGTCAGCGCCGAGGCCAGTGCCCGGGCGTCGGCCGCGTGCGGCTCGTAGGCCTCGGGGTAGCCGGACCGCTGCACCTTCTGCGCGGCCTCGGTGATCCGCATCGTCTGGAACCCGTCGATCTTGGCGAGCACCTCGTAGAAGGCGTTGGACGCGTAGTAGGGGTCGCGCACCTGGGCCTTGGTGCCCCAGCCCTGTGACGGCCGCTGCTGGAAGATCCCCAGCGAGTCCCGGTCGCCGTGGTCGAGGTTGCGCAGCTTGGACTCCTGGAACGCCGTCGCCAGTGCGATCGACACCGCGCGCGCCGGCAGGTCGCGTCGGACGCCGACGGCCGAGATCACCGAGGCGTTGCGCGCCTGCTCGAGGGTCAGCTCGACACGCGTGCCGTTGACGCTCGTCGTGCACCCTTCGGGGTCCGGGAGTGGCCCGACGCCGCGCCACATGGCGACGCCGACGCCGCCGACGACGACCAGGACCAGCAGGAAGACCAGGGACCTAGTTCGCATGCAGGTCCGTGTTGAGGGCCACGCCCGCGCGCTTCCACGGGACCGCCTCGACGGTGCCGGACACGGAGTTGCGTCGGAACAGCACGTTGTCGGTCCCCGAGAGCGTGGCCGCCTTGACCACCTTGGGCTTGTTGTCGATGTCCTTGACGGTCACCTTGGTGCCGGCCGTGACGTAGCAGCCGGCCTCGACCACGCAGTCGTCGCCGAGCGAGATGCCGATCCCCGCGTTGGCGCCGATCAGGCAGCGCTCGCCGATCGAGATCACCTCGGTGCCGCCGCCTGAGAGCGTGCCCATGATCGACGCGCCTCCACCCACGTCGGAGCCGTCGCCGACCACGACGCCGGCGCTCACCCGGCCCTCGACCATGGACGAGCCCAGGGTGCCGGCGTTGTAGTTGACGAAGCCCTCGTGCATGACGGTCGTGCCCTCGGCCAGGTGCGCGCCCAGCCGCACCCGGTCGGCGTCGGCGATCCGCACCCCGCTGGGCAGCACGTAGTCGACCATCCGCGGGAACTTGTCGACCCCGAACACCGTGACCTGCTGCCCGGCGGTGCGCAGCCGCAGCCGGGTCTGCTCGAAGTCCTCGACCGCACACGGCCCGGCGCTCGTCCACACCACGTTGCTGAGCAGCCGGAAGACCCCGTCGAGGCTGATCGTGTGCGGCAGCACCAGCCGGTGGGAGAGCAGGTGGAGGCGGAGCCACACGTCGAGCGTGTCACCGGGGGCGTCCTGCAGGTCCTTGATCTCGACCGTCACCACGGCCCGTCGTACGCCGCGGACGTCGTCGTCCCCCGCGAGCGCCGTCAGCTCGTCGGGGGCCTCGGAGCCGTCCGGGTCGCCGAGCACGGGGGACGGGAACCAGGCGTCGAGCACGCTGTCACCGGCGTAGGTCGCGACGCCGTGCGCCCAGGCAGTCGCGGGAGCGGGAGGGGAGGAAGTCACGCGACCACTCTACGGAGCCGAACCTCGGTCCTAGGCTGAGGCATGGGCTACGAGAAGGACCCACGCGTCGACGACTACATCGCCCGGCTCCCCGACTGGCAGCAGCGGATCTGCGAGCGCGTGCGCGACCTGGCGCACGAGGCCGACCCCGAGGTCGAGGAGACGGTCAAGCGCACGGTGCAGCCGTACTTCGTGCTCCAGGGCAACGTCTGCGCGCTGCTGGCCGCGAAGGACCACGTCAGCGTCTTCCTGTACGACGGCGGACTGCCGCCCGACCCGCACGGCATCATCACGGCCGGCCACGACAACAAGACCGGCCGCCAGATCAGCATCCACCGGGACGAGCCGGTCAACGAGCCCGCGCTGCTGGAGATGTTCCGCGCGATCATCGCGAACAACCGCGCCGGAGGCTGGCGCAGGATCAAGGCGGCGCGCGGTGACGACCAGGACGTCGCCGGCTCCCGGTAGCGTCCCGCCATGGCGAGATTCCTGGAGCTGGTGCTCGACACCGTCGACCCCCGCAGCACGATCGCGGACTTCTGGGCGCCGGTCATCGGTGGCCGGGCGGTCGTCAACGACGGCCGGTACCCGGCCGACGTGATCGGCGAGACCGAGCAGCAGGGCATCGCGATCTGCCCGGTGCCGGAGACGAAGACGGTCAAGAACCGCGTCCACCCGGACATCTACGCCCACACCGTGGACGAGCTCGTCGCGCGCGGTGCCTCCGTGGTGCTCCCGGCGGAGGAGAGCGGGTTCGGCTGGACCACGATGCTCGACCCGGAGGGCAACGACTTCTGTGCCTTCGTCCGCGACGAGCTCCCGGCCTACCGCCTGCACGGGATCGGGATCGACTGCGTCGACCCCGAGGCGCAGGCCCGCTGGTGGGGCGAGGTGCTCGGGGCCGAGCTGCAGGACAACACGCAGCACGGCGACGGGTGGTGGACGCTGCTGCACGCCACCGACGACCCGGTGCTGACCTGGGACTTCGCGCCGGTGCCCGAGCCGAAGACGGTGAAGAACCGGCTCCACTGGGACGTCTACGGCACGGTCGAGGAGTTCCTGGACCGCGGGGCGACCCGGCTCTGGGACGGCACGGGCTGGGTGGTGCTCGCCGACCCGGAGGGCAACGAGTTCTGCGTGTTCCCGCAGCCCTGACAGGATGCACGCGTGAGTCTTGATCTGTCGCTGGACGCCGTTGCCCTGACCGAAGCGTTGTGCAACATCGAGTCGGTGAGCCACGACGAGCAGTCGATCGCCGACGACATCGAGAGGGTGCTCCGCGGTCTGGAGCACCTCGAGGTGAGCCGTCACGGCAACAGCCTCGTCGCCCGCACCTCCCTGGGGCGTGACGAGCGCGTCGTGATCGCGGGCCACATCGACACCGTCCCGCTCAACGACAACCTGCCGGTCCGCAACGACGGCGAGATCCTGCACGGGCTCGGCACCTGTGACATGAAGGCCGGGGTCGCCGTCGCGCTGCGACTCGCCGCCGGCGTGGTCGAGCCCAACCGGGACCTCACCTTCGTCTTCTACGAGTGCGAGGAGATCGACGCGGAGTTCAACGGCCTGCGCGCGATCGCCGAGAGCGCGCCCGAGCTGGTCGTCTCCGACTTCGCGATCCTGATGGAGCCCTCCGACGGCGTGGTCGAGGCCGGGTGCCAGGGCACGCTGCGCTTCGACGTGATCACCCGTGGCGAGCGCTCCCACTCCGCGAGGTCCTGGAAGGGCGTCAACGCCATCCACGGAGCGGCGGGCGTCCTCCAGCGGCTGACGTCGTACGACGCGCGCAGGCCGGTGATCGACGGTCTCGAGTACCACGAGGGCATGAACGCGGTGATGATCGCCGGCGGCGTCGCCACCAACGTGATCCCCGACGAGTGCCGGGTGACCGTCAACTTCCGCTTCGCCCCCGACCTGTCCGAGGACCAGGCCTGGGAGCTCGCGCAGGAGTTCTTCGACGGCTACGAGCTCGAGCTGACCGACTCCGCGCCGGGTGCGCTGCCGGGGTTGTCGGTGCCCGCGGCCGCCGCCTTCGTCGCTGCGGTCGGCGGTGACCCGAACCCGAAGTTCGGCTGGACCGACGTCGCCCGCTTCACCGCGCTCGGCATCCCGGCCGTGAACTTCGGTCCGGGTGACCCGATGTTCGCCCACAAGCAGGACGAGCACGTGCCGATCGCGCAGATCGTGTCCTGCGAGGACAAGCTGCGCGCCTGGCTGACCGGCGACCCGGCATGACCCAGCGCCCGCTCAAGCACAAGGGCCCGACGATCCAGCGCGGTTCGGCGGTCGACCCGAGCACCACCGACCAGCGGCTGCTCGACGCGCGCGGCACCAGCGACTGGGTGCACACCGACCCGTGGCGCGTGCTGCGCATCCAGGCCGAGTTCATCGAGGGTTTCGGCGCGCTGGCCGAGCTCGGTCCGGCGATCGGTGTCTTCGGCTCGGCGCGCACCCGCCCCGCCGACCCCTACTACACGATGGGCGAGGTGCTCGGCCGCGAGCTCGTCGAGGCCGGCTTCGCCGTGATCACCGGCGGCGGGCCCGGCGTGATGGAGGCCGCCAACAAGGGCGCCTGCGAGGCGGGCGGCGTCTCCGTGGGCCTCGGCATCGAGCTGCCCTTCGAGTCCGGCCTGAACCAGTGGGTCGACCTCGGGGTGAACTTCCGCTACTTCTTCGCCCGCAAGACGATGTTCGTCAAGTACTCCCAGGGCTTCGCCGTGCTGCCCGGCGGACTCGGCACGCTCGACGAGATGTTCGAGGCGCTCACGCTGGCCCAGACGCAGAAGGTGACGTCGTTCCCCGTCGTCCTGATCGGCACCGACTACTGGCGCGGCCTGATCGACTGGCTGGCCGGCCCGGTGGCCGACGACGGCAAGATCTCCCCGCGCGACCTCGACATGGTCACGCTCACCGACGACGTGTCCGAGGCGGTCGAGATCATGGTTGCCGCCCGCGCCGCGCACGAGGACCCGGCAGCGCAGGAGAGCGGCCCGTGACGTGGTTCTTCGCGGTGCTGATCGTGCTCCTGATGGGCGCCGTCGCGGTGGTCGCGGCCGGCGCCGGGGGCACCATGTCCGAGGAGTACGACGACCGACCGGACGTGCGCGTCCAGGCCGACGGGCCGCTGACCGCGCAGGACCTGAGAGCCGTGCGCTTCACCACGGCCCTGCGCGGCTACCGTGCCTCCGAGGTCGACGCCCTGCTGGCCCGGCTCGGCGACCAGCTCGCGCAGAAGGAGGACGAGGAGCCGGACCCCGCCCCGGAGCCGGACCCGCCGGGGGCCAGGACCGGCTCAGGAGGTCGACGAGGGCTAGCCGGCTAGCGTCCCTCGAACTCCGGCTTCGTCTTGTCGACGAAGGCCTCGACCGCCGCCCGGTGGTCGGCCGTCCCGCCGGTGAGGGTCATCATCGACGACTCGTACTCCAGCGCGTCCTCGAAGCTGGTGCCCGCGGCGTACGCCACCGAGCGCCGGATCGCGCCGTAGGCGACGGTGGGTCCGGACGCGAGGCGGGTCGCGAGCGTCCCCACTTCGCTCACCAGGTCGGCGCCCGGGACCACCGTGGTGGCCAGGCCGAGCTCGAGGGAGTCGGCGGCGGAGAGCGTGCGCGGGAAGTAGAGCAGGTCCATCGCCCTGGCTCGCCCGACGAGTCGCTGCAGGGTCCAGGAGGAGCCGGTGTCGCACGAGAGCGCGACCCCGGTGAACGCGAGGTTGAAGCCCGCGGAGTCGGCGAGGATCCGGAAGTCGCACGCGAACGCCAGCGAGGCGCCCGCGCCCGCCGCGACGCCGTTGACCGCCGCGATCACCGGTTTCGGCATCGTGGCCAGCGCCGTCACCGTCGGGTTGTAGTGCGCGTCGACGGTGGTGAAGAGCTCGTCCGGGGTCCCGCTCTGGAGGATCTGGATGTGTTCCTTGAGGTCCTGCCCGACGCAGAACGCGCGGCCGGAGCCGGTGAGCACGACGCAGCGCACGTCGGTGTCCCCGGCGGCCCGGGTGACCGCCGCGAGGAGGGACTCCTTGGTGGCCACGTCGAGGCTGTTCATCGCGTCCGGGCGGTTCAGCGTGATCGTGGCGACCCCGTCGGCGACGGCGTACAGGACGGGCTGGTGCGGTGCTGCCTCGGTCATCTGGACTCCTCGGTCGCGGGCGCGCTACCGGGGCAGTCTGCCCCACCTCGGCACAACTGGTCCGGTGGCCGGGTCCGATGAGGGATAATGGTCCCAGCAGCGCAGGTAGGAGCGCGGTCACAGGAAGAGGTATGCAGATGGCGGCGATGAAGCCGCGGACTGGAGACGGTCCGCTGGAGGTCACCAAGGAGGGGCGCGGCATCGTGATGCGCGTTCCGCTGGAAGGCGGTGGCCGTCTGGTGGTCGAGCTCAACGCCGAGGAAGCCGGTGCGCTCGGCGACGCGCTCAAGGACGTGGTCGGCTGACGCCGGCCCCGCAACTCACGAAGACCCCCGGTCGTCCACGGACGAGCGGGGGTCTTCGCCGTGGTCGCGCACCGGCCGTGGGGCGGCAGCGCCGCCGGATAGGGTCGGCCCCGTGGTTGCCGTGACTCTCCCGACCCAGGTCTCCCCGCCCGAGCTCGTGCTCAGCGAGGAACCGCCGGCGCGCGTGAGCGGAGCCGAGGTGCTGGCGCTGCCGGTGCTGCCCGGCACCGACGGCGAGGGGGTCACGCTCGGGCCCGGAGCGGCCGAGCTGCTCGACGGGGCCGACCTCGACCTGTTCGGTGTCCTCGAGCACGCGCGGGCGACGGGAAAGGCCGGCGAGGTGACGGTGCTGCCCCTGGCCACGACCGGGCCGGCCGACACCGACCTCAGGCTGCTGCTGCTCGTGGGCGTGGGTGCCGGTACGCCGCGCGACCTGCGCCGGGCGGGTGCCGCGATCGCCCGTCGGACCAAGGACCTGGGCACGGTGTCCACGTCGGTGCCGGCCGTCGGCGACGACGCCGGGCTCCGCGCGTTCGTCGAGGGAGCCGTGCTCGGCTCGTTCGAGTACCACCTGCGCTCCACCGGCCCCAGGGCCAGACCGGTACGCCGGATCGTGCTGGCCGGCGGCAGCTACGCCCCCGAGGCCCTCGAGCGCGGACTCGTCGTCGCAATGGCCGGCTGGCGCTCGCGCACGCTGGCGACGGTGCCCTCCAACGTGAAGAACCCGCAGTGGTTCGTCGACCAGGCCCGCCCGGTCGCGCAGCAGGCCGGCCTGTCGATGACCGTGCTCGACGAGCGCGAGCTCGAGGCGCAGGGGTTCGGCGGCATCGTGGCCGTCGGACAGGCGTCGGTGACACCGCCGCGGCTGCTGCGCCTGGAGTACACCCCGGCGCAGGGCAAGCGCGGCACCCCGCACGTCGTGATCGTGGGCAAGGGGATCACCTTCGACAGCGGCGGCCTCTCGATCAAGACCGGGGAGGTGATGGCGAACATGAAGCGCGACATGAGCGGCGGCGCCGTGGTGCTCTCCGTCCTCGCCGCGCTCGCCGACGTCGACTGCCCGGTGCGGGTCACCGGCATCGTGGCCCTGGCCGAGAACGTGATCTCCGGCAACGCGATGCGCCCCGGTGACGTGATCACCCACTACGGCGGGCGCACCACCGAGGTCACCAACACCGACGCCGAGGGCCGGCTGGTGGTCGGTGACGGCCTCGCCTACGCGGTCTCCGAGCTCGAGCCCGACGTGCTGGTCGACGTCACCACGCTCACCGGGGCGATCAAGGTCGCGCTCGGGCAGCGGATCGGTGGCGTCTTCGCCACCGACGACGCCCTGTTCGACCACCTCGACGCCGCGGGCGCGGCGGCGGGTGAGCCGCTGTGGCGGATGCCGCTGACCGAGGAGTACGAGGAGCGGCTCAGCTCCAAGGTCGCCGACGCCGACAACGCACCCGGCACGGCGCAGGCGATCGTGGCCGCGCTGTTCCTGCGGCACTTCACCGGCGGCCTTCCGTGGGCGCACCTCGACCTGGCCTCGGTCGGTGACGCCGTCGAGGACGCCTGGGAGTGGACGGCCGGCCCGACCGGGTTCGGCCCGCGGGCCCTGCTCTACTGGCTCGAGCAGCGCGAGCCGCTCTCCGGCATCGTCTAGCAGCCTCGACACGGGCGAATGCCGTCGCCGTGACCGGTCCTCTGTCACGATGGGAACGTGCCCGAAACGCCCGACTTCCCGCGCCTGGAGCTGGCGCGGTGCGACTCGTCCCTGGCCGCCGAGCCGATCAGCCGCGGCGAGGCGGCGCGCACCGCACCCCTGCTGGCCGCCCTCGGGGACCCCGTGCGGCTGCGGCTGATGTCCATGATCGCCGCGCACGCGGGCCGGGAGGCCTGCGTCTGCGACCTCACCGGGATCTTCGGTCTGGCGGAGGAGGCGACCCTCGAGCACCTGAGCTCCCTGGTCGAAGCGGGGCTCGTGGAGCGGGTCCAGCACGGTGTCTGGGGCTTCTACCGGGTGCGTTCCGGCGTGCTCTCCGACCTGGTCAGCGTGACCGCCGGCATGACCCGGTGAGCGGCCACGCGCTGACGGTGCGCTGGTCGCTGGCCGATGCGGCGCCCGACGTCGTCGACCGGCTCAGGGAGTACGTCGCCGGCACCTCGCACGCCCGGTTCTCGGCGATGCCGACGCTGCGGTTCAAGACCTGGCGGATGCGTGAGGGCGAGTGGTTCGAGGGCTGCTACGTGTTCGCGTCCCCGGAGGCTCGCGCCGAGTTCCAGGAGACGTTCACCAGGGGTGCCGCGGAGTCACCGGGCTCGCAGATCATCGGCTCCTCGCCGATCCTGGTCGAGGAGTGCGACGTGGTCGCGGTGGCCGAGGGCGGGGCCGGCTTCCGCGCCGACCCGTCGTACTGAGCCGCTACCGCTTCTGCGCCAGCAGCAGGCCGTCTCCCACGGGCAGCAGCAGCGGGACCAGGTTCTCGTTGTCGGCGACCGAGCGCCCGAGCTCGCGGATCGCGACCGTCTCGGCGTCGCGTTGGGCGGGGTCGGCGACCCGGTCGTGCCAGAGCGCGTTGTCGAAGGCCACCACGCCGCCGGGCCGGAGCAGTCGCAGCGCCTCGGCGAGGTACTCGGGGTACTCCTGCTTGTCGCCGTCGCAGAAGACGATGTCGTAGTGACCGTCGGTCAGCCGGGGGAGCACCTCGAGCGCGGAGCCCGGGATCAGCCGCGCCCGCTGCGGGGTGATCCCGCCCTCGGTGAAGGTCTTCTTCGCCAGCCGTTGGTGCTCGGCCTCGGTGTCGACCGTGGTCAGCACGCCGTCGGGACGCATGCCACGCAGCAGCCACAGCCCGGAGACACCCGTGCCGGTGCCGATCTCCACCACGGCCCGGGCGTCGAGCACCGAGGCCAGGAACCGGAGGCTGGCGCCGCCACCCGCCCCGATCGGCGCCACACCGACCTCCTGGGCGCGGCTGCGGGCGTTGCCGAGGACCTCGTCCTCCGCGACGAACTCCTCCGCGTAGCTCCAGCTCGCGGGCTTGATTCCTGCGGCGATGACGTCCTCCTGGGTCTCCGGGACAAGACCGCGTCCGGGCGTGCGCACGAACCGTCTCGACTGCGCGCGACTCTACCGCTTTGGGGGGTTTCGCCGGCGCACCTCGGGGCTTGGGAACCCGACCCGTCCGGCGTACGTTCACAGGCAGAGTGCGGCGCTCCCCTCAGCGCACTCTCAGACGTCGTACCTAGCGTGATGGAGGTCAGGTTCCCCCGATGGCGATACGCAAGCCCCTCCGGGCGGTGACGGGCAGGTCCCGCACTCCGGACGGGCGGCAGGAGGCCCGCATGAGCGACCAGTCGACCGACCACGAGGTCGGGCAGCAGGGCGCCGGCGGCGAGCCCTGGGTCGCACCGAGCTGGGAGCAGATCGTCACCGACCACTCCGCCCGGGTGTACCGGCTCGCCTACCGGCTGACCGGCAACCTGCACGACGCCGAGGACCTCACCCAGGAGGTCTTCGTCCGGGTGTTCCGCTCGCTCGACAAGTACACACCCGGCACCTTCGAGGGCTGGCTGCACCGGATCACCACGAACCTCTTCCTCGACCAGGCCCGGCGCAGGAGCCGGATCCGGTTCGACGCGCTCGCCGACGACGCCGCCCATCGGCTGCCGAGTGCGCTGCCCGCGCCCGACGCGGCGTACCTGAGCCAGATGTTCGACGCCGACATCGAGGCCGCGCTCGCCGACCTGCCGCCCGACTTCCGCGCCGCCGTCGTGCTGTGCGACGTGGAGGGGCTGACCTACGAGGAGATCGCCGGCGTCCTCGACCTCAAGATGGGCACCGTCCGCTCCCGGATCCACCGTGGCCGTTCGATGCTGCGCACGGCGCTGGCCCACCGGGCGCCCAGGGAGGGTCGGGTGCGCTACGCGGGGCCCGCACTCTCGGAGCAGCTCACATGATCCGACGCCCGACGATCCTGGGACTCAACGGCCACCTCGGTGACCGCGTGAGCGCCCTCGTCGACGGTCAGCTCTCCTCGGAGGAGGAGGAGCGGGCCTGGACGCACGTGATGAGCTGTCCCGGCTGCCGCCGGCTGGTGGAGCGTGAGGGCTGGCTCAAGACCCGGCTCGCCACGCTCTCCGACCCCACGGCCGGCGCCCGGCCCGGACTGCTCGGCTCGCTGTACGACGTGGACGCCTGGGCCACCGTCGACGCCCTCGAGCGCCGGAGCCGCACCCGGCGGACGACGTTCGCGGCGGTGGGCGCCGGATCGGTCGGTGCTGCCGTGCTCGGACTGGTCGCCTTCACCGGCCCGCCCGCCGGGATGGGGGAGCGCCCGCCGACCCGCCAGGCCCCCTCGACGGTCACCTCCGACCTCGCCGGAGTGGGCGCTTCGCTGGGTCCGGCGACGGGGGCCTTGCGGCGTCACGCAAAATAGGACCCGTGAGTGACGAGGAGCAGGACCCCTGGAGCGCGCCCGACCAGCGTTCCGAGCCCACCCAGCCGCTGAGCAGTGGCCGTTCGTGGGCGTCCCCGTCCGCTCCGGACCCGACTCCGCAGGACGCACCCGCGGGCAGCATGCCGCCGCCACAGGGCGCGACCCCACCGGTCCCGCCGCCCCACCAGCAGCCTCCGGCGTACGCGAGCGGCTACGGCAGCGGGTACGGGGGGTACGGCGGGGGCTACGGTGCGAGCACCCCGCCCCCGACCGGCTACCCGCATCCCACGATGCCGCTGCCCACCCCCGCGCGGCCGGCACGTGGCCGACTGTCCGGCTGGGTCTGGCCGATGATCGCGGTCCTGTCGCTGCTGCTCGGCGTCGGCGGCGGGGTCCTCGGCGCGCTGCTGGTCAACGACAACGGTGGTGACGGCAGTGGCGGGGTGCTGCGCGTGGAGAAGCGCACGGCGGCGCCCCTTCCCTCCGACAACAACAGCATCGCGGCGGTGGCCGACCGGGTGCTCCCGAGCACGGTCCAGATCATCGCCGAGTTCGACGGCGACCCCCGCGGGGCCACCGGATCCGGCTTCGTGCTCGACAAGCAGGGCCACATCATCACCAACAACCACGTGGTGGCCGAGGCGGCCAAGGACGACGGCAACATCGAGATCGTCGACCGCAACGGCAAGCACAGCAAGGCCGAGATCGTGGGCCGCAGCCTGGTCTACGACATCGCGGTGCTGAGCTCGCCGGGCGCGAAGAGCATGACGCCGGCGAAGCTCGGTTCGTCGGAGCAGATGCGGGTCGGCGAGACGGTGGTGGCGATCGGCTCCCCGCTCGGGCTCAGCAGCTCGGTCACCTCCGGCATCATCAGCGCGCTCGACCGGCCGGTGACGACCGGTGAGTCCCAGGACGACACGTCGTACATCAACGCGGTCCAGACCGATGCCGCGATCAACCCCGGCAACTCCGGTGGGCCGCTGGTCGACCTGCAGGGCCAGGTGGTGGGCGTGAACTCGGCGATCGCCTCGATCGGCTCGATCGGCCAGGACCAGGGCGGCAACATCGGTGTCGGGTTCGCGATCCCGATCGAGCAGGTGGTCGTGACCGCCGACCAGATCCTCAAGACCGGCAAGGCCCAGTACCCGATCATCGGCGCCAACGTGAAGAGCAGCCGCGACGTCGACGGCGCCCAGATCACGGGCGTCACCGGCGGCCAGCCGGCCGACGACGCGGGTCTGCGCAGCGGTGACCTGGTGGTCGCGGTCGACGGCAAGGCGATCACCAGCAGCATCGAGCTGGTGGTGGTGATCCGCAGCCACGTCAAGGGCGACAAGCTCGACCTGACGGTCAAGCGGGGCTCGGACACCCAGCAGGTCACGCTGACCCTGGACGCCCGCTCCGACTGACCGGACCGGCGCCCGGGGGTGGGCTCAGGTCGCCTCGTCGTCGTACGGCGGCGCCTCGCCGGCGAGCAGCGGCAGCTGGCCGGGGCGGGTCTTCGCGACGGACTCGTCCTCGTCGAACTCCGCCATCGCCTCCATGATCTGCTTGCGCACCGCGACCCGGGGGTCGAGGTCGCGCAGCTTGAGGTCGGCGTAGTCGGGGCCGAGCTCCTCGCGGAGCTCGTTCTGGGCGTTACGCGCGAAGCCGCGGAGCGTGTGCAGCATCCGCGCCGCCTGGCGCGCCATGTCGGGCAGCCGGTCGGGACCGAACACCACGATCGCGACCACGATCAGCACCGCGATCTCCGGCACCCCGACTCCGAACACGGATCACAACCTACCGCTGGGGGTGAGTCCGAGCTGCAGTCCGGCCAGGCCGCGTCCACGCTCCGTGAGCGAGCGCGCGACCTTCTCCAGCTCGAGCGCGGCCGGCGCGGTGGGGTCGGACTCCACGATCGGCTTGCCGTCGTCGCCGCCCTCGCGCAGGTGCGGGTCGAGCGGCACCTGGCCGAGCAGCGGCACGTCGTACCCGAAACGGCTGCCGAGGGTCGCCGCCACCCGGGCGCCACCCCCGCTGCCGAAGATCTCGAGCCGGTGCTCGATGCCCTGGTCGGCGCAGTGCGGGCAGGCCAGGAACGACATGTTCTCGACGACCCCGACCACGCGCTGGTGCATCATCGAGGCCATCGTGCCGGCCCGCTCCGCGACCTCGGCGGCGGCCTCCTGGGGCGTGGTCACGACCAGGATCTCGGCGTTGGGCAGGTGCTGTCCGAGCGAGATGGCCACGTCACCGGTGCCGGGCGGCAGGTCGAGCAGCAGGACGTCGAGGTCGCCCCAGTACACGTCCGCCAGCATCTGGACCAGCGCGCGGTCGAGCATCGGGCCGCGCCAGGCGACCACCTGCTCGCGCTTCGGCTTCAGCATGCCGATGCTGATCACGGAGACGCCGCTGGCGGTCGGCACCGGCATGATCAGGTCCTCGACCTGGGTCGGCCGGGTGTCGGCCACGCCCAGCATCGCCGGCACCGAGTGGCCGTAGATGTCGGCGTCGACGATGCCGACCTTCAGGCCCTGCCCGGCCAGGGAGAGCGCCAGGTTGACGGTCACCGACGACTTGCCGACTCCGCCCTTGCCGGAGGCGATCGCGTAGACCTTGGTCAGGGACGAGGCCTGGGCGAACGGGATCTCGCGCTGCGCCTGGCCGCCGCGCAGCGTCTCCTGGAGCTCGCCGCGCTGCTCGGGCGTCATCACGCCCAGGGTCAGGTCGACGTCGGTGATGCCGGGGACGGCCCGGACAGCGGCGTTCACGTCGCGGGTGATCGTGTCCTTCATCGGGCAGCCGGACACCGTGAGCAGCACGGTCAGGGTGACCCGGCCGGTGTCGTCGACGTCGAGCCCCTCGACCATCTTCAGGTCGGTGATCGGCCGCTTGATCTCGGGGTCGTTGACCGTCGCGAGCGCGGCACGGACCTTGTCCAGCAGCGGGGATGTCATGGGCTCAACGGTACGGGCTCACCCTTGGCTCTCGGGCGGGAGCCCGGTGTGATCCCCCTCATCGGCGCCGCTGCGCTCGTCGAGCTCGTTGAGCAGTCCACGCAGCTCCGACCGGAGGTAGTCGCGGGTGGCGACCTCGCCCAGCGCCATCCGCAGCGAGGCGACCTCGCGGGCCAGGAACTCCATGTCGGCGTGTGCTCGGGCGTTGGCCTGCCGGTCCTGCTCGGCGATCACCCGGTCGCGCACCTCCTGGCGGTTCTGGGCCAGCAGGATCAGCGGGGCGGCGTACGACGCCTGCAGGCTGAGCATCAGGGTCAGGAAGATGAAGGGGTAGTTGTCGAACCGGATGTCGTGGGGGGCGAGCAGGTTCCAGAGCACCCACACCAGCACGAACAGCGTCATGTAGATCAGGAACGCGGCGGTCCCCATGAACCGCGCGAACTGCTCGGCGAACACCCCGAACGCGTCGGTGTTGACGCTCGGACGGCGCAGCCGGGTGCGGCCCAGGTCGCGGGGGGTGTCCAGCCGACGGCTCTCCCGGGACGCCTCGGGGCGCTCCTTCCCGGCCTTCTTGTCCGACCGCTTGTCCGGAGGCGTCATCGTCTCGCCGCCTTCCGGTCCCGCCAGCCCTCGGGGAGCATGTGGTCGAGCAGGTCGTCGACGGTGACCGCACCCAGCAGCCGTCCCTCGTCGTCGACGACCGGCGCGGCCACCAGGTTGTACGTCGCGAGGTGCGCGGCGACGTCCTCGAGGGTGGCCTCGGGGCGCAGGTAGCTGATCCCGGTGTCGAGCGCCCCCGCGACCAGCGACGACGGCGGCTCGCGCAGCAGCCGCTGGATGTGGGCGACGCCGACCAGCCGGCCGGTGGGGGTCTCCAGCGGCGGCCGCACGACGTACACCAGAGCCGCCAACGAGGGCGTCAGGTCCTCGTTGCGCACGTGGGCCAGCGCCTCCGCGACGGTGGCGTCGGGGGACAGGATCACCGGCTCCGGCGTCATCATCCCGCCGGCGGTCTCCTCCTCGTAGGACATCAGCCGCCGGACGTCCTTGGCCTCCTCCGGCTCCATCAGCTCCAGCAGCTGGCGGGCCGTCTCGGGCGCCAGGTCGGCGATCAGGTCGGCGGCGTCGTCCGCCGACATCTCCGCGAGCACGTCGGCGGCGCGCTCGGAGTCGAGGTGCTCGAGGATCTCGACCTGGTCCTCCTCCGGCATCTCCTCGAGCACGTCGGCGAGGCGCTCGTCGTCGAGTGCCGCCACCACCTCGGCGCGGCGCTCGGGCGGCAGGTCGTGGATCACGGTCGCGGCGTCGGCCGGGCGGAGGTCCGCGAGCGCGGCCACCAGGTGCACCGCACCCTGACCGACCTGGCTGCGGGCGAGTCCCTCGACGTCGCGCCACTCCGCCACGTGGGTCTGCCCACGCCGGCGCAAGCCCTTGGTCGGCTCCTGGATCGCGACCCGGGAGAGCACCCAGTCGCGGCTGCGGGTCTGCTCCATCGCGACGTCGAACACGGCGCCCACGACCTCGGTGCCGCGGATGGCCACCTTCTGGTCGAGCATCTGACCGATCACCAGGGTCTCGGTCGACCGCTTCGCGAACCGGCGCATGTTGAGCAGCCCGGTGGTGATCACCTGTCCGGCGTCGATGCTGGTGATCCGGGTCATCGGCGCGAAGATCTGGCGCCGGCCGAAGACCTCGACCACGAGCCCGACCACCCGCGGCTGCGAGACCAGCGACGAGGCGCCGGGGCGCATCACCACCACCACGTCGCGCACCTTGCCCACCTGGTCTCCCTGGGGGTCGAACACCGGCAGCCCGGCGAGGCGGGCCGCGAAGACGCGGGTCGGCGTGGTGCTCACGGAGGGAAACTGTAGTCAGTCCCGGGGCGCCCGCAGCGGGACCGGGCCGAGGTGCCCGGTTCGCGGAACGGCCGGTCCCCGGTGCGGACCCCGACGCCCGCCGGCACACGAGGTCGGGGCGGGTGAGTCCGGTGGGCCGGTTTCGTAAAAAGGCACTAAAAGGGACAAAGAGTCCCCAATACTGGTCGGGCCCCGCCACCCCCGTCCAGGAGGGCCAGTCCATGCCATCGAGCTTCGCGGCGATCTTCGACGCGCGCAGCCGCCTGTTCGACCTCGCCGTCTTCGGCGCCGGCATGGTGCTGTTCCTCCACTCGGTCTGGGCGGTCGTCCGGGACGGCACCACGATGAACGGGCTCGAGCTGATCGCGATCCCACTGATCGTGATCATCGCGAAGTTCCCGATGGTGCTCGACGGCCAGGACGGCAGCATCGAGGTCGGCTTCGACTCCAGCGTGCTGATGTTCCTGCTCTGCACGCTCTCGGCTCGCGAGGCCCTGGTGCTGTGGTCGGTAGGGGTGCTGATCACCCAGGTCACCGCGGACAAGCGGCCCCTGATCAAGCTGTTCAACGTCGGCGTCGGGATCCTGTCCGGGGCGGCGGCCGCCGGCGTGCTGCACGCCGTACGCGGCGCCGAGATCGGTACGCCGCGGGAGCTGCTCGCGGTCGCGCTCGCTGCTGCGGCGTACTTCATCCTCGACTACGCCGTCTCCGGCGTGTCCCTGGCCGTGGAGTCGTCCACCCCGTTGCGCGGGCACCTGCTCCAGCGCGGCACGATCGTGGCGGTGGCCTGCTTCGTGCCCTTCGACTCGCTGGGCTACCTCGGCGCGGTGGTCAACCGGAGCGCCCCGTGGTGGACCCTGATCCTGCTCGCGGTGCCGTTGGCCACCCTGCTGGTGGCCACGCGAGCGGTGACCCGCGGTGGCGAGAACGCCCGTCGGCTCACCGTGCTCTTCGACGCCGCGGTGCGCGCCCAGACCCTCTCGGACAAGCGCCAGGTGATCGAGGCGCTCACCGACGACGCCCGCCGGTTGCTGCGGATCAGCAAGATCGAGGTGCGCAGCGACCCTCCGGGGCCGCACGAGATCGGCGCCCAGGTGCAGGACGGCGCCCGGGAGCACTGGATCGTGGCGCCCGGCACCCAGCGTGCCCGTTCGACGATGACCGCGGACCTCCAGGCGCTCAAGGCGATGGCAGCGGTCTCGGCCGATGCGTTCTCCCGGCTCCGGCTGACCGAGGACATGACCCACCTGGCCCGTTACGACCTGCTCACCGACCTGCCCAACCGCGGGCTGCTGCTGGACCGGGTCAAGCACGCGCTGCACCTCGCGCGCCGTCGCGGCTCGCCGATCGCGCTGCTGTTCGTCGACCTCGACGGGTTCAAGGCCGTCAACGACCGGTTCGGGCACGCGGCAGGTGACGCCGTGCTGGTCGAGGTCGCGCAACGACTGACCAACTGCGTTCGGCAGCGGGACACCGTCGCGCGGCTCGGCGGCGACGAGTTCGCCCTGCTCTTCGAGGACGTGAACCCGACGGACGTCCGTGCTGCGTGCGAGCGGATCCTGATCACGCTCAGCGAGGGCGCCCACGTGGCCGGCCACGACGTCCCGCTCGGCGCCAGCATCGGGGTCGCGTACGGGGACGGGCTGGACTCGGCCGAGACGATGCTGCGCAACGCGGACCTGGCGATGTACGAGGCGAAGGCGCGCGGCAAGAGCCGCTACGTCGTCTACGAGCCCTCGATCGGCCGGTCGCGGCTGCAGCGCCTCGAGCTCGTCGAGTCGCTGCGCGAGTCGGTGGCGGCCAAGGACATCACGCTCGTCTACCAGCCCATGGTCAACGCCGCGACCGGCCGGATCACCGGCGTGGAGGCACTGGCCCGGTGGGTCTCCAACGGGATCAGCGTGCCTCCGGACGTGTTCATCCGGGTGGCCGAGGAGACCGGGCTGATCGTCGAGCTCGGCGACGTCGTGCTCGAGCGCGCCGCCAACGACGCCGCCGCGCTGCGCGAGGCCGCGGGTGGACCGATCGACATCAGCGTCAACATCTCCGCGCAGCAGCTCACCGAGCCGGCCTTCGTCGACACCGTGCGCGCCGCGATGGCGAAGATGGGTGACACCGGCCTGATCCTCGAGATCACCGAACGCGACGGCATCGGCACCGACGCCGTCTCGCTGGGTGCGATGCGCGACCTCGCCGACGCGGGCGTCCAGTTCGCGATCGACGACTTCGGCGTCGGCTTCTCCTCGATCAGCTACCTGCAGGACATGCCGGTGCGCACGATCAAGGCGGACGCCTCGTTCTCCGAGGGGATCGACCGCGACGAGCGCTCGTGCGCTCTGCTCTGCTCGATCATGATGATGGGCCAGGCCCTCGGTCTCGACGTCGTGGTCGAGGGCATCGAGCGGTCCAGCCAGCTCGACCACCTGCGCGAGCACGTGCACGCGCCGTACGCCCAGGGCTACCTGATGCACCGTCCGATGCTGCTGGACGCGCTGCTGGACGTGGTCCGCGACAACCGGTTGGTCCCGACCCCGCTGTCCCTGGAGCCGCCCCGGGAGGCGCCCGGAAACGTCGCCACGCCCGCCTGAGCGGGCCGGCCGGACTCACTCCCCGAGCGGGAGCTCCTCGACCACCTCGAGCGGGCGCTCCGGCTCCTGCGCGACGCTCTTCAGCAGGGTCACCGTCTCCTGGACCCAGGTGCGTCCGGTGAACCGGTCCAGCCGGGCCACCAGGTCCTCGAGGTACGGCGCGGTGGTCCGGTCGGTGATCGAGCCGACCGAGAGCCACGGACGGAACTGCCGCCGGTCCACGAACAGCTGGAGCTTCTGCGCCGCACGCGGGACGCCGCGGCCGATCGTGACCAGCTTCTCCACGTCACCGTCGATCTTCACCCAGACCGACTCGTCACCCGGGAACTCCAGGGCCGTGCCTCCGGTGAACCGCAGCTCCGGGCGCGACCAGCCCGCGACCTCCTTGCGGAGCGCGTCGGTCAGCTTGACCGAGTCGCCGAGGGTGAGGTTTCCGAGGAACGTGATCGGGATCATCATCCGCTCGACGTCGAGCGCATCGAGCTGGTCGTTGGCGGACGCGGCCGTCGACTTGTTGCCGACGCTGCCGAGGCGGTCCAGGAGGCTGCGTCGGGAGCCCGAGTGCTTGCCGTCGCCGTGCTTCGAACCGGGTCGGGCGGGCCCGTCGCCGGCTGACCGGACGACGTTCTCGAGCTCCTCGAGCACGTGACGGGGTGGGACGATCGCGGCAATCAGGCGCATGGGGGTCATCTTGCCGTCTCCGCAGGCCGTTCCGTGCCTTTCCGAGCGTGGTCGGCACACGCAATTTCGGCGTGCGAGGCTGGAGCCCATGACATCCGAGGGGTCCCGCGCCACGCTCGCCTACGACGTGGTCGACGTGTTCGCCGACGCGGCCTTCGCCGGCAACCAGCTGGCGGTGGTGCACGGCACCGAGGATCTCACCCCCGACCAGCTGCTCGCGCTGACCCGCGAGTTCGGGTTCTCGGAGACCACGTTCCCCGCGTCCTGCGCGGGCGACCGCTACCGGGTGCGGATCTTCACCCCGGCCGGCGAGATCCCGTTTGCCGGGCACCCGACGCTCGGCACCGCCTGGGTGCTCCGCGACCAGGGGCTGGTCGGCCCCGGGCCGCTCACCCAGGACTGCGGCGCGGGTGAGGTGGAGGTACGGCTGGACGGGGACCTGGTCGAGCTGTCCGCCGTCCCGCGGGACCTGGTCGGACCGCTTCCGGACGCCGTCGTCGCGGCGCTCCTAGCGGACCTCGACCTGACCCCCGACGACCGCGCCGGACCGGCCTGGGCGGCCGGGGCCGGGCTCACCTTCGTGCACGTGCCGGTTCGCCCGGACGCAGTCGGACGGGCCCGTCCCGGCCGGACCCCGGTCGCGGAGACGGCGAGCGGGCTCGAGCTCGACGACCCGCTGGAGGGCGTGAACCTGTTCGCACGCGAGGGGATGCTGGTCCGGTCCCGCGTCTTCGTGCCGGGGCTCTCCGTGCCGGAGGACCCGGCGACCGGGTCGGCCGCTGCCGGGCTCGGGATGGCGCTGGTGGCGAGCGGGGTGCTACCGGGAGGGCGGTAGCTACGAGATCACCCAAGGGATCGAGCTGGGGCGGCCCTCGCGGCTCTTCGGCCGGGTCGAGGCCGAAACCGGCGCCGCCACCCGTTGCCACGTGGCGGGCCGGGTGTTCCCGGTGGCGCGCGGCACGATCGCCGTGCCCGGCCGGTGAGCCGCGGCCCGCGGCTCGCCCCCTCCACGCTCGGCCTGATCGCCGTCGGAGTGGTCGCGGTGTCGATGTCCGGCCCGGTGATGGCCTCGCTGGCGGTGCCGGCGCTGGTGATCTCGTTCTGGCGCAACGGTCTCGCCACCCTCGTCCTCGCGCCCGCGGCCCTGCTCCGGCGGCGCGCCGAGATCGCGGGACTGTCGCGCGCCGAGCTGGGCTGGGTGGTCGCGTCGGGGGTCTGCCTGGCCGTGCACTTCGGCACCTGGGTCACCTCGCTCACGATGACCTCGGTGGCGGCCAGCACCGCGATCGTGTGCCTGCAGATCGCCTGGGTCGCCGGCTGGGACCGGCTGACCGGCGTCCGGCTGCCGACCCGCGCCGTGGCCGGGCTGGTCGCGGCGTTCGTGGGGGTGCTCGTGATCACGGGCGTCGACGTCGCGGTCTCCACCCGCGCGCTGGCCGGTGACCTGCTGGCGCTGGCCGGCTCGGTGGCGGTCGCCGCCTACACGGTGATCGGCGGCCGCGCCCGTCGTACCGTCAGCACGACCAGCTACACCTTCGTCTGCTACGGCACCGCCGCCGTGCTGCTGCTGGTCGCCAGCGTGGTCTCCGGCGCCTCGCTGGTGGGGTACGGCGCCCGGGAGTGGGCGTTGATCGGGCTCGTCACCCTGACCTCGCAGCTGCTCGGGCACTCGGTGTTCAACTACCTGCTGGACCGGATCCGGCCGGTCGTCGTCTCGCTGGCGATCCTGCTCGAGATCCCGGGGGCCGCCCTCCTCGCCGCGGCGTTCCTCGGACAGGTGCCGCCGGTGGGGGTGTTCGCCGGGCTGGCGCTGATCCTGGGCGGGATGGGGCGGTCGTGCTCGAGGGCCCGGACCGGACCGACGAGCCGGCGATCGCAGACTTGTAGGATCGCGCTTGGTCTCGACAGGCTCGATCACCGGACACCCAAGGAGCAGCTCGTGCAGACCCAGGTCGTCATCCTCGCCGCGGGGCTCGGCACCCGGCTCGGGAGGCCGCATCCCAAGCCGCTGACCCCGCTCACGAACGGCGAGACGATCATGCGCCGGGCCGTGCACCTGCTGCGCGACGCGTGGGCCGACGTGCACGTCACCGCCGTGGTCGGCTTCAAGCTGGACCTCGTGATCGAGGCGATGCCGGACATCTCGTTCGTCTACAACGAGGTCTACGACTCCACCAACACCTGCAAGAGCCTGCTCAAGGCGCTGACGCTCTCCCACGAGGGCGGCGTGCTGTGGATGAACGGCGACGTGGTCTTCGACCCGCGCGTGCTGGGCATCGTCGACGAGCGGATCCGCAACGGGCAGAGCTTCGTGTGCGTCGACCACGCGTCCGTGGCCGAGGAGGAGGTCAAGTACACCCTCGGGGACGACGACATGATCAAGGAGCTCTCCAAGACCGTCGTCGGCGGGCTCGGCGAGGCCGTCGGCATCAACTACGTCTCGGCCGAGGACAAGGCCGCCCTGATCGTGCGGCTCGACGAGTGTGACGACCAGGACTACTTCGAGCGCGGCATCGAGCTCGCGATCGAGAAGGACGGCCTGTCCTTCGAGCCGGTCGACATCTCCGACTACCAGGTGGTCGAGGTCGACTTCGACGACGACCTGACCCGCGCCAACGCGTTCGTCTCCCCTCCGACGGCAGAGTGACGGATGGCGGTCCGCGTCCTGTCCGTCGGTGACGACGGGCTCACGCTCAGCACGGCCGACGAGGTGATCCTCGACGTGCTGTTCGACGGCCGCCGGATCTGGTCGTTCTGGCTGCTCCGCGACAGCGTGGCCGAGGGCCCGCACCGCCGGATCGGGTGGCCGTCGTCGCTCGAGCGGTTCCTCGACGGGACCACCCGGCTCGGCATCGTGGAGCACCTCTCCGGCCGCGTGGCGTACGACGAGGAGGTCCGGTTCGGCTCCGGGACCGACCGGATCGCGGTCGTCAACGATGAGGGCCGACCGCTCGGCATCGACAAGTCCGGGCGGATGGCGCAGACCTTCGACACCCGCAGCGACGAGCACGTCGCCCCGCTGCTGGACTCGATCGAGGAGGTCCTGGCCGCGCTCGCCGAGGCCGGCGTCGAGGCGTTCCCCGCCTACGGCACCCTGCTGGGCGCCGTACGTGAGCAGCACCTGATCGGGCACGACAGCGACGCGGACCTGGGCTACGTCAGCACGCACGAGCACCCCTACGAGGTGGTCCGCGAGTCGTTCCGGCTGCAGCGGCGCCTGGCCGGGCGCGGCTACCGGATCACCCGCTACAGCGGCATCGCGTTCAAGGTCGACGTCGTGGAGGGTGACGGCTCGGTGCGTGGCCTGGACGTCTTCGGCGGCTTCCTCTCGCACGGCTCGCTGTACCTGATGGGGGAGGTGGGCACGCCGTTCCGGCGCGAGTGGATCTTCCCGCTCGGCACCTGCACGCTGGAGGGCCGCAGCCTGCCCGCGCCGGCCGAGCCCGGTCGGATGCTGGAGGCGATGTACGGACCCGGCTGGAAGGTCCCCGACCCTGCCTTCCACTTCGAGACCTCCCGGCAGACCGTGCGGCGGCTCAACGGCTGGTTCCGCGGGACCCGGGTCTTCCGGGACGACTGGGAACGTCGCTACAGCACCCGCCGCGACAGGCTCCCGGACCTCGGACCGTCCCGGCTGGCGGAGTACGTCGTCGCCCAGGAGGGGGTGCCGGACCGGGTGGTGGACGTCGGCGCCGGACGTGCTGGCGACGCGGTCTGGTTCGCCCAGCAGGGTGCCGCGGTCACGGCGTACGACTACGTGCCGAACGCCTCGCGCGCGGTCCAGCGTCGCGCGGAGGAACGAGGCCTGGACCTCGCCGTACGCCGTCTGAACCTGCTGGAGTGGCGTTCGGTCTTCTCCGAGGGTGCCCGGCAGGCGCACCAGCCCGGACCGCGCACCCTGGTCGCGCGGCACCTCGCGGACGCCACGACGCGGTTCGGCCGCGACTCGCTGTGGCGGTTCGCGTCGATGGCGTTGCGCGACGGCGGAAGGCTCTACGCGGAGTACTGGGTCGGCGGCGGCGAGGAGCGCGCGCTGCTGCGACGCGTGGAGCCCGCGACGGTGCACGACGAGCTGATCCGGCACGGCGCCGATATCGTGCACGAGGAGACCTTCGACGCGCCCGGTGAACCCGGGCGCCGGATCGGCCGGACGGTGGCGCAGTGGCAGATGACGTGAACGTGGGCGGGCGCGCGAAAGCCCTTGCCCGCAAGGCGCTCGGGCGGGGTGCGATCGACGACCTGCGGGTGCGGGTCGACGCGCTGGAGAGCGAGATCGACGAGCTCCGCCAGCAGAACCTGAGGCTGGCCGAGATCGCCGACGTCGTGCAGGAGCTGCTCGTGCCGCTGTCCTCGCGTGACCAGGCCACGATCGACGCGGCCATCGAGAGCTTCTCCCAGAGCCTGTAGGGCGCGCGGTGGCTGAGCGCGTCTACCTCCACATCGGCCTGCCGAAGACGGCCACGACCTACCTCCAGCGGATCCTCTGGCGCAACCGGGACCGGATGCGTTCCGAGGGGTTGCTGCTGCCCGGCGCCGAGCGACGCGAGCACCTGTGGGCCTCGCGGGTGATCCGGCACGACGACCAGACACCGGGGCTGCCGGAGGCGCAGCGCACCGCCTGGGACCGGATGCTGCGGGAGATGGCCGGCTGGCCCGGTCGGGCGCTGGTCTCGCACGAGTTCTTCGCCGCCGCGTCGGAGGAGCAGGTACGGGTCGTGGTCGACCAGCTCGCCCCCGCCGAGGTGCACGTGGTGGTGACGGCGCGCGAGCCGCTGGGACTCTTCGTCGCCAGCTGGCAGGAGGCCCTGAAGAACCGCGAGACGACGCCGCTGGCCGACTACGGCCGTGACGAGTCCGACGACCCCAGGGCGATCTGGAACTGGCGCACGCTGGACCTGCGGCTGGTCCTCCAGCGCTGGGCGCCAGCGGGCGGGCCGGTGCCGCCCGAGCACGTGCACGTGCTGCCACTGCCCGGCCGGGACGCACCGCGCGAGCAGATCTGGCACCACCTCGCCGGCCTGCTCGGGCTGGAGTCGGAGGCCTACGACCTGTCCGGAGCGTTCCCGAACGAGTCGATGGGCGTCGTCGAGGCGGAGACGCTCCGGCGGGTGAACGCGCACCTCGGTGGCTTCACGAAGGCGATCGACAAGGGGACCTACATCCGCTCGTTCCTCGGCGACGAGCGGCTGGTGCCGCGCGGCGGCGAGCGGTACTGGCCCGCCGAGGACCAGGTCGACGACTGCCGGCGGCGCGGTCGGGAGGCGGTGGACTTCGTGCGCGAGCGGGGCTACGACGTGGTCGGCGAGCTGGACGGCCTGCTGGTGCCGGACCGGCTGCCGGAGCGCCGCAGACCGGACTCGGTCACTGACGCGGAGGTCGCCGAGGTCGCGGTCGAGCTGGTCGCGACGATGCTGGGTGACGTGCGCGACCTGCGGCACGAGCGCCGCCGGCTCCGGGCCGAGCTCGACGTGCCGCTGCTCCCGATCACCTTGCTGGCGCGGCTCCGTGACCGGCTGCGTCGCCTGTTCGCCCGCCGTAGGGGAGTGAGAAAGGCCATGCCGGACGGCGGACCGTCGCCGGTGATGCGAGCACTAGCCTGAGGCTCTGCCGATCTTCGGGCCGACCGGAAGGAACACCCATGGGCCGCCTCTGCGAGACCGAGGGACTCACCGACATCCAGACCGAGATCCTCAAGACCGTCCGCCAGTTCGTGGACTCGAAGATCCTGCCGGTCGCGACCGAGCTCGAGCACGCGGACGAGTACCCGCAGGAGATCGTCGACGGGATGAAGGAGCTCGGCATCTTCGGGCTGACCATCCCCGAGGAGTACGGCGGGCTCGGTGAGTCGCTGCTGACCTACGCGCTCGCCGTCGAGGAGATCGCACGCGGCTGGATGAGCGTCTCCGGCGTGATCAACACGCACTTCATCGTGGCCTACATGCTGATGCGGCACGGCACCGAGGAGCAGAAGCAGAAGTACCTGCCGAAGATGGCCACCGGCGAGATCCGCGGTTCGTTCTCGATGTCCGAGCCCTCGCTGGGCTCGGACGTCGCCGCGATCAGGACCAAGGCCGTGCGCGGAGACGACGGCGGCTACACCATCGACGGACAGAAGATGTGGCTGACCAACGGTGGCTCGTCCAACCTGGTCGCCGTACTCGTGAAGACCGACGAGGGCAACGACTCCGTCTACAAGAACATGACGACGTTCCTGGTCGAGAAGGAGACCGGGTTCGGCGAGACGGCGCAGGGCGTCACGATCCCCGGCAAGATCGACAAGATGGGCTACAAGGGCGTGGACACCACGGAGATGGTGCTCGAGGGTCACCGGATCTCCGCCGACCAGGTCCTCGGTGGTGCGCCCGGACAGGGCTTCTACCAGATGATGGACGGCGTCGAGGTCGGGCGCGTCAACGTCGCCGCCCGCGCCACCGGGGTGGCGAACCGGGCCTTCGAGCTCGCGATCGGCTATGCGCAGCAGCGCGAGACGTTCGGCAAGAAGATCGCCGAGCACCAGGCGATCCTGTTCCGGCTGGCCGAGATGGCGACCAAGGTCGAGACCTCGCACGCGATGCTGGTCCGCGCCGCGCGGATGAAGGACTCCGGTGAGCGCAACGACGTCGAGTCCGGCATGGCGAAGTACCTCGCCGCGGAGTACTGCAACGAGGTGGTGCAGGACTCGTTCCGGATCCACGGCGGGTACGGCTACTCCAAGGAGTACGAGATCGAGCGCCTCTACCGCGAGGCGGCCTTCCTGCTGATCGGCGAGGGAACTGCCGACATCCAGAAGATGATCATCGGGCGTGCCCTGCTGAAGGACTACAAGCTCAAGGGCTGAGGGGGAGGCGGAGCCCTGCCCCCCTCGAGGCCTGCCTCCGGGAGCTGGATCTGCGTTGCTGGGTCACGTGACCCACCAAGGCTCAGGTGGCCGATGGGCTCGCAGCCGAGCCGGCGTCCGTCAGTCGTTGATCGCCTCGATGCCGAGCCGGGCGATCTCCGCGAGATGGTCCCGCATGTGCTGGAGCACCTCGGGCGGATGCGGCTCCCAGTCGACGACCTCGTCCACCACCCGCAACGGCTCCCGGGTGCGGTAGGACCTCGTGGGGTTGCCCGGGAACCTCGTGTCCGTCAGGTTCGGGTCGTCCTCGAACGGGCCGGTGGGCTCCACCCGGTAGATCCTGCCCGGCGCATCGCCCACCGCCAGCTCCGCACCCCACGTGGCCGCGTCCAGGGTTGCGGTCAGGTAGATGAAGTTCGCGTTCGCGCGCTCGCCGAAGTTGGAGTCGTGGCCGGGTGCGAGCAGGTCCCCGGGCTGCAGGTCGGCCTTCGTCCCGTGGAAGAACGGCCCGGCGTCCTCCGGACCGTTCGGCATCGGTCGGTCGGCTTCGTCGGCTGCTCGGCTCATCCCGACATGATCGCTCACCGGCCGGCGTCCGTCGGCTGGTGGAGCTCGGTGCCACGCGCCCGCTGGGACCCGTCGAGGACTCCCACGAGCTCGACGTCGACGAGCCGCGAGGCTAGACGGTCTTGCCCAGCCGGCCCAGCGCTTCCTTGAGCCGTTCGTCGTCGCGGTCGACGGCGGGGACCAGCAGCTCGACGACGACGTCGAGGACGTCGCTGAGCCGTTCGTTGAGCCGGCGACTCTCCTCGGTGGCGGCCTGGAGATCGGCGACCTGCCGCTCGAGCTCGACCAGCCGCGCTCCACCGGACCGGTCGAGCACCTTGCGGGCTGTCTCTTTCAGGGGTCTCATCGCGTCCAGCTCACTTCCATCCGGCAGATCACGGGGTTCTCGTTGCCCAGGGGCGCGAGGTCGGTGCCCTCGACCCGGTCGATCACGTGCCCGCCGTACGCCGCGATCTCGTCCGCGACCTCGTCCGGTTCGGCGTAGGTACGAGCATGGGCTCCGAAGAAGGTGGCGCGACCCTCGTTGGCCGCGGTGCGGAACTCGAGGAACGTGTGCCCGCCCGACCGGCCGACCATCGAGCAGAACCGCCACAGCCCGGGCCGGGCCGGCTCCGCGAGGGCGTCGACCAGCAGCCGGGCGTAGACGTGCTTGGGGCCGGGCTCGTGGGCGAGCCTCGCGCCGTTGGTCAGCACGTTGTACGGCGACTCCATGTTGATGCCCTTGAAGCGCACCGGTTTCTCGCCCTTCCTCTTGCGGCGGGCGGTACCGGCCTGGCCCAGCTTGCGCGCCGCGCCGCAGTAGTCGGAGCCGGTCACGACGAAGCCCTGGTCGGCCAGCCAGAACGCGTCGCGGCCGGTGCCGGACCCGAGCTCGACGACCCGGCTGCCGGGCTCGATCCGCTCGGCCACCCAGGACGCGAACAGCGACGGGCCGCTCGGCACCCGCTTGACGTCGCCCGAGGTGTAGAAGGTCTGCCAGTGGTGCAGCCTGGTCCGCGTGCCGCGCCACCAGTGCGACATCATCCGCGTGTGCTCGGCGGGGTGCTCGAAGTGGAAGGCGGGGTCGGGCACACGCCAGCCCGGGCCGTAGGTGTAGGCGAGGAAGGCCTCGACGTCCTTGGGCGCCGGGAACTCGACACCCTCCAGGGTCACCGTCCCGAAGGGCAGGATCGCCTCGCGCGGCAGCACCCCGCGCAGCGACGCGGTGATGTGGAAGTGGTCGCCGATGTGGAACGAGCCGAACACGTCGACGCCGGCCCGCTTGCCGGTCGCCAGCGGCACCCAGACCTTGAAGTTGGCCGACGACATCCGGACCACCTGCCAGCCCAGCCCGCGCAGGGTTCGCTCGGCGGCCCGGCTCTCGCGCACGATGTCGAACGGGTGCGTGTGCCGGCTGATCCAGGCCACGTCGGCGTCGGAGTCGTGGCCGATCATCTTGCCGTCGCGGACGGCGCCCAGCAGCCCGCCGTACGCCAGGTAGGCGTCGAGCCCGCACCGGTCGCGGAGGTCGTCGAGCACCCGGCGCGCAGCCTCGACCAGCTCGAGCCGTGCGCCCTCGTCCATCCGGTCGAACGTGCGCTGGAGCCGACCGCCCTTGTCCAGGGAGAGTGGGTGGCCGGCGTCGTCGACCAGCTCCAGGGGGTGGTTCGCGGAGCCGAAGTGCACCGTCCCGGAGAAGAGCGTGTCGCCGCCGTTGTGGGGTACGACGGTCACCTCGGCGACGCCGTCCAGCCGTTCCTTCAGCGGGGCCGGCCACGCCACCAGGACACCGCCGCGCTCGGTGCGGCCGTCGTGACCGGTCGTGAACGACCAGATGCGGTCGTTGCCGAACAGGACGTCGATCGGTTCGTCGGCGGCGACGTCGGCGGGGCCGGGAGCGTGGATGCCCCGGTCGTCGACGTACGTCGAGTGCGTCAGCTCACGACCACTTCCAGGAGGCCAGCACGGGCTGGACGATCTTCTCGCGCTCACCGGGGGACGTGTTCTTCGGGAACGCGAACGTGATGCCGTAGTTGTTGCCCTTGTAGATCGCGAAGTACTGCACCAGGTAGAACTTCGTGCCCGAGCTGTTCGCGTCGCCCTCCTGGTGCACGGCCGGCGCTCCGGCGATCGAGAAGTGCGACTTGGTCTGGATGCTCGGCGCGAGCGAGGCGACCTCGCCCTTGATCTGTGCGGCCAGGGCGTCGAGGTCGTCCTTGCTGGGCTCGCCCGAGACCTTGCTCGGCGTGGTCAGCGTGTTCATGTTGCCGGTGAAGGGCGGTGTCGCCGGCTTGGCGCGGCCACCGGTGTCGATGCCCGGCTGGTTCTGCTTCAGCTGGGTGGTGATGTCCTCCCAGCCCTCGGGCAGGTTGTACCCGTAGCCGGTGCCCTTCATCGCCTTCCCGGTCGACGGCTGGGCGGTCGAGGACGGGCCCGCGGACGCGGTGTCGCTGGGGGACGACGACGGGGACGAGTCGTCGGACCCGCTGCTCTTCGGCTCGTCGGAGGACTTTCCGCACGACGTGAGGACCAGGACGGCAAGCAGGGTCGCCGCGATCTTGGGAAGCCAGTTCATGCGCGAAAGTCTCGCACAGGGCTAGACCTCGGGAGGCGGACCCTCGCGGTCAGCGCGCCGAATCCTGCTGGACCGTCCTGTGGGGGGATGCGAGGGTGGAGGAAACGACCGAGCGAGGGAGCAGCCGATGGCCGACCAGCAGCCCGACAACAAGGACCTCAAGGCGAAGATGCGCGAGGCGCTCGATCGCAAGCAGGCCAACGACCAGGGCGTGCCCAAGGACGGTCCGGTACGCGAGAAGGCACACGGCTCCGAGGTGATCGGTGGCGCCGGCCCGAAGATGCACCGGCGCAAGGCCGGTGGCGGAGGATCCTGACCCGGTGGGCACCATAGGACGGCCGGTCCGCACGGGCCGGCCGTCGTACGTCGTGAGGAGCGTCCAGCATGCAGTTCGGCCGTAGCTACGAGGAGTTCGAGGTCGGGGCGACGTACAAGCACTGGCCCGGCAAGACGGTCACCGAGGCCGACGACCACCTGTTCTGCCTGATCACGATGAACCACCACCCGCTGCACCTCGACGAGCACTACGCGCAGGAGACGACGCAGTTCGGAAAGAACGTCGTGGTCGGCAACTACGTCTACTCGATCCTGCTCGGGATGTCGGTCCCGGACATCTCCGGCAAGGCGATCGCGAACCTGGAGATCGAGTCGCTGCGCCACGTCGCGCCGACCTTCCACGGTGACACCCTGTACGGCGAGACGAGGGTGCTCGACAAGTGGGAGTCGAAGTCCAAGGACGACCGCGGCGTGGTGCACGTGGAGACGATCGGCTACAACCAGGACGGCAAGGTCGTCTGCATCTTCAAGCGCTTGGTGATGGTGCCGAAGAACAGCTACCTGCATGCCCGCGGTGGTGAGCAGCCCGGTCGCCCGGTGCCGCAGCCGGACCGGAACTGGCCGGGGGAGCGGGGCTGAGTGGCGTGTGGGGTGGGGGGGGGTGGGGGCGAAACACCATGTTCTCCTGGTGTTCGGTCACACACCACGGGCAATTGCCCATGCGGAGTGACTGTTTACCAGGAGAACATGGTGTTCAGCGCGCCCGCCGCCCCGCGAACGCCGGCGCCAGCGGCAGGATCCCCAGCACCAGCACCATCGGGAGCGCGAAGCCGTAGCGGAGCGAGTCGGCCCCGACCAGGCCGGTCAGGACCGCGCCGAGCAGTGCGCCGGCATAGTTGAACTGGTTGAACCGCGCGATCACGGCGTCCACGCGGGCGGCACGGGCGTCCGCGTCGAGGGTGTCACCACCGGCGATCCTGGCCGCGGCCGAGAACGACAGCGGGGCGACCACGGCGGCGCCGGCGCCCAGCAGCGTGAAGCCGAGCACCGCGACCGGCCAGGTCGGGGCGAAGACCACGACCGCGAGGGCGGTCGCGGCGACGACGGTGCCGACGCGCAGCACCCGAACGACGCCGTGCCGGGCGACGAGCGCGTCCCCGGCGAAGCGGAAGACGAGGCTGGCCAGCAGGTACGGGAAGGTCGCCAGCGCGACCAGGCCGCTCGGGGTCGTGAACGTCTTGTCCAGGTACGTCGGTCCCCAGGTCGCCGCAGCCGTGTCGACCATGTAGAAGAGCACCAGCGCGAGCCCCACCAGCAGGATCGGCCGCCAGGGCACGTCGACGTCGTCGACGACGGGGACGTCGGCCCGGCGGAGCAACGGGGCGAAGCCGGCCGCGAGCGGTACGACGGCCAGCCATGCCGCGGTGCCGAGACCGAGACCGCCGCTGGCCAGGGTCAGCGCCGAGCCGACCACGCCGCCGAGCGTCCAGGCGCCGTGGAACGACGGCAGGATCGGTCGCGCGTAGCGGTGCTCGAGCGCGACCGCCTGCATGTTCGTCGCGGCGTCGACCACGCCCAGCGCGACGCCGTACACCGCCAGCGACACCGCGAACACCGGGAACGCCGGCGCCAGCGCGATGCCCGGCACGGACAGCGCGATCACGAACAGCCCGGTGCGCAGCACCTCGGCGCTGTCCCGACGCTTGGCCACCACCTCGGCGACCAGCGAGCCGACCCCCGCGAGCAGCACCATCATCAGCAGCAGCACCGACATCTCGACCGACGACAGGTCCCACTTCTCCTGCACGAGAGGCAGCCGCGTGGTCAGGCTGATGAAGACCAGCCCCTGCGTGAAGAACCCGGTCGCGGCGGCGAACCGGGCTCGCCGGAGCGCCGGCGCCGCCACCGGTGCCTGGGTCGCCATGGCGCGACCCTAGACCCGGGCCCGGGTGGACGGCCTAGATTGACTCCATGCCGCACCCGTACCCGACCGACGACCCCGTCGACGAGCTCTGGCTGGTGCGGCACGGCGAGACGGAGTGGAGTCGCACCGGCAAGCACACCTCGACCACCGAGCTCCCCCTGACCGACGAGGGGGTACGGGTCGCGACCACGCTTCGCGAGCGGCTGTCCGGCGTCTCGTTCGACCTGGTGCTGACCAGCCCGCGCCAGCGCGCTCGTCGTACCGCCGAGCTCGCCGGCTTCCCCGACGCGGTCGTCGACGAGGACCTTGCCGAGTGGGACTACGGCGACTACGAGGGCGTCACCACCCCGCAGATCCGCGAGACGGTGCCGGGCTGGACGGTCTGGTCGCACCCCAGTCCCGGTGGCGAGAGTGCTCAGCAGGTCTCCGACCGGCTCGACCGGGTCGTGGCCAGGGTGCGCGAACAGGGCGGTCGGTGCCTCGCGTTCGGGCACGGCCACGCCACCCGCGCCCTCACCGCGCGCTGGCTCGACCAGCCGGTCGGGGAGGGCCGCTTCTTCAAGCTCGACACCTCGACCGTCTCGGTGCTCTCGTTCGAACGGGAGACACCGGTCATCCAGCGCTGGAACTCCTGAACGACGCTAATCTCAGCGCGTGGCGCTCGCTGCCTCCTGTCCCCGTTGCACCACCCCGCTGGTCGGGGAGGGTGCGGAGTTCCGCTGTGCCGACCACGGCCGCGTGGTCCCGCTGTGGCGGTCAGCGACGTCCGACTACACGACGTTCGCGGAGGTCGTGACCCGCGCGCAGGGAGTCCCGACGTACCTGCCGTGGCCGCTGGGTCCAGGCTGGTCGATCGCTGACTTCGGTTGCGTGGCGGCCGACGACGGCCCCGCCCTCGCCACAGTCACCACCACGGTCGGGGCGAGCGCCCTGGACGGTGAGGTGGAGGTCACCCTCGTCACCGAGGAACCGGGGGTCGGTCTGGGCAGCCGGGTCGCCGGCCCGGCGAGCGCCGACCCGGGTGCGGCCGTCGGCCAGGGACCGCCCGCGATCCGGCTGCGGGTCGTCGCGCGCCCGGTGCCGATGTGGGTCGTGCCCAGCGATGCCGACGACGACGTCCTGGAGCGCGCGGTCTTCGTCGGCGAGGCGGAAGGTCGCTGGCTCTGGCTGGTGATGCGGCCCGCGTCGGCGGCGCTGCTGCTGCGCGACGACTGGTTGCTCGCCGACGCCGGCGGCTTCGGCCCGGAGGCGATCGAGATGCCTTTCGGGGGGCGGCCGCCCGCGTGGTGAGGCGCGGCTCCGTCGGTGGCCCCTAGGGTCGGGGGCGTGCCGATCGACCTCCACACCCACTCCAGCCGGTCCGACGGCACGGCGACGCCGACCGAGCTGGTGGCGTCCGCTGTCGCGCACGGCCTCGACGTCGTGGCTCTGACCGATCACGACACCGTCGACGGCTGGGGCGAGGCGGCGACCGCCGCGATCGCGCAGGGCATCACGCTGGTGCGGGGGATCGAGCTCTCCACGCGGTACGACGGGCGCAGCGTGCACCTGCTCGCGTACCTGCCCGACCCGGCCCACCAGCCTCTCGCCGACGAGATGGCGCGCGTGCGGGAGCGGGCGCGAGTCACGGCTCCCGGTGATGATGGAGCGGCTGCGCGCGCTGGGGATCGACATCACGGAGGACGAGGTCCGCGACGGAGCCGCCGACGGTGCCGTGCTCGGCCGCCCGCACGTGGCCGACGCGCTCGTCGGCAAGGGCGTGGTCGGTCACCGCAACGAGGCCTTCGAGACGCTCCTGGGACCACGTGGTCCGGCGTTCGTGCCGCGCTACGCGACGGCGCTGCCCGACGCGGTCGAGCTGGTGCGGGCCGCGGGCGGCGTACCTGTGGTAGCGCACCCCTGGGGCCGCAACCGGGTCCTCACCCGTGCGGTCCTGGCCGACCTGCGGGCACGAGGCCTGGCCGGCATCGAGGTCGACCACCAGGACCACGGGCCCGAGGAGCGCGAGACGCTGCGCGGCATCGCCCGCGAGCTGGACCTCGTCGCGACCGGCTCCAGCGACTGGCACGGCACGGGCAAGGTCGACCACGAGCTCGGGTGCAACACCACCGAGGCGGAGGCACTCGAGCGGCTGCTGGCGGTGGCCGGCGCCGGGGCTAGCACGGTCGTGACGCCGTGAGCAGCGTGCTCGACGGCGTGCTGCTGGCAGAGGTGTTCGTGACCCTGTTCGTGATCATGGACCCGGTCGGCACGGTACCGATCTTCCTGTCGCTGACCTCCGGCCGCTCGCCGGCCTCGGCCCGGGGGGCGGCCTGGCAGGCGGTCACCGTCTCGTTCGGGGTGATCTCGGCGTTCGGGTTCTTCGGTCAGCAGATCCTGGCCTACCTGCACATCTCGCTGCCGGCGCTGCAGTGCGCGGGAGGTCTGCTGCTGCTCCTGGTCGCGCTCCAGCTGCTGACCGGGCAGGAGGAGGAGATGACCGCCAGCTCGGACACCAACGTGGCGATGGTGCCGCTCGGCACCCCCCTCCTGGCCGGACCGGGCGCGATCGTGGCGACGATGGTGTTCAGCCGCCAGGTCGACGGCTTCCCCGAGTTCAGCGCGGTGGCGCTCGGGGTGATCCTGGTGCACGTCTCGCTCTGGCTCGCGATGCGGTTCTCGCTGCCGATCCTGCGGCTGCTGCGCGAGAGCGGCGTCCTGCTGATCACCCGGATCGCCGGCCTGCTGCTGTCCGCGATCGCCGTGCAGATGGTCGCCGACGCGGTCCGTGCGTTCATCGCCGGCGAGGGGTAGTGAGGACGGCAGCCCGGCCATGTAACGCGGGGTTATGGTCGCTGCACACGTGTTGTACGCCGTGCGCAGCGACAACAGCGCGTGGGTAGTGCCATGGAATCCGGTTCTCCGGCTCTCGGCGATACGACCGGGCTGCGTCATCCGACTACCCACGGACTGTTGACGCTGCACACCCCGGACGCGCCGTGTGCAGCGACCATAACCCCGCGTTACAGCTGCCCGCCCGCCTACTTGCGCCCCAGCCCCTGGAAGCGCTGCTGCACCGCGGCCGGCACGAAGCGGACCACGGCCGCGATCGTCTTGTAGCGCTTGCTCGGGATCGACAGCGACCTGCCTCGGTCCAGGTCGACCAGCGCCTCGGCGACCAGCCGGTCGGGGTCGAGCCAGAGCAGGCGCGGGGCGCTGTCGGTGCCGGAGCCCAGGCGCTGGTGGAACTCGGTACGCACGAAGCCGGGGCACAGAGCCATCACGTGCACCCCCTTCGCTGCGTACTCGTGGTGCGCCCACTGGCTCAGCTTCGTGACGTAGGACTTGGCCGCCGAGTAGCTGCCGCGCTGGAGGAACCCGGCCATCGACGAGACGTTGACGATCGCGCCACGGCCCTCCGGGACCATCGCCGCGAGTGCCGCGTGGGTCAGCCGCATCACCGCCGTCACCAGCACGTCGAGCTGGGCCTGCTCCTGGGCGAGGTCGTTGTCGTGGAAGCTCCCCCTGAGACCGAACCCGGCGTTGTTCACCAACAGCCGCACCGGGGCGTCCCGGTCGGCCAGCCGGGCCTCCACCCGGGCCAGCTGTCCCCGGTCGACCAGGTCCGCCCGGAGCACCTCCACCGCGACGCCGTACCTCGATCGGAGCTCCTGGGCGGTCTCCTCAAGTCGTTGCTCGTCGCGTGCCACCAGAACCACGTCGTGGCCGCGTGCGGCGAGCGCGCGGGCGAACGAGAGACCGATGCCGGACGTCGGGCCGGTGACCAGCGCCCATCCCATGGAAGACATGCGCGCCAGCATCGCGGGACGTGCGCGGCAAGGGCAACCGTGTGCGGCATGATTGAGGGCGATGTCCCCCGTCTCGAAGACCCGTGTGCTCGCCGTCGCCAACCAGAAGGGTGGCGTGGCGAAGACGACGACGGTCGCCTCCCTCGGAGCCGCGCTCGCCGAGCTCGGGCAACGCGTGCTGCTGGTTGACCTCGATCCCCAGGCCTGCTTGACCTTCAGCCTCGGCGTCGACCCCGAGGACCTCGAGCTGTCGGTGCACCACGTGCTGACCAAGGGCCTCGACCCCGCCGAGGTGATCCTCGAGACCGAGGACGGTGTCGACCTGATGCCGGCCACGATCGAGCTCGCCCGCGCCGAGATGGACCTGCTGACCCGCACCGGCCGCGAGTACGTGATCCGGTCCGCCGTCGAGGACCTCGACGAGTACGACTGGGTGCTGCTCGACTGTCCGCCGTCGCTGGGCGTGATGACGGTCGCCGCGCTCACGGCCGCCACGGGGGTCCTGATCCCCCTGCAGTGCGAGACGCTCTCGCACCGCGGGGTCGGCCAGCTCCTCGACACCGTGCACGACGTCCGCAAGTTCACCAACCGCAAGCTCGAGGTGTGGGGTGTGCTGCCCACGCTGTACGACGGGCGCACGAACCACGCGCGGGCCGTCCTGGAGGGGATCTCCGAGACCTACGAGCTCGAGGTGATCGAGCCGCCGATCCCGAAGTCGATCAGGTTCGCCGAGGCGCCGGCCGCGGGACGCTCGATCCTGAGCACCTCCCGCAGCAACAAGGGCGCGAAGGCCTACCGCGACGTGGCCTCGTGGCTGCTCGCCCGCTGACCACCCGACCCGCCTGAGCGAGAGGAGCAGACCCGTGCCGGACAAGCGCCGCACCCGGGTGCGGTACGACCGAGTGGTCGCACTGCTGCTCTCCACCGGGGTGACCCTGTTCGCGGTGCTGGCCGGCGTCGGCGTGGTCGGGCCCGGCGTCGGCGCTCCGGCGTACGCCCAGCGCGACAGCACCGTCCCCGGTTCCGCATCCGCATCCGTGCGTGCCCGCACCGGTATCACCGCCACGACCCCCGGCGACGACCAGGCGGCGAAGGCCGGCAGCGGGGTCGCTCTGCCGGTCGCCAGCGGGTCCGGCAAGCGGGTGGTCTTCGACATGTCCGAACAGCGGGTGTGGCTGGTCGGCCGCGACGGCGGGGTCCGGCGTACGTACCTGGTCTCCGGCAGCCTGACCGACAACCTGCGGCCCGGCCACTACGGGGTGTACTCGCGCTCGCGGTGGGCCAACGGGGTCGACGACTCGGGTGCGATGCAGTACTTCGTACGCTTCGCCCGCGGCACCCGGGCCGCGATCGGGTTCCACGACATCCCTGTGCTGCACGGTGTTCCCCTGCAGACAAAGGCGCAGCTCGGCACACCGCAGTCGCACGGCTGCATCCGCCAGAATCGCCCGGACGCGATCGCGTTGTGGGACTTCGCCCCGACGGGTACCGCGGTGGACGTCGTCGCCTGAGTGGACGGCTTCGGCGGTTTACCACGGGACCGTGGTAACCGGCCTCTTCCCTAGCGAGATTTCCCTAGGGAAGAGGCAGAACACCACGGGACCGTGGTATTCCGCCCCCAGCCCTCAGCCCTGCCCGCCCTCGGTCGCAGGCTTGCCGCCACGGGTCCGGCGCCGGCTGCGGTTGCGCTTCTTGCGCGGTGCGGCGTCGCCCGCGGCGTCGGAGGGACGGTCGCCGGTGCCGGCAGCAGGGCCGGCAGCGCCGGTGGAGCCACCGGAGCTGCCACGTCCGTGGCCGCCGCCCGAACGACCGCGACCCCCGTCACGACCCCCGTCACGACCACCGTCACGCTTGTCGCGACCCCCGTCACGCTTGTCGCGACCCCCGTCACGCTTGTCCCGGCCCTTGTCCCGGTTGGGCGTCACGATCGAGCCCTCGGGCACGATCCGGCCCTTGGTGCCCGGCACGATGCCCATGTCGTGCAGGTAGTTCTCGGAGTTCGAGTACGTCTCCGGCGGGTTGTCGAAGGGCAGGTCGAGCGCCTTGTTGATCATCTTCCAGCGGTGCAGGTCGGACCAGTCGACGAAGGTCACGGCGATGCCGGTCGCCCCCGCACGGCCGGTGCGGCCGATCCGGTGGATGTAGGTCTTCTCGTCCTCGGGGCACGTGTAGTTGATGACGTGCGTGACGCCGGTGACGTCGATCCCGCGGGCGGCGACGTCGGTGGCCACCAGGACCCGCAGCTTGCCCTCGCGGAACTTGGTGAGCGCCCGCTCGCGCGCAGCCTGCTGCATGTCGCCGTGCAGCGGGCTGGCGTCGAAGCCCCGCTCGGTCAGGTCGTCGGCGATCCGCTGCGACTGGCGCTTGGTGCGGGTGAACACGATGGTCAGGCCCGAGCCCTCGGCCTGCAGCAGGCGGCCGATCATCTCCGGCTTGTCCAGGTCGTGCGCCTGGTAGATGAACTGTGCGGTCGCCGGCACCATCTCGGTGTCGTACGACGACTCGGCGCGGATGTTCATCGGGTGCCGCATGTGGGTGCGGGCCAGGGCCACGATCGCGGCCGGCATGGTCGCCGAGAACAGCATCGTCTGCCGGGTCTCGGGCGTCTTGGCCAGCAGCTTCTCGACGTCGGGCAGGAACCCGAGGTCGAGCATCTCGTCGGCCTCGTCGAGCACCAGCGACTTCACGTGGCTGATGTCGAGCGCCCGGCGGTTCATCAGGTCGATCAGGCGGCCGGGGGTGCCGACGACCACGTCGACCCCCTCGATGAGCGCGTCGAGCTGCGGGTCGTAGGGCACGCCGCCGTAGACGGTGAGCACCCGGATGCCGCGGTCCTTGCCGGCCAGGGCCAGGTCGCTGGAGACCTGGAGCGCGAGCTCACGGGTCGGGGCCACGACCAGCGACTGCGGCTTGCCGGGCGCGGCCAGCTCCAGGTAGTCGGGGTCGTGGGTCGCCACGGTGCGCTGCAGGATCGGGATGCCGAACGCGAGCGTCTTGCCGGTGCCGGTGCGGGCCTGGCCGATCAGGTCGGTGCCCATCAGGGCGACCGACAGCGTCATCTCCTGGATGGCGAAGGGGGTCACGATGCCGGCGCGCTCGAGCGCGTCGCAGATCTCGGGGAGCACCCCGAGCTCTCGGAAGGTGGTGGTCAGGAGCTTGGCCGTTCTGTGGGTGCCGGACAGCGGGCCCTCGGCCCGCCGATCCAGCGTCGGATCGTGCATCGGGAGCCCGGCCGTCAGTGGCGTCAGCACACCGTTCCCGGTGTCCACACATGGGCCGCTCCGGTCCAAGGTGGTGCCTCGGGGCGCCGGGCGTCTGGCGCCATCCTATCGGTAGCCTCACGACATGACCGACACCCCGGGCGAATCGACGGGAGAGGTCGCGTTCGAGGACGCGGCGTACACCGCCGCGGTCGTGGACCTGCTCGGGGTGATCGCGTACGGCGAGCTGACCGCGTTCGAGCGCCTGGTCGACGACGCGAAGCTGGCGCCCTCGCTGGGCGACAAGATGGAGCTCACCGCGATGGCGGTCGCCGAGTTCGGCCACGTGGCCCCGCTGATGGAGCGGATCGGTGCGCTCGGGGCCGACCCGGTGGCGGCGATGCAGCCGTTCGAGAAGCCGTTCGACGAGTTCCACGCCCACACCAGGCCACGTGACTGGCTCGAGGGCCTGGTCAAGGCGTACGTCGGAGACGGCCTGGCGGCGGACTTCTACCGCGAGGTGGCGGCCTTCCTGGACCGCGGCACCCGCGACCTGGTGATCGACTCCCTGGAGGAGTCCGGCCAGTCCCGGTTCGTGATCGACCGGGTGCGTGCCGCGATCGAGGCCGACCACCGGGTCGGTGGTCGGCTCGCGCTGTGGGGCCGACGCCTGATGGGGGAGGCGCTGTCGCAGGCGCAGCGCGTGGCCGCCGACCGCGACGCCCTCACGGCGCTGCTGGCCGGCGGCATCGACCGCCCCGGCATGGACCTCGCCGCGCTCGGCCGGATGTTCGCCCGGCTCACCGAGAACCACACCAAGCGGATGGACGAGCTCGGCCTGGACAGCTAGCTAGACCTTCGTGCGGCTCCGGCCGGTGACGCTGGCCGCGACCATCACCAGCACGGCGGCGACGGCGACCTGCCAGACGTGGCGCCACCAGTCGATGCCACGCGTGTTCACGTTGTCGTAGACCGCGCCGTAGAGGAACGTGCCGATCAGCATGCCGCCGATGCCGCACACGATGGTCAGCCAGAACGGGATCTTGTCCCGGTGGCCCGGGGCCACCAGCTTGCCGAGCAGTCCGATGATGATGCCGCCGATCAGGACGACGAGGATGGTTCCCATTGAGTGGCTCCTTGCTAGCTGCGGAAGCCCACCGTGCCGGTGAGCGAGGTGGTGATGTCGACGTAGGCGATCTTCTCGGCCGGTACGACGATGCGCCGTCCCTTGACGTCGGAGAGGGTCAGCACGCCCTTGCTGGACACCGCCTCGGCGACCAGCTTCTCGACCTGCTCGGCGTCGGTGTCGGCGTCGATCGTGAGCTCGCGGGGGGCGTTCTGGACGCCGATCTTGACCTCCATCGGAGGACCTCCTGGGTGCGTGGGTGGGTGGAGCGGGATGTCAGTGGTGCTCGTCGGTGCGGGGGTAGCCGCGGATGCCGCGCCAGGCCAGGCCGGCCACCAGCGTGGCCGCCTCCTGCCGGGTCATGCCGCCGTCGGCCTCGCCGCCGTCGGCCAGCCAGAAGCGGGCGCTGACCTGGGCCATGCCGACCAGCGAGACCGCGAGCAGCCGGGACTGCTCCTCGGGCAGCCCGGTGTCGTCGCGGATCACGTGGGTGATCATCGCGGCGCACTCGTGGGTGACCCGGTCGACGCGTTCGCGCACCGCCGGCTCGTTGGTCAGGTCGGACTCGAAGACCAGGCGGAAGGCGCCCTCGGCGCTGGAGACGTAGGCGAAGAACGCGTCCATCGTCGCGGCCACGCGCTGCTTGTTGTCCTGGGTCGACTCCAGCGCGTCGCGGGAGGCGGCGATGATCGTGTCGCAGGACTGGTCGAGCAGCGCGACGTAGAGGTCGAGCTTGCCCGGGAAGTGCTGGTAGAGCACCGGCTTGGAGACGCCTGCCCGGTCGGCGATCTCGTCCATGGCGGCGGAGTGGAAACCCTGCGCGGAGAACACCTCGAGTGCCGAGGAGAGCAGCTGGGCCCGGCGCGCGCCGCGGGGCAGGCGCAGCCCACGGGGGCGGTCCCCACCGGTCTCGTGCCCCGTCGCGGCACCCGTCGTCGTCACGCCCGGAAGCCTACCCGCCGGATTCGTCCGGGCCTGGACCGCTGCTGGTGTCCGGATGGCGGTCACGTCGGGGCGCCGGTACGCCGCGGGTCACCATGGTGGCGAAGCAGTCACGGGAACAGGCAGCGGGACGGCGCTGTTCACCCGTCGTACGTCCCAACCGTCCGGAGGAGAGCCGTGTCCCTGCCAGCGCTCGTGGAGCCTGCCGCCGAACTGACCATCGACGAGGTGCGCCGGTACAGCCGGCACCTGATCATCCCCGACGTCGGGATGACCGGTCAGAAGCGGCTCAAGAACGCCAAGGTCCTCGTGATCGGGGCCGGTGGCCTGGGCAGTCCGGCGCTGCTCTACCTGGCTGCGGCCGGTGTCGGCACCCTCGGCATCGCCGAGTTCGACGAGGTCGACGAGTCCAACCTGCAGCGGCAGATCATCCACGGTCAGTCCGACATCGGGAAGCCGAAGGCGGAGTCGGCCCGGGAGTCGATCGCGGAGGCCAACCCGCTGGTCGAGGTGGTCGTGCACAACGAGCGTCTCGACAACGACAACGTGCTCGAGATCTTCGCCGACTACGACCTGATCGTGGACGGCACCGACAACTTCGCGACCCGCTACCTGGTCAACGACGCGGCGTACTTCCTGAAGAAGCCGTACGTCTGGGGCTCGATCTACCGCTTCGACGGCCAGGCCAGCGTCTTCTGGCCGACGCTCGAGGGCGCCGATGCTCCCTGCTACCGCTGCCTGTACCCCGAGCCTCCGCCGCCCGGCATGGTCCCGAGCTGCGCCGAGGGTGGCGTGCTGGGCGTGCTCTGCGCGTCGATCGGGTCGATCCAGGTCAACGAGGCGATCAAGCTGCTGACCGGCATCGGCGACCCGGCCGTCGGCAAGCTGGTCATCTACGACGCCCTCGAGCTGGAGTGGCGCAAGCTCCGGGTGCGCAAGGACCCGAGCTGCGCCCTGTGCGGCGACAACCCCACCGTCACCGGGCTGATCGACTACGAGGCCTTCTGCGGCGCGATCTCCGAGGAGGCGGCCGACGCGGCCGCGGACTCCACGATCAGCGTGACCACCCTGGAGCACATGCTCAAGGAGCGCGAGGAGGGCAGCCGCGACTTCCTGCTGGTCGACGTCCGCGAGGAGAACGAGTACGAGATCAACAAGATCCCCGGCTCGGTGCTGATCCCCAAGGGCGAGTTCCTCAACGGCAACGCCTTCGACCAGCTGCCGCAGAACGGCGAGAAGCAGATCGTGCTGCACTGCAAGTCGGGCGTGCGCTCGGCGGAGGCGCTGGCCGTGGTCAAGGGCGCCGGCTACGCCGACGCGGTGCACGTCGGTGGCGGCGTGGCCGCCTGGGTGAACCAGATCGACCCGTCCCAGCCGTCGTACTGAGACTCCCGGGCCCACCCCTACGGGCTGGCCCGAACTGACTATCCGGGCGTAACCCGTTCGGGTGGTGCCTCGTTGAGGGTTCGAACGGCGCGTCGGAGCGCCGTCTGAGTGGGAGGAACCCTCGCATGCGCACCACCCGTACCCGTTCCGTGCTCGCGGTCGCCGCGTCCGCCGTCCTGGCCGGAGTCGGCCTGCTGGGCAGCGGATCGTCGGCCGAGGCTGCGACGCAGTACGCGCCGGCCGACACGGCTCTGATCCACCCCGGCACGATGATGTACACCGACGGCGCCCAGTGCACCGCGAACTTCGTCTACACCGACGCTGCCGGGAACACCTACGTCGGGTACGCCGCCCACTGCGCCGGCAAGGGTGCCGCGACCGACACCAACGGCTGCGGGCAGCAGTCCGTGCCGCTGGGCACCAAGGTCGACTTCAGCAACGACGGAAGCCTGGTCTCCGAAGGCACCGTCGTCGGCCACGGGACGCTCGCCTACAGCTCCTGGATCACCGAGAACCGGCTCGGCACCTCCGACCCGAACACCTGCGCCTACAACGACCTGGCACTGGTCAAGGTCGACGCGGCCGACGTCTCCAAGGTGAACCCGTCCGTGCCGTTCTGGGGCGGCCCGACCGGCATCGACACCGACGGCACCGCCGCCGGTGACCGCGTCTACACCTACGGCAACTCCTCGCTCCGGGCCGGCCTCGAGCCGTTGTCGCCGCACACCGGTGTCAGCCTCGGCGACGACGCCGCCGACGGCGGCTGGACGCACCCGCTCTACACCGTGACCCCGGGCGTCCCGGGCGACTCGGGCAGCGGCTTCATGAGTGCCGGCGGCAAGGCCGTGGGCACCCTCTCGACGATCGGCCTGGCCCCGCTGCCGGCGTCGAACAACATCGGTGACCTGGCCAAGGAGCTGGCGTTCGCGCAGGCGAACTCCGGCATCGGCGGTCTGCAGCTGGTCAACGGCACGGAGCCGTTCGACCCGGTCCTCTGACCGAGCCACCCGCGCAACCAGAACCGGCCTCACCGATCTCGGGGAGGCCGGTTCTGTGCGTGACCGGGGAGCCGGTCGGTCGTTGCCGATGACATGAGTGCCATACCTCGACGCCCGCTCCGTCGCCTGACCCTCGCCGCTCTGCCGGTCGTCCTCGGCGCGGCCCTCGTCTCGTCCGCGGTGGACACCGCCGACGCGGCCACGGTCTACGCTCCCGCCGCGACCGCGAAGATCCACCCCGGCACGCAGATGTACACCCGGGGGGCCCAGTGCACGGCGAACTTCGTGTACGGCGACGGCGCCGGCCGCACCTACGTCGGGTACGCCGCGCACTGCGCCGGCACCGGGGCCGCCACCGACACCGACGGCTGTTCGACGGCGTCCCTGCCGCTCGGCACCCGGGTCACGTTCGCCGAGGGCGGCAACCCGGCGACCCAGGGCACCGCCGTGGGCCACGGCACCCTCGTCTACTCGTCCTGGCTGACCATGAGGCGGCTCGGCACCAGGGCGGCCAACACCTGTGCCTACAACGACCTGGCGCTGGTCCGCGTCGACCGTGCCGATGTCAGGAAGGTGAACCCGAGCGTGCCGTTCTTCGGCGGGCCGACCGGGCTGCACGCGGGCGGGGTCGTAGCCGGCGACAAGGTCTACTCCTACGGCAGCTCGAGCCTGCGCGGTGGCGTCGAGGCGCTCTCGCCCAAGCTCGGCGCCGGCGTCGGTGACGACCCGGCCGACGGCGGCTGGTCGCACCCGGTCTACACGGTGACCCCGGGCATCCCGGGTGACTCCGGCAGCGGCTTCCTCGACGACCGGGGTCGTGCGCTGGGTGTGCTGTCCACGGTCGCGATCGCGCCGCTCCCCGCCTCGAACGGCGTCGGGGACCTGAGCAAGGAGCTCGCCTTCGCCCGGGCCCACGCGGGCATCTCCGGGCTGCACCTGGTCAAGGGCACGGAGCGGTTCGCGCCCGTGCCCTGAGGCGCCGGATGCCCGGGCCTACATTGTCCCGGTGATGGATCGGGGCCGTGCCGCGCTGCTCATGGTCGGGGGCTCCTGATGCCCGCGCGCCGTACGGAGGAGTACGTCGAGCGGGTGCTCTCGCTGGTCGAGCGGGTCCCGCCGGGCCGGGTCACGACGTACGGGTTGATCGCCGAGGTGGTCGGCAGCGGGCCGCGGCTGGTCGGCAGCGTGATGGCGACGGAGGGCGGAGGCGTGCCGTGGTGGCGGGTCGTCCGGGCCGACGGCTCGCTGCCGCCGTCGCACTCCGACGAGGCGCGGCAGGCGTACCTGCAGGAGGGGACGCCGCTGCGGCCGTCCGGGGCGGTCGACATCCGGCGAGCCGTCTGGCTGCCCCCGGAGGAGTAGCGCTCAGCCGAGGGCAGCGGCCGCCGCGTCGTAGTCCGGCTCCTGGCTGATCGCCGGGACCACCTCGGTGTGCAGGACGGCGCCGTCGGCGTCGAGCACCAGCACCGCCCGGGCCAGCAGGCCGCGCCAGGCGCCGTCGACCATGGTCAGCCCGTAGTCGGCGCCGAAGTCCGAGCGGAACGCCGAGCCGACGACCACGCCGTCGATGCCCTCGGCCCCGCAGAAGCTGCTCAGCGCGAACGGGAGGTCGTTGGAGACGCACACGACGTCGGTGTCGTCGAGTCCGGCGGCGAGCTCGTTGAACCGACGCACGCTGGCCTGGCAGACGCCGGTGGCGATGCTCGGGAAGACGTTGAGCACCGTGCGGGTGCCCGACGTGCGCGTGACGTCGGCGAAGTCGCCGTCGGTCAGGGTGAAGCCGGGAGCGGTGCTGCCGACGGCAGGGAGCTCACCGGAGGTGTGGACGGTCGTGTCGCCGAGCTGGGTGGTGGCCATGTCCCGATTCTGGCAGTCGACCTCAGACCGCCCGCGCCCGCGTCCGCCCTGCGAGCGCAGCGAGCGCCTGCGGGAAGATCTCGGCGGGCGGCGTCACCAACCCGGCGCCGACCTGTCCGACGCCAGCCTTCGCCCCCGCCATGCCGGTGTTGATCTGCGGCAGGATGCCGGTGCGGCAGACCCGGGTCACGTCGATCCCGGTCGCGGTGCCCCGGAACTCCAGCACCGGGATCGTCCAGCGCGGGTTCTCCCCGAGCGTGATCTCGTGCATCCGCCGGCTGGTGGCGAGGGCGTCGGGGACGGTGCCGCCGACCAGCCGCACGATCGCCGGTGCGGTCGCCATCGCGAACCCACCGATGCCCGCGGTCTCGGTGATCGCGGAGTCCCCGATGTCGGGGTTGGCGTCGTCGGGGCCGTAGTCGCCGAGGAACAGCCCGTCGGCGACCTGCGCCGGTCCGGTGAACCAGGTGTCTCCGGTGCCCGCGACCTGGATCCCGAACTCGGTGCCGTTGCGGGCCATCGCGACCACCATCGTGGAGCCCTCGATGCCGCGCGCCGCGTCGAGCGCGAGCTTGCACGCCGGCATCGCCAGGTTGAGGAAGAAGTGGTCGTTGCCGCCGACGAAGCGCAGCACCTCGGCGACGTCGGCCGGGTCGGCGCCGGAGTCGACCAGGGCGGGGGAGAGGTCGCGCAGCAGCATCAGGGTGCCGGCCCGGTTGCGGTTGTGGGCCTCGTCGCCCATCTGCAGCATCTGGGTGAGGATGCCGGTGACGTCGACCGGCCCGGCGCCCGCGACGGCCTTCTGCAGCAGCGGTCCCAGCACCGCCGACATCCAGCGCAGCCGGGTGAGAACCTCGGGCCCGTAGGCGCCGTAGCGGAGCACCTTGCCCAGTCCCTCGTTGAGGGAGCAGTGGGTACGGCGCCCGCTCGCCGGGTCCTCGAGCACGAACATCCACATGCTCGGCGACACCACGCCCGCCATCGGGCCGACCGTGTGGTGGTGGTGGCACGGCTCGAGGGTCCACTCGCCGGCGGCGAAGCGGTCGGCCGCCTGCTCCGGGTCGTCGACCAGGCCCTCGAGCGCGGCGGCCCCCATCAGCGCCCCGCGGAGCGGCCCGGACGCGGTGGCCCAGCCGATCGGGGGACCGGCGTGGAGGAACTGGCCGGGCTCGAGGCCGAGCACCTCGGAGGCGGGACGGACGTCGACCAGCATCGCCTGCACCCCGAGCACGGCGGCGAGGGCGCGGGCGTTCGCGTCGGCGCGGAGCGGGTCCGTGGCGACCGTCACCAGGTCGGCCTCGGTGCCGTCCATCGGGGGACGCCAGGTCACCCGGTCGACCTGCGCCGCCTGGTCCTCGATCGCCTCGGCGAACAGGTCGGCTCCCACGCTGACGATCCGGGTCACGACGCACCTCCGAGCAGCTCGAGGGCGCGACGCGTGGCGCGGGCGTTGGACAGGTGGACCTCGGCGCCCGCGTCGGCCAGGGCCGCCCGCTGCGCTACGAGGTCCTGCGGGTCGCCCGTCGTACCGACGCAGGAGACGAGGACCGGCACCCCCGCGCCGACGACGTCGCGGATCACCCCGGTGAGCGCGGTGGCGGGGTCGGGCTCGGCGCCGTGGCCGAGCACCACGTCGAGGAGCACGACGCCGGTGCGGGGGTCGTCGGCGACGCCGGCGAGGTGCTCGAGCCGGATCGTGGGGTCGATCATCGGGTGCGCCCGGCCCTGGGTGAGCTCGTCGGCGCCGAAGTCGACCATCGGGTGCTCGCCGCCGGCGATCAGGGCGGACTCGTGGCAGAGAGTGCCGCCGACGAACAGGCCCCGGAGCAGGTCGCCGCGGGTGCTGGGTGCCGAGGCGCCGCTGACCGGCCACTCGGGTACGACGCGCCCCAGTCGCTCGAGCACCCGCTCGGCCGCGGCGGTCAGGTCGGGCTGCCCGGCCCCGAGCAACGCGATCTCGACCGGGGTCCCCAGGGACTCGGCGTAGCCGCGGATCTCGGTTCCGACGTCGTCGGCCGGCGGCTTGGAGACCAGCACCACCAGCTCGACGGCCGGGTCGGCGTCGAGTCGCCGGAGCGCCTCGCGGGTGGACCGGCCGGCCACGTCGGAGGAGAGGTCGCGACCGCCCACGCCGAGCGCCTGCGAGACGCCGACCCCGGCGTGGTCGAGCAGCGCGAGGAGCTGCTGGCAGCCGGTGCCGGACGCGGCCACGATGCCGACGGGACCGGGCCGGGTCGCGTTGGCGAAGCCCAGCCCGAGGCCGTCGACGACGGCGGTGCCGCAGTCGGGTCCCATCACCAGCAGGCCCCGGTCGGCCGCCGCCCGCTTGAGCGCGACCTCCTGGTCGACGGGAACGTTGTCGCTGAACAGCATCACGTCGTGGCCGGCGTCGAGCGCGTCCATCGCCTCGACGGTCGCGCTGGCACCCGGGACCGAGACCAGCACCAGCGCGTCGGGGCCGGCGTCGCGGAGCGCGGCTCCGGTGGTGCGGTGGGGCTCCCGGGTGGCCCCGCCGTCGTCGCGGCGCGTCGTACGGGAGAGGGCGTCGTCGACCGCAGCCAGCGCCGCGTCGAGTGCACCCTCGTCGACCAGCCGGACCGCGACCACCATGTCGTTGGCGGTGGAGGGCGGGACGGTGAAGCCCATCTGCTCGAGCACCTCGAGGTTGAGCGGCGTGGCCATCGCGACCTGGGCGGTCGCGACGCCGTCGACACCCTGCACGGTGCGGCTGACCTGGAGCAGCGTCACCGAGTCGGCGTACGCGCCGGGGCGGAGCTCCACGTGGCTGGTCGGCTCGCCGGTCGGTTGGCTGACGGGGTGCTGGTCGGGGTGCTGGACGGGGTGCTGGTCATGCGGCTTCCAGTCGCAGGGCGGCGCCGAGCAGCAGCCCGGCGCCGGACGTGTGCCCGACGGCGGCCAGGGTGACGGCCGCCGTGTTGAGCGCGTCGGTGTCGTCCGGGCGGTGCAGGGCGACGACGAGGGCGCGGAACTCCGGCAGCACCTCGCCGCGCTGGGCGCAGTCGAGCAGGGTCGCGGAGAGCAGCGTGGTGCGGCCGCGGGCGTCGGGGAGGGTGACCGGCGCGCCCAGGGCGTACGACGTCGCCGCCCAGCCGGCCAGGACGTCGTCACCGAGCGGGGTCAGCCCGCTGCCGCGGCCGATCAGCCGCTCCGGTGAGCTCGCCACGTGGTGCACGAGGGAGCCCAGCTCGGTGACCGCGGTTTCTACGCACTTGTTGAGAAACTGCACGTGCTCGGGGCCGGGAGCGTGCAGTTTCGGGACAGTTGTGTCGACCAGCCGGCCGACCCGCACCACCCCCGCGCCGCCCAGGTGGACCGCACCGTCGCCGACCGAGGTCACGGTGACGCCGTCCAGGGCCATGGACGGCGCCACCGCGAGCGCGCACGGCACCCGGGTCGCGGGGCCGGACACGACCCCGAGGCACCACCCGTCGAGGTCGACGTACACGGCGTCGCGACCGCGGTGCACGACGGGCACCTCACGCACGGGGCCGCCGAGCAGACCGGCGACGCGGGGGCCGGCGGCGGCTCGCACGGCCGCTCGCACGGCCGCGCGGGTGCCCAGGACCGTCATGCTGCCCGACGCTACTGGCCCGGCGATACGGTGTGCGATGTGAGGATCTGCCAACGATGCGCATGAGCAGGTGCAGGAGTTGACAGCCGAGAAGGCGGTGCCGCGCGCCACGCTCGAGCGCGTCGACGCGCTGCACATCGGGCTCACCCAGATCGTGCTCGAGGGCGGCGACCTCAGCATGATCGCCGAGGAGCTCGCCCGCGCGCTGGGGGTCGGCGTCCTGGTCACCACCAGCGACGGCCGGGAGCGGGCCTCGGCGCTGACCGGCGCCACCCGGGCCGCCCTTCTGGGCGCCGGCCTGCTCGACCCCACGGGCCGGTTCCGCACCGAGCAGGTGGGACCCGACGGCGCTCCGGTCGGGCCCGGCCAGGCCCGGATGCTGCGGGTGGTCGCGGGCGGCAGCGACCTGGCCCGGCTGGTCTGCGTGCGCGTGGACGTGCCCGTCACCGTCGACGACGTGCGGGCGATGGAGCGTGCCTCCGCGGTCGCCGCCCTGCTGATCACGCGCGAGGAGGCGGTGACCGCGGTCGAGAGCAAGTACCGCGGCGACTTCCTGCGTGACGTCTTTCTCGGCCGCGCCGGCGAGCACGCCTACGTCGTCGAGCACGCGGCCGGCTTCGGGTGGGACCTGCTCCGACCGCTGGTCGTGGTGGCCGCCGAGATCGACCCGCCGGCACCCGACGAGGAGCCCGTCTCCCAGCTCCAGCACCGGCAGTGGCAGGAGCGCTTCTCGTCCGCGTGGCGCGCTGTCACCGCCGGTATCGACGCTGCCGCCCCGAGCGTCGACTTCTCCTCCGAGGTGGTCACGCTGCTGCCGGTCGCCTCCGAGGACCACGAGCCCGTCGTACGACGCGCGGTGCACGGCGTGACCGGTGACAAGGGCGGTGGACGGCGGGTGTTCTCGGTCGGCGTCAGCCGGGTCGTCACCGAGCTCGGTGAGCTGCCCGAGGCCTACGCCCAGGCCCGCCGGGCACTCGAGGTGGGACGCCGGATCCACGGCGGCGGCTCGACGACCTGGTTCGACCAGCTCGGGCTGCACCGGCTGATCGCACTGGTTCCCGACACCGCCGAGCTCCGTGCGTTCGCGCACGACGTGCTCGGCGACCTGGCCGGCACCAGCCAGGAGGCGGCAGCCCTGCGCGAGACGCTGCAGGTGCTGCTGGACACGAACTTCAACGTCGCGGAGGCCGCTCGCACCCAGTTCTTCCACTACAACACGATGCGCTACCGCGTGAGCAAGCTCGAGCGGCTGCTCGGCCCGGTCGGCAGCGACCCGCACCTGCGGCTCGACGTCGCCGTCGCGCTGCGGGTGCTGGAGATCACCGGTTGACGCCGGTGATCTCCGACCGCCGGGCGGGGCTCAGTCGTGGTCCCCGACGGGGATCCGGGTCAGCCAGAACTCGCCCGCCGGGTTGGGCACGCCGAAGCGGGCGTTGGCCACCCACAGCGAGTGGTGCACCAACGCGGACGTGGCCGGGACGTCGAGGAGCGGGCTGGTCAGGGTGTTGACGACCTTGCCGCTGAGCGCGTCACGAGCCAGCTTCACCACGGTGACCACGCCGTTGCCGGTGACGTACAGCGTGCGGTGGTCGGGCTCGATGCCGTCCGCGCCCGGAACCGAGACGCCTTCGATCGTGGTCGCCTCGCCCGTGTGCTTGTCGACCCGGAACAGCAGGCCGGCGTTCGACTGGCCCAGCACCAGGCCGTGGTGGCGGACCTTCACGATCCCGTTGGCGTTGAACTCGCCGGCAACGAAGCTGATGTCACCGGTCAGGGGGAGGAGCTGCGCCGGGCCCGACGCGGGGAGGCGGTGGCCGTGGCGACGCGGGAGCGCGACGACGACGAGCTCCTGGTTGAAGGAGTCCGTGGCGTAGACGGCCTTTTTCGTGACGACCAGGTCGTTGATGAAGCGGCCGGTCGCGACCGGCGGAGTCGTGTAGGTGGCGAGCAGCTTGCCCGACCTCGCGTCCTGGGCGCGGACCTCACCGGAGGGACCGCCTGCCACCCAGATCACGCCGCGACGCCGGTCGTAGTCGAGGCCGACCGCAGGCTTGCCGGTGGCGCTGTCCGGGAGCACCGTCGTCTCACCCGTCCTCGGGTCGGCCTCGAGGATCGAGCCGGTCGCGAGCGAGCCGGAGAACACGCTCTTCTTGTCGGTGGTCACCCCTTCGGGGTTCCAGTCGGCAGGCAGGTCGATGCGGTCGAGGCCCTGGTCGTGATGGCGGGAGTGCCCGGCGACGGCGGGGGCCGCCGCTGCGGGCAGGAGGCACAGCGTGAGCAGCACTGCGGCGAGGGAGAGCGGGGGGCGGGTCATGGGCGTACACCTTCCGGGGTCGCGGCCCGCGGCTCCCCCCGGGGCACCGCAGACCTCACGGTGGATCCATCGTGCGCCGGGACCGTTGAGGCGTCAACTGCCCCGCGTGGGGGGTCAGGCGCCCTCGACCTGCTTCTTCAGACCCTCGAGCACCATCTGCCAGTTGGCGCGCGAGTGCTCCGCCTCCTCCTCGCTGGCGTTGTTGTCCTGGCTGAGCGAGACGGAGGTGGTGCCGTCGTTCTCGGAGAGCTCGTAGACCAGGGTGTGGTAGTTCTCCGGCACGTCGTCCTGACCGGTGAGCGGGCTGAAGTGGGTGACCGAGAGGCGGGTCGGCTCGTCGTACCCGACCACCTCGCCCTTGTCCTGGTAGGGCTTGCCCTCCCACTCGCCGTTCCACGTGATCGGGCTGCCGACCTGCCAGTCGGTCTCGACCTGTGACCCGAACATGTAGGCCGCGATCTGGTCCGGCTCCGTGAGAGCGGCCCAGACCTGCTCGGCGGGGGCTGCGATGTCGATGGTGGCGGTGGCGACTGTTCCGTTCATGCCTCTGCCCCTACCCGGTACGGCGCGCCCACAACCCTTGCTAGGGCGATCGGCGTTCCTTCGGCATCTGTCGCCCGTGTGGGTGTCTCATGGACCCCACTAGGTTCGGCCTTCTCGGGGGACCGGTGTGTGCGAACGAGGAGGCAACATGTCGATGTTCAACTGGACGGTCGTGCACGACGGCAAGACGCCGCCGCCCGGCGAGGCCGTCGGCCCGATGGAGCGGCTCAGCTGGGGCCGCACGGTGGGCCTCGGTGCCCAGCACGTGGTCGCCATGTTCGGCGCCACCTTCGTGTTCCCGCTGGTGATGGGGCTCGACCCCAACCTCGCGATCATGTTCTCGGGCATCTGCACGATCCTGTTCCTGCTGGTCGTGGCCAACCGGGTGCCCAGCTACCTGGGCACCAGTGCCTCCTTCGTGGCCAGTGTCGCCGCGATCCGCACCCAGGGCGGCGACTCGGCCGACGTCACCGGCGCGATCATGGTCGCCGGTGTCGTCCTGGCCCTCGTCGGCGTCCTCGTGCACTTCGCCGGGGCGCGGCTGATCCATGCGATCCTGCCGCCGGCGGTCACCGGTGCGGTCGTGATGCTGATCGGGTTCAACCTGGCGCCGGTCGTGGCCGGCATCTACTGGCCGCAGGACCAGTGGATCGCGCTGCTCACCTGCACGTTCCTGGTGGTGGCCGCGGTGCTGCTGCCGGGCTTCTGGTCCCGGATCGCGGTGTTCCTGGCGCTGATCTTCGGCTACCTGCTCTCCTGGGTCGCCGATGTGCTGTTCGGCTCGATCCACTCGATCACCGGCGCCGACCTCACCAAGCAGGTCGACCACGACCGGGTCAGCTGGGCCGGGGTCAAGGCCGCGGACTGGATCGGCTTCCCCTCCGGCAAGCTCGCCGACGGCGTCTCGGTGGTCCACGGGCCCAGCCTCTCGCTGACGTTCATCCTGCTCGTCCTGCCCGGCGTGATCGCCCTGATCGCGGAGAACACCGGCCACGTCAAGGCCGTCGCCGAGATGACGGGCGAGGACCTGGATCCCTACATGGGCCGCGCGATCGGCGCCGACGGCGCCGCGACGGCGTTCGCCAGCCTCTTCGGTGGCTCGCCGACCACGACGTACGCCGAGAACATCGGGGTCATGGGTGCGACCCGGGTCTACTCGACGGCGGCCTACTACGTCGCCGCCGCGGTCGCGATCCTGCTCGGGCTGTGCCCGAAGTTCGGAGCGATCGTGAGCGCGACCCCCGGCGGTGTCCTCGGTGGGATCACGGTGGTGCTCTACGGGATGATCGGCCTGGTCGGCGCGAAGATCTGGGTGGAGAACCGGGTCGACTTCGGCAACCCGGTCAACCTGGTCGGACTCGCGGCTGGCCTGATCGCCGGCATCGGCGGCGTGACGCTCCAGATCACCGACGACTTCTCCCTGAGCGGCATCGCGCTGGGCACGATCCTGGTGATCGCCTACTTCCACCTGGTCAAGGGCCGCCGCGAGGAGCTCGGCGCCGGCGAGGCCACGAAGGTCATGTGACCCGACCTGTGAGAATCGACCGGTGAAGCCGGCACCCTTCGCGTTCGCCCGCCCGGAGACGCTCGACGACGCCGTCGGGCTGCTCGCGGACGCCGTCTCCTCCGGGTCGGACGCGAAGGTGCTGGCCGGTGGTCAGAGCCTGGTCCCGCTGCTCTCCATGCGGCTCGCGGCACCCTCGATGCTGGTCGACATCAACGCCCTGCCCGGCCTCGACCACGTCACCTCCGACGACGCCGGGGTCAGGGTCGGTGCCCTGGCCCGGCACTCCGCGGTGCTCGCCGACGAGGATGCGCGCCGGGTGCAGCCGCTGCTGGCGATGGCCCTGTCGCGGGTCGCCCACGCCACCATCCGCAACCGCGGCACCACCGTCGGCTCGCTCGCCCACGCGGACGCGGCCGCCGAGATGCCGGTCGTGCTCCGGCTGCTGGAGGGCTCCCTCGACGTGGTGGGACCCGAGGGCCGGCGCACGATCGCGGCCGACGACCTGTTCGCCGGGCCGATGGAGTCCACGCTCGGGCCGGGCGAGATCGCGGTCGAGGCGTTCTTCCCCGCGCTCGCGCCCGGAGCCGGGGTCGCCTTCGACGAGATCGCCCGGCGGCACGGCGACTACGCGCTGGTCGGAGTTGCCGCCCTGGTGACGGTCGACGGTGAACGGGTCACGTCCGCGCGGGCGGGCTACCTGTCCGTCGCCGACGTGCCGACCGTGGTCGACCTCACCGGCGTCCTCGACGGTGGTGTCGACGACGCATCCCTCGGCAGAGCAGGGGAGACGGCGGTCACTCAGCTCGAACCGCAGGGGGACATCCACGCCACCGGGGCCTACCGGGCGCAGCTGGTGCGGGTGCTCACCGCGCGCGTGCTCCGGCAGGCGTACGACGACGCACGGGGGAGAGCATGAGCCAGCCGACCAGCGGCGAGGAGCTCTTCGAGGTGAGGCTCCACGTCAACGGGGCGACGTACGACGTGCGTGTCCCGGCCCGCCGGCTCCTCTCCGACGCGCTGCGCCACGACCTCGGCCTGACCGGCACCCACGTCGGCTGCGAGCACGGCGTCTGCGGGGCGTGCACCGTCCTGGTCGACGGCCAGCCGATGCGGTCGTGCCTGATGCTCGCGGTGTCCGCGGTGGACTGCCGGATCACCACCGTCGAGGGCCTGACCAACGCCGACGGCACGCTCGGCCCGGTGCAGCAGGCGTTCAAGGACTGCCACGCGCTCCAGTGCGGGTTCTGCACACCCGGCTTCCTGACCACGATCACCGCCGGTCTCGAGGACAACCCCGATCCGACGGAGGACGAGGCACGCGACATGATCGCCGGCAACCTGTGCCGCTGCACGGGCTACCAGAACATCGTGAAGGCGGTCGGCCGTGCGGCCGAGCTGAGGCGCGAGCCATGACCACCAAGCTGTTCGGGACCAAGGTGCCCCGGGTCGAGGACGACCGGCTGCTGCGCGGCGCCGGCCGCTACCTCGACGACCTCGCGCAGGACGCCCTGCACGCCGCCGTGCTCCGCAGCCCGCACGCGCACGCCCGGATCACGGGCATCGACGTCGACGCCGTGCTCGACGTCGAGGGCGTGGTCGCGGTCTACACCTACGACGACCTCGAGGGTCCGATGGCGGAGCCGCTGCCGCTCCTGATCCCGCACCCGACGCTGACCCACGGCCGCACGCAGTACGCCCTGGCGAAGGACGAGGTGAACCACGTCGGCGAGGCGATCGCGTTCGTGGTCGCGGTCGACCGCTACGTGGCCGAGGACGCGCTCGACCGGATCCGGGTGACGTACGACGTGCTGCAACCGGTCGTCGGCATCCCCGCAGCCCGCGAGGCGGCCCACCTCGTCCACGACGACGTGCCCGGCAACGTCGGGGCCCACATGGAGCAGCACGTGGGTGACGCGGCGGCCGCGATCGAGGCGGCGCCGCACCGGCTCTCCCTCGACCTCGACATCGAGCGCAGCGCCTGCCAGCCGATGGAGGGCAGGGGCACCGTGGCCCGCTGGGACCCCGACCAGGGCCGGCTGCAGGTCTGGACCTCGACCCAGACCGCGACCGGGGTGCGCGCGGCCGTCGCCGCCAAGCTCGGGCTCGACCTGCGCACGGTCGACGTGATCACCCCGGACGTCGGCGGCGGCTTCGGGGTGAAGATCAACCACCCCTGGCCCGAGGAGCTGCTGGTGCCCCTGGCGGCGCGTGCGCTCGGCCGGCCGGTGAAGTTCGTGGAGGACCGGCGCGAGCACTTCGTCTCCAGCGCCCACGAGCGCGGCCAGCAGCACCACGTCGAGGTCGGCTTCGACGACGACGGCCGGCTGCTCGGGCTCAGCGTGCGGTTCTGGCACGACCACGGCGCCTACACGCCGTACGGGCTGATCGTGCCGATCATCACCTCGACCCAGCTGCTCGGGCCGTACAAGCCGCAGAACTACTCCGTCGTCTTCGACAGCCTCTACACGAACACCGTGATGGTCACGCCCTACCGTGGCGCCGGCCGGCCGCAGGGTGTCTACGCGATGGAGCGCACGATGGACGCGATCGCGGCCTTCCTCGGCAAGGACCGCACCGAGGTCCGGGCGACGAACTTCATCCAGCCCGACGAGTTCCCCTACGACCACGGCCTGGTCTTCCAGGACGGCCGGCCGCTGATCTACGACTCCGGCGACTACCCGGCGTCGCTGGCGAAGCTGAAGGCGCTGGTCGGCTGGGACGAGTTCGAGCAGCTGCGCGCCGAGAAGGCGGCCGAGGGGCGGCGGGTCGGGATCGGCATCGCCTGCTACGTCGAGGGCACCGGGGTCGGGCCCTACGAGGGCGCCCACGTGCACGTCGAGACGTCCGGCAAGGTCAAGGTCGCGACCGGCCTGACCAGCCAGGGGCAGGGCCACCAGACGGTGTTCGCGCAGCTCGTCGCCGACGTGCTCGGGGTGCGGTTCGAGGACGTCGAGGTGGTCACCGGCGACACCCGCCGGATGCCGTACGCCGTGGGCACCTTCGCCTCCCGGGCCGCGGTGATGAGCGGGTCGGCGATCCACAAGGCGGCGCTGCGCACCCGCGAGAAGGCGCTCCGGATCGCGGCCGAGGCACTCGAGGCCGAGGTCGAGGACCTCGAGATCGTCGACGGCGTCGTGTCGGTGAAGGGCGCGCCCGGCGCGGAGATCAGCCTGGGCACGGTGGCTGTGCTCTCCAACCCGCTGCGCTACGCCTTCGACGAGGCGTCGAAGTCGGCGACCCAGTTCGCGGTCGGCGACCCCGGCAAGGCGCCGGTCGCCGAGGGGGAGCAGCCGGGGCTGGAGGGCACCGACTTCTACTCCCCCGAGCGGTCGACGTTCGCCAGCGGCATGCACGCGGTGATCGTCGAGACCGATCCGTCGACCGCGGAGATCACGATCCTCAAGTACGCCGTCGTGCACGACTGCGGACACCTGATCAACCCGATGATCGTCGAGGGCCAGATCCATGGTGGCGTCGCGCAGGGGGTCGGCGGTGCGCTCTACGAGCGGATGGCCTACGACGAGCACGGCCAGCTCCAGAACGCCTCCTTCATGGACTTCCTGATGCCCTACGTCACGGAGGTCCCGACCAGCATCGAGATCGACCACCTCGAGACCCCGTCGCCCCTCAACCCGCTCGGCATCAAGGGCGCGGGGGAGGCCGGCGTGATCCCGTCGGCGGCGCTGTTCGCGTCCGCCATCGAGGACGCCGAGGGCCTCCCGATCACCGCGATGCCGATCAGCCCGAGCGACCTGTTCACCCTGCGCCTGCAGAAGGAGTCCCGATGAAGATCAGCGGCCAGAACACCGTCGCCGCGCCCGTCCAGGAGGTCTGGGACGCGCTTCTCGACCCGTCCGTGCTGGTGGGCACGATCCCCGGCTGCGAAAGGCTCGAGGAGACCGGCGAGCACGCCTACGCGATGACCGTCTCGGCCGGGGTGGCGGCGATCAAGGGCACCTACGACGGCACTTGCACGCTCTCGGACCTCCACGAGCCGGCGTCGCTGACCATGAAGGTCCAGGGCGCGGGCGGCCCCGGCACGATCGGCGCCACCGTCGCGGTGAGCTTCGGCGACAACGGCGACGGCACGACCCTGCTGCACTACGAGGCCGACGCGGTGGTCGGCGGCATGATCGGCGGCGTCGGCCAGCGGATGCTGACCAGCGTCTCGAAGCGGATGGCCGGAGAGTTCTTCGGCAACGTCGAGCGCGCGATCACGCAGCCCCCGGACGCTCCTGCCGCAGCCACCGGCCCGTCGGTCGAGTCGGGGGCGAAGGTCTTCACCGCGCCGCCGGCCGCCGGCGGCGGGACGGACGAGCGGTCGTTCCTCAAGGGTGTCGCGGTCGGCGCCGGCCTGGTGCTGCTCGGCGTTCTCGCCGGCCGGCTGTCAGCCCGGAGGTGAGCGCGCGATGACCGAGCTCACCGTCGCGTCCTCGGCCCGGTCGATGGCCGCGGCGGTCGCCGACCGCACGATCTCGGCCGTCGAGCTGATGGACCTGCACCTGGCTCGCATCGCGGAGCGCAACCCCGAGCTCAACGCGATCGTCTCGCTCGACGAGGAGCGCGCCCGTGCGGGCGCCGAGGCCGCCGACCGGGTGCCCCTGGAGCGTCGCGGGCCGCTGCACGGGCTGCCGTTCGCGTTCAAGGACACGCACGACGTCGCGGGCTGGCGCACCACCTACGGCTCGCCGCTGTTCGCCGACCACGTGCCCGACGCCGACGACCTGGTCGTCGAACGCATCCGGGCGGCGGGCGCCGTACCCCTGGGGAAGACGAACGTGCCGGAGTTCGCGGCCGGCTCGCACACGTTCAACACGGTCTTCGGCACCACGCGCAACCCGGTCGACCCGACGCGGTCGGCGGGAGGGTCCAGTGGCGGCGCGGCGTGCGCGCTGGCCGCGGGGATGGTGCCGCTCGCCGACGGCTCCGACATGGGCGGCTCGTTGCGCAACCCGGCGTCGTTCTGCGGTGTGGTCGGGCTGCGGCCGTCGCTCGGGCGGGTGCCCGGCTGGCCGACCACCAACCTGTGGGAGACCACCGCCACCAGCGGTCCGCTCGCGCGCACGGTCGACGACCTGACCCTGCTGCTCTCGGTCATCGCCGGGCCCGACCCGCGCGTCCCGACGGCGCTGCAGGAGCCGGGGCACGCCTTCGCCGGACCGGTGCAGGCCTCGATGCTCGGGATCCGGGTGGCGCTCTCGGTCGACCTCGGGGGCGCGTTCGACGTGGACGACCAGGTGGCGGCCGTGGTGGAGGCGTCCGGTCCGGTCCTGAGCCAGGCCGGCGCCTCGGTGGAGCCGGCCTGGCCGGACCTGTCGCTGGGCGAGGACACGTTCCGCACGCTGCGGGCCTGGTTGTTCCAGGCGGCGTTCGGTGACCTGCTCGCCGAGCACCCCGACGCGTTCAAGGCGTCGCTGGCCGACAACATCCGGGCGGGGGAGTCGCTGACCGGCGCGGACGTCGCCCGCGCCTACGCCCAGCGCACCGCGCTGGCGGAGACGATGCGCGCCTTCTTCACGACGTACGACGTGCTCGCGCTGCCCGTCTCGCAGGTGCCACCGTTCCCGGTCGACCAGGAGTACCCGGCCGCGATCAACGGCAGGGCGATGGAGACCTACCTGGACTGGATGCGGTCGGCGTACCTGATCACGGTCACCGGCTGCCCCGCGATCTCGGTGCCCGCCGGCACCACCGAGGACGGACTGCCGGTCGGTCTCCAGCTGGTCGGCCCGCACGGCAGCGAGCGGCGACTCCTCCAGGTGGCCGCGGCGTTCGAGGCGGCGGCCGGGCTCCGCGACCGACCGGCGGTATGAATCCACAGGAATATCCACCGATGAGCCACGCCTGTGGGTATTCCTGTGGACATCGGGGTGCGTTCTGTGGACGACACGCCGAACGCAAAAAGTTTCGGGGAAAGATTGCCGAAAACTCTTGCCCTCGCCGTCCTCCAGGGCATACAAATCTCTTACGCACTCCTTCGGGGGTGCGGGATCGGACAGAGAAGAAGGTCTGCACGACGGGGCAACTCGTCGCAGCTGCTCGGTGACGGAGCCGCTGGGACCGGACAGGACGTCGGATCGACCGGAAGTGTCACAGGACCGGTCACCTGAAGGGCCCTTGCAACTCATACTTGCGAGGGCCCTTCGCCTTTCCCCGGACGTCCTGGCGGCGTTTCCCGGTGTCTCCTGGTGTCTCCCTGTGTCCCCCAGTCCCGGACGTCGGCGCCGACCCTCGTCCGGCGGGCTGCCGCCATGGTTGTCCACAGGCTGGGCCGACGGCCTGTGGAAATGTGGACCGAGCTGTGGACGGGAATGACATTCCTGTGGAGAAACCGGCAATAGTGAAAAAGATCCGGGAAAAGTCCGGAAAACCCTTGCGCCGCCCGGCCCCGGCAGCATAGAAATCTCCTACGCACTCCTTCGGGAGAGCGGGATCGGCCAGAAGAGAAGGTCCGTACGGCGAGGCGACTCGACGCGGTGGCTGGGTGACGGAGCCACCGGGACCGGATCGGACGGTAGGTCGACCGGAACGTCACCGATCTCCGGTCACCCTGAAGGGCCCTTGCGACTCATACTCGCAAGGGCCCTTCTTCACGTGCCGGCGCCCACCGCGCTGCCCCGTGGACGTGGTTCCGGCGACCCACGGGTAACCGGGACAATGAGCCGCATGCTCTTCCGGATCTTGCAGGTCGTGGTGCCGCCGCTGGTGCGCGCGGTCTGGCGGCCGACCGTGATCGGCCGCGACAACGTGCCGCGCACCGGCGGCGTGCTGCTGGCCAGCAACCACCTGAGCTTCGCCGACAGCGTGGTGATCCCGGTCTGCGCCCCGCGCAACGTCGCGTTCCTGGCCAAGCAGGACTACTTCCAGGGCACCGGCATCAAGGGCGCCCTCCAGCGTGGCTGGTTCGAGGGGCTCGGCATGCTGCCCGTCGACCGCGACGACACCCGAGCCGCGATCAACAGCCTGGAGACCGCGCTCGAGGTGCTCGGACGGGGCGAGGCCTTCGGGATCTACCCCGAGGGCAGCCGGTCGCGCGACGGCCGGCTGTACCGCGGCCGTACCGGCGTGGCCCATCTCGCGCTGACCGCCGGGGTGCCCGTCGTACCCGTCGGGCTCCAGGGCACGCAGGACCTCCAGCCGGTCGGCGCCACCTATCCCAAGCTGGCCAAGGTCACCGTCAGGTTCGGGGAGCCGATCGACTTCACCGGCCGGTTCGAGGGCGTCCCGGCCGGCCGCGCGCGCCGCGAGGCGACCGACGAGGTCATGTCCGCGATCCAGCGCCTGAGCGGCCAGCCGGAGGCCGGCATCTACAACGACCGCGCCGGCGCCTGAGGGTCACCGGTCGGCGTCATGCGTCGTGGTTGCGTGCGGCGCCAGGCTGCATGACGTTGCGCGGGACGTCATGCGTGCCGGCTGCCCGCGCAACCTGATCGCATGACGTCCCACGAGGTACAGGTCGCATCCACAGGGTTCCCGTCTCACGGCTGGCTCCACAGCCGCAGCGCTCGCCGGCGCCCGGGCGTCGTGCAGGTCCGAACCTCGCTGGATGAGATTCGAGCAGCTCGAACCGTGGACCTTCGCTGCGAGCGGAGAGGTGCGAGTCGTCGGGGAGCGGCAGGCGGGTGTCGTCTCCCGTCGCCAGCTCTATGCCCTCGGGGTCACCCGTGGCTTCGTGCGCGCGCAGGTCCGGGCGCGCCGCTGGCGCCGGGTCGGCTCACAGTGCCTCGCGCTGCACACGGGCCCACTCCCGACGGTCGCCCGGTGGTGGGCGGCGGTCCACGAGGCCGGACCGCGCGCCATGCTCGACGGCGTCTCGGCGCTGCAGGCGTCCGGCCTCGAGCACGTGGACTCCGACTCGATCCGGGTGTCTGTCCCGCGGGGGGCGCGGGTACGTCGCGGGCGTGGGCTCAACATCCGGCAGACGCGTCGCTTCCGGGCAGACGACGTCTCCCCGTCGGGCATCCCGCGCACCAGGCCCGCGGTCGCTGCGGTCCGGGCCGCCCTCTGGGCGCGCAGCGAGCGCGAGGCGGCCCTGATGCTGACGGCCACCGTCCAGCAGGGCCTGGCCACGTCGGAACAGGTGGCGCACGAGGTCCTGCGCATCCGGCGGGATCGGCGCCGAGCGCTCGTGCATGCCATCGTGCTCGACCTCGTCGGTGGCGTCCGCTCGCTGGGTGAGCTCGACGTCGCCCGTGCCTGCCGCGAGCGTGGGCTTCCCGAGCCGTCGCGGCAGGTGGTCCGCAGGACGAGGTCCGGGACGTACTACCTCGACCTCGTCTGGGACGCCTACCGGCTGGTCGTCGAGGTCGACGGGATCCAGCACACCTGGGCCCGCGAGGTCGTAGCCGACGCGCTGCGCCACAACGCCGTCGCGCTGGGCAACGCGACGGTCCTGCGGTTGCCGCTCCTCGGTCTGCGAGTGGACCCGGACAGCTTCTTCGCGCAGATCGAGGAGGCACTCGGCGCGGCGGGCTGCCCGGTGCCGGGTCACGACAGCCGGGTGCAGGCCCGCGACGTCATCCGAGTCGGTCACCCGCACCGCCACATCGCATGACGTCCCGGCGTACGTCATCCGCACCTGTCGCCCGGGCGACCACAACGTATGACGCTGCGCGCGCCGGGTCGTCGGCAGGTCCTGCCGTGGCTGCGCGGCCGTCGTACCGCTTGAATCGGGGACATGGCCCGCACACTCCGGATCGGCATCGACACCGGCGGCACGTTCACGGACGTGGTCGCCTTCGACGAGGAGACCGGCGAGCTGGTCACCACCAAGACGCCGTCGACCCCGGGCAACCCGGCCGACGGGTTCCTGGCCGGGATCGAGAAGGTGCTCGAGCTCGCCGGCGGCGGGACGATCACCGCGGTCTCGCACGGCACCACGGTCGCCACCAACCAGCTGCTCGAGGGCAAGGTCGAGAAGCTCGGTTTCATCACGAACACCGGCTACGAGGCGATGCTGGAGATCGCCCGGCAGTCGGTGCCGGACGGCTACGGCAACTCCTACTTCTGGGTGAAGCCCGACCGGATCGTGCCGCGCGACCTGGTCAGGGGCGTCGAGGGTCGGCTCGACTTCACCGGCGCGGAGGTACGGCCCTTCGACGAGGCCGGTGCCCGGATGGTGGCGCGCTGGTTCCGCGACCGCGGCATCGACACGCTCGGTGTCTGCTTCCTGCACGCCTACGCCAACCCCGAGCACGAGGAGCGGATGCGCGCGGTGCTGGCCGAGGAGCACCCTGACGCGGTGGTGTCGCTGTCGAGCCAGGTGCTGCGGGAGTACCGCGAGTACGAACGCGCGATGACCACGCTCGTCGACGCGGCGGTGAAGCCCCGCGTGAGCAGGTACGTCGACAACATCAAGGAGCGGCTCGCGGCCTACGGCCCACCGCCGTTCTACGTGATGAAGTCCAACGGCGGCGTGCTCAGCGCCGACGAGGTGGTGCACCAGCCGATCACGACCGTGCTCTCCGGGCCGGCCGCGGGAGCGCTCGGTGCCGCGCTGATCGCGAAGGTGGCCGGCTTCGGCAAGGTGCTCACCAGCGACGGCGGCGGTACGTCGACGGACGTCAGCGTGGTGATCGACGGCGAGCCGACGCTCACGACCGAGGGCACGGTGGGCGTCTACCCCAGCAAGATCCCGATGATCGACGTGGTCACGGTGGGCGCCGGCGGTGGCTCCATCGCCTGGCTCTCGCCGGAGGGCACGCTCAAGGTCGGCCCGCAGTCGGCCGGCGCCGACCCCGGCCCGCTCTGCTACGGCAAGGGCGGCGCCGAGGTCACCATCACCGACGCGCACGTCGTGCTCGGGCGCATCCCACCGCACCTGCTCGGCGGCGAGATCCCGCTCGACGTCGACGCCGCCCGCGCGGGCGTCGAGGCGCTGGCCGGCAAGCTGGGGCTCAGCCCGGAGGCGTGCGCGACCGGCGTGCTCGAGATCTCCGCGTGGAACCAGGCCAACGCGCTGCGCCAGGTCACGGTCAAGCGCGGGCTCGACGTCCGCGACTTCACGCTGACCACGTTCGGCGGGTCCGGGTCGCTGCTGCTGTGCCGGCTGATGGACGTGCTCGGGATCCCGCGGGTGCTGGTGCCGCCGGACCCCGGCAACGTGTCGGCGTTCGGGCTGCTCACCGTCGACGTCAAGAACGACTACGTGCGCACCCACGTCTCCCTGGACCCGCAGCCGGCCGAGGTGCAGGCGGTGCTCGACGCACTCACGGCCGATGCCCATGCTGCGCTGGCGAAGGAGGGCTTCGCGGAGGACCGACGCCAGTTCGCCCGCACCGCCGACCTGCGCTACTTCGGCCAGGCCTTCGAGGTGCGGGTGCCGGTGCCGGAGGGCGAGGTCGACGCGGCCGCGCTCGCGGGCGTCGCCGCTGCGTTCCACGACGAGCACCGGGCGCTCTACGGGTACGACTTCTCCGGTGACCCCACGCAGCAGGTGGAGTGGGTGAACCTGCGGGTGTCCGGGATCGGGCCGATCAAGCGGCCGGAGATCCGGCGACAGCCAGCACCGGGCTGGCGGGCGATGGCCGACCTCCCGCACCGCCAGGTCTGCTTCGACGCGGACGACGGGTACGTCGACACCCCGATCGTGCAGCGCACCGACCTCGGCAACGGCGCGCGGCTGACCGGTCCGGTCGTGATCGAGGAGTTCGGCTCGACGGTGCCGGTCCACCCGGGGTTCGAGGCGGTCGTCGACGACTACCTGAACATCATCGTGACCAGGGAGGAGACCGCATGAGCAGGCGCGCACCCACCGACTTCCCGTTCGGATCGCTCACCGACGACGCCGGGGCGAGCGCCGACCCGGTGCTGGTCGAGATCGTGCAGGGATCCCTGGCCAGCGTGGAGATGGAGGTCGAGACCGCGATCGCGCGCACGTCGCGCAGCCCGATGATCCGCGACGCTCACGACTTCCGGGCCGGCATCCACGACCGGCTGCTGCGCAAGCTCACCGGCCGCTCCTACTCCGCCCTCGTCCACCCGGTCGCGCGCGACTTCCCGATCGGTGAGATGCGACCCGGCGACGTCTTCTTCCACAACGACGTCTACCGCTCCGAGGGCGGGATCGGCCACCTGCCCGACCTCTGCGTGACCGTGCCGGTGTTCTCGGCCGACCGCGTCGTGGCGTTCGTCCAGGCGTTCGGGCACCACGACGACATCGGCGGCGCCGTACCCGGCTCGATGCCCAGCCACGCCACCAGCGTCTTCGAGGAGGGCCTGATGGTGCCGCCGATCCGGCTCTGGGACGCCGGCGTGCCCAACCGCGCGGCGCTGACGATCATGACCCGCAACTCCCGGATGCCGGAGTCGCTGGCCGCGGACCTCGACGCCGAGTGCTCGGCCTGCCTGATGGGCGCGCGCCGGCTCGGCGAGCTCTTCGACCGGTACGGCGTGGCGACGGTCGAGTCCTGCTTCGACGCGATCATCGACCGCACCACGACGACGTACCGGCGCGAGATCCTCTCCCAGATCCCGGTCGGCGAGTGGGTGTGGGAGGACTACGCCGAGCACGACGGCGTCGACGAGCCGATGCTGCACACGCAGCGGATCACGCTGACCCGCACCGCCGCCGACGACCCCGACGGCGAACGGCTGGTGCTCGACTTCGAGGGCACCTCGCCGCAGGCCAAGGGGCCGATCAACCACTGCGGCGACTACGCGGACGGCGTCTTCCTCAAGAAGTGGCTGGCCCCGATCCTGCGCAACCTCGCCGAGAGCCCGGAGCGGATGGCCGAGCTCGACGTGAACGAGGGGGTCGTGCCCCTGATCGAGATGCGCTTCCCCGCGCCAGGCACCCTGTTGACACCGGTGTTCCCGGCGCCGACGAACGCCCGCACGTTCGTGATCCTGCGGCTGCTCGGGGTGCTCGCCGGCGTGCTCGCGAAGGCGGTCGACGGCCGGATGCCCGCCGACCAGGAGACGATCCGCTACACGGGTGTCTACGGCCAGGACGTCGAGGGCCGGCCGTACCTGATGCGCGAGGTGCTCGGTGGCGGTTCCGGCGGTCGCTACTACGCCGACGGCGAGGACACGATCCATGTCGTGCCGGACTCGCGAAACCTGCCCACCGAGTTCACCGAGGCCCGCTTCCCGTTCCGGGTCGAGTCGCTGTCGGTCGCCGTGGACTCCGGCGGCGCCGGCCGGTTCCGCGGCGGGCTCGGCTACGAGAAGCAGATCCGGATGCTCAAGGACGCGCACTTCATGTCGATCGCGGACCGTTCGATCCTGGCCTGCTGGGGGGTCAGGGGTGGCAAGGCCGGGCAGCCGTTCCGGGTGACGGTCGACCCCGGTGGCCCCGCCGAGCGCGAGGTCGACGCCCTGGCCGACGCCGAGCCGGTGCGGGCCGGTGAGCTGATCCGGATCCGGACCACGGGCGGCGGCGGCTGGGGGGACCCCCTGGAGCGTGACCCGGCGCTGGTGGTGCGCGACGTGGTCTGGCGCAAGGTGTCGCCGGAGGCCGCGC
>CAWAGN010000008.1:0-185466 GCA_963781545.1 uncultured Actinomycetota bacterium
GATCAGGGCCAACACCGGAGCCGTGGGGTCGAACGCCGTCTCGCCATGATGGCCGACGCTCGCGGCGAAGGCGTCGGCAGACGCAGGAGTGTGTGGATGTATCGGTGTCTGACGCGTTGTGCCGCCGCGAGTCCGACGCGCTCGGTAGCTTGTATGCCTCATCTTGAATCTGACGAGAGGACGTTGTGGTGGATCGGTCGCGGGCAGACGTCGTGTGGCCCGCGGCCACCGGCGAGCCAAGCCCGCGGCACCTCTTCATCCATGACGAACTTCGCTATGCGAAGCGGTCGAACCAGATCGAAGTGGTCCACGACGGCTACCTGAACTATCACTGGCTCCTGAGCCCTGCGGACCTCGGACGCCCGATGGTCATGCTCGAGGCAGGCATCAACGCTCCATCCGAGGTCGTTGGACCCGACGGCAGTAGGCGTGCGCTGATCGCCATCCGGTCGAGTCCATGGAAGGCCGGCCACGAGAGCAACCCGTGGCATGACGAGTTCGACCTCGATCACGGCCACGTTCGCTACTTCGGCGACCACAAGCCAGGGACGGTTGGACTCCCCGGCGCAACCAAGGGCAACCGCCTACTCCTCGAAGCGGCGCGGCTGCACGCTGGGACGACGCGCGAGGAGCGGCTGCTCGCCCCGCCTCTGCTCTTGTTCCGCAGCCTGACCGTCTATCGGGACGGTCGAGCCATCGTGAAGGGTCACGTCGAGTTCTGCGGAGCGGCGATCATCGAACGCCTCGAGCATGTCGTCCAACGAGATCCAGAGTCGGGCCGGAGCTTTCCGAACCTGTCCCTCGACTTGGCTGTCGTGTCTGGCGGCGAGGTCGACGGGATCGACCTCAGGTGGGTCGATGATCGCCGTGACCCCGGTCTGACGTCCGAGGAGGCACTCCGGCATGCCCCCGAATCCTGGGTGCGCTGGGTCAAGCAGGGGCGGATCGCGATCCCAGGCGTACGGCGGAGAGTGCTGGCCAGCACCGTTCGAACAAGCAAGGAGCAGCAGCCCGCGCCCGGGAGCCCGGATGCGGAGGTCTTGCGCGAGCTCTACGAGTTCTACGACGGCCGAAAGCATTCGTTCGAGCTGCTCGCGTCCAGGGTGGCAGCTGACGTACTCCGTGAGTCCGGCGCTCGGTACAAGGAAGGGTGGCTGTCTAGATCGTCCGGCGACGGGGGAGTCGATTTCATCGGTCGCATCGACATGGGCTCGGTAGCGGCCAGCACGCCGGTCGTGGTTCTCGGTCAGGCCAAGTGCATCCTCCCGTCGTCAGCTGTCTCGCCCGAGCAGGTCGCACGCGTCGTCGCCCGTCTCCGCCGCGGCTGGATCGGCGTCTACGTGACCACCGGTTCGTTCTCTCGGCAGGCGCAGATCGAGATCATCGACGACCAGTACCCGGTGGTCCTGATCTCGGGGGGAACGCTCGCAGCGAGCGTTCGCAAGATGGCCCAGGCGAACTACGGCGGAGACCTGGGCGCGTTGCTTCAGTCGACGCTTGACGGCTACAGCGCCGCAGTCACGCACCGCCGGCCTGAAGAAGTTCTCTCGGTCTGAGGAAGTATGGGCCAAGAGACTGGCGCCCGCCCGAATCGCGACATAGCCGAGAACCCAGGCCCGTACTCCACAGCAACGGCCGATCGTCGCCCCGGTCGTCGCACCGAGGGTGCACGATGCATCCATGGAATCTGTTGCCCGCGAGATCGGGGTCTTCCGCGCTCGTGTCACCCGTGACGGGGAGGCACTGGCACGAGACGGGCAGCCGTACTTCTCCATGAACCGATTGAGCGAGCTGAACCGCCCCGACGGGGAGCGAGCCCTGTTCGAGATTCAGTTCGCCGACGGCCTGTGGATGCTCGTGCGTGAGGACGACCTCGTCACCGGGACCATCGGATCGGTCGAGTAGGTGCGGCCTTCGCGTGGGGTGCACTGGGTACGCACAAGGATGAGAAACGGCGCCTGACGCTGGAAGACGTTGAAAGACGTTTTCGCAGGTCAGACGCCGTTTCAGGCACCTAGCCGCAGGTCAGCGAGACCCCCGACTTAGATGTCGTAGTAGAGCTCGAACTCGTGCGGGTGCGGGCGCAGCTGCACGGGCAGGATCTCCTGGGTGCGCTTGTAGTCGATCCAGGTCTCGATCAGGTCGGGCGTGAACACGTTGCCCACGGTGAGGAACTCGTGGTCGGCCTCGAGGGAGTCGAGCACGGCGTTGAGCGAGGTCGGGACCTGGTCGATGTCGGCCATCTCGTCCGGCGGCAGCTCGTAGATGTCCTTGTCGATCGGGTCGGCCGGCTCGATCTTGTTCTTGATGCCGTCGAGGCCGGCCAGCAGCAGCGCGGAGAACGCGAGGTAGGGGTTGGCCGACGGGTCGGGGCAGCGGAACTCGATGCGCTTGGCCTTGGGGTTGGAGCCGGTGATCGGGATCCGGACGCAGGCCGAGCGGTTGCGCTGGCAGTAGACCAGCGAGATCGGGGCCTCGAAGCCGGGCACCAGGCGGTGGTAGGAGTTCACCGTCGGGTTGGTGAAGGCCAGCAGCGACGGGGCGTGCTTGAGGATGCCGCCGATGTAGTAGCGCGCCATGTCGGAGAGGCCGCCGTAGCCGGTCTCGTCGTAGAACAGCGGGCTCGCCCTCGTTCCAGATCGACTGGTGCACGTGCATGCCCGAGCCGTTGTCGCCGAAGATCGGCTTGGGCATGAAGGTGGCGGTCTTGCCGTTGCGCCAGGCGGTGTTCTTGATGATGTACTTGAACTTCATCACGTCGTCGGCGGCCTTGAGCAGCTCGTCGAAGCGGTAGTTGATCTCCGCCTGGCCGGCGGTGCCGACCTCGTGGTGGGCCCGCTCGACCTGGAGGCCGGACTTCTCGAGCTCGATCGACCATCTCGTCGCGCAGCTCGCCGAAGTGGTCGGTACGGCGCGACGGGGAAGTAGCCGCCCTTGTACTTCACCTTGTAGCCGCGGTTGTCGTTCTCGAACGCGTCGCCGGTGTTCCAGGCGCCGGCCGACGGAGTCGATCTCGTAGTAGCCGGCGTTGGCCTTGGTCTCGAAGCGCACGTTGTCGAAGACGTAGAACTCGGCCTCGGGGGCGAAGTACGCCGTGTCGCCGACGCCGGTGCTCGCGAGGTAGGCCATCGCCTTGCGGGCGATGTTGCGCGGGTCGCGGGAGTAGGCCTCGCCGGTGATCGGGTCGTGGATGAAGAAGTTCACGACCAGCGTCTTGGCGACGCGGAACGGGTCGAGGTAGGCCGTGGTCGGGTCCGGGAACAGCGACATGTCGGACTCGTGGATGGCCTGGAAGCCACGGATCGAGGAGCCGTCGAAGCCCAGGCCGTCGTCGAAGACCGACTGGTCGAACGACGACACCGGCACCGTGAAGTGCTGCATGACGCCGGGCAGGTCGCAGAAGCGGACGTCGACCATCTCGACGCCCTCGTCCTTGACGTACTTGAGCAGCTCTTCGCTGTTCTGGAACATTCGTCCTCCTTGGCCGCGCGGCGGCGACCGAACGTGTCGAGTGCGGGACGCTGCACGGCGCCTGTCGCATCGCGGTACGGCGAACCTAGGCAGCAGCCGGTTTCTTGACCGTATCGCGTTTGTTTCACGCATGTAACAGGCTGGTGCCGACAGCCGGACGTGCGGGCGCGTCGGCTAGCGTCGGCGACGTGGCAGACCCGCGTGCCGAGCACCGCGTCCTGGGCGCGCCGGCTCGTGGCGCTCGCCGTCGACTGGGCGGCGTGCTCGCCTGGTCGACGCTCGGCGGTGCTCGGCCCGGGCGGCTACAGCGACGACCCGAGCGTCGGGCTGGGTCACACTCGGCGTGTTCTGTGCTCGAGACCGCGCTGGGCATCGCGCTGGCCGGCGGCTCGTTCGGCCAGCTCGCGGCGCGGGTGCGCGTGCTGCGCCTCGACGGCACGCCGGTGCCGCTGATCCCGGCGCGCTGGCCCGCCAGCTGCTGGTCGTGCCTGGTGATCCCGCCGCTGGTCTTCCGGCCCGACGGGCGCGGGCTGCACGACCTGGCCGCGGCACGCGACGCGTGCGACGCCTACCGACCTCGGCTGCGCGACAGGCCGCTGGAGGCCGTCGGTCGCTCGGACGCGGAGCTCAGCGGCCGCGCTGGTCTGGCGCGCGCAGCCCTTCATGCGAGGTCGGCATCGGGCCCTTGGGCAGCGGGATGGTCGACCGGTTGGCGTCGAGCGCCTTGAGCCGGTCGAGGACGTCGGTCATCTCGGCCGGCTTGAGCGTCTTCGGCAGCTTGGTGACGTGCCTGACCAGCTTGCGGCAGCGGGACCTGGCCCTCGCCGTCGCCGACGATGATCTCGGGATCGTGGTCTCGCGACGCACCCGCTCGTGCTTGCGGCGCTCGCTGGCCAGCAGCGGCGCGAGCCGGTTGGGGTTGCCCTCGCCGATCAGCACGATGCCGGGCGGGCCGACCACGCCGGTGCACGACGTCCTGCTGCTTGTTGAACGCGATGCCGGGCTCGGTCTTCCAGCCGCGGCGGAGCATGCCGAGCACCGCCGCGGCGGCGCCGGGCTTGCCCTCGATCTGGGCGTATCGCCGAGCGCTGGGCGCGCCGGCCGAAGACGATCAGCGCCGCCGAGCAGGCCGAACAGCACGCCGAGGACGATGCAGTACGACGAGGACCGCTGCGCCAGCAGGTAGCAGCAAGACCGCCGAACCCGATCGCCGGCGACCAGGAACGACTCCGAGCAGGATCAGCCCGATCCTGGGGTCGGTCTTCTTGGTGATCCGGTAGGTCTGCGCGATCTGCTTGATCCGGCCGGGCTTCTTCGGGTCCGGGGTCTTCTTCTTGGCTGTCTGGTGCCTTCGCTGAGCCTGTGTCCTGTCGCCATGGTGGCGCACTCTCTCAGATCGGCGGACCGACTGGCCGTCGCGGGCGGCGATCGCCTGCTGGTAGAGCCGGCCCGCGCGGTACGACGAGCGCACCAGCGGGCCGCTCATCACCCCGGCGAAGCCGATCTCGTCGGCCTCGTCGCGCAGCTCGACGAACTCCTCGGGCTTGACCCAGCGCTCCACCGGGTGGTGCCGCAGCGAGGGGCGGAGGTACTGGGTGATCGTGATCAGCTCGCAGCCGGCGGCGTGCAGGTCGCGCAGCGCCTGGCTGATCTCCTCGCGGGTCTCGCCCATGCCGAGGATCAGGTTGGACTTGGTGACCAGCCCGAACGTCGCGGGCCTGGGTGATCACGTCGAGCGAGCGGTCGTAGCGGAACGCGGGGCGGATCCGCTTGAAGATCCGCGGCACCGTCTCGACGTTGTGGGCCAGCACCTCGGGCCGCGACTCGAACACCTCGCGCAGCAGGTCGGGCTTGCCGTTGAAGTCGGGGATCAGGTTCTCGACGCCGGTGCCGGGGTTGAGCTCGTGGATCTGCCGGACGGTCTCGGCGTAGAGCCAGGCGCCGCCGTCGGGCAGGTCGTCGCGGGCGACGCCGGTGATCGTGGCGTAGCGCAGCTCCATCTTCTGCACCGACTCGGCGACCCGGCGCGGCTCGTCGCGGTCGAGCGGCTCGGGCTTGCCGGTGTCGATCTGGCAGAAGTCGCAGCGGCGCGTGCACTGGTCGCCGCCGATGAGGAACGTGGCCTCGCGGTCCTCCCAGCACTCGAAGATGTTGGGGCAGCCGGCCTCCTGGCACACCGTGTGCAGTCCCTCGGACTTCACCAGCGCCTGGAGCTCGTTGTACTGCGGGCCCATCTTCGCCCGGGTCTTGATCCAGGCCGGCTTGCGCTCGATCGGGGTCTCGGCGTTGCGGACCTCGAGGCGCAGCAGCTTGCGGCCTTCGGGGGCGGGTGCGGACGTGCTGTCGGGGCCTGTGTCACCCGCCCCACTGTACGCGGGCGCGGGTGATCACCCGAATCGCGGCGACGTCCGTGGGACGCCCGTTCAGAGGCCGGTCGGGGATCGGTCAGGGCACGTCACGGCGTTGGAACGAGACCACGGAGACCAGCCCGACGACCACCAGGACGCCGAGGAACAGCAGGCCGGCCGGCCACATCTGCAGGGTGCGGAGCTGGTCGCAGCCGTCGGCGCCGGCGCATTGGATCGAGGGGTCGAAGTACGTCGTACGCCCGAGCAGCCAGGCGAACACGGTGTGGCTGGGGGAGATCCGGCCGGAGCCGGAGAACGGCAGCAGCCCGAGCAGGACTCGGCGGTGACGCTGGCCCCGAAGAGCAGCGCCACGGTCGCCACCGTGTGCCGGAACAGCATGGTCAACCCGTAGCCGAGGACGGCACCGAGCACCGCCAGCACGAGGGTCCGCACCAGGCTCCAGGCAATCGCCGAGGAGACCGCGCCGCTGCCGGGATCCCGCGCTGGGCGGCGACCACTCGACCGGCACCCAGAACGCGGCCAGCCCGAGGCCGCCACCAGCAGGGCGCCGATCACGAGCGCGAGGGCCTTCGCGCCCCAGACCCGCGGGCGCCGGGACTCGAACAGCAGCTGGTTGCTCATCGCGCCGGACGCCCAGTCGGCGCCGGCGAACGTCGTGCCGGCCACGACCAGCAGCGCCACCAGCAGGATCGCCACCCCGACGCCGTAGCCGGGAAGCACCAGGGGACGTCGAGCGGCGACCGGTCGAGGTACCAGGACGCCTGCGGCGAGGACCGTGTCGGCGCAGTCGGCGGCGGTGGCGCCGGCCCCGACATAGCCGGCCGGGTCGTGCCGGCAGCTGCGCGAGGTCGTGCTGGACCTGCTGCGCCTTGGCCTCGATGTCGGCCTGGGCCTGCGCGGTGGCCAGGTCGTCGGCCGTGAAGGGCCGCGTGTTCCAGGCCGCCGGAGCGCGAACAGGCCGCTCAGCAGCACGGCGACGGCCGCGAGCACCAGCGACCGCGCGGCGGGAGCGGAAGCGGGTGAGCTCCACGCGCAGCAGGTTCATCGGGCACCCGCCCCGTCGGGCTCGCGGGCCGGCGGTGGGGGCGGCGGGAGTGTCGGTGAGCTGGAGGAAGACCGTCTCCAGGTCGGGCCGCTCGGCGGAGAGCTCGTGCACGACAGCTCGCTCGCCGGCGAGCAGCCGGGTGATCTCCTCGGGGTCGCTCGTGTCCCTCGACCAGCAGCTCGTCGCCGTCGCGGGTCACGGTGTAGCCGGCCACTGCCAGCACCCGGCCGCGCGCGGCCGGGTCGGCGACGCCCACGCGGGTGCGCGACCGGGCTCTCCCCGAGCAGCTCGGCGACCGCCCGGTGGCAGCAGTGCGGCCGTTGCCGATGATCGTGACCGAGTGGCAGACCTGCTGGACCTCGGCCAGGATGTGCGAGCTCAGCAGCACGGTGACCCCGGCCTCGGCGAGCCCCGGATCAGTGTCGCGGATGTCGCGGATGCCGGCCGGGTCGAGCCCGTTGGTCGGCTCGTCGAGGATCAGCAGGTCGGGCTGCTTGAGCAGCGTCGCCGCGATCGCGAGCCGCTGCTTCATGCCCAGCGAGTAGGTGCTGTAGCGGTCACGGTCGCGCCCGGCGAGGCCGACCGGCTCGACCGCGGCGTCGACCCGGCTCGCGGGCGACGCCGCGTGCGGGCGAGGAGCGGGAGGTTGCGGCGACCGCTGAACGAGGGCACGAACTTCGGCTGCTCGACGACCGCGCCGATCCGGCCCATCACCGGGGGGAGCCGTTCGGGCACCGGCTCGCCGAACAGCGCATCTCGCCGTCACTCGGGCGGGCCAGCCCGAGCAGCATCCGGATCGTGGTGGTCTTGCCGGAGCCGTTGGGGCCGAGGAAGCCGTGCACGCCGCCCGCGGGGACCGCGAGGTCGAGGCCGTCGACCGCGACGTCCGGCGCCCCCGCGCGGGAGCGGAACTCCTTGCGCAGGCCGTGCGTCTCGATGACGAGATCGCTCAGGGAGTCACCTGCAGTGGGCCAGCATCGGAGCAGGGCGGGTCAGGGCAGGGGATTGAGGACCGGGACGCAGCAGCGTACAGTCGCGGCGCCCGGCTCGGGCCGCGGCGTCGTAGTCCGGCGTCGGCGTCGTACGGCGCCCAGGCGAGCAGGTCGTCGAGGTGCCGTCGACGACGGGGATCGTCTCGGCGACGGTCACGTCGTGACCCAGCTCGGCGCTCAGCGAGGTGACCCCGGCGTCGGCGATCCCGCAGGGCACGAAGCGGTCGTACCAGCCGAGGTCGACGTCGCAGTTGAGCGCGAAGCCGTGCATGGTCACGCCGCGGCTGACCCGGATACCGAGGGCCGCGATCTTGCGCTCGCGGGCCCGCGGTCGTCCGCGCGCAGCCACACGCCGCTGCGGCCGGGCACGCGCGCGGTGGTCACCCCGAGATCGGGCAGACCCCGATCAGCGCCTCCTCGACCCGGCGTACGTAGTCGACGACCAGCACGTGGTCCGGGAGCCGCACGATCGGGTAGCCGACCAGCTGGCCGGGGCCGTGGAAGGTGATCTTGCCGCCGCGGTCGACGTCGATGACCTCGGCGCCGCCGGGGTCGGGCGGGCGCTCGCCGGGGTCGGTGCGCTTGCCGGCGGTGAAGACCGGCGGGTGCTCGAGCAGCAGGACGTGTCGGGGCCGCCGTCGACGACGCCGGCGTGCGCCTCGCGCTGGAGCTCCCAGGCTGCGCGGTAGTCGACGCTGCCGAGGTCCTCGTAGTGCATGGGGAAAGCGTACGCGCGCCCTCTTGTGAGGGGGTTCCGCGGCGTCCTAGAATCGGCGAACCAGTTTCTTATCACGAAACCGAGTGCACCATACGCAACAAGGTCCGCACGCGACGACGATGGTCCGGCTGCTGGAGAACGCCCGCTACGAGGTGCTGCCGACGGCCGCACCGAGGAGAAGGTGCTCGAGCACCTGCCCGACGAGCGCGACCGTCACCGTCACCGCGTCGCCGCGCAAGGGACTGGAGGCGACGTTCGACCTGACCGAGCGGCTCACGCGGCCACGGGTACGTCGCGGTGCCCCACATCGCGGCCCGGATGGTGTGCGGACGCAGCGAGCTCGCCGAGATCTGCGACCGCCTGACCGGCAGGGCATCACCGAGGTCTTCGTGCCCGGCGGCGACGCCGAGGCGGTCGGCGACTACCCCGACGCGCTCTGCCTGCTCGAGGACCTCGCCGAGCTCGGCAGCCCTTCGCCCAGGTCGGGATCACCGGCTACCCCGAGTCCCACCCCACCATCAGCGACGACCTGACCGTGCAGTCGATGTGGGACAAGCGCCAGCACGCCACCCACATCGTCAGCAACCTGACCTTCGACCCGAAGTCGATCGCGACCTGGGTGACGCCGGCTGCGCCCGCGCGGCGTCACGATGCCGCTCCTGCTCGGCATGCCCGGCCCGATCGACCGCACCAAGCTGCTCGCCATGGCCACCAAGATCGGCGTCGGTGAGTCCACGCGGTTCCTGGCCAAGCACAAGGGCACCTTCGCCCGCCTCGCCGCCCCCGGCGGCTTCACCGGCGAGCGCTTCCTCGAGCAGTGCGCGCCGCCGCTCGGCCGCCCCGAGAGCGCTGGTCGAGGGTCTGCACGTCTTCACGCTTCAACCAGATCGCCGAGACCGAGGCCTGGCGCAACGAGCTGATCGAGCGGCGCTGACACGGACGGGTAGTCCGAGGTCGAGCCCGGCTGGGCGCCCACGGGCGCTTCGGCCTCGGACTACCCGGGCAGGAGCGCTTCGAGGGCGGCCTCGAGGCGGCGGTCGCCGGTCTCGACGACCGTCAGCGGCAGGCCGAGCCGGGCGGCGGCGTCCTCGGCGAGGGCGCGCAGCTCGGCGTCGGGTCCTGGGCCAGCCAGACCACCCGCGTGTAGTGGCCGAAGTAGTCGTCGCGGAGCTCGGGGTAGCGGTCGAGCCCGAGCTCCTCGCTCCACGGTGCGGGCGAAGGAGCGCACCAGGAAGTCGGTGAGCAGGTAGGTGCCGGGCTGCTCGGCGAAGAACTGCTCGATCCGCGGACGCGCCGGCGAACACGTCGTAGCAGTGCAGGCCCGGCGATCCGCGCGACGCCCGAGCTCGGCGCAGACGTCGTCGAGGGCGCCGTACGTGCCGCAGTCGGCGTAGCCCACCACGACCTGGGCGTACGACGGGGCGAGCCGCTCGACCAGCGTCCGCGACCTGCGGCGCGCGATCTGCTCGGGCTGGTTGTGCAGCAGCGGAGGCAGCGGGTGGACGTCGACCGGCCAGCCGCGGCGCGGCCGCGATCTCGCGCCGCCGGCTGGGCGAGCGCGCCGCAGGCGACCAGGGCGATCCGCGGCTCCGGTCAGCGCCCGGACGGTCGCTGCGCAGCCTCCTCAGGAACCGAAGGCGAGCTGGTCGACGAAGCGGTCGTTGAAGTCGCTGCGGTCGGAGAGCTCGACATACGCCACCTCCTCCAGCAGGGTCGCCGCGCCCGCGCGCTCGCGGAGGGACAGCAGGGCCATCTTCGCGCCCTCGCCCGCGACGTTGCCGGCCGAGACGATCCGCAGCACGGGCAGCTTCGGCACCAGGCCGATCCGGACCGCGGACGCCGGGCGACAGGTAGCTGCCGAACGAGCCGGCGAGCAGCACCTGCTGGACGTCGCCGGCTCGAGGCCGAGCTCCTCGAGCAGCAGCGACCAGCCGGTCGAGATCGCGGCCTTGGCGAACTGCAGCTCGCGCACGTCGCGCTGGGAGAGCACACGACTCGTCGGCGCGGGCGTCGTCGGCCGGGCGGTGCAGCACGAAGACCCGCTCCTCGCCGATGCGGGTGAGCCGGTCGGCCAGCGCCGGCAGCGATCTCGGCGGCGTCCTCGTCGGTGACGAAGCGCCCGGTGGCGTCGAGCAGGCCGACGCCGCACCAGCTCGGCGACCGCGTCGACCAGGCCGGAGCCGCACAGCCCGCGGGCTCGACGTCGCCGATGACCCCGAGCTCGACCGTCGCCTCGCCGCCGGGTCGAGCTTGACGACCTCGATCGCGCCGTCGGCGGCGCGCATGCCGCAGCGGATCGCGCCGCCCTCGAACGCCGGGCCGGCCGGCGCCGCGGTGGACAGGATGCGGTCGCCGTCGCTGAGCACGATCTCGCAGTTGGTGCCGACGTCGATGAACAGCCGCAGTGCGCTTGTCGCGGTCCATGCCGGTGGCGAGCATGCCCGCGACGATGTCGCCGCCGACGTAGGCCCCGAGGGCCGGGAACAGCGACGGCCGCGCGCCCGCGGGTGCAGGGTCAGGCCGAGGTCGCGCGGCGAGCACGTCGGCGGCTGCGCCGTCGACATCACGAACGGCGCGACGCCGAGCGGCTCGGGGTCGATGCCGAGCGCGAGCGCGGTCATCGTGGCGTTGCCGGCGAGCGCGACCTCGTAGACGTGGGCCGGGTCGACGCCGGCCTCGCGCGCAGACCTCTCGGCGAGCTCGGCGAGCGTCGTCGCGCGCGGCCTGCTGCAGCCGGCCGAGCGCGTCGGGGTCCATCATCGTCGCGCTGATCCGGGTGATCACGTCGCCGCCGAACGGCTGCTGCTTGTTGAGCATCGAGGCCACCGCCACGGGCGTGCCGGTCGCGAGGTCGAGCAGCGTCGCGACGACGGTCGTGGTGCCGAGGTCGAACGCGATCGCGTAGCCGCGTCGCGCGTGGTGTCGCCCGGCTCGACGTCGATCAGCGCCTCGTCGACGACACCGCGGTGACCTTGAAGTCCGCCTGGCGCAGCACCGTCGGCAGCCGCCGCAGCACGTGCAGGTCGGCGCGCGGCTCGAGGTCGTCGATCGCGTCGAGCAGCCGCGCGAGGTCGGTGCGCTGGTCGGACAGCGTCGGCTCGTCGAGCTCGACGTAGCGCTTCTGGACCGCGGGCCGCAGGATCACCTGGCGGCCGACGCCGACGGTCGCGGCCTTCGGGCGGGTGGTCAGCGGCGGCACCTCGACCGCGAGGTCGCGGGTCGCCTGCGACCAGGCAGGCCAGCCGCCAGCCCTCGTCGAGCTCGTCGGGCGTGAAGGTGCGCGCGTCGTGCCGGGTGACCGGCAGCCGCCGGCGCTCGACCTGCACCTTGCACTTCTTGCAGGTGCCGTGGCCGCCGCAGGTCGAGTCGATCGCGATGCCGTTCCAGCGACGCGGCGTCGAAGACGGTGACGCCCGGCGGCACGCGCACCGTCGCGCTCGGTCGACGGCGCCCGAGTGTCGCGCACGGTGAACGTCAGCTCGACCCGCCGGTGCCGTCGTGCGCCGGCCGGGCTCGGCGCCGGGCGGCGGCGAGCAGGCCCTCGCGCCGGACGTACTCCAGTCGAGAACTCCGCGGCGAGGCTCCGACGCGGTCGTCGCTCACGCGCTACGCGGCTCGGCGTGCCGCCGCTGCGGCGGCCTGCTTCGCGGTGGGCGGCGATCCAGGCCATGCCCCACTCGTCGTGGCCGAGCAGCAGGTCGGCCGCCTTGACCGCGTCGACGATCTGCGGCGTGCGGGTGTCCATGATCGCGCTGGTCAGGCCGGCGGTCATCGCCATCGGCAGGAACGCGGCGCCGAGCGTGTGCCGGTCGGGCATGCCGAAGGACACGTTGGACGCGCCGCAGGTCATGTTCACGCCGAACTCGTCGCGGATCCGCCGCATCGTCTCGAGCGTCGTGACCAGCAGGTGCGGTGTCGGCGCCGATCGGCATCGCCAGCGGGTCGATCACGATGTCGGCCGGCGGCGATGCCGTACTCCGTCGGTGGCGACGTCGATGATCTTCTGGGTCAGCTCGAGCCGCTTGTCGGCCTCCATCGGGATCTCGTCGTGGTCGTTGGGCAGCGCGATGATCGCGGCGTCGTACTTCTTGACCAGCGGGAGGATCGCGTCCATCCGGTCGTCCTCGGCGGTGATCGAGTTGACCAGCGCCCGGCCCTGGTAGACCGACGAGCCCGGCCTCGAGCGCCTCGACGACCGAGGAGTCGATGCAGATCGGCAGGTCGGTGAGGCTCTGGACCAGCTGGATCGCCTTGGCCAGCAGCTCGGCCTCGTCGGTCAGCGGGACGCCCATGTTGACGTCGAGGACGTCGGCGCCGCCCTCGACCTGGGCCTTGACGTCGCGCTCGATCGCGGACAGGTCGCCGGCGCGCAGCTGCTCCTGGAAGATCCGGCGGCCGGTCGGGTTGATCCGCTCGCCGATCAGGCAGAAGCGGCGGCCGGTGGCCGATCACGACCTCCTTGCGTGCGCCGACGGAGGACGGTCTCCATCGGCGTCCGTCTCGGACGGCGCTCATGCGGGGACCTTGCGCGCGCTTCTCGTCGAGGAGCTCCTTGGCCTGCTTGACGGTCGGCGGAGGCGTCGGCGGCGTAGCCGTCGGCGCCGACCGCGTCGGCGTACTCCTGGGTGACCGGCGCGCCGCCGACCATGACGATGACGTTGTCGCGCAGGCCGGCCTTCTCGAGGGCGTTGATGTTGGCCTTGAACATCGGCATGGTCGTGGTGAGGAACGCCGAGAAGCCGACGATGTCGGGCTGGTGCTCCTTGATCTCCTCGACGAACTTCTCCGGCGCCACCTGGACGCCGAGGTCGATCACCTCGAAGCCGGCGCCCTCGAGCATGATGTTGACGAGGTTCTTGCCGATGTCGTGGACGTCGCCCTTGACCGTGCCCATCAGGAACTTGCCGATCGTCTCGACGCCGGTCTCGGCGAGCAGCGGGCGCAGGACGCTCCATCGCGCCGGCCATCGCCCGGCCGGCGATCAGCATCTCGGGCACGAAGAAGTCGCCGCGCTCGAAGCGGGCGCCGACCTCCTCGAGCGACGGGATCAGCGCGTCGAAGAGCAGCGTCTGCGGCTCCATGCCGAGCGCGAGGCCCTCCTCGGTCAGCTCGAGCACGCGCGGGGCGTTGCCGACCAGCGTCTCGTCGTAGAGACCCTGGAGGATCTCCTCGGGTGTCATGCCGACGCCCTCCTTTCCGGTCGCGTTCGTGGTTCTGCCGCGCAGCAGCGCGGAGAGCTGCCGCGGCCTGGTCGATCAGCTGCCGGCCGAGCTCGTCGAGCCGGTCCGTCGAGACGCGGGGTCGGGCCGGAGACGCCGAGCGCGGCGACCACGTCGCCGTGCGCGGCCCCGGACGGGGGCGGCGACGCCGGTGAGCCCGACCTCGAGCTCGTCGACGGTGGCGGCCCAGCCGCGGCGCGCGGCCGTGCGCGAGCTCGCGGCGCAGCGCGCGCGGGTCGGTGACGGTGCGTCGGTGTCGGCGGCTCGAGCGGGCCGCGCGGGCAGCGGCAGGCGCCGAAGGCGAGAGCACCTTGCCGAGCGCGGAGCAGTGCGGCGGGCACGTCGATCTCGGTCCAGTCGCGGCGTGCCGAGCAGGTAGCGGCGAGTCGACCTGGGCGACGTGGACGACGCGGTCGCCGCGGGCCACGCGCGAGGTTGACCGTCTCGCCGGTGTCCTCGCCGAGCCGCTCCAGCGTCGGGCGGGCCAGGCGGACCAGCTCGTCCCAGCGGTCGTGGCGGGCGGCGTAGAGCCAGAACAGCGGGCCGGCGACGTAGCCGCCGGTCGGCGTCGCGCTCGAGCAGCCGGTGCGCTCGAGCGCGGCCAGCAGCCGCGAGGTGGTCGACTTGGGGAGCCCGCAGGCCTCCGCGATCTCGGCGAAGCCGAGCGGCTCGTCGGCGCGCACGACGGTCGAGACGAGCAGCGGCGGCGCGGTCGACCGCCTGGGTGCCGCTCGGCGGCTCCGGCATCGTTGCGTCCTGTCGGTCTGGTGTTCCATGATGTGGAACTGATTCCACATCATGAGGAGACTGCAGTTCCACGATCATGAGGTCAAGGCTCCGCCTGCCACGGTCAAGCGATCCGACCGCAGGAGGACGCCATGTTCCGCAACCGGATGCCGCGCTACGAGATCCTCTCCGAGGAGGCGATGGCCACCCTCGACGGCGGCTGGCGCCGGCTGGTGACCGAGATCGGCGTCGAGTTCATGGACGACCGCGCCCTCGAGCTGTTCCGCAAGGCCGGCCAGAAGGTCGAGGGCAAGACGGTCTTCCTCGACCCCGACTTCGTGCTCGAGCAGGTGGCCAAGGCGCCGCCGCGAGTTCGACATCCAGGCCCGCAACCCCGAGAACCCGTCCACATCGGCGGCGACGCGATGGCCTTCGGCGCGGTCTACGGCCCGCCGTTCGTGCGCGAGGGCGACGTCCGCCGCGACGCGACGATGGACGGACTTCCGCAACTTCACCAAGCTCGCGCAGACCTTCGCCGTGCTCGACTCCGCCGGCGGCGTCGATCAGCGAGCCCAACGACACCCCGCTCGACAGCCGCCACCTCGACATGGTCTACGCGCTGCAGACGCTGACCGACAAGCTCTACATGGGCAACGTGGTGTCCGGCGTCAACGCCGCGCGACACGATCGCGATGACCGAGATCCTGTTCGGCGGCCGCGAGGCGATCGAGCAGACGCCGGCGACGATCTCGCTGATCAACTGCAACTCGCCGCTGCGCTGGGACGACCGGATGCTGGAGGCGCAGTTCGAGTACTCCGCGGCCAACCAGGCCGTCGTGCTGACGCCGTTCATCCTGATGGGCGCGATGTCGCCGGTGACGATCCCGGCCGCGCTGGTGCAGCAGATCGCCGAGGCGCTGTCGGGCATCGCGCTCTCGCAGCTGATCCGGCCCGGCTGCCCGGTGGTCTTCGGCTCGTTCCTCTCCAACATCGACATGCAGTCCGGCTCGCCGACGTTCGGCACGCCGGAGTCGGGCATCGGCCTGCTCTGCACCGGCCAGATCGCGCGCCACTTCGGGCTGCCGTTCCGCACCGGCGGCGGGCTCACCTCGTCGCAGGTGCCCGACGCGCAGGCCGGCTACGAGGCGCTGATGACGATGATGCCGACGTTCCTGGCCGGCGCGAACTGGGTGATGCACTCCGCCGGCTGGCTCGAGGGCGGCCTGGTCGCGGGCTACGAGAAGTTCATCATCGACATCGAGCTCCTGCAGATGCTCCAGCACGAGTTCACGCCGCTCGAGATCGACGAGGACTCGATGGCGTTCGGCGCCCACGAGGAGGTCGGCCACGGCGGCCACTTCCTCGGCGCGATGCACACGCATGGAGCGGTTCCGCACCTGCTTCTACCGGCCGCTGCTCTCCTCGTCGGAGAACTACGAGCGCTGGATGCGCAACGGCGGCAAGGACACCGCCGCGCGCGCCGCCGAGATCTACCAGAAGAAGCTCGACGAGTACGAGCCGCCGCCGATCGACGACGCGATCCGCGAGGAGCTCGAGGAGTACGTCGTCGCGCCGCCGCGCCGAGCTGGGCGACTGACCGCCACCGCCCGGACGCTGCCAGGAGCGGGCATGACCGACCTCGCCGCCGGCGGGGCACCCGCCGGCGACTTCGTCCTCACGCTGGACTGCCCCGACCGGCCCGGGATCGTCGCACGCGGTCACCGGCGTTCCTCGTGCGAGCACGGCGGCAACATCCTCGAGAGCCAGCAGTTCGACGACCGCGACAGCGGCCGGTTCTTCATGCGGATCGACTTCGAGTCGAGCGGCGCCCGAGACCACCGCCGAACGGCCTGCGCGACGCGTTCACGCCGATCGCGGAGCGGTTCGCGCATGGACTTCCGAGCTCTGGGCGGCCCACGCGCCGTACCGCACGCTGATCATGGTCTCCAAGCAGCTGCACTGCCTCAACGACCTGCTCTTCCGCTCACCACCGGGTCGCTGCAGATCGAGATCCCGGCGTGGTCTCCAACCACCGCGACGCCGAGCCGCTGGCGAGGCCTACGGCATCGACTTCCACCACATCCCGGTGCACGCCCGACACCAAGGCCGGCGGCCGAGGCCGCAGCTGCTCGAGCTGGTCGAGGAGCACGACGTCGACCTGGTCGTGCTGGCGCGCTACATGCAGGTCCTCTCCGACGACCTGTGCCGGCACTGGGGGGCCGGGTCGATCAACATCCACCACTCGTTCCTGCCGAGCTTCAAGGGCGCCAAGCCCTACCACCAGGCCCACGACCGCGGCGTGAAGCTGGTCGGCGCGACCGCGCACTACGTGACGGCGCGACCTCGACGAGGGCCCGATCATCGAGCAGGACGTCGATCCGCGTCGACCACGCCTACAACCAGGACCAGCTGGTCGCCGCCGGCCGCGACGTCGAGGCCCAGGTGCTCTCCCGCGCCGTGCGCTGGCACTCGGAGTCGCGGGTCCTGCTCAACGGCACCGCACGGTCGTCTTCCGCTGAGGGCGGCACGTCCTGATCTGTTGCGCGCATACAGCGACAGCGTCGCGCGATGCGCAACTCGGCGCTACGCTGCGCCCCATGTCCGAGAGACCGAGCCGTCGAGCGCCGTCCAGTCGGTCGACCGGGCGCTCACCATCCTCGAGGCTGCTGGCCCGGCCGGCGAGGCCGGGGTCACCGAGGTCGCCGCCGAGCTCGGCGTCCACAAGACCACGGCGTTCCGGCTGGTGGCCACGCTGGAGGCCACGGCCTGGTCGAGCAGACCGACGACCGCGGCAAGTACCGCCTCGGCGTCGGCCTGCTGCGGCTGGCCGGCGCCACCACCGCCCGGCTCGACGTCGTGCAGGAGGCCCGCCCGATCTGCCGCCAGCTCGCCGCCGACACCGGCGAGACCGTCAACATCGCCGTGCTCTCCGAGCCGCTCCGCGCTCTACCTCGACCAGGTCGCCGGCTCGTCGGCGCTGCAGTCGCACAACTGGGTCGGCCAGCACATCCCGCTGCACGCGACCAGCAACGGCAAGGTGCTGCTCAGCGGGCTCGACCCGAGACGAGCTCGAGCGAGGTGCTCGGCACGCTGCCGCGCTACACCGACGCGCACGATCACCACGCAAGGCGCCGCTGCGCGAGGAGCTGGCCGAGGTGCGCGAGCAGGGCTACGCCGTGGCGGTCGACGAGCTCGAGGAGGGCCTGACCGCCGTGGCCGCCCCGATCCGCAACGCGCACGGCGACGTGATCGCCTCGATGAGCGTCTCCGGCCCGACGTTCCGGCTCGACCGGGCGAGGCCGCTCGAGCACGCGCGCTGCCACAGGCTATGCTCGGTGGCCGCGGCCGACCGAGGTGTCCCACCGGCTCGGCTGGGGCGAGCGCGGTGGGCCGACCAGCCCGCGACCCTGGCGGTCGACAGTGACCTGCGGTCACTGATCGGGCCGTCGACCCTTGACGTGCGCGCGGCGCTCGACCAGTTCTCTGATAGCGATACGTTGCGCCATGAGGCATGAGTTGCGCCATGCGCAACGCGAGCGAGGGACGGAGTGATCGTGCCGGAGCATCTACGTCGACGGGACGTGGGCGCAGCGCGCGCGCGGGCGGCCGCCGCGAGATCCGCTGCCCGGCCGACGGCACCCTGGTCGGCCGAGGTCGACGAGGCCGGCCGCCGACGACACCGAGGCGGCCATCGCCGCCGCGCGACGGCGCCTTCGACGACGGCCCCTGGCCGCGCACGTCGGCCCGCGAGCGCGGCGACCTGCTGCTGCGGGTCGCCGACCTGCTCGAGCGCGACAAGGAGGAGATCGCCCGCGCCGAGTCGCTCGACACCGGCAAGCGGCTGGTCGAGAGCGAGTACGACGTCGACGACGTCGTCTCGCGTGTTCCGGCTACTACGGCCGCATCGCCGCCGAGGACGCCGGCCGGGTCGTCGACACCGGCAACGCCGGCGTGGTCAGCCGGATCGTCCACGAGCCGGTCGGCGTCTGCGGGCTGATCACGCCCGTGGAACTACCCGCTGCTCCAGACCTCCTGGAAGGTCGCGCCCTGCCTGGCGGCCGGCAACACGTTCGTGCTCAAGCCGAGCGAGCTGACCCCGCACACCGCGATCCACCTGATGCGGCTGCTCGACGGAGGCCGGCCTGCCCGCCGGCGTCGGCAACCTGGTGCTCGGCGCCGGCGCCGAGGCCGGCGCGCCGCTGGCCGAGGACCCCCGCGTCGACCTGGTCTCGTTCACCGGCGGCCTCGACACCGGCCGGCGGCTGATGGCCGCCGCCGCCGGCACGGTCAAGAAGGTCGCCCTCGAGCTCGGCGGCAAGAACCCCAACATCGTCTTCGCCGACGCCGACCTCGAGTCGCGCTCGACTTCGCGCTCACCGCCGTCTTCCTGCACTCCGGCCAGGTCTGCTCGGCCGGCGCCCGGCTGCTGGTCGAGGAGTCGATCCACGACGAGTTCGTCGACGAGTGGTCGGCGCGCCGAGCAGATCCGGCTCGGCGGCCCGTTCGACGACAAGGCCGAGACCGGCCCGCTGATCAGCGCCGCCCACCGCGACAAGGTCGAGGCGTACGTCGCCGCCGGGCATCGCCGAGGGCGCCGTGCTGCGCTGCGGCGGCGCGCGGCCCGACGACCCGGCGCTGGCCGACGGCTTCTACTACCTGCCCACGGTCCTCGACGGCTGCACCAGCGCGCATGTCGGTCGCCCAGGACGAGTCGTTCGGCCCGGTGCTGACCGTCGAGACCTTCACCGACGAGGACGAGCCGTGCGCATCGCCAACGACAGCATCTACGGCCTGGCCGGCGCGGTCTGGACCGCAGGACGCCGGCAAGGCCCAGCGGGTCGCCGCCCGGCTGCGGATGGGCACGGTCTGGATCAACGACTACCACCCGTACGTCGCCGCAGGCCGAGTGGGGCGGCTACAAGCAGTCCGGCATCGGCCGCGAGCTCGGCCGGCCGGGCTCGAGGAGTACCGCGAGACCAAGCACATCTGGCACAACATCGACCCCGCGCCGCAGCACTGGTTCGGTGACGCGGAGACGGCAGGCCGTGACGCAGACGCGACCGGTACTGACGACTACGTCATCGTCGGCGGCGGCTCGGCCGGCTGCGCGCTCGCCAACCGGCTCAGCGCCGACCCCGGCGACCACGCGTGCTGGTGCTCGAGGCGGGCCGCTCCGACTTCCGGATCGACCCGTTCATCCACATGCCGGCGGCGCTGCCGATCCCGATCGGCAACCGGCTCTACGACTGGAAGTACGAGACCGAGCCCGAGCCGCACATGAACGGCCGCCGGGTCTACCACGCCCGCGGCAAGGTGCTCGGCGGCTCCAGCAGCATCAACGGGATGATCTTCCAGCGCGGCAACCCGCTGGACTACGAGCGCTGGGCGCGCCGAGCCGGGCATGGAGACCTGGGACTACGCGCACTGCCTGCCGTACTTCAAGCGGATGGAGACCTGTCCTCGGACGGCGCCGGCGCCGACGACTGGCGCGGCGGCGACGGCCCGCTCGTGCTCGAGCGCGGCCCGGCCACCAACCCGCTGTTCGGCGCGTTCTTCGAGGCCGTCGCAGCAGGCCGGCTACCCGCTCACCGACGACGTCAACGGCTACCGCCAGGAGGGCTTCGCGCGGTTCGACCGCAACGTCCACCGCGGCCGCCGGCTCGTCCGCGGCGCGCGCCTACCTGCACCCGGTGATGGACCGGCCGAACCTCACGGTCGAGACGCTCGCCCTCGTCACCAAGGTGCTCTTCGAGGGCAAGCGCGCGGTCGGCGTCGAGTACACCGCGCGGGCGGCCGGCGCAGCGCAGCGTCGACGCCGGCGAGGTCGATCCTGTGCGGCGGCGCGATCAACACCCCGCAGCTGCTGCAGCTGTCCGGCGTCGGCAACGCGGACGAGCTGCGAGCCGCTCGGCGTCGACGTGGTGCACGACCTGCCCGGCGTCGGCGAGAACCTCCAGGACCACCTCGAGGTCTACATCCAGTACGCCTCCAAGCAGCCGGTCTCGATCGCGCCCGGCCTGCGCTGGCGCAACCGCCCGAGGATCGGCTTCGAGTGGCTGTTCCTCCGCCGGGGGCTCGGCGCGACCAACCACTTCGAGGGCGGCGGCTTCGTCCGCAGCAACGACGACGTCGACTACCCGAACCTGATGTTCCACTTCCTGCCGATCGCGATCCGCTACGACGGCTCGCGCGCCCGGCCGAGGGCCACGGCTACCAGGTGCACGTCGGCCCGATGTACGCCGACACCCGCGGCCGCGTGAAGATCACGTCGACCGACCCGCGCGAGCACCCGGCGATGCGCTTCAACTACCTCTCGACCGCCGACCGACCGCAAGGAGTGGGTCGAGGCGATCCGGGTCGCCCGCGACATCCTCAACCAGCCGGCGTTCGCGCCGTTCAACGACGGCGAGCTCTCGCCCGGCCCGTCGGTCGAGACCGACGAGGAGATCCTCGACTGGGTCGCCGAGGACGCCGAGACCGCGCTGCACCCGTCGTGCACGGCCAAGATGGGCGTCGACGACGATGTCCGTCGTCGACCCGCGCACGATGAGGGTGCACGGCGTCGAGGGCCTGCGCGTCGTCGACGCGTCGGTCATGCCCTACGTCACCAACGGCAACATCTACGCCCCGGTGATGATGGTCGCCGAGAAGGCCGCCGACCTGATCCTCGGCAACACGCCGCTGCCCGCCGCCGACGTGCCCTACTACCGCCACCGCGACAACATGCCCGCTCTACCCGCCCGGGCGACGAGCCGCAACGAGCGCACCGCCATGAGCAGGCATGACCGCGACCGCCGCCGATCGACGTCGCGACGTCCGCGCCGACGACGCTCGCGCTGCACTGTCGAGGACCTCTGGAAGATCTTCGGCCCCGGGCGCCGACAAGATCATCGGCAGCGCGACGCCGAGCTCTCCCGCAAGGAGCTGCAGGAGAAGACCGGCTGCGTCGCGGCGTCCGCGACGTCTCCTTCGACGTCGCGCCGGGCGAGGTGTTCGTGGTGATGGGCCTGTCCGGCTCGGGCAAGTCGACCCTGGTGCGCTGCTGACCCGGCTGATCGAGCCGACCGCCGGCACCGTCACGATCGACGGCGAGGACATCACCGCGATGTCCGACGAGCGCAGCTGCGCGAACTGCGCCGCACGCACGTCGTCGATGGTCTTCCAGCACTTCGGGCTGCTGCCGCACCGCAAGGTGATCGACAACGTCGCCTTCGGGCTCGAGGTGCGCGGCGAGGGCAAGGGCGAGCGCCGCGACCGGGCCCAGGAGATGGTCGACCTGGTCGGCCTGTCGGGCTACGAGAACAACTACCCCGACCAGCTCTCCGGCGGCATGCAGCAGCGCGTCGGCCTGGCCCGCGCGCTGGCCGCCGACCCCGAGGTGCTGATGTTCGACGAGCCGTTCTCGGCGCTCGACCCGCTGATCCGCCGCGACATGCAGAACGAGGTGATCCGGCTCCACGAGGAGGTCGGCAAGACGATGGTCTTCATCACCCACGACCTCGCCGAGGCGCTCAAGCTCGGCGACCGGATCCTGATCATGCGCGACGGCGAGGTCGTCCAGATCGGCACGCCCGACGAGGTCGTCGGCGCCCCGGCCGACGACTACGTGCGCGACTTCACCAGCGAGGTGCCCAAGTCGCACGTGCTGACGCTCAAGTGGGTGATGCGCGCCGCCGACGGCCGAGGAGGTGCCGACCGACGGGCCGACGCTGCGCCCGACCAGATCGTCCGCGACGCCGCCCGCGCGTCCTCGACCACCACGGGCCCGTGCCGGGTCGTCGACGGCGACGAGGTGGTCGGCATGGTCGACGACGAGGACATCATGCGCGTGGTCGTGGCCGAGGAGGCGCACTGACATGGCCACCGCGACCGCGCCACGCGCCCGGCTCCACCGCAGCGCGCGGCCTCCAAGGAGGAGCAGCCGTACGTCGAGCTCGGCGCAAGAAGCGGCACACCGGGCTGAAGCTGCTCGGCATCGTCGTCGTCTGGCTGGTGCTGTTCGTCGTCTTCAAGGGCAAGATGACCCGCGCGCTCGGCCTCCAGGACACCACCGGCTTCCACGACTGGCTCAACGGCGTGCGCGACTGGGTGCAGCTCCACGGCCCCGACAACTGGTTCTTCGGCGGCGTGCTCGGCTTCATCGGCGACGTGCTTCAACGGCATCTTCACGTTCCTCCAGAAACTGGTCAGCGTCCCGGCCTTCCCGCGCCCGGTGCCGCAGATCGGCTGGCTCGGCGTGGTCGCGATCTGCGCCTGGGTCGCCTGGGCGGTGGCGGGCATCCGCTCCAGCCTCCTGGTGACCTTCTCGCTGCTGATGTTCGGCATCTGGGGGCTCTGGCAGGACAGCATCGACCTGCTGCTCGTGACATCCTCGCGGTTGCTGTCTGCTTCGTGCTCGGACTGCCGCTCGGCATCGCGATGGCGCGCAGCAAGGCCGTGTCGGCCGTGGTCACGCCGCTGCTCGACATCGCGCAGACCCTGCCGCCGTTCGCCTACCTCGCGCCGGTCGCGCTGGGCTTCGGGATCGGCGCCGCCACGCGGCGATCGTGCTCACCGTGATCTACGCGCTGCCGCCGCTGGTCCGGATCACCGAGCACGGCATCCGCTCGGTGCCGGAGACCACCATCGAGGCGGGCCGGTCGCTGGGGCTGACCAGCGGCCAGATGCTGCGCCAGCGTGCAGCTGCCGATGGCGCGCCGCACGATCGTGGTCGGCATCAACCAGAGCATGATGGCGGCGCTGTCGATGGCCACCATCGCGGCGCTGGTCAACGGACCCGGGCTCGGCAAGGACGTCAACGCCGCGCTCCAGATCCAGAACATCGGCGCCGCGTCGGTGGCCGGCATCGCGATCGTGCTCATGGCGATCATGCTCGACCGCACCACGACCGCGGCCAGCGAGCGCTCCGAGAGCTGGGCCGCGCCAACGTCGCCTCGGTCAGCGGACCGGGCGTGATGCTCACCGGCGTGGTGCTGGAGAAGCTGCCCCGCTGGGCGACCGAGGCGCCGGCAAGGGCATCCGCCGGCCGCGGCTGACCCCGCCGGCCGCTGGCTGGTCCGTGCGCTGTGGCTGGTCCCGGTGCGGTCGCCGTCTACCTCTCCCGCCGCGCTCAACCTGGCGCAGTTCCCCGACCGCGACACTGGCCGTTCCTGAAGCCGATCGACGGTACGACGGTCACCAAGCTGGTCAACGACTTCACGAACTGGTTCATCGACAAGGTCGACACGTTCACGCTGGCGCTGAAGAACGACGTGACCAACTCGGGTGATCAACCCGTTCCAGAACCTGCTGCCGCAGTCGCCGTGGTGGGTGATGGCGCTGGTGATCCTCGCCCTGGCCTACGTCGCTCGGCGGCATCCGCCCGCTGGTCACCGCGGTCTGCCTGGCGATCATCTTCGCCACCGGTCTGTGGAACGACTCGATGGTCACCCTGGCGATGACCCTGATCGCGACCGTCCTGGTGATGCTGGTGGCGGTCGTCCTCGGGGTCGGCATGGGCCGCAGCCGGCGTACCGACACCGTCATCCGGCCGTTCCTCGACGCCTTCCAGACGATCCCGCCGTTCGTCTACCTGGTGCCGGCGCTGGCGCTGTTCGGCGTCGGCCGGTTCACCGCGATCATGGCCGCGCTCGCCTACGCCGTGCCGATCGCGACCAAGCTCGTCGCCGACGGCATCCGCGGGGTCTCGCCGACCACGGTCGAGGCGGCCCGCGCCAACGGCAGCACGACCTGGCAGATGATCACCAAGGTCCAGCTGCCGATGGCGCGCGAGGCGCTGGTGCTGGCCACCAACCAGGGGCTGCTCTACGTGCTCTCGATGGTGGTGATCGGCGGTCTCGTCGGCGCCGGCAGCCTCGGCTACATCGTGGTCTCGGGGTTCTCGCAGGACCAGCTGTTCGGCAAGGGGCTCGCCGCCGGCATCGCGATCACCGCGATGGGCGTCATGCTCGACCGGATCGCACGACACGCAGCGGCGCGCCGGGCCGCTGACACACATGGACGTCTCCGCGAGGTTCGCGGGGCTGAGGGAAGGAAGAAGCATGCGAAGAGGACTACGCCGGATCCGGCTGGTCGCTGTCGTTGCGGTGGTGGGCCTCGGCCTGGCGGGCTGCGGTGGTGGAGGGATCGAGGACACCGAAGTCGTCCGGGAAGGGTGACTGCGGCGACCTGCGGATCGCGGTCAACCCCTGGACGGGCTACGTCTCCAACGCGCACGTGATCGGCTACGTCGCGCAGACCAAGCTCGGCTGCAACGTGACCTACCCCGACGTGAAGGAGGAGGTCGGCTGGCAGGGCATGGCCAGCGGCTCGATCGACACGATCGTGGAGAACTGGGGCCACCCCGACCTGGTCAAGAAGTACATCGACGAGCCAGAAGAGCGTCGTGGACGCCGGTCCGACCGGCGGCCAGGGGATCATCGGCTGGTACGTGCCGCCGTGGATGGCGAAGAAGTACCCGGACATCACCGACTGGAAGAACCTGAACAAGTACGCCAAGCTGTTCAAGACCTCCGAGTCCGGCGGCAAGGGGCAGCTGCTCGACGGTGACCCGTCCTACGTCACCAACGACGAGGCTCTGGTCAAGAACCTGAAGCTCAACTACAAGGTGGTCGTCGGTGGCTCCGAGGCCGGCCTGATCCAGAGCTTCAAGTCCGCGGAGAAGAACAAGACGCCACTGCTCGCGTACTTCTACGAGCCGCAGTGGTTCTTCTCGGAGATGAAGCTGGTGCACGTCGACCTGCCGAAGTACACCGACGGCTGTGACGCCGACGCGGCCAAGGTCGACTGCGACTACCCGGAGTACACGCTGAACAAGCTGATCGCGAAGAAGTTCGAGGACTCCAAGTCACCCGCGGTGGGCCTGGTGAAGAACTTCGAGTGGACCAACGACGACCAGAACCTGGTCTCGACGTACATCGCCCGGGACGGCATGAAGCCGGACGACGCCGCCAAGAAGTGGGTCGAGGCCAACCCCGACAAGGTCGACGCCTGGCTCAAGTAGCCCTCCGGCGGAGATCACCGCACCCGAAAAGTTCGACGACGCGCCTCCCGCGCCTTGACAGGCGCGGGGGGTTGCGCCGATTCTAGAGGTGTTCCGTATCACGCATCACGTTGCGCATAACGCAACAACCTTGAGGAGTGGCTCATGGCCTCCGTCCCCGGCTCCGCCCAGGTCGTCGTCATCGGCGCCGGCATCGTCGGCAACAGCCTCGTGCACCACCTGGCGCGCCTCGGCTGGACCGACATCGTGCAGATCGACAAGGGCGCTCTGCCCAACCCCGGTGGGTCCACCGGGCACGCGTCGAACTTCATCTTCCTGACCGACCACTCGCGGGAGATCACCGATCTCACCCTGGACTCGGTCGAGCAGTACCAGGAGATGGGTGTCTTCACGCAGTCCGGTGGCTTCGAGATCGCTCGGACCGAGCAGCGGATGGAGGAGCTGCGGCGCCGGATGTCCAGCGCCAGGGCGTGGGGGATCGAGGCAGAGATCGTCGACCCCGCGTTCGTGAAGGAGAAGGTCCCCTTCATCGAGGAGGACCAGTTCGTCGGCGCCTTCTGGCAGCCCGGTGTCGGCGTCGTCGACTCGCTGCGCGCGGGCACGATCATGCGCGAGCGGGCGATGGAGTCCGGCTCGCTGACCGTGGTCCCCAACGTCGAGGTCTCCGGCATGGACGTCGAGGACGGACGCATCCGCCGGGTCCGTACGACGGGCGGGGACATCGAGACCGACACCGTGGTGATCGCAGCCGGCGTGTGGAGCCCCAAGCTCGGTGACATGGCCGGGATCTCGATCCCCCTGACTCCCGCCGTGCACCAGATGATCTCCGTCGGCCCGTGCCCCCAGCTGGCCGGCACCGAGGGCGAGATCACCTTCCCGATCGTGCGCGACATGGACACCTACTGCTACGAGCGCCAGCACGGGGCCGACATGGAGGTCGGCTCCTACGCCCACCGCGCGATCCTGCACGAGCCCGAGGAGATCCCCTCGATCGAGCAGTCCAAGCTGTCGCCGACCGAGATGCCGTTCACCGAGGACGACTTCGACCCCCAGCTGGAGCAGGCCCTGGAGCTGATGCCCGAGCTGCTCGGCGCCGACGGGGCCGAGATCCGCTACGCGATCAACGGCCTGCTCTCGCTGACGTGCGACGGCAACCCGATCCTCGGCGAGAGCCAGGTCAAGGGGCTGTGGACCGCGTCCGCGGTCTGGATCAAGGAAGGCCCGGGCGTCGGCCGCGCGGTCGCCGAGTGGATGACGCACGGCCACTCCGAGATCGACATCCACCACAGCGACATCGCCCGCTTCCACCCGCACCAGATGCGCCGGGAGCACACGCGACTGCGCACGACCGAGTCGTTCATCAAGACCTACGGGATCATCCACCCCGCGGAGCAGTACGAGTCCGACCGCGAGCAGCGGCTCTCCCCGATGAACGACGCGCAGAAGAAGCTCGGTGCGGTGTTCTTCGAGGCCGTCGGCTGGGAGCGCCCGCAGTGGTACGAGTCCAACGCCGGCCTGCTCGAGGAGTACGGCGACGCGGTCATGCCGCGTCCCCACGAGTGGGACTCCCGCTGGTGGAGCCCGATCATCAACGCCGAGCACCTGCGGATGCGCGAGGCGGCCGGAGTGATCGACCTGACCGCGTTCTGCATGTTCGACATCACCGGGCCCGGTGCCCTCGCGTCGGTGCAGGGCACCTGCGTCTCGCAGTGCGACGTCGCCGTCGGCAAGGTGATCTACACGCCGGTGCTCGACGCCAAGGGTGGCTTCAAGTCCGACCTGACCGTGATGCGCCTGGGTGAGGACCACTTCCGTGTGGTCACCGGTGGTGCGCACGGCATGGCTGACCGCAAGTGGTTCGCCGACCACCTCGCCGAGGGCGCCTCGCTCGAGGACCTGACCGACGAGATCTCCACGATCGGGCTCTGGGGTCCGAGGGCGCGCGACATCCTCGCCTCGCTCACCGACGACGACGTCTCCGACGCGGGCTTCGGCTTCCTCACCTGCCGTGAGATCAACGTGGCCGGCACGACCGTGCTGGCCTCGCGGATCTCCTACGTCGGCGAGCTCGGCTGGGAGCTCTACCTGCCGATGGGTGACGCCGCGCAGCTCTGGGACACGCTGCTCGACGCCGGTGCCGGGCACGGCGCCGTACCCGTCGGGATCGGTGTCTACGGCACCACCGGCCGGATCGAGAAGGGCTACCGCGCGTTCGGCTACGAGCTCGACGCCGAGCGCTCGATCATCGAGGCCGGTATGCAGCGGCCGAAGGTCAAGGCCGCCGACTTCGTCGGCAAGGAGGCCTACCTGGCCCAGCGCGACGCGGCACCGCAGACGGTGCTGTGCACGCTGACCGTCGACGACCACACGTCGGCGAGCGGCGAGAAGCGCTACATGCTCGGCGGCGAGCCGATCCTGACCCGCGACGGAGGGACCCTCACCGACGGCCACGGGCACCACCCGTACGTCACGACCGCCGGCTCCGCGCCCAGCCTGGGCAAGCACGTGCTGCTGGCCTACCTGCCGGCCGACGAGGCGCGGATCGGCAACGAGCTCGCGGTGTCCTACATGGAGGAGCTCTACCCGGTCACCGTCGGCTCCGTCGACGCGACCCCGCTCTTCGACCCGACCAACGAGAGGATCAAGGCGCCATGACCGACGTCCTGGTCTGCGTGAAGCGCGTCCCGGAGTCCTCCGGCCAGGTGCAGCTCACCGACGACGAGCAGTCCGTCGACGGACGGTACGTCGGCTTCACCGTGTCCGACCACGAGAGCTGTGCCGTCGAGCTGGCGGTGCAGGTGGCCGCCGCGACGGCGGGAACGGCGACGGTGCTGACGGTCGGTGCCGAGGAGGCGACCGAGCAGCTGCGCAGCGTGCTGGCCGTCGGCCCGACCGCCGCAACGCTGGTCGCCGCCGACCCCGGGGCGCTGGGCCCGTCCGACGTCGCGAAGGAGATCGCGGCCGTCGTCGAAGCGCACCGTGCCGAAGGCCGCGACCACCGACTGGTGCTGCTCGGCAACGACGCCGCCGACTCAGGTGACTTCCAGGTGCCGGTGCGACTGGCCTATGCACTCGGCGTCCCGGTGGTGACCGGCGTGAAGACGGTCGAGGTCCAGGGCGACACGGTGATCGCGCATGGGGACGCCCCCGACGGTGGCACCGAGCGCTTCGAGGTCCCGCTCCCCGCGGTGGTCTCCGTGCTCGAGGGCGGGGTCGCCCCGCCGTACCCCACGATCAAGGGCCGGATGGCCGCCAAGAAGGTGCAGGTCGAGACTCGGCAGCCGGTCTCCACCCCGGCGGGGGCGTCGCGCGAGCGGCTGACCCTGCCCCCCGCTGCGCCCGCCAACGTGCAGGTGCTCGGTGAGGGACCGGAGGCTGCCGCGGCGGCCGTCGACGTGCTGCAGGAGCTGGGGGTGGCCCGATGACGCCCCCCACCAGACCACTCGCTTCGCTCGCGCTCCGGAGGGGACCCCGCTCATGATCCTGGTGTTCGTGGAGACCGCCGACGGGGTGGTCGAGGAGACGTCCCTGGAGACGATCCGCTTCGCCCGCGACCTCGCGGCCGAGGGCGGTGGCGTCCCGGTCAGCGCCCTGCTGGTCGGCGAGGCGAGCGACGTCGCTCGCAAGCAGCTCGGCGAGCACGGTGTCACGACGTTGTACGTCGCCGGTGGACCCGACCTGGCGTCGTACGCCGCAGCCGCCTGGGCGTCCGTGATCGTGGCGGTGCGCGCGCAGGCGAAGTCGGTCGTGGTGACCGCGGCCGGCACCCCGCGCGGCAACGAGCTGCTGGCGCACGTGGCCGCGCGGCTCGACGTCCCGATGGCCGCCAACGCCGTGTCCTTCCACGGCCTCTCGCCGCTCGTCGTCACCCGCCAGGTGATGGGCGGTTCGGTGTGGGAGGAGATGCGGCTGCCGCAGCGGCCCGCGATCTTCAGCGTCGCCGGCCACGCCGTCGAGGCGCGTCCCGCCGAGCAGGTGAGCGAGCCTGCCGTGGTGGAGGTGCAGCCGGAGATCGCCGCAGCCGACCTGGTGGCGCGTGTGATCTCGACCGAGCCGGGCGTGCCGGACCACTCCGGCGACCTCAAGAGCGCGCGCGTCGTGGTCGGAGCCGGCCGTGGAGCGGGTGGACCCGACGGTTTCGACGGCGTGCTCGAGCTGGCCGACCTCCTGGGCGCGCAGCTCGGCGTCTCGCGGGTGGTCACCAGCCTCGGCTGGCGGCCGCACCACGAGCAGGTCGGCCAGACCGGCAGCCGGATCTCGCCCGAGCTGTACATCCCGTGCGGCATCTCCGGTGCCATCCAGCACTGGGCCGGGTGCGCGAGCTCGAAGACGATCCTGGCGATCAACACCGACGCCGAGGCGCCGATGGTGACCAAGGCCGACTACGCGATCATCGGCGACATGCACGAGGTCGTGCCCGCGCTCACCGCCGAGATCAAGGCGCGTCGGGGAGCCTGAACCGCCCCTGTGGATTGCGGTTCGCCGATCCCGGCGTTCCGCGCGACAGTGGGCGGCATGGGTTCGCTGCGGGTCGTGGTCGCGCTCGGTGTCGTCGCCGGGCTGGTCGCGGTCGGGGTGCTGCAGACCCGGATCGGCACGGAGCCCGCACCCGCCCCGATGGCGGCGCCCGCTCGCTCCGAGGCGCTCGAGGTGCTCCACGGCTGGGACGCCGCGCGCTCGCGAGCCTGGGCGGCGGGTGACGTCGCGGCACTCCGCCGGCTGTACGTCGCCGGCTCGGCCGCCGGCCGCGCCGACGTCCGGCTGCTGCGCCGCTACCTGGCCCGCGGCCTCGTCGTACGACACCTCACGATGCAGGTGTTCGCGGTCCGGGTCCTGCGGCACGAGCCGGGACGGCTGCGGGTGATGGTGACCGACCGGCTGGCCGGGGGTGTGGCGGTGAGCGAGGGCCACCGGGTGCCTCTCCCGCGCGACCGGGCGACGACGCGCACGATCACGATCCGCCGGGCTGGCGGCGTCTGGCGCGTCGAGACGGTGCGCTGAGGCCTTGCGCCCGGTCTCGGCGTGGGTGTCTGATCCGGACATGGGCTCCCCGGCGTTGCGCACGCTCCTCGTCCCCGCTGCACTCGCACTCGCCGTTCCCCTGATCGGCGTCGGGGTGGTCACCCCGTCCGCGTCGGGAGCGCCGACCCAGGCGGCACCCGGTGGCCCGGGTGAGCTCTCGCACTACGACCTGGCTCGCAAGGACTGCCTGGGCACGGCCCGCAACCGGACCTCGAAGGTCTGGTACACGGTCGCCGACGGGGTCCTCTCCGACGTCTACGCGCCGACCATCGACAACACCAACGTCGAGACCCTGCAGTACGTCGTCACGGACGGCCGCACGTTCACCGACCTGCAGGCCCGCGACATGACCTACACCGTGCGGTCGACGGACCGCAGCGGGATGGCCTGTCAGGTCACCAGCAGCGACAAGGACGGCCGCTACCGGCTGGTGACCGACTACGTCACCGACCCCGACCGCGCCGCCGTCGCGATGCGCACGCGGCTCGAGTCGCGGGTGAAGGGGCTCCAGGTCTACGTGCGCTACGACGCCACCATGAACGGTAACGGCGGTGGCGGTCCGGACAACGGCGGCGCCGACGACGCGACCGTGGACCGGACGACGGCACTGGTCTCCTCCGACACCTCGACCGAGAGCGAGGCGGCCAACCGCGACTACGCGGTGCCGCTGTACGGCGCGCTGCGGGCCGACAAGCCGTTCCGGTCCACCGGCAGCGGCTACGTCGGCACCGCGAGCGACGGTCTGACCCGGCTCGACGCCGACCACACGCTCACCCCGGCGTACCGCACGGCGACCGACGGCAACGTCGTGCAGACCGCGCGGGTCGACGTCGGCCGCAATGGCACGTTCACGCTGGGACTCGGCTACGGCACCAGCCGGGACGAGGCGGTCGACGTCGCGGGCGCCACCTCCCGCGCGTCCTTCGGCCGCACCTACGCGCGCTACGTCAAGGGGTGGCGCTCCTACGACCGCACGCTGACCGGCCCGCCGAAGCGGGCGTCCCGGGGCACCTCCGACGCGTGGTACCTGTCGGCCAACGTGCTCAAGGCGAGCGAGGACAAGACCTTCCCGGGAGCCGTCGTCGCGTCGCTGGCCAGTCCGTGGGGGCAGGCGGTGAGCGCGGGAGCGAAGCCGGGCGGCAAGCCGGTGTACTTCGGGTCCTACCGCGAGGTCTTCGCACGCGACCTGTACGAGGCCTTCACCGGACTGATGGCCGCCGGTGACCGTGCGACCGCCCGGGCGACCACACGCTTCCTCTTCGAGCGTCAGCAGCAGGTCGACGGCCGGATGCCCCGCAACTCCCTCGTCAACGGCAAGAAGGCGCCCGACACGGGTGGCGACCAGCTCGACGAGACCGCGTACCCGATCCTGATGGCGTGGCAGTCCGGCCTCGGCTCCGACCGCGCCCTGTGGCGCGACCACGTCAAGCGCGCCGCCGACTTCGTCGTGGCGCACGGACCATCGTTCGGCTCCGAACGGTGGGAGGAGCAGGGCGGGTACTCACCGTCGACCATCGCCGCGGAGATCGCGGGCCTGGTCGCGGCCGCCCACATCGCCGACACCAACGGCGACCACGCCTCGGCTCGTGTCTACCGGGCCACGGCCGACGAGTTCGCCCGCTCGGTCAAGAGGTGGACGGTCACGACCAGCGGCCCGTACGCCGAGCGCTACTTCATCCGCCTGTCCAGGAACGGCGACCCGGACGCCGCGACGACCTACAACCTCGGCAACGGCAGTGTCGACGCCGACCAGCGGCGCGTCGTGGACGCCGGGTTCCTCGAGCTCACCCGGCTCGGCATCCTGGCGCCGGGCGACGCCGACGTCACCGCATCCCTGGCCGTGGTGGACCGGGTGATCCGCCGGGCGACGCCCAGCGGCCCGGGCTTCTACCGCTACGGCACCGATGCCACCGGCACCGAGGACGGCTACGGCGACTGCTGGGAGCCCGACCCGACGACCTGCTCGCCGTCCGGCAAGCCGTGGCCGACCGGCAACGCGGGATCGGGCCACCTGTGGCCGGTGCTCGCGGGCGAGCGGGCCGAGCAGGAGCTGCAGCGCGGTCGCACCGACCGTGCCGCGGCGCTGCTCGGCGCGATGCGGCAGTCCGCCTCGGGCATCGGTCTGGTCCCCGAGCAGCAGTGGGAGGACCCGGCCCTGGCCGCCGCCCCGTGGGGGAGCGACCCGACCACGGCCTCGATCGGCTTCCAGCCGGGTCGGGCCGCCGGCTCGGCTTCACCGTTGACCTGGGCCCAGGCGCAGGAGCTGCGGCTGATCTCGTCGATCGGCGCCGGCCGCCCGGTCGAGCAGCCCGCCATCACGCGCAGCAGGTACGTCGAGCACCACCAGGCGGAGGCGCCGCTCACCGTGACCTCGCCGGACGACGGCGCACAGGTCGACGGTGCCACTACGACCGTGCGCGGGACCACCGTGCCGGGAGCACTGGTCGATGTCACGGCCACGTCGTCGATCACCGGCGACAGCACCACCGGCGAGACCTCCGCCGGCTCCGACGGCAGCTTCGCGGTGGACGTGCCGACACCGTTCGGGACGTCGGTGATCACTGTTGCGGCCACGACGCCGGACGGAGCCACCGGCTACGAGCGCCGCACGGTCGTCTCCGATGTCGTGACCGGCACCACGGTGCTCGACGCCTCCGACCCGTCCGGTGACGACAACGGGCCGGGCACCTTCGCCTACCCGACGTCCAGCGACTTCCACGACGGAGCGTTCGACCTCCAGCGGTTCCAGGTGGTCACCTCCGGGGACACCGTCTACCTGCGCACGCAGCTGCGCGACCTGACGCCGACGTTCGGCTCCGCGCTCGGGGCGCAGCTGCTCGACGTCTTCGTGCACGATCCGGGTGCGGGCTCCACGTCGACAGCGGCGCCGTACGCCAGCCGGAACTACAAGATCGCCGCCCAGGACGCGTGGAGCAGACGGATCGAGGTGCAGGGCTTCGCCGATGCGCAGTTCGTCGACGCCGACGGGACGACCCTGGGTGCTGCGACCGTGCAGGCCGACCAGACCTCCCGCTTCGTCACGATCGCGGTGCCGGCATCGGCCTTCGGCACCCCGGCCCCGGGCTGGTCGTTCGCCGTGGTGCTGCACGGCCAGGACGGCTTCAGCGGCGACCAGGCGCGGGGCTTCGCGCCGACGCCCCAGCCGTTCCAGTTCGGGGTGTGCGACGCGGGGGGAACGAGCCCGATCTGTGCGGTCGCCCCGGCCACGGTGCCGAAGGCGATGGACGTGATCACCCCGGCCGGCGTCGACCAGGGCAGCGAGCTCGACCCGACCCGGGCCCCGGTGACGATCCGGGGCGTGCCGGTGCCCTGAGGCCGGCCTACCTGCCGGCCTGGAGCGCCCATGCGAGGGAGCTGTGGATGTCGGGGTGCCGGAACTCGAAGCCGGCGTCGAGCAGCGCCTGCGGGAGCGCCCGCACCGAGCCGAGGAGCTCCGGCGCCATCGGCCCCGCGGCGGGCTTCAGGACGGCCTTGGGCACCCGGAAGAACGTCGGTCGGTGCACCAGGTCGCCGATCGCATCGGTGAACTCGTCGTTGGTGGCCGGCACCGGCAGGGTGAGGTTCACCGGGCCGCCGAGGCTGTCGTGCTCGGCGAGGAAGATCACCGCGCGTACCCAGTCCTCGGTGGTGATGCACGGGAAGTACTGGGCGCCCGAGCCGAGCGGACCGCCGAGCCCGAGCCTGAACAGCGGGAGCAGCAGGCTCAGCGGGGCGCTGCGCCGGTCGAGCATCGGCGAGGTGCGCATCACGACCACCCGGGCGCCGGCGTCCGAGGCAGCCTCGGTGGCTTCCTGCCAGGCCACGCTGACCCGGGACAGGAGCGAGTCGCCGCGCCGCTGGGACTCCTCGGTCAGCACCTCGTCGCCGTGGTCGCCGTAGTAGGAGATGCCGTTGCCGGCCAGGAACGTCGGCGTCGCCGACGACTTCGCGATCGCCTCGGCCAGCGTGGACGTCGTCACGACCCGGCTGCGCAGGAGCTCGTCGGACCAGCGGGTCGAGTGCGGGTTGCCGAACGTGGGGGAGCCGGCCAGGTTGACCACCACGTCGACGTCCTCGAGGACGTCGGGGTGCAGCGGCTCGTCGTACGGCCGCCACTGGATCTCGTCGGCCGCCTTCGGGGTTCCCCGCACCAGCCGGACCACGAAGTGGCCGGCGTTGTCGAGGGAGGCACGGAGCTGGGAACCGAGAAAGCCCGACGATCCAGCGATCACGAGACGCATGGCACTCACGTTGGCACGCTCGACCGGTTGGCGCACCACCCGGGGTGGGGGAATAGGCTCGCACCGTGAGCCACTTCGACCTCGTCGTCCTCGGTGCCGGTCCCGGCGGTTACGTCGCCGCCATCCGCGCCAGCCAGCTCGGCAAGTCCGTTGCCGTCGTCGAGAAGCAGTACTGGGGCGGTGTCTGCCTCAACGTGGGCTGCATCCCGTCCAAGGCGCTTCTCCGCAACGCGGAGCTGTCGCACATCCTGAACCACGAGAAGGACCTGTTCGGGATCACCGGCGACGCGTCGATGGACTACGCCCCGACGCACGCGCGCAGCCGGGAGGTGTCGGACTCCATCGTCAAGGGCGTCCACTTCCTGATGAAGAAGAACAAGATCACCGAGATCCACGGGTGGGGCACGTTCAGGGACAGCACGACGCTCAGCGTGGAGCTGGAGGACGGCGGGTCCGACGAGCTCACCTGGGACAACCTGATCATCGCGACCGGCGCGACCACGCGTCTGGTGCCCGGCACCTCCCTGTCCGAGAACGTGGTCACCTACGAGGAGCAGATCCTCGACGCGGAGCTGCCTGCATCGGTGGTGATCGCCGGGTCCGGCGCCATCGGCGTCGAGTTCGCCTACGTGATGACGAACTTCGGCGTCGACGTGACGATCGTGGAGTTCCTCGACCGGATGGTGCCGACGGAGGACGCCGAGGTGTCCAAGGAGCTGCTCAAGCACTACAAGAAGCTCGGCGTCGACGTCCGGCTGTCCACCAAGGTCGAGAAGATCGAGGACCACGGCGACAAGGTGTCCGTCACCGTGAGCAAGGACGGCAAGGAAGAGGTCATCGAGACCGAGAAGGTGCTGCAGGCGATCGGCTTCGCGCCGCGCCTGGAGGGCTACGGCCTCGAGAACACCGGCGTCGAGACAAGTGACCGCGGCGCGATCGTGGTCGACGCCCGTGGTCGCACCAACGTCGAGGGTGTCTACGCGATCGGCGACGTGACCGGCAAGCTGATGCTCGCCCACACGGCCGAGATGATGGGCATGGTCGCGGCCGAGACCATCGCGGGTGCCGAGACGGTCGAGATCGACTTCGACATGATTCCGCGGGCGACGTACTGCCAGCCGCAGATCGCCTCCTTCGGCTACTCCGAGGAGCAGGCGAAGGAGAAGGGCTACGACGTCAAGGTCGCCAAGTTCCCGTTCTCCGCCAACGGCAAGGCCAAGGGTCTCGGTGACACCAGCGGCTTCGTGAAGATCGTCGCGGACGCCAAGTACAACGAGATCATCGGTGCCGCCCTGATCGGCCCCGACGTCACCGAGCTGCTGCCGGCGCTGACGCTGGCCCAGAAGTGGGACCTCACCGCCGACGAGGTGGCGCGCAACATCTTCGCGCACCCGACCCTCTCCGAAGCCGTCAAGGAAGCGGTCGAGGGGATTGCCGGGCACATGATCCACCTGTGACCCTGCGGGCGAACGGCCAGGTCATCAGGGCCCACACGGCGGAGACCAGCACCACCTCGACCACGACGTACGTCGGCCACCCGGGCAGCAGGTCGAGCGCAGAGGTGCCGGGAGGCTTGCGGTTCAGGTAGCCGTAGTTGGTGCCCGTGACCGCGTTGAAGGTGACCACGATCCCGGCCCAGAGCGCGGTGACGGCAACGGCGAAGCCGTAGAGCCGCCACGTCGGGCGGTTGCCCGTGGCGACCAGGTAGCCGGCCGCCCACACCGTGAGGAAGTGCATGCCCCAGAACATGACGTAGCGGGGGTCGGGGAACAGCTCGCCGAGTGACGGCGTGATGATTCCCTGGATGGTGAGGGTGAGCCCCCAGAAGTAGGTCAGGGCGACCGCCCAGGCCCGCCGGGTCCACAGCGCGTAGGCCGCGATCGCCCAGGCGAGGTCGCAGTACTGGAGCGGGAGCGACGTCTCGATGTCGAAGTCCGACGGCAGCAGCTGCATCACCTGCATCGGCAGCGTGAACACCGGGATCGTGATCGCGAGGACCCGCCGGAAGCGCTCGTTGTCCCCGTGCCTCCGGCCGACCACGACCAGCCCGCCGAACACAGCCAGGAACAGCGCGATCAGCGCGAAGTGCTCCGCGCTGAACGTCGCGAACCGGTCGGTGGCCAGGACCGCGGTGGGAGCCATGGTCCATGGTCACCGATCGACGGTGACGCTCGCATGCGTCGTCGTACTCAGCTGCCCGGGGTGGTGGCGGAGCCGTCCCCACGAGAGCCCGACCACGCTGCCGGCTGCGACACCTGCCTCGATCCATCCGGCGGCTCGCCGGCTCGCCAGCCTCGACCGACCGCGCGGCGATGCCCGTGTAGGCGAGGCTGACGCCGACGGCCGCCGCCGCGACCAGCCGGAGGACCTGCAAAGGATCTGAGTGAGGTGGGCTCGGCAGCGCGGACGTCGGTCCGCCCGGAGCGCCTAGTGCTGGAGGTGATACATGCGGGTGATCCTGGACGACGGGGGAGTGGAGCCGCAGCGCGTCGGATCCTCCCCGTCGGGAGGTGCGGAACGCCCTGCTTGTCACGGGAAATGTCGACGGATTCCGCTCTTGAATCGAACACCTGTTCGAGTAGAATAGTGCAATGACCTCAGGCACCACCCTCACCGACGCAGCTGCGGTGCTGGACCGCGCGCGGGATGGCCGGCGTGCCGCAGATGCCGCCGAGGTCGAGCAGCTGCAGGCGGCCGTGGAGTGGGCGGACCTGCACCCGGTCGAGTCCATTTACGACGCGGCGCTGCTCTCGCGTTATGGGGACCAGCCGCTCGCGGTCGCCGGACCGGGTGCCCCGCTGGTGTCGGAGTTCTGCGTGGCCGAGTTCGCGCTCGCGGTGGGCCTGCCCACCGAGACCGGCAAGGAGTACCTGGGGGAGGCGGTCGAGCTGCGGCACCGGCTCCCCAGGACCTGGGCACGCGTGGTCTCCGGTGACCTGGCCGCGTGGCGGGCCCGGCGGATCGCGCGGGAGACCATCGGACTGTCGGTGGCAGCAGCGGGGTTCGTGGACACCCAGGTCGCGCCCTATGCGCACCGGATCCGTCCCGCGGAGGTCGACCGGCTGGTCGCGGACGCGGTCGGGCGGTTCATGCCCGCCGAGGCGGAGAAACAGCGTCAACAGGCGGCGGACGGCCGGTACCTCGCGATCGAGCACACCCAGGTCTCGTTCGTCGGCACCTCGAGGATCCACGGGGAGCTCGACCTCGCCGACGCCCTGGACCTGGAGCAGGCTGTCGCCCGCGAAGCAGCCGTCCTCGCCGCCTGCGGCTCCGACGAGTCACTCGATGTCCGCCGTTCCCAGGCCATGGGTCAGATCGCCCGCCAGCAGACGTCCCTGGACCTCCAAGCAGCCGACGACACCGACCGTCCCGCTGCCCGGCAGACCGTGGTCCACGTGCACCTCTCCCCGGACGGCCCGTTCGCCCGGGTCGAAGCGCGGGGCCGCCGGCTGGTGACCGTCGAGCAGGTCCGCGAGTGGCTGCACACCCCGCTGACCGAGGTCGTCATCAGGCCGGTGGTCGACGTGACCGAGCACCTCCACGTCGACCAGTACGAGGTCCCCACCAGGCTCGCCGACCAGACCGCCGAACGCGACCTCACCTGCGTCTTCCCCTGGTGCACCCGAGCGGCCGAGTCCTGCGACGACGACCACGTCATCCCGTTCTCCGAGGGCGGCACCACCAGCAGCGACAACATCGCACCACTGTGCCGACGCCACCACCGGCTCAAGACCCACCACCCGGGCTGGGGCTACACGGCCCTCGAACCCGGCAGCTACCTGTGGCACTCACCCCACGGCTACCAGTTCCTCCGCGACCACCGCGGCACCACCGACGTCAGCCACGATCGTCCGCCCGACACCTGAATCGGACAGCACGCTGCCCCGCTCACCACCGGTGAGCGGGGCAGGAGTCGTGCTCAGACCTCGAACTGACCGCTCTCGAGCCGGGCCTTCACGTCGCTGAGGAACCGCGCCGCGTCGGCACCGTCGACCAGGCGGTGGTCGTAGGTGAGGGCCAGGTAGACCATGTTGCGCACGGCGATCGTCTCGCCGAGGTTCTCGTCGTCGATCACCACGGCCCGCTTGACCACGGAACCGGTGCCCAGGATCGCGACCTGCGGCTGGTTGATGATCGGGGTGTCGAACAGCGCGCCGCGCGAACCGGTGTTGGTCAGCGTGAACGTGCCTCCGGACAGCTCGTCGGGGCTGATCTTGTTGTTGCGGGTGCGGTCGGCGACGTCGGCGATCTTGCGGGCCAGGCCCGCGATCGACAGGTCGCCGGCCTCCTTGATCACCGGAGTGAGGAGGCCCTTCTCGGTGTCGACGGCGATCGCGAGGTTCTCGCGGTCGTAGTAGGTGATCTCGCCCTTCTCGGTGTCGATGCCGGCGTTGAGCGACGGGTGCGCCTTGAGCGCGTCGACGGTCGCCTTCGCGAAGAACGGCATGTACGAGAGCTTGGTGCCTTCGCGCGCCTCGAAGTCGGCCTTGGCCACGGAGCGGAGCCGCGCGATCGCGGTCACGTCCACCTCGACCACGGTGGTCAGCTGGGCGGAGACCTGGAGCGACTCCACCATCCGCTTCGCGATCACCTTGCGCAGCCGGGTCATCGGCTCGGTCTTGCCACGCAGCGGGCTCGGTGCCGACGGGGCCGGCGTGGTGGGTGCCGGCGCTGCCGGTGCCGCGGCCGGCTCGGCGGCGGCGGCAGCGGCTGCCGGGCGCGCAGCCCGCTTCTCGGCCTTGGCGTCCTCCGACGCGGCGGCGAGCACGTCCTGCTTGCGGATCCGGCCGCCGACGCCGGTGCCCTTGATCGAGCCCAGGTCGACGCTGTACTCCGCGGCCATCTTGCGGACCAGCGGCGTGATGTAGACACCTTCGCCACCCGACGCGGGGGAGGGCTCGGCGTGGGCCGGCTTCTCCTGCGCCGCCGGCTTCTCCGGCTCGGGCTCCGGGGCGGCTTCCGGCTCGGGCTCCGGCTCCGGCTCCTCGGGCTTCTCCTCCTCGGCAGCAGGCTCCGGCTCCGGCTCCGGCTCCGGCTCGGGCTCCGGCTCGGGCTCCGGCTCGGGCTCCGCCTTGTCCTCGGCCTTGTCCTCGCCACCACCGCTGTCGCCGGACGACGACGCGTCACCGCTGCCGATCACGGCCAGCTCGGCGCCGACCTCGACGGTCTCGTCCTCCTCGACCTTGATCTCGAGCAGGGTGCCGGCCACGGGGGAGGGGATCTCGGTGTCGACCTTGTCGGTGGAGACCTCGAGCAGCGGCTCGTCGACCGCCACGTCGTCGCCGACCTTCTTCAGCCACCGGGTCACGGTGCCCTCGGTGACCGACTCGCCCAGCGCCGGCAACGTCACGGGCGTGCTGTCGCCGCCACCGCCACCACCGCCGCCGGAGTCACCGCCGGAGTCACTGTCGCTCGGAGTCACTGTCGGCGGAGGACTCCTGCTGCTCCTCGGCGGCGGGCTGCTCCTCCTGCTCGGGCTCGCGCTCCTCCTGCTGGTCGTCCTGCTCGTCGTCCTGCTGGTCCTCCTGCTGGTCGTCCTGCTCGTCGTCAGAGGAGTCCTGCTCCTGCTCGGCCTCGTCGGAGGCACCCCCTCCGTCGGAGCCGCCACCCTCGCCCTCGTCACCGATCACGCACAGCTCGGCGCCGACCTCGACCGTCTCGTCCTCCTCCGCCTTGATCTCCAGCAGCGTGCCCGCGACGGGGGAGGGGATCTCGGTGTCGACCTTGTCGGTGGAGACCTCGAGCAGCGGCTCGTCCACGGCCACCTGGTCGCCGACGTTCTTCAGCCAGCGGGTCACAGTTCCTTCGGTGACGGACTCGCCGAGGGCGGGGAGGTTGACGGGTGTCGACATGGGGGACCTTCCGGTGGGTTGGGGTCAGGAGTGGGCGTGGAGGGGCTTGCCGGCGAGCGCGAGGTGGGCCTCGCCGAGGGCTTCGTTCTGGGTGGGGTGGGCGTGCACGAACGGCGCGACGTCCTCCGGGAACCCCTCCCAGTTGTAGATCAGCTGCGCCTCGCCGATCAGCTCACCGACGCGGGCGCCGACCAGGTGGACGCCGACCACCGGCCCGTCGGTACGGCGGACCAGCTTCACGAACCCCTGTGTCCTGAGGATCTGGCTCTTGCCGTTGCCGCCGAGGTCGTAGGTGAGCGACTCGACCGCGTCGTCGCCGTACGTCGACCGCGCCTGCGCCTCGGTCAGCCCCACGGACGCGATCTCGGGGTCCGAGTAGGTCACGCGGGGGATGCCGGCCTCGTCGATCGGGGCGGGCGCGAGCCCGGCGATCTCTTCGGCCACGAAGATCCCCTGCTGGAACCCGCGGTGCGCGAGCTGCAGGCCGGGCACGATGTCGCCGACCGCGAAGACGCCGTCGACGTTGGTGCGGCAGCGCTCGTCGGTGAGCACGAAGCCTCGCTCCATCGCGACGCCCTGCTCCTGGTAGCCGAGGCCGTCGGTCGAGGGGCCGCGGCCGACCGCGACCAGCAGCAGCTCGGCCTCGAGGGTGTCGCCCCCCTCGAGCGTCACCAGCACGCCGTCGTCGGAGGTCTTCACGCTCTGGAACGGGGAGCCGGTGCGGAAGCCGATCTTGCGCTTGCGGAACGCCCGCTCCAGGGCCTTGGAGGACGCCTCGTCCTCCAGGGCCACCAGCCGCGGCAGCGCCTCGACGATCGTGACCTGGGTGCCGAACGACGCCCACACGCTGGCGAACTCGCAGCCGATCACACCGCCGCCGAGCACGATCGCGGACTCGGGCACCCGGTCGAGCCGAAGGGCGTGCTCGGAGGAGAGCACCCGCTCGCCGTCGGGGTCGAGCCCGGGGAGCGAGCGGGAGTAGGAGCCGGACGCGAGCACCACGTGCTTGCCCGCGTACGACGCGCCGGCGACCTCCACAGTCGTGGGGGACGTCAGTCGCCCTTCGCCCTCGACCACTGTGATCCCGCGGCCCTTGATCAACCCGGCGAGGCCCTTGAACAGCCGGTCGACGACCCCGTCCTTGTAGGCGTTGACGCCGGCCATGTCGATGCCCTCGAACGTCGCGCGGACGCCGAACTGCTCGGACTCACGGGCGGCGTCGGCGACCTCGGCGGCGTGCAGCAGCGCTTTGGTCGGAATGCATCCGACGTGCAGACAGGTGCCGCCGAGCTTGCCCTTCTCGACCAGCGCGACCGTGAGCCCGAGCTGCGCCGCCCGCAACGCGCACGCATAGCCTCCGGACCCCGCGCCCAGGATCACCACATCGAACTCGGCTGCCTCCGCCACTGCTGCTCTCGTCCTCCCAAGATCCGGGGCCCGGGATCGGGCACGTCTCATCCTTGCACTTCTCAGAAGCAGTCCACCACCGCATCCCGGGCCTCCGGCGTGGTGCGTCCGCCGTGTTCAACGGCCCTCGCTGGTGTGTGTCCGTCACACTTGGGCCATGGGCCTGTTCGACCGCTTCCGCCGCAGCAGCTCGGGACAGGTGCGTCAGTCCGACAACGCGGACGAGAAGCACCTGCGTGAGTGGTCGGCTGCGCGCAAGGGGGTCGAGGGCTTCCTGGAGCCGCAGACGACCGTCTCGTCGGTGACCCTCCTGCTGGTCGCGCACGACGGCGAGTGGACCCGGCGGCGAGTGCCCTCGGTGCGATGGGCGCACGACTTCTGCAACAAGCTCGGCATCCCGTCGTACGACGCCGCAGTGGTGGGCGTGCCGACCCGGATGCGCGAGTTCAACCGCCGCCAGAGCCAGAAGAAGCCCGGCAACAACTTCTACTGAGCCTCGACGCCCGCGGCCGCCTCCGCGTCCGACTCCGTGGCCAGCGACGCGACGTACTCCACGATCGTGGCAATGCCGAAGCCGGTGCCGCCCGAGGGGACGTGACCCCACGCCGCCCGGTCGTTGTACGCCGGCCCGGCAACGTCGAGGTGCACGAACGGCTTGCCGTCGACGAACTCGGTGAGGAACCCGGCAGCCCACAGCGCGCTGCCCCAGCGCACCCAGTTGTGCTGCAGCAGGTCAGCGACCTTGGACTCGGTGCGGATCTGCTCACGCGTCTCCTCGGGCACCGGCAGCCTCCACATCAGCTCGCCGGTGGCCTCGGCGGCCGCCTGGACGCCGGCCACGGTCTCGTCGTCACCGAAGACACCCGCGACCCGGTCACCGAGCGCCACCACGCACGGTCCGGTGAGGGTGGAGATCTCGACGATCACGTCCGGGTCGGTCTCGGCGGCCATCACCAGCGCGTCGGCGAGGACCAACCGGCCCTCGGCGTCGGTGTTCATCACCTCGACGGTCTTGCCGCCGTACATGGTCAGCACGTCACCGGGCCTGACCGCCCGGCCGGAGATCATGTTCTCGGCCAGCGGCGCGTAGGCGGTGACCGCCACCTGCACCTCCAGCTCCGCGAGGACGTACGTCGCCGCGATCACCGCGGCGGCTCCGGCCATGTCGCACTTCATGGTCGCCATCGAACCGCCCGGCTTGATCGTCAGGCCGCCGGAGTCGTAGGTGATGCCCTTGCCCACCAGCGCGACGTGCGTCTCGGCGCCCTCGGGGTGGTACTCCAGCTTCACCAGCCGGGGCGGGTTGTCAGAGCCCATGCCGACCCCGAGGATGCCGCCGCAGCCGAGGTCCTCGAGGTCCACCTCGTCGAGGACGGTGACCGTGACCCTCGGCTTCTTGCGCTTGCGCTCGATCGCGCGCACCTGGTCGGCGAACACGGCCGGGTAGAGCTGGTTCGGGGGGGTGTTGACCCAGTCCCGGGCCGTGTCGGCGAAGCCGGACAGCACCTGCGCGCTGTCGAGGGCGTCGACGCAGTCCTTGCGACGAGCCGCCTCGGACAGGATCGCGACCTCGGAGACCGGCTTCTTCCGGGCGCCCGCCTTGCTGCCGTGGAACACGTAGCTGCCGGCCAGGAACCCGTCGGCGACAGCGCGCACCTGGGCCGCGTCGGCGGCCGGGAGGGCCAGCGCGACGGACGCCGCGTTGCCGACGTTGCGGGCGGCGACCCCGGCAGCCCGTCGTACCTGCTCGGCGGTGAGCTGGTGGGTGCCGGAGCCGAGATCGCCGAGCCCGACCAGCACCAGCGTGGCGGAGGTGACGGCGCCACTGGTCGGCACCCGGAACACCTCACCAGCCTTGCCGGTCACGCCCAGCGACGCCAGCAGCGGCGCGAACCTGCGGCCGTAGGCCTTCGCCACCGGCTCACCACCGGGTGCGACCACCGGGCCCTTGCCGTTGCGGGCGATCCCCACGACCACCACGTCGGCGCGGGTCTTGTCCGGGTTGCCCTTGCGGAGCGTGTACGACGTCACCGGGGCACTCTATGCCGGGCCGAGGGCGGGTCCACGGCTGCGGTAGTTTGCCGAGCATGGCCCTCCTGCAGTCCCCGTTGCACGACCGGCACGTCGCGCTCGGCGCGAAGTTCGCGGAGTTCGGCGGGTGGGAGATGCCGCTGGAGTACCCCGCAGGCGTGATCAAGGAGCACACGGCGGTCCGCCAGGGAGTCGGCATCTTCGACGTGTCCCACCTCGGCAAGGTGGTGGTCCGTGGCGAGGGCGCTCAGGAGTACGTCGACGCGACGCTGAGCAACGACCTCGGCCGGATCGGTCCCGGCAAGGCCCAGTACACGCTCTGCTGCGACGACGTGACCGGCGGCATCGTGGACGACCTGATCGTCTACCTGCTCGACGACGACCACCTGCTGCTGGTGCCCAACGCGGCCAACACCGCCGAGGTGGTCCGCCGGCTCGCGGCCGGGAAGCCGGACACCGTCACGATCACCGACCACCACCGCACCCACGCGGTGCTCGCGGTCCAGGGCACCAGGTCCGACGAGGTGCTCGACGCCGTCGGGCTGCCGACCGGGCACGGCTACATGAGCTTCGTGGAGCAGCCGTACGCCGGCGAGGTGGTGGTCGTGTGCCGCACCGGCTACACCGGTGAGCGCGGCTACGAGCTGATCGTCGGCAACCGGGCCGCACCCGCCCTGTGGGACGACCTGCTCCGGGCGGGGGAGGAGCACGGCATCCAGCCCTGCGGTCTCGGCGCCCGCGACACCCTGCGGACCGAGATGGGCTACCCGCTCCACGGGCAGGACATCTCGCTGAAGGTCACCCCCAACCAGGCCCGCCTGGGCTGGGCGGTCGGCTGGAAGAAGCCGGCGTTCTGGGGACGTGAGGTGCTGCTGGAGGAGAGGGAAGCCGGCGTCACTATGCGACTCAACGGGCTGGTCGCGTCCGGCCGCGGCATCGCCCGGCCCGGTATGCAGGTGATGCTGACCCGCGACTTCGCGGCCGGTGAGATCACCTCCGGGACGTTCTCTCCGACGTTGCGCAAGGGCGTCGCGCTGGCGCTGCTCAACCACCAGATCGAGGACGGCGCCGAGGTGCTGGTCGACGTCCGGGGTCGCCCCGAGGTGTTCGTGGTGACTCGTCCCCCGTTCGTGACGACCGACGTCAAGGAGTCCTGATGCCTGCTCCCGACAACCCGTGGTGGTGGCGGCTGGAGGCCGAGGACGGCTCGGCGATCGAGCCGTCCGAGGGTCGCCAGGAGTTCCCGACGCGAGCCGAGGCCGAGTCCTGGGTCGGTGAGTTCTGGGCCGAGCTGGCCGAGGACGGTGCGGTGGCCGTCACCCTCTTCGAGGGTGACCGACAGGTCTACGGGCCGATGCGGCTCGACACGCAGTAGCGCCCGGGACTCGGCTCGCTAGCGGTCGTAGCGCTTGGGGAGTGCCTCGCGTGGCCGCAGCCGTGGCTTCGGCATCCGCAGCGGACGCAGCTGGATCGCGCGCATCAGCGCGTAGAAGCGCCAGCCCCGGGTGTTCTCGTCGGGGAAGCGGGTCTTGATCTCCTTGTTCAGCCTGGAGAGCAGCCAGGCCACCTCGAGCACCAGCAGCAGGATGGTGGCCGACCAGATCGCGCCGCTCAGGCTCTGCTGACCCGCGAACTGGAGCACCATGATCACGACCAGCACCGGCAGCAGGTACTCCATGAAGGAGATCCGGGTGTCGACGTAGTCGCGGACGAGCGCCTTCACCGGACCCTTGTCACGCTCCATCATGTAGCGCGGGTTGCCGGTGCGCATGCCCTCGCGCACCTTCTTGTTGTCATCGGCGCGCCGCTCCTTGAGCACCTTCTGCGCGGTCTTCTTGTCCATGCCCATGCGGGCACGCTCGCGGGCCGCCGCCTGCGCGTCCTTGCGGGACGGCGTCGGGCGGCCTTTGCCGCCGGGCTTCTCGGCGTGGACGGACTCTGGCTGCTGCTTGGCGTTGCGTCGGAACACGGGTGTCGTCACGTTGCTTTCGGGTGCGGCGTACGGGAGGAACCTCAGGGTACCTGCGCGATTCGTCGGGGACGGGGGCGGGAAGGATGCGGGAACGTTGTATCCAGGCCAACCGTTGCCCTCGTAGGTTGGAGGCAGCACCGTGGCCGCACCCGATGGCTGTGGGGCGCACCCGCACCTGACTGAGAGGGACCACCCGATGGGCCTGTGGCAGCGATTCTCGATGATCTTCAAGGCGAAGGCGAGCAAGGCGCTCGACCGCGCGGAGGACCCGCGCGAGACCCTGGACTACAGCTACGAACGGCAGCTCGAGATGCTCACCAAGGTACGGCGGGGTGTCGCCGACGTGGCCACCAGCCGGAAGCGGGTCGAGATGCAGATCACCCAGCTGGAGACCCAGTCGACCAAGCTCAGCGACCAGGCCCAGAAGGCGATCGACGTCGGCCGCGAGGACCTCGCCCGCGAGGCGCTCACCCGCAAGTCCGGCCTGACCGGACAGGTGACCGACCTCAAGGAGCAGCACGCGCAGCTCCTGGGCGAGGAGGAGAAGCTGACCCGGGCCTCGCAGCAGCTGCAGGCCAAGGTCGACGCCTTCCGCACCCGCAAGGAGACGATCAAGGCGACCTACACCGCCGCGGAGGCGCAGACCAAGATCAACGAGGCGTTCTCCGGCATCTCCACCGAGATGGGTGACGTCGGGCAGGCGATCCAGCGGGCCGAGGACAAGACCGCGCAGATGCAGGCCCGGGCCGGCGCGATCGACGAGCTGCTGGCCTCCGGTGCGCTCGACCAGCCGGGCGCCCTCGGCCGCGGCGACGACATCGCCCGTGAGCTGGAGGCGATGAGCTCCGAGTCTGAGGTCGAGCGCGAGCTCGCGGCGCTCAAGGCGCACCAGACCCCCGAGGGACTCCCTGCCGGCAGCAGCGAGGAGATCCTGGACGCCGAGTCGGCGGAGGAGGCCGCCGTGGACTACACCCAGCCCGGCCAGCCGCCGGCCCCCGACCAGCAGGCCGAGCACACCCGACCGGCCGACTGACGACCACTCACCCAGAAGGAGCACCACACCATGGCCAGGCAACGCACCCGATTCGCACCTGACACGGGGCTCACCGTGCGGATGACGACGGTGATGTTCCTGCTGGGGGCCCTGTTCGTGGGCTTCATGGTCGTGCTGATGTGGCTCGCCATCCAGGCCGGCTACGGGGGTCTCGTGCCCGTGATCGGCGCCATCGGCATCGGCATGGCCTGGTACCAGTGGTACAACTCCGACAAGGTCGCGCTCCGGGCCATGGGAGCCCGGGTGGTGACGCCAGAGCAGGCTCCCGAGCTGCACGGCATGATCGACCGGCTCTGCGCCCTGGCCGACATGCCCAAGCCGGTGGTCGCGATCGCCGACACCGCGCTTCCCAACGCGTTCGCCACCGGCCGCTCACCGCAGCGCTCCGCGGTCTGCGTCACGACCGGCATCCTGCACACGCTCACCGCCGAGGAGCTCGAGGGCGTGCTCGCTCACGAGCTGTCCCACGTCGCCCACCGCGACGTGCTGGTGATGACGCTCGCCTCGAGCGCGGGCGTGGTCGCCGGGATGATCACGCAGATCGGCCAGTACGGGCTGTTCTTCGGAGGCGGCCGGCGCCGCGGCAGCGACGACGGCATCGGCGGCGGGGTCGCGCTGATCCTGGCCCTGGTGGTCAGCCTGCTGGTCTACGCGGTGAGCTTCCTCCTGACCCGGGTGCTCTCGCGCTACCGCGAGCTCTGCGCCGATCGGAGCGGCGCACTGTTGACCCAGCGGCCGCAGGCGCTGGCCTCGGCACTGGTGAAGATCTCCGGCGAGATGTCCGCGTTGCCGCAGAAGGACCTGCGCGAGGTGAGCGCGATGAACGCGTTCTTCATCGCCCCCGCCGTCGCCGGGATCTCGCTGCGCACGCTGACCTCGACCCACCCGTCGCTGGAGCAGCGGCTCGAGCAGCTCTCCGAGGTGGCCGCGGAGCTGGGTCGCCCGTTCGACGGCGGGTTCACCCAGGCCGGTCGCTGACGGTGGGCTTCTGGCAGGCGATCAGCGGACGCACCACGCCGCGTCGGCCGGACCTGGACGCGCTGTTCGGGATCCCGGGCGCCGCGATCACGCTCGAGACCGCGATGGACTTCGCACCCACCGGCATCGGGGCCGTCTGCTACCGCAAGGCCGAGGGCCCGGCGTTCCTCGACGCCGAGGCGCGGCTGGTCGCGCTGCTCGACTCCGACGACGGTCCCGACGTCGAGCGTGTCGACGACTCGTTCGGCTTCACCTGGCTGGTGGTCCGCACCGAGCCGCCCGACCCGGGGGCGCTGGTGACCGACCTGCACGCGGTCAACAGCTCGCTCGAGGCGGAGGGCTTCGCCGGCGGACTGCTGTGCAGCGTGGTCGGCTTCCGTGACCGGGGCGGACGGGTCCTCGGTCTCGTCTACCGCTACGGCGAGGGCAGCTTCTACCCGTTCGCGCCCGTCGGTCGGCCCGAGGACCGCACCCGCGAGTCCCTGCTCGAGATGCAGGTCCGCACGACCCTCGAGCACGAGCTGCCGATGGAGCCCGAGCTGTCCCGGTGGATGCCGCTGTGGGGCTGCCCCGCCCTCTGACCCGCCCTCTGATCCGCCCTCTGATCCGCCGACTCTGGTCGCGTCCTCTGAGTCCGTCCGCTACCGTCCTCTGATCCGGCCTCGATTCGGCGGTCAGTCGCGGTGGCTCTTGCCGGGCAGGTCGAGCATCCGCTGGAGCGCGACCTGGGCCCAGTGCTCGGTCTCGGGGTCGACCTCGATCACGTTGACCAGGGTGCCGTCGGCCAGGCTCTCCAGCGCCCACACGAGGTGCGGGAGGTCGATCCGGTTCATCGTCGAGCAGTAGCAGACGGTCTTGTCCAGGAACATGATCCGCTTGTCCGGGTGCCGGGCCGCGAGCCTCTTGACCAGGTTGAGCTCGGTGCCGATCGCCCAGGCCGAGCCTGCGGGCGCCGCCTCGACGGTCTTGATGATGAACTCCGTCGAGCCGACCAGGTCGGCCTTGAGCACCACCTCGTGCCGGCACTCGGGGTGGACCAGGATGTTGACGTCGGGGACCTGCGCGCGCAGGTCGTCGACCACCTGGGCGGTGAACCGGCCGTGCACCGAGCAGTGGCCCTGCCACAGGATCATCCGGGCGTCGCGCAGCTGCTCGGGCGTGAGGCCTCCGTCGGCCTTGTGCGGGTTCCAGACCACGCAGTCCTCGAGGGTGAAGCCCATCTCCAGCACGGCGGTGTTGCGTCCGAGGTGCTGGTCGGGCAGGAACAGCACCTTGGTGTCCGCACCCTTCTGCGCGTAGGCCCACTCCAGTGCCGCCTGCGCGTTGGACGAGGTGCACACGGCGCCGTCGTGCTTGCCGCAGAACGCCTTGATGTCGGCGGAGGAGTTCATGTAGGTCACCGGCACCACCGAGTCCGCGACGCCGGCCTCCGTGAGCGCGTCCCACGCGTCCTCGACCTGGGCGATCCGGGCCATGTCGGCCATCGAGCAACCGGCGGCCAGATCGGGCAGGATCACCTTCTGCCCGGGTCCGGTCAGGATGTCCGCGGACTCCGCCATGAAGTGCACACCACAGAAGACGATGTACTCGGCGGCGGGCCGTGCTGCCGCGTCACGGGCCAGCTTGAACGAGTCGCCGGTGACGTCGGCGAACTGGATCACCTCGTCGCGCTGGTAGTGGTGCCCGAGCACGAACACCCTGTCGCCGAGGCGCTCCTTGGCCGCGGCGGCGCGGGCCACCAGGTCCGGGTCGGACGCGGCCGGCAGGTCACCCGGGCACTCGACGCCCCGCTCCGACGCAAGGTCCGTGCCCCGGCCGAGGGGGAGCAGGGGCAGGTCGACTGTCGTCATGACCACGAGTCTCCCACGCGGGGCTCAGAGCCTCTCGCCTGCTTCGACGGGCACGGTGACGGTGTTGCCGGGCTGCGCCAGGGGGCAGGTCCAGCGCGGGTCGTAGCGGCACGAGGGGTGGTAGGCGAAGTTCAGGTCGACGACCAGGTGTGCGTCGTCGCCGCCGAGCCACGAGCCCTTGGCGGTGTCCAGCAGGTAGCGCCCTCCGCCGTACGACGTGTCGCCGGAGGTGCCGTCGCGCAGCGGCACGAACAACCCTCCGCCGTACCCGAGCAGCCGCCAGACGTCCAGCGGCCCGATCGGGAGGTCGAGCCGGCCGACCCGGGCCAGGGTGACCACGCCGTCGTCCCCGACGTGCACCTCGAGCTGCTCCGGCGGGGCCTCGAGCACCTCGGCGGTGAACCTGAGTGCCGGGTCGTAGGGCCAGTAGTCGACACCGCGGTCACGCAGCTCCGGCTGGTGCGCAAGGGGACTCTGGGGGTGGCTTGCGAACAGGTCGGTCCGGCCGTCGCGCCAGACCCGGTGGCCGGTTGCCGGATCGGGCTCCGCCCGCACGGCGGCGTACAGCGCGGCGACGCGTGCCCGCCAGTCGGCCAGCTGCAGCGAGGTCCGATCGGGCGGCTGGGTTGGTGGCCGGGTTGGTGGTTGGGCGGGGGTCATGGACCACACGCTCCCATTGCGAGAATGGGACACGTGACCCAGCCCGTCGACCAGCCCGCCGACCACCCGCCGACCCACCCGCGGACGTTCCGGCCGTCGAGCGGCGGCTGCGGCAGGCGCTGGCGGTCTGGGTGGTCGGGCTGCTGGTCTACCTGCTTGCGGTCTTCCACCGCTCGTCGCTCGCGGTCGCAGGGTTGGCCGCGGCCGACCGGTTCGACATCGGTGCCTCCCAGCTGGCCACCTTCACGATGCTCCAGCTGCTGGTCTACGCGGCGATGCAGATCCCGGTCGGGCTGCTGGTGGACCGCTTCGGGCCCCGCACCGTCCTGCTCTCCGGTGCCCTGACCCTGACCCTGGCCCAGGCAGGGTTCGCCTTCGCGGACGGCTACGGATGGGCACTGGTGGCCCGGCTGTTCGTCGGCATGGGCGACGCGATGACGTTCATCTGCGTGCTGCGGCTGGTGAACACGTGGTTCTCGCCGCGCCGGATCCCGATCATCACCCAGCTCACCGGGGTGCTCGGCCAGTCCGGGGCGATCCTGGCCGCGATCCCGATGACCTGGGCGCTCTCGCACCTGGGCTGGACCCGCTCCTACCTGCTCGCCGCGTCGCTCGGCATCGTGCTCAGCATCGCTCTGGTGCTGGTGGTGCACGACGCGCCGGGCAGCAGGGTGTCGCGGGGACCGGCGATGTCGCTGGGCGCCGTACGCGAGAGCCTGCGAGCCTCGTGGGCGCACCCCGGCACGCGTCTCGGGTTCTGGATGCACTTCTCGACCCAGTTCAGCGCGACCACGCTCGGCCTGCTCTGGGGCTACCCCTTCTTCGTGCGTGGGGAGGGCCGGAGCGAGGAGACCGCGGGCCTGCTGCTGACCCTGATGGTGCTGGCGGTGATGAGCGCGGGGCCTGTCCTCGGCTGGCGGATCACGGTGCAGCCGTGGCACCGCTCGACCCTGGTGCTGGGGATCGTGCTGGCCATCGTCGCGGCGTGGACGTCGGTGCTGGTCTGGCCGGGCGACGCACCCCTGTGGCTGCTCGTGGTGCTGGTCGTGGTGGTCGGTGTGGGCGGCCCGGCCTCGATGATCGGCTTCGACCTCGGACGCACCTCCAACCCGGCCCGACGGATGGCGAGCGCGACCGGGATCATCAACCAGGGCGGGTTCCTGGCGAGCCTGGTGCTGGTGATCGCGATCGGGCTGATCCTGGACTGGCGCACCCCGGGCGGCGGGAGCGCCTACCCGGCCGAGGCGTTCCGGTGGGCGATGAGCTTCCAGTACCTGCTGTGGGGGCTCGGCCTCGTGCAGATCTGGCGCTACCGGCGTCGCACCAGGGCCCGGATCCTCGCGCACGACCCGGACCTGGCGCTGTTCAACGCCGGGCGGTACCTCACCGACTAGCGGAGCACCTCAGAGCAGGGTCCCGTGCGGCAGGTACGGCGCCGGTGGCTTCATGTGGCGCACCGCGAGGTACCCGCGCTGGTGCAGGTCGAGGCGTGCGGCCATCCCGACGTCGACCGCCCACTCGTTCGCGGCGCTCACGTGCGAGAGGTCGACCGGCCGGTCGGGCGTCGAGCCTGCCAGCGCCTCCCAGGCGAGGGTCGTGGCCGTTCGCCGGTCGGTCGCCGCCAGCAGCACCGGCGACCCGTCGGCCCGGACGTAGGCGTAGCCCGAGCCCGCAGGCCGGTCGGTCACCAGCAGCCGGAAGCTCCGCAGCAGCACCAGGTGGTCCGAGCCGTGCGCGGCGCCACGGGTGCGCCGGTCGACCGAGTCCATCAGGTCGACGTCGCCCTCGGCGCCGTCGCGGACGTGCTCGACCACCGGGAGCAGGGACCGGTCGACCGTGCCGCGCAGGAACATCTGCGGATGGAGGGAGAAGCCGGCCGCACGGTAGCGGCGGGTCGCCCTCGGGTCCTCCGAGGCGTTGAGCATGCCGCGCAGGCAGCCGCGGCCGTGGTGCAGTGCCGCCTCCAGCAGCGCCCGGCCGATCCCGCCGCCCTGCAGGCCCGGGCGGACCGCGAACGACGCGAGGATCCACATCAGCTCGCGCGTGAACGACGTCGCGAACCCAGCCATCGTGCCGTCCCGGTCGGCGACCCACGACCCACCGGGATCCGTGGTGAGCAGGTGCTCGGTGCGCAGCCTCCACGACGCGGAGTGCTCCGGCGTACGACGGGTGGGCTCCGGCCAGGAGCGCGGGAACGTGCGGACGTCGAGCGCGTGGTAGCCCTCGTCGGACAGCCGTTCGGCCTCGGCCACGTCCTCGGCCCGCATCGGCCTGATCGTCACCTCGCCCACGTGCCGACGGTAGCGGCCGGGCTATCGTCCGCGGCATGCGTGTCGTCGTCGCACCGGACAAGTTCGCCGGCACCCTCTCCGCTGTCGAGGCGGCCGCGGCGATCGCCGACGGCTGGGCCAGGCGCGCACCCGGGGACGTGATCGAGCAGGTGCCGATGTCCGACGGCGGACCCGGCTTCGTCGACGTGCTGCACTCGGCACTGGGCGGCGAGCTGATCGGCGTCACCGTCTCGGGCCCCTACGGCGAGCCGGTGCCGGCGGCCGTCCTGCGCCACGGAGCCACGGCGTACGTCGAGTCCGCGCAGGCGGTCGGACTGCACCTGACAGCCTCCGAGCAGCGCCGTCCCGAGGTCGGCACCAGCCGCGGCGTGGGCGAGCTGCTGCTTGCCGCGGTTGCCGGCGGCGCCACCCGGATCGTCGTCGGCCTCGGCGGGTCCGCCACCAACGACGGCGGCGCCGGTGTGCTGGCCGCGCTCGGTGCGACCGCCACCGGTGGTGCCCTGGACTCGGGCCCCGCTGGTCTGGACGGGATTATCAGCGTCGAGCTGGGGCCGGCACGCGACGCGCTGCGCGGGGTCGAGCTCGTGGCCGCCAGCGACGTCGACAACCCGCTGGCCGGACTGCTCGGCGCGACCAAGAACTACGGACCGCAGAAGGGCCTGCCCGACGACCGGCTGCTCGTGGTCGACCGCTGGGTGGAACAGCTCGGCGTCGCCGCGGACCGGCGGATCGCCGCCGCCAAGGGTGCCGGTGCGGCAGGCGGGATCGGATTCGCACTGCTCCTCCTCGGCGCCACCCGCGAGCCGGGCGTGGAGATGGTCGCGGACGCGGTCGGCCTCGCCGAGCGGATCCGCGGTGCCGGGCTCGTGATCACCGGTGAGGGCGCCTTCGACTTCTCCTCCCGCTCCGGCAAGGTGCCGTACGGCGTCGCCCAGCTGTGCGCCGAGGGGCTGGCGCCCTGCATCGCGCTCGCCGGGCAGGTGCTGATCGGCTCCCGCGAGATGCGCACGCTCGGGGTCGAGTCGGCCTACTCCCTCGTCGACCTGGTGGGGGAGGATCGGGCCTTCGCCGACCCGGCGGGCTCGCTGGCCGCCCTGGCCGAGCGCACCGCCCGCACCTGGTCGCGCTGACGAGGCAGTGGAATAACCGCACGTGTGGGAGGATTGACCTTGCACGGACACCCCCGATTCCCCTGGGAGCACCCACGATGACCGAGCAGGTCCAGCACACGCACGAGACCCGCACCGACGGGATCAACCTGAGCGACGGCGCCGCCTCCAAGGTGAAGGCGCTGCTGGAGCAGGAGGGTCGCGACGACCTCGCCCTCCGCATCGCCGTGCAGCCCGGCGGTTGCTCGGGGCTGCGCTACCAGCTCTTCTTCGACGAGCGGTCGCTCGACGGTGACGCGGTCACCGACTTCGACGGCGTCGCCGTCGTGGTCGACCGGATGAGCGTGCCCTACCTCGACGGGGCCACCATCGACTTCGTCGACACCATCGAGAAGCAGGGGTTCACGATCGACAACCCCAACGCCACCGGCTCCTGCGCCTGCGGCGACTCGTTCCACTGAGCCGCACGCGCTGAGCGCGACAGAGGCCCCGTCGGGAGACGGGGCCTCTGTGCTGCGTGTGGGCGGAGCGTACTCAGTCCAGGTGCAGGTGCAGCGCCGCGGCGAGTCGCCGCGCGGCGTCGCTGACGCGGATCTCGTGCTTGCGGACCTCGCGGTCGTTGTCCTCGAACCTGATGCTCGGTGCCGGACGCAGCACGCTCATCTGCAGGGCCGCGGCGTCGCAGTCGACGCGCATCGTCGCGGTGGTGTCGGCGTCGGCGTAGGGCAGTCTCTGGTACGGGAGCGGAGACGTCATGACCCCGACGGTAGGCGTTACCTCCCGGTACCCCGGGCCGTACCAGCCGGTAGTGTTCACGGGTCCGTGGGACCGGGCAAGGATGGGGTCCCCACGTCAGAACAGCTCCCCAGAACAGGACCACCATGTCTCTGCTGATCGCCGGCTCGATCGCGTCGGACCACCTGATGTCCTTCGGCGGCAAGTTCTCCGACTCGCTCGTCGTCGAACAGCTCGACAAGCTCTCGGTCTCGTTCCTCGTCGAGGACCTCGAGGTACGACGCGGAGGCTGCGCGCCGAACATCTCCTTCGGTCTGGCCCGGCTGGGCGTGCGCCCGGTGCTGGTCGGCGCGGCCGGCATCGACTTCGGTGAGTACCGCACCTGGCTCGAGGACAACGGCGTCGACTGCGACTCCGTGCACCTCTCCGAGACCCGCCACACCGCCCGCTTCGTGTGCACGACCGACAGCACGATGGCGCAGTTCGCCTCGTTCTACCCCGGTGCGATGAGCGAGGCCCGCGAGATCGAGCTGGCACCGATCGTGGCGCGGGTCGGCGACCCGTCGTACGTCGTGATCGGCCCGGACGACCCCGAGGGGATGCTGCGCCACACCCGTGAGTGCCGCGAGGCCGGGTACCCGTTCATCGCCGATCCCGGTCAGCAGCTCGCGTTCGGCGACGGCGACCTGATCCGGGAGCTCGTCGACGGAGCGGCGCTGCTGTTCAGCAACGAGTACGAGTCCCACCTGATCGAGCAGAAGACCGGGTGGTCGGAGGAGGAGATCCTCGACCGGGTCGGTGTGCAGGTGTCCACGCTGGGACCCGACGGCGTCCGGATCAAGCAGAAGGGCGAGGCGACGATCGAGGTCCCCGCGCTCGACGTGACGGCTGTCGAGCCGACGGGGGTCGGCGACGCCTTCCGCGCCGGCTTCCTGGCCGCGCTGTCGTGGGGGAGTGGCTTCGAGCACGCGGCCCAGGTCGGCTGCACGCTGGCGGCGTACGTCGTCGAGAGCGTGGGCACCCAGGAGTACGGGTTCACCAAGGAGGAGTTCCTGGCGCGTTTCGAGAAGACCTACGGCGCCCCCGCGACCGCCGACATCGAGCCCCACCTCAGCTGAGCCGGCGCACCCGGTACGACGGGACGCCGTCGGCGGCCGCCCCCTCACCGAGGTACTCCTGCGCGCGCATCCGGCACCAGGCCGGCACGTCCACCCGGGCCGCGACGTCGTCCGACTCGACCGCGACCACTCCGCCGACGGGCACCTCGCCGATCCGTCGCCCGAGCTCGACGATCGGCATCGGGCACGGAAGCCCCCGGCAGTCGAGCACCAGGGCCGCGGTGGTCACGGCGTGCGCCCGTCGCGCCGCAGCCGGTCGACGACCTCGGGGAGAAGCCGGCAGAACGCCGCCACCTGCTCCGGGGTCGTCTCGCGGGTGAGGGAGACCCGCACGTTGCCGTGGGTGAGGGCACCCATCGCAGCCAGCACGTGGCTGGGCTCCAGCGTGCTGGCCGTGCAGGCAGAGCCGCTCGCCACCCCGAAGCCGCGTCGGTCCAGCTCCGTCACCAGCGCCTCGCCGTCGAGGTAGAGGCAGGAGAACGTGACCAGGTGGGGGAGCCGCTCGTCGGGAGCGCCGACCACGTCGGTGTCCGGCACCGCTGCTGCGGCCGCACGGATCCGGTCCACCAGCGCGTGCTGGCGGCGGTTGGTCGCCTCGGAGTCCGCGACGACCGCCTGCAGTGCCGCGGCCGCGGCCAGGGCGGCGGGCACGTTCTCGAAGCCGATCGTGCGCTCGTCCACCCGGTCGTCGCCCGGGAACGGGTTGCGCCAGCGCGCCCCCTTGCGCACCAGCAGCACGCCGACCCCTGCCGGACCGCCCCACTTGTGCGCCGACCCGGCCGCGGCGGACCAGCCGCCCGGGAGCGGGAGTCGTCCCATGGACGCGCAGGCGTCGGTGAACAGCGGCGCGTCGGGCACCGCGCGCGCCACCTCGGCGACCGGCTGCAGCGTGCCCACCTCGTGGTTGGCCGTCTGGACCGCGAGCACACCGGGTCCGCCGTCGGCGCCGGCAGCCTCGTCGGCGACCGACCGCGGGTCCACCCGGCCCAGCGGGTCGACGGGCACGGACGTGGTCGGTGCCTGGGCCCAGGTCGCCGCGTGGAGGACCGCTGAGTGCTCGACCGCCGGGTGGACCACCGTCCTTCCATCGCCGCGGCGGCGACCCGCGAGCAGACCGAGCAGGCCGAGGTGCACGGCGTGGGTGCCGCTGGGGGTGAACGTCACCTCGTCGGCCCGCACCCCGAGGGACTCCGCCACGACAGCCCGTGCGTTGTCCAGCACCAGGCGCGCGTTGCGGGCCGGACCGTGGAGTCGCCGGGCATCGGCGTACACGGTGTCGAGGGCCGCGGCGTAGGCCTCGCGGGCGGCCGGGTGCAACGGCTCGGACGACGCGCTGTCGAGGTACGCGGGGGCCGGTTCCACACGTGGAAACGTACCCGGAACCTGCCGGGGACCTGCCCCCTGTGTGACCGGTCCCCAGTAGTAGGGTTTGGGGTGACGTCGGTATGTGTCTGCTGTGCATGACGAAAGAGGTCTCGTTCGTGGCTCCACATCTCCGCAAGCGCCTCCGTCGCGGGACGCTGGCCACTGCCCTCGGGCTCGCGGTGCTCGCGCTCAGTGGGTGCTCGGCCGAGGGCAAGAACGAGATCCAGCGCCTCGCGATGCCCGCCCCGCGCACCAAGGAGGCGCAGAGCATCTACGACCTGTGGCACTGGTCGTGGCTGGCCGCCATCGTCGTCGGCGTCCTGGTCTGGGGGCTGATCGGCTGGTCCGTCGTCCGCTACCGACGTCGCAGCGAGTCGGAGGTGCCGGTGCAGACGCGCTACAACCTGCCGATCGAGATCCTCTACACGATCGCGCCCGTGATGATCGTGATCGTCTTCTTCTTCTACACGCTCAAGGTGCAGGACGACGTGCTGCCGGCCGACCAGGGCACGCCAGCACACACGATCGAGGTCGTCGGGCAGCAGTGGTCGTGGACGTTCAACTACGTCAAGGACGACGCGATCAACGGTGAGACGGTCTACGAGGGCGGCACCACCGCCGACGCGCCGACGCTGTGGCTGCCGGTCGACCAGAAGATCCGGTTCAACCTGTACTCGCCCGACGTCATCCACTCGTTCTGGGTGCCGGCGTTCCTGTTCAAGATGGACGTCGTCCCGGGCCGGGACAACAACTTCTCGCTGACCCCCGACCGCAGGGGCAGCTACGCCGGCAAGTGCGCCGAGCTCTGCGGCGTCTACCACTCCCGGATGCTCTTCAACGTGAAGGTCGTCTCCGAGAAGGCCTACAAGGCGCACCTCGAGGACCTGAAGCTCAAGGGCAACACGGGCCTTGCCCGAGGTGGCTCGGAGGTCAACGATCAGCCCGGACTGAAGTCCGAGGACGGAGGGACCGAATGACCGCGCCAGCAGTCGGCCGAGCCGAACGGGTCGCCTCGACCGGGTTCGCGCCCTCGCGCACCCTCGGCCAGCAGGTCGTGCGCGTGCTCACCACCACCGACCACAAGCTGATCGGCAAGCTCTACCTGGGCACCTCCTTCGCGTGGTTCATCGTCGGCGGCATCATGGCGCTGCTGATCCGCTCGGAGCTGGCGTTCCCCGGCACCCAGGTCGTCAACGACGAGGTCTACAACCAGCTGTTCACGATGCACGGCACGATCATGCTGCTGCTGTTCGCGACCCCGTTGTTCTTCGGTTTCGGCAACGTCGTGATGCCCCTGCAGATCGGCTCGCCCGACGTCGCGTTCCCCCGGCTGAACATGTTCAGCTACTGGCTGTTCCTGTTCGGCGGCCTGATCACCGCCTCCGGCTTCCTGACCCCGTCCGGGGCCGCCGACTTCGGCTGGTTCGCCTACACACCGCTGTCCAACGGTGTCCGCTCGCCCGGGATCGGCGGCGACCTCTGGGTGATGGGCCTGTGGATGGCCGGTCTCGGCACCATCCTCGGCGCGGTCAACTTCATCACCACGATCATCTGCATGCGGGCGCCCGGCATGACCATGTTCCGGATGCCGATCTTCGTCTGGAACACGCTGGTCACCAGCCTGCTGGTGCTGATCGCGTTCCCGATCTTCGCCGGCGCGCTGCTCTCGCTGGAGGCCGACCGCAAGATCGGCGCCCACGTCTTCGACGCCGTGCACGGAGGCCCGATCCTCTGGCAACACCTGTTCTGGTTCTTCGGGCATCCGGAGGTCTACATCATCGCGTTGCCGTTCTTCGGGATCATCACCGAGATCCTGCCGGTGTTCAGTCGCAAGCCGATCTTCGGCTACGTCGGCCTGGTCGCCGCCACGCTCGGCATCGCGATCCTGTCGGTCGCCGTGTGGGCGCACCACATGTTCGTCACCGGCGCGGTGAACCTGCCGTTCTTCGCCGGCATGACGTTCCTGATCGCGATACCCACCGGAGTGAAGTTCTTCAACTGGATAGGCACGATGTGGGGGGGAAGTGTGTCCATGGACACCCCCATGCTGTGGTCCGTCGGCTTCCTGACCACGTTCCTCTTCGGTGGGCTGACCGGCGTGATCCTGGCGTCCCCGCCGCTGGACTTCCACGTCTCCGACTCCTACTTCGTGGTCGCGCACTTCCACTACGTCGTGTTCGGCACGGTGGTGTTCGCGATGTTCGCCGGCTTCTACTTCTGGTGGCCGAAGATGACCGGACGGATGCTCGACGAGCGACTCGGCAAGATCCACTTCTGGCTGCTGTTCATCGGCTTCCACACCACGTTCCTGATCCAGCACTGGCTCGGGGTCGAGGGCATGCCGCGTCGCTACGCCGACTACCTGCCCAGCGACGGCTGGACCACGCTGAACCAGATCTCCACGGTCGGCGCGTTCCTGCTCGCGTCCTCGACGCTGCCGTTCCTGTGGAACGTCTACAAGTCTGCCCGGGGGCCGCTGGTCACCGTCGACGACCCGTGGGGCTGGGGCCGCTCGCTGGAGTGGGCCACGAGCTGCCCGCCGCCGCGGCACAACTTCGTGACGATCCCGCGAATCCGGTCCGAGTCGCCGGCGTTCGACCTGCACCACCCGGAGATCGCGGCGCTCGAGCTCGTGGAGAACGACGAGATGCGCGAGGACGGCGGCGGCGAGGACGGGGGAGGGTTCCAGGACGCCCCGGCCACGGAGGGGCGCGCCGGACTGCTGCGCGAGAACCTCGAGGCACAGGGCAAGGACATCGCCACCCCCACGGACCCGAAGGACCAGCACTGAGATGAAGTCCGAAGCCTGGATCTTCGCGATCTGCACCGTCTTCCTGGTGCTGGTGTCGCCGGCCTACTGGCTGGTGACCAGCGACTGGACGGGGACGTCCGCGCTCACCATGACCACGCTGCTGACGCTGATGATGACCATCTACCTCGGCTTCCACGCCAAGAACATGGAGCCGCGACCGGAGGACCGCAAGGACGCCGAGATCGCTGACGGTGCCGGTGAGCTGGGGTTCTTCCCGCCGTACAGCTGGTGGCCGCTGTGGTGCGGCGCCTGCCTGGCCCTGATCGTCCTCGGTGTGGTGATCGGCTGGTGGCTGTTCATCATCGGGACCGCGCTCGGGGTGGTCGCGCTGAGCGGCTGGATCTTCGAGTACTACCGCGGAGTGCACGCGCACTGAAGGTTGTTCCCGGGCCGCGCGTGAGGCTCGCCACGGCGGCGGATTCCGGTTCTGGACCGGGTCGTTGTTAGTCTTGACGAGATCCCAGACTCGACCTTTCGGGGGAGCCTTCATGGCCCTGCGCCACCACCGACCCGCCCGCCGGGCGCTGACGGGGGCCCTGAGCGCGCTCGCGGTCCTCACCGTCGCCTCCGGCTGCGGCACCACGCCCAGTGCCGGCCCGGACCTCGGGACCAAGGGCGACGACAGTCCCTCGGCGTCGCCCACACCGACCCCGGCGGTCAAGATCGCCTCCAACGTCAAGAACGACGCCACCGGCGTCCGGGTCAACCGGATGGTGGAGCTGACCGCGACCGACGGCAGCTTCCGCAAGGTGCTCGTGCACTCGCTGAAGGGCGAGAAGGTCTCCGGCGGGCTCAACGCCGCCGAGACGAAGTGGACCGCGACCTCGCGGCTCGAGCCGGGTAAGAAGTACGTCGTGCAGGCCGTGGCCGAGGACTCGGAGGGCATGACCAAGACGTTCTCGTCGCGGTTCAGCACCGCCGACCTGACGCTGGACCAGCAGACCTTCCCGAGCATCTCGCCGCTGAGCGGGTCGACCGTGGGCGTCGGGATGCCGATCATGATCCACTTCGACGTGCCGGTCACCGACCGCAAGAACTTCCAGAAGCACATGAAGGTCTCCAGCTCGGCCGGCCAGAAGGGCCGCTTCTACTGGATCGACAACCAGAACGTGCACTACCGCCCGGAGCGCTTCTGGCGGGCCGGCTCCAAGATCACCGTCGACGTCGCCGTCAACAGCGTCAGCGCCGGCAACGGGATCTACGGCCAGGAGGACCGCAAGGTCTCCTTCAACGTGGGGCGCTCGATGGTGAGCAAGGTCAACATCCAGACCCACCAGATGAAGGTCTTCCGCGACGGCAAGCTGCTGCGCACGATCCCGATCACGACCGGGGAGCAGCCGAAGTACACCACCCGCTCCGGGATCAAGGTGATCGTCGAGAAGTTCCGGCACAAGCGGATGAACTCCGAGACGATCGGGATCGACCCGAACAGCGCCGACGGCTACGACCTCGACGACGTCGAGTACGCGATGCGGGTCACCTACTCCGGTGAGTTCGTGCACGCCGCACCGTGGTCGGTCGGGTCCCAGGGACGGTCCAACGTCAGCCACGGCTGCACCGGCCTGAGCACCGACAACGCCGCCTGGCTCTACAACCAGAGCATCCCGGGCGACGTGATCGAGTACACCGGCTCCAGCAAGGGCATGACCCTGACCAACGGCTACGGCGACTGGAACACCTCGTGGGGCGCCTGGCAGAAGGGCTCCGCGCTCTAGTTCGGGCTGGGTTTCGGGCGGCTGTTCCGTGCTGCCGGGACGGTGGTCGCCGCGGGCTGACGATCCGGGTTGCCGAGCGCCGCGGATTACCACGGTCCCGTGGTAACCACCCTCTTCCCTAGCGAGACATCCCTAGGGAAGAGGCCGTTTACCACGGGACCGTGGTATTCGACCGAGCGACTCAGTGCTGCCGGTGGTGAGCCAGGTCGTCGCCCTCGACGTCGTGCCGGCCGTCGAACTGGTGCCCGTCGGCGGCCTGGCCGATCAGGGGCGCGTCGTGCGCGTCCTCCACCTCGGTGTGGTGGTGGGCGTCGGCGAGCTCGGCCGGCGTGGGCTTCTGCACGTTGTGGGCGTACCACCAGTGGGAGAGCCGCGCCTGTACCCGCGCCTTGCGGGTGCCTGGTGCGCTCACCCCGTTGTCGTCGGTGCTGGCCTCGATCTGCCGGATCTCGTCGCGGTCACGCGCGGTGAGGGTGTACGCCTCGGCCGCGGGGAGCGGCAGGTGCCGCTCGGTGTAGCCACCCATGGCGTCGCGCATGATCACGCCGGTCTCGTAGCCGTGCAGCAGGTCGTCCTGGTCCTTGCGCTGCAGCGAGATGCACCAGCGCCGCGTGATGATGAACGCGATGACCGGACCGAGGAAGACCGCCACCCGCATGAAGTGGGTGATCTGGTTGATCGACAGGTGGAAGACGATCGCGATGATGTCGTTGCCGCCGGCGGCCCACATCAGGCCGTAGAACGTCATCAGGGCCACCATGATCGCGGTGCGTGTCGGTGCGTTGCGCGGCCGCTGCAGCAGGTGGTGGTTGCGCTTGTCCCCGGTGATCCAGGACTCGACGAACGGCAGCATCAGCAGGATCGTGAACATCAGTCCCGGCAGCACGATGATCGGCAGGAACACGTTCCAGCTCAGCGTGAAGCCCCACAGGTGGGTCTCCCAGCCGGGCATGATCCGCAGCGCCCCGTCGGGCCAGCCCATGTACCAGTCGGGCTGGGAGCCCGCGGTCACTTCGGACGGGTTGTAGGAGCCGTAGCGCCACACCGGGTTGATCGACAAGAACGCGCCCATCAGTGCGGTCACGCCGAAGACGATGAAGAAGAAGCCACCCGCCTTGGCGGCGTAGACCGGGAGCATCGGGTAGCCCACGACGTTGTCGTTGGTGCGTCCCGGCCCCGGCCACTGGGTGTGCTTGTGGTAGACGAGCAGCAGCATGTGGGCCGCGATCAGGGCGAGCAGGACGCCCGGGATCAGCAGCACGTGCACCGTGTAGAGCCGCGGGATGATCGAGTCGCCCGGGAACTCTCCGCCGAACAGGAAGAACGACATGTAGGTGCCGACCACCGGCATCGACTTCATGAAGCCGTCGGCGGCGCGGATGCCGGTGCCGGAGAGCAGGTCGTCGGGCAGCGAGTAGCCGGTGAAGCCCTCCAGGGTGCCGAGCAGCAGCAGCAGCGACCCGATCACCCAGTTGAGCTCGCGCGGCTTGCGGAAGGCGCCGGTGAAGTACACGCGCATCAGGTGCACGAGCATCGCGGCGATGAACAGCATCGCGGACCAGTGGTGCATCTGACGCATCAGCAGGCCGGCGCGGACGTCGAAGGAGATGTTCAGGGTGGAGGCGTAGGCCTCGGACATCTCCAGTCCGCGGAGCTGGTCGTAGGAGCCGTTGTAGACGGTCTCGCCCATGCTCGGGCGGAACCACAGCGTGAGGAACGTGCCGGTCAGGAGCAGTACGACGAAGCTCCAGAGCGCGATCTCGCCCAGCATGAAGGACCAGTGGTCCGGGAACACCTTGCGAATCTGCTTCTTGGCCAGGGTCGCGAGACCGAGTCGTTCGTCGGCCCACTCCGCGGCGGCACCGACACGGTTGGGCTTGGGAGCCGCCGCTGCCTTGGTGCCGTTGCTCGTGAATGGCGTCTTCATCTCGGGATCAGCCTCGTTCCCAGTAGCTCGGGCCGACTGGCTCGGTGAAATCACTCTGGGCCACCAGGTATCCCGCCTTGTCCACCATGATCGGCAGCTGGGGCAGGGAGCGGGCGGCGGGACCGAAGATCACTCGGCCGTTGTCTGCCAGGTCGAACGTCGACTGGTGGCACGGGCACAGCAGGTGGTGCGTCTGCTGCTCCCACAAGGAGATCGGGCACCCGACGTGGGTGCAGATCTTGGAGAAGCACAGGATGCCCTCGACGCCCCAGTCCTCACGGCCCTTGCTGGGCGTGATGTCGTCGGGGTGCATCCGGACCACGATCGCGGCGGCCTTCGTCTTGGCCTGCAGCAGCTCGGTGCCGTGGAACAGGGGTTCGCCGTCGGGGCCGTCCTTGTAGAAGACACCCGGCTCCGCGTTGACCAGCTGGCCGATCTCCAGGTCGGAGGGCTTGATAGGCGTGCCGGTGACGTCCTGCACGACGCGCACGTTCTTCTTCCACACCGTGTGCGCGAGCTTGTTGCCGGGCAACGGGCCGAGGTCGCGCAGGAAGATCACGGCGGGAAGACCGAGAGCCCCCATCGCGCCGAGCATCGAGTTGCGGATCAGTGGTCGTCGGCCGATGCCGGACTCGGTGACACCGGTGTTGTAGGCCTCCAGGGCCTCCTCGCGGTCCTCGTCGGAGGACGTCGCCGGGTGCCGCATCTCGATGATCTCGTGGTCGCCCATCAGCTTGCGCGCCCACTGGATGGCACCGACGCCGATGCTCAGGAGCGCCAGTCCGAGGAAGCCGCCGATCGCCATGTTGGAGGCGCCGAGACCACCGACCACGTCGGGGTCGTCGCCGATCTGGAAGACGAAGTACGACACGCAGCAGAGCACCGTGAAGAGCGCAGAGAGACCGAACAGCAACGCCACCTGGCGCTCGGCCCGCCGCTCGGCGGCAGGGTCGATGTCCGTCGGGCGGGGCGTGTGCGGCTCGAGGCCGGGGTCGGCGATCGGGTCGGCCTCGGCGCGCGTGATCTCCTTGCCCTGGTCCACGCTCATGCGTCCTCTCCCGTCCTCTTCACGCGCGCAGTGTGGGCGGCGATCCAGACCGCGAAGCCCACCAGCACGCCGATGCCGACCAACCAGGCGAACATGCCCTCGGACACGGGTCCCAGAGCGCCCATCGAGAAGCCGCCGTAGCCGGGGGTCTTCTCGGTCTTCTTCAGGTAGGCGATCACGTCGCGCTTGTCCTCGGGCGTGAGCACCTGGTCGGAGAAGACCGGCATCTGCTGCGGCCCGGTGAGCAACGCCTCGAAGATGTGCTTCTGGCTGACGCCGGTCAGCTTGGGGGCGTACTTGCCCTGGGGCAGCGCGCCACCCGAGCCGGCGAAGTTGTGGCAGGCCGTGCAGTTGGTGCGGAAGATCTCGCCACCGCGCACGACGCTCTCGTTGCTGGCGCCGCTGGCGTCGTACTCGGAGCTGGCCGGCACCTCGGGGCCGGGGCCGAGCGAGGCGACGTACGCCGCCATCTGGGAGATCTCGTCGGAGGTGTAGATGACCTTCTTGCGCGGGATCTGCACACCCGGCTGGGCCGCGGGCATCCGGCCGGTGCCGACCTGGAAGTCGACGGCCGCGGCGCCGACGCCGATCAGCGTGGGCCCGAGCTGCTTGCCGCGCTTGGTCGTGATGCCCTCGCCGTTCATGCCGTGGCAGGAGGCGCAGCCGACGAGGAACAGCGCCTTGCCCTTCGCGACCTCGCTCGCGTCGTCCTGCTTGGCGGCGCCGGCGGGGGAGAGGGCGGCGTAGACGCCACCGGTGGCCAGCAGCCCGATCAGCAGCACCGCGGGGGCGGCGAACCTGCTGCGACGGCGGCGGGAGATCGTCCCGGCCACCCGGCCGGTCGTGCGCTGGAACCAGTACCGATTGCGCGTGGGCAGCATCTGACTCGGGGAGCCCTTCTACTTGATCAGGTAGATGGTCGCGAACAAGCCGATCCACACCACGTCCACGAAGTGCCAGTAGTACGACGTGACGATGGCGCTGACGGCTTGCTCATGGGTGAACTTCCGGGCCAGGAAGGTGCGCCCGAGGACGAACAGGAAGGCGACCAGGCCGCCGGTCACGTGGATCCCGTGGAAGCCGGTGGTCAGGTAGAACATGGTGCCGTACGACGAGGCGGGGATGGTCACACCCTCGTGCACGAGGCTGACGTACTCGAACGCCTGGCCGGCGATGAACACGGCCCCCATCAGGTAGGTGAGGACGAACCACTCGCGCAGCCCCCAGCCCTTGAACCGGAGCATGCCGCCGCTGCGACCGACCTGGCCGCGCTCGGCCGCGAAGACGCCCATCTGGCAGGTCAGCGAGGACAACACCAGGATCGTGGTGTTCACCGAGGCGAAGGGCACGTTGAGCAGGTCGGTGTTCTGCTGCCACAGCTCCGGGCTCACCGCACGGATCGTGAAGTAGCTGGCGAACAGTGCGGCGAAGAACATGAGCTCGCTGGAGAGCCACACGATGGTGCCCACGCTGACCATGCTGGGCCGGTCGTGATGGCCGTGCAGACGGGACGCCGGGATCGCAGTTGCTGTCGCCACGGAGCCATTATGTCGTGACCGGCGACCGTGACCAGCAGGACCCCCCGGCGGGTCTCGCTCCACGCTCAATACTCTGGTCTGGTGCTCGTGCCCGGCGCCTTCGCGACGGCCTTCGCGACCCTCCAGGAGGGTCTGCGCGGGCTGCCCCCGTTCGGGCTCTCGCGGGTGGTCACGGAGACGGCGCCGGACCCGTTCCTGTTCGTGGTCACGGTGTGGGTCGCCGGCCTGTACCTCTGGGGGGTGTGGAGGCTGCGCGAGCGCGGTGACCACTGGCCGGTGGGGCGCACGCTGGCGTTCGTGGTCGGGGGGCTCGGCAGCTTCGCGTTCGCCACGCAGTCCGGGCTCGCGGCGTACGACACGGCGCTGCTGAGCGTGCACATGGTGCAGCACATGGTGCTGGCGATGGTGGTGCCTGTCTTCCTGGCCCTCGGGGCGCCGGTGACGCTCGCGCTGCGCACGCTGCCGCGCGCTCCGCGCGGGTGGCTTCTGGTCGTCCTGCACTCTCGCGTGGCGAAGGTGCTGACGTTCCCGCCGCTGACTTTGGCGCTCTACGTCGTCTCGCCGTGGGCGCTGTACTTCTCGGGCTGGTACCCGGCGTCGCTGCACTCCCCGTTCGTGCACGAGATGATGCACGTCCACCTGGTGCTGGTCGGTTCGCTGTTCTTCTGGCCACTGCTCGGGATCGACCCGCTGCCGGGCCGGGTCGGCTACCCGTTCCGGGTGCTGATGGTCGTGCTCACCTTGCCGTTCCACGCGTTCCTGGGCGTCACGATCATGCAGCAGACCGAGCTGATCGGCGGGTCGTGGTACCCCGACCTGCACCGCGTGCTGCCCTGGCTGCCCGCCGCCGCCGACGACCAGCACCTGGCCGGCGGCATCCTCTGGGGTTCCGGCGACCTGATCGGGCTGCTGTTCTTCGCGGTGCTGTTCGTGCAGTGGGTGCGCAGCTCGGTGCGGGAGGCGGTGCGCGAGGACCGGCGGCTCGACCGGCTGGAGGCGCAGCAGCGGACCGGGGATGGGTAGCATTCCCCCGTGACCAACGCCGCCTCCTCCTCACCGCTGCAGGTGCTCGTCTACTCGGACGACGCGAACGTCCGCCAGCAGGTGATGTTCGCGCTCGGCCGCCGGGTGCACCCCGACCTGCCCGAGCTCGAGTACGTCGAGGTGGCCACCGAGCCGGTCGTGATCCAGCAGATGGACTCCGGCCGGATCGGACTCGCGATCCTGGACGGCGAGGCGGTGCCGGCCGGCGGCATGGGCATCGCCAAGCAGCTCAAGGACGAGATCTTCCGCTGCCCGCCGATCCTGGTCCTGACCGGACGGCCGCAGGACGCGTGGCTGGCGACGTGGTCCCGCGCCGAGGCGGCAGTGTCGCACCCGATCGACCCCCTGCAGCTCGCCGAGACCGTGGCCCGGCTGCTGCGCTCCCGGGTGCCCGCGACCAGCTGAGATGGCCGACACCGACGACGGACCCACCTGGGCCGAGGTGCTCACCGGGCTGATCGCGGGCCGTGACCTCGCCGCCGAGCAGACCGCGTGGGCGATGGGCCAGATCCTCTCCGGCGAGGCGACGCCGGTGCAGATCGCCGGTTTCGCTGTCGCGCTGCGCTCCAAGGGCGAGACGATCGACGAGGTCGAGGGCCTGGTCACTGCCATGTACGAGCACGCCACACCGCTCACGATCGTGGGCCGGGTGCTCGACGTCGTCGGCACCGGCGGGGATCGCTCGTTCTCGGTCAACATCTCCACCATGGCCGCGATCGTGGCGGCCGGTGCCGGCGCACCCGTGGTCAAGCACGGCGCCCGGTCGGCGTCCTCCCAGGCGGGCAGCGCCGACGTGCTGGAGAAGCTGGGCATCCGGCTCGACCTGCCGGCCCACGAGGTCGCCCGGGTCGCGGAGCAGGCCGGGATCACGTTCTGCTTCGCCGCGGCGTTCCACCCGGCCCTGAGGTTCGCGGCCGTGCCCCGGCGTGAGCTCGGCGTCGCCACCACGTTCAACATCCTCGGCCCGATCGCCAACCCGGCGAAGCCGGCGGCCCAGGCGATCGGGTGTGCCGACCGCAGGATGGCACCGGTGATGGCGGGCGTCTTCGCCCGTCGCGGGGTCGACGCCTGGGTGTTCCGCGGCGACGACGGCCTCGACGAGCTGACCACGACCACCACGTCGTCCGTGTGGGCGGTGCACGACGGCGAGGTCACCGAGCACACCGTCGACGCGGCCGCACTCGGCCTGCCCGTGGGCACCGCGGAGTCGCTGCGCGGCGGCGACGCCGACCACAACGCCGACGTCGTACGCCGGCTGCTGGCCGGTGAGACCGGTCCGGTGCGTGACGCGGTGGTCCTCAACGCGGGGGCGGCGCTCGCCGTCCACGCAGCGGAGGAGGGGTCTCTCGACGAGCGGCTGGTGGCGGGCATCGCCCGCGCCAACGCCGCGCTCGACTCCGGTGCCGCGCAGGCCACGCTCGACCGCTGGGTCGAGGTCAGCTCGGGCTAGGGGTGGGCCCCAGGTCCAGCGCCCAGCTCGCGCCGTCCCGGGTGAAGCCGATCCGCTCGTAGTAGGGGCCCACCATCGTCGGTGAGGTGACGACGCGCGCGAACCCGTGGTCGCGCAACATGCCGCTGCTGCGCCAGACGAAGGCACCGGGGGAGAAGTCGCGGAACCGCGGGCTGACCCAGTCGAGGTCGACGAGCGCCGTGCCGTCGCCGGCGTCGTGCAGCAGCACCACCCCGACGGTCTCGTCGCCGCGCTGCACCAGGAAGGCGATCCGGCCGGGTTGCTGCGTGTCCTGCCGGGAGCCCGGCAGGACGAGGTCGGGCTGGTGGGCGAGGATGTCCTTCTGGTGCACCCCGAGCACGTGGCGCAGGTACGCGTCGTCCGGGCCGACCTCGAGCACCTCGAACCTCGCCGCGTCGTCGCCATCGGAGGCCAGCGCCCGGATGTGCCAGAGGTTGATCACGGTCAGGGCGATGTTCATCGCGACCATCGGCCAGATCCCGAGCGCGGCGTTGAAGCCGGTGAGCACGATGCAGGCCGCCAGGTTGAGCACCCGGAACCGGAGCACGCGCGCCTGCATCACCGAGTAGACCAGGAGTGCCGAGCCGGCCCAGCCGAGGATGTCGAGCCAGTGGTCGGAGAGCCAGGTCACCTCGTGAGGTTACCGAGGTGGCGGCTTGGTCGCGCGCACGCAGAACTCGTTGTAGGCGAAGACCCTTCCCGCGCGCCGCGCGAACGGGAAGCTGAACCACGGCTCCGGCTCGAGACCGACGCGGCGGCAGAGGTCCATCAGCGCGTCGCCATCGACGAATCGCACATGCGTGCTGTCGGTGGAGTAGCCCTTCTCCTGCGGGCACACGAGAAAGACGCGCCCCCCGGGTCGGAGGTAGGGCAGGTAGCCATGGAGCATCCCCACCGCGCTCTCCTCGTCCATGTGCTCGATCACATGGGCGACGAAGATGCCGTCGAACGACCCGGGCAGCGCCTGGTCGCTGGACAGGAACTCCTCCACGGTCATCGCGTGGAGTCCGCGTGCCCTGGCAACCGCGATCGAGGTCGCGTTGTGGTCGACCCCCAAGGAACCGGGCGGAAGGCTCGGCAGGTTGCGTCCGATGCCGCAACCGATGTCGAGTGTGCGGCCGAGATGCTGGCGTCGGAGGTTCCACTGGTACGGCGCCTGCACGTTGAGCAGCCGCTTCCACCAGACGCTGCTGCGGTCCTCGAGGCGACGGGTGTAGTCGTCACCCGTGGTGTCCGGCCGAGCCTCCGAGGGTGACGAGTCGTCCATGGTCCGAGGCTAGTAGGTCGGTGCCGGCCCCGGTCGGAGGTGGAAGCGGGCGGCGGAGCCGGTGCCTCGCCGGGGTGATCACCCACCGCCCCACGGAGTCACCTCACGTCGCCCGCTTCATGGCGATCCGGTGTTGCGCTGCTCCCTCAACGGCGCCAACTCGTTCCTGCCACGCGCAACGCTAGGCAGTGCCTGCTGCGTGAGGGCGGGATTCGACAGTTTCCGACCATTCGGTCGGACGGAGTGGTCCGGATCGACTACGCGATGTGCCTAGCCCGACGTGGGCAGCGTCTCGGTCGCGTGCTGGGGTGTCGTCAGCGCCAGCTCACGGGTGAGCCGCGTGATGCTGGACTCCAGCCGCGCGATGCGCTGGTAGAGGGCCACCGAGAGGAACGAGAAGGCGAGCACGGCGAGGTAGAGCACAAGATCCGTGCCGCGCCCGACGCCGACCAGGTTGGCAGCGCGGGTGGTCAGCTCGGGCCAGGCCACCGCGGCGACGCCGATGGCGGCGAGGGAGATCCCGAACATGCGGCGGAGGGCGAGCTGCCGATGGGCAGGACCGCGCATCATCAGGGCCGCTGCGAGCGCGATTCCTGCGATCAGGACGATCTTGATGATCATCGGGCGATCCGCATCTGGTGGACCGCGAGGTCGCAGAGGATGTTGAACGCGTTGAGCCCCCGCTGGCCCTTGCCGAGTGAGTACTCCGTGTACGCGATCTGAACCGGCTCTTCGACGTAGGAGAGATCGTGCTCGGAGATCGCGGAGAGAACCTGGCTGGCGTGAGCCATGCCACGCAGGGTCACGTCCGTGCACTCGACGGCGCGACGCCCGAATGCCCGGAGGCCGTTGTGGGTGTCGGTGACGGCCAGCCGGGTCGTCAGTCTCGTGAACACGGTGGCCGCCTTGAGCAACAGCCGACGAGCTCCTGGCACCGTGGTGTTGCTGCCGGCGAGGAACCGCGAACCGAGGACCACGTCGACGTCACCGACCAGGGCGCGCTGGGCAAGACGGACGGCGTCGACAACGCGATGCTGGCCGTCGGCGTCACAGGTCACCGCCACCTGGATGCGTGGGTCGCGCAGGACGTACTCGAACCCGGTGCGCATGGCGGCACCGGCGCCGAGGTTGATCGGGTGTCGGAGCACGCGAGCGCCTGCTCGCCGGGCCACGGCAGAAGAGCCGTCGGTGCTGCCGTCGTCGACACACACGACGTGAGCAAAGTGCTGCAGCAGCTCCTCGATCACCGGTCCGACGACGGCCACCTCGTTGTACATGGGGACGAGCACGCAGACCTCGGGTCCGAAACCGGTGCCGGGCACGTCACTCGTCGTCGCAGCGGGCATGACGGACACCTACCTCCTCGGTCAGCGCTCGAACAGTCGCAATCTAGGGGAGCAGGGTCGCCCCGACGGGCGATTTGTTCGAGGTGTGGCCGAACGTCTGTCGAGGTAGCCCAAAGGGGCTATGCGACGTGCCAGGAGGTGCGGCCGAACACGTGGGCCAGGAGCTGTCCGAGCGTGCCCCACTTCCCGCCACGGACGGCCGGAGCCACCAGGGAGAGAGCGTGCAGCCGCGATGTGAGGTGCAGCCGGGCGGACCGTTCCGCGTGCTTCAGCCCTGCCGCACGAAGAGCCCCGGCCTCGCGGGCGAAGAAGCCGCGTTCGTCGGCAAACCGGCCGGCGTCCAGTGCTCGGAGCGTGGAGTAGCTCGCACCGTGACGGCGGTAGCGGAACGTGACCACTGGGTCGACCAGCAGCGAACCACCGTTCTGCAGCACCTGCATCAGCAGGGCCAGGTCCATGACCATGTCGTAGGAGGAGTCGAAACCGATCCGAGCGATCTGCTCACGACGCCAGCAGAGACTGGGGAAGTACGCCCAGTTGCCTCGCAGCAGAGATGTCAGCAAGGGTTCGCCGGTCAGCTGTGTCGGATCATCGACGCGGGGAGCCAAGAGCCGCTTGACGCGATCGGCCAAAGGATTCACCACCGTGCCGGCGTCGTCGATCACCTCCACACCGGGCTGGATCACCGAGGCTGTTGGAAATCGAGCGATCATCGCCTCGAGTCTCTCGACGTACGAGGCGAGAAGCAGGTCGTCGCCGCCGAGGAAGACCACGTGATCCTCCTCGGCCAGATCCAGGCATCGCTGAAAGTTGCCGTTGATGCCGAGGTTGTGTCGGTTGCGCACGTAACGGATCCGGTCGTCGTCGAGGGCCGTGAGCTCGGGGGCGACGGGGTCACCCGGCCACGCGTCATCGACGACCAGCAGCCGCCACCGCGGGGATGTCTGCGCGAGCACGCTCCGCACCAGGTCGAAGAACTTGTCGGGAGGACCGTAGAAGGGGACGAGGAGCTCGATCACGGATCGGACCCGACCGGTTCGTCGTCACGGGAGGTCTCGGTCGGTCGGACCACGGCTCTGGGCGCACGGGCGGATCTGGCTGGCGCAGACTGGGCCACGCCCGCGAACCAGGCGGCGACGCCGGCGACGGCGGCGAGCACGAGGACCGCCGTACCGGGGAAGTACCAGTGGGGGTTGTCGCGCCAGAGATCGAAAGCAAGGTCGTGCTGGACGACGCCGTGCAGACTGATGGCGAGCTCGGCGGCGAGCAGCGCCGCGGCCACACCGAGGGGGAACGAGCGCATCGAGCGCGGGCTGGGCGCCCGGTCGAGCGCGAGGCCGAGGATCAGGAAGTAGCCGGCGCTGAACGGCAGCCCGTAGCGGCCCTGCCAGGCCAGCCCGAGCTGGGCATAGGTGGCCAGGGTGAGTCCGAAAGGAACCGCCACCGATGTCGCCACCAGCAGCAGCGTGGCCGCCAGGACCCGGCCCCGGAGGTGGCGCGCCGCGATCACCGTGACCCAGACGAAGACCGTGACCGCCATCGCGTAGACGACGACAGGGGCGCTGTCGTCGCGGCTGGGATACGCGCCGACGGCCTGGAGCGGCCACAGGATCAGCTGACCGAAGATCTTGGGGAACGGGGATCCTTCGAGGCTGACATGCTCGCCGGCCGGGTCGTTGGCATTCGCGGTGACCACCCAGGCCACCGAGCCGAGCGTGGCCAGCAGGACCGTCGCGGCGGCGGCAAGGTGGCCGGCCGGGCGGGCACGGACGCGACGCCAGATGCGGGCCGGGTGCGCGAGCACCAGGACGACGAGGGCGATCAGGCCGAGCCAGAGCGGCCCGAGCGTGTGCACGGTCACGAGGGTGCACGCTGAGACGGCCGCGATGGTCAGAAGTCCTCGTTGCCGTCCGGGGCTGGGGCGCGGCGTGGAGCAGAACAGACCCAGGAGGGCCGCCCAGAGGGTCATGCCGCTGACCATCTCGAGGCCGTTGGGTGCCGCCACAGTCGTCGAGTAGAGGGTCATCGGGGTGGTCCCGAGGAAGAACAGCGCCAAGGGCCAACGGGTGCGGGCAAACGTCAGCAGGCACCAGATGCCGGCTCCGAACATGGCGGTGCACACAAGCGCGGCCGCTGCGCGCAGCGCGTAGACGTAGTCGTAGCCCGAGAAGGGCTCCGCCGCCGCGCCCACGACAACGTAGAAGACCGGGTTGTAACGCGCCGCACTGCTCGCGACCAACGACGTGCCGGCGCGCTGACCGGCACCGACGGGGGTGCAGTTGGCCTTTCCGTAGTAGTGGAAGAGCAAGCAGGGGTCGTGAGCCGCTCCGGCAACGTCGGACCGCACCGCAACCAGGTCGCCACGCCCCTCGTCCGGGTCGGCGAACTCACCGAGCGGACGGAGCTCCCCCTGCCAGATGCTCGATGTCCGGTAGGTGTGGTCGATCTCGTCGATGCCGAACAACGGAGGCACGGCCAGCAGCCAGGCGACCTGGATCAGCAGCATTCCCAGCACCGAGAGGCCCACGACGCGAGCGCACCTCGAGGTGACCATGAAGCTGCCTTCCTGTTTCCGCAGGGCCATGACCCCTCGCGGCACGACTGGCCCGAAGGCTAGCCCGACTTGCAGGACCGATCCGGCATTTCGGACCGATCAGGTCAGTCGAGGCCCAGTGAGAACGCAGACTCCAGGTCGTGCTGGGAGTAGGTGCGGAACGCGATGTGGGTCTCCGTGGAGATGATGCCGGGAACCTTGTTCAGCCGGTCGGCCACGACCGTGGCCACATCCTCCTGCTGGCGCACCCGGATCAGCGCGATCAGGTCGATCTGGCCGGTGACTGAATAGACCTCGCTGACGCCCTCGAGGGCAGCGATCGCCTCCGCTGCCTCGGGGATCCGGGCGACGTCGGCCTTGACGAAGACGATCGCGGTGATCATGCGACAAACCTAGCGGACCGGTTGGTGCATCAAGGGCAGGTTGCGGCGCTCGTCGAAGGGGACGAGCGCCTGTCGCGAGACGTGGACGGCATCGTGGACCGAGGCGTGGCGCCCTGCCCCACGGATCGGGCAGGCCCACTCTCCGTCGAGGTGGACCAGCCGGACGCCGGGGGACTCCAGCCAGCGAAGGACCTTCTCGGTCTCCTCTGCCGTTGCCGCCGGTGTCGGGCCCGGACCGGGAAGCACGGTCTCGGCGCCGGCCCGTAGCGTGGAGACGTACTCCCCGGCATGGGTGCCGGGTGGGATCACCCCGGCCCCGGCAAGCCGCCCGTGGCGTACGACGTGGACCGCCCAGCGTCCGTCGTCCTCCCGCCGCGCGGCCACCATCTCGGAGCACCCGGTCAGTGCCGAGAGCCGCTGGGTGCGCGTCGCAGCCCGGACGAACGCGGCCAGCCGGTCACGGTGGACGGTGGCCTCCTCGTAGCGCTCACCCAGCGCCAGCGTCGCCATCCGGCCGGTGATCGCCTCGACCACCTCGTCGGCGCGATGGACCAGGTTGTCGCGGAGGTCGGTGACCATCGTGGCGTAGACGTCGCGCTCGACACTGCCGTCGCAGGGCGAGAGGCACCGGTCCATCTCGGCCAGCGCGCAGGCAGACCGGCTGGGCAGCAGCGGCAGCCTGCCGCTGCACTGGCGCACGGGGAACGCCTCGTGCAGCGCGGCCAGGCACTTCTCGGCGGCCTTGCGCGACGGAAACGGCCCGAGGTAGTCGGCGCCCTCGTCCGCGTCGTCGAGCACCTGCCGCACCAGGGACAGCCGCGGCCACGGCTCGTCGGTGAGCTTGATCCAGTGCACCTTCTCCGGGAACCGGCTGCGGCGGTTGTAGCGGGGCTTGTGGAGCGCGATCAGGCGCAGCTCGCGCACCTCGGCCTCGAGCGGCGTGGCGCACTCGATCGCGGTCACCTTGCTCGCCAGGGCCACCATCTCGCCCATCCGGGACCTGGTCTCGGAGGCGGTGAAGTAGGACCGGACCCGGGTGCGCAGGTCGCGCGAGGTCCCGACGTAGAGCACCCGGTCACGCTCGTCGCGGAACAGGTAGACACCCGGGGCGTGGGGGAGGGACTCGGCCAGGTGCCGCTTGCGGCGCTGCGCGCCGGAGACCTTGGAGGAGAACGTCTGGAGCTCCTCGAGCGTATGAACTCCCAGCCCGCCCAGCCGTTCCATCAGGCCGTGCAGCACGTCGACCGTGGCTCGTGCGTCGGACAGGGCCCGGTGATTGGGCGTGGTGGTCGACCCGAACGCGATCGCCAACGAGCTCAGCTTGCAGTTGGGCGCGTCGTCGCGGGTCACCACACGTCTGGCCAGCTTGGCAGTGTCGAGCACGTCGAACGTCGGCCAGGGGCGGCCCTGCTCGGCGGCGAAGTGCTTCAGGAAGCCCACGTCGAACGGCGCGTTGTGAGCCACCAGCACGCAGCCCTGCGCGAACTCGAGGAACGCCGGAAGCGCGGAGTCGATCGGTGGCGCCGTCGCCACCATCGAGTTGGTGATCCCGGTCAGCACCGCGATGAACGGTGGGATGGACGTGTGCGGGTTGACCAGGGTCTGGAACTCACCGAGCACCTCGCCGGCCCGCACCTTGACCGCACCGATCTCGGTGATCATGGCGCCACCCTCGGCCGAGCCACCCGTGGTCTCGAGGTCCACCACGCAGAAGGTGAGGTCGCGCAACGGCCGACCGAGCTCGTCGAAGCTCATCTGCGCCGCCCAGCGCTGCACCGGCGGGGCGGACTGCGCCTCCTGCGTCGTCCTCACGATCCCGACGCTAGGCGTGGGCACCGACACAAACCGGCCGCGGCACGCCGGAAGTCTCCTACCCTGTACCGCGTGACGCTGCCCGTGCCCGGTCCCGACCAGCGGTGGCGCTGCGGTGGCTGCGGCAACCTGACCCGGTTCGACGTGACGCGCACCCGGCGCTCCCGTGAGTTCTGGCACTTCGACCTCGCCGGTGAGCACGTGGTCGAGGACACGGAGACGCTGGCGGAGACGCTGGAGGCGGTGACCTGTCGCTGGTGCGGCCGCGCGGACACGATCGAGGTGGTTGCCCGGGCCGAGGCCGGCGACTCCGCAGAGACGAACGGCTGAGGTCCGTGCCTCCCGAGGCCGGTCCCCTCGCCGAGCGGGTCCGCGCGCGGCTGGTGGCTCTGGCGGCCGAGGCCCTGGGCCGGATGGCGAGCGAGCAGGTGCCGCTGCCAATGCGCCGGCTGGCCAGCTTCGCGCCGGCCCGGCGGGCGCGGCTGGGAGGTGAGCGCATCCTGGACGCCGCGGAGGACGACGAGCAGTTCCGGGAGCGGCTGGCCGTGCAGGCACGCGCCGTCGTACCCGAGGCGGCGCGGGAGCTCGATGCCGGCGGGGCCGACTCGCTGGACGCGGCAGCGCTGGCCTGGCTGGAGCGGCCCGACGGCTGGCAGGACGTGGTGTCCCGGGCCTCGGCGACGGGTCGGGCACGCGAGGAGGAGTCGGCGGTGCGGACGGCCGACGAGCGTGCCGAGCGGCTGCAGCGCCGCCTCGACGACGCCGCGGAGGAGGTTCGGGCGGTCCGGCAGAAGTCGCGCGAGGACCTCGACGCACTGCGCGCCGACAACGCCGACCTGCGCCGCAAGCTGGGGGAGTCGCGGCGGCAGGCCAAGGAGGCGGCCGCGACCGCCGACGAACTGCGGCGTACGACCCAGGACGCTGGCGCGACGGCGCGCAGCGCACGGATCGCCGGTGAGGCCGAGCTGCGCCGGCTCCGGGCGCGGGTCGTCGAGCTGGAGCAACGACTTGCCGGGGCGCAGCGCGAGCGTCGGCTGGACCGCGACGAGGCCAGTCTGCGCGCCCGGCTACTGCTCGACTCGGTGGTCGACGCGGCCACCGGGCTCAAGCGTGAGCTCGGGCTGCCGACCGTGGCCGGTGCCCCGGCCGACCTGGTCGCCGCCGACGAGGGTTCCGCCGGTCATCGCGCCTCCTCCGGAGCGGCGTCGATGCCCGTGGACGACCCGGCGCTGCTCGACCAGCTGCTCACGCTGCCACGGGTGCACCTGCTGGTCGACGGCTACAACGTGACCAAGACCGGCTGGCCCGGCGCGCCCCTCGACGTGCAACGCGACCGGCTGGTCGCCGGCCTGGCCGCCGTGGTCGCCCGCACCGGTGCCGAGACGACGGTGGTGTTCGACGCGGCCGAGACCTCGACCCGTCCGTTGGTCCGGCCACCGCGAGGGGTGCGCGTGCGGTTCACCCCCGAGGGCGTGATCGCCGACGACGTGATCCGGCAGTTCGTCGCGGTCGAGCCCGAGGGCCGCGCCGTCGTGGTGGTGACCAGCGACCGTGCCGTGGTCGCCGACGTCACCCGCAAGGCCGGCGTACGGGCCGTGGCGTCTGCTGCGCTGGTGCGGTTGCTGGCGCGTTGAGGGGTGCGGGATGGATACCACGGTCCCGTGGTAACCATCCCCTTCCCTAGCGGAATCTCCCGAGGGAAGAGGCAGAACACCACGGTCCCGTGGTGTTCGGGCCCCCTCGCAACACGCCGCACCCACGCGGCGCCCGGCCGGAGTGTCGGTGGGGCCTGTCAGCGTTCCCGACAACGACGAGACCGAAGAAGTGGGGAGCCCACGATGAGTGTTCGCATCGACTGCGACTCGTGCCTGGTGCGCGGGTTGGCCTGTCATGACTGTGTGGTGACCGTGCTGCTCGGTCCGCCGCCCGAGCTGGGATTCGACGACGACGAGCAGCGGGCGCTCGACGTGCTGGCCGGCTCCGGCCTGGTGCCGCCGCTGAGGATGGTGACGCCGCTGGCCGGACCCGAGGTGGAGTCGGCCTGACGAGTCCGATCTGTGACTGGTGTGACGCAAGTGACAGAAGTGGATTTCCCTTACTGGTCTAGTGATCGTCGCAAATTCGGACGAAACACCATGCCGCTTTTCGCGTTTGGTTTGTTCCCGGTTGGCACCTCAACTAACCTGCCGTGAGGTGTCCGCACCAGTTCGCCAGACCGGGCGTTCTCGGGCACCACGCTGAGTCTGGTGTCAACGCGTCACGGGGGCGTGTCGGGACCGGAGCCGGGGAACCAAGCACGTGGGGTGAATCCGGTGGGCGTCGGGTCGCACAGAGATGTGGCCGGACGCGCGCTGGTAGGGCGTCGTGGCCCGAATCCGTCAGCTCACCTGGTAGGCGTCTACACGAAGGAGACCGACCGCTCGTGATCGACGGCCGGAAGAGATTCACCACCCTCGCAGCGCTCTTGATCGTGGTGGGGTCGCTCGGACTGCACTCCGCGTCACCCGCGGTTGCCGAGCCCAACATCGACACCGTCAAGCAGCGAGTCGAGCGTCTGTACGCGGAGGCCGAGAAGGCCGCGGAGCGCTACAACGCCGCCAAGGACCAGCTCGAGTCGTCCGAGGTGCGGCTCAAGGCGCTCAACGCCGACCTCGACCGGCAGCGAAAGCTGGTCTCGGACATGCGCGACGAGGTCGCCTCGATGGTCGTCGACCAGTACCAGGGCGAGGGTCTCTCGACCGCCTCCCAGGTGGTCTTCTCCAGCGACGCGCAGTCGTTCCTCGACAACCTCAACGCCGTCTCGTCGTACAACAGCCAGCGCGGCGAGGTGGTGCGCGAGTACGGCGTGCAGCTCAAGCAGCTCAAGCTGCGCAAGTCCGCCGCCGACGACCAGGTCTCCGCCCTCACCAGGACCCGCGCGGTCCTCAAGGACGAGAAGACCAAGATCGACGACCGGGCCGCCAAGGCCAAGGCGCTCCTCGGCAAGCTCAAGGAGAAGCAGCGGTTGGCGCTGCAGGGCGGCAGCACGATCACCGACTTCCCCGACGTCCCCGGTGGCCGCGCCGGTGCCGCGGTCAAGTTCGCGCTGGCCCAGGTCGGCGACGCCTACGTGTGGGCCGCCACCGGGCCCTCCGCGTGGGACTGCTCGGGTCTGACCATGGGCGCGTGGGCGCAAGGTGGGGTCGGCCTGCCGCACTCCTCCGGTGCCCAACAGGGCGCGGGGCGTCGGGTCGCCGAGTCCGACCTGAAGCCGGGAGACCTGGTCTTCTACTACTCGCCGGTGCACCACGTCGGCATCTACATCGGCAACGGCCTGATCGTGCACGCGGCCAACCCGAGTGCGGGTGTCCGCGTCGACAGCCTGCACTCGATGCCGTACTCGGGCGCCACGCGTCCGGGCTGACCCGGGCTGACGCACACTGGTAGGCATGGCACCCGGAGCCGGCACCCCGCGCAGGGTGACCGGCTCCGTGCCGTTCCTGCTGACCAGCGCGCTGCTCGTGGTGGTGCTGCTGGCGCTCGCCGGCTGCGGCGGCACCGAGATCAGGCCGCCCCAGGCCCCCGACGACAGCACCGACACCCGCGCCCAGGGCGCGGTCACGGTCCTGAAGCGGCTGGCCGACGGCCTGCGCGACCGCGACCGGCCCGCGGTCCTCGAGCTGGCCGCACCCGACCGCGGCTCACGTGACGCGGTAGCCGCTCTCTACGCCAACGCGGAGGCGCTGCGGCTGCGTGACGTCGGGTTCCGCTACGTCGACGAGGAGCCGGGTGGCTCCGCCGACGGCGGCGCCGGAGGGTACGGCGACAAGGCCTGGTCGGCCGCCGTCACCGGCACCTGGCGGATCGACGGCTTCGACGACGGTCAGACCCACCTCCCCACTCGGTTCACGTTCGCGCAGACCGGTGACGGGGTGCGGATCGTGTCCGCGGGCGGTGGTGGCGACCGCAGCGCGCTCTGGCTCGACGGGCCGGTCGAGGTGGCGCGCAGCAACGACAGCCTCGTGGTCACCAGTGGCTCCGACCCGGCTCGTTTCGAGCGGCTGGCAGCTCGGGCCGTCAGCGACGTGCGCAAGGTCCTGCGCTCCTGGCGCGGCTCGCTGGTCGTGGAGGTCCCGTCGTCAGAGGCGCAGCTCGAGCGGGTGCTCGGTGCGGGCAAGGGGGAGTACACCGCGATCGCCGCGGTCACCACGACCGTCGACGGCACCCTGGTGCCCGGCTCTCCGGTGCACGTCTTCGTCAACCCGAAGGTCTTCGACGAGCTCGGCGCCAAGGGGAGCCAGGTGGTGCTCAGCCACGAGGCCACGCATGTCGCGACGGACGCATCGTTCGCGTCGATGCCGACCTGGCTGCTGGAGGGCTTCGCCGACTACGTGGCCCTCGACCACGCGGGCATCCCGGTCCGGACGGCGGCCGGTCAGGTCCTCCGGCGGGTGCGTGAGAAGGGTGCTCCCGACGGGCTCCCGAGCGCTCAGGACCTCGACCCGTCCGCGAAGGCGCTCGGTGCGACGTACGAGGCGGCCTGGACCGCGTGCCGCTACCTCGGCCTGCGCTACGGAGAGGCGAGGATGGTGGCGTTCTACCGCGCCGTCGACGACGGGTCGAGCACCTCGGAGGCGTTCCGCCGCGTGGTCGGCACCAGCCAGCGGGCGTTCGTCCGCGACTGGCGCCGCGACCTGGTCCGGCTCGCAGGCGGACAGGGCGGGGCGTGAGCACCAGCGACGACGCCACCACCCGGAGCTCGCGTCGTTGGGCCCGCGTGCTGGTGCTGCTCGGTGGGGGCGGGTTCGTGCTGATCGCCTGGCTCCTCGTGCCGTGGCACTGGCTGCCCGACGGGCAGCAGCTGACACGGGTTGCGCCGTCGGAGGCGTTCACGCGCGCCCAGCTCTTGCGCGCCGACAACTACAGCTCGGCGCAGCGGACGCTCTCGCTGTCCTCGTACGCCGTGTCCCTGCTGGTCACCTCCGGTCTCGGCTTCAGTCCGCTCGGTGCTCGCCTGCTCGGCCGGTTGCGGGGCTGGTGGTGGGTGCGGGTCTCGCTCGGGTGCTTCCTGCTGCTGCTGGTCGGCGAGGTGCTGACCCTGCCGTTCGCGCTGCTGCTCAGGCGCAACGCCCTCCGCGCCGACCTGACCCGCCAGGACCTCGCCGGCTGGTTCCGCGACGACCTCGTGAGCCTGCTGGTGAGCACCGCGTTCACTGCGATCGGGGCGCTGGTCCTGATCGGGCTCGCACGCCGGCTGCCGCGGATGTGGCCGCTCTTCGCCGGTCTGCTGTCCGCGCTGCTGGTCGTGCTCGGGTCGTTCGTCTACCCGGTCGTGGTCGAGCCGTTGTTCAACTCGTTCCGGAGTCTGCCCGACGGGCCGTTGCGCACCTCCATCCTGCGGCTGGCGGACGTGGAGCACGTGCAGGTGGACGACGTGCTGGTCGCCGATGCGTCCCGGCGTACGACGTCGCTGAACGCCTACGTCACCGGCTTCGGCGGCACCCGGCGCGTCGTGCTCTACGACAACACGGTCAACGACCTGGAGCGACCCGAGATCGAGTCCGTCGTCGCCCACGAGCTCGGCCACGCCCGCCACGACGACGTGCTCCTGGGCACCGCTCTCGGCGCGTGCGGGGCAGCGCTGGGGGTCGGTCTGCTCGCGCTGCTGGTGGCCCGCCCCGGCGTCCGTCGCCGCTCCGGGATCAGCGGCATCGCCGACCCACGGTCGGTGGCGCTGCTGCTCGCGCTGACGGCCACGGGATCGCTCCTGGCCAGCCCGGTGGAGAACACGATCAGCCGGGCGGTCGAGGCGCGTGCCGACCTGGCCGCGCTCGACGCGACCCGCGACCCGGCCGCGTTCGTCGAGCTGCAGAAGCGGCTGGCCACCTCGTCGCTGCAGCAGCCCGACCCACCCGCGTGGGACCAGTTCTGGTTCGGCAGCCACCCGACCGCGGTGCAGCGGATCGGCATGGCGCGCACCCTGGAGACGGCCGACGACGGAGGCACCCGATGACGCGCACCCTTGTCGTCACGAACGACTTCCCGACCCGGCGCGGCGGGATCGAGACGTTCGTGCTGTCCCTGTGCCAGCAGCTGCCCGCCGACGAGGTGGTCGTCTACACGGCTGCGATGCCCGGAGGCCCGTCGTACGACGCGACGCTGGCGTTCCCCGTGCACCGCGACCCGACGTCCACGCTGTTGCCGACGCCGCGGGTGGGTGCGCGCGTGGAGCGCGTCCTCCGCGAGACCGGCTGCGACCGGGTGCTGTTCGGTGCCTCCGCCCCGCTCGGCCTGCTCGCGGGCCGGCTGCGCGCCGCCGGTGCACTACGCATCGTCGGCCTCACGCACGGGCACGAGGTGTGGTGGGCGCGGACGCCCGGAGCCAGGCAGGCGCTGCGCCGGATCGGCGACGGCTGCGACGTGCTGACCTACGTCAGCGAGTGGTGCCGCGACCAGATCGCGCCTGCCCTCTCGACGTCTGCGGCCGCGCGGATGCGGCAGCTCTCGCCGGGAGTCGACCCGCAGCGCTTCCACCCCGGGTGCGGTGGCGACGCCGTCCGGGCGCGGTTCGGGATCGCACCGGAGGCGCCGGTCGTCGTCTGCACCGCCCGGATGGTGCGGCGCAAGGGCCAGGACGTGCTGCTGGAAGCCTGGCCGGAGGTCCTGCGGCGGGTGCCGGTAGGCCGGCTGCTGCTCGTCGGCGATGGTCCGCACCGGGCGGGACTCGAGCGATCGGCGGGGGGGTCCGTGGTGTTCACCGGGTCCGTCCCCTGGTCGGAGATGCCGGCCTACACCGACGCCGGTGACGTGTTCGCGATGCCCTGCCGCACCAGGCTCGGCGGTCTGGAGCCAGAGGCCTTCGGGATCGTGTCGCTGGAGGCGGCGGCCTGTGCCCTGCCGGTCGTGATCGGGGACTCGGGTGGTGCGCCGGAGACGGTGCTCGACGGCGGGACGGGGTTCGTGGTGGATCCGCACGACGTACGGGAGGTGACCGACCGGCTGGTGGCGCTGCTCACCGACCGCGCTCTCGCAAGGGCCATGGGCGAGCGCGGTCGTCACCGAGCGGAGCAGTTCTGGACCTGGCAGCGGTCCGGTGAGCGGTTGAGCGCGCTGCTGGGCTGACCCAGCAGGCGCTCAGCAGCTCGCGCTGGCGGTGTGGTCGGCCATCGTGTTGCAGGAGGTCGTGAACAGCTTGTCCTTGACGACCCCGCCGAAGGCGAAGACGATCAGGACGATCAGTGCGGCGACGCCGGCGACCAGCAGCCCATACTCGACTGCCGACGCACCCTCTTCGTTCTTTCGGTTGGACATGGTCTGGCTCCTCGGAGGCGGACGGTAGTGACGCCGGATACAGGTGTGGGCGTGGACCGAGTGGTCCACGCCCACACCCGTGACAGGTTCAGCCCGTGCAGGATGCCCCGCCGGAACCGTTGGCGACCTTGGTGCAGGTGTCCGAGAAGATGCCCTTGATCACGCCACCGAAGGCGAAGACGATCAGGACGATCAGCGCGGCGATGCCGGCGACAAGCAGGCCGTACTCGACGGCAGACGCGCCGTCCTCGTCCTTCTTCATGAAGTTGCGGATGAGCTCCAGCATTTCGATTCTCCCTTTTTGCATTGGTTAGGTCCCCCCGGCACACCCCACTCCGCCGGGAATAACCAAATCTTCTCAGGGAAGAACGGCTCGCACATCAGGCATTCGGCTTGAAACAAGGGATCACCCGGGATGGTCCTTCCGTAGTCCTTTCGGGCCACCCGTGCGACCGGTAAGTCAGGAGTTCTGGAAAGGCCGAAAAACCTTGACCCCTTCGGATACCTTCAGTCGGGATCGTTGTCGCTGCGGAGCAGTCCGAGGCGCATCGCGGACACCAGGGCCTGGGCCCGGTTGGCGGCGCCGAGCTTCTCGTAGATCTTGGTGATGTGCGACTTCGTGGTCGACTCGCTGACGTAGAGCTTGCTCGCGATCGCGCTCACGCCGAGGCCGGCGGCCAGCAGGTCCAGGACCTCGCTCTCGCGCTCGGAGAGCCGTGGCTTGGCGGAGGTGAGCTTGCGCATCATCGCGTCGCCCAGGCCGATGCAGGTGAACGTGCGAGGGGAGACGGCCGCGTGGCGCGCGGCCATGATCACCTCCGTGCTCGGAGCGTCCTTGCCGACGAACGCCGACGCCCCGGCATCCATCGCGGCGAACAGCTGCTCGTCTCCGGCGTACATCGTGAGGACCACGAGCCCGAGCTCGGGGCGCTCACTGCGAAGCGTGCGGACGATGTCGAGTCCCGTGCCGTCGGGGAGTCGGACGTCGGTGACCACGACGTCGGGGTTGGTCTGTCGGGCTACGGCGAGTGCTTCGGCGACCGATCCCGCCTGACCCACCACCTCGAACTCGCCGGACGCGTCGAACGCCCCGGCCAGACCGCTCCGGATCAGCTCGTGGTCGTCCACCATCAAGATCGTGGTCATGCAGTCATACTCCCTAGTCGACGCCGAGTCGTACCCGCAACCTAGTGCCTCGCTCTGCCCCGGTCAGGGTCTCGACGTCCAGCTGGGCACCGATGTTCTCGGCGCGCTCACGCATGATGCGCAAGCCGTGGGAGTCGTGTCTGGCCCGTTGCAACCCGGCCCCGTCGTCGAGGACTTCGATCTCGGCGAACGGAGGCCGCACCGTGCAGCTCACCCACAGGTTATGGCCTCCGGAGTGCTTGCGCGCGTTGTTCATGGCCTCTTGCGCGATTCGTAGCAACTCCGCTTCGATGTCGGGGCGCAGTCGCGCCGCGCCTTCGTCGAGCCGCACGTGCACGGTCAGGTCCGAGCGCGAGCCGATCTGGCGAGCGAAGGCGGATACTCCCTGGCCGAGGCCCTGGCCCGCGCGCATCTCGTTGCGCAGGTCGTAGACGGAGGCTCGCAGCTCGGCCACGACGCGGGTGACCTCGGTGCGAAGCGCGACGAGCTGCTCGCGCTGGCGGTCGCTCTCGGCGGAGGCGGTGAGCCCGTCGACGACGTAGCCGAGCGAGGCGATGTCCTGGGCCACACCGTCATGGACCTCGCGCGCCAGCCGGTTGCGCTCCTCGCTGGTGGCGTGGGAGCGCACGTTGTCGAAGAGCAGGGCTGCGTGCAGCTGCAGCGCAGACCCGGCCAGTGACTCCTGAAGCCGCATCAGAGCGCGCTGGTCGGCGTTGTGGGACAGGTCCAGGACCAGGACGCCCACGGTGCGGGTGCCGGTGCGCAGCGGCAGTCCCGCGATCATCTCCCGCAGCAACGGTCGGTCGCTGCGCCAGCAGTTCTCGACGAAGTCGTCGAGGCCGCCGAACCGGGTGGGTGCCGAGAACGTCGAGTAGCGCAGCGGCGACACGGCTCCGGTGTTGGAGCGGGTGAACACGGCGGCCTGCTGCACGGGCAGCTGCACCTCGGCCTCGGCCATCATCTGCTCGGCGAGCGAGACCGGGTCGAGGCCGCCCGTCAGCTTGCCGCTGAGCGCGTCGAGCTGCTGGATCAGGCCGATCGCGTCGCGGTACGACGCCGCGTCGGTGTCACCGCGCAGCCGCCGGTGGAAGTAGGACGCGACCAGCCCGACGGACAGGCCGGCCAGCAGCCAGAGCGCCAGGCTGCTGGTCTCCTCAGGGTCCGGACGCCCCAGCACCAGCCAGCCGACCACGCTCGAGACCAGCGTCCCGATCAGCACCCGCATCAGGCCGCTCAACCGGTCGGTCAGGCCTCCGATCAACAGCGGGACAACCAGGTAGGGCAGCACGTTGCGGCCGCCGCTCGGGACGCCGAACGCGATCGCTGCGACCCCGGCACCCTCGACGACGGCCACCCACACCTCCCCGAAGCGAGCGGTGAGGGTGACCGCGTTCATCGACGCCGCGAGCGCGACCAGCAACAGCAGCGCCGGCCCGGAGGCGTGCTGCCACACGATCACGACCGGAATCAGCGCAGCGAGTCCGAAGACGCGCACCGCAACGATGATCCGTCGGGAGTCACCCATGATGGTCGTGCCTCCCGAGCTCAGTTCACGTTGCCCTTGAAAGAAGTCATGATGCTGATTCCCGCAGGTCCGAGCACCGCAATGAAGAGGCACGGAAGGATGCAGAAGATCAGCGGCACCAGGATTTTGACCGGAACTTTCTGGGCCGCTTCCTCAGCCCATTGTCTGCGCTTCACCCTGATCTCCGAGGACTGCACACGGAGCACCTGCCCGATCGGGATGCCGAACGCGTCGGCCTGCACCATCGCACTCACGAACTGGCGCAGGTCAGGCAGGCTGGTCCGCTCGGCCAGGGAGCGCAGGGCGTCCGTGCGGCTCAGGCCGATCTGCATCTCCTGGAGCATGCGCGCGAACTCGTCGGCGAGGGGGCCCTCGGTGTTGCGGGCGACCTGAGAGACGGCGGCGTCGAACCCGAGCCCGGACTCCACCGAGATGGTCAGGAGGTCGATCGCATCCGGGAGCGCCCGGCGCAGCTTGTCCGCGCGGTCGTACGCGCGCTGGTAGAGGTACATGTTGGGCGCCAGGTAGCCGGCCAACGAGACAGCCATCACGAACAGCAAGGTGACCATCAGGCTGAGGCCCATGATCATCGAGACCACGATGGAGCCCACCAACGCGCCGCCGAAGCCCAGGACCTTGAGCCCGTTGACCCGCTCGACCGTCATGCCAGGAGGGTTCCCGGCCAGTTCCAGCTTCAGCCGGATCCGGTCGCTCGAGTCCGCCGGGGTGAGCTTGCGGGTGAGTCCCTGAACGCGGTGCAGCAGAGGGGAGAGCACCCGGTCGGCGAAGGGCAGGTCCAGCTCGTTGCGCATCTGCTCAGGCGCGTTGGTGAGCGCCTCGAGCACGCTGAGGGACCGGTTGACACCGGGAACCTCCGCAGTCAGGCCGCCGATCGCGGCGAAGGCCACGAACAGGCCGCCGAAGATGCCGAGGACCCCCAGGAAGAGCAACATCACGCTCATGATCAGACCTCCACCTTCGACACCTTGGACATCCAGATCACGCCGACGCCCAGGAGGACGCACATGCCGCCGAGGAGCGCGTAGCCGATCGGCGTCGTGAACAGGGGCTTCACGTAGTCCCACTTGGACAGCGCGAGGTAGCCCAGGAACCCGGGCGGCAGACCACCCAGCACGTAGCAGCTGAGGCGGCCTTCGGCGGACAGGGCCCGGACGTGCCGGCGGATGTACTCGCGCTCGCGCAGTGTGGCCGCCACCGTGAGCAGGAGCTCGGCGAGGTTGCCGCCGACCTCACGCTGGATCCGGATCGCCATCACGACCCACTCGAAGTCCCGGCTGTCCATGCGGTCGGCGACGCCTTCCATGGCATCCTCGAGTGGCACCCCGAGGCGACTCTCGACGATCACGCGCTTGAACTCCGAGGTGATCGGCTCTCCGCCCTCCCGGACGATGGTGTCCGTGGACTGGGCCAGCGACAGACCCGCGGAGAGGCTCCCGGCCATCAGCTGCAGGGTGTCGGGCAGTGCGGCCTGGAACGCCTTGATCCGGCGCTTCTGCTTGAAGCCGAGGAAGAACCAGGGCAGCCAGGCACCGGCCACGAGGCCGATCAGCAGCAAGACGAGGTTGCCGCCGCTGATCAGCAGGAAGACCAGCGCGGTGACCACGGTGAGCGCGCCGTGCAGGAGCAGCCACTCAGCCGGACGAAGTGACGACGCGGCACCCTCGAGGCGCTTGGCGATCTTCGCCTCGAGCGAGCGGTTCGCGGCGAGCACCTCGGTGGCTCTGGCGGTCGCCGCACCCGTGAAAGAGGTGGACGGCGGGGCGCTCTTCGGCTTGCCGGCGCGGCGCTTGCCGCTGGCGCCGTAGGCCCCGATCTGGTCCTCCACCGAGGTGGTCTCGGGCCGGGTTCGCATCGACATCGCCAGCACGATGCCCAGGATGCCGAGTCCGACGGCCGATACGGCACCCGCCAGCATCGGTGTGGTGAGCGTGAACGCCGAGGTCGGGGCTGCCACGGGCCCGCTGCGTGCGGCATCGATCACGCGCTTCTCGCGGACGGTGGTGTAGGCGGAGTCGGTCCATTCCTGCCCGCCTGCGCTGATGGTCACCCCGACGTCGCCGTCGGTCTTCTGGCCCGGGGGCACGTCGGCTGTCACCAGCACCTGACGAGTCAGGTTCTTGGCCTGGTCTTCGAATGTCTTCGTGAGAGTGGTCGGGTTGGCGGTCTGGATCACGCTGCCCCGTCCAGCGCGGGCGATGCGCGACAGCGCGTCGATCCCCTTCCCCGATGTCTGGAGCGCCACGACGTCGACCGCGACCCCGGAGGTCTTGATCTTCCTCAGGACGTCGCTGAGGGACGTTCCTGTCGTGTCGCGGCCGTCCGAGAGGACCAGGATGTTCCGTCCGCCGAGCCGGCCGCTGGTGGTCACCGCCTGGCTGACTCCCTGGTTGAGGGACGTCGACTCGGCGAGGTGAAGTGAGCGAATCGTGGCGCGCATCTGATCTCGGCTCAAGGTGGGCTCGCGAACCACGTTGACGGTGCTGTCGAAGGTCACCATCCCGACGTAGACGTTGTCGGGCACGGCATCGAGGTAGCTGAGCGCGGCAGCCTTGGCCTGGGTGAACTTGGCCCCGGCCATGCTGTTGCTGGTGTCGAATGCAAGGACAGAGGTGCGTCGCAGGTCCGAGTCGGCCGCGTTCTCCGCCGTGGCGGTCACGTCCTGGCCGTCGATCTCGATCACGGCGCTGCTCAGGTCGACCGGGGCCGTGCCCGGCACCGAGACCAGCACCTCGATCTGGGACTCGCCGACCTTCACGTTCTCGATGGTGGCGGTGTCGTCGGCCCACGCAGTGCCGCCGAGGCCGATCAGGGCGCCCGAGAGGAGCACCGTGGCGCCGAGGGCGACCACGCTCCTGCAGGTGCGTCGCCCGGCTCCGGTCCGGGTGTGCGTTCGGCTCATCGCAGGTTGTCCATCGCGAACGTCATCGGGTCGACCGTCACGTTGTTGGTCGCCATCTTCTCCAGGAACTTCGGGCGGAGACCGGTCGCCTGGAGGGTGCCCAGGGCCTTGCCGTTCTCGTCGAAGCCGGCATGGGTGTCGTAGAGGAAGATGTCCTGGAGGGCGATCACGTCACCCTCCATCCGCTCCACCTCCGTGATGTGGGTGATCCGGCGCGAGCCGTCCTTGAGCCGGGCCTGGTGCACGACCAGGTCCACGGCGGACGCAACCTGTTCGCGGATGGCGCGAATCGGCAGGTCCATGCCGGCCATCAGCACCATCGTCTCCATGCGGGACAGCGTGTCGCGGGGTCCGTTCGAGTGGAGGGTACAGATCGAGCCGTCGTGACCGGTGTTCATGGCCTGCAGCATGTCCAGAGCGGAGGCATCGCGGACCTCACCGACGATGATCCGGTCGGGCCGCATGCGCAGCGAGTTCTTGACCAGGTCGCGGATCGTGACCGCGCCCTTGCCCTCGATGTTCGCCGGACGGGACTCGAGCCGCACCACGTGGTCCTGCTTGAGCTGGAGCTCGGCGGCGTCCTCGATGGTGACGATGCGCTCGTCCACCGGGATGAACGACGAGAGCACGTTGAGGGTGGTGGTCTTGCCGGCGCCGGTGCCGCCGGACACGATCACGTTCAGCCGGCCTCGGACGCAGGCATCGAGGAACGCGGCGGCGCGGGGCGTCAGCGAACCGAATCCGACCAGGTGGTCGACGGTCAGCGGATCGGCGGCGAACTTGCGGATGGTGAGCGACGACCCGTCGATCGCCAGCGGAGGTACGACGGCGTTCACGCGGGAGCCGTCGGGGAGACGGGCGTCCACCATCGGCGAGGACTCGTCGACGCGGCGGCCGATGCGGGAGACGATCTTGTCGATCGTGCGGCGCAGGTGGCTCTCGTCGTTGAAACGTCCGTTGACCTTGGTCAGTCGACCGGAGTGCTCGAGCCAGATGTCGAACGGCCCGTTGACCATGACCTCGGAGACGTCCTTGTCCCGCAGGTACGGCTCCAGCGGCCCGTAGCCGAGGATGTCGTCCGCGATCTCCTGGGTGATCCGGGACCGATCGGTCGCGGTGAGTGGGCGGTCGCTGTTGGCCATCACGTCCTGGAGCACGCTGCGGACGCTGGACTCGAGGTCCTCCTGGGACAGGTTGGAGTCGTAGAGCTGCGGGCCGAGCTGGATCAGCAGCTCGTTGTGCACGCTGGCCTTGAGGTCGTCGAAGCGGCCCTTTGCCGGGGCGGGGGCGTTGCGGGAGCGCACGGCATCACCGTCGGGGCTGGAACCGGGGCTGCCACCGTTGGCGGAGCCGGTGCCGTTCGCGGCCGGCTTGGCGGCAGCTCCGTTGGTGCCGGCGGCGGCTGGTGCCGGCTCGACGCCGGACTTCTCCGTGCCGTTGCCGGCCACCGGCTCGCCACCGCGCGCGGCTGCGAGCCGATCACTCAAGCTGCTCATTATGCGATCTCCAGGCGTCGGCGGCCGAAGAGGCCGCGCTTCTTCTCGTCCGGCGCCAGGGCGGTGGCCGGTGCGTTGTCCTTCGTGGAGAGCCGGTGGCCGAGGTCGCGGATCGCCCGGCTGACCCGGTGGTCCGGCTTGGAGAGCACGATCGGACGGCCGTGGTTGGTCGAGTTGGCGACGTCCATCGAGCTGGGGAACTGGACGGTGACGCCCATCTTGAGGATCGCCTCGACGTTGGCGGGGGTGAGCCCGACCTCCTCGTCGGCTCGGTTGAGCACCAGGTAGCGGTGGCCCGTGGCGAGGTTGAGCAGGTCGAGCGTCTCCATCGACATCTTGACGTTCTTGACGGTCGGCACGTCCAGCGTGGCCACCACGACGCATTCGTCGGTCTCGTCGAAGGCAGAGAGCACCTGCTCGTCGAACCCGGGAGAGGTGTCCACCACGATGTAGTCGTAGTTGGTGCGCAGGGCAGCGAGCACGCGGCGGACGAGCTTCGTGGTGATCCGGTCCTTGGCGTCCGGGTGCGTCGGCGCGGCCAGCACGTGGAGCCCCGAGTCGTGGCGGGTGAGCAGGTTGCTCAGCATCGACATGTCGAGGTGGTCCTCGACCTCCACCGCCTCGGAGATGGTGTGCTCCGGGATCAGCTGGAGGGTGATCGCGACATCGCCGAAGGCGAGATCGAGGTCGACCAGGCACACCCGGTTGACTCCGTTGTCGGAGAGTGCCAGCGCCAAGTTCACCGCGACTGTCGTCTTGCCGACGCCGCCCTTGGGCGAGAAGACGGTGATCACCCGCCCGTCGTTGGCGTCCGAGGCAGTCGGGCCGTGGATCGCGTTGAACGTCTCACGGGCGCGCTCCACCGCTGTCCGCAACGACTCGTGGTCGCCGAGCGTGAGCACCTCGCGGATGCCCGCACGGATCGCCGTGGTGAGCAGGTCGGTGCCGACCTGGTGCCGGAGCAGGAGCACCCCGAGACCGGGCCGCTTGAGCCGGAGCCGGTCGGCCACGGCCATGGCGGCCTCGACGTCGACCTCGGGACCGACCAGGATGGCGTACTCGTTGGGTCGGCGAGCCAACCAGGTGTCCAGCAGATCGAGCGTGGACACCACGTGGCTGCCGTGCCCGACCGATGATGCCAGGGAGCTGGCGCGGGTGGAGTCGGCGTCGACGATGACCGGCATGGTTCCCTCTCTCTCGCGTGCGTGACGGGCGTGCTCGAAGCGGACCTACTTGTACAGGTTCCCCGCGGTCGTTCCGGCGGTCCTGGCGATCTGTGAGCTGTCGGTCAGCAAGGCGAACGACACCACGATGTTCTTGACGTGCGAGGCATAGATGACCTTCTGCGCATCGGACTGGTTCAGCGCCAGGGTCATCAGGGTGCGGGGGAGCTGCTCAGTGGTCTGGGCGCCGTTCGGGTCGGTCTTGGTCGTCGCTACGACGGTGGTGGTGCCGACACCGAGCACGCTCACCTTGGACAGCAGGAGCTGCGTGGAGTCGGTGGTCGAGTCGGTCGTGAAGATGGCGACCTCGTCACCCGGGTTCACGAAGCCGGCCACGCGGTCGGGGTCACCGAGGTTCAGCGACACCGCGAGCTGATTCTTCGGGATACCAAGCGTGGAGTCACCCGACGACGAGGCGCCGAACTTGCTGCGCAGGATCTGCTCACCCGGGTAGATCGTGGTCAGTGCCACGTCGCCGTCCGGGATCGCCGCGAGATCCGTGACGAATCCCGGCACCAGGCTCCCGGCAGTGACCGACTTCGTCTCGATCTTGCCTGAGCTCTTGGCGACCGTGAGGGTCTCACCGGGGCTGATCGCCGCACTGGCGACGAGCACCTGCTTGCCGGCGAACTTGAGGTTCGCGCGGCTGTCGGCACCGCGGACGTACAGGAACACCACGGCGGTGCCCAGTGCCGCGATCAGCGCGGCGACAATCAGAAGAACCTTCCTGCGGTCCATGGGCCGAGGCTCCCGTCTCTCTCACATCGGTGGTGCCGCACCACCGGTCCGACGGGCGAGAACCTGAGCGGTCTCGAACCCCCGTACCGGACCAGGTACGCCCGATGTCTCCACCGGCAGCGGCTATCGGGGAAAGAGTGACGCGAAACGGCACCTCGCGTTTCGGATATGCGTCTCACATAGCCCGAATTGACCATAAAAGGGGGCCGATCGGTCAGACCGGTATCAGCGGCAGCGTTCAGCGCCCGTAGAGCGCCTCGACACTCTCGTGGCTCTCGCGCATCACGACATTGCGCTTGAGCTTGAGACTGGGCGTCAGCTGCCCACCCTCCTCGGTCCACTGGGTGGGGAGGACCGCGAACTTGCGGATCGCCTCGGCCTTGGAGACGGCCTTGTTCGCCTCGTCGACGGCCGACTCGATCTCGGCCCGCAGGTCCGGGTCGTCGACCAGGTCGGCGACCGTGCCGGACTTGCCGTGCTGCTGGGCCCAGCCGGGGAAGGTCTCCGGGTCGATGGTGACCAGGGCCGCGATGAACGGCTTGCCGTCGCCGACCACGACGCACTGGTCGACCAGGGCGTGCGCCCGGAGCCGGTCCTCGAGCACCGCGGGCGCGACGTTCTTGCCGCCGGCGGTCACCAGGATCTCCTTCTTCCGGCCGGTGATCCGCACGAAGCCCTCGTCGTCGACCTCTCCGACGTCGCCGGTGTGGAACCAGCCGTCCGGCTCCTTGACCTCGGCGGTGGCCGCTTCGTCGTGCCAGTAGCCGGCGAAGACCTGACCGCCCTGGAAGAGCAGCTCGCCGTCCTCGGCGACGCGGACGGCCGTGCCGGGCAGCGGGCGGCCGACCGTGCCGACCTTCTGGGCGTCGGGCAGGTTGGCGGTCAGGGCTGCGGTGGTCTCCGTGAGCCCGTAGCCCTCGAGGACGTTGACCCCGATCCCGCGGTAGAAGTGCCCGAGGCGGTCACCGAGCGGCGCCCCGCCGGACACGGCGTAGGCGCACCGGCCGCCGAGCGCCTTGCGGAGTCGGGCGTAGACCAGCCGGTCGAAGACCCGGTGCTGGACGCGGACCGGCAGCGGGATCCTGCCGGTCTCGAGGCCCCGCGACCAGGAGATCGCGACGTCGGCTGCCCGGGCGAAGATCTTGCCGCGCCCGTCGGCGACCGCCCGTTGCGAGGCGGAGTTGAAGACCTTCTCGAAGACCCGGGGGACCGCGAGGATGAAGGTCGGCTCGAAGGCGGCGAAGTCGTCGAGCAGGTTCTTGATGTCGGCGGAGTGGCCCATCCGGACCCGGGTCCTGACGCACCCGACCTGGATGATCCGGGCGAACACGTGCGCCAGCGGGAGGAACAGCAGCGTGGACGCGCCCTGACCCTCCTCGTCACCCGGCGCGAACAGCGCGTCGAGCTGCTCGGTCGCCACCGTGAGCTCGAACATGAAGTTGCCGTGCGTGAGCATGCACCCCTTGGGCCGCCCGGTGGTGCCCGAGGTGTAGATCAGGGTGGCCAGCCCCTCCGGTCCCGCCGCCGTACGGCGCGCCTCGAGCTCGTCGTCGGCGATGTCGGCGCCGAGTCGGCTGAGCACGTCGACCGCACCCCCCTCGATCGACCACACGTGGTGGAGCTCGTCGAGCCGGTCACGGCACTCCCGGATCCGGGCCAGGTGCTCGGGTGACTCGGCCACGACTGCCCGGGCGCCGGAGTCGGACAGGATCCACTCGACCTGCTCGGCCGAGGAGGTGTCGTAGATGGGCACCGTCGCCGCGCCCGCGAACCAGATCGCGTAGTCCATCAGGGTCCACTCGTACCGCGTCCGGGAGATCAGGCCGACCCTCTCGCCGGGTTCGATCCCGGCCGCGATCAGCCCCTTGGCCACGGCCCGCACCTGCGCCAGGAACTCCGCGGCGGTGACCTCCTGCCAGGCGCCCTCGACCCGGCGGCTGAACGCCACGCTGTCGCGGTGCTGCTCGCCGTTGCGCACCACGTCGTCGGTGAGGTTGCCGGCGAGCGAGTCCGGGCCGGCGGCGGCACCGCTGGTGAGCGGCGTGGCGTACTCGCGCACAGCGTCCTCCTCGGGACCTCGGCGACGGACGACTCGTGCAGGCGCCCGGAGGCAGGCTACCGGTGGGAAACATGCGGTGGCCGACGGTCCCGCGTCGGCTAGCCTTCCCCCATGGCGGACCAGACCTCCTCGAGCATCGTCGTCGACGCCGCACCCGCGGAGGTGATGGCGGTGATCTCGGACTTCCCGTCCTACCCCGCCTGGGTGCAGGGCATGAAGTCGGTGGAGGTCGTGCAGGAGCGCGACGGGGTCGTCGAGCAGGTGCACTTCGAGCTCGAGGCGACGCCGATCAAGGACTCCTACACGCTGGCCTACGACTGGCACGGCGACGAGTCCGTCTCCTGGCGCCTGGTGCAGGGCAAGATGCTCAAGGCGATGGAGGGCTCCTACACGCTGGTCCCTCAGGAGCGGGGGACCGAGGTGACCTACCGGCTGGCCGTCGACGTGTCGATCCCGATGATCGGGATGCTCAAGCGCAAGGCCGAGAAGGTCATCATCGACACCGCGCTGAAGGGGCTGAAGAAGCGCGTCGAGTCCCGCTGAGCGGCGGACCCACGATGCGCATCGTCCTCTTCACCGGCAAGGGCGGGGTGGGCAAGACCACCGCGGCCGCGGGTACGGCGACGCTCGCGGCCCGGTCCGGCCACCGAACGCTGGTGATGTCCACCGACGCGGCCCACTCGCTCGGCGACGCGTTCGGCACCGGCGCCGCCACCCTCGGGCCGGAGCCGACCGAGATCGAGCCGCGGCTCTGGGTGCAGCAGATCGACGCACAGCGCCGGTTCGAGCGGTCGTGGAGCGAGATCCAGGGCTACCTGATGTCGGTCCTCGACGCGACCGGGGTCGACCCGATCACCGCGGAGGAGCTCACCGTGATCCCCGGGGCCGAAGAGGTGCTGGCGCTCCTGGAGCTGCGCTCACACGCCGTCGGCGACCGCTGGGACGTGATCGTGGTGGACTGCGCGCCCACCGCGGAGACGCTGCGCCTGCTGGCGCTCCCCGAGGCGCTGGGCTGGTACATGACCCGCGTCCTCCCGGTCGAGCGTCGGGTGGTCAAGGCGCTGAAGCCCGTGCTGTCCCGGGCGGCGGGGGTCCCGATGCCGGGCGACTCGGTGTTCGATGCCGTCGAGCGTCTTCACGGCGACCTGCACCAGGTGCAGCAGATCCTGTCCGGCCCGTCGGCGACGGTGCGGCTGGTGCTGACCCCGGAGACGGTCGTGGTGGCCGAAGCGCGCCGCTCCCTGACCACGCTCTCGCTCTACGGCTACCGGGTCGACGGGGTGGTCGCCAACCGGGTGTTCCCGGAGGGGGACGGCGACGCCTGGCGGGCCGGTTGGGTGGCGGCGCAGCGCGACGTGCTGGCCGAGGTGGCCGAGTCGTTCCCGGCCGTGCCGGTCTGGCGCTCGTCGTACCAACCGGGCGAGCCCGTGGGGCCCGACGCGCTCGCGTCGTTCGCGGCGGCGGCCTACGGCGCCGACGACCCGCTCGCGACGCCGGATGGTGACGGACCGTTGACGATCACGCGCACGGCGACCGGAGCGGTGCTGCGGATCGACCTCCCGTTCGCCACCCGCGAGGACGTGGACTTGGCCCGGCACGGCGACGAGCTGGTGGTCACCGTCGGGTCCTACCGCCGGCTGTTCGCGCTGCCGGCCGCCCTCGCGAGGCACCAGGTCGCGGGCGCCCGCGTCGAGGACGGGTCGTTGCAGGTACGGTTCCGGATCGTGCAGGAGGCGACGCATGGCTGAGACACCCGACGACCCGACCCCCGAGGAGGTGGGCAGTGTCGGCGAGGAGGCCGCGAAGCTGTTCACCGTGCTCTCGGGCTGGGCGAAGGATGCCGGCGTCACGTCCACCGACGCCGCCGGCCAGGCAGCCCAGGGGTTCGCGGAGGCGCTGCGCGGGATCGACGAGCACGTTGCCACGGGCGGAGAAGACTGCCGCTACTGCCCGTTCTGCCAGGTCGTCCACGCGGTGCGCGGGACCAGCCCCGAGGTGAAGGCCCACCTCGCCTCGGCGGCCAGCTCGCTGATGCACGCCGCGGCGGGCGTGCTCGCCACCGACGTGCCCAGCTCCGACAGAGCAGCCGGGGTGCAGAAGATCGACCTCGACGATCCGGACGGTCACGGCTCGTCGGCCAGCTCGGCGCCATGACCTCGGGACCGGTGGTCTAGCCAATTGTCAGACTTTGTAGGGATTTCGCCGCAACTGTCGTGATCGCTCAGTAATCTCCTCGTCGCCGGGGCGTGCAGCCGCTCGACCCCGGACTCATGGCGGACAGGGGGTGGTCAGCGTGTGTCCAGCCCTCGTGGGCAGATCACGACGGCGACCCCAGCCACGTCTGGAGAAGGGCGCCGTCGCCGTAGAGTTCGCGCTCACGGTGGTGGTCTTCCTGACTCTCGTCTTCGGGATGATCCAGTACGGGATGTACTTCTTCTCGACGCAGTCGGCCGCAGACGCCGCGCGCGAGGGAGCGCGCCGAGCGGCGGTCGGTGAGCCCTGCTCCACGTTGCAGACGAGGACGGCCGGCTCGGTGCAGCTGCGGGAGACCTCTCCCGCCCTCACCGTGACACGCAGGTACTACGACCCGACAGTGACCACCTACACGGCCGCGGCCGCGGGGACCGCAGCGACGGGCAAGACGGTGGTCGTGGTCGTGAGCTACCGCGTGGTGAACCTGAAGTTCCCCTTCATCCCGTTCATCGCCAACGGCGCCGTCACGGAGACCGCTGTCGCTCGGGTCGAGAACTACAACGCCCTGACGGCGACGAACTGGGCGGCCTGCTGATGATCCGATGCCGTGCTCCGTGGACCCGCCGTGACGAGTCCGGCGCCTACTCGATCTTCTTCGCCATCATGGCCACCATGCTGCTCGGTGTGGGTGCCCTGGCGGTCGATCTCGGCAACGCCTACCAGCGCAGGGCTGAGACACAGTCTCAGGCCGACCTCGCCGCGCTTTCGGCAGCGCCGTCGCTGAGCAACCACACGACGGCAGTCTCCCAGGTGCTGAAGTACCTCAAGGCCAACACGAAGGCGGGCCAGGCCGGTGGCCTGACGGCGTTGACCACGGCGGACCTCACGGACGGCAACGTGAACAACGGCGAGGTGACGTTTCCGGCGAAGTACATCATGAAGGTGGTCACCCCTCAGGCCCTGGTGCAGTTCGGCCTGGCCAGGGCACTGAGCAAGTCGGGCGTCAACGTCCTGTCCACGGCGACCGTCGGCGTCGGCTCCCCGGGCTCCCCGAGGACGATGCCGTTCTACTCCGTCAAGGGCTCGGGCTGCAGCTACGGCACGCAGGCCCTGACCGATCCGGCCAACGGCAAGGCCAAGACGGCGGCCGAGATGGCCGGCGTCACCCTCGCCTCGCCTACGACCGATCCTTCCAGCGTGAGCAACTCCACCGTGACCGACGTCACGCCGTTCCAGTTCGACGTCGGGACCACGGGAACACTGACGCTGAACGGCAGCCAGCTCTCCTCCGTCGCCAGGATCGGCTTCTTCCGGACGCCGTCGGAGTCGCCGAACGTGTTCGAGGAAGCGATCACGGTGAGCACGAACAACAACCAGATCACGGGCGCTCCGGTGCCCACCAACGTGACCAACTACCCCGGTGTCTGGTGGGTCCGGGTCTACAAGCCCAACGGCAACAAGGGCTGGTCGCCCGCGGCCGGAGCGATTCCGATCCGGGTGGGCGACGGGGCGATCCAGTGCGGGAACGCGTCGAGCTCGGGCAACTTCGGCACGCTGAAGCTGGCCAGGTCGACATCTCCGTCCACCTGGGGGCCGGACAACATGGCGCTCGGCCTCGAGACGCCTCTCAGCCTGGTCGCGATGGATCCGACATATGCGACTCAGATCCCGCAGTGCACGCCGGGGGCCACCGGCGTCGTCTACACCGGTACCAGCGGCCCGGGCGTGACGCGTTTCGCCGGCACCAACTGTGTCGACACCGACACCGGTCTCGCATCGCTGGTGACGACACAGGGACTGATCACCGGCACCGGAACCGGCACTCCTGGCCGTCTCGTTGGCACCACGACCACGACCGTTCCCGGGCGTCAGTGTGGGCCGGGGCACAGCACCGCCTCCACCGTGGTGCTCGGCAAGACGCTCAACAACGACGTGCTGTCCTGCTACATGACCAACCCGGCCACCCCGCTGAACACGATCGCGTCGAGCACCTACAGCGGCGGTCCGGTGCTCGACCCGTCGATCTACGACTCGCCGAGGTTCTGCTACGTCCCGGTCGTTCAGGTGGTTCCGACCTCCGGTGGGAGCAACCACTATGCTGTCGTCGAGATGCGCCCTTGTTTCATCACGTCCGAGGCCAACACGTCGACGTACAACGCCCAGCAGTTCGTGGACGGTACGTCGGCGACCACCCGCAACGGCCTGACGATTCCGTCGAACAAGGTGACGACGCTGCAGGTCTTCCTGTTCAACGTGAACGCCCTGCCGAATGCGGGTGGCAACGTGGTTCCAGGCGTCGTCATCGACCCCAACGGCCCCCTCGTCTCGGTCCTGACCAACTGACGGTGGCACGCTGATGGCCGGCGGCATCGGTGTCGACGTCGGCGGCACCAAGATCGTCGCCGGCGTGGTGGGCCCTGACGGGAGGCTGCTCGACCGCGAGGACCGCGCCACACCCGAGCGCACGTCGGCACCCGACGTCGTCGAAGGCCTGATCGCGGACGCGGTCGAGGCGCTGCGCACCCGACACGACGTCGGCTCGGTCGGGGTCGCGGCGGCCGGTTTCGTGGACGCCGACGGCGCGCGGGTGCGGTTCGCCCCGCACCTGAGCTGGCGGGACGAGCCGCTGCGCGACCGGCTCGGAGCGCGCCTCGGGCTGCCGGTGCTGGTCGCCAACGACGCGAACGCTGCGCTGTGGGGGGAGACCCGGGTCGGGGCCGCCCGGGGCGCCGAGCACGTCGTGATGGTGACCCTCGGCACCGGCATCGGGGGAGCGCTGCTGGTGGCGGGACGTCTGCACACCGGCCGCAACGGGATGGCCGGAGAGTTCGGCCACCTGCGGGTGGTTCCCGACGGGCGGCCCTGTGAGTGCGGCCACACCGGCTGCTGGGAGCAGTACTGCTCCGGCAAGGCGCTGGCCCGGTTCGCCCGGGAGGCGGGGTCCGCCGCCGTGGGGCCGGCGCTCACGGAGGCGGCGTCGTACGGAGAACCGGTGGCGCTGGGGGCGTTCGCCGAGGTCGGCCGCTGGCTCGGGGTCGGGCTGGCGGACCTGGTGGCGGCCTTCGACCCGGACCTGGTGCTGGTCGGCGGCGGCGTCTCGGCTGCGGGAAACCTGTTGCTCGAGCCTGCCCGTCGCAGCTTCGCGGAGGCGCTGGTCGGCAGCGGTCACCGGGAGGAACCACCGATCCTGCCTGCCGCCCTCGGACCGCTCGCCGGGCTGGTGGGTGCCGCCGACCTCGCCGCCCGCGCGACGCAGAACAGGTAGTCACGCCGTGTCCGTCGTCCGTGTGATGACGTACAACATCCTGCTCGGCGGCCGTCGAGGGGCCCCCCTGCACGAGCTGGTGCGCACGGTGGCGCCGGACGTGCTGCTGGTCAACGAGGCGCCGAAGCGGCCGTTCCTCTCACGCCGGGACTGCCGCCGGCTGGCCCGTCTCTGGGGACTGCGCTACGTCGCCGGTGGTCGCAGCGCCGGCTCGAACATGCTGCTGGTGCGCGGGCCGGTCGAGGTGCGCTGGGCGCGCACCGAGGTGCTGCCCCAACCATTGTTCCAGCCCCGACGTGGCCTGGTCGTCGCCGAGCTCCGGACCCACGGGCGGCTGCTCGGGGTGGTCTCGTGCCACCTCTCGCTCGACCCGAACCGCCGTCGGCGCGAGGTGGCTGAGGTGCTGCGGCAGGCGGCGACGCTCCGCGGAACGGTGGTGGTCGCCGGCGACCTCAACGAGCCCCCGCACGGGCCGGCCTGGCAGGAGCTGGTGGGGCACGGCTACGCCGACCACGGCGCCCGGACCTGGCGCACGTTTCCCGCCGACGCCCCGCGGGCCAGGATCGACGCCCTGCTGGTGCGCGGTCCGGCGACGGTGCTCTCGCACGGCGATCCGGGTGCGCCGGTGGGGCTCCAGGTCTTGGCAAGTGATCACCGGGGTGTTCTTGCGTCTCTGGAGATCTGAGGGGATCAGGCTTCGGTGGCGTCGAGGATCTGGCGCGTCACACCGGCGCCGCGGCCACCCCGGCAGTCGCTGGGGGATGCCGTGTCGGCGGCCCTGTCCGCATTGGTTGGGCACTCCTTCGCCGCCACGCCACCCTTTACGCTCCCTGCCGGCGCGCCCGCGCCTCCGGCGCGCCACGCACACCGACTCTTGCGCTCGCTGGCTGGGTGGGGAAGGGAGGCTCGGTCGCAGGACGACCTCGCTTCACGTCCACCTCATCCCACCGAGCCTGCGTGCGGCGAGGGCCGGTGTCGCTGGGGCCGGTGTGGGCGGGGCACTGCCGGCAGGGAGCGTAAAAGGAGGCGTGGCGGCGAAGCGGCGAGTGAGCGAAGCGAGCGTTGCCGCCGACACGGCGACCCCAGCGACTGCCGGTAGTGACCCGACCGCGGCGGCCGAGGGGAGACCCCCGAGCCGCCGAGCCTGATTCCTACCTCCGCCCGTACGACGGGACCAGCTCCTGTGCGAGCTGCTCGAGGAACAGGCCGACGTCGGTCACGATCCCGCGAGCCTGGGAGGAACCCCGGTCCGCGAGCTTGGTGACCGTGGCCGGGTTGATGTCGACGCAGACCAGGGGGATCGAGGCGGGCAGGATGTTGCCGGTCGCCACGGAGTGCAGCATGGTCGCGACCATCAGGCAGAAGCCGACGCCGGGCAGCTCGGCCCGCATCGCGCGCTGGCCCTCGATCACGTCCGTGTAGACGTCCGGCAGCGGCCCGTCGTCGCGGACCGAGCCGACCAGCACGAAGTCCTTGCCCTCGGTGACGAGCGCATGCATCACGCCGCCGGTCAGGACGCCCTGGTCGACCGCAGCCTGGATCGAGCCGCACTTGCGGATCGTGTTCAGTGCGCGGATGTGGTGCTCGTGACCGTGCTCCACGCCGCGGCCGAGCGCCAGGTCGACGCCCAACGAGGTGCCGTAGAGCGCCGACTCGATGTCGTGGGTGGCCAGCGCGTTGCCGGCGAAGAGGACGTCGACGTACCCCTCCTTGACCAGCGCGACCATGGCCGGTGCGGCGCCGGTGTGCACGACGCCGGGGCCGCCGACCCAGAGCACCTTCTGGCCGGCCGCCTTCGCCTCGCGCATGCCGTCGGCGACCTGGCGCACCAGCACCGCCTGCGGCTTCTCGCTGGACACGTCGGACTCCATGAAGCCGAAGGTCTCGCCGGACGCCTTGGCCAACGGGGACTCGACCTTGATCCCGTCGGCCCCGCACACCACCTGCATGCCGGCCTTCACGTCGGCCATCGGCAGCGTGTAGACGCGGACGGTGTCGCCGCTGTCGTCGTAGACCAGGCCACAGTCCATCTCCGGGTTGTCCACGACCAGCCACTTGCCCTCGAAGCGCACCCGGGTGACCAGGTTGGTCGTGGAGTAGAACCCGTCGGGGAAGACGCCGTCCTGCTCGACCACGGAGACCGAGGCCTGTCCGGGGTCGACCTGGTTGACGCCGCGGGTCTGCAGCCGCATCAGGAGCCGCTGCAGGGCCTCCTCGTCCTCGGCGGACACCGACACCACCGCGTGCGACTCGTCCTCGGCCTCGTGGCCGATGTCGATCCGGGTGATCACGTAGTCGCCGCCGTAGCCGCGGATGTCACTGAGGACCTGGGAGAGGATCCCCGAGTCCATCAGGTGTCCGGTGATCTCGACGTCCTGCTGCTGCAATGCCGTTCCTCTCGCTTGAACGGCGTTCGATCAGAGCCGTGCGCCGTCGTCCCAGTCGTCCTCGGGGCCGGGCTCCCGTCGCATCGTCGCGACAAGGTAGCCGAACCCGCCCACGAACCATGCCAGACACAGCATGCTCGCCCAAGGGGGGAGGGACACCCGTAGCACGACGAGCACCAGCACCAGGACGGGCACACCGAAGACGCCGGCCCATGCGAGCAGCCGCGGCGGCTCGGGCGCGGGCACCGGCTCCGGCTCGGGCGGCACGAAGTGGTCCTCCGGGTCGTCGTACGCGTCGAGCCAGTCCCGGGCGTCGGTGGGCTGCTCGTCACGCGGTCCCGCCGGCGCCGGTACGGCGGGTTCCACGGACTCCTCGGCCGCCCGCTCCGGGGTCGCGTCGAGCGTGACCCGGTCGCCGTAGTTGTCCACGATCGAGCGCCAGAGGGCGTCCTCGTCACGCGACCCGGGCGTGATGTCGCGTCCGTGGTCGAAGTTGTCGTCGTGGTCGTGTCCCATGGCGACTCACCCGGCCACGCGGGCGATGAACTCCGCGGACTCGGCGAAGATCTGCGGCGCATCGTTGTCGAGGGTGGCCACGTGGTAGCTGTCCTCGAGGACCCGCTCGGTCACGTCGCGGGAGGAGATGCCGGCCAGGACGTTGCGGGTGGACTGCTCGTCGACGACGTGGTCCTCGCGCGAGCGGAAGAGCAGCACCGGCTGCGTCACGTCGGGCAGGGCGGCACGCACCTGCTTCCAGCCCTGCATCATCGAGTGCAGTGCCCTGAGCGGGGTCTTGGTGTAGCCGTGCTCGGAGACGCCCTGCTTCTTGATGTCGTTGCCGATGCCGTCGATCGCGGGCACGACGTACTTCAGCAGGGGTACGGCGAGCAGCTGCCTGTTCTGGCTGGAGACGGCAGGGTTGACCAGCACCACCCCGGCCACCTCGTGCGGGCGGTTGGCGGCCAGCCAGAGCGCGAGTCCGCCGCCCATCGACAGTCCGCCGACGACGACCTCGTCGCACTCGGTGCGCAGCTTCTCGAAGGAGCGCTCGACCTCGGAGTACCAGTCGGCGAAGCGGGTGCGGTTCATCTCCTGCCACGTCGTGCCGTGGCCGGGCAGCCGGGGGACCGACACGGCGTAGCCGAGGCCGGCGAGGTGCTCACCCCAGGGGCGCATCGACGCGGGGGAGCCCGTGAAGCCGTGGCTGAGGAGAACCCCGACCCGCTTGCCGTCGGAGCGCGGAGCCCCTCCGGACGCAAAGGGCTCGGCGAGCGGAGCCAGTTCCATCTGCGGGTCCTCCGGGAGGAGTGAAGGTCGGGTGCGCGAGCGTGTTGCTGCATCGTGTCATGCGGCGTCGAACCGGGCTAGGGTTCGTGAGACCCGGCATCGGGCGGTCTGGAGGTTTTCGGTGTTCTACTGGTTCTTGAAGTGGGTGGCCCTCGGTCCCCTGCTCAAGCTGGTGTTCCGACCGCACACCGAAGGCGCCGACAACGTCCCTGCCGAGGGGCCCGCGATCCTCGCCAGCAACCACCTCTCCTACGCCGACTGGCTGTTCATGCCGCTCACGCTCAACCGGCGCGTGACGTTCGTGGCCAAGGCCGAGTACTTCAACACTCCCGGGGTCAAGGGCTGGTTCCAGAAGAAGTTCTTCTACGGCGCCGGCCAGGTTCCGATCGACCGCTCCGGTGCGGGCGCCGGCGAGGGCGCGCTCAGCGCCGCGAAGAAGGTGCTGGACTCCGGCGAGGTGTTCGGGATCTATCCCGAGGGCACGCGCTCCCACGACGGCAAGCTCTACCGCGGCAAGACCGGCGTGGCCCGGCTGGCGCTCGAGACCGGCGCGAAGGTGATCCCGGTCGCCGTCGTCGGCACCGACGTGGTCGCGCCTCCCGGCAAGACCTTCGGCCGGGTGATCAGGCCGGTCGTCCGGTTCGGCGAGCCGCTGGACTTCTCCCGCTACGAGGGGCTGGAGAACGACCGCTACATCCTGCGCTCGATCACCGACGAGATCATGTACGAGATCATGCAGCTCTCCGGCCAGGAGTACGTCGACATGTACGCCTCGCGGGCGAAGGAAGCCCAGAAGGAAGCGCAGAAGGAGGCCCAGAAGAAGGACAAGGGCGCGGCGGCCCAGGACGCTCCCGAGTCCAAGGCATCCTGAGCGCGTGACCAAGCCGGTGACGGCCGACCCGGTCTCGTGGGCGGTCGAGAACACCATGTACCGCGCCCTCGCGGTGCTGAGGCTCGTGGTGCTCCTGAACGCGATCGGGCTCGCCTGGTACCGCCGGGAGTCCCTCGACCACCCGTGGGCGGCCTTCGCAGTGCTGGCCGGGATGACGGTCTGGACGGCCGTCGCCACGTGGGGGTACGACGCGCCACAGCGGCGTCGGGCCCCGCTGCTGGTGACCGACCTGGTGGTGGCCCTGGCGGCGATCGCGGCCTCGCCGTACGTCAAGGGCGAGGACCTGCGCGCGACGCTGCCGGGGTTCTGGGTGATGAGCGTGGTGCTCGCCTGGGCGATCCACTGGCGGTGGCGTGGCGGCCTGGTGGCGGCCGCCGTGGTGTCGGTCGCCGACCTCGCGGTCCGGCCGTCGATCACGCAGACCACCTACGGCAACATCTTCCTGCTGATGCTCGGTGGCCCGATCGTCGGTTTCCTCTCCGGTCTGCTGCAGCAGATGGCGCGCGACCGGGACCGCGCGGAGCGGGCGGCCGCGTCGGCGGCCGAGCGGGCGCGGCTGGCCCGGGTCGTGCACGACGGCGTGCTCCAGGTGCTGGCGTTGGTGCAGCGCCGCGGCTCCGAGCTCGGTGGCGAGGCGGCCGAGCTGGGCCGGCTGGCGGGGGAGCAGGAGGTGGCGCTCCGCGCACTGGTGCAGACGCAGGAGGCGCCGTGGACCACCGCCGACCCCCGTGGGCGCGACCTCGGGGCGCTGGTGACCGCCCTGCAGGCGCGCACGTCGCCCCGGGTCGAGGTCGCCGTGCCCGGGAGCCCGGTGGAGGTGGACGGTGCCGTGGCCGAGGAGGCGGTGGCGCTGGTGCGCGCGTGCCTGCACAACGTCTCCGACCACGTGGGCAGCGATGCCCGGGCCTGGGTGCTGCTGGAGGACCTGGGTGACGAGGTCGCCCTGTCCGTGCGCGACGACGGACCGGGCATCGAGGGTGGCCGGCTGGACGAGGCGGTGGCCGAGGGACGGCTCGGGGTCTCGGAGTCGATCCGTGGACGCGTCGAGGGACTCGGCGGCACCGCCACCCTGACCTCCGCCCCGGGGCAGGGCACCGAGTGGGAGTTCACGATCCCGAAGAAGGGCCGGACATGACCGACGAGCGCGAGATCCGGGTGATGGTGGTCGACGACCACCCGATGTGGCGCGAGAACGTCGCGCGCGACCTGGAGGAGTCCGGGCTGCGGGTGGTGGCCACCGCGGGCACCGGCACGGAGGCGCTGGCACGGTTCCCCGCCGCGCGCCCGGACGTGGTGGTGCTCGACCTCCAGATCCCGGCGCCGAACGGGGTCGAGGTGACCGCGTCAATGGTGCGGGACAACCCCGCCGTACGGGTGCTGATCCTCTCGGCGTCCGGCGAGCAGCAGGACGTGCTGGACGCGGTGAAGGCGGGCGCGACCGGCTACCTGGTGAAGTCGGCGTCCCGGTCCGAGCTCCTCGACGCGCTGCTGCGGGTGGCGGAGGGGGACACCGTGTTCACGCCGGGCCTCGCCGGTCTGGTGCTGGGGGAGTACCGCCGGCTCTCCGACGCTCCGCCCGCGGCCGACGCGCCCGCGACCCCCCGGCTGACCGAGCGCGAGACGGAGGTGCTCCGGCTGGTGGCGAAGGGGATGTCCTACAAGCAGATCGCGGAGCGGCTGTTCCTGTCGCACCGGACCGTGCAGAACCACGTGCAGAACACGCTGCGGAAGCTGCAGCTGCACAACCGGGTCCAGCTGGTGCGGTATGCGATCGAGCAGGGGCTGGACGACGAGATCGACGGGTGAGGTTCTCGGCGGGACGGGTGTCTGCGAGGCGGGTGTCGGCCCGGGAAGATAGAGTCGCCCGGTAGCGTTGGAGCAGACGGATCTGGAAGGAAGGCCGCGCATGGTGCTGTTTCGAGACAACCTCGGGAGCGTGCTGCGGGCTGAGCGGATCCGGCAGGGCATGACACTGCGCGAGCTGTCCGCCGACGCCCGGGTCAGCCTGGGCTACATCTCGGAGATCGAGCGCGGTCACAAGGAAGCCTCGTCGGAGCTGCTGGCCGCGCTGTGCGCCGCTCTCGACCTGCGGCTGTCCGCCGTGCTCCGCGAGGTCAGCGACTCGGTTGCCGTCGAGGAGCAGCGCCTTGCCGAGGAGATCTCCTCCATCGCCCCGGTGACCGCGGGCGCCGTGGTCGCCAGCGCCGCCTGAGCCACGCCGGTCCGGGCGGTCAGGCCACCCCGGTCGCCTTCTCGAGCGCGCTCACCTCGCGGTCGAGATGGGTCAGCAGCCGCTGCAGGTGCGGGACCGTCCGCCGGCAGCCGGTGAGGCCGAACTCCATGCTGTCCACGTAGCTGTTGCAGGTGATGTTCAGCGCCATGCCCTGGATCGGGATCGACATCGGGTAGGTACCGACCATCTTGGCGCCGTTCATGTAGAGCGTCTTCTTCGGCCCGGGCACGTTGCTGATGATCAGGTTGAACGGCGGGCGCACGATGCCGTTGAGCCGCAGCATCGGGGTGACGATCGACGGAGCCATCCCGATCGCGCTCATCGCCAGGATCTGCACCGGCGTCATCGAACCCAGCGCCTGCTTGCCGTCCAGCATCGAGCGGTGGATCTGGCTGAGCCGGTCGGCCGGGTCCGCCAGGTCGGTCCCGAGCTTGACCATCACCGCGCCGACCGCGTTGCCGCCCTTGTCGGAGGCGTTGCCGGAGCTCTTGGCATTGAGCCCGACCGGCACCATCGAGACCAGGGTCGCGTCCGGGAGCGCGTCGAGGTCGTCGAGATAGGCGCGTACGGCGCCGCTGCACATCGCGAGCACCACGTCGTTGAGCGTCGTGCCGCCGGCCTTCGAGATGGCCCGCAACCGCTCCATCGACCAGCCCTGGGCAGCGAAGCGACGCGACCCCGTGATCGTCGTGTTGAACATCGTGCGCGGCGCGTGCAGCGACACGGCGGAGGTCTCGTTGCGCAGGCCCTTGCTCAGCGTCTTGACCAACGCGGCGGGCATGCCGGCCGCCTCGGCGGTGAGCCCCATCGCCGTACGCATCGCCTCCAGTGGCACGTGGGCCAGGCTGTGCTCGGCGTCGACGCGCGCGCGGTCGGCCTTCGCGGAGGCGGGGCGCAGCGCCCACGGCGGGGGCAGGTCGGTCTTGCCGGGGTCGGTGCTGAGCACGCTCTGCAGCAGCCGCATCGCGGAGACGCCGTCGACCAGTGCGTGGTGGATCTTCGTGTACATCGCGATCCGGCCGTCGCGCAGGCCCTCGATCATGTGCGCCTCCCACAGCGGGCGCTCCCGCGCCAGCCGGGTGCCGTGCAGCCGGGAGCACAGCTCGAGCAGCTCGCGGACCCGGCCCGGCTTGGGCAGCGCGCTGTGCCGGACGTGGTGCTCGATGTCGAACTCCTGGTCCTCGGCCCACACGTACTGGCCGGCCGTCCGCACCGAGCGCGCCGGGTGCTTGAGGTAGAGCGGCGCGATCTCGTCGACGTCCAGCATCTGCTGGTAGATCCGTCGTACGTAGTCGCGTGGGGCTCCCTCGGGCTTCTCGAAGAGCTGCAAACCGGCCACGTGCATCGGCATGGTGCGGTTCTCGGCGATCAGGAACGCCACTGATGTCGGATCGATGGGAGTCGGCACTGGCTGATCCTCGCGTGTTTCTCACCGAAGCGGAACCCACAGGTGACCCGGGAGTAGGTTCGGCGCATGACAGTGACCGAGGACCGGACCTTCGACTCCCTCGACCCCGCCACCGGTGCCGTGGCCAGCACCCATCGCGTGCACGACGAGGAGGAGGTCCGGGCTGCCGTCGGCCGCGCGCGCACGGCGGCCACCTGGTGGTCCGCCCTCTCCTACGACGCGCGGGCCGAGCGGCTCGGAGCCTGGAAGGCCGTCCTCGCACAGCGGATCGACGAGCTGGCCGACGTGATGCAGCGCGAGATGGGCAAGCCGCACGCCGACGGGGTCCTGGAGGCCGCGCTCGCGATCGACCACCTGGCCTGGGCGGCCGGCCACGCCGAGAAGGTGCTCCGGCGTCGCAACGTCCTGCCCGGGCTGGTGATGTCCAACCAGGCCGCCACGGTCGGCTACCGGCCGCTCGGCGTCGTCGGCGTGATCGGGCCCTGGAACTACCCGGTCTTCACACCGATGGGCTCCATCGCCTACGCCCTCGCCGCCGGCAACGCGGTGGTGTTCAAGCCCAGTGAGTACAGCCCCGGGGTCGGCACCTGGCTGGCCACGACGTTCGCCGAGGTGGTCGAGCAGCCGGTGTTCCAGGTCGTCACCGGCCTGGGCGAGACCGGTGCGGCGCTGTGCCGCGCCGGCGTCGACAAGGTCGCGTTCACCGGGTCGACCGAGACCGGCAAGCGAGTCATGGCGGCGTGCGCGGAGACCCTGACGCCGGTGGTGATCGAGGCCGGGGGCAAGGACGCGGTGCTGGTCGACGACGACGCCGACCTCGATGCCGCCGCCGACGCGGCGATCTGGGGCGCCTGCAGCAACGCCGGCCAGACCTGCACCGGTGTCGAGCGCGTCTACGTGCACGAACGGGTCTACGACGACTTCCTGGCCGCGCTGGTGGACAAGGCGAAGGACCTGCACGCCGACGACGGCCCGGAGTCCAAGATCGGTCCGATCACCATGCCCAAGCAGCTGGACGTGATCCGCGCGCACATCGCCGATGCGATCGCCAGGGGCGGCAAGGCGGTGCTGGGCGGTCCCGACGCGGTCGGTGAGCGCTTCGTGCAGCCGACGATCCTGGTCGACGTACCAGAGGAGTCCACGGCCGTGCAGGAGGAGACCTTCGGCCCGACCGTCACGGTCACCCGGGTCCGCGACATGGACGAGGCCGTCGAGCGCACCAACGCGACGCGCTACGGGCTCGGCTCCACCGTCTTCGCCAAGGAGCGCGGGATGGAGATCGCGGAACGGATTCGGTCCGGCATGACCGCGGTCAACGGCGTGATCACCTTCGCCGCGATCCCGTCGCTGCCGTTCGGCGGCGTGGGCGACTCCGGTTTCGGCCGGATCCACGGCGCCGACGGGCTGCGCGAGTTCAGCTATGCGCACGCGATCGCCCGCCAGCGGTTCCGGCCGGTGATGAACCTGACCTCGTTCGGGCGCACCGCGAAGCAGGACAGACAGCTCACCAGGATGATCCGGGTGCTGCACGGGCGCGGTGCGAAGAAGTCCGGCTAGGACTCCCGGCACCGAGGGCGTTCCGGTGAGCCATCCGTCGTCGCTCGACCTGGCGCTGTCGCGTTCCCGGACGTCGCTGTCACAGCGTGTCGGTCGGCTGCGCGTGAAGGCGTGGCAGGTCGGGCAGTGCGCCGTGGCCGCGGGGGTCGCCTGGTACGTCGCCGCCGACCTGCTCGGGCACGACCGGCCGTTCTTCGCGCCGATCGCGGCGGTGGTCTCGCTCGGCACCAGCTACGGACAGCGGCTGCGCCGGGTCGGCGAGGTGACGCTGGGGGTGGCGGTCGGGGTGTTCCTCGGCGACCTGATCACGAGCGTGCTGGGCAGCGGCGCCCCGCAGATCGCGCTGATCGTCACGCTGGCGATGAGCACCGCCCTGCTGCTCGACGCCGGCCAGATCTTCGTCACCCAGGCGGCGGTGCAGTCGATCGTGGTGAGCACGCTGCTGCCCGACCCGGGCGCGGCGTTCACGCGGTGGACCGACGCCCTGGTCGGCGGCGGGGTCGCGCTGGTCGCGGCCGCCGTGGTGCCGAGGGCGCCGTTGCGGCGGCCACGCGAGCAGGCGGCGGTCGTCGTACGCAAGGTCGGGGAGCTGCTCCGCGCGGCCGCGGACAGCATCGAGGACGGCGACGTGGAGCGTGCGGTGCGGGTGCTGGGGGAGGCCCGCACGACGGATGCGCTGATCCGCGAGCTCCGCGACGCCTCCGACGAGGGGCTCTCGGTGCTGGCCAGCTCGCCGTTCCGGGTGCGGCACCGCGGTGGCGTCCGGGCGATGGCCGACCTGGTCGAGCCGATGGACTTCGCGCTGCGCAACACCCGCGTGCTGGTGCGACGCGTGGCGATCGCCTGCTACCGGCGGGAGCCGATGCCGGTCGGCTACGCAGCGCTCACCCGCGACCTGGCCTCCTGCGCCGAGGAGGTGGCCGAGGAGCTCGCCGCCGGACGGATGGCCGAGGCGGCCCGCGACCACCTGGTCAGGCTCGGTCGCGCCAGCTCGAACGTGGTCCGCACCGGCGACCTGTCCGGCGAGGTCGTGCTTGCCCAGGTGCGGTCGATCATCGCCGACCTGCTCGCGGTCTCGGGCATGGACCCGTTCGAGGCGACCGACGAGATCCCGCCGCTGGCGGACTCCTAGGACATCAGACCACCAGCTCGCGCACCACCGAGTCGACGACCGCGACCAGGTCACCGCCGGTGTCGTCGGCCACCGCCCGCTGCCGCTGGTACGACGCGCCGCCGCGCGGGATGTCCTCCACGGCCGCCAGCTCGCGCTCGCAGCCGAGCTGCTTGGCCACCGGCACCAGCCGGTCGAGGAGGTCACCGAGGTCGTCGAGCAGCAGCCGTTCCTCGGACCGGTCGTCGAGGATGATCCAGGCGTCCAGCCCGTAGCGGGCGCTGCGCCACTTGTTCTCCTGCACGTGCCACGGCGGCATCGTCGGCAACGTCTCGCCAGCTTCCAGTCGCTGCTCGAGGTCGACCACGAGGCAGTGCGTGAGGGCGACCAGCGCCTCCATCTCGGCCATCGTGGAGACGCCGTCGCAGATCCGGACCTCGATCGTGCCGAGCCGGGGGGAGGGCCGCACGTCCCAACGGATCTCGTCCACCTGCTCGATCACGCCGGTGGTCAGCAGGTCGGCGGCGTACCCCTCGAACTCAGGCCACGACTGGAACTGGAACGGCAGGCCCGCGGTGGGCAGCTGCTGGAACATCATCGCGCGGTTGCTGGCGTAGCCCGTGTCCACGCCGGCCCACACCGGCGACGAGGCGGAGAGCGCCTGCAGGTGCGGGAACTGGTTCAGCAGCGAGCTGAGGATCGGCAGCACGTGGTCGCGGTGGCGGAGCCCGACGTGCACGTGGACGCCCCAGATCAGCATCTGCCGGCCCCACCACTGGGTGCGCGCGATCAGCTCCTCGTAGCGGTGCCCCTCGGTCAGGATCTGCTGCGACCACTCCGCGAACGGGTGCGTGCCGGCGCTGTACAGGTCGACGCCGAGGCCGTCGGTGATCGGCCGCACCAGCTCGATGTGCTCGGCCAGCTGGTCCATCGCCTGGGAGGTGGTGGTGCAGATGCCCGTGGTGACCTCGACGGTGTTGCGCAGCAGCTCGTGGTGGAGGTGGGGATCCTCGCCGTGCGTCGCCGCGAAGCCGTCGAACACCTCACGAGCCGCGTTCACCAGGTCGCGACTGGTCTTGTCGACCAGGCCGAACTCCCACTCGACGCCGAGCGTCGGGCCGGCGGAGGCGGCGAAGTCGATTCCCATCGCCCGATCGTTCCACAGGCACCGAGGCAGGCGTCAGGACGCCCGACGCCGGAAGAGTGCGAGCCAGTCCTGGGCGGTGACCGGGTCGAACGGTGGCTGCTGGTCGCGCACCGCGGCGGCCACCCGGTCGCAGGACGCCATCGCACCCGCGACCACGTCGGACGGGTAGTCCAGCGAGACCCGGTGCTCGGCGAACTCGTCCTCGTCGTCGACCCACACCCGCCCGGTCTTCCCCCGGATCACGTCGAGGTCCAGGTCGACCGCGCGGAGCCGGGTCCCGTCGTCGTGCCAGACCGGGGGCGTCGCGATGTCGACGTACACGTCGAACGGCCGCTGCGGGTCGGTGCCGTAGAACGTGGCGAGGTACCACTCGTCGTACGGCGCCAGGGTGACGTGGTCGGCCGCCGCGTGGAGCGCCCGGGTCGCACTGGCCATCGGCGTCCCCGCTGCGATCCCGCACCAGACCCCGTGCGCGTCGGCCCCCAGCCGTACCGCCTCGAACTCCCAGTGCCGGTCGTCGGGCCACTTGCGGCACTCGATCCGGACCTCGCGCATGGGGGACAGGCTAGGGGGCCGAACACCACGGTCCCGTGGTATCCGACCACTTCCCTACCGGTGTGTCCCTAGGGAAGTAGCTGATCGGTGAGGGAAGTCCGGGGCCGGTTCACGTCCCCAGGGCACGCAGGTCGTGTGGTCGTCCACCGGATCCAGATCGACCCCACGACACCTCGCCCCTGGCCGGAATCCTGCGAGCCATGGATGACAGCTTGCAGTTGATGCGCGACACCGGCATCGCCCTGCGCCGAGAGATGCTCGAGCGAGGGGCCAACGACAAGGAGATCAAGGCATCGGTCCGGGCGGGCGTGTTGCACCGGATCAGGCGCGGCGCCTACACGACGACGGACCAGTGGGCGGAAGCGTCGCCCACCGAGCGACACCGGCTGAGGTGCGTGGCGGCGTTGCGGGTGATGCCCGGCAGGGTGGCCCTCACGCACACCTCGGCCTTGATTGCCCACGGCATCGACGTCTGGGGGGCCGATCTTTCCGTTGTCCACGTGACCCGGTTGGACGGCGCGTGTGGGCGCACGTGTGCCGGCATCCGCCACCATGAAGGCCTGGTGGGCGAGGGTGACGTGGTGCAGACGTCGTCCGGCCTCCTGGCCACGACGCCGATTCGAGCCGTGGTCGAGCATGCCTCGGTGTCGTCGGTCGTGTCGGGTCTGGTCTCGACCGATCACGCTCTCAACCGACAACTGTTCGAGCACGGCGAGCTGAGCTCGTTCCACCGGCGCGTCATGCACTGGCCGGGCATGCGGCGGATGCAGCTCGTCGTGCGGCTGGCGGACGGCCGTTCGGAGTCACCGGGGGAGACCCGCTCGCGGCACCTGTGCTGGAGGTGTGGCTTGCCCGCACCGCAGCTCCAGTACGAGGTGTTCGACTCCCGGGGACGACTCGTGGGGCGCACCGACTTCGCGTGGCCGGCGTACGGCCTTCTCGGGGAGTTCGACGGCCGCGGCAAGTACCTCCGCAGCTACAAGGAGGGCCAGTCGGTCACGGACGTGGTGCTGGCTGAGAAGGCCCGCGAGGACCGGATTCGCGAGATCACGCGGTGGACGTTCATCCGGATCACCTGGCCCGAGCTCGCCCACTACGGGGAGACCGCCGAGCGGATCCGGCGACAGCTGCTCCGTGCCGCCTGAGTGGTGTCGACTTCCCTAGCCGACCAGCCTCTTACCTAGCGCTGCAGCACTAGGGAAGAGGCCGGATACCACGGGACCGTGGTATCCGGCCCACCCAACTACGGGCGCTCCGGCATCAACCGCTTGCCCACCCGCACGAACACGTCCTGGTACCTCGCACCGGCCACCTTGGCGACGTGGTGCAGCAGGTGCGCGTCGAGGCCGACGAGCTGGCGGGGCTTGTTCGCGAGCACGGCGCTGACGATGATCTCCGCGGCGCGCTCGGGGGTCATTCTCGCGAGCTTGGTGTCGAAGGTCTCGGTGACGTTCGCGTGGCTCTCGCCGGAGGTGACCCGGCCGTTGCGCACGATGCCGGTCTTGATCCCGCCGGGGTGCACGCAGGTGACGCCGACCGGGTGGCCGGCCAGCAGCATGTCCTGGCGCACCGACTCGGTGAAGCCGCGCACGGCGAACTTGGAGGCGTTGTACGTCGACGAACCGGCCACCGAGATCAGCCCGAACAGCGAGGAGATGTTGACCAGGTGCCCGTCGCCGGACTCGATCAGGTGCGGCAGGAACTCCTTGGTCCCGTGCACCACGCCCCAGAAGTTGACGCCCATCAGCCAGTCGAAGTCGGCGTACTCCATCTCGGTCACCGGCCCGGTGTGCGAGACGCCGGCGTTGTTCACGACCACGTTGACCCGGCCGAACTGGTCCCGCACGACAGGGGCGTACGACGCGAACGCGGCGCGGTCGCTCACGTCGAGCACGTCGGAGCGCACCTCGCGGGCACCCGCGTTCTTCAGCAGCTCGACGGTCCCGGCGAGGGTGGTCTCGTTCCAGTCCGAGACGGCGACGAGCGCACCGCGGGCGGCGACCTCGAGCGCGACCGCACGGCCGATGCCCGAGCCGGCGCCGGTGACGACGACGACCTTGCTGTCGAGGGTCTTCATGCGACGGTCTCCTTCGTGGCGTGTGTCGTGGTCGTGACGTCGTAGGCATCGGCGTCGAACTGGGCCAGCTGGCGCCGCAACGTGAACGTGCTGCGTGGCCAGAGCGTGGTGTTGCGGCCGTGCTCGTCGAGGTACCAGCTCGAGCACCCGCCGGTGCTCCACACGGTGCGCGCCATTCGCTTGTGCAACGAGCGGTTCCAGGACGCGAGCGCCTCGGGCCTGGGCTCGAGCGCGGCCAGGCCCCGCTCGCCCATGGTCCGCAGCGCGCCGAGGATGTAGGCGATCTGCGACTCGATCACGAACACCATGCTGGAGTGCCCGAGACCGGTGTTCGGGCCGACGATCTGGAACAGGTTCGGGAAGCCCGCGATCGTGGTCCCCTTGTAGGCCATCATCCCGGTCTCGCGCCAGGCGTCGGCGAGCGTGCGGCCCTCGCGTCCCTCGATCTGGTGGGCGATCGGCTGGTCCGTCGTGTGGAAGCCGGTGGCGACGATAAGCACGTCGATCTCGCGGTGCGTGCCGTCCACCGTGGTGATCCCGGTGGGCGTGATGCGGGCGATCCCGTCGGTGACCAGGTCGACGTCGTCGCGGTCGAGCGCGGGGTAGTAGTCGTTGGAGATCAGCACCCGCTTGCAGCCGAGCCGGTAGTCGGGCGTCACCCGCGCGCGGAGCTCGGGGTCGCGGATCGCGCGCGCGAGGTGCCTGGCCGCGATTTTCTCGGCCGGTGCGCCCAGTTCGGGCATCCACGTGAACACCGGCACGTAGCTCTCCCGGCCCCAGTAGATCCCGGTCCGGTAGAGCCGCTGCAGTCCGGGAAGGAACCGGAAGCCGAGCTTCTCGAGCCTCGTGTAGGCGCGGTCGCCGCGCGGCATCACCCACGGCGCGGTGCGCTGGTAGACGTCGAGGTGGCCCACCTGCTCCGCGATCGAGGGCACGATCTGGATCGCTGACGCGCCGGTGCCGATGATCGCCACCCGCTTGCCGGACAGGTCGTGGTCGTGGTTCCAGCGTGAGGAGTGGAAGATCTCGCCGGCGAAGGTCTCGATGCCGGCGATCTCGGGCAGCCTGGGCTCGGAGAGACCGCCGGAGCCGGTCACCAGGACGTCGGCCAGCACGTCGCCGGCCGAGGTGCTGACCCGCCACGCCCGCTCGTCCTCGTCCCAGGCCGCTCCCTGGACGTCGGTCCGGAAGCGGAAGCGGTCGAGGGTGCCGGACTCGCGGGCCACCCGCTGCAGGTAGCTCTGGATCTCCGGCTGAGGCGAGAACGAGCGCGACCAGTGCGGGTTCGGCGCGAACGAGAAGCTGTAGAGCTGGCTGGGTACGTCGCAGGCGGCGCCGGGGTAGGTGTTGTCACGCCAGGTGCCCCCGACGTCGTCGCCCTTGTCGACGACCAGGAAGTCGGTGAAGCCGGACTCCTGGAGCCTGATCGCGGTGCCGAGGCCGGCGAATCCGGCGCCGATCACCAGGACCCGCACGTGATCGGGCAGGGGAGCGGGCGTGGTCTGTGTGGTGGCCATGCCTGGCAACCTAACGAGGATATTGAACGAGCGTCAATAGTATTGTTGACGCTCGTTCAGTAAGATGCGCCACATGCCGGAGACCTCCACCAGGACCGAGAACGGGACGCCCCGGGCCCGGGTCCGGATGACCCCCGAGGGGCGCCGCGAGCAGCTGCTCGACCTCGGGGTGCTGCTGCTGTCGACGCGGTCGCTGGACGAGGTCACGATCGAGGCGCTCGCCGAGGAGGCCGGGATCTCCCGCGGCCTGCTCTACCACTACTTCGACAACCTGACGGACTTCCACCGGGCAGTGATCGGGCGGGCAGCGGACGACCTGATCGCGGTCACCGCACCCGTGGCGGGCGACGACGCGGTCGCGGTGCTCACGGACTCGCTCGGAGCCTACGTCGACTACGTGGTCGCGAACCGGCCCGGGTACCTGTCCCTGGTGCGTGCGGCCGCGAGCGGCAACGAGGCGCTGCGCGAGATCTACGAGGAGGCCCGAGCCTCGCTCACGGACCGACTCTTCAAGTTCGAGGGAGTCGAGCGGGCAGGGGAGCACGGGATCTCCGCGCTCGGCTACGAGGACACCCCCGCCGTCCGGCTGATGGTGCGCGGCTGGAGCGCACTCGCGGAGTCCGTGGTGCTCGACTGGTCGGCCGACCCCGATGGCGTCGGCAGGGACGACCTGCTCAGGGCCCTGGCCGGCTCGTTGTTCGGAGCGCTGGACTCCGCACGCTGACGGTTCAGCCGGTCGCGGTGCGAACGGCGACGTCGAGCAGCTCCCGCGCGCTCGCCGTACCTCGGGAGACCAGCCGTGCACGTCGTCCCGCCACGGCGCGGGGACCGCCGACGCCCCCCACCGGGCGCCGAGCAGGCCTCCGGCGATGGCGGCCACGGTGTCGGTGTCGTTGCCGATCCGCACGGCGGCGTGCAGCGCGCGGGCCAGCGTGCCGGGGCCCTCCTCGGGGGTGCCGAGCACCGCCGCGGTGGCGGCCTGCAGCGCCGCCACCGTCCAGCCGTTCGGGTTGAATCGGCCCCCGGGCAGCTCGCCGACGGCTGCCGCCCGCGCCTCGCCGAGCCATGCCTCCCACCGGGCGCGTCGCGAGACCGGCAGCAGGTCGAGCCCGGCCCCCACCTCGACGCGTGCCTCGAGCACCGCGACCCGCACCGCCTCCGTCCAGAGCACGCACGCGTCGCCGGCGGTCGGGTCGGCGTGGGTGAGGGCGGCGATCCGCCGGGCTGCCCGCGACGCTCGGTCCCGGTCGTCGAGCGCCGACAGCGCGACCACTGCGGTGCGCATCAGGGCGCCGTTGCCGGCGCTGTGCGGGTGCTCGAGCGCGTAGACCTGGGCCTCGCGCGTCATCGTCGGCCCCGGCGTGCCGCCGTCGGTGCTCAGGGTCGCGAGCGTGCCGCGCAGCACCGCCGAGGTCTGGATCCCGATGTCCGCCGGGTCGCCTGCCATCCACACCAGGAAGTTGCGGGCGATGGCGTCGAGCCCCTCCGGCGTCGCCGGGTCGAAGCCGGCCGCGGTGACGTCGGCGATGCACATCGCCATCGCCGTGTCGTCGCTCCACTCGCCGGGCGCGAAGTCGCCCAGCCCACCGCCGAGCATCTCGGCCGGCTCGCCGAGGTGGGGTGGCTGCCCGAACTCGTAGGGCACGCCGAGCGCGTCGCCGACCGCCTGCCCGAGCAGCACCCCGGCAGCACGGTCGCGCTGCGCCTCGTCCAGCTGCACGGTCGACTCCCCTGATGCTGTTTGTCTGACAAGAACGACAGTAGGCTGAGCGGGTGGCCTACACCAGTGACTATCCGATCTTCTCCGTCACGGTCGACGTGGTCGCGCTGACGATCCGGGCCAGGACGCTGTGCGCGCTCGTCGTACGACGCGGCGAGGCACCACACCGCGGGCGCTGGGCGCTGCCGGGCGGCTTCGTGGAGATCGACGAGGACCTCGCGCCGGCCGCCAGCAGGGAGCTGGCCGAGGAGACCGGTGTCACGGTCGGCGACCTCGAGCAGCTGGCGACGTACGGCGCGCCGAAGCGCGACCCTCGCGGGCGCACGGTGAGCGTGGCGCACCTCGCGGTGATCCCGTGGGCGCCCGAGGTGCAGGCCGGGTCGGACGCGGCCGACGCCGAGTGGCGTCCGGTGGAGAGCTTGCTGCGGCCGCGGGCGCTGGCCTTCGACCACCGCACGATCCTGGCCGACGGCGTGGAGCGGGCGCGGTCGAAGCTGGAGTACACCGACCTCGCCACGCGCTTCGTGCCGGAGCTGTTCACCGTCACCGAGCTCCGCGAGGTCTACGACGTGATCTGGGGGAGCGAGCTGGATCCCGGGAACTTCCACCGCAAGGTGGTCAGTGCGACCGACGGCTTCGTGCGGGAGACGGGAGAACGGCGCGAGGGAGGCACCGGGCGCCCGGCACGGCTGTTCCGGGCCGGGCCGGGGACGAGGCTGAACCCACCGCTGGCCCGCTCCTGACCTCCTGACGCAAGCGTGGGCCCCGGCCAGATGGCCGGGGCCCACGATCGCGTTCTGTTCCGCGGAGCGTCTACGTGAAGATGCTGACACCGCCGGGCCCGACCAACAGGCCGACGACGATCAGGACGATGCCGTAGAGGATCTGCCCGCGGATTGCCACCACGATGCCGGCGATCACCAGGACCACCGCAATCAGCCAGAGAAGTGTTGCCATGAGTATTGACTCCCTCCGAGTATTCGTGCGCGACCTTTGGAGTCTTCTACCCCGCACTGCGCCCGCCAACACCCCAACGGGTGTCGGGGTCAGGGGGCGGCAAGCGGGTGAACCGGGCGCCTGACGAACACCCACGTCCGCAGGATCAGGAAGCGCATCACAGTCACGAAGAGGTTCGCTGCGGTGAGTACCGAGACCTCGAGCCAGCGGTGCTCACCCGCCCCACTGATCTCCAGCAGCCACAGGGCACCGCTGGTGACCACGAGTCCCGCCAGGAAGATCGCGAGCCCCTGGAGCTGGTGTCGGAAGGCATGACGTGGACCGCTGACGCCGAACGTGAACCGCCGGTTCGCCGCGGTGTTGACGACTGCGGTCACGAGCAGCGCCAGCAGGTTGGCCGCCTGTGCGGTGACCGCGCCGCGGAACCAGAGATAGAGCAACCCGTAGGCCACCGTGGAGGCGACGCCGACCAGCGCGAACATCACCACCTGCATCCCCAGCCGGCCGCCGCCCGCGTCGGCGCTGGCGCGCCCCAGCCGCTCGGACACCTCGTGCAGCGGGATCCGCCCCCGCAGCAGGTTGCGCCCGAGCCGCGCGATGCCGCGCACGTCGTCGATCGCCGTGCGGACGAGGTCGACCCGGCTGTCCGGGTCATCCACCCAGTCCACCGGCACCTCGTGGATGCGGAGTCCCGCGCGCTCGGCCACGACCAGCAGCTCGGTGTCGAAGAACCAGGCGTTGTCCTCCACGAGGGGCAGCACCTCGCGGGCGACGTCCGAGCGGAGCGCCTTGAAGCCGCACTGCGCATCGGAGAACCGGGTGCGGAGCGTGCCCCGGACCAGCAGGTTGTAGCAGCGGGAGAGCAGCTCACGCTTCGGCCCGCGCGAGACCCGTGAGTCGTGCCGCAGCCGGCTTCCGATCGCGAGGTCGGAGTGGTTGCTCAGGATCGGCGCCACCAGCGGCAGCAGCGCGTTGAGGTCCGTGGACAGGTCCACGTCCATGTAGACGAGCACCGGCGACGACGATCCGGTCCAGACCTTGCGGAGTGCACGTCCGCGGCCCTTCTCGGCCAGGTGCACGACGTGCACCTCGTCGTAGGCGTGGTGCAGCCGACGGGCGACGACCGCCGTGCCGTCGGTGCTCGCGTTGTCGGCGATCGTCACCCGGAACGACCAGGGCAGGGTGCGCAGGTGCGCCACCACCCGCTCGACCGACGCAGCCAGGTCCGCCTCCTCGTTGAACACCGGAATCACCACGTCGAGCGTCGCCACCGCGGTCTCGAGCGCCGGTTCGACGCTCACCCGGAAGGTGTTCATGATCCGCTCAGGTCGTAGAGGGTGACGCCGTCGACCGTGGTCGCGGTGTAGTTGTCCGCGACCCAGGCCGCGATCTCGCTGCTGGTGCTGCCACTCGCGTTGGGGCCGCCCGTCCCGCCACCCATGCCGCCACCCATGCTGCCGTCGCTGGCGATGAGGTAGTGGATCCGTCCGTCGGCGACCCACGCCTTGAACTGTGCGAGTGTCGGGCTCGGGTCGCTGCCATTGAACCCACCGATCGACATCACGGGCTGCTGGGAGGCGAGCTGGTAGCCGGCGGCCGTGTTGGAGCCGACGGCTGCGGCGACCCAGTCGTAGGACGACGCGTCCTGCTGGAGCAGTGCCGTGATCTCCGCCGTGGACTGGCTGCCCGCGAGCAGGCCGCCGGTGGTGCCGCCCTGCGTGGTTGTTCCCTGCGCCTGGCCCGGCATCGTGGGCGGGGTCCCGCGCGTCCCGCCGGTGCCGCCGCCGGGACCGCCCTGCCCGGTGCTCGGGCCGGCACTCGGGATGGAGCCGGTGTGCGGCTGGGCTGCGGTGTCCACGGCGTACGCCGCCGGCCCAGCGAGCGTGGCCAGCAGCGCGGCCGTCCCGACCGCCAGCGCGAGCCGTCGCGGGAGGAACCTCACCGCGGTGAGCAGGAGCGCCGAGCCCAGTCCGGCCACGAGCACGACGTACCGCAGCCAGGGCAGGAAGTCGGAGGTGCGGTCGAGGAGCGCGAACCCGAAGACCGAGGTCAGGGACACGGTGCCCGCGGTGATGCCCATCGCGAGCAACGAGTCGCGCCGCTCCCAGAGCAGCCAGGCGCCGGTGCCGACGAGAGCGGCGATCGCGGGCGCCAGGGCGACCGTGTAGTAGGCGTGGAAGATGCCGGCCATGAAGCTGAAGGTGAGGCCGGTGACCAGCAGCCAGGCGCCCCAGACCACGAGCCCGGCGCGGACCGGGTCGGTGCGGGGGTGCCGGCGCGTGAACCACAGGCCGGCCACGAGCAGCACCAGCGAAGCGGGCAGCAGCCATGCGACCTGCCCGCCGATCTCGCTGTCGAGCAGCCGGACGATGCCGGTCGAGCCCCAGCCCCCACCGCCCGCACCACCGGCAGTGCCATCACCGACGGAGCCGGTCTCGTTGCCGGTGAGCCGACCGAAGCCGTTGTAGCCCAGCGTGAGCTCCAGGATCGAGTTGGCCTGCGAGCCGCCGATGTACGGGCGGCCGGATGCCGGCCACAGGGAGACGATGGCGATCCACCAGCCCGCGGCCAGGATCATCGAGCCGAAGGCGACCAGCAGGTGGCCGAGCCGCCTGAACACACCGGTGTTCGCCGCCACCAGGTAGACCAACGCCAGGGCCGGCAGCACCAGGAACGCCTGCAGCATCTTGGTCAGGAACGCCAGTCCGACCAGCGCACCGCCCAGGGCCAGCCAGCGCACCGGATGTCCGGCGACGAGCCGCGTGGACTCGACGCCGCGCAGTGTCGCGTAGACGGAGCCGACCAGCAGCAGCACCAGCAACGCGTCGGGATTGTTGAACCGGAACATCAGTACCGCGACAGGTGTGATCGCCAGCACCAGGCCGCTGAGCAGGCCCGCGAACGCCGAACCCGTCGTACGACGCACCGTGGCGTGCAGCAGCCCGACCGCGGCGACGCCCTCGAGCGCCTGCGGCACCAGGATCGTCCAGGACGAGAGCCCGAAGAGCCTGACCGCCAGCGCCATCGGCCACAGTGCCAGCGGCGTCTTGTCGACGGTGATCGAGTTCGCCGCATCGGACGAACCGAAGAAGAACGCCTTCCACGACTCAGAGCCGGCCTGGGCGGCGGCCGAGTAGAACGTGTTGGCCCACCCGGAGGCGCCGAGGCCCCACAGGTACAGCACGCCGGTGCCGAGCAGCAGCCCGATCAGCGCCGGGCGGACCCAGGCGGGGTCGTCGTCTCGCCCGCGCCAGACCCGGGTGAGCCGGGCGGTGGCGGAGGGGATCGGGGTGGGCCGGGACGTCGCGGTGCTCGTGCGGGCGAGCGCGGTGTCGGTGGTCATGACCCCACAGTCGTCAGCCGCTCTGCGAGGACCGTGTGCCCACTCTGTGCCACGTCTGTGAGGCCACCGGGGTGGGGTCAGTCAGGGCAGGGAGATCGTGAACGTCGTGTTGCCGGGAGCACTCGCGATCGAGGCGGTGCCGCCGTGGGCCTCGGTGATCGCCTGCACCAGGGACAGGCCCAGGCCGGCGCCGCCGGACGAGCGGGTGCGCGAGGTGTCGCCCCGGGTGAAACGCTCGAAGACCCGGCCCTGCAACCCGTCGGGGATGCCGGGGCCGTCGTCGTCCACGGTGATCCGCACGTGCTCGCCGTCCGCCGGCCGGGGCCGTGCCCCGACGGTGACGGTGGTCCCTGCGGGCGTGTGCCGGCGCGCGTTGTTGATCAGGTTCGTGACCACCTGGTGCAGGCGGTGCTCGTCACCGACGACCGTGACCGGCTCCTCCGGCAGGTCGAGCCGCCAGACGTGTTCGGGAGCGACCACCTTGGCGTCGGCGACCGCTTCGAGCAGCAGCCGGGTCAGGTCGACCTCCTCGCGCTCCAGCGGGCGGCCCGAGTCGAGCCGGGCGAGCAGCAGCATGTCGCCGACGAGGGCGGACATCCGGGTCGCCTCGGTCTCCACCTTGCCCATCGCCTGCGAGAGCATCGCGGCGTCGTCGGGGGTACGGCGGCTGAGCTCGGCGTAGCCGTGGATCGTCGACAGCGGGGTCCGCAGCTCGTGCGAGGCGTCCGCGACGAACTGGCGCACCTGCTGCTCACTGCGGTGCCGGGAGTCGAGAGCGGAGTCGACGTGGTCGAGCAGCGTGTTCAGCGCGGAGCCGACCTGGCCGACCTCGGTGTCGGGGTCGGTGTAGCGCGCGGGCACCCGGGCCTCGATGGTCTGGCCCCCGGCGTCGAGCGGCATCGCCGTGACGTCGTACGCCGTGGCCGCCACCTCGCGCAGGGGCCGGAGCTGGCGGCGGACCAGGAGCAGCCCCAGCAGGCCGGCCAGCAGGACGCCGGAGGAGGCCAGCAGGGAGCCGCGGAGAAGCAGGCTCTCGGTGGTGTTGTGGATCTCCCGCATCGGCAGTCCGGTCGCGAGCACCCGGTTCTCGGCGTCGCGGGACACGACCACGCGGTAGTCGCCGAGCTCGTCCAGCGAGACCGTGCGGGCCTTGTCGTCGACCGGGAGGCCGTCGAGCTGGCGCACGGCCCGGGTGGAGAGCGTCCGGATCTCGTCGTAGTTGTTGCCGAGCACGCCGCCGACCGGCGTGGAGGTGGAGAGCACCGCGACCAGGGTGTCGGGGCTCTGCGGCCCCTTGCCGAACGCGCCGTCGTCGCCGTCGGCCGGTCCGCGGCCTCCGGGTCGGTGCCCGTCGGGGTTGACGGCGCGGTCGAGGGACGCGTGCACCTGCTGGTCGAGCCGCGAGGTGAGGTACTGGTCCATCACCAGCGTGGTGGCGAGCACCACCAGCACGCTCACCAGCGCCACCAGCGCGACGGCGGTCGCGACCAACCGGGTGGTGAGGGACTTGGTGAGGGCGGGGACGCGCATCTGGCTCAGTCCGTCGGCTTCAGGACATACCCCGCACCGCGCATGGTGTGGATCATCGGCTCCCGGCCGGCGTCGATCTTCTTGCGGAGGTAGGAGATGTACAGCTCGACCACGTTGGCCTGGCCGCCGAAGTCGTAGTTCCAGACGCGGTCGAGGATCTGGGCCTTCGACAGCACCCGCCTCGGGTTGCGCATCAGGTAGCGCAGCAGCTCGAACTCGGTCGCGGTCAGGGTGACCTCCTCGCCACCGCGCCGTACCTCGTGGGAGTCCTCGTCGAGCACCAGGTCGCCGACGGCGAGCACGTTGCTGGCCTCGTGGTCGGACGCGCCGGAGCGCCGCATCAGACCGCGCAGCCGGGCCACGACCTCCTCGAGGCTGAACGGCTTGGTGACGTAGTCGTCCCCACCGGCGGTGAGGCCCGCGACCCGGTCCTCGACGGAGTCGCGGGCGGTGAGGAAGAGGACGGGTACGTCGGACCGCTGGGCGCGGAGCCGGCTCAGCACCTCCATGCCGCCGAGGTCGGGCAGCATCATGTCGAGGACCACGGCGTCCGGCCTGGTCGCCTTGGCGGTGCTCACGGCCTTGCTCCCGGTCAGTGCCACCTCGACGTCCCAGCCCTCGTAGCGCAGCGCCATGCGCAGCAGCTCCGCGATGTTCGGCTCGTCGTCGACGACCAGCACGCGCAGGGGCGAGCCGTCGGGGCGGGTCAGCTGGGGATGACGATCCACAAGTGGCATGGAACCACCCTCGTGGACCGATCCGGAGGTTGGCCATGTGTTCGCTGTGAGAATCCTGTGAACGCAGGACACGGTTCCGCAGCCCCCGGCTTGCCCGTTCACAGGTCTGGCACAGCGATCGCCGCCATCATGTCCACATGAGCGACGACAAGCCGGTCGAGGGCACGGCCCACCAGGACACGGTTCCCCTGCAGCCGAACGAGGGGACCACTCCGGCCGCGCAGACCACACCGAGGCGGCGCTTCACCGACCGGCTGTGGGGCTTCCGGGCCGTGATCGCCGTCGCGCTCGCGTCCGTGATCATCGGGGGACTCGGGGGCGCTGCCCTGGCCAGCATGGGCGACGGGCGCGACGGTGACCGCTCGGGCTCCCGCTTCGGCCACCAGTTCCGCGGCGGTCCGGGCCAGCATGGTCACGGGCGCCACGGCTTCGGCCCGCCCGGCCAGATGAAGAAGGACCGGGGTCAGGGTGCCGACCGGGGCCAGCAGGGGGACGACGACGACAACTCCTAGGCTGGGCCCATGCGCGCCCTGCTCCTGGAGAACATCCACCCCTCCGCGACGGAGGGGTTCGAGCGCGCCGGCATCGACGTCGAGACCCGGCCCGGATCGCTGTCCGAGGCCGAGCTGGTCGCCGAGCTGCCCGGCTTCGAGCTGCTCGGGATCCGGTCCAACACGTTCCTGACCGACCGGGTGCTCGACTCCGCGACCGACCTGGTCGCGGTGGGGGCGTTCTGCATCGGCACCAACCAGATCGACCTCGCCGCCGCGGCGCGCCGGGGCGTGGCCGCGTTCAACGCGCCGTACTCCAACACGCGGAGCGTGGTCGAGCTGGTGATCGGCGAGATCATCGCGCTCGCCCGCCGGCTGCCGGAGAAGACCCAGCGGATGCACGACGGCGTCTGGGACAAGTCCGCGCACGGCAGCCACGAGATCCGTGGCCGGGTGCTGGGCATCGTCGGCTACGGCAACATCGGCTCGCAGCTCTCGGTGGTGGCCGAGGCCGTCGGGCTGCGGGTCATCTACTTCGACACCCACGACCGGCTCGCGCACGGCAACGCCCAGCGGGTGCCGACCCTCGACGACCTGCTGGCGCAGGCCGACGTCGTGTCGCTGCACGTCGACGGGCGCCCGGGCAACGCCGGCTTCTTCGGTGACGAGCAGCTCAAGAAGATGAAGCCCCGCTCGTTGTTCATCAACGCCTCGCGCGGGATGGTCGTCGACGACGTCGCGCTGCGCGACCACATCCTCGCCGGCCACATCGCCGGCGCCGCGCTCGACGTGTTCCCGGTCGAGCCGAAACGGCAGGGCGAGTCGTTCGAGTCCGCGTTGCGCGGGCTGGACAACGTGATCCTCACGCCGCACGTCGGCGGGTCCACACAGGAGGCGCAGGAGGAGATCGGCACGTTCGTGAGCGGCAAGCTCGCTTCGTACGTCGACCGCGGCAGCACCGCCCTCTCCGTCAACCTGCCCGAGCTCCAGCCGCCGCCGCTGGACGGCTCGTTCCGCGTCGCGCACCTGCACGTCAACCAGCCGGGCGTGCTCGCGGAGATCAACCAGGTGCTGCTCGAGGACGGCGCCAATGTCGTCGCCCAGAACCTGGCAACCCTGGGGGAGCAGGGCTACGTGGTCACCGACGTGGCGACCGCACCGTCGGAGGACGCGCTGGCTCGGCTCGGCGCGATGACCCCGACGATCTGGCTGCGCACCCACTCCTGACGGTGCGCATCCACTTCCCGCCCGAGCTCCCGGTATCCCAGCGCCGGGACGACATCGCGGCTGCGATCCGCGACCACCAGGTGGTGATCGTCGCGGGTGAGACCGGCTCCGGGAAGACCACGCAGCTGCCCAAGATCTGCCTGGAGCTCGGGCGGGGGGAGGGCGGCCGCGAGGGCAAATTGATCGGTCACACGCAGCCCCGCCGGATCGCGGCGCGCAGCGTGGCGGAGCGGATCGCCGACGAGCTCGGCACCGAGCTCGGCGACGTGGTCGGCTACCAGGTGCGGTTCACCGACAAGACGTCGCCGGCGAGCCGGGTGAAGCTGATGACCGACGGCATCCTGCTGGCCGAGCTCCAGCACGACCGGCAGCTCACGCGCTACGACACCCTGATCATCGACGAGGCGCACGAGCGCAGCCTGAACATCGACTTCATCCTGGGCTACCTCCGCCAGCTGTTGCCGCGACGACCGGACCTGAAGGTGATCATCACCTCTGCGACGATCGACCCGGAGCGGTTCTCCCAGCACTTCGGTGACGCGCCGATCATCGAGGTCTCCGGGCGGACCTACCCGGTCGAGGTGCGCTACCGGCCGCTGGTCGAGGAGTCGTACGACGACGACGAGGGGGAGCCCGTCGTACGCGACCAGACCGAGGCGGTCCTCGAGGCGGTTCGTGAGCTGGGCCAGGAGGGCGACGGTGACGTGCTGGTCTTCCTGCCCGGCGAGCGCGAGATCCGGGACACCGAGGACGCGCTGCAGAAGATCGCCGACGGACCTCGCGGCTTCGACATCCTGCCGCTGTTCTCGCGGCTCTCGGCCGCCGAGCAGCACCGGGTCTTCGCGCAGCACGGGAGACGGCGGGTGGTCCTCGCCACCAACGTCGCCGAGACCTCACTGACCGTGCCCGGCATCCGCTACGTCGTCGACACCGGCGTCGCCCGGATCTCGCGCTACTCGCTGCGCACCAAGGTGCAGCGGCTGCCCATCGAGCCGGTCAGCCAGGCCTCCGCCAACCAGCGCGCCGGCCGGTGCGGACGCGTGGCCGACGGCATCTGCATCCGGCTGTACTCCGAGGAGGACTATCTCTCCCGGCCGGAGTTCACCGACCCGGAGATCATCCGCACCAACCTGGCCAGCGTGATCCTCCAGATGACGGCACTCGGGCTGGGTGACGTCGGGCGCTTCCCGTTCGTGGACCCGCCCGACCAGCGCAACGTGCGGGCCGGCGTCCAGCTGCTCGACGAGCTGGGAGCCCTGCGCACAGGGCGCGGCGACCGCAACCGTCTGACCGAGGTCGGGCGCCGCCTCGCGCGGCTGCCGATCGACCCGCGCCTGGGCCGGATGATCCTGGAGGCGGACCGGCTCGGTTGCCTGCGGGAGGTGCTGGTGGTGGCAGCGGCGCTGTCGCTCCAGGACCCGCGCGAACGGCCCGTGGAGCACCGGGCGCGGGCCGACCAGCTGCACGCCCGCTTCCGCGACGACCGGTCCGACTTCATGGCCTGGCTGAACCTCTGGCGACACCTGCGCACGGAGCAGTCCGGGCGCGGCTCCTCGTCGTTCCGCCGGATGTGCCGCGAGGAGCACCTGAACTACCTGCGGGTGCGCGAGTGGCAGGACTTCGAGTCGCAGCTGCGCCAGGTCGCCCGCCAGATCGGACTCAAGCCGGGCAAGCACGCGTGGTCCGCCGAAGGTGGCACCCCTGACGCCGACCGGATCCACCAGGCGCTGCTGTCCGGGTTGCTCTCACACATCGGGCTCAAGGAGGAGCCGGACCGCCGTGCCGGAGGCGGACGGCGCCCGATGACCGAGTACCTCGGCGCCCGCGGTGCCAGGTTCGCGATCTTCCCCGGCTCCGGGCTGGCGCGACGCCAGCCGGACTTCGTGATGGCCGCCGAGCTGGTCGAGACCTCGCGGCTGTGGGGGCGCCAGAACGCTGCCATCGACCCGGCCTGGGCCGAGGAGCTGGGCGCGCACCTGGTCAAGCGCACCTACTCCGAGCCGCACTGGTCGAAGAAGCGCGCCGCGGTGCTGGCCCACGAGCGGGTCACCCTGTACGGCGTGCCGCTGGTCGCCGACCGGCTGGTGAGCTTCGGCAAGCACGACGTCGCGCTGGCCCGGGAGCTGTTCATCCGGCATGCCCTCGTCTACGGCGAGTGGCACACCCGGCACGCGTTCTTCGAGGCCAACCGCACGCTCCTGGAGGAGGCGGAGGAGCTCGAGCACCGGGCGCGGCGACGGGGGATCGTGGTCGACGAGCACACGCTGTTCGACTTCTACGACGCCCGCGTCGGCGACGAGGTGGTCAGCGGCGCACACTTCGACACCTGGTGGAAGCAGGAGCGGCGCCGGCGACCCGACCTGCTCACGTTCGACCCGGTGATGCTCGTGCACGAGGGCGCGGAGACGATCACCGGCGCGGACTACCCCGACGCCTGGCAGGAGGGGTCGCTCAGTCTCCCGGTCAGCTACCACTTCGAGCCGGGCCACGACCACGACGGGGTCACGGTCGACGTGCCGCTGGCCACGCTGAACCAGGTCGGCGCGGCGGCGTTCAGCTGGCAGGTGCCGGGCCTGAGGGAGGAGCTGGTCACCGCCCTGATCCGGTCGCTGCCCAAGCAGCTGCGGGTCAACTTCGTGCCCGCCCCGAACGTCGCGCGCGGGTTCCTCGACTCCGTGCCTCCCGGTGAGGAGACGCTCACCGACGCCCTCGCCCGGCACCTGCGCGCACTCACCGGCGTGCACGTGCCGCCGGAGGCCTGGGACTGGTCCAAGGTGCCCGAGCACCTCCGGCCGCGGTTCCGCGTGGTCGAGGTCGACGGCGCGGTGGTCGCGGAGGGACGTGACCTGGAGGCGCTGAAGAAGCCGCTGCGCCCGAGCTTCGACGCCGCCGTCGCCCAGGCCGCTGCCGCCTCCGGGCTGGCCCGCTCCGGCGAGACCACCTGGGCCTTCGGGACGATCGAGGCGTCGTTCGTGCAGGTGCGTGCCGGCCACGAGGTCCAGGGCTTCCCGACGCTCGTCGACGAGGGTGACGCGGTCGGGCTGCGCGTCGTCGGATCGGCCGACGAGCAGGAGGCACGGCACCGCCTGGGAGTACGCCGGCTGCTCGCCCTCGAGGTGCCGACCCCCGCGAAGGTGCTGGTCGGGGGTCTCGACAACGCGACCAAGCTCGGCCTGGCCGGTTCGCCCTACCCGACGGTGGCCGCGCTGGTCGACGACGTGGTGCTGGCCGTGCTGGGCGACCTGGTGGACGGCCGTGACCCGGTGCGGGACGCGGCGTCGTACGACGCGCTGCGGGCGACCGCCCGCGCCGAGGTGGCGCAGCGCTCGCGCGACCTGCTCCAGCTGGTCGGCGACGTTCTCGCCCGCTGGCGCACCACGCACAAGGCGCTGACGGGTCGGGTCGACCTGCCGCTGCTGCCGGCGATGAACGACCTCCGCGCCCAGCTCGACCGGCTGGTCCGCGCCGGCTTCGTCGCGGCGGCGGGCCCGGCCGCCCTGGCGTCGTACCCCCGCTACCTGGCGGGCATGGACGAACGCCTCGCCCGGCTCGCCACCGACCCGGGCCGCGACCGCGGCCTGATGGACCAGGTCGACGCGCTCCAGCAGGCGTGGCAGAACCGGGTCGACGCGCTGCCACCCGGACGTCCGCCCGGCAGGGCGCTGCGGGAGGTGCGCTGGATGCTGGAGGAGTACCGGGTCAGCCTGTGGGCCCAGCGTCTCGGCACGTCCCAGCCCGTCTCGGACGCCCGGATCCGGAAGGCTCTCGAGCGGTCCTGACCACCGGTGTGGCGTGGACCAGCAGCGGGCGGTCGTCAGGGGGGCCACGTTGTCGGTGGCCGGTGACATGGTGAGCTCCGTCGCGGTGGTGGGTGCCTGCCGGTGGTCGGCTCGGGTCGTCCGCCCTCGCATCCGCGGTGGTCGACGCCAGGATCGGATCGAGGAGCTGCGGGACATGACCGACGTGCACGACGTGACACCTGCGGTGCGCCTGAGGAGTGTCGAGGACCGGGATCTGGACGTGTTCTTCGACCATCAGGCGGATCCGCAGGCTGTCGCGATGGCGGCATTTCCGGCGCGCGAGCAGGACCAGTTCGCCGCGCACTGGGCGAAGGTCCGCGCCGACGACACCAAGGTCGTGCGCACCGTCGTCGCGGACGGCGGGGTGGCGGGCAACATCGGCTGTTGGCAGGAGAACGGGCAGCACGTGCTCGGCTACTGGGTCGGACGCGAGTACTGGGGCCGCGGCGTCGCGACCCGGGCGCTCGCCCTGTTCGTGGACGAGGTGTCGATCCGGCCGCTGTACGCCCATGTCGCGGTGCACAACGTGGGCTCGGTCCGCGTCCTGGAGAGGTGCGGCTTCCGGCGCGATCACGAGCAGGAGGCAGAGGCGCCTGCGCCCGACGACGACATCGAGGAGCTCATCTTCGTGCTGGACGCCTGAGGTTCTGCGCAACGTGCCGACGAGCCTCGGTCGACGCCAACACGCTGGCTGGGTGAAGGGCGATCTACGCGCTTCGATCCCGGCGGGGGTGGGCGAGGTGCTCGACGATCGCGCGTCGGTTCGGCTTCGTGTGGGGGTGCATGAGGAGCCCCTCGACGACGAAGGCGCCGATCCGGTTCATCGTGGCCAGGTCAGCCTCGGCTACGCCTACTCCCCGGAACCCCTCGGTCATGATCGAGTCCATGAGGTCGTGGAAGTTCGTGTGCCAGGCCTCGATGAGGGGGGACGTCGATGCCCTGGCGTGGACGACCGTGACCAGCCGGTGGTACTGCTCGAGCTGCTCGACTGCCCACATCACCTGGTCGGCCCAGGGCTCTTCGGCGTGGGCAGAGGCCGCCGTCAGCGCCTCGCCGAGGATGTCGTCGAGTACGCCGACGAGGAGCGCGTCCTTGTCCTGGAAGTACCAGTAGATCGTGTTCGACGTGACGCCGGCGCTGGCTGCGACCTTCGACATGGAGGTCTCGTCGTACCCGGCCTCGGTGAACAGCCCGGCAGCTGCGTCGATGATCTCGCTGCGCTTCTCCGCACGGTCCTGCGGTCGGCGGTTTCGAGGCATGGGTCACCTTATCTTGACCGTGACTCAAGAACAGGTGAGTCTTTCTTGCATGCCACTCAAGAGCTACCCCAGGAGGACTCGTGCCGGACTCGTCTGACCTCCCGTACAACAGCTCGGAGCAGTCGTTCCTCTCCGAGGGCACCGCGTGCGCAGCACGGGTCTGTCACCCGGTCGCCGATCCCTCGGACGGGAACGGTTCCAGGCCGGTCATCGTGATGGGACACGGTTTCGGAGGTGTCCGGGCGCTGCGGCTCTACGCCTACGCCGAGCGCTTCGTCGCCGCCGGTTACCTGGTCGTGGTCTTCGACTACCGCGGGTTCGGAGAGAGCGACGGAAGCCCCCGGCAGCTGCTCGACGTGGGGATGCAGCTCCAGGACTGGCGAGCCGCGCTGAACTTCGCCCGGTCGCTCCCGGGAGCAGACCCGGAGCGGCTCATCGCTTGGGGCACCTCGTTCGGCGGTGGGCACGTCATCACCCTCGCGGGCCACAACGAGAGACTCGCCGCGATCATCGCGCAGGTCCCGCACGTCAGCGGTCCCGCAGCGGTACGCGCGACGGGCCTCGCACCCGTTCTGCGTCTCGTGCGACCGGCAGTGCTCGACCAGGTCGCGGCGATGCTGGGACGACCTCCGGTCTACGTCGATGCTGTGGGCGGCCGCGGCACGACCGCAGTCATGACCAGCCCCGACGCCGTCCCCGGACTGGCGCGCCAGATCGAGGCATCGGGTCTCGTCGCAGATGACTACCCCACCTACGTCGCAGCCCGTATCGCCCTCAAGATCGGTCTCTACTCGCCAGCCAGGCACGCAGGCCGCGTGTCCTGCCCGGCCCTGGTGCAGATCGCTGCTCACGACGTCGTCACTCCACGACGAGTCGCCGAGAGAGCCGCGGCAAAGATGCCGCAGTCGACCGTCCACGTCTACGACTGCGGGCACTTCGACCCCTACGTGGAACCGCACTTCGACCGGGTCGTGGCCGACCAGCTGGCGTTCTTGCGCGCCCAGGTCCCCCTCAGAGGCTGAGTCTGGGGTGGCTGAGCAGGAAGAACGCGCCTCGGCGCGACCGCGCGCGCCAGGCGGCATGTGAGTGCGGGGTGCGCGCTACAGATCCTTCGGGAACCAAACGCCTGCCGAGTCGCACTGGTTCCGTTGCCACTGCATGCGCGCACAGGCGGCCGCGCCCACGAAGGCAACGTACCGATGTGGGCATCCAGACTTCCGCACACCGTCGTACAGGCACAGCACCAGCGAGACGGGCGTCAGCGCGACGAGCACCTCAGGGCTCCAGCACGACCTTGCCGGTGCTGCGGCGAGCCTCGATGTGCTCGTGGGCCAGGGGCGCGTCGGCCAGGGGGTACGACGAGTCGACGTGCGGACGCACCCAACCGGACCCGACGCCCTCGAGCACCAGCCCCATCCAGTGGTGCAACCTGTCGACCTCGTCCCACATGTGCCCGAGGTTGACCCCGAAGGCGCCCTGATTGGCGTTCATGAGCGGCACCGGGTGAAACAGCGGCATCAGCGCCGCGGTTCTGGCCAGCTGCAGCTTGCCGCGCAGGCCCTGGTTGCTGGAGGCGGCGGAGACGCCGTACATCCCGAGCCGGCCGGTGGGGCGCAGCACGCTGCGGGACCGGCGGAAGCTCTTTCCGCCGAGCGGGTCGATCACCAGCTCTACGCCTCGGTCGTCGGTGAGGGCACGGACCTCGCGGGTCCAGTCACCGGTGCGGTAGTCGACGGCGTGGTTCAATCCCCGAGCTCTGAGGAAGTCGTGCTTGCCCGTGCTGGCCGTGCCGATGGTGTGCGCCCCCACGTGGCGGGCGATGTCGAGAGCAGCCAGGCCGACCCCGGACCCAGCGTTCTGGATGAGCACGGTGTCGCCCTCGCGGAGGCCGCCCTGCACCACGAGCAGCTGCCAGGCGGTCAGGTAGGCGACCGGGATCGACGCCGCCTCCGCGTGGCTGAGCACCCCCGGCTTGGCGAAGACCTGGGCCACCGGGACGTTCAGCGCGCTGCTGTAGCCGCCGAAACGGGTCAGCGCGAGGACGTCCTGCCCGACCAGTGACTCCTCGACCCCTGTTCCCACGGCACGCACCGTGCCCGCGACCTCGTAGCCGACCACCAGCGGCAGCGGTGGCGCGTCGGGGTAGAGGCCCTGACGGGCGAGGATGTCGGCGAAGTTGATCCCGGCGGCGACCACCTCGACCTGCGCCTCACCAGGGCCGGGAGGGTCCAGCCGAGACGTCTGAAGCCTCAGCCGCTCCGGGGCGCCTGTGCGGGTGATGACGACCTGTCGGATGTCCATCCGTGCATTGTCGCTCCGGCCACGAGCCCGTTCGAGGCGGACTCCGCTTTGAGCGCGGGCTGTTCTTTCGTCCATCGGGCCGGCCTTCTCCGGTCACGGCTTTGACGGATGGGCCCGACAGCTCATCACATGAGACTGCGCTGCGCTCCTTCCTCAGCTGCGGCTGAAGATGACGCGTCCGTTGGGGATGGTCTTCATCTGGTACTTCGGTGAGTGGGCGTAGGTGTGGTGTCGGGGGCAGAGGAGGCGTCCGTCGGCGACGGTGGTGGTGCCGCCTTTGGACCAGGGCAGGTTGTGGTGGACGTGGCACATCGCTGCGGGCCAGTCACAGCCCTCGGCGGTGCAGTGGTGGTCGCGGTGGGCGATCGCGATCCGTTGGGCCTTGGTGTGGAACCGCTTGGCGCGGCCCTGGTCGAGGACCTCACCCCTGCCGCCGAGCACGATCGGGATGATCCCGGCTTCGCAGGCGAGCTGGCGGGCGTGGCCGGCGGTGAGCGGGTCTCCGGTGTCGAGGTGGGTGATGCCGGAGGTCTCCAGGCGCCCTTCGAGCTGCTCGAGGGTCATGGTGACCACCACGGTGGCGTCGACGCCGCCGGTGTGGGGGAGCCGGTCGAGGGGGTAGCGGGTGACGTACTCGCAGAACGCGTGCCCGAGACCCTTCGGCGTCCCACTGTGGTGGCGGTGTTTCGGGGAGTTGATCGCCAGCACCCCCTGCTTGAGCATCGCGCCCACGACCGAGGGGACGGTGAACCGGCCGTGGCACAGCCCGTGCCCGTCATCGGACATCGTGAACCGGCACGACTCCACCGCCAACGCTTCCTGACGCTCCAGGGCGGCGCGCTGGTGGGCGTCGGCGACCTCGGGGGCCACGACCTCCAGGATGTGGGCTGCGAGCCGACCCAACGCGACCGGGTCGTGCTCCGCGGCCAACCCGACCAGGTGGGCCTCGGCGTCACCGCGGTGCTCGACCGGCAACGCGTCGACGCCCTTCACGATCACGGTCGCCTGCACCTCGGAGACCTGCCCTTGAGCCATCGCGAGCCTCACCGGTTCGTGGTCACGGTCGAGTGCGTGGGCGAGCTCCATCCGGTGGTGCGCGGTCCGCTTCGTCTGCCGGGTCTGGTGGGCCCACCAGGACGCGGTGTCGGTGGCACCGGCGGCGGGGCCGACGTCGAGGGTCTCGGCATGGTGCAGGATCCCCAGCTCCAACGCAGCGGTCCTGGCGGCCAGCCGGTGCAGCGCGGCCAGGGTCTCAGCGGCCTCGGTCGGTGTCATCGACCAGAACCCGACCCCGGCCACCTGGTCCAGGTCGGCCTCCGCGGCAGCGACAGCCGCAGCCACCGGGTGGGTGGTCGAGTCGCCGAATACCGTTGCCATACAAGGAATTCTGGCACCGACCACCGACACTCCTACCCTCGGAATGCGGTCAAACCGGGCGGCTGCAGAGAACTTCGTGAAAACTTCCCAGAGCCCTGACCGGAGGTCTCACGACCCACTTCACCGTCGCCGCCGCCCGGCCTCGGGGAACCCCTACTACGGCGCCCCGACGGGACCTTCCGGGAGCACGTCCACCAGGTACGCCGACAGGTCCGGTGATGTCGGCTGCATCGTGTGGCGCACCCACGCGGCGCGTTCGTGCACCAGGGCGGCAAGCTCCCAGACACAACCTGCGAGCGGCTCCTCCAGGTGGCGGAACTCCGAGGGGGAGTCGAGGGCCGCCCGACTGCAGGCGACGGCCAGGATGTCGGAGTAGCGCCAGGTCCAGATGATCAACCAGAGTGCGTCCTCGCCCTGGTGCAGCACGTAGAAGCCGTGAGAGGGCTCGCCCTCCAGGGGTTCTACGACGAGTGTTGCGAGGTGCTCGACCGCTGCGCTCACCGTCGCCGGTGCGATCTCCGCGCCGTCCAGCGTCAGGTGGTAGCCCTTGAGCACCCACTCACCGACGCGCACGGCCTCGACGGGGCGCATGATCCGTGCTTCGAAGCCCATGGCTGCCAGCCTGTCAGACGGGGTGGTGCTTGCGGGCTGCCTCGACCACGCGGGCGAACACGAACCGGTCGATCGCCCCACCCTCGCGGCGGACGTCGCGGTCACGCAGCCGCACCAGCCGGTCGAGGCGTACCTCGCTGGGTCGCCGCAACCGGTCCCAGCCACCGGTCCCGACGTCCATCCAGAACCGGCCGGAACGGTTCTCCCGGTCCGTGTCGAGGTCGTGGTCCTTGCTGGTCAGGGGGAGCGTCAGCAGCTCCCGACCCCGACGTGCGAGCACCAGCACCGGTCGGTCCTTGCCGCGGCTGGGGTCTTCCTCGAAGGGCACCCACGCCCACACCACCTCACCGGGGTCGGCGCGGCCGTTGGCGCGCGGTGCGTAGCGCACCTCGCCGAGGCCGGTCTCCTGCCGTCGGGAGGACCGACGCTCGGATCGACGGTGAAGCCGGGGGAGCGGCCAGACCAGCCGGATCCGGGGAAGTCGCACGAGCCCTCCTGTGAGCGGGTGCGCCGGGCCGGGAGCGCCTCACGGCGCGTGGCCGCTCGTAGCGGCTTCATTTGGGACCCGGGGCTACCACGACCCGGCGCGCGGCCCACGTTACAACCCGGGCAAGCCTGCGTGTGGCACCTTCAGCCGAGGTTGTTCTCGAGCTCGAGCCGCCCGGCCCGCTCGAGCTGGTCGGCCATGGTCAGCAGCCGCGCCGCCGACAGGTCCGTGTCGTACGACGAGTCCTCGCTCTCCGCACGAGCGCGACCGGCCGCTGTCACGCGGGCGAAGGCGGCCGCCCGGAACAGCACGTCGGCGTAGTCGCCCCGCACCACCCCTGCGAGCACGTCGTCGACCAGCTGCCGCACCTCCACCGGCCCCGGCGGGTCGGCGACCCCGGCGACGACCTCGTCGACCGGCATCACCAGCCGGCCGGTGGCGAACTCGGAGGCTGCCTGCTGGGGGGACGCGTGCACCCACGTGCGCAGCAGGTAGAGCCGCCACAGGGACCCGGCCACGGTGTCAGGGGCGGCGCCCGACCACAGCTCGGCCAGTGTCTCCAGGCCCTCGGTCTCGGCCAGCCCGATCACGCGCGCGACCAGCGCGTCGTCGACGTCGCCGTGGCCACGCACCAGCGCCACCGCGCACCGTTCGGCCGCGTCGCGCAGCACAGCCGGATCGGGCCCGCCCTCGACGGACTCGAAGTGCATGGCGCCGGGCATCGCCGGCCGGTGGTGTGCGCGATCGGTCATCGCCTCCAGACTACGGTCGAGGACATGACCCAGCCGCAACGCCACATCGGCGACCTGTCCGTTTCCGCCATCGGCCTCGGTGGCATGCCGATGTCGCTGCGCCGCCCGTTCGACGAGGAGCAGTCGGTGGCGACGATCCATGCCGCGCTCGAGGCCGGGGTGACCTTCATCGACACCGCCGACGTCTACAACCCCGACGAAGGCCCGTTCGGCCACAACGAGGAGCTCGTGGCGCGCGCGCTGGCGTCGTACGGCGACAGTGGCGACGTGGTCGTCGCCACGAAGGGCGGGATGACCCGCCGTGGCCCGGACTGGGGCACCGACGGCAACCCGGCCCGCTTCCGGCAGGCCGCGCAGGACTCGGCCCGGCGCCTCGGTGTCGACGCGATCGCGCTCTACCAGCACCACCGCCCCGACCCCGAGGTCCCGTACGCCGACACGATGGGCGCCTTCAAGGACCTGGTCGACGAGGGGCTGGTGCAGCGGGTCGGCATCTCCAACGCCGACCCCGACCAGATCCGCGAGGCACAGGGCATCCTCGGCGGCGCACTCGTCTCGGTCCAGAACCGGTACAACCCCGGCTACCTCGACTCCCAGCCCGAGCTCGACCTGTGCGAGGAGCTGGGGCTGGCGTTCCTGCCCTACAGCCCGCTCGGCGGGATGCGCGGCGCCTCCGAGCTCGCCGACCGGCACCGGGCCTTCGTGGAGGTCGGGGAACGGCACGGAGCCTCCGCGTACCAGGTCGCCCTGGCCTGGGAGCTCGCGAAGTCACCGGTGGTGCTGCCCATCCCGGGCGCGTCCCGACCGGAGTCGATCCGCGACTCCGCAGCGGCGACGGGGCTCAGGCTGAGCGAGGACGACCTCGCGCTGCTGCCGTAGGGACTAGCCGGCGAGCCGGTCCGCGGCCCTCTTGAGCGCCTGCACCATCGGCTCCCGGCCGGCCTCGTAACCGTAGTCCTGGCCCGTGAGGTTGAGCAGCAACAGCTCGACGGTGCGACCCTCGTGCAGGATGCCGAGGGCGTCGAACCGGCCCTCGTCGGCACCGGCCTCGACATAGCTCACGAGGTACCAGGACGCGGTGCCGGTCGAGGTCTGAACCGTGGTCATCTTGCCGACTGTCTTCTTGGCGTACGCCGTCAGCCGATCCTTGCACCGGTCGTGCCAGGACTGCAGCACCTGCACGGTCTGCGACGCGGACTTCTCGTCGACGAAGCGGGAGACCAGGTGGCCCCCCGAGCCTCCGGTCAGGTCCCCGGCCGGCTGGTAGCGGCGCACCACCGTCTTGTCGGCACCGAGCGTGTCCATCGGGAACCGCTGGCAGATGCCGAACGCCGACTTCTGCGGTCCGGTGCCCTTCACCGCCCACCGCCAGCTGTCGTTGAACCCGGGCAAGCCGGCGGCCGGGAGCAGCAGGGTCTCGATCGCCGGCGGTGTGGGTGCCGAGCTCTCGCCGGGCGTCTCGCACTCTCACTGGGCGTCTCACTGGCGGAGGGGGACTCCGACGGTGTCTCCGAGGCCGACTCGCTCGCGGTGGGGGTGTCGCTGGGGGGTGGCGGAGTGGACTCCTGCTTGTTGCCGCACCCGGCACCCGTGGCGAGCAGTGCGGCCACCGCGAGCGGCGCGAGCAGGCGCAGGGAAGGCGTCGGGAGAGGCATGCGATCACCCTAGGAGGCCGACGTCGCGCAGCGTCGCACGCCCGTTCCCGGCGCGTCCCGGGGGCTGGACGGCCGAACCCACGCCGGGGTGGCAGAGGTCACCCCCGATCGGGGCTCCGGGCCGCGGGGTCGGTGGGTGCCGACGGCTATCGTGACCGGAGCCGTCCGGGAGATCTCCGCACGGTGGTTCGCTTGGGGAGGTCCGGGTCGTGGCACCGCGCATGCGTCGTACGACGTGCGCTGCCGCCGCGCTCCTGGTCACCGGTGTGCTGGCCGGCTGCACGCCCGACGGCCAGACCCCGCCGGTCACCACCACCACCGCCAGTTCCGGCCCGAGCCAGGTGACGCTGGCCGTCTACGGACCCGATCCGGTGATCTCGGCCTACACGGCGATCGCCGCCCGGTTCTCCGCGGACCATCCCGCGATCTCGGTCAACGTGCGCCCCTACCCCGACCACGAGACGGCGATGGTCGCGTTGCGCAAGGACGTCGGCACCAGCCGGGCGCCCGACATCTTCCTCTCCGGCGAGACCGACCTCGACTGGCTCCGCGCCGCGGACGGGACGCAGAAGGTCGACGAGATGCTCAGCGACCGCAACATCGACTTCGGCGACGGCTACGAGCGGGTCGGCCTGGAGGCGTTCAGCGCCGACAGCGCACTGCAGTGCATGCCGGTCGACGTGTCCCCGTTGGTCGTCTACTACAACGCCCGGCTCGTGCACCTCGCCAAGATCCGGCCACCGGGTCAGAAGCCGCCCAACTCCGACGACGGCTGGCGGATGTCCGACTTCGTGGTCGCGGCCCAGCAGGCCTCGACCGCGACCACCCGTGGGGTCTACGTCGCGCCCGACCTGGAGCAGATCGCGCCGTTCGTGTTCTCCGGCGGCGGCCAGGTGGTCGACAACACCCAGGACCCGACCCGGCTCGACCTGTCCAGCGGTGCGAGCGAGGACGCGATGCGCCAGCTCCTCCAGGTGGTGCGCAACCCGCAGCTGACGTTCACCTCCAAGCAGCTCGCGAAGCGTGACGCCGTCGCCCGGTTCAAGTCCGGCCGGCTCGGCATGATCCTCGGGCACCGGGCGCTGACCCCCGAGCTGCGCCAGCAGGAGGGGCTGATCTTCGGGGTGATGCCGATGCCGAGGCTCGGCAAGTCCGCGACGACGGCGGACATCTCGGCGTTCTGCGTCAGCCCCGATCTCGCCAACCGCCGAGCCACGGCCGACGTGCTGGCCTACCTGGTCGACACCGAGGCCTCCAAGCTGCTCGCCGCGACCGGCTACATCACGCCGGCCAACCTCGACGCCTTGTTCTCCGAGGACTTCAGCCAGCCGACCGAGAACCCGATCGGCTCGGGCGTCTTCGCCAGCCAGCTGCGCTTCGTGCGCGACCTGCCCGACACCGAAGCGTGGGACCGGGTCCGCGAGGCCAGCAAGGTCCGGCTGTCGCGACTGTTCTACGACCCCGTGATCGACCCGCTCGACGAGCGGCTGCAGGCGATCGACGAGGCCTCGCAGACGTTGCTGACGCCGAGTCCCGGCCCGTCACCCAGCGGGTCGTCGAGCGCGACCCCGGGCAGCTAGTCCACGACCTCGTCGCCCGTCTCGTCCGCCGTCTCGTCCGGTTCGTCGATCACTGGCTCGGGGGCGGGAGCGGGGTTGAGGATCGCCTCCACCAGCACCGGCCCGACCAGGTCGACCTGCCACGGGCGGGCGCCGTGGTCGCTCAGCTGGTCGGCGACGGCAGCGGTCAGCTCGGTGCGGTCACGAGGGTCCGGCGGCGTCCAGAGCACCCGTCGTACGACGTCGGGCGTGAGCAGGTTCTCCACCGGGACGCTGCGCTCCTCGGAGAGGTCTGCCAGCGCCGCCCGTGCCGCCGTCAGCCGGGCGGCCGCATCCGGGTCGCGCTCGGCCCAGGCGCGGGGCGGCGGGGGACCGTCGGACCTGACCGCCACCGGCGGCAGCTCGCTCTCGGGCAGCTCGCGGGCGGTGCGGATCGCCTCCACCCAGCGGTCGGCATAGCGCTCTGCGCCACGTCCGTGGAACCCCTTGAGGCCGAGCAGGGTGTTGCGATCCGCAGGCATGGCGGAGGCCGCCACCACGATCGCCGAGTCCGGGATGATCCGGCCGGGTGTGACGTCACGTCGCGCGGCGAGCTCGTCGCGGGTCTGCCAGAGCTCGCGGACCGCGGCGACGGCGCGACGACCTCGGGCCTTGTGCATGCCCGAGGTGCGACGCCACGGGTCGGTGCGCGGCACCGGCCGCTGCGCCATCACGTGCCTGAACTCCTGCTGCGCCCAGTCGTCCTTCCCTGACTCCACGAGCTCGTGTGCGAGCTGGTGGCGGATGTCCACCAGCACCTCGACGTCGAGTGCGGCGTACTCCAGCCACGCGGTGGGCAGCGGCCGCTTCGACCAGTCCGCGGCCGAGTGCTCCTTGCGCATCCGGAGCCCGCAGATCTGCTCGACCAGCGAGGCCAGGCCGACCCGGGGGTGGCCGAGGAGCCGCGCGGCGAGCTCGGTGTCGAAGAGCGTCGTCGGCTCGAGCCCGACCTCACGCAGGCACGGCAGGTCCTGGCTGGCGGCGTGCAGGATCCACTCCCCTCCGGAGAGCACCTCCTGGAGCGGCGAGAGGTCGTCGAAGCCGATCGGGTCGACCAGCCACGTCGTCGAGCCTTCGCGGCGGAGCTGGATCAGGTAGGCGCGCGCGGAGTAGCGGTAGCCGCTGGCGCGCTCGGCGTCGATCGCGATCGGACCGGTGCCGGCGGCGAGGTCTCGCACCACGGCGTCGAGCTGGGAGGGGGTCTCGACCACCTCGGGCAGACCGTCGCGGAGGGTCAGCAGCTCGAGCTCGGGAGGTGCCTCACCCTCCGGTGACGTGGAGGGCTCGTCAGGAGAGCCGGACTGCGACATCAGCCCCGGCCACGCTGCCCGCGGCGGTTGGGGAGCGTGGCCACACCCTCCGGGACCGGGGGCAGGCCGGCCGCGGTGCACATCACCTCGGCCCATGCCTCGACGTGCGCGCCGACGTGGAGCTCGGGGTCGCCGATGGGGGTCCACGAGGCGCGGATCTCGATCTGGGCGGTGGCGCCTTCCGGCGACAGGCCACCGAAGCTCTCGGAGGCGACGCAGGTGACGGTGCCGGACGGGGCGACGTACGACGCGCCGTGGGCCTCGAGCGCCTCGGTCAGCCAGCTCCAGCCGACGCCGCCCAGCATCGGGTCCGCGGCCAGCTCGGGGTCGATCTCGGCGCGGGCGTAGGCGACGCAGCGGAAGGTGCCCTCCCAGGCGTCGTTGCCGTCAGGGTCGTGCAGCAGCACCAGCCGACCGCCGCCGACGTCCTCGCCGTCGACGGTCACGTCGGCCGCGAGCGCCGAGGAGTACGGAGCGATTCGCTGCGGTGCCGGCATCTCCTCCGCGAGGATCTCCGGACGCAGCGCGGCCTCACGCATCTGCCGGACGGCGACCCGGAACTCCTCGGGTGCTTCCGGCTCGTCCATCCGGTACTCCTGACGTGCGGACATGTCTGCAGACTAAGCGCGGGTCAGCGGTGCCGATGTCCCGACGCGCCGCCTGACCTGCGACGATTGCCCCCGTGTCGACGCCCGTGCCCACCGCCCCCGGACTCGCCTCGTCGGCCTTCCTGAAGGCCGCCCGTGGCGAGCCGGTTCCGCACACCCCGGTGTGGTTCATGAGGCAGGCCGGCCGCTCGTTGCCGGAGTACCTGAAGGTGCGCGAGGGCGTCACCATGCTGGAGTCCTGCATGCGTCCCGACCTGGTCGTGGAGATCACGATGCAGCCGGTGCGGCGCTACGGCGTGGACGCGGCGATCTTCTTCTCCGACATCGTGCTGCCGCTCAAGGCGATCGGGGTCGACCTCGACATCGTGCCCGGCGTCGGCCCGGTCGTCTCCGACCCGGTGCGCACGCTCGAGGACGTGGCCGGGATCCCCGACCTGACGCCGGAGCACGTGCCGTTCGTGGCCGAGTCGGTGCAGTCCCTGGTGGGCGAGCTCGGTGCCACTCCGCTGATCGGGTTCGCGGGCGCCCCGTTCACCGTCGCGTCCTACCTGGTGGAGGGAGGACCGTCCAAGGACCACGCCCGGACCAAGGCGATGATGTACGGCGCGCCCGACGTGTGGGACGCCCTGATGCGCAAGATCGCCGGCATCTCGGCCGCCTACCTCGAGGTGCAGGTCGCCGCCGGTGCCAGCGCCGTGCAGCTGTTCGACTCATGGGCCGGGGCGCTCGACCCGGCCGGCTACGCCCGGCACGTGATGCCCCACTCCGCGAGGGTGCTGGAGCGCGTGGGTGCGCTCGGCGTGCCCCGGATCCACTTCGGCGTGGGCACCGGCGAGCTGCTCGGGCTGATGGGCGAGGCCGGGGCCGACGTGGTGGGCGTCGACTGGCGGGTCCCGCTCGCCGACGGTGTCGCCCGGGTCGGCGACCGCGCGGTGCAGGGCAACCTCGACCCGGCACTGGTGTTCGCGCCGACCGAGGTGATGCTGGCCAAGGCAGCGGAGGTGATCGAGGCCGGACGCTCCGCGCGAGGGCACATCTTCAACCTCGGTCACGGGGTGATCCCGGCCACCGACCCCGACCAGCTCGCGCGGCTGACGGAGTTCGTGCAGTCCTACGACGTCGGCTGAACCTGCTCGGGCACGGCGCTGCGGTCCCGCCGCGCCCGTCGTACCACCCGGGCCAGCCGCACCGAGGGCCGGCCTGCTGCCGCACGAGCGACTCGAGTCGGCCCGCTGGTCCCGGGGGTCGGACGTCGCAGGGTAGGTGCTGGTTCTCCCGGGGGAGGTGCAAGTCTGGTCACGTGAACGCACGCCCCCTCCAGCACGTCGTCGTGGTCGGCGGCGGCATCTCCGGGGCGGCAGCGGCACAGCGACTCCGCTCGCTGCGGCCGGACCTGGTGGTGACCGTGCTGGAAGGGTCGCCGCGGGTCGGCGGGAAGCTGGCCGTCGCCGAGGTCGGGGGAGTGTCGACCGACGTCGGAGCCGAAGCGATCCTGGCCCGCCGGCCGGAGGGTGTCGCCCTTGCCCACGAGGTGGGCCTGGCCGGCGACGTGGTCCACCCCGCGACCATCCAGGCCTCGCTCTGGACGCGCGGCGAGATGCGGCCGCTGCCGCGCTCGCTGATGGGCGTTCCGCCCGACGTGCGGTCCCTGTCCGACGTGCTCTCCCGCACCGGCCTCACCCGCGCGGCGCTCGACGGCGTGCTGCCGCCGCGCCGACTGGCGGCGGACGAGGACGTCAGCGTCGGCTCGCTGGTCGAGGAACGTCTCGGCAAGGAGGTCGTCGACCGGCTCGTGGAGCCGATGCTGGGCGGGGTGTACGCCGGACACGCCCGCGAGCTCTCCGCCCGCGCGGCCGTTCCCGGTCTCGTCGCGCGGCTCGACGGCGCGCACTCCCTGACCGAGGCGGCCGCGGCAGCGATGTCACCGACGAGCACCGACACCCCGGTCTTCGCCGGACTGGTCGGCGGCGTCGGTCGGCTGCCGGGCGCTGCCCTCGCCGGGTCCGGTGCCACGGTCGAGACCGACGCGACGGTCCGTGGTGTCACGCGCTCGACCGACGGCTGGGCGCTCGAGGTCGGCCCCACCCGCGCTCCGCGCCAGGTGCTCTGCGACGCGGTGGTGCTGGCCGTCCCCGCCCGTCCCGCCGCCCGCTTGCTCGACGCCGTGGCGCCGATGGCCGCCCGCGAGCTCGACGGCATCGAGTACGCGTCGATGGCGGTGGTCACGCTCGCCTTCACCGCGCGCGACCTGCCCGCCGTGACCGGCTCGGGTTTCCTGGTGCCGCCGGTCGAGGGTCGGGCGGTGAAGGGGGCTACCTACTCCTTCGCCAAGTGGCCCTGGGTCCGCGCCGCCGGCGGTGACACCCTCCTGCTCCGGTGCTCGATCGGGCGGCACCGGGAGGAGCACGTGCTCCAGGTGACCGACCAGGAGCTGGTGGACCTCGCGTTGCACGACCTCGCGGACGCGGTCGGCCTCAGCGTCCGCCCGCTCGACGCCCACGTGCAGCGCTGGGGCGGCGGCCTGCCGCAGTACGCCGTGGGTCACGTGGCCCGCGTCGCCGCCGTACGACGCGCGCTGGCCGGTGTGCCCGGCCTCGCGGTGTGCGGGGCGGCCTACGACGGCGTCGGCATCCCGGCCTGCATCGCCTCCGCCCACCGTGCGGTCGACGAGGTGCTGGCTGAGACACTGGAGCCATGACCGACACGTCGTCGCACAAGGGCAAGCGGGCCAAGGAGCTCAACGACACCATCCGCTACACGATGTGGTCGGTGTTCCGGCTGCGCGACGTGATCGGTGACGCGGATCGCGGTGCGGAGGGCGACGAGCTGGAGAAGTTCGTGGCCGGGCTGGCCGAGCAGGACGTCGTGGTCCGCGGGCTGTACGACGTCACCGGCCTTCGCGCCGACGCCGACGTCATGGTCTGGTGGCACGCCGCCACGTCCGACGCCCTGCAGGACGCCTACAACGCGTTCCGTCGTACGACGTTCGGGAGGCGGCTCGAGCCGGTCTGGTCGCAGCTCGCCCTGCACCGGCCGGCGGAGTTCAACAAGAGCCACATCCCGGCCTTCCTCGCCGACGAGGAGCCGCGGGCCTACATCTGCGTCTACCCGTTCGTCCGCTCCTACGAGTGGTACCTGCTCGAGGACTCCGAGCGCCGCCGGATGCTGGCCGAGCACGGCCAGATGGCCCGGGACTACGCCGACGTGCGCGCCAACACGGTCGCCTCGTTCGCGCTCGGCGACTACGAGTGGATGCTCGCGTTCGAGGCCGACGAGCTGCACCGGATCGTGGACCTGATGCGGCACCTGCGCGCGTCCGACGCCCGCCGCCACGTGCGCGACGAGCTGCCCTTCTACACCGGCCGCCGGATCAGCGCGTCCGACCTGGTCGCGTTGCTGCCCTGAGGGTTACGGTTCAGCCCTGCGAGGGCTCGAGCGTCAACGAGATCGAGTTGATGCAGAAGCGCTGACCCGTCGGGGTGCCGTAGCCGTCGTCGAAGACGTGGCCCAGGTGCGAGCCGCAGCCGGCGCAGCGCACCTCGACCCGCTTCATGCCCATCGCACGGTCCTCGATGAACTCGACGCGGTCCTCGGCCAGCGGCGACCAGAAGGACGGCCAGCCGCAGTGCGCGTCGAACTTCGTGTCGGAGCGGAACAGCTCGGCGCTGCACGCCTTGCAGCGGTAGACGCCCTCGGTCCAGGTCTGGTCGTACTCGCCCGTGTGCGGTCGCTCGGTGCCGGCCTTGCGCAGCACGTCGTACTCCGCGCGGGAGAGCTGCTCGCGCCACTCCGCGTCGGACTTCTCGACGGCGTAGGCCTTCTGCTCGGCGGGCTGTTCCTCGGAGGGGGACTTCGACTTCCACATGTCCTTCACGGTACCCGGCAGCACCATCGGCCCGGACCTCTCGTCCTTACGTCCGGCTGACACAGTGAGTGGCATGGACACCACCCAGATCCGGCTCGCCCGGCGCCCCGTCGGCGCGCCCGACGCCGGCACCTTCGAGACCGTCACCGAGGAGCTCGCCGAAGTGCAGGAGGGCGAGGTGCTGCTTGCCGTGCGCTACCTCTCGCTCGACCCCTACGTGCGCGGTCGCCTCAGCGCCGCCGCGTCGTACGCCGACCCGGTCGAGGTGGGCGAGGTGATCGTCGGCGGCACCGTGGCCGAGGTGCTGGAGTCGCGCTACGACGGGCTGTCGGTCGGTGACCAGGTGCTGTCCTACCTGGGGTGGCAGACGCACGCCGTCGTACCGGGCTCGTCCGTGCGCCGGCTCGACCCCGACGCCGCACCCGTGTCCACCGCTCTCGGCGTCCTCGGCATGACCGGGTTCACCGCGTACGCCGGGCTGCTCCAGATCGGCCGCCCGCAGCCGGGGGAGACGGTCGTCGTCGCGGCCGCGACCGGTCCGGTGGGGTCGGCGGTCGGCCAGATCGCGAAGCTCGAGGGAGCCCGGGCGGTCGGCATCGCCGGTGGTCCGGACAAGGTGCGCGCCCTGACCGAGGAGTTCGGCTTCGACGTCGGCGTCGACCACCGCGCCGACGACTTCCGCGACCGACTCGCGGACGCGGTGCCGGACGGCATCGACGTGTACTTCGAGAACGTCGGCGGCCACGTCTTCGACGCCGTACGCCGACACCTGAACCTGTACGCCCGGATCCCGGTCTGCGGGCTGGTCGCGAACTACAACGCCACCGAGGCGCCTCCGGGGCCGGACCGGATGCCGGGCCTGCTCGGCCAGGTGCTGACCAGGAGCCTGACCATCCGCGGCTTCATCCAGGGCGAGTTCGTGCAGGAGCACTACCGCGACTTCCTCCGGGACATGTCGGGCTGGGTCGCCGACGGGTCGGTGCGCTACCGCGAGGACGTGACGGAGGGCCTGGAGAACGCGCCCGAGGCCTTCACCGGCATGCTCCGGGGCGCGAACTTCGGCAAGGTGCTGGTCAAGGTGTCGTAACACACACCAGAATCACGGCTCTGCGGCCCTTCGGGTGGTTGTCAGGATTCAGTGAACATGTGTTTACTGAGATTCACCCCCCACTGGAGGAGACGCACACCGTGACCTTGCTGGACCGCGTCACCTGGGACGGCGTCCGCCGCGTGGGCGCTCGTCTCACCACGCCGCTGCAGCCCGACGACTACCTGACCCTGATCAACCCGCTCTGGACCACGCGCGAGCTGCGCGGCGTGGTCGAGAAGGTGATCCCCGAGACCGACGACGCCGCCACCGTGGTGATCCGGCCCGGCTGGGGCTGGTCCTACGACCACCACCCGGGCCAGTACATCGGGATCGGGATCCAGATCAAGGGCAAGTTCCACTGGCGCTCGTACTCGGTCAGCTCGCCGCCGGAGCGCGAGGGCAGGACGATCGCGATCACCGTCCGCGCGATGCCCGAGGGGTTCCTCTCCGAGCACCTGGTCAGCGGGGTCGCGCCCGGGACGATCATCCGGTTGGCACTCCCGTCCGGTGACTTCGTGCTGCCGAACCCCCCGCCGGAGAAGATCCTGTTCCTGGTCGGTGGCAGCGGGATCACCCCGGTGATGGCGATGCTGCGGACGATGTCGCGCCGCGGGACGATGCCCGACGTCGTTCTCAGCTACTCCTCGACCACGCCGGACCGGATGATCTTCCGCGACGAGCTCAAGACGCTGGTCGACAAGCACCCCGGCCTGACACTGCACGAGCGGCACACCGACACCGACGGCGTGCTCTCGTTCGACGAGCACCTCGACGAGCTCTGCTCCGACTGGCGCGAGCGCGAGGTCTGGGCCTGCGGCCCCGGCCCGATGCTCGACGCCGCCGAGTCGTTCTGGGAGAAGGCCGACCTCGAGGACAAGCTGCACCTCGAGCGGTTCTCGCTCAACTTCGAGGGCGACGGCGGCGAGGGGGGCACGATCACCTTCCGCAACTCGGGCAAGACCGCCGAGGTCGACGGTGCCACCACGGTCCTGGAGGCGGGGGAGAGCGCCGGGGTCGGGATGCCGTACGGCTGCCGCGCCGGCATCTGCCACACCTGCACCGTGACCATGGTCTCCGGCAAGGTGCGCGACCTGCGCAACGGCACGGAGTACTCCGACCCCAACGAGAACGTCCAGACCTGCGTCACCGTGCCCGTCGGTGACTGCGAGCTGGACATCTGACCCATCCCCCGGTGGTCGCGCCCGCGGGACCACCTTCCGAGAGGAGCACACGCATGGCGATCGCAGACGTGAAGGAGTACACCCACCTCACCACCGAGGAGGTGGAGGAGCTCGGACGAGAGCTCGACGCGATCCGAGCCGACGTCGAGGAGTCCCGCAACGACGACGACGCGGCCTACATCTACCGGATGATCACGATCCAGCGCCGGCTCGCCGCCGCCGGCCGGATCACCCTGTTCGCCAGCTTCTACCCGCCCGCCTGGGTCGCCGGCACGGCGATGCTCGGCACGGCCAAGATCCTGGAGAACATGGAGATCGGCCACAACGTGATGCACGGCCAGTGGGACTGGATGAACGACCCCGAGGTCCACTCCAGCAACTGGGAGTGGGACACCGCGCAGCCGGCCGAGCAGTGGAAGCACAGCCACAACTACGTGCACCACCAGTTCACCAACGTGCTCGGCTTCGACAACGACATCGGCTACGGCATCCTGCGGATGGCTCGCGAGCAGAAGTGGAGCCCGTTCAACCTCGGACAGCCGATCTACAACGCGGCCCTCGCCACCCTGTTCCAGTGGGGGGTCGCCCTGCACGACCTCGACATCGAGGCGATCCGCAAGCGCGAGAAGGACCCGCGCGTGATGAAGAAGCAGCTCAAGCAGATCGGGCGCAAGATCCGCAGGCAGATCACGAAGGACTACGTGATCTACCCGGCCCTGACCGGTCCGAACTTCGTGGCCACCGCGAGCGCCAACGCGACCGCGAACCTGATGCGCAACCTGTGGTCGTACATGATCATCTTCTGCGGTCACTTCCCCGACGGGGCCATGCACTTCACCGAGGAGGAGATCGAGGACGAGACCCGTGCGGAGTGGTACCTGCGCCAGATGCTCGGCTCCGCCAACTTCGAGGGGGGACGGCTGCTGCACATCATGAGCGGCAGCCTCGGCTTCCAGATCGAGCACCACCTGTTCCCGGACCTGCCGAGCAACCGCTACCCGGAGATCGCCGTCAAGGTGCGCGCACTGTGCGACAAGTACAACCTGCCGTACACGACCGGCCCGCTGCACAAGCAGTACGGCCAGACCCTGCGCACGATCATGAAGCTGTCGCTGCCGAACCGGTGGACCAGGAACGACGGGCCCGACCCGACCGAGCCGCTCGCGCCGATCGACCGCCGTCGCAAGACCGACGCCGAGCGTCAGGTGCGGCGGCCGGAGACCGGGAAGTACATGGGTCGGGCCTCCGCATGATCGGCACCACCGGCCTGGACGAGCGGCCCCGCGACCCCGAGCTGGGGGTCGCGGTGCCCTTCGCCTGCGAGTACGACGACGGGCGGGCGTCGGTGACGCTGCTGAACAAGAAGCGGGTCACCCAGTGCGCGCTCAGCCGGATCTGCGGCGCCTGCGGTGATGCGCTCGACCTCCCGGTCGCGTTCGTCGGCCCGCACCAGGAGCTGCACCGGATGGCGTTCCACTTCCCACCCGTGCACGTCGGGTGTGGCGAGGCGGTGCTCGCTTCGCTGCACGGCGTGGACACCGCCGTGCTGGGTCAGGACGAGCCGGTCGAGCGGTGGGTGCTCGTCACCACCGGTGGGTTCGAGCACGAGCGGGCACAGGCGCAGGACATCGACCGGCGCCCGACGTTCCGACCGAACTCGGTGATCGAGGTCCTCGAGCGCTGATGACCGGCGGTTGCGCCTCAGCAACCCTATGGCCCCGAATTTCGAGAGGGGCGTGCACGCCGTGCACCACCATCGAGGAGCGTTGCTGGGTCAGCTGACCCAGCAAAGCAGACCCGCCACCCGGGAGCCCGCCGCAACCCGGCTCGACCGCATCTACGACGGCTACCCGGACGTGGCACTGGACCTGATCCGCAGCCGAACGTTCGACGAACGAATCCAGCTCGTCGAGCACGCCCCGCGGGTCCTCGACGGGCCGCCGGACCAGAGCAGCGGATGTTGAGAGCCTAGGCTCGGTCCATGGCGAAGGCAGCAGCGGCAGAGGTCGACGCACACGGCCAGCCGGTCCGGGTCACCAGTCCCGACCGGGTGATCTACCCGGCCACGGACCGGTGGCCCGAGGTCACCAAGCTCCAGGTCGTCGAGTACTACCTCTCCGTGGCGGACGGAGTCCTGCGCGCGCTGGGTGACCGGCCGACGGCTCTGGAGCGCTGGACCACCGGAGTCCACCCGGGGATCACGCTGGCCACGGGCCGCGGCGACAAGAGCGACGCCTTCTACAGCAAGCGGGTGCCCAAGGGCGCACCCGAGTACGTCGAGACCACCCGGGTCACCTTTCCCAGCGGAAGGCCCGCCGAGGAGGTCTGCGTGCGCAACCTGGCCACGGTCGGCTGGTGCGCGCAGATGGGCACGATCACGTTCCACCCGTGGCCGACGCGCAGCGGCGACAACGACCACCCCGACGAGCTCAGGATCGACCTCGACCCGCAGCCGGGCACGACGTTCGCCGACGCGGTCCGGGTCGCGGGCGTCACCGGTGAGCTGCTCACCGAGCTCGGCCTGGTCGGCTACCCGAAGACGTCCGGCAACCGGGGCATCCACATCTACGTGCGGATCGAGCCCCGCTGGAGCTTCGAGGACGTGCGACACGCCGCGATCGGACTCGGCCGCGAGCTGGAGAAGCGTGACGACGGGGTGACCACCAAGTGGTGGAAGGAGGAGCGCGGGGAGCGGATCTTCGTGGACTTCAACCAGAACAACCGTGACCGCACCATCGCCTCGGCGTACTCGCTCCGGCCGCTGCCGGGCGCACCGGTCTCGATGCCGCTGAGCTGGGACGACCTCGCGCAGGTGACCGACCCCGGGGAGTTCAACCTGCACACCGCGCCCGAGCGGTTCGCCGACCTCGGCGACGCGATGGCCACGATCGACGACGTGGCGTGCGACCTGCAGCCCCTGATCGACCTCTACGACGCATCACCCGAGGGCGAGACGAACTTCCCGCCCGACTACCCGAAGATGCCCGGCGAGCCGCCGCGCGTGCAGCCCAGCAAGAAGGTCGCCGCGCACTGGGACGAGGACGGCAACCGGATCGAGGACCAGCCGGGTCGCTAGCGCCGGGTCCGGTAGCGCAGGAACACGACGCCACCGGCGAACCGGCGCTCCTCGACCAGGTCGAGGTCGACCCGGACCCCGTCGGGGAGCCAGTGCGTGCCGCCGCCGACCACGACCGGGCACACGAACTGGTGCCACTCGTCCACGATTCCGGCGCGGACGGCGTGGGCGGCGAGCGTCGGGCCGGACACGGAGACGTCACGGTCGGCCTCGTCGACCAGGCGGCGCACCGCTTCCGGCTCGAAGGTCCGCTCCAGGCGCGTCCGGGAGGTCGAGACGGCGTCGAGCGTCGTGGAGTAGACGACCTTGTCCGAGCCGCGCCAGATCTCCGCGAAGTCGCGCATCTCCTCCCATTCGCCCTCGAGCGGCATCGTCTCCCAGACCTGCATGACCTGGTAGAGCCGGCGCCCGTAGAGGTGGGTGCCGAGCGGTCGCTCGGTCTCGTTGACGAACGCGTGCACCTCGGCGTCGGGCTGGGCCCACGCGAAGCTGCCCTCGGCGTCGACGACGTAGCCGTCGAGCGAGGTGATCACCGGATAGATCAGGGACGCCACCGGGTCACGCTCGCAGATGCGCGACGGACTGCCAACCGGGATCGTCCATCGTCTGCACCAGAGCCTTCCCCTCCGGCCACTGCCGGGCCGCGGACCTGGTGCGGTGGGTCGCACCGGACTGGTCGTCGACGTAGACGTGCAGCACGCGGGTGCCGTTGCTGGTCTGGTGTGCGACGACCTGACCGTCGCTGCCGAGCGACCGTGAGAGGTCGTCCTCGAACGATCGCAGCGCGCCCAACGACGCGTCCGCCGGAAGACCCTCGGGCGTGCAGTGCCGGTAGGGGAGCAGCACCGCGACGTGGGTGCCGAGGTGCGGCGCGGTCGCCGGGTGGAGCGGTACCTGCGCCGCAGCGAGCAGCGGCCCCTGCGGCGTCTCGCCCTGCATCAGGATCCAGCTGGGCCGGCCGTCCTCGTCGACCTTGGCCCGGGTGTGGTCGCGCACCACCGATCGCAGGGCGCTGAGCCCGAACCCGTCCACCGGCGACACCTCCGACGGCGTCACCTCACCGACCCAGAGCTCGACGTCGTGCTCGCCGAGCGTCGCGTCGAGCACCAGGAACGCGACCTGCGACCGGGAGTGCGGGTCGAGGTCGGGGAACGCCGGGTGGAAGACCACGATGTCGAAGCGGGTGCCGGACAGACGGGCCGAGACGCACACGCGCGCGAAGTCGATGTCGGGCGCCTGCCCGGACGACAGCCGGATCGCCTCCGGGTCGGCGGCCGGGGGTCGGGAGTCGGCGTAGGACCAGGTCTCGTCGGCCGGAGGCGCGGCGAGCAACCACCGCCGGGCCGCCGCTCGCAGGTCCGGGTCGCCACCGGCCGTCACCACGAGCACGTGGCCGGAGAGCTCGCCCGCAGCGAGCTCCCAGGCCAGCTCGGGATGGATGGACTCGACCGCCGCCGAGAGCGCGTCGCTCACCGACATCGGGTCGTCGCGGGCCAGCGCCCCGGTGGTGGTGCGCTGCCCGGACTCGGTCCACCACAGCCAGAACGCGTCGTGCTGAGCGTCCGGCGTACGAGCATGACCACGGGAGAAGAGGCCCACTCCGCGACCCTAGTGGAGCGCGGCAACCCCGCTGGTCAGGCCGTCACAGACCGGTGACGCCCTCGCCCTGGCCCGACTGCTCGTCGAACGTCTCGTGCTCGAGCAGGTGCAGGACCGGCACGCCCAGCTTGCGGCGGGCGCGCGAGGTCCAGTCGAGGTGGAAGAACTCGGAGACCACGTGCGGGCGGGTCAGGATGATCGCCTCGCGGGCGTCGGTCTCGGTGACCTTCTCGATCAGGCCGTCGACCGGGTCGGAGGTGAGCAGGTCGCCGACCGCGGCACCTCCGGCGGCCTCGAGCGCCGCGACCGTGTTCTTCAGCGAGGTGCGGGCGCTGGTCAGGATCTCGGACTGCATCTCCTGGATCTCCGCCTCGTCGACCCCCAGGCCGGGGTTGATCATCTCGCCGGAGCCCAGCGCTCCCATGGCACTCTCGACCCGGTAGGCGGCGTCCTCCACCGGCAGCAGCACGTGGTAGCGCACGGGCTCGTCGATCTCCTCGTGCAGGCCACGCACCTGGCGTGCGTCGAGCGCACTCAGCTCCTGCTCGACCAGCAGCACGACGGGGTAGTCAGTCATGGCTGGAGTCTAGGGACACGCCCTTGCAGCGCACTACCCGCCGAGCACCTCGCCGAGGTCGTAGCCGACCGGCTCGTCGAGCTGCTCGTAGCCGCACGACTCCGGATCGCGGTCCGGGCGCCAGCGCTTGAACTGCGCGGTGTGCCGGAAACGCCGCCCCTCCATGTGGTCGTAGCCGACCTCCAGCACCACGTCGGGCCGCAGCGGCACGAACGACAGGTCCTTGCCCGCGCTCCAGCGGCTCTGGGTGCCCGGCACCCGGTCGGGGTTGGCCACGAGGCTCGGGCTGGGCCCGGCCCACTCGCCCCACGGGTGGTCCTCGATCGCGGCCTCCAGCGGCTTCAGCTCGCCGATCAGCTCGGCCCGTCGCCTGGCGGTGAAGCTGGCCGAGACACCGATGTGCTGGAGCGTGCCCTCCGCGTCGTACAGGCCCAGCAGGAGCGAGCCCAGCAAGGGGTTGTCGGCGGTGGAGGTCTTGTGCAGCCGGTAGCCGCAGAGCACCACGTCGGCGGTGCGCTCGTGCTTGATCTTGAGCATGGTCCGCGCGTTCTCCTGGTACGTCGACCCCAGCGGCTTGGCCACCACGCCGTCGAGACCGGCGCCCTCGAACTGCTCGAACCACGACTGGGCCTCGGCGGGGTCGGTCGTGGTGCGGGTCAGGTAGCAGGGACCGTCGATGCCGTGCAGCACCCGCTCCAGCGCTGCCCGGCGTTCACTCAGCGGGCGGTCGACGTACGACTCGTCGCCGAGCGCCAGCAGGTCGAACGCCACGAACCCCGCCGGCGTCTCCTCGGCCAGCTTCTTCACCCGGGAGGCGGCGGGATGGATCCGCTCCTGCAGCACCTCGAACTCCAGCTTCCTGCGCTGACCGGGAGGAGCCGTCGCGACGAACAGCTCGCCGTCGAGCACGCAGCGCTCGGGGAGCTGCTCGAGCACCGCTGCCACCACCTCGGGGAAGTACCGCGTGAGCGGCTTGGTGTTGCGCGAGGCCAGCTCCACCTCGTCGCCGTCACGGAACACGATGCAGCGGAAGCCGTCCCACTTCGGCTCGAAGGACAGGCCGCCGTCGAACTTCGCGGGGTCGGGGATGCCTCGGACCGACTTGGCCAGCATCGGGCGGACGGGCGGCATCACCGGCAGATCCATGTGGTCAGCCTAGACACGGAGGCGCCTCGGAGTACTACGACCATCGCCCGATGGCAATGTCCTCGGAGCCGTTCGATCATGGGCTACCCCGACCCCTGGAGCTCTCATGATCCGACGTACCAGCAGCCGACGAGCCGGCCCCATCGCGGCACTCGTCGCTCTCACCGCCACGGCGGCCGCCCTCGTGGCGCCTCCGACCGCCCAGGCAAAGGGTGGTGACGCCTGTGCGGGTGGGGACTGGTCCCTGGTCCTCCCCGGTGGCACCGTGAACCCGGCTCCCGGCCAGGACCTTCGCACCACAATTGCAGCGGGCCGACTCGGGTCCAGCTTCCTGGTCAAGGGCCGTTACATCGAGTTCACCGTCAACCCGGCCTCGTTCGCGGTGCGGAACTGGACCCTCACCTCCGCACCGAACCCGGAGAGCCTGACCGGAGGCAAGCGGGTGGTGGTGTTCAGCAGCAAGACCCCGAGTCTCCGCGGCTCCACCCTCGGCGGTGCCATGTCCGTGCAGATCCGCGACGGCAGCCTGGTCATCCAGCGTTCCGGTGGCGGGGTGACCATGAAGATCCAGTCCGTGGACTGTGCGCAGGGAGGCGTCTTCCAGATGGAGGCACAACGCGCCGACGCCCGGCCCACGATCTACACGCACCGGCTGGCGCCGGCCGTCTTCTACTACGACAACCCGCGGTTCCGCGAACGGATCGGCACCACCGTCCCGTTCGTGCAGGACGACGGCACGACGATCCAGATGCCGGTGCCGGCGCGGGTCAACTTCGGAAGTGACGCCGCCCCGGGGCTCGTCGGACGCGACAGCGCCCAGGTCGCCGAGCGGGTGGACCAGTGCAGCAACGCATTCGGCACCCACTGCGGAGGGATCTCCCAGTGGCGGGTTGCCAGCGGGGGCCGGATGGGCCAGGTGATGGGCGAGGACGCGGTCGAGGTCTCGCCCGGCGCCACCGACTGCGTCCGGGACTGCCAGGCCCAGAACCAGATCCGGGGTCGCGCCGTGGTCCTCGGGTTCCCGACCCCGGTGCCCGCCGCGAGCCGGCTCACCCCGCGCCTGCCCTGAGGAGGACGGCCGGTGCCGGGGACGGGCGGACCGTGGTCCGCCTATCCTCGGCGCATGGCTGACTCCGGCGAGACCCCGATCAGTGACCTGCTGCGCCTGCCTACGGGCCCGGTGGACCTGACCGCGATCGACCCGCACGCGAAGCCCGGGTTCGACGGCAACAAGAAGGCGGGCAAGAAGGCGCTGCCGGCGATGGGCAAGGAGCTGTTCGAGCTCCAGGCCAAGCTCTACGCCTCGGGCTACACCGACGGCGAGCGCCGGATCCTGCTGGTGCTGCAGGGGATGGACACCTCGGGCAAGGGTGGCGTGCTCAAGCACACGACGGGCCTCTTCGACCCCAACGGGTTGCGGATCTTCTCGTTCAAGGCGCCGACGAAGGAGGAGCTCGCGCACGACTTCCTGTGGCGGGTCGAGAAGGAGGTGCCGGCCGCGGGCAAGGTCGGCGTCTTCGACCGATCGCACTACGAGGACGTGCTGATCGTGCGCGTGCACGAGCTGGCGGACCCGGACGAGATCGAGCGGCGGTACGACGCCATCAACGACTTCGAGCAGCGCCTGGCCGACAGCGGCACCACGATCATCAAGTGCATGCTGCACATCTCGGCCGACAAGCAGAAGGAACGCCTCCTGGCCCGGCTCGACAACCCGGCGAAGCAGTGGAAGTTCAAGCCGGAGGACGTCGACGAGCGCGCGAGGTGGCCGCAGTACCGGGCGGCCTACGAGCTCGCCCTCGAGCGCTGCAGCACCGAGGCGGCCCCCTGGTACGTGATCCCGAGCGACCGCAAGTGGTACCGCAACTGGGCGATCGGCAGCCTGCTGCTGGAGAAGCTGCGGGCGATGGACCTGGACTGGCCGGACCCGGACTACGACGTCGCGGAGCAGCGGGGCCGGCTGGAGAACGAGAAGCCGCTCGCGTGAGCACCGTGCACACCGGCCTGGCCTCGGTCCGGGCGACCCGCTACGTCGCGCCGCTGCGGGAGGGCGGTTCGCTGCCCGGCATCGTCGAGGCCGACGACCTGGGCACCTACGTCTGCAAGTTCCGTGGTGCCGGCCAGGGGCTCAGCGTGCTGGTCGCCGAGGTGGTGGTGGCCGGCATCGCCCGGCACCTCGGCCTGGACACGCCACGGCTGGTCGAGGTCGAGCTCGACGGTGCGATCGCGCGCTACGAGGCGGACGAGGAGGTCCAGGACCTGCTGACGGCCAGCCTCGGCAGCAACCTGGGTGTGGACTTCCTGCCCGGCTCGTTCGGCTTCGACACCTCGGTCGAGGTCAGTGCGGACTTCGCGGGACGGTTGCTCTGGCTCGACGCGTACGTCGCCAACGTCGACCGCAGCTGGCGCAACCCGAACCTGCTGGTCTGGCACGGTCGACCCTGGCTGATCGACCACGGCGCCTCGCTCTACTTCCACCACGGCTGGAGCGGTGGCGTCGGCTCGGCCGAGAAGTTCGCCGCGCAGCCGTACGACGTGTCCGAGCACGTGCTCGCGCGGTCGGTCCGCGACGTGGCGGCGCTCGACGCCGAGCTGGCGGACGCGCTCACCGACGAGGTGCTGGACGAGGTCGTCGCCGCCGTGCCGGACGCGTGGCTGACCCCGGTGCCCGGTGCGGAGTCCCCGGCGGAGCTGCGCGCGTCGTACGTCAGCTTTTTGCGGGCCCGGCGCGACGGCGGCCGGCCCTGGCTGCCGGGGGTGACGTCGTGAACCCCTACCAGTACGTCGTCCTCCGCGCCGTGCCGCGCGTGGACCGTGAGGAGTTCCTGAACGTGGGGGTCGTCCTGTACTGCGAGGAGTCGCGCTTCCTCGACGTCGCCTGGCAGGTCGACGAGCTCCGGCTCGCGGCGCTCGACCCGGGGGTGGACCGCGCCGCCGTGTGCCGCGGCCTCGAGTTCGCGGCGGGTGTCTGCCGCGGTGACGACACGCTGGGGGAGATCGCGGGCAAGTCGCTCGGCGTGCGGTTCGGGTTCCTGAAGGCTCCGCGGAGCACCGTCGTCCAGCCGGGACCGGTGCACGGCGGCCTGACCGCAGACCCCGCCGGGGAGCTGGAGCGGCTGCTGGACCGGCTGGTCCGGTGAGCGCCCGCCGCACCCCCCTCCGCTGACCCGACGCAGATGGCGGCGTACGACGCGCTGACCCGGCGCAGATGGCGACCATCCGCGCCGGGTCAGCGGTGGTCGGGCAGCCATCTGCGCCGGGTCGGCGAGACGTCAGACGGGCACGAGCTCCACGGCGCCGACGGCATAGCGGGCCAGCACCGCTCGGGCGAGCTCCGGGTCGGCGCCGAGCGGCTCGGACACGGCCACCGCGCCGGCCTCGAACGCGAGCTCGGCGGCCCGGTCGGGCAGGAAGCCGGGGGCGAGCATCATCGTCGCCACCGCCACGTGCCGGCGACCCTCGGCGCGGAAGGCGCGCACGGCCTCACCGGTTGCCGGGGGAGCGGCCGACGCGAACGCGGCCGTGACGGGCAGCTTGTGCCGGGCGCCCCAGACGCGCGCCAGCCGGGCGACGGCCTGGTTGGCGAGCGGGTCGGAGGACCCGGCGGCGGCCAGCACCAGGGCGTCGAGCTCGCGGACCCGTGCCTTGCTGAGCGCGTCGCGGAGCCGGGTGTCGAGCACCTCGAGGAAGCTCGGCTCCATGCCGAGGATCCGGCTGGCGCGGATCTGCAGGTGCTCGTGACGCTCGGAGGCCTGCGCGATCGCCGACGGCACGTCGACCTTCGCGTGGTAGGCCTCGCTGAGCAGCAGCGGGACGACGACGATCTCGTCGTGGCGGGCGCGGACCAGCTTGTCGACGACCTTGCCGAACGTCGGCTTGGAGAGCTCGAGAAACGCGGCCTCGATGCGCAGGTCGGGGCGCAGCTCGCGAACCTGGGCGACGAGCGCCTCGACGGTCGCGGCGGAGCGCGGGTCGCGGCTGCCGTGGGCGAGGGCGATCAGGGCGGGTGCGGACATGTCAGCCTCCTTCGGTGGCTGTCGGCGCCGACGACGTTGTCTGCGTTGACGGGCGGGTGGCGGTGGTCCTGCGGGGGTGCCTCACTGGTGGATCCCGCACTCGGTCTTGCCGGTGTCGGCCCACCGACCGCTGCGCGGGTCCTCGCCGGGAGCGACCCGGCGGGTGCACGGCCAGCAGCCGATGGACGGGTAACCGTCGTACTGCAGCGGGTTGACCAGCACGCCGTTGTCGGCGATGTAGCGCTCGACCTCCTCGTCGCTCCAGCGAGCGAGCGGGGAGACCTTCACCTTCTGCTTCTTCTCGTCCCAGCCGACGACCGGTGCGATCACCCGGTTGTGCGTCTCGGCGCGGCGGAGCCCGGTCGCCCAGGCGTCGTACCCCGCCAGCGACTGCTGGAGGGGCTGCACCTTGCGCAGCGCGCAGCACAGGTCGGGATCGGTCCGGTACAGGTCCTTGCCGTACGTCGCGTCCTGCTCGGCCACGCTCTGCACCGGAGTGATCGTGAGCAGGGTGACCGGGAGCGTCGCCTCGACGGCGTCCCGGGTGCCGATCGTCTCGGCGAAGTGGTAGCCGGTGTCGAGGAACACGACGTCGACGCCGGGCGCGATCTTCGAGGCGAGGTGCGCGAGCACCGCGTCGGCCATCGACGAGGTGATGCAGAACCGCTCACCGAACGTGGCGACGGCCCACTCGATGATGTTCTCGGCCGGCGCGAGCTCCAGCTCGGCGCCGACGTGCGAGACGATCTCGCGGAGCTGCTCGGGGCTGCTGCCACGAGTGTCGGAGCCACGCTTCAGCCGTGCCCGCTCGGTGGTGGGGACCGTCATCTCGGGCTCCCCGGATGCGCGATCTGGCCGAGCATCGTGAGCTTGAACGCCCGCAGGCACGAGCGGCACTCCCACTCGCCGAAGCCGGGGGAGTCCGCCGAGGACTGGTGCGGCCACAGGTTGTCGTCGCCGCAGTAGGGGCAGGCGTTCGGAAAGGCACGCTCAGACACTGGAGAGCTCCCTCTCACCACGGAGCAGCTCCTCGTCGGCACGGGCCACCCAGTCGGCGAACAGCTCCTGCCCCTTGCGGTCGGCCAGGTAGGCCGAGACCACGGTGGTCACGTAGTCGTCGAGACCGACACTGGTGACCTTGTGCGCGCGGAGCTTCCGGCCGAAGCTGGAGTGCAGCCCGGTGGCGCCGCCGAGGTGCACCTGGAATCCCTCGACCTGGTTCTTGTCGGCGTCGAGCACCAGCTGGCCCTTGAGCCCGATGTCGGCGACCTGGGTGCGGGCGCACGCGTTGGGGCACCCGTTCACGTTGACCGTGATCGGCACGTCCAGCTCGGGGAAGCGGCGCTCGAGCTCGGCGACGAGGTCACGTGCCCGGTCCTTGGTGTCGACGATCGCGAGCTTGCAGAACTCGATGCCGGTGCAGGCCATCGTGTTGCGCCGCCAGTTCGACGGGGTCGCGGTGAGCCCGACCTCGGGGAGCCGGGCGACGAACTCGTCGACCTTGTCCGCGTCGACGCCGAGCACCACGATCTTCTGGTACGCCGTGAGCCGGGCGCCGTCCGCGCCGTACTCCTCGATCAGGTCGGCGAGACCGGTCAGCGTGTCGCCGGACACCCGACCCACGACCGGGGCGACGCCGACGTAGAACCGGCCGTCCTTCTGCTCGTGCACCCCGATGTGGTCGCTCGGCACCTTCGGCGACGCGGGCGACGGGTTGTCGACCAGGGAGCGGTGCAGGTACTCGGTCTCCAGCACCTCGCGGAACTTCGCGACCCCCCAGTCGGCGACCAGGAACTTCAGCCGGGCCCGGGACCGCAGCCGTCGGTAGCCGTAGTCGCGGAAGATCGAGGCCACGCCCTCCCAGGCGTCGGCTACCTCCTCCAACGGAATCCAGACGCCGAGCTTCTGCGCGAGCATCGGGTTGGTGGACAGGCCACCACCGACCCAGAGGTCGAAGCCGGGCCCGTGCTCGGGGTGGACGGTGCCGACGAAGGAGACGTCGTTGGTCTCCGGCGACACGTCCTGGCCGGGATGTCCGGTGAGCGCGGTCTTGAACTTGCGCGGGAGGTTCGAGAAGGCCGGGTCGCCGATGTAGCGGCGCTTGATCTCCTCCAGCGCCGAGGTGCCGTCGATGATCTCGTCGGCGGCCACACCCGCGACCGGGGACCCGAGGAACGGCCGCGGCGAGTCGCCACAGGCCTCGGTGGTGTCCAGGCCGGCGGCGTCGAGCTTCTCCCAGATCGCGGGCACGTCCTCGATCCGGATCCAGTGGTACTGGATGTTCTCCCGGTCGGTGACGTCGGCGGTGCCGCGGGCGAACTCGGTGGAGACCTGGCCCAGGGCACGAACCGTGGCAGCGGGCAGCAGCGCGCCGTCGCTGCGGACGCGCATCATGAAGTACTCGTCGTCGAGCTCCTCCTCCTCGAGCGTCGCGGTCTTGCCACCGTCGAAGCCGGGAGCGCGCTGGGTGTAGAGGCCCATCCAGCGGAAGCGACCGCGCAGGTCGGCCGGGTCGATCGAGGAGAACCCGCGCTTGGAGTAGATGTCGACGATCCGGGCCCGCACGTTGAGCGGGTTGTCGTCCTTCTTGGTCTGCTCGTTCTTGTTCAGCGGCTCGCTGTAGCCGAGCGCCCACTGGCCCTCACCGCGCTTGGGGCGGGGACGGGCATCTCGCTGCGGGGAGGTGGTCATCGGGCTTCCTGTTCCATGCGGACGGTGGGCCGGGACGTCGGTGTCCGGGCAGCGGCAGGTCAGCGATGACGACAGATCATGCTGCGGAAACGCCCGAGGTCCACGTGGCGGCGAGCCACGAGCCAGGTCGTCCGGTCAGCATTCATGGACGCAAGTCTCAGGTTCCGGACGGGCGTTCCACAAACGCGAATCTCATGCAGTGAGATGCGTGTCCATGATGTGGACGGCGACACAGGCGTGGCGCTGTCGGTCCGGGCGCCTAGGGTGACCCGGGACACGGAGGGAGGAGCGGCGATGAGGGGTCGTTGGATCACCCGGCTGCTGGCTGCCCTGCTGCTGGCCGGCACCGCGTCCTGTGGCGGCGGCACGGGTGGCGCGGCGCCGTCGCCCGCAGGCAGCCCGAGCCGCAACCGGACGATCACGGTCTCCGTGGCCCCGCTCGCGCCCGGGGTCCGCCTGTCGTTCATCCAGCAACGGATCGACGAGGGCACCCGACGCACCCAGGTCCGGGTGATCAACGGCAACGCCGACCCGGTGCACGTGCGCTCCGTCGGCGTCGACTGGGCCGGCTACCCGCTGCGGCTCCACCGGGTGGACTACGACGTCGGCGGCCAGCAGATCGTCGACCTCCGCTACTTCCTGCCGCGCGCCGACTGCTCCGCCGCGGCCGGCGCCGCCCCGATGTACGGCGTCGCGGTCACCCGGGCGCGCACCATCCGGTCCCGGATGGCCCCGGACGGACGGCGCTTCCTGAGCCGGATCTGGAAGACGGAGTGCGCCGCCCGCCGCATCCACCGGGCGGTCTCCGTCAGCTACGCGGACACCTGGACGGTGCAGGGCACGGGCAAGCAAGCGGTCCTGCACGGGGCGATCCTGCTGGAGCGACAGGCCGGCTCGGAGGAGGTCGTGGTCGACCAGGTGCAGGGCTCGGTCCTCTTCGACCTCGCACTGGCCGGAACGACGACCATGCGCAGTGCGGACTCCCGGGCCTCGGTGCCGCTCGACGTGACCTACGGGCGGTGCGACGAGCACGCCCGCAGCCAGAGCACCACGTCGTTCACGTTCCGGGTGTGGCTACGGCTGGCCGGGAGCGAACCTCTGGCCGAGGTCGTCGAGCCGACGAAGCCGCAGCAGCGGCGGCTGCTGGACTTCCTCGACTTCACCTGCGGCGACATCACCAGCCACTGACCATTCACGGATTCCGGCCGCCGTTTCCGTCCCCTAGGCTGCGCCTCATGACCGAGTCCCTGCCCTACGCCAAGGCCGCGTCGACCGCCTACGACGCCGCGCTCGAGGTGATCGCGTCCGTCGAGCCGCGCATCGCCGACGCCACCCGCAAGGAGCTGGCCGACCAGCGTTACTCGCTCAAACTGATCGCCAGCGAGAACTACGCCTCGCCCGCCGTGCTGCTGACCATGGGCACCTGGTTCAGCGACAAGTACGCCGAGGGCACGGTCGGCCATCGCTTCTACGCCGCGTGCCAGAACGTCGACACCGTCGAGGCACTGGCCGCGGAGCACGCACGTGAGCTGTTCGGCGCGCCGTACGCCTACGTCCAGCCGCACTCCGGCATCGACGCCAACCTGGTCGCGTTCTGGTCGATCCTGGCGCACCGGATCGAGACCCCGGCGTTGCAGCGGCTCGGGGCCAAGAACGTCAACGAGCTGTCCGAAGCCGACTGGGAGAGCCTGCGCCACGAGTTCGGCAACCAGCGGTTGCTCGGGATGTCGCTCGACGCAGGCGGCCATCTCACGCACGGGTTCCGGCCCAACATCAGCGGCAAGATGTTCCATCAGCGGCAGTACGGCACCGATCCGGAGACCGGTCTGCTCGACTACGACAAGGTGCGCGAGACCGCGCGGGAGTTCAAGCCGCTGGTGCTCGTGGCCGGCTACTCCGCCTACCCGCGCCGCGTGAACTTCGCCAAGATGCGCGAGATCGCCGACGAGGTCGGCGCCACCCTGATGGTCGACATGGCGCACTTCGCCGGGCTGGTCGCAGGCAAGGTGTTCACCGGTGACGAGGACCCGGTGCCGCACGCCCACCTCACCACGACCACCACGCACAAGTCGCTGCGCGGGCCGCGAGGCGGACTGGTGCTGGCGCAGGAGGAGTTCGCCGGCGACGTCGACCGCGGCTGCCCGATGGTGCTCGGCGGCCCGCTCTCGCACGTGATGGCGGCCAAGGCCGTGGCGCTCGCGGAGGCGCGGCGGCCGGAGTTCCAGTCCTATGCGCAGCGGATCGCCGACAATGCCAAGTCGCTCGCCGAGGGGTTCCTGTCGCGCGACGCGACGCTGGTCACCGGCGGCACGGACAACCACATCGTGCTGCTCGACGTCGCCTCCTTCGGGCTCACCGGCCGGCAGGCCGAGTCGGCGCTGCTCGACGCGGGCGTGGTCACCAACCGCAACTCGGTGCCGCGCGACCCCAACGGCGCCTGGTACACCACCGGCGTCCGGCTCGGCACCCCCGCGCTCACCACGCGTGGCTTCGGCCACGACGAGTTCGACAAGGTCGCCGAGCTGATCGTCGAGACGCTGTCGAACACGACACCCGGCACCACCAAGGCGGGGGACCCGTCGAAGGCGTCGTACGTGCTCGCGGACGGTGTGGCCGACCGCGTGCACGCGCAGGCCCAGGAGATGCTCGACCGCAACCCGCTCTACCCTGGCCTCGACCTGGCCTGAGGCGTAACCGGACGGACCCAACGGCCCTCTCGGGCCGGGCTCACGCGGCCCGCCGTGCAGTCGCGGGACCTTGGGTCCGACCAGTTACGCAGGCCACCGCGTCGAGCAAGATCTCCCGGACCTCGTGCGGCCGGAGCATCACTGCCTCCCAGCTGAAGCGGAGCACCAGCCACCCCTCGACGGCCAGCCGGTTGTAGCGATGGGCATCCCGGTCGAGCGCTGCGCGGCCGCCGTGCCACTCGAACGAGTCGGCCTCCAGCACGATACGCAGTTCCACGTCGACGAGATCTGGCCGCGCCCACACCCGCCGGCCACGGATCACCCGCTGCGGCTCCACCGACAGGCCAGTTACCCCCAGGGCGATCGCCCGAAGCACGGACTCGAAGGGGTTCGCGGCGTCGGCCCGGGCTGCCCGCGCGACCCGACGGACCTGCCTTGCTCCCGGCCCCCGCGCCGCGCGGGCGAGTCCCTCGAGCGTGCAGGGGAGGACGTCGTCGTGTCGTAGGGCCGAGTCCGCGACCGCCAGAGCCTCGTCGAACGGCAGCGTCCGCATGCACATCTCCAGGGTCTGCAACCGGGATGTCGCGATGCCGTCCACCTGGTCCGGATGCAGGTCGCCGCGGTGCACGTGCACCCGAGCCCGGTGCCGGGCGGGAACATTGCGCTTCTTCGGAAACAGCACGTGCGGGAGGTCGGGCACGGCCTTGACCTCCCAGCCGTGGTGCAGTGCGGCGCTGGTCAGGCACAGCACCCCGCTCGACTCGTGCGCGAGCCGTACGGCCAGGTCGGCCGTGGGGAGGGTGTAGCGACCCGGCGCTCCGCGCGCCACCCAGGCGTGTCGCAGGGCGTGGTCGACCTCGGCGCGCGATGTGGCGGCGATGAGTGCGGCACGGGTCGCCACACCACCCATCGCCTCCAGCACGCTCACGACCGACATGCGCTGATCGTGCCGTGATCCTGTGGACGACGCGTTCCGTCGTCCACAGGGCCCCGCGACGCTAGCCGAGCGAGCGGTAGACCTTCAGCGTCTCCTCGGCGATGGCCGGCCAGCCGAAGGCCTCCTGGGCGCGGGTCCGTCCGGCCTTGCCGTACGACGCGGCGCGCGCCGGGTCGCTGACGGCGTCGGTGAGAGCGGCCGCGAGGTCGGCGACGTACTGCTCGGGACGGAGCGGAGTGCCGGTGCCGTCCTGGGCCTGCTCGATCGGCACCAGCCAGCCGGTCGTGCCGTGGACCACGACCTCCGGGATGCCGCCGGTGGCGGTGGCGACGACAGCGGTCTCGCAGGCCATCGCCTCGAGGTTGACGATGCCGAGCGGCTCGTAGATCGACGGGCACGCGAAGACGGTCGCCGCGGAGAGCAGCGCGACGACGTCGGCCCGGGGGAGCATCTCGGCGATCCAGACCACGCCGCTGCGGCTCTGCGCCAGGCCGTCGACCAGCCCGCGGACCTCGGCCTCGATCTCCTTGGTGTCCGGCGCGCCCGCACACAGGATCAGCTGCACCTCGGGCGGAAGCATGGCTGCGGCCTGCAGGAACAGCGGCAGCCCCTTCTGCCGGGTGATCCGGCCGACGAAGATCACGCTCGGCCGGTCGGGGTCGAGGCCCAGCTCGCGGACCCGGTCGGGGTTCTCCGTCGGTGACCACAGCTCGGTGTCGATGCCGTTGTGGACGACCGAGACCTTCGCCGGGTCGACGTCCGGGTAGCTGCGCAGCACGTCGTCGCGCATCGCACCGCTCACCGCGATCACGCCGGCCGCGGCGTCGTAGGCGGTGCGCTCGACCCAGCTGGACACCGCGTAGCCGCCGCCGAGCTGTTCGGCCTTCCACGGCCGCATCGGCTCCAGGCTGTGCGCGGTCACCACGTGCGGGATGCCGTGCAGGAGCGATGCGAGATGGCCGGCCATGTTGGCGTACCAGGTGTGCGAGTGCACGACGTCCGCCCCGGCGCAGTCGCCGACCATCGCCAGGTCGACACCCAGGGTCCTGATCGCGCCGTTGGCGGAGGTCAGCTCCGCCAGGTCGGCGTACGACGTGGTGCCGACCTCGTCGCGCGGACCACCGAACGCGTGCACCCGGGCGTCGATGTCCTCCCGGGCGCGGAGCGCCCTGACCAGCTCCGCGACGTGCACCCCGGCGCCGCCGTAGATCTCCGGGGGGTACTCCTTGGACAGCACGTCGACTCTCATGCGACGAACGTAGCCTCGCAATGAGACGCACGTCACCACTAGGTTCGTCCCATGAGCGCCAACGTGATCCCGAGCCGCAAGAACGTCCTCGCGATCGTGCTCGCGGGAGGTGAGGGAAAACGCCTGATGCCCCTGACCGCCGATCGAGCCAAGCCGGCGGTGCCGTTCGGCGGCATCTACCGGCTGATCGACTTCGCCCTGTCCAACGTCGTCAACTCCGGCTACCTCAAGGTGGTCGTGCTGACGCAGTACAAGTCGCACAGCCTGGACCGGCACATCACCACCACGTGGCGGATGTCGACGCTGCTCGGCAACCACGTGACACCGGTGCCGGCCCAGCAGCGGGTCGGAAAGCACTGGTACCTCGGCAGCGCCGACGCGATCTTCCAGTCCCTCAACCTGCTCAACGACGAGCGGCCCGACATCGTGGTCGTGGTCGGCGCCGACCACGTCTACCGGATGGACTTCGGCCAGATGGTCGACGCCCATGTCGCCTCCGGCGCCGCCTGCACGGTGGCCGCGATCCGGCAGCCGATCGAGCTCGCGGACCAGTTCGGCGTGATCGACATCGACCCGGGGCAGCCGGACCGGATCCGGGCGTTCCTGGAGAAGCCGACGGACCCCGAAGGGCTGCCCGACGCCCCCGACCAGGTGCTCGCGTCGATGGGCAACTACGTGTTCGACGCCGACGCGCTGCGCGAGGCGGTCACCAGCGACTCGTCGCTCGAGGGCTCCAAGCACGACATGGGGGGCGACATCGTGCCGGCGTTCGTGTCGAAGGGCCTGGCCGGCGTCTACGACTACAAGGACAACGACGTGGCGGGATCCAACGAGCGGGACCGCGGCTACTGGCGTGACGTCGGGACGATGGGCTCCTACTTCGCCGCCCACATGGACCTGGTCGCGCCACTGCCGGTGTTCAACCTCTACAACGCCCAGTGGCCGATCTACACCTCCTACGGCCCGCAGCCCCCGGCCAAGATCGTCGAGGGGGACCTCGGCAAGCCGATCAAGATCTTCAACTCGATCCTGTCGCCGGGTGTCGTCGTCACCGGGGGCCGGGTCAGCACCTCGATCCTCTCCCCGTCGTGCCGCGTCGAGGCGGGCGCCGAGGTGTCCAACTCGGTGCTGCTCAACGGCGTCCGGCTCGGCCGTGGCGCCAAGGTGGTCAACGCGATCATCGACAAGAACGTGATCGTCCCCGACGGCGCGACGATCGGCGTCGATGCCGAGGCGGACCGCGCTGCCGGCTACGTGGTCGAGGACGGGTTGACCATCCTGGCCAAGGACCAGAAGGTGCCCGATGCCTGATCACCCCACGACATCACTCGCTTCGCTCCCTCTGCCGCGGGGACCCCGATGAGCGAGTCTCGCGCCGGCACCCCGGCGCTGCCCGGCGACCTCGTCGACGTACCGCACCTCGTCGCCTCCTACTACACAGGCGTGCCCGATCCCGAGGACCCCGATCTCTGGGTCGACCAGCAGGTCGCGTTCGGCACCAGCGGCCACCGCGGCACCAGCCTGAGGACGTCGTTCAACGAGACGCACATCCTGGCGACCACGCAGGCGATCTGCGACTACCGCAAGCAGCAGGGGTACGACGGCCCGCTGTTCATGGGGCGTGACACCCATGCGCTCTCGGAGCCGTCGTGGGCGAGCGCGCTCGAGGTGCTCGTCGCCAACGACGTGACCGTGCTCGTGGACGACCGCGACGGCTACACGCCGACCCCCGCCGTCTCGCACGCGATCATCCGGGCCAACCTCGGCAGGACCAACGGGCTGGCGGACGGGATCGTGGTGACCCCGTCGCACAACCCGCCGTCCGACGGGGGCTTCAAGTACAACCCACCCCACGGCGGCCCGGCCGACAGCGACGCGACCTCGGTGATCGCAGCCCGCGCCAACGACCTGATCAGGGGTGGGCTGGCCGACGTGCGCCGCACGCCCTACACCCGTGCGCGCCGGGCAGCCGGGTCCTACGACTTCCTCGGCACCTACGTCGACGACCTTCCCTCGGTGCTCGACCTGGACGCGATCCGGTCGGCCGGGGTCCGGATCGGCGCCGACCCCCTCGGTGGCGCGAGCGTCGCCTACTGGGGCGAGATCGGGGAGCGGCACGGTCTCGACCTGACCGTGGTCAACCCGCTGGTCGACCCCACCTGGCGGTTCATGACCCTGGACTGGGACGAGAAGATCCGGATGGACTGCTCGTCGCCGTCAGCGATGGCATCCCTGATCGGGCGCAAGGACGACTACGACCTGGCCACCGGCAACGACGCCGACGCCGACCGGCACGGCATCGTGACGCCCGACGCCGGCCTGATGAACCCGAACCACTTCCTCGCGGTCGCGATCGGCTACCTCTTCGGCGGCGCCCGAGCGGACTGGCCGGCGTCGGCGCGGATCGGCAAGACCCTGGTCTCCTCGTCCATGATCGACCGCGTCGCGACCTCCCTCGACAAGACCATGGTCGAGGTGCCGGTCGGCTTCAAGTGGTTCGTGCCCGGCCTGATCGACGGATCGTTCGGCTTCGGCGGCGAGGAGTCGGCGGGGGCGTCGTTCCTGCGCCGCGACGGCAGCACCTGGACCACCGACAAGGACGGGCTGCTGCTCGCCCTGCTCGCCTCGGAGATCCTGGCCACGACGGGTCGGACCCCGAGCCAGCACTACGCCGACCTGGTGGCCCGGCACGGTGACCCGGCGTACGCCCGGATCGACGCCCCGGCCGACCGGGCGCAGAAGGCGAAGCTGGCCGCGCTCGCGCCGGACGACGTGACGGCCACCGAGCTCGCGGGGGAGCCGATCACCGCCAAGCTGACGGAGGCGCCCGGCAACGGGGCGAAGATCGGCGGGCTCAAGGTGGTCACCGAGTCCGCCTGGTTCGCCGCCCGCCCGTCGGGCACGGAGGACGTCTACAAGATCTACGCCGAGTCGTTCCGCGGCGGCGAGCACCTGCACCAGGTCCAGGAAGAAGCACGCGACGTCGTCTCTGCCGCCCTCGGCTGAGACACCCCCACGAAAGAGGAGTCATGACGCAGGAGATCTCGGGCAAGACCGCGCGCAAGGACCGCTCCAAGTACCTCTACCTGGCCGTGATCGTCGCGGTGGGCCTCGGCGTCCTCGTCGGCTGGCTGTTTCCCGACTTCGCGATCAAGCTGCAGCCGCTCGCCGACGGGTTCGTCGCGCTGATCCGGATGATGATCCAGCCGGTGATCTTTTGCACCGTGGTGCTCGGCGTGGGCTCGGTGGCCAGCGCCGCGAGGGTCGGGAAGGTCGGCGGTCTCGCCCTGTCGTACTTCCTGGTCATGTCGACCGTGGCCCTGGCCATCGGGCTGGTCGTGGGCAACCTGATCAAGCCCGGTGACGGCCTGAACCTGGATGGCGCGCTGGCCAAGGAAGGCAAGGCCGCGGCCTCGGGGGAGGGTTCGACCACCGAGTTCATCCTCGGGATCATCCCGACGTCCCTGTTCTCCGGGGTCACCTCGGGTGAGGTGCTCCAGACCCTCTTCGTGGCGCTGCTGGTCGGGTTCGCGCTGCTCGCGATGGGATCCTCGGCGCAGCCGGTGCTGCGAGGGATCGGCCACCTGCAGCGCGTCGTGTTCCGGGTGCTCGCAATGGTGATGTGGGCGGCGCCGGTCGGCGCCTTCGGTGCCATCGCCGCGGTGATCGGAGCAACGGGCTTCGACGCCCTGAAGGGTCTGTTGCTGCTGATGGGCGCCTTCTACCTCACCTGCTTCCTCTTCGTGTTCATCGTGCTCGGCGGGCTGCTCAAGCTGATCACGGGGATCAACGTGCTCAGCCTGCTGAGGTACCTGGGCCGGGAGTTCCTCCTGATCCTGTCCACGTCGTCCTCGGAGACCGCCCTGCCCCGGCTGATCGCGAAGATGGAGCACGCGGGCGTCGAGAAGACCACGGTCGGCATCGTCGTGCCCACCGGCTACTCGTTCAACCTCGACGGCACCGCGATCTACCTGACGATGGCGTCGCTGTTCATCGCCGAGGCGCTGGGGAAGCCGTTCTCGGTCGGTGAGCAGATCTCCCTGCTGGTGTTCATGATCATCGCCTCGAAGGGTGCGGCGGGCGTCAGCGGAGCGGGCCTGGCCACGCTGGCCGGTGGCCTGCAGTCACATCGGCCCGACCTGCTCGAGGGGGTCGGTCTGATCGTCGGCATCGACCGCTTCATGTCGGAGGCGAGGGCGCTCACGAACTTCGCGGGCAACTCGATCGCCACCGTGCTGATCGGTCACTGGACCGACGGCCTCGACCGCCCGCAGTTCGACCGCGTGCTGGCCGGTGACGACCCCTTCGACGAGACCACGATGCTCGACGACGACGAGGAGGTGGCAGCGCCGGAGCCTTCATCGACCGCGACCTAGTGGTGGTCCGCCGAGGGCTCAGCCGATCGTCGGCGTCGCGCGCTCCATGATCGCCGCGAAGTCCGTGCCGGCGGGCAGCGTGCCGAGCGTGCCGGAGTAGTCCGTGCCCAGGCGGGTGGCACAGAACGCGTCGGCGACCCCGGCGGGGGCGAACCTGACCAGAAGGGAGCCCTGGAGGCAGGCCGCCATCCGGCCGGCGAGCCGACGCGCGGACACCTCCAGCGTGGTCGTGTCCGCCAGCATCTCCAGCACGCCCTCGATGGCACGGTCGAGCCGGTGGTCCTCACCCCGGGCGCGTCCCACCTCGAGCAGCCAGGCGTCCAGCGCCCCGGGCTCGCGGGAGAGCGCGCGCAGGACGTCGAGCGCGTTGACGTTGCCGGAGCCCTCCCAGATCGAGTTCAACGGGGACTCGCGGAAGAGCAGCGGCATGCCCGACTCCTCGACGTAGCCGTTGCCGCCCAGGCACTCCAGCGCCTCCGCCACCATCATCGGGGTGCGCTTGCAGACCCAGAACTTGGCGAGCGGCAACGCGATCCGGCGCAGCGCCGCCTCGTGCGGGTCGGCCAGGTCGTCCACCGCCGCCGCCAGCCGGATGGCGAGGGCGGTGGCCGCCTCGGACTCGACGGCGAGGTCGGCGACCACGTTCTGCATCAGCGGCTTGTCGGCGAGCAGGCCACCGAAGGCCGAGCGGTGCGCCACGTGCCAGGACGCCTCCGCGAGCGCATGCCGCATCAGCGACGCCGAGCCGAGCACACAGTCCAACCGGGTCGCAGCCACCATCTCGATGATGGTGCGCACGCCGCGACCCTCGTCGCCCAGCCGTTGGGCCCAGGTGCCGTCGAGCTCCAGCTCCGAGGAGGCGTTGGAACGGTTGCCGAGCTTGTCCTTGAGCCGGACCACCGTGATCCGGTTGCGCTCTCCCGACGGCAGCACCCGGGGCACGAGGAAGCACGTGACGCCACCGGCGGCCTGCGCCAGCACCAGGAACACGTCGTTCATCGGGGCGGAGGTGAACCACTTGTGACCGTGCAGGGTGTACTCGCCGTCGACCGCGGTCGGCCGCGCCTCGGTCACGTTGGCGCGCACGTCGGAGCCGCCCTGCTTCTCGGTCATCCCCATCCCGGCCAGGGCGCCGGTCTTCTCGGTGACCGCGCGCACACCCGGGTCGTACGACGTCGCGGCGAGTCTCGGCGTCCACTCCTTGGCGATCGCGTCGTCGACGCGCAGCGCCGGGATCGCGGCGTACGTCATCGAGATCGGGCAGCCGTGGCCGGGCTCGGTCTGCGACCAGGCGAAGAAGCCGGCCGCGCGTCGCACGTGTGCGTGCGCGCTGTCGGACTCCCAGGGGGCCGCCTGGAGGCCGTAGCCGACCCCGCGCTCCACCAACCAGTGCCAGGAGGGGTGGAAGCGCACCTCGTCGATCCGGTTGCCGTAGCGGTCGTACGGCGTGAGCTCGGGGTGGAACTCGTTGGCCAGCATCCCGTGCTCGCGCGCCTCGGCGGACCCGGCCACGTCGCCGATGGTGGCGAGGTCCGCGACCACGTCCGCGGACGCGTGCCGGGTGACGGCGTCGACGAGTGCCGCGTCGCTGGTCACCACGTTGTGCCCGACCAACGGCGGGGGCTGGTTCGTCGATACCCGGTTGTCGATCGGCATGGCCTTACCGTAGTTCCATGGCCGTCGAGAGCAGCAGCGATGCCCCACCGGGGCCGCTGTCGCTGGCGAAGGTCCGGGACGCTCTCTGGCGGCTGGTCGTCTCCACCGTCGGCACCTGCATGCGCAACCGGGTGACCGGGCTGGCGGGTGAGGCGGCGTTCTTCGCGGTGCTCTCGCTGCCGCCGTTGATCTTCGCGCTCGCCGGGTCGATCGGTTACGTGTTCGCGCGGTTCAGCGACACGCAGGTGGGCGAGGTGCGCAACGCCGTCCTCGACCTCGCTTCGCAGGCGCTCACCCCGCAGACGGTGAACAGCATCATCAAGCCGACGCTGGACGACGTCCTCGCCGGTGGTCGATACGACGTGATCTCGATCGGGTTCGTGCTGGCGCTGTGGTCCGGCTCCCGCGCCCTCAACGTCTTCGTGGACACGATCACGATCATGTACGGCCTCGGCGGCCACCGCGGCATCGTCCGCACCCGGATGCTGTCGTTCCTGCTCTACGCGCTGGGCCTGGTCACCGGTGTGGTCAGCATCCCTCTGGTGCTCGCCGGCCCGACCCTGGTGAGGGACCTGATGCCCAGCCGGCTGCAGTTCCTCAGCTCGTTGTACTGGCCGACGGTGATCGTGCTCTGCATCTGCTTCCTCGCCACCCTCTACCACGTCTCGGTGCCGGTGCGGACGAAGTGGCGGTTCAACCTCCCCGGCGCGATCTTCACCTTGTTCTGCTGGGTGTTCGGCTCAGCACTGCTGCGGCTGGTGCTGGTCGGCACGGCGCGCGAGTCGACGTCGATCTACGGCCCGCTCGCGGCGCCCATCGCGGTCCTGCTCTGGCTCTACCTGCTCTCGATCGCCGTGCTGATCGGGGCCGCGCTGAACGCCTCGTTCGACCAGCTGTGGCCCCAGAGTGAGACCTCGCGGGCGCGCCTCGAGCTGGTCCGGCGGATCAATCTCGACGCCGTGCTGCCGTGGCGCACGACGCGCGCCGAACCCGAGGAGACCGGCGGCACCACCGAGGGCGACATCGCGAAGTCGCCCTTCGAGGAACTCCCGCACCGCTCGGCTGCCGAATAACTACCTGCGGCCCTCGGGTGCCCGACGTACATTTCACACGTGAAGGAGACCCGTTCGTGACGGCGTTGCGCGTCACCGGCCGTGATCCGGTGGGCTGCGTCGTGCTCGTCGAGACCGGGGTGGCCGTGGTGCTCACCGACGGGGGACTGATCCGCGCCAGCTACAGCGGCCGGATGCTCGCCGACGTCGCTCGCGACCGCTCGCACGCACCGGCGGCCGGCGACTGGGTGACCCTGCGCACCTGGCCCGACGGTCGCGTGACGCTCGAGGAGTGCCTCACTCGCAGGCCCGGCCGGCTGCTGGCGTTCCGACGACGGTGAAACAGGTCTCGTCGCGCGGCACGGCAAATGGCGAGCAGGCGCCGAGCCCCATGCCATGCTTGCCGGGTGGGAAACGTGACCTTGCCGACGCCGGTCTTCGTCGCCGGCGGCGCGTTGTTCCTGCTGGCGGGTTACCTGGTCGGAGTCGTTGCCGGTCCGGACACCCCGGACCGCACGACCGGCAACGTGGTGAGCTTCGACACCGGTGACGGGACGCTCTGCCTGGGCGGTGACGGTGTCAAGGACGCCTCCGGTGTCGACGACGAGGGGCGTCTGTGTGGCACCTGGCGCCGCTCGACAGGTGCCCGCACCCCCACGGTCGGTGACCGATTCCGCTTCGTCTCCGTCGTCGACAGGTCGGCGAGCAAGGGGTCCACCACGGTGATCTATGGCAATGTCGTCGGCTGACCCGTCGGCGGGGGACCGCTGACGTGGCGTTGAACAAGGACCGCAACCTGGTCCGGTTCCCCGCGACCGTGCGCTCGCCGTGGTGGGAGCTGAGCCGTCGGCTGGTGATGGCGATGGTGATCCTGGTCGGCACCGTGCTCCTGGTCTACCTTGACCGTGGCGGCTACCGCGACAACAGCGATCCGCCCGACTTCTCGGTCGGGTTCATCGACGCGATCTACTACACGACGGTCACGTTGAGCACGACCGGCTACGGCGACATCGCGCCGTACACCGATGGCGCGCGCCTGGTGAACGCGTTCGTGATCACGCCCGCGAGGATCGCGTTTCTGGTCCTCTTGATCGGCACCACCCTGGAGGTCCTCGCCTCCCAGGGCCGCGAGCAGTTCCGGGTCGCCCGGTGGAGGAAGAAGATGGACGATCACGTCGTCGTCATCGGCTACGGCACCAAGGGGCGCAGCGCCGTCGGGCTGCTGCTCGCCAACGGGGCCGACAAGGAGAAGGTGGTCGTCGTCGACCCCGGCGCCGCGGCGCTCGAGGACGCCAACGCCGACGGGCTGCCGGTGGTGGCCGGTGACGCCACCCGGCGTGAGGTCCTGCGACGGGCCGGTGTCGAGCGCGCCGCGCAGGTGATCATCACGACCGATCGCGACGACTCGACAGTGTTGTCCACGCTGACCGTCCGGCAGCTCAACCCGGACGCCTACATCGTCGCCGCTGTCCGGGAGTCCGACAACGTGCAGCTGGTGAAGCAGAGCGGCGCCGACTCGGTGGTCACGTCCTCCGACGCCGTCGGCCGGCTGCTCGGCCTGTCGTCGCTGAGCCCCACCCTCGGCGCGGTGATGGAGGACCTGCTGACGCACGGGGAGGGTCTGGAGGTGGCCGAACGCGAGCTGCTCGTCTCCGAGGTCGGCAAGCAGCCGCAACAGCTGCCCGACCAGGTGATCGCGGTGGCCCGCGACGACAAGGTCTTCCGCTACTTCGACCCGGCCGTCACCCAGCTGGCCCGGGGTGACCGGCTGATCGTCGTGCGCCCGTCGAAGGAGCTGCCGTGGGCACCGCGTCCCGGCACCCACAACGAGGTCGCCTCCGACGAGGACGACGACTGACGAGACCCGTTCAGCGGCCCGCTCGGCGCCGCCGCCGGTCGAGGTGGGCCCTCACAGGTCGACGGTGGCGTTGTCGCCCTCGATCCGGCTGCCGGTCGTCTTCGCCTTGACCAGGTTGACCAGCTGGGTCACCTTGCTGCCTCCCGGTGCGTCCCAGTACTCGGCCGAGTCGGGGTCGACCTGGATCAGGATGTTCTCCGGGTTCTCGGGGCCACCCTCGAGCCAGGCGCTGGTGAACGTGTCCCACAGCTCGGCCAGCTTGGCCTCGTCGTCGACGATGCGCGCGGCACCGGAGACGGACACCCACGAGCCGCGGTTGCTGTAGGAGACGTTGACGGCCGGCCGCTGCTCGAGGTCCCGCACCTTCTGTGAGCTGCGCTCGGCGACGAAGTACAGCGCCCCGTCCGGCTCGACATCCTGCGTCGCCATCGGGTGGCTCACCAGGGCACCGGTGGCGTCGAGGTGGGTGAGCATGGCGATCGGCGACGAGCGCATCAGGTCGATCACGCGCTCGCGCTCGGTGGTGTCGGTCATGGGGAAGCCTCCTGGGCTGGTCGACGTACTCCTGTTTCGAACGTAGCCCGCAGTGCGGACCCCTGCCCGCGTCCGTGGGGGTGGAATCCCGGCACACCCCTTCGGAGGCCTCCCTAGGGTTGGCTGCATGACCTTCACCTTCAGCCGGGCCATCTCGGCCGCCACCGCGGCGTACGGCGTCTTCGCCCTGGCCCGACCGCGCCACCTCGCCAACGGCGTCCAGGCCCCTGCCGCCCAGGCGCCCGCCTTCGACCAGATGGCCTACACCTACGGCGCCCGCGACCTCGGCATCTCGGCACTCGCGGTCGGCAGCCGCTCGTCGGCCGTCGTCACTGCTGCGATGGCGCTCCGCATCGCAGGAGACCTCTCGGACGCGACCATCCTCGCCACCAACACCCGGGACCCACAGGTGCGCCGCAAGGTGCTCGCGGTGACACTCGGCTGGGCGGCGCTCAACACGGCCGCCCTCGTTGCCGACCGGCGTGCCCTGCGCTGAGCCCTAGCCGAAGCCGAGCGCCGTCGCGAGAGCCTGCGGATCCTCGACGGTGAACGTCGCGCCCGGGTGCAGGATCCGGCCGGTGGGGTCGATCGCCTTGACCGGCTCCCGGAACTCCACGCACAGGCCGCTCCGTCCGTTCGTCGCGAAGGTGACCCCGCGGTCGGTGAAGGACAGGTGCGGGGGGCCGGCCGTCTTGAGGTACGGGTAGCCGCCCGACACCTCGGCGCCACGCACGTTGCTGAGCGCCGTCCGCAGGGACCAGGCCCCGAAACGCGCGAACAGCTCGGCCGGTCCGACCTCGACGTACGCGGTGGCCGGCACGATGCCGAACAGCAGCGCCGGCAGCCGGTACGGCGTCGCGAAGGCGAACTCGAAGCGGGTGGCGCTCACGCCACCACGTCGGCTGCGGTGACGTCGCCGCTGCGCGCCTCGATGGCCCGGGCGAGTGCCTTGGTGTCCGCACCGGTCACGTCCACGCCCGCCTCGCCGAAGCCCTTGCGCAGCTCGTCCTCGACCGTGCCCTCGGTCGCACCGTCCTGGTAGGAGGAGACCCGGTCCACGACCGCCTGGATCGCCTCGATCTTGTCGTTGTCCATGTCCCCAGCCAAGCAGGCGCGGGCTGTCGCGTGCCCACCCGAACGGACGCGTCGGATCACCTGGCAGGGGAGCTGCGGAATCGCGCGCGAAGGTGCCGGAACACCGGCGCAACGATGCGCGCAGCGGCCGATGATGGAGCAGGTCAGCGGACCTCGGCACTACGCGCATCGTCAAGGCCCCCGGGCCCCAGGGGAACCATACGGACATCCGAGGCAAACAGGCGATATCTGCACAAACATGCAGCCGCACAAACCTGTATGTCCGTGTTTGCGTATATGTGTTCCCTTTCGGCCCGGTGATCCGTACCGTTCTTCGTGGGCCCCCCGCCCACACATCTAGCGTCCGAACCCGCCGTTCCTCCAGAGGCCATCCCCCCGGCCCCAGACCATTCCCCCGGTCGGAACAGGCGGGTTCGTCGCGTACGGACCCCTCGGCCCGCGCGGGAGACACCGGTGGGGGAGGACGATCCGCGTGACATCCGGTCTGCACCATCTCGCCCTCTGCCTTGCCACCGGTGGCGGATCGCGTCAGTGTTCCGGTGAGAGATGTGATCGGCCTGGGGTGGCTCGTGAGACAGGAACCTGATGCGGTGGCGTCGGACCTCGGTGCGAGTCTGGCTGCCCTGAGTCAGTTCGTGGTCACCGAGCAGTCGTTGCAGGAGAGCCTGCGCCGGGTGGCCGAGCTCTCCGTGCGGGCCGTGTACGGCGCCGACGGTGCCGGCGTCACCTGGGTCGTGGCGAACCGGCCGACGACGGTGTCGGCAGCCGGCGACTTCGTGCATCGCCTGGACGAGATCCAGTACACCCTGGACGAGGGCCCCTGCCTGGAGGCGTACCGGACCCAGCAGGTCGTGCTGGTGGAGGACCTGGAGCTGGAGCCGAGGTGGCCCCGATTCAGGGCCGCGGCGGCCGGGTACGGGCTCGGCGGCGTCGTGGCTGCCCCCCCTGACCGCCCACGGGGCCCGGCTCGGGGCGCTGAACGTCTACACGCGGACGACGTGGGTGTTCGACGAAGCCTCGGTCGCGACCTCGGCGCTCTTTGCCGAGCAGGCCGCGGTCGTGCTGGCCAACGCCGAGGCGTTCGCGCGGGTCACCTCGACAGCGACGAACCTCGGCGAGGCGCTCAAGTCGCGGGAGCTCATCGACATGGCCAAGGGGATCGTGATGGCGCGGCAGGGCTGTGACCCGGACACGGCGTTCGACGTGCTGCGCGAGATGTCGCAGACCCAGCACCGCAAGCTCCGCGACGTGGCACGGATGCTGGTGGTCGGGGTGTCCGAGGCCGAGCACGAGGTCTAGCCACGACCGGGTGACCCTTTGCAGGGCGCCGTCAGGACGTTATCGTGAAAGGCGGCTGAACAGTCAGCTGCTCTTTCGGACCAGACGCACCGCTCGTGTCGGCGTCACTCGGGGTCCAGGGCCCTTCTCCCTCCCTCTGACCGTGCGGGCCGGACTCCGCACGGGACAGGCAGGCTCCCTCCAGCCTGCCCCCACAGGAACACCGATGAAGCCCGTCTCCCCCCACCCCCCAGTCGGCGGGCTTCATCGGCCATGTTCCCCCGTGCTACCCCGAGATCCGTGCGTTCCGGTTGATCCGGACCGATGGAGGAGGAGCGGTGGGTCTCCGGCACAGCGTCGAGGAACGCGAGCGGCTGCGCCACCCACCACCACCAGCACTCAACCACCGATCTCCGGTCAGCACCAGAGACTGCGGTGGACTCCTTGACGCGATCGCGTGGGGTCCGGCCGGGAGACGAGCGCACAGAAGACCTGCCAGCCGCGGGTCTCAGATGCGCGCAGTGGTTCATGCCATCACCGTGGGGGCTGCGGATCGGGCGTGCACCGCGGGCGTGCACCGCGGGCGTACTGCGCTGACGACGCCGCGCAGGGGCCTTGCCTGCTGGCGCAGTGCTCGAAGGGCCGGCGATGGTGGAACCAGCACGCACGGAGGGTGATCATGACGTGGGATGTTCCGTGAAGGCCCGCTCGAGCTGTGCGGCGAGCCATCGCTCGTAGGCGGCGGGTGTCCAGCCAGCCTGCCGGCACAGGCGTTGATGGACCTCGGGCGCGGTCAGGAGCCACACCGTGTCCACCACCTGCGAAACGTGCGCGCCCAGGCCTTTTCTCAGCGCGGTGGGGATGCTGTGCTCGTTGCCGATCCGCCGCTCTCGGTCGATCGTCGCGAGGAACTCCTCGAGCATGTGGTCGCCACCCGCGCCGTGCCTCAGCAAGGAGGACAGCAGGTCCCCGATCCGGTCGTAGATCCCCCGGGTCCAGGCGGCGTATGCCGCGCCGTACGTCGCGGCGTCCTGCGCCCGAGTCACGGCCCGGAACTCGGGGCGGTCCGACATCGCCACGTGTGCTCCGTCCCCGGCGAGCGCAACATCGTAGGCGGCCTTGACAACCTCCGCCTTCCCCCCCACAGAGTTGTAGACAGTCTGGGGTGAAACCTCCGCGGCGCGCGCCAGTGCCGCGACGGTCATCGACCCGTACCCGCCTTCGACGAGGAGCCGGGTGGCGACGGACACGATGCGCCGCCGCGTCTCGCGTCTGGCCTCCTCTCGCGCCTCGCTCTGGTAGGTCCTTGCCACAGCGTCGCTCCTTTGGTTGGATTACCGCTCCAATGGAATATCGATCCACCCAACAGAGGGAGTATGCGTCATGTCCGTGGAGAATCCCGCGATCCACGCCGCGATGGCGGTGTTCGACGCGATCAACAGCGGCGACCTGTCTCGACTGGGTGACTACGTCACCGATGACTTCATCGACCACGGGGCGCCATTCCCCATCGAGCCGGGTGCCGCGGGATATCGCCAGATCCTCGGGTTCGTCCATGAGGTGCTGCAGATCCGCTACACCGTCGAGGATGCCTTCGCCACCGAGGACAGGGTGGTCGTCAGGGCCACCGCCCGCGGGGTGGGCGTGGACGAATTCTTCGGCGAAGGCGCCCACGGACACTCCTACGCAATGACCACGCTTCACATCTACCGCACCGAAGCAGACCGGCTCGCCGAGCACTGGGGAGTGCGCGACGAGATTGCCGCCAGGATCCAGCTAGGCACCCTGGCGGCCCCCAGCCCGCCAAGGCCGGTCGCCCGGTAGTTCCCGAGCAGGGCCGGTATGGCTGATCGGGTGTGGCCGGAAGGCGGGCGCGACGGGCGACCTGGGGGCGACGATCCGATGCCTGGCCGGTGGAGCGCCAGGATGACAACGGCCTCTGATGAGCGTTGCCGCTGGTCAGAGGTCCTTTCCTGGTGGTGGGCGATACTGGGTTTGAACTTTTGAGAACCGGGTCCTCGGTGGTCTCGCTGGCGACACTGGCTCAGAGGTAAACTCGCAGGTCAGAGGGCACTTTCGGGATCTTCTGACGCTTGACACACCAAGTCATCTTCGGACACGTTCTGACGTCTATGTTCCCCGTATGTTCCCCAAAAGGCGACACTGGAGGGACAAGAGATGGCTCGGGAAACCTCTCCCGACCGCCGTGGCTTCGGGCGGATCGAGCGGCGCGAGTCCGGCCGCTACCGCGCTGCCTACACCGGCCCCGACGGCCGGCTCTACCGCGCTCCGACGACGTTCGACGCCAAGGAGGACGCCGTCGCCTGGCTGTCCAACCGTCGGGCCGAGATCCAGATGGAGATCTGGGCGCCCGATGCGGCCGCCCGCGGCGCCTCCAGACTCGCGGTCCCGACGATGATGGCGTACGGCGACCAGTGGCTCGAGGGCCGCAAGACGCGCGGCCGCGAGTTGCGCCCGACCACCCGCCAGCAATATCGGATGCTGCTCGACGTCTACATCTACCCGACGTTCGGCGACGAGCGGCTCGATCGGATCACTGCCGACGACGTCGCTCATTGGTACGACGCCCTTGCGCCCGGTAAGGAGACGATTCGGTCGCAGGCCTACAGCCTGCTCCGCACCATCCTCGGGTCAGCTGCCTCGGCGCGACCCAAGCCATTGATCCCGTACAACCCCGCACACATCCGCGGTGCCGGCAACGTGAAGCGCGCCCACAAGGTCCGACCCGCGTCGCTCCAGGAGCTGGAGACGATCGTTGACGCGTTGCCCGACCGCTACAAGCTGATGGCACTTCTGGCCGCCTGGTGCGCGATGCGCTTCGGGGAGCTGGCCGAGCTGCGTCGCGGCGACCTCGACCTGCGGACGAACAGGGTCTCGATCACCCGCGGCGTCGTCCGGGTCGGCGGGATGTTCGTCGTCGGCTCGCCGAAGTCCGACGCGGGTGTCCGCGACGTCGCGATCCCGCCGCACCTGATCCCGGCTGTGAAGGCGCACCTGAAGAACCACGTAGCCTCCGGGAAGGACGCGCTCCTCTTCCCCGCCGCGGCCGACGGCAACGCCCACATGGCGCCCTCGACCCTTTACAAGGTCTTCTACCCGGCCCGCAAGGCCGCCGGCCGCGAGGATCTGCGCTGGCACGATCTGCGGCATACCGGCGCCGTCTTCGCTGCTCAGACCGGTGCAACCCTTGCGGAGCTCATGGGTCGGCTCGGCCATTCCACTCCGGGTGCCGCCATGCGGTACCAGCACGCTGCCGCCGACCGCGACGCTGAGATCGCCCGGCGGCTGTCGGCCTTGGTGTCGGAGCCGGATGTGAGGGTTGACCAGTGACCACCTGGACCATCGAGTTCTACGAGGACGCCAACGGCAAGCGTCCGGTGGAGGTCTGGATGGACGGCCTGGGAGACGTCCAGATCGGGGCCTTGGCTGCTGCGATCGAGGAAGTGCTCGCGAAGCGGGGGCTCGACCTCGCCAGCACCCCGTGGCTCAAGGCGTTGGGTGAGGGCCTGTGTGAGTTCCGAGTTCGGCACGATGAGGCCACGATCAGGTCGCTGTACACGGATTCTGGAGCGCAACCTCCGGCCAAGCCGGCGAAACTGCTGCTTCGGCTGTTCGTCCACTTCCATGGGCAGAAGGTGATCCTCCTGCTGCACGGCTATGACAAGGGCAAGGACGACAGTCCGCGCCGCCAGAACCGCGAGATCCAAGAGGCCCACAAGCGACTGCGGGCGTGGCGCGCCGCCGAGGCGCGGAAGGCGAAGCGGAAGCGCTGAGTCGATTGTTCGTATGGGTTTCTGCCCATACACTCGTGAATGAGAGGAGTGATCATGGCCAAGACCTTCGATGAGTACATGCGCGAGCGTCGCGCCACCATGGGTCCTGAGGGCCGCGAGGCAGAGCGCATCTTCCGTGCTACCTACGCCTTCGGGCAGGTGATCTACTCCGCGCGCAAGGCCCGCCACCTTCGGCAGTCGGACCTCGCGGAGCTGAGCGGCATCGCCCAAGCGGACATCAGCAGGATCGAGCGCGGACAGATCGCGCCGACAGTTCCGACGTTGCTCAAGCTCGCCGACGCGCTCGGCGCACAGATCCAGCTTGTGCTGCCCCCGGCTGAGAGAAGCTCCGCCGAGGCGGCTGACCCTGGCGAGGTGTTCGCTCTCAGCGTCGGGGCGTAGCCGCACGCCAGCTCTTGGTCTTCCCGTCACCTGTAGATCTCCCACGGGGCGTAAGCGCGTGTTCGCCGTCGCCTCGGCGCCCGAGGACCACGCCGCCGCCTGGACGACTCCACGACCACCTGGAGCGCGGCCCGGATCTCGGGAAGGTCGCGGTCGTACACGCGCCCGTCGTCGAGCTGGCGAGCCAGTTGCTCGAGTAGTTCCGCCCACTCCGTCCTGCGCGGCTGACGGTCGCGGCCGCGGTGCTTGACGACGGTCTCGCGGACAACCTCCACCGCGACCAGCCCGGACTCCGCAGCCCGCTTCTGATCCCATGCGCGACGCCGGCATTGAGCCGAGCACCACCTGGGCAGCCGACCAGTTGCCTTCGGCCGGAAGGTCGCCTTGCACCTCGGGCACGTCATCGCGGTCGGTCGGCTCATCGCCACGACCGAGCGTTGGGGATGGGACGCAGCAGCTGCTCCAGATGCTCGGGGCGGACCCTGATGCTCCGCGGTCCCACCCGAAACGCCGGCAGGGCGCCGTCTGCAATGCGGCGGCGTATGGTCCTCGTCGACAGCGACGTGTATGCCGCCGCCTCCTCGATCGTGAGCAGCCGACGAGGTGGCCGGGTCTTGTTCTGAACCGTCATGGGACAGCCTTTCCGGTGCTGGGACTGCCCAGCCTGCGACGGCGGCCTCACCGACACGCTCACCGGCTGCCTCACACAGCGAACGCGATTTCGAGAATTCTCTCTGCCGGCCACTGATGTGAGGCTCGAATGCCAAGAACGTGGCTCGGGTGACCTACCGGAACACCGATGGTGTGATCTGGTCGACCGGCGTTCCGGCCAGGGCCGACCACGCCTGCAACAGGGCAGCGAGCGCAAGGGCGGCCCCCGACTGGACGGCCGGGCTGCCTTGCTTGGTGATCAAGGCGCCGAGGGCATCGAACGAGCGACCCCTGCGAGCCAGGTCGAGTATGTCGCGCGCGGCGCGTTCACCGACCCAGTGGCCCTTCGGTAGTCGGACCTTCCCACCGAGGCCGGCGGGAGATTCGGGGTGCCTGCCGCTCAGGATCGTGTCGAGCAAGTCCAGGGCAACGCCGATCGTGCCGGCGACACTCGCGATCGAGTCATCGGCCGGCTCCGGCTGTGCAGTCGCGAGGATCCCGCCAGCGAGCTCGGTCTGATCGGACGCGATCGCCTCGACGTACAACCGCAGCGTGGTCAGCGCAACGCTGCGAGCTTCCCCGACCGGCGTGAACAGGGCGACGTTGCGCCGCTCGATCGCGCGGTCAAGCGCCCGCTGCAGCCTCTCCTGGTCGGGGATCGACGCAGGATCGTCCAGGTCGATGCCGTCCTCGGCGAGCAGCGGCGCGATCTCCCGCATCAGGTCGTCGGCCATTCCGGGCGTGTGCACGACCTGAGGCCCGCCCCAAGGCGGCTCGGGAGAGGAACGGCGTACATCGCCCATGACCGCATCCTTCCAGCCAATGGAGGATTCCAGGCACGCGACCGGGCCCAGCGATCCCCGCAGCTTGCCTTGATCACACCCACGTTTCGCCGGCGAGGACCGCCGAGCAGAAGGCTCACACAACGTGCCTACACACCCTGTGCACCACGTGAGCGGAGCGATCCGTTGGGACGCTTCCACAGCTCGATGGCTGGCGGAGGTCGAAGGGCTCGTGGACCGCGATGGCGCAGGTGTGCGAACCAGGGTGGGGGAGAGCGGTGACGGTGGGCGGGGCAGAGGAAGTGGTGGTCAGGGATGGAGTGATGGGACTTAAGGAGGCGGGAGGTGAGGAGCCGCATCAAATACGGATGTCCCCGGTTGAGAACGCCCGACGCCTGGGGCTTCGCGCCACGGCGGGCGGTAGCTACCTGGGGGAGAGACTGCCGCGTAGACAGCGTCCGACTCTGCCGAAAACAGTGCGGCTCAGCCGCTGCGAAGGACCCGGTAGATCGTCTCGGAGGAGGGGGTCGGTCGAGGTACGTCGTTCCATCCGATCGCGACGGCCTCCTGAGCAATCGCCCCCTTGACCTGGGCAACGTCCACGTCATCCTGAAAGAAGGCGATCGACAGACCGTTTCCAGTCGCGTCGTCGACCACGTGGTAGGCGTTCAGTACGCCTGGGACGGACTTGGCGGCGTCGATCACCCACTGGCGATCATCGTCGGGCATGGGCTCCCAGACTGCGATTCGTGCGAACACGATGGCACCTCCGTTGATCACTGGGACATCAGCATGCCGCGATCACCGAGGCGAGGTCTCGTGTTCTGCCTGATGCATCCGGTCTTGCCGCAGACAGCGTGCGCTGCGGCCACCCGGACATGCGGCAGATCCGGACGCCTGAGCTGAGTGGCAGTCGACGACCCGGCGGAGTAGGGCGAAGAAATCTCGCGTCGCGAACGGATCAGGGTCATGCTTGGTCTGATTGATCGCCATTCGATGGAGAGTTGAGCATGGACGAGCCGGACGCACCGAAAGTCATCCTGCGTGGTCCGGCCGAAGGAGACAGCATCATTTTGCCCATGGGCGAGTTGAGAGCACACATCACCCGCAAGGCCGCCCGGACCGAAACCGGAGGGCACTGGGCGCTCGGCGAGGCGTGGCAGGAGCCGCACTTCGACAATCCGCCTCACGTCCACGACGAGGCCGAGGCGTTCTACGTGCTAGAGGGGCTCTACACCTTCTACACAGACTCTGACCCGGCCGAAGGCATCGGACCAGGCACCTTTGTCTTCATCCCTCCGGGCGCCGTCCACGGTTTTCGGACCGGTCCCAATGGGGGGCGACTGCTGTGCCTTTGGCCGTCGACCGTCGAAGCCGCGTTCTTCGGTTGACCAAGAGTCTTGGTCACCACAGCCCGGCGCGCGTCCACGACCACAGCGCACTGATCTCGGCAAAGTCGGGCGGATCCCGATCAGGGAGTCTGGGGCGCAGGATGAACACGCTTGGCCACTCGTCGCCGTGTTCGTGCCTTGGGGGAGTGAGGGCGGCCAACAGGGGCGCCATCACCCAAGGTGATCACTATGGTTGCCACCACCACCCGACGCCTCGTCTTGATCGGCGACGCGGCCGACACACTCACCGTCTCGACCCGCACAGTCCGCCGCTACATCTCCGACGACCAGCTCGAAGCGTTCGGCTCGACCGCAAGACGCTGCGGATCTAAGGTCGACTCGATCGAGCGGTTCATCGACTCCCGACCAGTCGGCAACTGGCGATGAGACTTTTCGACATGTCACCAGCGGGTCAGGAGCGGCCCAATGTGGCTGACTCTTGTTCCCCATTTGTTCCCTGAAACGGAAAGAGACCCCAGGAATGGGCCTCTGACCTGCATGTTTCTGGTGGGCGATACTGGGTTTGAACCAGTGACCTCTTCCGTGTCA